>NZ_JAUETB010000001.1:0-1756685 GCF_032484495.1 Bradyrhizobium sp. SZCCHNS3052 | reverse complement strand
CGTGGGGCGAGGTTGAAGACGAAGGTGTGGGTGTGCAGCTGCGGGTCGGACTCGCGGCTGGTGTGATGATCGAATTGCGCGATCAGTAGCCCCGCGGTCTGCTCTCGGGTGGCGCCGGCCCGGCCTCGCCTGGCCCAGCCGGCGGTCGCTTCCAGTTGAGTGGAAGCCGCCAGCACAGCCGACCGATGGGCCTGGCCGATCATCTGGCGCTCGGGAGCCTCAGAAAGCGCCCAGAGCACCGAGACCGATTTGGGCGCGCTGAAGGTCATGTCCCAACCGGCTGCATGCTCCCGGCCGCGGCCGCCAAGTTGCGCCAGCCGCTCGCCGGTCTTGGGATCGATTCCGCGTAGCGCAGCGTCGAACTCGGTTTGCGTCACCGGCCCGTCGAGGCTGAGCCGCTCGGCCCCTTTGCCGGCCCAGCGGCCGGGCGGCTCGCCGTCCCGGCTGTAGTAGTCGTCGCGCTGCAGGTGGCTGTAGTAGCGCGCAGCGGAAGCCGCGTTCCCGCGGGCTGAGATGGACGCCACCATGGCTCACTCCCGCCGCTTGAGGATTTGTGCCGCCAAGTCCTTCGTTAGGCGAGCTGATGGTGGCGTTGGAGTTGGACCGGCCTCTCCGCCGTCTTGTCGCGAGAGCCTCTCGTCAGAAAAGGGCCGGGTCCAATCCGCCGGCATGATCGGCTCACGCAATTGACGCAGCTTGAGATAGGGCAACTCCAGCTCGTAGACGTCTTCGCCAAGGCCGATGAGCAGGACTCGTACGCCGTTCTTGGTCGGGCCGAGACGGAAGCCGAGTTCTGATGCCGTGATCACCCGGCGCATCTCGCGTTGGGTGCTCTCGGTGACGCTGGTCTTGCCGCCGGCGTGGGTTGAACTCTTCGTACGTCGTTCGACCTCCTGCTCGCCGATCAGGCGGCTGATGTCCTCGGCCGCCTCGCTGGCATTGATCCTGGTGATGATCTTGGTGCCGGTCATGCCGAACCAGGACTTGGCTTGGTCCTGACCATAGACTGCGCGGATCTGGGCCGTGTCCTGTGCTCCGATCACGACCGCAATGCCCTTGGAGCGGCCGAGCTCGAGGAAGGTCGGAAACTGCTTGATCGGCGGCAGCTGTGGGAACTCATCCAGGAAGAGCCAGACACGTCTCTCGCGGCTTTCGGCGAGGGTCGGGCTGCCCACGGCCGAGGCAAGCAGGCCGAGCATGCTGCCAATCCAGATTCGTGACAGTTCGGGATAGCCGGGGTCGTGTTGCAGGATCAGGGGGCGATAGGGCGTGGGGTGATGCAGCCAGTTGCGGATCGAGAAGCGGCGGGCCGTTGGATCGGACCAGGCCTCCGCCAGGACCGAGACAATCTGCATGTGGGTCTGGAAGGTGGTCAGAATGCTGAGGGTTGTCTTGCTTTCCGGCTGGTCGAGCAGTCGCAGCGCATTGGGATTGTGATCCTTGGCGTACGCTGCGAGCGTGCCGACATCAGCGGTCACGACTCGTTGCAGATCAACCCACCCCCACTCCTTGCCCCTGGTCGCCTGGAGATAGACGATACAGGCGACGAGGATCTCCTGTGCCGCCTGTGACCACATCGGATCGGAACTTGGTGGGATGAAGCGGGCGGCTAGCTCGCGGGCGTCCTGCTTGATGCTGCAGTCGGCTGCCACGTCCCAGACCAGAGACCTCCGGTCGTGGGGCGCGAGGAGGAGGGGCTCTCCATCGGCTGGGAGCCCGCCCATCATGTCGCCCTTGGTGTCGAGCACCAGGAGGCCATCTCCGCGAGAGAGCGCTTCATCGATCAGGTGAAGCATGGTCTGCGTCTTGCCTCCGCCGACGCTGCCCACGATCAAGAAATGCCGCGCCTCCCGCTCGCGCCCAAGGGGCACCGATGGCATCAACTCAACGCCCTTGCCATGGACCTGGCACTCAGCGGCGGCCGCCCGGGCGAACGCCTTCAGGCCTTGACGGCCGGTTTGCAGCCGTGCTCCGCGAAGGACCTTGAGCGAGACCGAGTCTAACCGAAGACTCAGCGCAAAGCCGAACAGCGCCAGCAGGCCCGCAAGACTGGCGCCGATCACGCTCCAGAAACGAAGCTCGAAGCCGTTCAGAGCTTGATATCGCGCGAGCCAGTCTCGGCAAGCCTGCCAATGGGCCTCGCCGGAGCGGTCTGCCAGCCAGGCTAGGCCACGCCCTCTGATGCAGGCTTGAATGTCTGCTGGCTGGAATTCGGCGCTCCTTCCGTCTGCCAGCGTGGCGCTCGGCGGCCAGACCTCGAACCCGAGATACGAGATGCTCGCCGCGACCGCAAAGCAACCCATGGCAGCGAGAAAGCAGGTGATCCGCACACGTCGGGTCATGCTGCCCTCCCAGAGCTCTCGCCGGTCAGGGCCTTCAACAGCGCCTCGAACATCGCGAGCAGATCGCGCGCTGCCTTGTCGGTCGATTGAATCTGCACGTACGTTTGCTGGCTTTGCTGTTCAAGCGCGGCAATCCGACGCTCGATCCGCATCAAGCGATCGGCGAGCGCCTTGTTGTCGCCGTCGGCAAGCCCGGTGCGGATCAAGTCGCGAGTGATGCTGCTGATGTTTGCTGAAAGCTTGTGAGCACGCGCATGAAGCTGGTCGATCTCGGCTTTTGCTAGGCGTATCGACACCGGTCTTGTCTTGTCACTCATCAAAGGCCTCATTGAGGGTTGCTGAGGCGATCGATCACGAACCCAACCAGAGGCGCCGCTTGATTCCGGCCGTTGACAGCAACGTGCTAGCAGCGCGCTTATGTTATGACTGTTTGCCGCAGGAGTGGCAGAGATCATTGGCCGGAGGTCTGAAACCAGCGAACAACATCGATCGGGTTCGGTCGTCGCCCCGCATCGGATGTCGTTCAAACAATATGTTCTTTCTGTATCGCTGGACTGAGGATCGCACGATCAGGCGGGTAGCATTCGGAGTGGCCAGAACTACGACGCTCTACGCCAATCTCGCACGCCGCATGCTGATGGTCTCCTCTGTACGACGGCGATGCTTTTGCATTCACTATCTAATGATCAGATCGCGGCGGAGGCGATGATGCCCATCAGAACGCTCGCACTTGAGCAATGGGTGAGAGCGCCGAGCATCAGTTGCTCATCTTCGATAACGAAAGAAGATGTCGCCGCCAGAGCTGTCGCGATCGCTCGAATTGCGAATGCAGAAACACAAGAAGCCGAGACGAGCACTTTTGCTCGGTTGAAGACTCAGCGAGAGACTTTCGGGATCCTCTGGGGGGCGATCCCTGCGTGTCCTGCTGAAAGTCGCTCATATCCATTGACGCAACGAATCGGCCGTGATTCGATTCGCTGCACTGGCCGCTACCGGCCAGCCAAGCGGCCCGCACAGGTGGTGGAACACCTGCACGAGCCTAACCCTCAACATGGAGTTGAGCCATGTCTCAGGCTGATTCTGTTTATACCATGAGTCGTTCGATTCTGATTGGCGGCCCGGCCGTTCGGCGCCGGCAGTTCGTCACCGGCGGCGCCGCCGCCCTAGCCGGGGTCATCACTTCTTCACGTGCTGAAAGCGTTCCTGTTTCGACCGCGCCCGACCCAGTCCTCGTTGCCATCGAGGGCCACCGCCGGGCCTTCGAGGAGCTGGGGCGCCTGCTCGCGGAGCAGGATGCTGCTGAGCGGGAGCTGCGCCGCGCGCCTAGCGGCAGGCGGACCGAGCTGGAGGCCAAATTGGCGGCCCTCTGCGAGGCGGAAGGAACTCTCGGCCGTGCTGAGATGAAGGCCTCGCGTCGGCTGGCCATCACCGTGCCAGGAAGCCTGAAAGGAGCAGCCGCGGCGCTGCAGTATGTGCGTGAGTGCTACGAAGTCGGCCAGTATCCCCTCTATGAGGAGGACGGATACCGACTCCTGCTGTTCTCGACAGAACGTGCGATCTGTGCTGCGGCCGGTCTCGCTGCTCCGAATGGCGGTGTTGATTCACGATAACGATTGCGTGCCTTAGAACGAGCGGGATGAGGAAACCAGGTCTTGGTCGAAGCTCCAAAGCACCGCCAGACGAGAACAGCGGGACGGATATCTCCGACTTGCGACAAACGGCACACATCCCGCTCCATCAAAACAGATTCCCAGCGAGCAAATTTGGTCTGTGGGAGGCACAAGGGTGGTCCAAAGTCGATCTTGCTGCAAACCCAACGAAACTCTAATTGCCAATCGGCGAAATTTCGTTGGCATGTCACTTCCGCAGGAACTCGGAGGCAGGCGTCCGATAGCGCCTCATCTCCAGCAGGCGTACAGCGAAGGCTCCGCCGCGGCCAAAAAAGTCTCATTGCTCTCCCGCGATGGTTGCGCTTGGATTAGGATGTGCACCTTCGGAGCTAACCCTCACATGCCCAAATCCCTCAAGATCGGCCCCTCACTCGAGTTCGCCACCATCACGCTCGCGAAGAAGCACTTCGACCCATTCCGGACGGGTGGGGAGTTGAACCAGGACGTGCCACCGGATCAATTCAGTCAGCTAAAGTTGCTCTACGAACGATACTGCGCCAATACCGACTTCCTCCTACCATCTACGGTAGCGGCATTTTTCCCGACCATGGTGAAGCGGAACAAAGGATACACCCGGTGCCTCGGCGTTCGCTTCGCGGATGGGACCTCGAAAACGTTTTCACTCGATAAGGCCCTGAGCGCGGTTGCATCCGCCGACTGATCGTCGACGTGGCCACAGGAAATCAAAATGCCCGAAGATGCGTCCAAGCCCTATAATTCCGAGTACCTGTTCGGCGGCGGCGTTAGCGCCCGCAAGGCGGGCGATACGTTCGGCTTCAGGCCGATTTCGGCATCCAATGTTCCGAGCGAGGCGGTCGCTTCGAAGTGGTTCTCGAACGAATAATTCAGAGCAATGATATAGATTAATTTAGTCCAGGGCAGAGGACCGTTTAGAAGCGTCCAAGATCAAGAGCAATCGCGGAAAGGAGACCCGAGTATCCCGGCCCTCGGCTACGTCGTGACCGGGATCTCGACAACCGGCCGCAGCGCTTCGAGCTGGCGTGCATACTTGCGGATGATCTTGTCGTAGAGGTCACCAAGGTGCTTGGCGTGGACGCTGACGACAAGTGCGTAAGGCAGATCCTCCTTCGGCGAGAAATTACGTCCGCCGAGACGCGCATTGTAATGAATGTCGAGAACAGGATTGCGCAGCGTCTTGCCCATGAAGGTGACGCGGGTGTGGAGGCAGTTCTCCCATTTCCAGGCATCGCGGCGGAGCTCATCCTCCATCAGGCCGCTTTGTGTCTTGCCGAAGAAGCTCTTGCTGTCAGCGTGGACCTGGTTCGGATCCTTGCGCTTCTGGTCATGTGGCCTGAAGGTCGGCTCGAGCCCGGCGCGGGTGTAATTGCCGGGATGGTGCGGATCGACGCCCGTCGGATAGCAAAGCGTCGCAGTAATTGTGACCTTGCCGGGTACGGTGCCAGATGGCATGGGGATCGGGGCGCGGATATAGCGGGTCGGCGTGATTTTGCCCTGGTAGACGACGCGCACTGTGTCGTCGTCGCACAGGACGATGTCCTGCACGGATCGGGCGACACGGCCGCGGCCGACATCCTCCGCGGGATGCTCTGATGGTTCGGCCGTGTGGATGAGCAGCGCCCGGATAGCAAGTATGTCCAGGCTATCACCAAAATGCGCGCGAACACCGGCGCCGAGGCGCAGGACCGACGGCGCGGAGAAGGACGTGCCTTCCGTGGCCTCGAATGCCGCTGCGGGCGTCTCGCTGACGACGATGAACGGCCGTTGCAGACAGCCGCCGAATTCCACGAAGTCGGGTTTGACGACACCGGGGCTGCGTCCTGGGCCAACTGAACTGTAGCCGCTGCGCTGCCACGGGGTCTCGGGGCTGTCGCATGACCCGACCGCGAGAGCATTCACGCAGTCTGACGGGACCTGGATGCGGTTGAAACCGCCCTTAGCCGGTCCGTCTCCATCGTTGCCGACCGCGATGGTCGCCAGAGTAGTGCCCGCTGACAGTCGGTCGTCGAGGACGGCGGTCCACGCATGAACGTCATCGTCTTCGATGGGAAGCCGGGGGCCGATGCTGAGGTTGATGAAATGGTAGTGCTTCTCGACCAGGACCTGGTCGATACGAGAGAGCACCTCGTAGAGCTCGTGCGGATTCTGTTTTGGGGCGGTATCGAGAACGCGATAGTGGTCGACCGCCGCATACGGACGCGGAACAGGGTTTGCTGGATCGATATGCCCGAACAAGAATGCGGAACTGACCCCCACGCCGTGCTTCTGCAAATCGGGGATGGTGCCGCCGATCCCGGGGGGGTCGATGGGCTTGACCCATTTGCCGATCGGGTGATTCTTCGGCATGCCACCATCGAAGATCGCGACGCGGATCTTTGGATCGACCGGACCGACAGTCGGCAATACGATGTTCTCCATTGGCACGCGCGACGAGCGGAATGTCGGGCGCAGCATGCGCAGGCTCGGCATCTGCCGCAAAGCGCGGACAGGTGTGAAGGTGGCGATCTCGTCGACGAGCTCTACGGGGGCCTCGAGTTCGACAAAACAAAGTCCGCCGGCGGAGAATCGCCGACCGAGGGCCTGATCGATGCCGATCTCCTCGAGATATTCGCGAAACAGCGGAATGATCCCGTTGGAGCCGGTGCCGGCGTCAGTGTGCAGGACGATCTCGAAGACAGTCTCGCCGGTTTTCGGGAGCCTGCCCTTGATCTTGTCGCGCGGCGTCGGCGCGGCCACCTGCTCGATGGTCGGCAGCTCATCGGCGCCCTTCACCTCCTCACCCCACCGGGGCAGTGCGCTGCGCCAGGCGCGAAAGGCATCGCGGCTGCCCGCGACGAACAGCTCGGTGGTGATAGTCTCTTCGGGCTCGCGACCCTTCGAGCGCTTCTGCGGCTTGATGCGCCGCGGGCGGCTTCCGATCGGCTCTAGCCCGACCGATTCGAGCAGACGTTCCGGGAAATACGATTTTGCGATGTATTCAGGGTTGAGCGTGACCGTTGCAACGGCGCGATTGTCCGGACATGCCGCGTCCGGCAGCTGGTCGATGCCGCGGACCACGCGCGCGAGCATGGGAGCAATGCGCTCCTTCGCCTCGGAGAACGTGTACGGGTGGCTCTTCGGCGCGCCACCGCGAACGCCTGCAACATCTTCGACAAGGCGTTCGCCCTTACCTAATAGAAAATTGCGTTTGGTCATGACGTATCTCTACTGTTCTTCCGTTTCATCGTTTTTCCCGGCTTGGCCGTGCGGCTGCGGATGGTGTCGCGAGCTACGCCGGTAAGCTCGCCAGCCTTGCGCTGCGAGAGGAGACCGCGATTGACAATTGCTGTCGCGAATTGAACGCGCTTAGCTTTAGCAATGGACTTGTTGGTGAGCAGCCCTGCCAGTTGCTCTTCGAGCGGGACATTGCCTAGCGCTGCGCCACGTCTCGCGGCAGATAGGTCGCGTTCGATGTCGCTGAAGGATCGGCCGGCGAAGCCCGTAGCAAGCAAACCGCTCCACTGTTTCGTTGCTGGAAAATAAGGGGCGAGTGTCGCCTCAATGAAGCGCGCAATTGCCTCCTGGTCCGGCAGAGGGAATTCAACGTGCAGCTCGAACCGTCGCCATATGGCGGGATCGAGAAGATCGGGGTGGTTGGTCGCCGCAAGAAGCACGCCTGATGTCGGCCAGTCGTCGATCTGCTGAATGAGGACCGTGACAAGCCGCTTGAGTTCGCCGATTTCGCCACGATCGTCGCGGCGTTTCGCGATGGCATCGAGTTCATCGAGAAGAAGGACACAGTCGATGGTCTTCGCGTATTCCACAACATGGCGCAGGTTGCTGCCCGTCCTGCCGAGGAGGCTGCTCATGACAGCGGCCAAGTCCAGGATGAGGAGCGGGCGGTTGAGCTCGCGCGCCAGCCATCGCGCCGCCATCGTCTTCCCGACGCCGGGAGGCCCCACGAACAAGGCCGCCCGTGTGGGATCGAGACCGGCACGGGTGAGTGCCTGTGGATTGCGGCGTTCTTCCACGACCTGGCGCAAGGCGCGTTCCAGCGCGGGTGAAAAGATCGGGTCGTGATCGAGCACAGGCTCGGATTCGACCCGCATGAGGTGAAGCCGCGAGTCGATGTCGACCGGCAAAGGCACTTCGGCCTGCCGGCGCAAGGGGGAAGCCGGAGAGGGCGATTCGTGAAGCAGGCTCGTGAGTGCCTCGGCGAACTGGGGCACGGCCTGGTGGTAGCGCTTGGCCGCGCGCCGCAGGACGACCTGGACGTCCTGTATGCGGCCCGAGAGGGCAGTGCGGGCAAGTTGGAGAAAATCGGCTTCGATATTGGTCTTCGCAGGTTCTGGCATGACTCATTCAGTACAAGGGTTCAACAGGCCTGCACGCTAGCAGGGGTGGACGAGTTTTCACATGAGAAATGAAAACTCGTCCACAAGGCAATAAAATAAAGCAATTACAATTGGATGTACGTGGACGAAATTATGCGATATGTCCGTTCAGCCAGATCCAGAGACGGCGCCACCACGGCAGTTGCACTCTCTCCGATGCCGGCGCCGGCCGCGGTGCAAAGGCCTGCTTGCGGATGTCGAACAGCGGATCTCCGGCCTCGTCGTGAGGGTGGTGGAGGCAGACGTGATCCTTGAGCAGCTCCATGCGGGCGTTGCGGGTGACCGTTCCCTTGTTGCCGTCGTAGTCGAGGAACACGAACGACGGTGGGTTCGGGCACCACGGCGTAAGCACCTGGGTCAGCAAGCCGACCGCTGTCGACGCGAGCACGCCATTCGACCAGACCACCTGGGGGCGCGAGCCTGCAGCGCCGTACTTGCGGGCTTCCTGCTCGAGCCTCTCGTCGGTGATGAAGCCGCAGCAGCGCATGCATGGTGCTTCCGGCATCGAGAGGATGACTTGGCCGCTGACCAGGTACCCCTGCTTGCCGAGATCGTGCACGTCCATGCCGATGTCGATGTACGGGATAAGGTGACGGCGGGCGAAACGCTCAAGCTGTTCGCGTTCGCGAAAGCCGTCGACCGCGCCGACGATGATGTCGCAGCGCTTGAGATCATCGACGGCGTTATGCCAGTCGTTCTGCACCGAGATGATCCGCGCGCCGGGATTGAGGTCGCGGATTAGGCGCGCTGCAATCGCAACCTTGGGCATGCGCGAGTCCACGTCGGCTAGCGTCCCGCCGATCAGGCGGTTGGTGTTCGTATCCTCGATCACGTCTGGGTCGGCGTTCACATACCCGCCCACGCCCATATGCGCCGTCTGCTGCGCCACGTGCGACCCGCCGCCGCCGAGGCCGACAATGCCGATGGTTGCGCCTTCCAGGGTTGCGTCACTGTTGGGCCCCAGGAAGCTTTGTCGGTCGAGGCGGCTCATGCAGCCCTCCATGTGTGAACGGGCATGCCGACCTCGGTGAAGCGGGCGATAAACAGCTGTGGCGCGTCGCGACCAAGCCAGACCTGGCCGAACGCGGCCGTGTCGCTGAGAACGATCGCGCCGTGGACCGCATGGGGCGCGACTGACACGAAATTCGGGATGAACCTGGCGTTCTCACGGTTATCGACGCCGCTAAATCCCGGCACGCCATGGCCGCCATGCGAATGTACGTGGAAGATGGCGGCGCGGTCGTTCATGGCCCACTGGCGCGCGCGGCGGATCGCCTCCGCGCTCATCATGGCGCCGACGCTCGGGTCGCGCAGATATTCTTCATCGAGCACGGGACGGTATTCCCGGGCCAGGATCATCAGCTCGTCGTGGGCGGCGGCAAGGCCGGCGGCGATGAAACCGACGCGCTCGTGCGCGAAGGCGTGAGGGCGGCGCAGATCGGCGCGGATGCCGGCCAGCAAGGCCTTGTTGATCTTGAAATGAATGTTCATGCGACGGCCCTCAGATGCGCCAGCAACATTTGCGTCCATCGCAGCGAGGCCGGCACGTGATTCCACGACGGTGCCCACCAGTTGCGCTCGACCACGCGGTGCGGGTTCCAGTTGGCGCCGCGCCCTTCGATCTTGGTCTCGAAGAACAGGCGGGTGTCGTAGCCCGAGTGAGCAAACGGCACGAGCAGCAGGTCCATGCGGTACGCAATGTCGGCCGCCATGAAGCCGAAGGAGGGCAGCAGTGCGACCGGTTGGCCGCCCTCCTTGAGGAGGACGGCCTCACGGTGCATCGCCTGCAGCCCGGCGAAGTTCGCGGAGGCGTCGGTCACGAGGAACCTCCGCAGGGCACCTGCTCGAAGAAGCGCATCCCATCCTTGACACGGAGCTTCTTACCGGGCTTGAGCTCGGTGAGGTTGCCTTCCTCGTTGATGACCTCGAGGACGTAGCCCTGCTGCACGCCGAACAGGTCCTTGAGCTGCTCGGTGGTGTAGGTCCCGCGAGGGATTTCACGGGGCTTGTTCTCGAAGAACACCGTGATGAGCCGCTTCTCGGTGTGCAGGTGCTCGGTGCCGGCGTCGCTAAGGTCGAGTTCGTCGCCCCGCTTAAGCTCGACGTCGTCGCCGTCGCGGTCCTGGATGATGACCTCGTCGTCGCGGACTTGGCCGATCACGCGCAGCTCCGGCTCCCCGATATTGCGGATCCCCCATTCGAAGCCGTGATCATTAAGGGTGAACCGGAAGATACGGTCGCTCTTGAAGGCCCGGAACGCCTCGGTGCCCGGCGTGGTCAGGTCGACCGTCTCGTCGAGTCCGATCGAGCGGGTCCCGTGGCGCATCAGCTGGATCAGCACGTAATCGCCGCCCGGCTTGAAGCCCGCCTTCTCCAGAATGCGGTCGCCCTTGGGCTGCGCATCGCCGAATTCGACCGTGGTGCCATTCACGGTCGTCGAGAACTTGCCGTCCGGCCCGGGGCGGCGCGCCGCTTCGGCCTCGACATGTTGGCTGCGGCCCTGGCCGCCAGTCTGGGTATTTTCCATCGTCATAGTCCTTGCCTTTCTGCCGGCCCATCGCCAGCTCGGTGATGATAAGATAAGGCGGCATGCAAAGAATGTCAAGCATCTTGCGTGCACGCTTGACGTTCTTATCGGGTTGCGCTAAATACAATAACGGAATCAAGCAGTTTGGAGGACGATGTGCATGGCCAAGAAGAGCGCTGAGCCCGAGGTCAAGCTCACGCTTGGACAATATCTCGCCTCAATTCGTGAAGACCGCGACCTCTCGCAGCGCGATGTCGAGAAGGCCACCGGCAAAGTCGTGTCCAATGCGTACTTGTCCCAGATCGAAAACGGTCTGATCAAAAAACCGAATCCGAACATCCTGCATGCGCTCTCGGAGCTCTACGCGATCAGCTATGAGGATCTGATGGAGCGCGCGGGCTACATCGCGCCCACGCGTTCGCGCGGCGCAGGGCAGCGCCACGGGCGCGTCGCCACCTTCGCAGAACATAACCTGACGGACGAAGAGGAAGCGAAGCTCGTCGAGTTTCTGGGATATTTGCGCAGCAGGAAGAAGCCTGGTGAAAGCTGACGACAGTAGTCTCGATCCCGAAGAGGTGCGCGCCGTGCATGCCGCTGCACGGCGCGCACTGGACCGGGCGTCGGCATGGGGTGTCTATCCCACACCAACTTCGGTCATCCTTGAAGCGGCAAGCCTGAAAATCGCGCCAAAGAGCGCATTCGACCCGCGCCGGATTACCGAGTTTCTGCTGGGCAAGGCCGAGAGCGCAGCCACGGCTCTCAAGTCCGCAATTGCAAAGGTGTTCGGCATCTACGATGCCGGTGAGCAGTTGATCCATATCGACGACAAGCTTCACAAGTCCAAACAGAACTTTCTCAAACTGCACGAGGCCGGGCACCACGAGCTCCCTGCTCATCGCAGCGCCTTCCGGCTGTTCCACGACTGCGAAAAAACCCTGGATCCTGCGATCTCCGACCTCTTTGAGCGGGAAGCAAATAACTTCGCCAGGTTCGTGTTGTTTCAGGGCGACGGTTACTCGTCGATGGCCGTCGATCATAGGTTCGAGCTGCGCACGCCGATCAAGCTGGCCGGTAAATTCGGGGCATCGGTCTATGCTTCTTGCCGCGAGTTTGTGCGGACGCATCACCGGGCATGCGTCATCTACATCCTCGAGCCGGTCACGTACTGCGAACGCACTGGCGCCCGCGCCGAGGTCCGCCGGATCGAGGCATCACCTGCCTATCTGCGCCAGTTTCGCCGGCCTGATGAAGCCGAGATCACGTTCGACCACTCCCTAGGCAGGGTGTTGCCGGTCGGCCGGAAGATGACGCGGCCTACCACGGTATCGATCACTGATCGTAACGGTCAGGCGCATGAATGCGTTGCCGAAGCGTTCGACACAACGTTCAACGTTCTGCTGCTGGTCTATCCCGTGAAGGCTCTGACCACTACGACATTCATTCTCTAGACGATCTGACCGGGATCGCGGCCACGCAAACGGCGCTCATCCTCGATCATATCGGCCTCCGTGAAGCCGTCTTTGACAAAGGCGCTCGGGATCACATGGTGTACGCTTGTCTTCCGGTGTGCGCGATGGATTTTGAGTTCGATCTGAAGTTATCTGGAGCCTCGATATTGATCGGCTTCATGCGGGAGCGTGGTGTCGCGCCCTTTGCCGGCGGCTCGGGCGCCGCGACAGGAGCCAGCAGGGAAAGGCCAACTATCATGGTGCCGTGGACGACGGGCTGAATAAACATAAGCCGCCAGCCAGTCTCGGCCGGCCACGCCAAATAGACCCGCGGCAAAGCGTCATCGGCGACCGACGCGTGGAAACCTTCCGTGAAGTGCTACTGAGGGCCACACCGACCGCAACTGGGCCATCGTTTCGGCGATGGCCCGTTTCTTTTGAGGGGAGAGGCAAAATGGGTATTCTTCAGAAGTGGTTGTTGCAGCTTCGTGCGAGCGTTCCGGCCGTTCCGAAGCACATCGTCACGGGCGCCGCCGGTGCCGCCGGCGCTGGCCTGGTCGCGCTGGCGTCGCTTGGCTTCACGACAGCGTACGATTCCATGACCAATGAAAGCTAGTCGGCATTCTCAGCCAGCCCAATGAGCCGGGTCAGGTCAACGTTCCGGCGGCTCAGCTCAAGACGGGTGGGGCCTGCACGCAGAAAATTACCGCGTCGGAGCTCAACCTTGAGACCGGCAAGAGCTTCGAGATCGAGAAGTGGACGATCAGCCGATCGGGGCACGCCATCCGTAGCCCGATCACCAACGAAGACGGCGTCGGTCATGGCAACGTTTCCGGCTATCAGAAGCCGGTCGATGGCGCGACCCACAACAACACCATCTTCGCCGGCTTCGATGGCGCCACGGTCGGCAAGGGCTACTACTCCTTTGAGCGCGGTCCGAACGATGAGTGGTGGCGAGGAACGCACTCCTATTATGACTGCGACGTTGCCGCAAGTTTCAGGTGCCCTTACGTGCTGGGGTCCGACACCGTCCGCAAGAAAATGAGCGCCGATCCCTGGCTTCTGAAAGGCTGCACGCTCGAGACGTTGCCCTCCAACGCTTGGACGGGAGCCCGACGATGGTCGTTCGCGGCAAGCTGCGGGCTCCGACGCAGCGAAGGTCAATTGAACGCGGGATATTTTTCGCTTCCAGGGACAAGCAGCTTCACCGAGGAGCAGGCGAAGGGGCTATCCGCCAGACCATGGGCTTCAAGAAGCAGGCGAGGCTGTGCGGGCTGAGGCTGGTTGTCGCTCATGTTCGGGCGGGTTGCCTAGGGAGCGCGTAATAGCGTGGTGGGAGCGGAAGGCAACCCAATTTGCCTTCCGCTCCAACCTTATTCTGGATTCGTCACCGGCGGCGTGGCGTTGCTGTTCGTGATGAAGCTGCCATCTTTGTCATCGAACAGAAATGTCAGGCGGCCTTCCCGCATCATGTTCTCGATCTCGGTCTCGCTGAATCGATAGGACTTCATAGTCTTGAGCCGGTCGCGGAACAGATACAGCATGATGTTTCCGCGCACCGCGTAGTCCAATGTTTCGAGTTCCGGCAGGACAAGCGTGCCTGAAATAACATGACGCTCTTCCTTCAGTCCGAACGATGACTCAAGGATCGGATGCTCCTTAAGGTGCAGGTTCAGGAAAGCAAGGTCCGTCGCAAGCTCGCGCAACTGGACGTCGGAAACCGGTCCCGTGATTCGGTCGAGCTTTTGTTTGAGGAAGAGCTGCGCGCAGCCGCCATCATTGAACGCCGCGAGGAAGGCAAGTTCGCCCATGCGCAGCATGATCGACTGGGCGGCATAGAAATCACCGAAATCGAATGCTTCACCTGCGGGGGCAGGCTGGGCCCGTAAGATGACAAACGAACCAAGCGCACTCGCTTGAATTCCGGCGTCTGTCGCAAAACAGCGCACCAGCGTGTGCAGATAATGCAGCCCTTTCCAGTCATATTGCAGGTCCTCCGCGATGGGCGCGGTACCCTTGCGAGGGTCGAGATGTGCGCGCAGCTTGCGGTCCTTGAGGTGGGTCTTCAGAAAGATCAAACCGACCCACACGTAGAATTTCAAGATGCCGTGCTTGTCACGATGCACGCTAACAGCATCAAAATCGCCATCAATGACCTCGCGCATCGGCTCCTCGATCACCCGCCCCATCATGATGTTGCAGGCTTCGCAGCACGGCACCGTGTATCGGTCGTAACGAAGTGTCGTTCCGTTCGGAAGGTTGATCTTGCGCTTGAAGAGGTCGTACCGCCTTAACAACCATTTTGGGATCACATGCTCATCGTTGAAGGGGACGGTGCCGGGCTGGGCGCCGCAGACGAAGCAGCAATCACCAAGGCAGATGTCACGGACGAACCGCTCCAGGCCGAAATACACGACCTTACCGTCCTCATCGATTACCGTGTCGTCAGCCTGCCGCGTCCACATGTTCGGGCCTTGTCGAGCTTTCGGCTAGCTAAGTATCTGAAATATAGTGTGAAAATTGCAGTTTCTTGCTTTTGGTCGGAAATTGTACTACATTTCTGACAGAAGGGATGAACGATGCAATCAGTTGCCGAACTCATTTTGAGCCATGCCCGGTCACTGCCGGAAGGTGCTCTGATCAGCGCCAAGGAACTTCTGTATCTCGGTACTCGTCAGGCCGTCGACAAGGCTTTGAGCCGGCTTGAGAAGCGCAGGGAACTGATGCGCCTTGGCTGGGGTCTCTATGTGCTGCCGGTCAAGACGCGATTCGGCACGCGCGCGCCTGCACCTGAAAAAGTTGTCGAGCAGCTTGCGGCGACCCGCGCGGAAACCATCGTTCCGCACGGGGCCGCCGCCGCCAACACGCTCGGTCTGACGACGCAGGTCCCGACCAAGCTTGTCTATCTCACCTCAGGCCGGAGCCGAGAGTTCAAACTTGGCGCGCAGATCATCGAGCTCAAGCAGGCGCCGCAATGGATGCTGCTGCCAACGAATCCTGCCGCTGGACAGGTTGTCCGTGCGCTCGACTGGCTTGGCCAGAAACACGCCGTCCGAGCCCTGATCGCACTTAAACAGACACTGCCGGAAAACACCTTGCAGGAACTGGTCGCGCTGAGGCCCGCGCTGCCCGGCTGGATGTCCAAATCCATCAGCCAGAATCTAGTCGCCCATGGCTGACCAAATCGCGGCTGAACCGCCGCCGGAATCCTATGTCACTCTGTCGCGCGAGGACCGGCTCGCGGCGCTCGGCGTTGCCGCCACCGTCTCGGGCCGTGCCGCCCATCTGCTAGAGAAGGACATTTGGGTGGTTTGGGCGTTGCAGGGGCTTTTCGAATCTGAATTGGGGGAGCACCTCGTCTTCAAGGGCGGCACGTCACTTTCCAAGGGCTACGACATCATCCAGCGTTTCTCGGAAGACGTCGATCTGACTTATGACGTACGCCAGATCATTCCTGAGCTTGTCACCGGCAATCCACCGCTTCCCGCGAACAACAGCCAAGCCAAAAAATGGACCGAGACCGCACGCGAGCGGCTGAAGACGTGGGTCAAGGACACCGCGCTTCCCGTGCTTGAGCAGCACGCCAAAGCGACCGGCGCCGATGTCACGTTCCGGGTCGAGGGTGACGTCATCTATATCGACTACGACCAACTCGCCAAAGGCACCGGCTATGTCCCGCCATCGGTGAAGCTGGAGTTTGGTGCCCGCTCGACCGGCGAGCCTGCCGAGACCCGCGATATCAGCTGCGATGCCGCTCCCTTCGTCTCCGGCGTGAGCTTTCCCACGGCCGCCCCGCGCATCATGTTGCCGAAACGCACCTTCTGGGAGAAAGCCACGGCCGTCCACGTGTTCTGCCTGCAGGGCCTCGAAGAGGGCGACCGGTTGTCGCGCCACTGGCACGATCTCGTTCGGCTTGATGATGCGGGCATCGCCGACGAAGCGCTGGCAGATAGTGCTCTCGCCCGCGAAGTTGCCGATTGGAAATCCAAGTTCTTTCGCGCGCGCGACCGGGATGGCAATCCCATCAATTACCATGCGGCCGTCACCGGCGGGCTTCAATTGGTGCCCGACGAGGTGACCCGCAAGGAACTCGAAGCCGACTACAAGAAGATGGCCGAAGACGGTATCCTGCCGGACGATGCCGAGCCGTTCGACGAGCTGATGAAGCGCTGCGAACAGCTTCAGCAACGCGCCAACAGCCGATAACTCAATCTCGTCCTTGCCGCCGCGCGTGCAGAATGAGCAGCTCGACGACGCCAGCAAGCGCCGATTAAGCGACTTCGAGGCGCATGGTTGACAACGCTTGAGTGCCCGGACCCGCCGAATTTTTCCAGACATACGAGCGCACTGAACGCGCGACCCATCCCGCTCTTGATCGCAGGAACCGGCATCGATCGTCACGGTGCAGGTCGCATAATTTGTAACACGTTCGTTTCATCAATTAACTGATTCTCTAAAGTTGCATCACGGCAGCCATCGTTCGGTCGCGCCAATCGCGGCCGTCTGCGCGTCCATCAGTGACGGAGGAGGCGGACGCATCTCTTGCTACCGGAACGAAGAGAGGACTTGCGTCAGAGCCCACGAACGGTGCGACGCGTCAGACGAAAGGTCGTGATTTGTGCAACTGGTTGGAGGAAACCAGAGACGTTGGTGGCAAGCCGATTCATCATTACTTGCTGACTGTGCGAGATTGTTTCGGGGGCTTTTATGGTTGCATGGCGGCAGTACCAGGAACATACAGCAGCGCTGTTTCGCGAGCTGGGCTGCGAGGCTGAGACCGATAAGGAGGTGCAGGGCGTGCGCGGGAGGCATCTTGTCGACGTCTCGGTGCGGTTTTCCCGATTTGGCCTTCACCAGCATTGGATCGTCGAGTGCAAATATTGGAAGAGTGCTGTACCGAAGGAGAAAGTGCTCGCACTCAAGTCCATCGTAGAAGACACCGGCGCTGATCGCGGCATTTTGGTATCAGAGTCCGGGCACCAGGCTGGCGCTATCGATGCCGCGCGGCTGACAAATATCACGCTTATCTCTTTGGAGGACTTGAGATCCGCCGCCCGCGCCGATTTGCTTTCACTTGGCCTGTCGCAGGTTCACAAACGTGCCGCTCAAATGAAGGGTTATGTATTCTCGCTTTGGGAGACCACGAAGCATTCGGCAGGTTATTTCGAGAGCAGAATCAGAGCGGAGGTCGACGGCGCACTGGCTTTGAGAATCGGCGGTGCCGTCTCGATACTCGGCATGGGTGTTGAACAGGCAATGCTTGGGCGATTTCCAGCTCCGCTTCCTGTTTTGAACGACAGCGATAGGATCGTGCGCGCGAATAGCCTTAATGAATTTGTTGCGGCAGCTTCTGAGCTTCTTGACCGGCTTGATGTTCAGATTGCTGAACTGAAACAGGGACAAGCGTCGCCATAATGGCGCGTCCGCTCGGCGGACAGGGCTTTACTCCCGCCGCTTTCACGGCTGTCGCCAAGCCTTGAGGTCTCGGCCTCCGGGTGACAATCCCTCGCGCGAGCACATGTATTGGGGCGCTCGCCGGAGGTCTTAGAAGATATTCATTGCGTTCGGGACGCAGCCGCCGGCTTGGTCAGATCGCAACTTGCACCGAATGTCGGTATCGGTGGTTGCGCCTCGCCGTTTCGAACCGAGTGGCCGGCATCTTTGCCGGCGACGGATCGCGTACGAATGGCCGTCTTTGACGATCTATCGAAATTGGATGTACGAGTTAGGCTGCTCTCCGGGTAAGAAAACAGGGCCTCCAAGATAGTGGGTTTCGCGATGTAGCGGACACCTGACTCAATCCCCCCGGCGCCTCTAGATGGGGCCTCCTACATGTTCGGTCGCATGCGGCGTCCTGCCGCACTGTTTTCAGGCGGAGTGATCGCCTCCGGCCCGGGGGGGGAGCGACCTTTGGCCGATGCCAGTTCGGACAACCTGGAAAGGCTATTGCGGTTCAATAACTCCCTTAGCTGTTTTTTGTCCGAATACACTTTGAAAGTATTGAGTCGCCGAAACCCTTCCAAGCTGACGTTCTCGCGCAGGTTTCGTCGGTCGCGATATAACTATGGGCCATATACGTAGCTATGGTCGCGCGGCTCGAAGATGCTGGGGCAGGTGAGTCAGACCATCGATGGGTGACCGCTGTAGGAGCGTCTCGGTCGCGCTTTCGAAATGCGCGCGCCCGCGCGGGGCTCGTTTTCAACCTGGACAGTATCGGAATATGTCCGTTGATTGGGGCAGACCAGAAGTGGCGGGTCGGTGGTCGATACGACCCGAACAGCCCTTAACGGACGTTGGCTCCGCGCAAACCTAGGGCGTAAGCGGAAGGCGCTGCCGTTTTTGAAGTTCAGTTAGACCAAGAGACCTTCAGGGATAGAGCGCCGCAAACTGACTGATGATGTTTTCCACTTTTGTCGAGAGCTGGATGATGGTCGGGACGACCTCGCGGCCAGCCAATGGAAATGGTGTGCCGTTGGCCGTGGTAAGGGGAAGGTTAAGAGAGAACGTTCCGTGATAGGGTCTGCTGGTGGAAACGTACGGCTCAAGGTAGCTGTCCACTGGGACCCGTGCCCCATCGCGGAGGCTGACCTTTTGGCCCTGCACAAGGCCGCTGGGCCCGGCGTAATCAGGCATCCCAACCATGTCGGCGGCCGGTATGAGCATTTGGTGCTTGTCGATGATATCAAGATCGTGGACCGCCCTAAGGTCGTCGTCTCCGCCCGGATACGGTTGAAGGGCATGGACGAGCGCCTGGGCCCGCTGGCTCGCCCGGTCCATGTGCCGCCTAGTGAACATCTGCTGGAAATCGCTCTGCGTCTTTGAAAACGGGAAGTAGACATCGTCGTCGCTTTGATTGTTGAGCCTGACGAGTTCACACGCCAACAGGTCAAGAGAGGCGCGGAGATTATGAATCGCGTCGCCCTGGATGGCCGAGAACTCAGCTGGCATCGGCTCCCTGACGCGGACGCACCAATACTTCCGGCCGTTATCCAGCTCGACTACGATGTAAAGCGGGGTTCGCAGCAGAAATGCCCGTATCACCTCTACGGGGCTTCCGACATGGGTACGTGACCGGACGATCTTGAGTCTGGAGGCATCGAAATTGGCCATTGCCCTTCCCCGAGGTCGTGTGGACTCTTGGGACTCTCAAATCAGATGGAACGTGATTCAAGACTTTCTTTTAGGAGAAAGTCTTGGGTGTCATGGACCGGCTCGTTTTGAGGGAGGCGCAATGGGATCGTATCTCCGGCTTCATTATCGGTCGGCCGGACCAGAGCGGTTCGACGGGCTGCACGCCAAACCGCCGGCCGCAAGTATCTTTACGCTCCACTGCGACAGCTCGACTTTCTGACTTCCGTGCTGCGCTTACTCCTTGTTTTCGTTCGATCGAGAGATTGGCGGAGTGGCTATGGACGAGGAACAAGAAGAGCCTCGTCCGGCCTATGACAACGATCTAGCTCCGGTCGGTGGGTTTAACCTGCGGGTTCCGCGGATAGCAGCAGCTCGGACATTGCGAGTAAAAACTGCGCTGCTTGGCGTAAGCGTGCAGCCCGTTGCGCACTGCTAGGCGATGATGTTAGGTTTTGGGATGCATCGTGGAATTGTTCGATCTCAAAGAAGCAGCGAAGCGGCTCGGTGTTTCTGTCGATCATGTGCGGGCGCTTGTCGATGATGGCCGCTTGCGATACGTCAACATCGGCCGCGGCAGTAAGCGCCCGCGCTATCGCTTCGCCGACGCGGATTTGAACGAGTTCATTGAGGCTAACCGCGCGCGCGAGGAAGCTCGGTGTCCGTCTTCAAGGTCAAGAAAAGTCCGTACTACCAGTTCGACTTCGTGCTCCGTGGCCATCGGTTTTACGGCTCAACGGAATGCACGGTCCGCAAAGAAGCCGAAAAAGTCGAGGCCGTAGAGCGAGAGAAGGCCAAGGAGCTCGTGAAGGCAATGAAGCGGTCGAAGGCTTCGTTGCTGCTTGACGATGTCGCAGCGAGGCTCTGGAACGAACAGGCCCAATACGATGCTGATCCTGACGCCACGGAAACAAACTTTGCGCGGCTCGTTGACTATTTTGGCAAATCGAAATCGCTGACGGAAATTGACCACGGTGCGGTCAAGAAGATGGTTGCTTGGCGTCGCGGACACCGGATCAAGGGCCGGGCAGAAGCGCCACTGATTTCGAATGGCACTGTCAATAGGTCGAGCACGAAGGTGCTGCAGCGGCTCTTCTCTTTCGCGAAGGCAGAGGGGGCGCAGTTCGATCGCGAGCCCAAATGGACAGAGCTTCTGCTCCCTGAGCCCGAGGAGCGGGTCCGGGAGCTTCAGGAGGAAGAGGCGTTGGCGTTCGAGGGCGCCATGCGGACGGATTATGAGCCGTTCTTCGAGTTCGTTCGGGCGAGCGGCATGCGGCAGAAGGAGTGCATCACGCTGCGCTGGTCCGAAGTGAATTTCGCGACGCGCCAGATCGTTCGGCTTGGGAAGGGTGGCCGCCGCGTGGTCTTTCCGATTACAGAGTCGATCCGGGAAATTCTGTTTCCGCTCCAGGGGCAACACCGAGAGCGCGTCTTCACCTATGTTGCCGTTTATGGAAACCGGCGTTTGGGCAGGGTGCGTGGCGAGCGTTACCCGCTAACTATCAATGGAGCGAAGTCCGCGTGGCAGCAGATGCGGGCTAAGGCGGGCGTGAAGGACTTTCGTTTCCATGACTACCGGCACGACTTTGGCACGAAACTCCTGCGTGCGACCGGCAATCTCAAGCTCGTGCAGAAGGCCTTGAACCATCGCGACATCAAGAGCACGCTCCGCTACGCCCATGTCCTTGATGCTGATGTGGCCAGTGCGGTGGAAGCTGTGGCGAAGTCCCGGAAAAAGTCCCGGACTGCGACCCGAAAAGCAAGCTAACACACTGATTGTGTTGTTAGATTGTAATCATGGCGACAAGCTTCCAGATGTCGTTCGCGGCAACGCTCGGCCTGGTCGCGCTGGTGCAGTTCGGCCTGCCCAGACTGTTCGCGACGCCGGACAGCTCGACCACCCAGCGCATCGCGCTGTGGGGCGGCCGCGAGCTTGCGATGCTGTTGCTGGCCTCGCTGATCGCGGGGCTCGCGACCACGCCCTATGCCGCCTTCCATTTCCATCGCGTCACGCCGTATGGCGTGCTCGCCAATCTCGCAGCGATGCCGGTCGTCTCGGCGCTGGTGATGCCGGCCGGCCTGATGGGCCTCGTGGCGGCGCCGTTCGGGCTCGACGGTCCCTGGTGGACGCTGATGGGCCTCGGCATCGACTGGATGATCGCGGTGACGCGCTGGGTGGCGGCGCTGCCCGGCGCGGTCGGGCGCATCCCGGCCTTCGGCATCGGTCCACTGATCCTGGCCAGCCTCGGTGTCATCCTGATCGGCCTGCTGCGCACACCGCTGCGCTGGTCGGGCGCCGTGGGGCTCGTGGTGGCCACCGCGTGGGCCGCCGCGACGCCGCTGCCCGACGCGCTGATCGCCGGCGATGGGCGCGCGGTGGCGGTGCGCGGCCGTGACGGGCGTCTGCATGCGATGCGCATCGGCAAGGACGTGTTCGCCACCAAGGAGTGGCTCGCGGCCGACGCCGATGCCCGGCTGCCGGCGGATTCATCGCTCACCGATGGCGTCTCCTGCGACGAGGCGGGCTGCGTGGTCGCAATGGCCGACGGCCGATTCGCCGCCCTGACCCTGCGCGCCGAGGCGCTCGCCGATGATTGCGCCCGCGTCGCGCTCATCGTCACCGCGCGCGCCGCGCCGTCATCCTGCGCGGCGGCCGTCATCGATCGCGAGCGGCTGCGGCAGCAGGGCGCCTTGATGCTGGTGCGGCAGGGCAGGAGCTTCGCCGTCACGCCGGCGCGCGCCGGCGGCACCGACCGCCCATGGTGGCCGGCGCCCGCCGAGGCCGGCGAGTTCGACACGACGCTGACGCCGCGCGCGCCGGCCGCGCGGCCTCAGGACGCGACGCCGCCGGAGACGGAGCAGGGCGAGGAAGACTGAGTGCCGGGCAGCTCGAGCGTGCCGAGATGATACTCGGTGTCGCCAGGTCCATGTTGCCAAGTCCATCGAACCGCGAGGGGCTTTCGGCCAGCGTGAACGCAGCGCGCGGATAGCGTTGCCAGATGGCGATGTCGTCAGCCCTGTCAGCCATCCGAACACAAGCATATCGCAGCCGGGCTCGGTGATCCCGGCGGCCTTGTTCCAATCGATCTTGTTGACCACGGCGGCAGGCTCCCCCGGCACATCATGCCGGCCGAGGGATGTCGTTCCTATCCGATGCGATGCCGGGGCGTGAGGTTCGCCCGAGAGGACTTTGCGCTTGCAGAACCCAAATCTCCCACGGTCGAAAGCTCGCTCACGACCGAGAGAAATGCCGATGCGGAGACCCCTCAGGTGATGCTGATGCGGCGAATCGGTGTGGCCTGCGAAGGCGGCACGTCCTCGGCGATGTCCGGGCGTCGCTCCGCCGGCTGCTTGCTGACCGGCAATTGCAGCACGGTGACGCGCTGGCCCTCGCAGAGCTGGGTCACCAGCACGTGGCGGCCGTCGGCGAATTCGATCGCGTCGTGATGGCGATCGGGAATGTGAGTCTCGATGCTGTTGAACTTTGCGACGCGCTCGCGGATCGTCCGGGTCCAGAGCCAGCGGCTGTCGTAGCGGACGTCCTCGGCGAAGGCCAACTCGGTGCCGGGCAGCATGCAGACTGCGACGGTCGGCTCGCTCTCCAGGGCGAAGCCGCGGGTGGCGGTGCCACGGAAGGTCATCGAGATCAACGTCTCGCCGACCTTGGCGGGACGGGACGCAACCGCATGGAGGCTGTAGTCACACATCGGATCGCTCCTCGTTGAGAGATAGCCGACCCACGCTCCCCCCGGACAGGCGCAGGCCTCTATCAGAGTGGACATCGATGGTGATGTTAGCGCGCGCTTCGCGGCAATTCTGCGCTGATCTGCATCGCGTGTGCCCGCGGCCGATCACAAGCGTTTGAGCATGCCGCGCTGCACATCATGAGGTGCATTCGCGCGTGACGTATTTTGCTGGGCAGCCTCCGATCGGCGGCGAAAGCGCGTGCGCCCGCCGCCCATCGACCGATCCCATTCGCGATCAGTACTTGCGGTACAGCCCGACCAGCTTGCCTTGGATCTTCACCCGGTTCGGCGGCAGGATGCGTACCTCGTAGGCGGTGTTGGCCGGCTCCAGCGC
Organism: Bradyrhizobium sp. SZCCHNS3052; assembly: GCF_032484495.1. NCBI lineage: Bacteria > Pseudomonadati > Pseudomonadota > Alphaproteobacteria > Hyphomicrobiales > Nitrobacteraceae > Bradyrhizobium > Bradyrhizobium sp. SZCCHNS3052. The sequence goes on along the minus strand of NZ_JAUETB010000001.1, from coordinate 1,733,138 downwards.
GATCGATGCGCCGCGGCGGCGGAAGCGCTTCAACGTCGCTTCCTCATCGTCGATCAGCGCCACCACGATGTCGCCGGTGTCGGCGGTCTCGTTGCGTTGGATCAGCGCCATGTCGCCGTCGAGGATGCCGGCATCGACCATGGAGTCGCCGCGTACCTCGAGCGCATAGTGATCGCCGTTGCCGAGCATGTCGGCAGGCACGCTGATGGTGTGGCTGCGCGTCTGTAGCGCCTCGATCGGAGTACCGGCGGCGATGCGGCCCATCACCGGCACTGCGACGGGGCGCTCGCCATCGTCCAGCGCGGGAGTGCTGGTGCGCACCTTGCCGAGATTGCCCTCGATCACCGATGGGGTGAAGCCGCGGCGGTTGTTGGCGGCCTGTGACAGCTCGGGCAGCTTGATCACCTCGATCGCGCGGGCGCGGTTGGGCAGCCGGCGGATGAAGCCGCGCTCCTCGAGCGCCGTGATCAGGCGATGAATGCCGGACTTCGAGCGCAGATCGAGCGCATCCTTCATCTCGTCGAAGGACGGCGGCACGCCGGCTTCCTTGAGCCGCTCGTTGATGAACCGCAGAAGTTCGTACTGTTTGCGCGTCAGCATCTCGACCTGGTCCCCGGTTTGTTGTCGTCCGAGTCCAGGAGCTGCGCCTCGCGCACAAACCGGCTGAGAGCGCCCTGGAGTCGGACCGTCATCGCGTCGCCCGCAACATACTAAAAACAAATCATGAACGGACACTATATGTTCGATGTGTGTTCCGCAATCCTAAAAATATGATGAACAGACCGGGCTTTACCGGGGAAGCGGCTCAGTTCGGCAGGCGCAGGATCTCGCACGGGCTGCCGGCAGGCGCCTTCGGCGCAAACGCCGGCCGGATCACCACCGCCTGCGAGAGCGCGAGATTCCCAAGCAGCGACGAATCCTGCTGGCTCACCGGGGTCGCAACCAGCGTGCCGTCGGCGCGCTCTTCGAGCCGCGCCCGCAGATAGTCCTCGCGCGAATCGTTCGGCCCGAGCTCGCGGCCGAGCAGGGCGGTCTCGCGCGGCATCACGGCCTCGTCGCGGCCGAGCAGCCGCCGAATCAGCGGCACCAGGAACAGGAGGGCGCAGACATAGGACGACACCGGATTGCCGGGCAGTCCGATCACCCTGACGTCGCCGAGCCGTCCGTGCATCATCGGCTTGCCCGGCCGCATCGCGATCTTCCAGAACGCCATCTCGACGCCCTCGGCTTCGAGCGCCTGCTTGACCAGGTCGTGATCGCCGACCGAGGCGCCGCCGGTCGTGATCAGGATGTCGGCCTTGGCCTCTCGGGCCCGGCGGATGCCGGCGATCGTCGCCTCCATCGTATCCGCGGCGATGCCGAGATCGATCGGGGTCCCGCCCTCGTTGCGCACCATCGCCCGCAAGGCGTAGCCGTTGGAATAGACGATCTGGCCCGGGCCGGGTGTCGAGCCCGGCATCACCAGCTCGTCGCCGGTGGCGAGCAGCGCCACCTTCGGCCGGCGCCGCACCGGCAGCGCCGGATGATTCATGCTGGCCGCCAGCGACAGGTCGCGGTCGCTGAGCCGGCGCCCGGACTTCAGCAGCACCATGCCCTGGTGAAAGTCGACGCCCGCCGGCCGGATATGCCGGCCCTTGATCGCGGCCTCGGTGATCACGACGTGGCCATCTTCGGCGATCGTGTCCTCCTGGATCACCACCGCGTCCGCGCCCTCCGGAACAACGCCACCGGTGAAGATCCGCGCCGCCTCGCCGGGTCCAACCACGCGATCGAACGGCCGCCCCGCCGCAACCTCGCCGATGATCTTCAGCCGCGCCTTGGCCTGGGCGGCGTCCGCCGCGCGCACGGCATAGCCGTCCATCGCCGACATCGCCTCGGGCGGCTGCGTCCGCAGCGCCGCGATGTCCCGCGCCAGGATGCGGTGAAACGCTTCGTCCAGCCCGACCTGCTCCTCGGCCAGCGGTTCGGCGCCGGCGAGCACGGCGGACAACGCATCAGACACCGGCATCAGGGCCATGGGATTTCCTTCGGACGGAGACGGCAGATCGAATGAATCGCCTTCTAACCGAACGCGCACGGCGCGGCCAAGGGCCTAGGCCGCTCCCTGCGTTCTGACCGTCTGCTGTGGGCCGTTTCCGGGCCGCTGCCTCACGATCGCGCGAGAAAGTCCGCAATCAACCGCATGACCTCCTGCGGACGTTCCAGGCTCGGCAGGTGCGCCGTTCCGGCCAGCTCATGTCCTGACCCCGTTCGGCATTGTTGCGGCGAGCAGCCTGCTTCGCTGCTGGATGTGAGGAAAGTCCAAGTCCCCCCGGATGACGAGCGATGGCGCGACGATCTCCGCGAGGCGTGGGAAGGCTGGTGCCACATCGAGAGTCGCGCCGGTTGGCGGCGCGCGGAGTGCGGCGGCGTTCTTCTTCAGGAACGTCTCGCGCGGCTCGCCGGAGATGCGTCCCTCGCGCTGCAAGGGACCGTCGACCCACAGATGCGCCTTGATAGCGCTGACCCGATCCCAATCCTGTGCGGCCTCGGCAGCGGCCAACGACGCCGTTAGCGCCTTGATCTCCGGTGGATAGACCGGCTCCGGCGCGCCGCTGATCGAAGGTGCGATCAGCACCAGCGATGCCATACGTGACGGATGGCGAAGCGCGAAGTCGAGCGCGATGCGGCCTCCTTGCGAGCAGGCAATCAGCGTCGCCGGCCGCGCCGGCGCGAGCGCGTCGACGACGGCGAGCAGGTCCTCGACCGGAGAATGAGCTTCCTCATAGGCGACCGTCTCACCAAATCCGCGCCGGTCATAGGCGATCGTCATATGCGTTGCCGCGACGCCCTCGATCTGCACGCGCCACATGGACGAGCATTGGACCGTGGACCAGCCGATCTACGATCCCAGCACGATCGACTGCCCGGTTCTCGTGCTCGCGACGGAATGGGATGTGGATGTCCGCTTCGGGATGGCGCACGACCTGTTCGTTCGCCTCGTGAGCGCGCCATACAAGCGCCTGGTCGAGATCGGGCAGGGCACGCACATGATCCTGATGGAGCGGAATCGACGGCAGGCGTTCGACGTGGTGATCGGATTTCTCAACGAGCGCGTCGTGCCGGCGCGTTGATCGTCGCGCGGACGACCTGCACCGCGTCAGAGCGGATGCCGAATCCAGACATTCGGCTCGACATAGGCGGCATGGTCGTGCTCGACCGACGCGAGCACGGGCACGAGAGCACCGGGGACCTCGATCTCGCCCGAGCTGTCGAAGGTCACGCCGGTCCATTGCGACCAATCGGCGAGCGTGCCGACGATGGTCATCGAGCACGGCGCGATCTTGACGATCTCGCCGCCGATGCCGATGCGCTTAGGCGCCGGCTCGTCTGCGGCCAGCGGATGTGGCGGGAGACGGGCCGGATGGCGCCGTTGCCGGCGGTCGCATTTAGGATTCGCTTTTTCGGAAAAAGCTGCTATGCTGATTTGGTCCCGTGCTCGACAGGAGGGGCGCTTCGCGATCGTCACGGACGTGGAGCGCGGGATGCGGTGGCCGCGACGTGTCGCAGCGTGCCCTGATGGCGCGCGGACGAACGGCATGGCGCGGACGTGAAGTCGCGTGGTCCTGGCATCCCGAAGCTGATGCCAAGCCGAAGGGTGCTGATGATCCCGTCGGCGACGGTGGCCAACAAGCCGGGCACCGGGGAGATCGCGTATAAGCGTGAAGACCATCGCGCAGGGAATGCCGGATGTCGGCTGGACCTGTGGTGACTGCCGCCTGCTTTTTTTCTGCAGGCGGGCCATGGGTTGCGGCCTGCAGCCCGGCATTCCCTGCGCCCTCCGATTGGAGGAGGGTGAAATGAGAGCAGCAAAGCTCGGGCACATCGTGTCGCGAGAACAATTTTGCACGAGTGGGCACCGTCATTGCGAGCGCAGCCTTTCAGAACGTCACGCCGCCGGCCATGACGCACCCTTGCGCGACGCGATCAGATCCCGAGCGCCTCCAGCGCCGCGGCGATGTCGGCCGTCGAGCGCACCAGCACCGCCTGCAGCCCGCTCGTTCGCGCGCCGTCGATGTTTTCAGCGAGATCGTCGAAGAAAACGATCCGCTCGGCCGGCGCGCCGATCGCCCGCACCACGTGATCATACGCCTCGGCATCCGGCTTTCGCAGGCCGATCGACGACGACAGGAAGATCTCGCGAAAGTGACCAAGCAGGTCGGCATAGCGCGGCGAGAAGTGATCGATGTGCGGCTGGTTGGTGTTGGAGAAGGCATAGAGCGGCAGTCTCGAAGCCGCGCGTGCGAGCAGCGGGGCGATGCCCGGCATCGGGCCGACGAAGATCGCGTTCCAGCCCTCGAGAAACTGCGCGTCGGTGATGTCGATGCCGAGCTGCCGGCGCAGGTTGGCGAAGAACGCGGCATCGGAGACGGTGCCGCGCTCGTGCCCGTGATAGATCTCGTCGCGCACGAAGCGCGCGGCGATGCGCTCCGGCGGACAGCCGGCATGCGCTGCCCAGCGCGAGACAACCTGGACGAAATCGATGTCGATGACGACGCGGCCGAGGTCGAACAGCAGCGCGTCGGCGGCGCCGGGGCGGAGAGCGGAGGCGGGCATGGGGCGGGTCGACGATGCCTTGCGTGGGACGGAAGCGGCGCCTCCTCAATACCGGTAGGGCTCGATGTCGACCAGCGGAAACGCGCTGACCACGCTCGGCAGGTTGGTGGCGGCCGCCGGATGCAGATAGGACGCGTTCAGCTCCGCGAACGAGGTGACGCCGAGCAGGCCGAGCGCGCGGATGACCTCGTCCTCCAGCAGCTCGAGCATGCGCAGGATGCCGTCCTCGCCGGCCGCGGCGAGCGCCCAGCATTGCAGCCGGCCGATGCCGACGAGGTCGGCGCCGGAGGCGATCGCCTTGACGATGTCGGTGCCGCGGCAGAAGCCGCCGTCGACCATGATCTTTGCCCGGCTCTTCACGGCGGCGACGATCTCTGGCAGCACATGCATGGCTCCGCGGCTATGGTCGAGCTGGCGGCCGCCATGGTTGGAGACGTAGATCCAGTCGACGCCGTGATCGACCGCAATCTGCGCGTCCTCGGCGGTCGCGATGCCCTTGATGATCAGCGGCAGCTTGAACTTGTCCTTGATCAGCTTGACGGTGTGCCAGCTCAGCGCCTTCTGGTGGTCGCCGCCGGTCGCGCGCAGCCGGCTTTCGCGGACGTAGCGCTTGGCGATGTCGCGCTCACGCCGGCTGTAATGGGCGGTGTCGACGGTCAGGCAGAACGCGGTGTAGCTGTTGGCGACCGCCCGGCTCACATAGTCCTCGACGAAGGCGTCGTCGCCGCGGACATAGAGCTGGAAGATTCGCAGCGCGTCGGGCGCGGCCTCGGCGGTCTTCTCCAGCCCGGGTTCCGACACCGAGCTCAGCATGTGCGCGGCTCCGAATCGGCCCGCCCCACGGGCCACGCTGGCCGCCCCTGCCGGATCGAAGATTTCGAGCGCACCGACCGGGGCCATGACCACCGGCAGGCGCAGCTTGCGGCCGAAAGTTTCGACCGAGGCGTCGACCCTGGACACGTCGCGCAGCACGCGCGGACGGAACGCGATCTCGTCGAGCGCCATCCGGTTCCGACGCAGCGTGGTCTCGGTTTCGGCCCCGCCGATGATGTAGTCCCAGGCGTTCTGGTTGAGCTGGGCGCGCGCCTTGCGGATGAGCTCGTGCAGGTTCTGGAACTTCTCGTCGCTCGAGCCGAGTTCGACGTTCCGCCACCCGGCCTCGATCGGGGTCCGTTGGTTCATGTTTGCCTCCCAGCGACTGTCATGCTTGCGGTTTTGCTGCGGAGCATTGCCCATCGAGCGGGCCGGGAGCAAGCCATTCCGAACTCGAGCTTCCCGGGCGCGCGCGGGGAGCGGCGCCCCGCAGGCCCAGGCCATCAAATCGCGGCGTGGTACACGGCTCGTCGAATTGTGATCATGGGTGTCCGTGAAAGACGGGGTATGTTCAGCCGGGCCCGGCGCCGGCGCAGCCTTGAGCTTGATTTCAGCCTGTGAACGTCCATTTCGGATGCGAGCGCCGGCGGTCGGGCCCCGGTACGGCGGCGCAATATCGGCCTTGAAGAAACCGGAAATGTGGTGTGTGTTCGCAACACAAATCGCGCCGGCGATGCGTGCGGACCATTTGATCGGCCGGCCATCCAACAAACGCTCGGGAAGCAAACAATGCGAAAAAACTGGCTGTTCTTGGCGGGCACGATGACCGGCGTCGGGCTGACCCTGATGGTCACGGGTCCCGACGGCGCGCAACTCGTGGCCAAGGCCAAGGCCGCGGCCGGCATGGCCGACACCTATTCGCAGCTCAATCTGTTCGGCGCGGTGTTCGAGCGTGTTCGCGCCGACTATGTCGAGAAGCCGAGCGATCCCGCGCTGATCGAAGGCGCCATCAACGGCATGGTGTCCTCGCTCGATCCGCATTCGCGCTACATGAACGACAAGTCCTGGCGCGACATGCAGGAGACCACGTCCGGCGAGTTCGGCGGACTCGGTCTCGAGGTCACCATGGAGGAGGGCCTGGTCAAGGTCGTCGCGCCGATCGATGACACGCCCGCGTCCAAGGCCGGCGTTCTCTCGGGCGATCTCATTGCCAAGATCGACGGCGAGGCGGTGCAGGGACTGACGCTCGAGCAGGCCGTCGCCAAGATGAAGGGCGGCGTCAACACCAAGACCAAGCTCACCATCATGCGCAAGGGCAAGGACGCACCGCTCGACGTTACGCTGACGCGCGAGATCATCAAGGTGCGCCCGGTGCGCTATCACACCGAAGGCGGCGACATCGGTTATATCCGCATCACATCCTTCAACGAGCAGACCACCGAGAGTCTGCGCAAGGCGGTCGCCAGCATCTCCAAGGAGATCCCGCAGGAGAAGCTCGCCGGCTACGTGGTCGACCTGCGCAACAATCCGGGCGGGCTGCTCGATCAGGCCGTGTCGGTCTCCAGCACGTTCCTGCCGCGGGGCGAGGTGGTCTCCACCCGCGGCCGCAATCCGGAGGAGACGCAGCGCTTCACCGCGCGCGGCGGCGACCTCACCAAGGGCAAGCCGCTCGTGGTGCTGATCAATGGCGGCTCGGCCTCTGCGTCGGAGATCGTGGCCGGCGCGCTGCACGATCACAAGCGTGCGACCCTGGTCGGCACGCGCTCGTTCGGCAAGGGCTCGGTGCAGACCATCATTCCGCTCGGCGCTGGCAACGGCGCGCTGGCGCTGACCACGGCGCGCTACTACACGCCGTCGGGACGCTCGATCCAGGCGCAGGGCATCGCGCCGGACATCGAGGTCAAGCAGGACGTGCCGGACGAGCTGAAGGATCGCGGCGATCTCAAGGGTGAGGCCGGCATGCGCGGCCATCTCTCCGCTGCCGACGGCACCGAGCAGACCGGCTCGCAGTCCTACGTTCCGCCGGACGAGAAGGACGACAAGGCGCTGCACGCCGCATTCAACGTGCTGCGGGGCGTCACGGTGAACGCCGACGTCCGCGCCAAGGCGGCGGTGCCGAACTGATCTGCGAAGCGGGCGGGTGCGCGGCTCGCGACGCGCGATGCTCACACCCGACGGGGCGGCCCTGAGGCCGTCCCGCCGTGGTTTTCGACCAGTGTGTACAGGCGAACACGGAGTATGTCCGTCTGTGTCCCGTAGATCATGGCGGAGCCGTGGACTTCAAGGCACGACCAGTCGGCAGGGTTTGAATCTGGCTTGCGGAAAAGCCTCAAATTGCAACGGTATTTATCGGTTCGGAACCGGCTCAGGCGGCGTCCGAGCGCGAATGGCGGCCGGATGAGGGATTGGCGCGCTGCGCAGCGAACAATTGCCGCACGTCGGCTGCGGGCTTCGGAGGGCTGAACAGATAGCCCTGCATCTCCGAGCAGCCGAGCCGCTTCAGCACCTGCCGCTGCGCCTCGGTCTCGACGCCCTCGGCGGTCGTCGACATCTTGCGGATGGCGGCGATGTTGACCACGGCCTGGACGATCGCCGCGGAACCCTCGCTATCGGTGATGTCCTTGACGAAACAGCGGTCGATCTTGATCTTGTCGAACGGAATGCGCTGGAGATAGCTGAGGCTCGAATAGCCGGTGCCGAAATCGTCGAGCGCGATGCGGACGCCGAGCGCGCGCAACTGGTGCAGGGTGTCGAGCGCGTCGTCGTCGCGGATCAGCACCGCTTCGGTGATCTCGAGTTCCAGCCGATGCGGCGGCAGGCCGGAGGTCGCAAGTGCATTGGCGACCTTGAGCGCCAGGGTGCCGCTCTTGAACTGCACCGGCGAGACGTTGACGGCGAGCCGGATGTCGTCCGGCCAGCTCACCGCCTCGGTGCAGGCGACCTGGAGGACGCGTTCGCCGAGCAGGTTGATGAGGCCGGTGTCCTCGGCGATCGGAATAAACTCGGCCGGCGAGACGGCGCCGCGGGTCGGATGCCTCCAGCGCACCAGCGCCTCGCAACCGACGATGCGGTCGTCCTGCAGGCTCAGACAAGGTTGGTAGTAGACCTCGAGTCGATCGTCGGCCATGGCCTGGCGCAGGTCGACCTCGAGCTGGTGGCGCGCCTTGATCTGGGCGTCCATCTCGGGCTCGAAGAAGCGCCAGGTGCGGCGTCCCGCGGCCTTGGCGGCGTACATCGCCAGATCGGCGTTCTTCATGATCTGGTCGAGATCGGTGCCGTGCTCGGGGATCAACGCCACGCCGATCGAGGCGTCGGTCGTGAGCTGATGGCCGAGGCAGTCACGCGGGGCGCGGATCGCGCCGAGAATATCCTCGATCAGCTGTTCGACATCCTCCCGGTTGCGGATCGCCGTCTGGACCACGGCGAACTCGTCGCCGCCAAGGCGGGCGACGAACCCTGCGCTGCCGACACAGGCGCTCAGGCTCGCCGCGACGGATTTCAACAGCTCGTCGCCGATGAGGTGGCCGAGCGAATCGTTGACGCCCTTGAACTCGTCGATGTCGATGTAGTGCAGCGCGAGGCGCCGGCCGTGGGGGACGCCGGTCAGCTCCTCCTTGAGGCGCTCGTGGAACAGGGTGCGGTTCGGCAGATCCGTCAGGGCGTCGTAGTGCGCCAGATGCGTGATCTGCTCCTCGGACCGTTTGCGCTCGGTAATGTCCTCGTGGGTGGCGAGCCAGCCGCCGCCCGCGATCGGCTCGTTGACGATCTGGATCCAGCGACCGTCCGTGGTCTCGATGATCTGCGAGGTCTTGCGGCCGATGTCGCGCAGCACCGCATCGGCATATTCGACGTCGTCGCCCGCCAGCGAGCCGGTGGCCTTGCGGTGCGCGATCAGCGCGCGAAACGTGCAGCCTGGTTTCACGACGTCGGCAGACAGGCCGTACATGTCGACGTAGCGCTGGTTGCTGATGACCAGGCGCTCCGATGCATCGAACAGCAAGAGGCCCTGGGTCATGTTGTTGACGGCCTTGTCGAGCCGTTCCTTCTCCAGCGTCAAGCGGCGGCTGGAGGCGTCGTGGTCGCTGATCAGCCGGCGCACCACGACGTAAAGCATGCCGGCGATCAGCAGGACCGACGTCACGCCGACGGCGATCAGGAAGCGCATCTGCTCGCGCCAGTCGGCGAGCGCCGCCGAGACCGTCGTCGTCGCGGTCACGATCAAGGGATAGCTCGTCAGCCGGTGCGATGCGCCGATGCGGTGCTCGCCGTCGACGGGGCTGCTGAAAATGCCCGTGGTGTTGCCATCGCCGGCCAGGATCTGGCGGAAGATCGGCGCGCTCTTGTAGTTCTGGTTCTGCATGCCCTCATGGCGTGGATGGCGAGCCAGAAGGGTTCCGTCGCGATGCATCATCGAGATCGCCGCGTCGGGCCCGAGCGCGACCGAGGCGAAGAACCGCTCGACATTGATGGGTTCGAGACTGCGGCTGATGATGCCCAGGAACTCGCCGTTGGGACTGGTCAGTTTCAGGGCGATGACTGCGACATATGTGCCGGTGATCCGGCCCACCACCGGCTCGATCAGCAGTTGCGGCGCGGTCGGATCGGATTTCAGCCGCTTGAAAAAGGTGCGATCGGCAATGTTGACGGGCGGCACCGGCCAGGCCGCTCCGGAGTTGATCAGGTTGCCGTCGGAGTCGAAGATGTTCAAACCGCCGACATAGGTCACCGCGCTCAGCTTGTCCTTCAGCATGGCATTGACGGCGGCGCTTCCCATCTGCTCCTTGAAGCGGGCGCCGCTGTCGATGTGGTTCTGTCGGACGTAGTTGGCGAGATCGCGCTGGATCGCGCCGAGATCCTCCATCTGCTGATCGAAATGGCGCGCCAGCAGAAGGACGGTGTTCTCCAGCTCACGCGTCGCGCTGTTCAGCGCGCGTTCCCGGAAACTGTCGGCCATGATGGTCGTACCGATCGCGATGGCTGCAATCAGCACGAGGCCTCCGCCGACCAGCCAGCGGATCGGTCCACCGCGGTCGGTCGAAGCTCTGAGGGCATTCCCTGGACTAGCGTTGGTCGTCATCGGTCCTGAATACGCTTGCGATCGGCGCTTCGGGATGGAACCGCTACGATGTCCCTCCCACAACCATTGCTATCGGTCCGCAATGGAAGTGAGGTTAGGAAGTTGAGTTAGCGAACAATTAATTCGAAGTTGTATTTGGCTTCGTAATCTCTTCAGGCGCGATAGTGCCCGGACTTGCCGCCGATCTTTTCGGTCAAGCGGATACCTTCGATGCGTACGCCGCGCTCGGCCGCCTTGATCATGTCGTAAATGGTCAGGCAGGCGACGGACACGGCCGTCAGGGCTTCCATCTCCACGCCGGTCGGCCCGGTCACCTTGACGGTGGCGCTGACGAGGCAGCCGGGTAGCGCGGCATCGGGCGTGATGTCGACGGTGACCTTGGACAGCGCCAGCGGGTGGCACAGAGGAATCAGCTCGGAGGTCCGCTTGGCGGCCATGATGCCTGCGATGCGGGCAGTGCCGAGCACGTCACCTTTTTTGGCGTTGCCGGACAGGATGAGCTCAAGCGTCGCCGGGCTCATGACGACGCGGCCCTCGGCGGTCGCGGTTCGCTCGGTCGCGGCCTTGTCCGACACGTCGACCATGCGGGCTTCGCCGCGGGCGTCGATGTGGGTGAGGGCGGGAGCGTCGGGCGACTTGTCGGCCATGGTCACTCAGCCGCGCTGGCGGAGGCGGCATTGCGCGCAAGCAGCGCGCGCGTCGCCGCCCTGACGTCCGCCTGCCGCATCAGGCTCTCGCCGACCAGGAAGGTCTGGATGCCGACGCGCGCCAGGCGCGCGAGATCGGCCGACGTGAAGATGCCGCTTTCGCCGACCAGAAGACGCTCGACCGGGACCAGCGGCGCCAGCGCTTCGGAGGTCGCCAGCGTGGTCTCGAAGGTTCGCAGGTTGCGGTTGTTGATGCCGATCATCGGCGAGCGCAGCTTCAGCGCGCGATCGAGCTCGGCGCGATCATGGATTTCGATCAGCACATCCATGCCGTGGGCGAGCGCGGCAGCCTCGATGTCCGCAGCGGCGGCATCGTCCAGCGCGGCCATGATGATGAGGATGCAGTCGGCGCCGTGAGCACGCGCCTCGATCACCTGGTAGGTGTCGAACATGAAGTCCTTGCGCAGCACGGGCAGGGCGGTCGCGGCCCGCGCGGCGACCATGAAGTCGAGATGGCCCTGGAACGACGGCGTGTCTGTCAGCACCGACAGGCAGGCCGCGCCGCCGGCCTCGTAGGCCTTGGCAAGCACCGGCGGATCGAAATCGGCGCGGATCAGTCCCTTGGACGGCGAGGCCTTCTTCACCTCGGCGATCAGCGCGTAGTCGCCGTTCGCATGCTTGGCTCGGATCGAGGCAACGAAGCCGCGCGGCGGCGAAGCGTCACGCGCGCGGGCCTCGAGCTCCGGCAACGGGCATGCCCGCTTGGCGGCCGCGATCTCCTCGCGCTTATACGCTTCGATCTTGGTCAGGATGTCCGACATGGCACGCTCCGGTGGATCAGCTGTTGGAGACCTCGATCAGCTGCTTCAGCCGCGCCGCCGCGGCGCCGCTGTCGAGCGAATCCCGGCCGATTGCGACGCCTTCCTTCAGCGTCTTGGCGCGTCCGGAAACGACCAGGGCCGCCGCGGCGTTCAGCAGCGCCACGTCGCGATAGGGGCTCGGCAGGCCGTCCAGCACGCTCTGCAGGGCCACCGCGTTGGCTTCGGCGTCGCCGCCCTTAAGACCGTCGCTGCCGCACAGGCCAAGCCCGGCCTCTTCGGGCGTGACCTCGAAGGTGCGGATATGACCGTTCTCCAGCGCGGCGACAAAGGTCGGGCCGGTCAAGGTGATCTCGTCGAGCCCGTCGGAGCCGTGCACGACCCAGGCGGCCTCCGAGCCGAGATTCTTCAGCACGTGGGCCAACGGCTCGACCCATTGCCGCGAGAACACGCCGACCATCTGGCGCCTGACGCCGGCCGGATTGGACAGGGGACCGAGCAGATTGAAGATCGTGCGGGTGGCGAGCTCGACCCGGGTCGGCCCGACGTTCTTCATCGCCGGATGATGCGCGGGCGCGAACATGAAGCCGATGCCGGCCTCGCGCACGCAGCGCCCGACCTGGTCAGGCTTCAGGTCGATCTTGACGCCGAGCGCGGCGAGCACGTCGGCGGCGCCGGAGCGGGACGACAGTGCGCGGTTGCCGTGTTTGGCGACCGGCACGCCGGCGCCGGCCACGATGAAGGAGGCGCAGGTCGAGACGTTGACCGAGCCGGAGCCGTCACCGCCGGTGCCGACGATGTCGACCGCGCTCGCCGGCGCATCGACGCGCAGCATCTTCGCCCGCATCACGCTGACGGCGCCGGTGATCTCCTCGACCGTCTCGCCGCGCACGCGCAGCGCCATCAGCAGCGCGCCCATCTGCGACGGCGTCGCCTCGCCCGACATCATGCTGTCGAAGGCGGACGCCGCCTCCTCGCGGGACAGCGGCGCGCCGGTCGCCACCTTGCCAATGATCGACTTGAGATCGTCCATCACGCGTGCCCCTAGCAAACCGTCACTGATTGTTGCCGCCGACCACCTGGGCCACCGCAGCCTCGTTGATCGTCGTCCCGATGTCTTTCTCGAGCTTCATGACATAGGCCGTGCCTTGCTCGTCGGCGAGCGCGCGCTGCAACTGGTCCTTCAGCTTCTTGGTATCTTCGGACGCGAGGTCGACCTTAGGCTCGATGATGTCGGTGACACGGAACACAATCCACCGCCGGCCGCCATCAGCCTCGGTCTGGCCGACGCCGTCCTTCGCCGTGCGGAATGCGGCGGTGATCGCGCCGGTGGGGACGCCGGGCACCGAGGCGTCGCGCTTGAACGCACTGGCCGTCTCGACCTTCACGCCGAGCGATGCCGCCTCGTCGGCGAGCTTGCCGCCCTCGCTGAGCTTCTTGACCAGCTCGGTGGCCTTTGCGCGCAGCTTGGTGGCGACCTCGTCATCGCGCCAGCGCGCGGCGACCTGATCCTTGACCTCGTCGAGGGGGCGATCGCGCGGCGGGGTGATGCCGAGAACCTCGAACCAGACATAACCGCCGCGGAACGAGATCGGCTCGTTGTCGACACCGACATCGCTGGTGAAGGCCTGCGCAACGACATCGAGGCCAAGCGGGATGTTCGAAACGGGCTGGCCGTTGGGGTGCTTGCCGGACCTGTCGACGGCTTCGAGCGTGATGGCATTGAGACCGAGCTTCTTGGCTGCCTCGGCGACGCTGGCGCCACCGCCGCGCTCGTCTTCCATCTTGTCACGAAGATTGGCGACTTGCGACTTGGCGCGGTCGGCTGCGATCTCCTTCTTGATGTCGGCAGCGACGCTCTCATATTCGGGCTGCTGGCCCGGCTGAATCGCGCTGACCTTGACCAGCGCCACGTTGAATGCGCCCTTGACGGGCTGGCTGACCTCGCCGGTCGGCAGCGAGAAGGCGGTATCGGCAACGACAGGGTCGAGAATCGCCGATTTCGTCACCAGACCGAGATCGAGATCGGCTGGGTTGAGGTTGCGCTCCTTGGCGAGTTCGTCGAACGTGACTTCACCCGAGGCGATCCGGGCGCGCGCCGCTTGTGCCTCCTCCATGGTGGAGAAGGTCATCTGCTGGACTTGGCGCTTCTCCGGCGTGCCCATCAGCGCCTTGCGCTGGTCGAACAGCTTCCTGGCGTCCTCGTCAGATACGTCGGTCCACTTGCCGATCTCTTCGGGCGTCACCACGACGAAGGAGATCTTGCGATATTCCGGCGCCTTGAACTGGGCTTTGTGCTCTTCGAAATAGGACGCGAGAACCTCGGGCGAGAGCGCATCGATGGTGCCGGCCTGCGCCGCGTCGAGCTTGATGTAATCGATCGAGCGCTGCTCGCTCTGGAAGCGGCCGAGCGCCTCGAGCATCGTGTTGGACGGCTCCAGCCCGGCCGCGATCGTGCCGGTGATCTGCCGCCGCAGCGACTGTCGGCGCTGGTCAGCCAGGTAGCGCTGCTCGGTGAAGCCGAAATTGCGGATGATGGCCTGGAAGCGCTGCGGGTCGAACGCCCCGTTCGGGCCCTTGAAGTTGGGATCGCTGAGGATCACCCGCATGGTCTCCGCATCGGACTGGGCGAGACCGAGACGGCGAGCCTGCTCATCGAGGGCGGCTTCCGCAATCGTCTGCTGCAGCACGGAGCGGTCGAGCCCGAACATGCGGGCCTGCTCGGTGGTCAGCGGACGACCGAGCTGGCGGCCGATCTGCTGCAGCCGGTCGGTATAGATCTGCCGGAACTCGTTGACCGAGATCTCCGTGCGTCCCACGGTTGCAGCCGTCGACTGCCCGAAGCCGCGGAAGATGTCGGCGATGCCCCAGATGCCGAAACTGACGATCAAAACGCCCATGACCACCGCCATGATGGTCTTGCCGAGCCAGTTTGATGAGGCCTTGCGTAATCCTCGAAGCATGGGTCCAGTCTGTCTGCAGGAAAAAGGATGAAGAGGCCGCGCCTTAAAGCAGATTCCGCAAAAGGCCGTCACCGAGTTGAAACGGCTTATAAAGAGGCGGCCGCCCGGTCGCAACCTCGGCCCTGAGGCCGATTGAAGCGGTGGGAAGACGGCTCCCGCTCTGGTGCTCGTCGAAGGGCTCTGCTAGCCGATGTCTGTCACAACATTTGCTGGAATCCCGCCATGACCGACCGCATCCGGCCGCTGATCGCCGGCAATTGGAAAATGAACGGCCTGAAGGCCTCGACCGCCGAGTTCGACGCCATGCTGGCCGGAGCCGCCGAGGTCACCGGAAAGGCCGACCTGCTGGTCTGTCCTCCCGCCACCCTGGTGGCAGGCTTCGCCGAAAGGGCGCGCGGCTCCCACGCGATCGCGGTTGGCGCTCAGGATTGCCACCCCAAGGCGTCGGGAGCCCATACCGGGGACATTTCGGCGGAGATGCTGGCCGATGCTGGCGCCACCGCCATCATCGTCGGCCATTCCGAGCGGCGTGCCGATCATGGCGAAAGCGATGTTGTGGTGCACCAGAAGACCGAGGCGGTGTGGCGCGCCGGGCTGGTCGCGATCGTTTGCGTCGGCGAAACCCAGCAGCAGCGCGATGCAGGGCAGACGCTCGACATCCTGCGCGGCCAGCTCAACCTCAGCCTGCCGCAGGAATCACGGGCCGGCAACCTGGTCGTGGCCTATGAGCCGGTTTGGGCGATCGGCACCGGCCTGACCCCGACTGCCAAGGATGTCGAGCAGATTCATGCCTTTATCAGAGAGCTGCTGATCGATCGCTTCAAGCAGGAGGGAGCGCGGACGCGCATCCTCTATGGCGGCTCGGTGAAGCCCTCCAATGCGGCCGAGCTGATGGCGGTCGCGAATGTCAACGGCGCGTTGGTCGGCGGCGCCAGCCTGAAAGCCTCAGACTTTCTCGCCATTGCGAAGGGCTGTTGAGAAGCAACGTGAGCGAAAGCGCACGCCTCAGTCCGCCTGTTCGATTCGCTTCCAATAGATCTTCGTGCCGGTAAGGCCGCCATGCGGCTTCAAGGCATAGTCCGGAATGGTTCCGCTCAGCTGGAAGCCGACGCTTTCATAAAGCCGTGAGGCGCCCCCATCCTCGGCGGTATCGAGGACCAGCATCGTCCGACCGTGCGCGCGGGCGAGGTTTTCGGCCGCGCGCAGCAGCGCGGTCGCGATTCCGCGTTTGCGGTGGCTGATGCGCGTCATCATCTTTGCGATCTCGGCGCGGTGCGGCTGGTTCGGCGGCAGCTTCAGCTGCAACGTGACGGTCGCAATCACATCCTCGCCGTCGAAGGCGCCAAGAACGGCTCGTTCGCCGCGCGCCGCGGCCGAAAGCGATTCCCGCCAGAAGGCGTCGGCATCCTCCTCGCGAAGCGGGTGCATGAAACTGACCGAACCACCATCGGCGACCGTTTCGATCAGCATGGCGCGAAGCGCGCTTCGCACGACCGGTGTGTCCGATAGGGATGCAATTCGAATCGCGGACATTCTCAACTCCGGGCAAGCGCCACGACATAGACGCAGGGTGCGTCCGACTCGTTGGCAAAGGTGGTGTCGATCGGTGGGCCGAAGCCGAGGCAGTCGCCGGGGCCGAGGACGTGGCGTTCCGCGCCTTCCGTGATGGTCAATTGCCCGCTCTGCACCCAGAGAAGCTGGCGGATGTGGATGTATGAGGAGGCCGGCAAGGTCACGCTGCGGTGCGCCGGCATCTCGACGGTCACCAACTCGATCGGATGATCCGGCCTGAGAAAGACCTGGCGCCGGACATAGCCCGTGTCCGGATCGCGCCAGACCGGCTGCTCGGCCGCCTTGGACAGGCGCTCCGACTGGGCCTCGGCTCGGAGCATCAAGCCGGCCAGCGTGAGATCGAACGCGCTTGCCAGCTTGACCAGGATGACCGCCGTCGGGCTGACCTCGGCGCGCTCGATCTTACTGATGGTGGCCTTTGACACTCCCGAGCGCTCGGCAAGGTCGGCCAGCGACCAGCCGCGGCTGTCCCGTTCCAGCAGCAGGCGGCGCGCCAGCCGCTGGCTGAAGTCGTCTATTATTTGATCCATATGTCTCTAATAGTAGAAAATGGATGGTCGGGCAAGCCTCGACGACGGGCGGCGCGGCAGCGCTTGTGAGAAGCGCGGCTGCGATTATCTGCGGGGTGGCGTTGCCCGACATGATCGTGTAACACCGCGCAAATTTCCGAATAGCCCGCGAAGCTCTCGCGATCCCGGCCTCCGGCCGGGGCCTGCGAGGGCTTGTGACGGAAGGTCACCATGCAGACTGTCTTGATCGTCATCCACCTCATGATTGTCGCCGTCCTGATCGGTACGGTGCTGTTGCAGAAATCCGAGGGCGGTGGCCTTGGCATGGGCGGCGGCGCCGGTTTCATGTCGAGCCGCGGCACGGCCAACCTGTTAACGCGCACGACCGCGATCCTGGCACTCCTCTTCTTCCTCACCAGCCTGGCGCTGACTTGGCTCGCGGGTCTGGATCGCAAACCGACCTCGATTCTCGGCACCTTGCCTGGGCAGACCCAGTCAGGCGGCGCGAGCCCGGTGGCGCCGACCGGGGGCGGCGTGCTCGACCAGCTCAAGAAGGCCGACGAGCAGCAGGCTCCCGCGGCTCCGGCTGCGCCGCAGGCACCGCAATCGCAATAACGCGGATAAGCCATGCAGGAACGCAATTGGCGTCCTGCGTCATGAGGCGGTCTCAAGTACCTGAGACCATTCAGATTTTGAAGTAACCCACAGGCCCGCGACAGCGTTGCGGGCTGCAAGCGATTCGTTTTGGCGAATCGAGCGCGCGGCATTAAAGGTAGGGTCCCATGGCGCGGTACATCTTCATCACCGGCGGCGTGGTTTCCTCGCTCGGAAAGGGTCTGGCTTCAGCCGCGTTAGGCGCGCTGCTGCAGGCCCGTGGCTACAAGGTCCGGCTTCGCAAGCTCGACCCCTATCTCAACCTCGATCCAGGCACGATGTCGCCGTATCAGCACGGCGAAGTGTTCGTGACCGATGATGGCGCCGAGACCGATCTCGATCTCGGACATTACGAACGCTTCACCGGCCGACCGGCGACCAAGGCCGACAACATCACCACGGGCCGGATCTATCAGGACATCCTGACCAAGGAGCGGCGCGGCGACTATCTCGGCGCGACCATCCAGGTCGTCCCGCACGTGACGAACGCGATCAAGGATTTCGTCCTGTCCGGGAATGACGAGTACGATTTCGTGCTGGTCGAGATCGGCGGCACCGTTGGCGACATCGAGGGCCTGCCGTTCTTCGAGGCGATCCGGCAGCTCGGCAATGAGCTGCCGCGCCATCACGCGATCTACATCCACCTCACGCTGCTGCCCTACATCCCGAGCGCCGGCGAGTTGAAGACCAAGCCGACGCAGCATTCGGTCAAGGAGCTGCGCTCGATCGGCATCCAGCCTGACATCCTGCTGTGTCGCACCGACCGCCCGATCCCGAAGGAGGAGCGGCGCAAGCTCGGCCTGTTCTGCAACGTGCGCGAAAGCGCCGTCATCGAGGCGCGTGACGTCGACAACATCTATGCCGTGCCGGAGGCCTATCACGCCGCCGGCCTCGACGACGAGGTGCTGGCCGCGTTCGGCATCGAGCCGCGGGTGCCGCCGGCGCTTTCGAGCTGGCACACGATCAATGAGCGCGTTCGCAACCCGGAAGGCGACGTCACGATCGCGATCGTCGGCAAGTACACCGGCATGAAGGACGCCTACAAGTCGCTGATCGAGGCGCTGTCGCATGGCGGCATCGCCAACAAGGTCCGCGTCAAGCTCGACTGGATCGAGAGCGAGGTGTTCGAGAACGAAGACCCCGCGCCATTCCTCGAGCACGTCAATGGCATCCTGGTGCCCGGCGGCTTCGGCCAGCGCGGCGCCGAGGGCAAGATCCGTGCGGCGCAATTCGCGCGGGAGCGCGACGTGCCGTATTTCGGCATCTGCTTCGGCATGCAGATGGCGGTCATCGAGGCGGCGCGCAATCTCGTCGGGATCGCCGAGGCCAATTCGACCGAGTTCGGTCCGACGCCGGAGCCGCTGGTCGGCCTGATGACGGAATGGCTGCGTGGCAATGAGCTGGAGAAGCGCTCCAAGAGCGGCGATCTCGGCGGCACGATGCGGCTCGGCGCCTATCCTGCGGCGCTCAAGCGCGGCAGCCGCGTCTCCGAGGTCTATGGCGGCGCCACCGAGATCTCCGAGCGGCATCGCCACCGCTACGAGGTCAACACCGCCTACAAGGACCGGCTCGAGCAGCACGGGTTGAAGTTCTCCGGCCTGTCGCCCGACGGCGTGCTGCCGGAGATCGTGGAGTACGAGGACCACCCGTGGTTCATCGGCGTCCAGTTCCACCCCGAGCTGAAGTCGCGCCCGTTCGAGCCGCATCCGCTGTTCGCGTCGTTCATTCAGGCCGCAGTGGTGCAGTCGCGACTGGTGTAACGGGCTCGTGGTGCCAAGTCCCGTCATTGCGAGCGGAGCGAAGCAATCCAGAGTCGCGGGCGGGACTCTGGATTGCTTCGTCGCTGACGCTCCTCGCAACGACGGCCGAGGCGCGCAACGCGACCTTTGACGGCCGCGACGATTGTTGCGACAACGCTCCCCGATCGCGCGAAGCCAGAAAAGATCAGGGAGGATCAGATGATCTACGAGAGCCGCATCTATCGCTGCATTCCGGGCCGGCTGCCGGCGCTGCTGAAGCGTTTCGAAAACACGACGCTGAAGCTGTGGGAGAAGCACGGCATCCGCCCCGTGGGCTTCTTCACGACCCTGATCGGCGAATCCAACCAGGACCTCACCTATTTCATCGCCTGGGAATCGCTCGCCGAGCGCGAGACCAAGTGGACCAAGTTCATGTCCGATCCCGACTGGATCTCGGCGCGTGCCAAGAGCGAGGAGGACGGCCAGATCGTTGCCAACATCACCAGCCAGTTCCTGGTGCCGACGGCGTTTTCGGCGTTGAAATAGAGCCCGGGGAGGGGCTGGGATGACCGATCCCCGCAACCCTGCTATTCGCAGGCAAACGCCGGTTGATCCGGCAGCCGGCGCTGGGCCATGGTCGCGCGCTCTCATGAGGATGATGTCGTGAACGCTTCGATCTCTGCCGCGCCGGTCGTCAGCCTCGGCTCCGTCAAGTTTGGCAACCACCTGCCGCTCGCCGTGATCGCCGGCCCATGCCAGCTCGAGAGCCGCGCGCATGCGCTCGAGGTCGCCTCGGCGCTGAAGGAGATCGCGGCGCGGCTGAACATCGGCCTCGTCTACAAGACCTCGTTCGACAAGGCCAACCGCACCTCCGCCTCGGCGGCCCGCGGGCTGGGGCTTTCGCAATCGCTGCCGATCTTCGCCGAGATCCGGTCTTCGCTCGGCCTGCCGGTGCTGACCGACGTGCATGACGCCAGCCAGTGCGCCGAGGTGGCGCAGGCCGTCGACGTGCTGCAGATCCCCGCGTTCCTGTGCCGGCAGACCGACCTGCTGCTGGCGGCCGCGGCGACGGGCAAGGTCGTCAACGTCAAGAAGGGCCAGTTCCTGGCGCCCTGGGACATGGCCAACGTGGTCGCCAAGATCACGGGCTCCGGCAATCGCAACGTGCTGGTCACCGAGCGCGGCGTCTCGTTCGGCTACAACACGCTGGTCTCCGACATGCGCGCGCTGCCGATCATGGCACGCACGACCGGCGCGCCGGTCATCTTCGATGCGACCCACTCCGTGCAGCAGCCGGGCGGCAAGGGCACGTCCTCGGGCGGCGAGCGCGAATTCGTACCGGTGCTGGCGCGGGCGGCGGTGGCCGTGGGCGTCGCCGGCGTCTTCATCGAGACCCATCCCGATCCCGATCATGCGCCTTCCGACGGGCCGAACATGGTCCCGCTCGCGCAGTTCGAGGGGCTGCTGCGAACGCTGATGGCGTTCGACGCACTCGCCAAGGCGCCGGCGGCGGACGCCGGGCGCTGATGCACCAGACCGCCGCCAAGCCCGCGGGGCAGAAGTTTCCGCCGGCGGTGAACATCATCGCCCTCGCAGGCTTCTCGGCGGCGCTGTCGACGCGGGCGCTCGATCCGGTGCTGCCGCATGTCGCCGAGGATTTCGCGATCAGCATCACCACGGCGGCGAGCATCGCCGCGGGCTATGCGCTGATCTACGCGCTGATCCAGCCGGCGATCGGCGCCGCCGCCGATCTGTTCGGCAAGGCGCGGCTGATGACGCTGTGCCTGGCGCTGCTCGGTGTCGCCAGCATCCTCGGTGCGCTCGCCACCTCGTTTCCGCTGTTGTTCGCGACGCGCATCCTCGCCGGCATCGCCTCGGGCGGCGTGTTTCCGGTGGCGCTCGGGCTGACCAGCGATCTCGTTGCGCCCGACAAGCGGCAGGTCGCGATCGGCCGCACGCTCGCGGGCTCGATGGCGGGCAACCTGCTCGGCGCGACGGCATCCGGCATCATCGGCGATTTCATCGGCTGGCGTGGCGTGCTCGCGATCCTCGGCGCGCTCGGGCTGATCGCCTCCTTCGCGGTGGCGGCAGGCTTTCGCGGCGCCAAGGTCACGCATGCGCCGACCACCGATCTCGCCGCGCTGAGGAAGGGCTACCGCACCATCTTCACCAACCCCAATTCGCGCTTCTGCTTCTCGGCGGTGTTCGTCGAAGGCTGCTGCGTGTTCGGGCTGTTTCCGTTCATCGCCTCGTTCCTGTTCGATCTCGGCGAGACCTCGCTGTCGATCGCGGGCATCGTCATCGCAGGCTTCGCGGTCGGCGGCCTGTTCTACACGTTCACGGTCTCGAACTTCCTGCCGCGGCTCGGCGTCAAGGGCATGATGATCACGGGCGCTGCCCTGGTCGGGTTGCAGCTCGCCGCGCTCGCCTTCGGCCCGGGCTGGAAGCTGCAGTTCGGCTGCATGCTGCTGATGGGCTGGGGCTTCTACATGATCCATGGCTGCCTGCAGGTGTTCGCCAGCGAGCTGTCGATCGGGGCGCGCGCG
The DNA here is from genome assembly GCF_032484495.1 of Bradyrhizobium sp. SZCCHNS3052. Taxonomy (NCBI): domain Bacteria; kingdom Pseudomonadati; phylum Pseudomonadota; class Alphaproteobacteria; order Hyphomicrobiales; family Nitrobacteraceae; genus Bradyrhizobium; species Bradyrhizobium sp. SZCCHNS3052. The sequence continues at coordinate 1,711,204 of NZ_JAUETB010000001.1, read as the reverse complement.
ACCGCGATGTCGCTGCACTCGTTCTTCTTCTTCATGGGCCAGACGGTCGGCCCGATCGCCTACGGCTTCGGCCTGGTCCACGGTGGCAAGCAGCCGACCTTGCTGATCGCCGCCATCATGATGGTCGTGCTCGGCTTCGCCTGCGCCGCGCTGCTGCGGCAGCGGCCGCCGGCAGATGCGGCGGTCAGCTGACGGCCATGTCGGACACGGGCGCGGGCCCATTGCATCTGAAGACATGGTCCCGTCGCGGCAGCAACGCCTGCTAATTTGTTGCTCTGTCATGGCCGGGCTTGTCCCGGGCATGACGACGTGGAGACGGGCGAGGGTAAAATGCCCATCGTTAGCTGCGATGGTCCTGGGGAAGTGCGGCGAGGGCGTTTCTCGCTCTCGATGCTGAAGATGCGCGGCTGAGACATATCGGCGCTTTCGTTGGCCGCGGGACGCACCGCCGCCATCTCGCGGCGCGTCTGCGTCCGAGCTTTGCCTTGGGACATGCCCTCTTTCTGAGAAGAGGGCGCGGGGAATGCCGGGAGCTGGCCGCCCCCATGGCCCGCCTGCAGAAAAAAATGCAGGCGGCAGGAACCACAGGTTCAGCCGAGACATCCCGGCATTCCCCGCGCGATGGTTGGGCGGCTTATACGTACTCTCCCCGGGGACCGGGCTGTCTTGCCCCCGTGACCGGCGGATCATCATCACCGCCAGCGGAGCCTCAGCGTCGGGAGGCCAGGACCATACGACTTCGCCGGCGTATCAGGCTCGTTCGTCCGCATGACTGATCACGCTGCGAACCCGACACGCCCACCGCATCCCGCCTCAACGTCCGTGACGACCGCGAAGCGCCCCTCTGATCGAGACGGGACGACGATAGTCAATCACGAATTCTGATAAAACGAAAGTAGAATATTTTTCGCGGAAGGTCTGGACAGGGGTGATCGGTTTGAAGGCGCAGGAAAAATCGGCTTTCAGGAGCAGCGGTTTGGTGGTTGCAGAGAACGGGAAAGTCAAACGGGAACGCACCCGTCGGGCGACTCAGAACCATGGATCGACGCTGGGCTGCGGCTGCTGTACCCGCATTTACGGTCCGCCACCGCTGGTCGTCCCACGACGCTGCAACGCCATCGCGAGGACCCAAGCAAAGAAGCGTTTGGAGTTCACTGGGTTCGTTCCGGCGGTCATTGAAAGCCTTTGTGGCGCAACCTTTGGCGTTGCCGAAGCACCTCGGTTGAGCTTGAGTGGTATTAGGCTAAGCACCGGCGAAACGGGCAAGCAGAAGCCGCTCTTGTATTTCGACGAAAATATTCCAGCGTCGATCATTGATAATTTTAGGAAGCGATCTTGGTGGAAAAAGAAGGTGAAGGTGCTTAGTGCGGTAGAGCTAGGCAATCAGGGTCGGTCTGACGACTTTCATTCCAGTACTGCTCGCGGCTCGGATACACGCTCGTCTCTTTTGATACCGACTTCAATGATGATGCAGCCTACCCGTTTTCAAACGGAAGAATGTACGGGGTAATCATGTTGAAGGGGTCGAAGAAGAACTCGAATCGATCGAAAAGCGATCTTGCCTCCCTCCTGGATTTCGTTTTGGCGACTCCTTTCCCGAAGTCGTTTTTGCAGGAAAGCAAGTTTGTCATAAGCGGAGAAGGATGTGTGATGCGGGGGAGAGATGTAAAAACGAAAGAGATCAAATCCATGCAAATTGAATCTCGTAAGACCCGCCTGGGAGAGGTTTGGAAGCACTTCTCAATAATGTAGTTTAGCGGTAGTGCGAAAGTGCGTACGAGGCGCCGGGGACCGGCGGCCTTCAGGCCCGCGCGCGATCGGCGACTACCAGTCGAGATTTGCCGACCGGCACATCTCGCAGACGATCACATCGTCCTTCCGGGAAAGGGGACGGCGGCAGCGGTGACACGTGCCCGCGGTCTGTGTGACGTGTAGCGTCAGGGCCTTTGCTTCCGCCATGGAGAAGCCGAACTCGGCGGCGAGCAATTTGTGGCCCGCAATCTGACTGCGGCGGATTTCCCTTGCGATCCTCGCCTTGTGTTCTGCTGACAGCGAGGGCGGCCACGTGACGGTTATGGTGCACTTGGGACAGTGCACCGACAGGCGGGCATGCTTTACTGCGCCGTTCACGGCGTACCTCCTTCCTCGATCAGCTTCACCCCCGCCCACGATACGGCGCCACGCCCTGGTCTGGCACCCACAGGCCCTTCGGCAGCTTGCCGGTCTGCCAGAACACGTCGATCGGGATGCCGCCGCGGGGGTACCAGTAGCCGCCGATGCGCAGCCATTTCGGCTTGATCTCGGCGGCGAGGCGCTTGCCGATGGCGACGGTGCAGTCCTCGTGGAACGCGCCATGGTTGCGGAAGCTGGCCAGATAGAGCTTCAGCGACTTGGATTCCACCAGCCAGGGGCCGGGGGCATAGTCGATGACCAGATGGGCGAAATCCGGTTGTCCCGTCACCGGGCACAGCGAGGTGAACTCGGGCACCGTGAAGCGGGCCAGGTAATCCGTGTCCTTCTGCGGATTGGGAACGCGGTCGAGCGTTGCCGTTTCCGGACTGTCGGGGGCGGCCACATGGCGGCCCAGCTGAAGGCCGGCCGATGTCATGGTGGTGTTGGATCTTTTCGCCATATGTCGTGTCACCTGTCGCGATTGGCGCCCGTTTAGCCAATCGCCGGGCGTGCGTCATCCGGTTCGTGATTTCGACGCGAGTTCTGCTCCACTTGGCCTTTTCGCCCCCGTGACCTTGCGGTAGAAGCGGCGCAGCAATGCCCACCCGGAAACGCCGTAAGAGGACCCCATGACCGCCATCGTCGACATCATCGGCCGCGAAATCCTGGACAGCCGCGGCAATCCCACGGTCGAGGTCGACGTCGTGCTGGAGGACGGCTCGGTCGGCCGCGCCGCGGTGCCGTCCGGCGCCTCCACCGGCGCCCACGAGGCGGTCGAGCTGCGCGACGGCGACAAGCACCGCTATCTCGGCAAGGGCGTGCTGAAGGCCGTCGAAGCCATCAACGACGAGGTCTATGAGGCGCTCAGCGACATGTCGGTGCAGGACCAGGTCCAGATCGACCAGATCCTGATCGAGCTCGACGGCACCGAGAACAAGAGCCGGATCGGCGCTAACGCCATTCTCGGCGTCTCGCTCGCCTGCGCCAAGGCGGCGGCGATCTCCTACGACATGCCGCTGTATCGCTATGTCGGCGGCACCTCGGCCCGCACCCTGCCGGTGCCGATGATGAACATCGTCAATGGCGGCGTCCACGCCGACAATCCGATCGATTTCCAGGAGTTCATGATCATGCCGGTGGGCGCGCCGAGCTTCGCGGAGGCGCTGCGCTGCGGCTCGGAGATCTTCCACACGCTCAAGGCCGAGCTGAAGAAGGCCGGTCACAATACCAATGTCGGCGACGAGGGTGGCTTCGCGCCGAACCTGCCGTCGGCGGACGCAGCCCTCGACTTCGTCATGAGCGCCATCGGCAAGGCCGGCTACACCGCCGGCGAGGACGTGATGCTGGCGCTGGACTGCGCCGCGACCGAGTTCTTCAAGGACGGCAAGTACGTCTACGAGGGCGAGAACAAGTCGCGCTCGCGCTCCGAGCAGGCCAAGTATCTTGCGGATCTGGTCGCCCGCTACCCGATCGCCTCGATCGAGGACGGCATGTCGGAGGACGACATGGACGGCTGGAAGGAGCTGACCGACCTGATCGGCCACAAGTGCCAGCTCGTCGGCGACGACCTGTTCGTTACCAACGTCAACCGTCTCGCCGACGGCATCCGCAACGGCCGCGCCAACTCGATCCTGATCAAGGTCAACCAGATCGGCACGCTCACCGAGACGCTGGCCGCGGTCGAGATGGCCTACAAGGCCGGCTACACCGCCGTGATGTCGCACCGCTCCGGCGAGACCGAGGATTCGACGATTGCCGATCTCGCGGTCGCCACCAATTGCGGGCAGATCAAGACCGGCTCGCTGGCGCGCGCCGACCGCACCGCGAAGTACAACCAGCTGCTGCGCATCGAGCAGGAGCTGGACGCGCAGGCCAAATATGCGGGCAGGGCGGCGCTGAAGGCGCTGGCCTGAGTCTGGACAAGCTAACCAAAGAAAAAAGGGAGGCGCGCATGGGTGTCGAGACACAGGGCCTGCAACTGCGGACGCTGATCAGGCGCAGCGGCGAGCTCGAGCTCTCGCTGGTCGACGTGCCGACCCCCGAGCCGGGGCCGGACGAGGTGGTGGTGCGCATCGAGGCGGCGCCGATCAATCCGTCCGATCTCGGCCTCCTCGTCGGCGCCGCCGACCTGTCGACCCTGCAGGCGTCCGGCACCAAGGAGCGGCCCGTGATCACCGCCAAGGTGCCGGAGGCGGGGATGCGGGCGATGGCCGGCCGGCTCGACGAGTCCCTGGCCGTCGGCAACGAGGGCGCGGGCGTGGTGGTCAAGACCGGCTCCTCGGATGCCGCCAAGGCGCTGATGGGCCGCACGGTCGCGGCCATCGGCGGCGCGATGTACAGCCAGTATCGCTGCTTGAAGCTCTCCGAATGCCTGCCGCTGCCGGCCGGCACCACGCCGGCCGACGGCGCCTCCTGCTTCGTCAATCCGCTGACCTCGCTCGGCATGACCGAGACGATGCGGCGCGAGGGCCATACTGCGCTGGTGCACACGGCCGCCGCGTCCAATCTCGGGCAGATGCTCAACAAGATCTGCCTCAAGGACGGCATCCCGCTCGTCAACATCGTGCGCAGCGCTGATCAGGCCGAGCTGTTGCGCGGCATCGGCGCGAAATACATCGTGGATTCGACGGCGCCGACCTTCATGGACGACCTGATCGCGGCGCTGGTCGAGACCGGCGCGACCATCGCCTTCGATGCGATCGGCGGCGGCAAGCTCGCCGGCCAGATCCTCAACGCGATGGAAGCCGCGATCAACAAGTCCGGCAAGCATCCCTACAGCCGCTACGGCTCGAACGTGCACAAGCAGGTCTACATCTACGGCAGCCTGGACACGCGCCCGACCGAGATCACGCGCGGCTTCGGCATGACCTGGAGCGTCGGCGGCTGGCTGCTGTTTCCGTTCCTGATGAAGATCGGCAAGGCGGATACCGAGCGGCTGCGCCAGCGCGTCGTCGACGAGCTGAAGACGACCTTTGCGAGCCACTACACCAAGGTCGTTTCCTTGTCCGAGGCGCTCGATCCGGCCAACCTCGCCGCGTACGCCAAACGGGCCACCGGCGAAAAATTCCTCATCGACCCCAACAAAGAGAAGTGACCTAACGTCGCTCCTCGGACGTTGCTGACGGGCTTGCGTTTGGCCCGCATGCGGAGACAATCCGCCCCGTTTGTCTGGGGGCGGTGTCAGCCGCATGGAGCACTGAGGAGAGATTTGTCATGACCCGATTGGATCGCCGTCGATTTCTGGCCGGTGCGGCCCTCGCCGGGGCTGCAACCGCTTTGCCGCCGCTGGCCGGACGGGCACGCGCAGCGGTTGCACCCGCCGGCGCGCAGGCGCCCGGCTTCTATCGCTACAAGGTCGGCGACTATGAATGCACCTCCGTCAATGACGGCGCGCGCACCTTCCCGATGCCCGACACGTTCGTCGTCAACACGGCGAAGGACGACGCGCTCGCGGCTGCCGAAAGCGCCTACATGCCGAAGGGCATGATCACGATCCCCTTCAATCCGCAGCTGATCAACACCGGCTCCAAGCTGGTCTTGATCGACACCGGCAACGGCGCTGGCGCCTTCGAGGCCAGCAAGGGCGCGGTTGGCCGCACGCTGCAGAACCTCGCTGCCGCCGGCGTCGATCCGAAGAGCATCGACGTCGTCGTGCTCTCCCACATGCATGGCGACCACATCAACGGCCTCAAGCTCGCGGACGGCTCGCTGGCGTTCCCGAACGCCGAGCTGAAGGTGCCGGCCAAGGAGTGGGCGTTCTGGAATAGCGACGAGAACGCCGCCAAGGCGCAGACCGACTTGATGAAGGGCAACTTCGCCAACTTCAAGAAGGTGTTCGGCGGGCTCGAGAGCAATGTCACTCAGTACGAGTGGGACAAGGAGGTCGCGCCCGGCATCACCGCGCTCGGCACGCCCGGTCACACGCCGGGACACACCTCGTTCGCGGTCGCGTCCGGCAACGCCAGGGTCCTGATCCAGGCCGACGTCACCAACGTCCCCGAACTGTTCCTGCGCAACCCCGACTGGCACGTGATGTTCGACACCGATGCCGAGATGGCGCAGGCCACGCGGCACAGGTTCTACGACATGGCCGCCGCCGAGAAGGCCAAGGTGATCGGCTTCCACTTCTCTTTCCCTTCAGTGGGCTATGTCGAGAAGGACGGCGCCAAGTACCGGCTGATTCCGGCGCCGTGGAATCCGGTGATCTGAATATCGGTTAGCGTCATTGCGAGGAGCCCCCGGGTCTCGCCTCCGGCGAGCCCGAGGACAGGCTCCGCGACGAAGCAATCCAGACTCCCAACCGAGCCCTGGATTGCTTCGCTTCGCTCGCAATGACGGAGGAGAGAGGGGGCCGCCTTCGGGCGGCCTGCTCGTTTTTGCATATGCGAAATGTCGGGCTTTCCGCGGCTCGCGCGAGCGCCTATGTCGAACCTCCCGGGATGTCCGCAGGGCCTTGCATGTCGACCGATCTCTCAGCTTCCAGCGCCGATCTTTCCAACTGGCGCTCCGCGCCGTTCAGCCGCTGGGCCTTCCACAACATTCGGTCGATCCTCCCGGTCGCCGACATCGAGAGCGCGCCCGGCAGCGCGTGGCCGCTGCCGGCAAGTCCGATCTCCTTCGATCAGTTCAGCCTGCGGCTGCCGAAGGGCGGCATGCTCGATCTGGACGGATTCCTGAAAGCGACGGCGACGGACGGGCTCCTGATCCTCCACGACGGCCGCATCGTGTTCGAGCACTATGACGGCGGCACCGACCGCGACACGCCGCACATCCTGATGTCGGCGACCAAGTCGATCACCGGGCTGATGGTCGGAATCCTCGCGGATCGCGGCGAGCTCGACGTCGACGCCGAGGTCACGCGCTATGTGCCGGAAGTGGCCGCCACGGCCTATCGCGGCGCCACGATCCGGCAGCTGCTCGACATGCGTGCGGGCGTCGTGTTCGATGGTGCCGGCCTGCAGGCCTATGCCGACGCCGCGGGCTGGGAGCCGGTCGCGCCGGGCACGACGCCAAACCTGCACGATTTCTTTGCGACGATGCGCGCTCAGGCGGCGCCGCATGGCGGCGCCTTCAGCTACGTCTCGTCCAACACCGATCTGCTGGGATGGGCGATCGAGCGCGCCACCGGCCGCAGCTTCGCGAGCCTCGCCGGCAGCCTGCTGTGGAAGCCGATGGGGGCGAGCGGCGAGGCCTTCATCACCCTCGACCGAAACGGCGCGCCGCGCTGCACCGGCGGCTTCTGCGCCACCTTGCGCGACGTCGCCCGGCTCGGCCAGCTCGTGCTGTCAGGCGGGCGGCGGGGCTCTCACACGATCATTCCCGAAGGTTGGATCGACGACATCAGGCACAATGGCGATGTGCAGGCCTGGCGCGACGGCCAATGGCGCGACAGTTTTGCCGCGATCAGCCGCAACATGCACTATCGCAGCGGCTGGTACGTCACAAACGACGCGCCGCAGCTGATGTTCGCGATGGGCATTCACGGCCAGAACCTGTTCGTCGATGCCGCCAACGGCATCGTGATCGCCAAGGTCTCGTCATGGGCGCAGCCGGTCGACGGGCAGGCGATCTGGCTCACACATCAGGCGGTGGCGGAATTCACGCGCTGTCTCAAGGGGACCGGCTGAGCTCCACGACGCGGGCAAGGGTCGGGAACACTCGGGCGTTGCTTGCGATGAAACGCAGTGTTTCGCGTGAGGATGGTCCATGCACTTGCATGTTCCTGCTCGCGCGCCTTAAGTGCGCTCCACACCCCGCTCCTCAAAGGATTCCCCATGCCCGCACCTTATTCGATCGTCGCCCTCGTCGGCAGTCTCCGCAAGGAGAGCTTCACCCTGAAGATCGCCAATGCGCTCGCCAAGCTGGCGCCGGCCAGCCTGAAGATCGACGTGACCACGCTCAACGGCCTGTCGTTCTTCAACCAGGATCTCGAAGCCAATCCGCCGGCCGACTGGCTCGCCCTGCGGGAGAAGCTGAAGGCCTCGAACGGCGTGCTGATCCTGACGCCGGAATACAACCGCTCGATTCCCGGCGTGCTCAAGAATGCGATCGACGTCGCCTCGCGTCCCTATGGGCAGAGTTCGTTCCTGGGCAAGCCGGTCGGCCTCATCTCCAATTCGCCGGGCCCGCTCGGTGGCGTGGCGGCGGCCAAGCATCTGCAGAACATCATGCCTGGCATCTCTGGCCCGGTCATGGGGCAGCCGGAAATCTACCTGAATGGCGTCGGCGACGCCTTCGACGCCCAGGGCGAGCTGGTCAAGGATTCGCTCAAGACGGTGTTGCAGCAATATCTGGATGCATTCGCCGCATTCGTGGCCAAGCAGAACGGCTGATCGCGTTCGCCGCCGCCGCGTCCACCTGCGGCGGTCGGCAACTGCATGACGGGTATGATGCGGGCAGGGCGTTGACGCGCCTTGCCCGATCCGTTTCAAGGCGATGCCGGACTTGCGCAAGGATGCGCGTTGCCAAGGAAGCACGATGGCCCATTCGTTCACACCCGCGTCGTCGTCGAGGCCCGGCCCGAACCAGCCGGATCTCGACTCGGAGGCCGTCTGGCAGACGCGGATCGACCTCGCGGCCTGTTTCCGGATGGCGGCACGGCACGGGTTCGAGGAGGGCATCTGCAACCACTTCTCGGCGCTGGTCCCCGGCTATGACGACCTCTTCATCGTCAATCCCTACGGCTATGCGTTCCGCGAACTGACGGCCTCGAAGCTCCTGGTGTGCGACTTCGACGGCAACGTCATTGCCGGCGACGGCCGCCCGGAGGCGACCGCCTTCTACATCCACGCCCGCATCCACAAGGCGCTGCCGCGCGCCAAGGTCGCGTTCCACACCCACATGCCCTACGCCACCGCGCTGTCGATGACCGAAGGCGACCCGCTGATCTTCGCCGGGCAGACGGCGCTGAAATTCTATGGGCGAACCGCGGTCGACGCGAACTACAACGGGCTGGCGCTCGACGCGCGGGAGGGGGATCGCATCGCCGGGGCTGTCGGTGATGCCGACATCGTCTTCATGAAGCATCATGGCGTCATGGTTCTGGCGCCGACCATCGCCGAAGCCTGGGACGATCTCTACTACCTTGAGCGCGCCTGCCAGGTGCAGTGCCTGGCGCTGTCGACCGGCCGCAAGGTGGTGCCGGTCGCGCCCGAGATCGCCGAGGCCGCCTATCGCCAGATGCGCGAAGGAGATGCGGAATCGGCTCGGTTGCACCTCGAGGCCGTCAAGCGCATGCTCGACCTCGAAGAGCCGGTCTACCGGAGCTGAGGACGGATCGTCTGGAGGCTGGTTCGATGTCCAAATTGGAGCTTTCTGCCGAGCAGCACGCAGCGCTGGATCGCCCCGTCTGGTCAGCCCTGACCACCGGGCACCGAGCGCTTGCGGAGGGCGCCGCGCATGCTCGTCGCTATCCGGCGGCGATTGCGCCATTTGCCGCCATGTCGGACGACAGCGATGCTGCGTGGTCTGAACTCGCCGACCTTGCCAACGAGGATGTCGTTGCGATCGTGACCCCTGCACCCCCGGGCGATGTGCGTGGCCTTGACGCCCGGCTCAGAGCCAGCGTCCGCCAGATGGTTGCCGTCGGGGCGGTCGATCCCGTGGGGGATGCCGCGGTCGAGGTGCTGGACGAGCGCGACATCCCGGCGATGCTGGAACTGACTGCGCTGACCAAGCCCGGTCCGTTCCTGGCCAGGACCCGCGAGCTGGGCCGCTACATCGGCATTCGCGACGGGGAGCGACTGGCGGCCATGGCCGGGGAGCGCATGCGCCTCGACGGGTTCACGGAAATCAGCGCAGTCTGTGTCCATCCGGACTATCGCGGCCTTGGCTATGCCCAGAGGCTCGTCACGGTCCTGATGACGGCCATCAGGGGCAGGGGCGAGACGCCGTTTCTCCACGTCATAGACGACAATCATGCCGCGATCGCGCTGTATGAGCGTCTCGGCTTCGTGTCGCGAGCCACCTTGTGTTTCACGGTGCTTCGGCAATCCGTCAGCCAGTGACGCGTGATGGGACCTTCGGAACGAAGCCGCGCGGCGTAGATTAGCAGATCCTTAACCAAGGCGCCCCATCTTCCGGCCATGGTCTCCCGCGCGCGGCTCAAATCGTTCCTGACCGGGCTCGCCCTCTACACGATGGCGGCCGCCATCATCGGCTATTTCGGCATCAACGCCTATACCGGCCGCTACGGCCTGACCGCGCGTCAGGAGCTCGACCAGGAGATCATTGCGCTCACCTCCGAGCTCGCCCGGCTGAAGCAGGAGCGGGCGGAGGGTGAGAAGCGCGTGTCGCTGCTGCGCTCCGACCGGGTCGATCCCGACATGCTCGATGAGCGCGCCCGCTTCCAGCTCGGCTACGCTAACCCGCGTGATCTGATCCGGATCAATCGGCCGAACTGAGCGAGCCGGTCTCCGCGATGCATCCGTTGTGAGACTCGCCTCGCGTCTGCGTAACGAACGCAGGCACGACAAGCCCATGACGAGGAAGACCCGCGCTGCGCGCGGGCCTTCGACGATCGCTGATGGGCTGCCCCTTATGCGGCCCGCACGGTGGCGAGGAACTTGTGGACCTCGGCCTTCAGGCGGTTGCTGTCCTGGGACAGTGACTGCACAGCGTTGAGCACCTGGGACGAAGCCGTCCCCGTCTCGGTTGCTTCGCGCTGGACGTCGGCAACATTCGCGGAGACCTCTTTCGTACCGCTGGCGGCTTGCTGGATGTTGCGCGAGATTTCCTGGGTTGCGGCGCCCTGTTCTTCGACAGCGGCTGCGATGGTGGCGGCGATTTCCGACATCCGGCCGATCGTGTCGCCGATTTCCTTGATGGCGGTCACCGAATGCTGAGTGGCGGTCTGGATGGCGCCAATCTGCTGGCTGATCTCTCCCGTCGCCTTGGCAGTCTGCTCGGCGAGCGCCTTGACCTCCGAGGCGACAACGGCGAAGCCGCGACCAGCTTCACCCGCCCGCGCCGCCTCGATGGTGGCGTTCAAGGCCAGCAGGTTGGTCTGGCCGGCGATGGTGTTGATGAGCTCCACCACGTCGCCGATGCGAGCCGCCGCTTGCGACAATTCGCCCACGCGTTCATTGGTCTTGCGGGCCTGCTCAACGGCTTCACTGGCGATCGCCGAAGACTGCTGCACCTGTCGGCTGATCTCGTTCACGGAGGAGGACATTTCCTCGGTGGCGGCGGCGACCGACTGGACGTTGTTGGAGGCGGCGCCTGAGGCGCCGGCTACGACGGTGGCAAGACCCTTCGAGCGCTCGGCCGTTGCGCTGAGCGACTGGGCCGATGACTCCAGATCGGTCGCTGCCGACGACACCGTCTCGATGATCTGGCCGACCGCTGTCTCGAAATCGTTCGCAAGGCGCATCGTATCGATCTTGCGCTGCTCGGCCTGGCGTGCCTCCAGCTCGTTCTGCTCGGCCTCGAGCCGCTGGCGGGCGACGGCATTGACCTTGAACACCTCGACGGCACGGGCCATCTCGCCGACCTCGTCGCGCCGTTCCGAGTTCGGGATCTGCACAGCGAGATTCCCGTTCGCAAGCTCGGTCATCGTCCGGGTGATCGCTTGCAGCGGCCGGACCAGGCCGCGCGCGATCATCAGGGTCGCAACGCACAGCAGGGCGATCAGTCCGACGGCCCACATCAGCGTCACCTTGACGGAGGCGTAGAACGCCTCGTCGAGATCGTCGACATACACGCCTGTGCCCACAACCCAGTTCCACGGATCGGCCTTCATGGTGTAGCCGAGCTTCGCCACCGGGACGCTGCTGCCGGCGCGCGCGAACATATAGCTGACGAAGCCGCCACCAGGCTGGGTCGAAGCCGCGATCAACTCGCGTACGAAGGGCAGACCATTGGCGTCCTTTTCGTTGAGCAGACCCTTGCCCTCCCAATCCGGCTTCGGGCCAAGCACGAGGTTCACGCCGTCCGGCTGGTAGACGAAGATGTAGTCGTTCTTGCCGAACCGAATGCCGCGGAGCACGGCCTTGGCGCGGTTCTGCGCCTCGTCCGCGGTCAGGGCCCCCTTCGCCGCCGCATCGGCAAAGCCCTTCACGATCGACACGGCAGATTGCACCTGTCCGACGACTACAGCCTTACGCTCTTCGACCAGGGCTGTTCGGGTGGCCAGCAGCTGGCTGACCACGGCGACGATACAGACGCCGATGGATAACGCGACCAGAACCGCAAAGCGGCGAGGGATGGTGAGAACCATGTTCGTTCCTGTCAGAGGGCCCAGGCAGCCGGACAGTCCAGGCAGCCAGGGATTTTCGTTTAGTTATTTGATTTCGTTGATGAATTCGGAATAATTGTGCGCTGCGGAAGGTTTAGAATTGATTGATTCGAAGGCCCGTAGGAACACGGAGACCCTCTGCCGCTGCTCGGTCGGAATATCCGTTATGCCGATGTTCGATATGTCGGGTTTTTTTGGTCGCTGTCGGCGTCGTCAAGATCCAACGATGAGGGTGTCGTCGAGGGCGTCGTCGGCTTGGCCTCAAGCGTCCCATCCGCTGAGATGGCTGCTCATTTTTGTAGCGGCCTGCGGTCGGATTCCAAAAATGGTGGAATTGTATTTGCAATATTTCGTGTGCATTGCAGCGCGGCACGCCAAAGCCTTCGGACGCGCCACGCGGTCCTTTTACGTCTCCTGGAGTTGAGCTAGAGAGAGCTACTTTTTCTCTCATCCGGAATTGCCATGGCCGCACCGAAGAAGACCGCCGCAAAGGAACAAGGGCAGGACAGAGACAACGGCCCGCCGCCGGAATTCACCAGAGAACAGGAATTGGCTGCGCTGCGCGACATGCTGCTGATCCGTCGCTTTGAGGAGAAGGCGGGTCAGCTTTATGGCATGGGTGCGATCGGCGGCTTCTGCCATCTTTACATCGGCCAGGAAGCCGTCGTGGTCGGCATGCAGATGGCGCTGAAGCCGGGCGATCAGGTCATTACCGGCTATCGCGATCACGGCCACATGCTGGCCACCGGCATGGACGCCAAGGGCGTGATGGCCGAGCTCACCGGGCGCCGCGGTGGATACTCCAAGGGCAAGGGCGGCTCCATGCACATGTTCAGCATGGAGAAGAACTTCTTCGGCGGCCACGGCATCGTCGGCGCCCAGGTCTCGCTCGGCACCGGCCTTGCGCTCGCCAACCGCTACCGCGGCAACGACTCGGTCAGCGTCGCCTATTTCGGCGACGGCGCGGCCAACCAGGGGCAGGTCTATGAGAGCTTCAACATGGCGGAGCTCTGGAAGCTGCCGGTGATCTACGTCATCGAGAACAACCGCTATGCGATGGGCACGGCGGTGTCGCGCGCCTCGGCGCAGACCGACTTCTCCAAGCGCGGCATCTCCTTCAACATCCCGGGCGAGCAGGTCGACGGCATGGACGTCCGCGCCGTGAAGGCTGCGGGCGAGAAGGCCGTTGCCTGGTGCCGCGAGGGCAAGGGCCCTTACATTTTGGAAATGCAGACCTACCGCTATCGCGGCCACTCGATGTCGGACCCGGCGAAGTATCGTACCCGCGAGGAGGTCGAGAAGGTCCGTCACGACCAGGATCCGATCGAGCAGGTCCGCAACCGCCTGCTGGCGGCCAAGGTCAGCGAGCAGGATCTCAAGACGATCGATGCCGACGTGCGCAAGATCGTCAACGAGGCCGCCGATTTCGCGCAGGCCGATCCCGAGCCCGATGTCGCCGAGCTCTACACCGACGTTTACCGCTGAGCGCGCGCAAGCTGTTTCTCTGGAGCTGATATGCCTATTCAAGTTTTGATGCCTGCGCTGTCGCCCACGATGGAAAAGGGCAATCTCGCCAAGTGGCTGAAGAAGGAAGGTGAGGCGATCAAGTCGGGTGACGTGATCGCCGAGATCGAGACCGACAAGGCCACGATGGAGGTCGAGGCGACCGACGAGGGCACGCTCGGCAAGATCCTGATCCCCGAAGGCACCGCCGACGTCGCGGTCAATACGCCGATTGCGACCATCCTCGCGGATGGCGAGAGCGTGGCCGATCTCGGCAAGGCGGCACCCGCTGCCGAGATGAAGGCCGCGCAGTCGGCGCCGCCGGCCGAGCCGGCTGCTTCGGTGTCGGCATCACCTGCGCCGACCGGCGTGGCTGCGCCGCAGAGCGTGGCCGAGCCCGATCCCGAGGTGCCCGCGGGCACCGAGATGGTGACGCAAACCATCCGCGAGGCGCTGCGCGACGCCATGGCCGAGGAGATGCGCCGCGACGGCGACGTCTTCATCATGGGCGAGGAGGTCGCCGAATATCAGGGCGCCTACAAGGTCACCCAGGGCCTGCTGCAGGAGTTCGGCGCCCGCCGCGTGATGGACACGCCGATTACCGAGCACGGCTTCGCCGGCATCGGCGTCGGTGCCGCGATGGCCGGCCTGAAGCCGATCGTCGAGTTCATGACCTTCAACTTCGCCATGCAGGCGATGGACCAGATCATCAACTCCGCGGCGAAGACACTCTATATGTCGGGTGGCCAGATGGGCTGCTCGATCGTGTTCCGTGGTCCGAACGGCGCCGCCGCCCGCGTTGCCGCGCAGCACAGCCAGGACTACGCGTCCTGGTACTCTCACGTTCCCGGCCTCAAGGTGATCGCGCCGTACTCCGCGGCGGACGCCAAGGGCCTGCTGAAGGCCGCGATCCGCGATCCGAACCCGGTGATCTTTCTCGAGAACGAGGTGCTCTACGGCCACTCCGGCGAAGTGCCGAAGCTCGACGACTATGTGATCCCGATCGGCAAGGCGCGCATCGCCCGCAGCGGCAAGGACGTCACCATCATCTCGTGGTCGAACGGCATGACCTACGCGCTGAAGGCCGCCGATGAGCTTGCCAAGGAGGGCATCGAGGCCGAGGTGATCGACCTGCGCACGCTGCGTCCGATGGACACCGAGACCATCGTCGCCTCGGTCAAGAAGACCGGCCGCGCGGTGACGGTGGAGGAGGGCTGGCAGCAGAGCGGCGTCGGCGCCGAGATCGCCGCGCGCATCATGGAGCACGCCTTCGACTATCTCGATGCCCCAGTCGCGCGCGTGTCCGGCAAGGACGTGCCGATGCCGTATGCGGCGAATCTCGAGAAGCTCGCGCTGCCCTCGGCCGCGGAGGTCGTTCAGGCCGCCAAATCCGTCTGCTACCGGTAAGCCGTCGAGGACGCCCAGATGGCCGGACCCAAGGAGCAGCCGCTGCCGCCCGATGTAATCGGCCGCGAGGACGCCACCGAAGTGTTGCGCGCCTTCGTGCTCGATGGCGGGCTCTCGATCGCCTTCCAGCGCGCGTTCGAGGAGCCCGACGTGTGGGGGCTGCTCCTGGTCGACGTCGCCCGTCATGCTGCGCGCGCCTATGCGCGCGAGAGCGATTATTCCGAAGACGAGGCGCTGCAGCGCATCGTCGAGATGTTCGAAGCCGAGCTGGCTCGGCCGACCGATACGGGCACCACCAGCCCCAGGTCGAAACAAGGTCACTGATCATGCCGATCAACATTCTCATGCCCGCGCTGTCGCCGACGATGGAGAAGGGCAACCTCGCCCGTTGGCTCAAGAAGGAAGGCGACCAGGTCAAGTCAGGCGAGGTCATCGCCGAGATCGAGACCGACAAGGCCACGATGGAAGTCGAGGCGGTCGACGAAGGCACCCTCGCCAAGATCCTGGTGCCGGAAGGCACGCAGGACGTGCCCGTGAACGACGTGATCGCGGTGCTCGCCGGCGAGGGCGAGGACGTCAAGGCCGCCGGCAGCGCACCGGCTGCGGCAGCTCCCAAGCCCGAGGCCAAGCCCATCGCATCGGCGGCTCCCGCTGCGACGGCTGCACCGGCCGCGGCGCCCGCGCCGAAGTCGGCTACGGCTCCTGCGCCAGCCGCGCCTGCGGCGGCCCCTCAGGTCAACGGTCATGCGCGCATCTTCTCGTCGCCATTGGCGCGACGTCTCGCCAAGGATGCCGGCATCGATCTCGGCCGCATCACCGGCACCGGCCCGCACGGCCGCGTCGTTGCGCGCGACGTCGAGGACGCCAAGTCCGGCAAGGGCCTGAAGGCCGCGCCGTCGGCGGCACCTGCCGCGACAGGCGCGCCCGCGCTGGCGCCGTCGATGTCGGACAAGCAGATCCTGGCGCTGTTCGAGCCCGGCTCCTACGAGGTCATCCCGCACGACGGCATGCGCCGCACCATCGCGCAGCGCCTCACGGCGTCGGTGCAGAACGTCCCGCACTTCTACCTGACGATCGACTGCGACATCGGCAAGCTGCTCGCCGCGCGCGAGGAGATCAATGCGGCAGCTCCAAAGGACAAGGAGAAGAAGCCGCTCTACAAGCTCTCGGTGAACGATTTCGTCATCAAGGCGATGGCGGTGGCGCTGCAGAAGATCCCGAACTGCAACGTGAGCTGGACCGAAGGCGGCATGGTCAAGCACAAGCATTCCGATGTCGGTGTCGCCGTCGCAATGCCCGGAGGACTGATCACGCCGATCATCCGCAAGGCCGAGACCAAGACGCTGTCGGCGATCTCCAGCGAGATGAAGGACTTTGCCGCGCGCGCCCGCTCGCGCAAGCTGAAGCCGGAGGAATATCAGGGCGGCACCACGGCCGTCTCCAACCTCGGCATGTACGGCATCAACCACTTCACCGCCGTGATCAATCCGCCGCATGCCACGATCCTCGCGGTTGGCACCTCGGAAGAACGCCCCGTCGTGCGCAACGGCAAGATCGAGATCGCGAGCATGATGAGCGTGACGCTGTCGTGCGATCACCGCGCGATCGACGGCGCGCTCGGCGCCGAGCTGATCGGCGCCTTCAAGCAGCTGATCGAGAATCCCGTGATGATGATGGTGTGATCTTGCTTTCCGGAGCGGGATGGCAAACGGGGCCGACGCATGCGCATCAGAACGCGGTGGCCCTGGATCACGGCGCTGGTGAGCGCCGCGCTGTTTGCCAATCCGCTCGGGATCGACGTCATCTATTCTGCCTTCTTCTCCGGCGAGGCGCTGTCGCGCGGCATCTGGGCGCCGATCGCGCTCGCCGGATTCGCTATCTGCACCCTGCTGATGCTCCTGGAAGCCGTCATGCGAGCCATGATCTGGCGACGCTCCGTCCGCAGCCCCACCGTCTGATTTCCGACTGCTTAAGTTGAATGGGAGCCGTCATGGCCGACACATCCTTCGACATCATCATCATCGGGTCCGGCCCGGGCGGCTACGTCGCCGCGATCCGCGCCGCCCAGCTCGGCTTCAAGACCGCGATCATCGAGAAGTCCTATCTCGGCGGCATCTGCCTGAACTGGGGCTGCATCCCGACCAAGGCGCTCCTGCGCTCGGCCGAGATCTATCACTACATGCAGCATGCCAAGGACTATGGCCTGTCGGCGGAGAAGATCTCCTACGATCCGAAGGCGGTTGTGCAGCGCTCGCGCGGCGTCTCGAAGCGCCTCAATGACGGCGTCGGCTTCCTGATGAAGAAGAACAAGGTCCAGGTGATCTGGGGCAAGGCTGCGATCGACGCGCCTGGCAAGATCACGGTGACCAAATCCGACGTCGAGGCGCCCAAGGGCGCGCTGGGCGAGGGGACCTATCAGGCGAAGCACATCATCGTTGCCACCGGCGCGCGGCCGCGCGTGCTGCCGGGGCTCGAGCCGGACAAGAAGCTGGTCTGGACCTATTTCGAGGCGATGGTTCCTGACAAGATGCCGAAGTCGCTGTTGGTGGTCGGCTCTGGCGCGATCGGCATCGAATTCGCCTCGTTCTTCCGCACCATGGGCTCTGACGTCACCGTGGTCGAGGTGCTGCCGCAGATCCTGCCCGTCGAGGACGCCGAGATCGCCGGCCTCGCGCGCAAGCAGCTGGAGAAGCAGGGCCTCAAGATCATGACCGGCGCCAAGGTCACCAAGCTCGACAAGAAGAGCGACAGCGTGGTGGCGACGATCGACGACGGCAAGGGCAAGACCGAGTCGGTCGAGTTCGATCGCGTGATCTCGGCGGTCGGCGTTGTCGGCAACATCGAGAATCTTGGCCTCGAGAAGCTCGGGGTGAAGACCGATCGCGGCTGCATCGTCATCGACGGCTACGGCAAGACCAACGTCCCCGGCGTCTACGCGATCGGCGACGTCGCCGGTCCCCCGATGCTCGCGCACAAGGCCGAGCATGAGGGCGTGGTCTGCGTCGAGGCCATCAAGGGCCTGCATCCGCACCCGATGGACAAGAACCTCATTCCGGGCTGCACCTATTGCCATCCGCAGGTCGCCTCCGTCGGCCTCACCGAGGCCAAGGCCAAGGAGCAGGGCCGCGACGTCAGAGTCGGCCGCTTCCCCTTCGTCGGCAACGGCAAGGCAATTGCGCTCGGCGAGGACCAGGGCCTGGTCAAGGTGATCTTCGACAAGAAGACCGGACAACTGATCGGCGCCCACATGGTCGGCGCCGAGGTCACCGAGCTGATCCAGGGCTATGTCGTGGCGATGAACCTCGAGACGACAGAGGAAGAGCTGATGCACACGGTCTTCCCGCATCCGACCCTGTCGGAGATGATGAAGGAAGCCGTGCTCGACGCCTACGGCCGCGTGCTGAACATGTAGCTCCGTCCCCGCTCGTCATGCGCGGGCTTGACCCGCGCATCCATCGCGCTTCGGGAAACTCTGCGAAGCGGATGGATTGCCGGGTCAAGCCCGGCAATGACGACAGCAGCCAGAAAGTCACTGCCGTGAAATCCAGCGACAATCTCACCATCGAACGTCCGACCTTCGTCACCCATCTCGAATGCGCGATGGAAGGCGATCACTATCCGGCGGATCAGGTCCACAACCTCTCCAAGGCCGGCAAGCCGCTCTTGGTGCGCTACGATCTCGCGGGCGTGAAGCGGGCGCTCACGAAGGACGCGCTGGCGCAGCGTCCGGCCGACATGTGGCGCTATCGCGAGCTGCTGCCGGTGCGCAAATGCCGGGACATCGTCAGCCTCGGCGAGGTCATGACACCGCTGATCAGCCTGCCCAAGCTGTCGAAGAAGCTCGGCGGCGGCGAGATCATCGTCAAGGATGAGGGCCGGCTGCCGACCGGCTCGTTCAAGGCGCGCGGCCTCGTGATGGCAGTGTCGATGGGCAAGGCGCTCGGCATCAAGCACATGGCGATGCCGACCAACGGCAATGCCGGTGCTGCGCTCGCGGCCTATGCGACCTCCTGCGGCATCAAGACCACGATCTTCTGTCCGGCCGATACGCCGGAGGTGAACGTCAGCGAGATCGAGCTGCAGGGCGCGACCGTCTACCGCGTCAACGGACTGATCGACGATTGCGGCAAGATCGTCGGCGAGGGCAAGGCCAAGGTCGGCTGGTTCGATACCTCGACCCTGAAGGAGCCGTATCGCATCGAGGGCAAGAAGACGATGGGCCTGGAGCTTGCCGAGCAGCTCGGCTGGGACGTGCCCGACGTGATCTTCTATCCGACCGGCGGCGGCACTGGCCTGATCGGCATGTGGAAGGCGTTCGACGAACTGGAGAAGATCGGCTTCATCGGCGCAAAGCGTCCGCGCATGGTCGCGGTGCAGGCCTCGGGCTGCGCGCCGATGGTGCGGGCCTTCGAGCAGGGCGTCGAGCATGCGACCCGGTGGGAAGACGCCCACACCATCGCGTCCGGCATCCGCGTGCCTCAGGCGGTGGGTGATTTTCTCATCCTGCGCGCGGTGCGCGAGAGCAAAGGTTTCGCCATTGCGGTCGATGATGAGAAGATTTCATCTGCGCTCAGCGAAGTCGCGCGCGAGGAGGGGCTGCTGTTGTGCCCGGAAGGCGCGGCGACCTATGCCGCCTACAAGCAGAGCCTGGCCGACGGGCGCGTAACGAAAAACGATCGCGTCATGCTGTTCAATTGCGCGACAGGACTTAAATATCCGCTGCCGCCGGTCACCCGCACGCTCGATCGTCACCAGCCGATCGACTTCGGGCAGTTCTAACTAACAACCAGCACCGCGGCCTCGGGCACATGCTCCGGCGCAGACGCATTCGCGTCTGCCGCCGGTGCGTGCGACACAAGGGAGGACGTGATGCGACGAGCTCTTTGCGCCGTGCTGTTGGTGTGTCTTGCGCTGATGCAGCCGGCGCGCGCCGACAATTATCCCTCGCGCGCGATCACCGTGATCGTGCCATTCGCTGCCGGCGGCCCATCGGATGCGATGATGCGCATCCTCGCCGAGCACATGAGACAGACGCTCGGCCAGCCCGTTCTGATCGAGAACGTGACAGGGGCGGGCGGTTCGATCGGCGTGGGCCGTGCCGTCCGCTCGAAGCCCGACGGCTACACCGTGAGCTTCGGCCATCTCGGCACCCATGTCGCCAACGGCGCCGTCTACCGGCTCGGCTATGACCTCGAAGCCGATCTCGAGCCGGTGGTGCTGCTGCCGAGCAATCCGATGATCATCGTCAGCAGGAACAATATCCCGGCGAAGTCGCTGCCGGAGTTTCTCGCCTGGGTGAAGTCGCAGCCGAACCCCGTGTCGGCCGGCACCGCGGGCAATGGCTCCGGCAGCCACATCGCGGGGCTCTATTTCGAGCAGGTCACCGGCCTCAAGCTGCAATATGTGCCGTATCGCGGCACGGGACCGGCGATGAACGATCTGGTCGCCGGCCAGATCGATCTGATCGTCGACCAGACCTCCAACGCCATCAACCAGGTTCGTGCCGGCACGATCCGCGCCTACGCCGTCACCGACGCCAAGCGGCTCGAGTCCGCGCCGGAGATTCCGACCACCGACGAGGCCGGCCTGCCGGGCTTCCACATGACCCTGTGGTCGGGCCTCTGGCTGCCGAAGGGCGCCAGCAAGGAGATCGTCGACACCCTCAATGCTGCGGCGGTGGCTGCGCTGGACGAGCCGGATGTGAAAAATCAATTGAAAAACCTGGGGTTGCAGATGCCCGCGGCCGACCAACGGGGCCCCGCCGCGCTTGGAACCCTGCAACGCGCCGAGATCCGCAAATGGTGGCCGATGATCCGCGCCGCCGGGGTGGTGCCGGAGTAGGTTCACCCTGCCACGCCCAATCGCACATGGTTGCGCATCGGCCACGAATGTTGCGACGTCGCCACAGTTTACGAAGTTTTGGTAACAATCTCCGGCGCTCCGCAAACGCGCCGCTTTTTAGCCACACCTGGTCGTGAAATACTTTGATCAGAACATAACCAGTGCGTGTGAGGCTGCCGAAAATCCACTTGCCGGATTTTGAGCGTTCTCCGCGGCACCGGGAGGCCAAAACAGCGATGGACGCGAAGACCGACATCAAGCGCAGGCTGCCCAGCCGTCATGTGACGGAAGGGCCCGAGCGTGCGCCGCATCGGTCCTACCTCTACGCCATGGGCCTCACCACGGCGCAGATCCATCAGCCCTTCGTCGGCGTCGCCTCGTGCTGGAACGAGGCTGCGCCCTGCAACATCGCGCTGATGCGGCAGGCTCAGGCGGTGAAGAAGGGCGTCGCGCACGCCGGCGGCACGCCGCGCGAATTCTGCACCATCACCGTGACCGACGGCATCGCGATGGGCCATGACGGCATGCGCTCGTCGCTGCCGTCGCGCGAGGCGATCGCCGATTCCGTGGAGCTGACGATTCGCGGCCATTCCTACGATGCGCTCGTCGGCCTCGCCGGCTGCGACAAATCGCTGCCGGGCATGATGATGGCGATGGTCCGGCTCAACGTGCCCTCGATCTTCATCTATGGCGGCTCGATCCTGCCCGGCAATTTCCGCGGCCAGCAGGTCACCGTGCAGGACATGTTCGAGGCTGTCGGCAAGCATTCGGTGGGCGCCATGTCGGACGACGACCTCGACGAGCTCGAGCGCGTCGCCTGTCCGTCGGCTGGCGCCTGCGGCGCCCAGTTCACGGCCAACACGATGGCGACGGTGTCCGAGGCGATCGGGCTGGCGCTGCCTTATTCGGCCGGGGCCCCGGCGCCTTACGAAATCCGCGATGCCTTCTGCATGACCGCCGGCGAACAGGTCATGGAGCTGATTGCCGCCAATATCCGCCCGCGCGACATCGTCACGCGAAAATCCCTGGAGAATGCCGCTGCGGTTGTGGCGGCGTCCGGCGGGTCGACCAATGCTGCGCTGCATCTACCTGCGATTGCGCACGAGGCCGGCATCAAGTTCGACTTATTCGACGTCGCCGAAATCTTCAAAAAGACACCTTATATCGCGGATTTGAAGCCGGGTGGCCGCTATGTCGCCAAAGACATGTTCGAGGCTGGTGGCATTCCGCTCTTGATGAAGACGTTGCTCGACCATGGCTATTTGAACGGCGACTGCCTCACAGTCACCGGCCGGACGATCGCCGAAAACCTCAAAGGCGTGAAGTGGAATCCGCACCAGGACGTGGTGATGCCGGCTGACAAGCCGATCACTGAAACCGGGGGTGTCGTCGGTCTGAAAGGCAATCTCGCGCCAGAGGGCGCGATCGTGAAAGTCGCGGGCATGTCGAACTTGAAATTCTCTGGGCCGGCCCGCTGCTTCGATCGGGAAGAGGACGCCTTTGACGCCGTCCAGAAGCGCACCTATCGCGAAGGCGACGTGATCGTCATTCGCTACGAGGGGCCGCGCGGCGGTCCGGGCATGCGGGAAATGCTGCAGACCACGGCGGCGCTGACAGGGCAGGGCATGGGCGGCAAGATCGCGCTGATCACCGACGGCCGGTTCTCGGGCGCGACCCGGGGCTTCTGCATCGGCCATATCGGACCGGAGGCGGCGGTCGGCGGACCGATCGCGCTGGTCGAGGATGGCGACATCATCGAGATCGACGCCGAGGCGGGCATCCTTAACGTGAAGTTGAGCGATGCCGAGCTGGCGACACGCAAGACCAAGTGGACGCCGCGTGAGACGCATCACACGTCAGGTGCACTTTGGAAATATGCCCAGCAGGTGGGGCCGGCCGTGGCGGGCGCCGTGACCCATCCAGGTGGTGCGCAAGAGAAGTATTGCTATGCGGACATCTGATCGGATCCTTTTCGCATTGATGCTGGGGGTTGCCCCGCTCGCGTTGCCGACGCCATCGTTCGCGTTCGATGGCGCTCCGGTCAACCAGGAGCCGGCGATCCCCGTGGCTGGACAGCAGGCTGGCGCCGGCGCGCTGCGCAAGGCGCTGCCCGCGACGACGTCCTCGACCTCACCCACGCAGTCCCTGACGGCGCTGCAATACGC
This sequence comes from Bradyrhizobium sp. SZCCHNS3052, assembly GCF_032484495.1. NCBI lineage: Bacteria > Pseudomonadati > Pseudomonadota > Alphaproteobacteria > Hyphomicrobiales > Nitrobacteraceae > Bradyrhizobium > Bradyrhizobium sp. SZCCHNS3052. Next base: position 1,687,882 of record NZ_JAUETB010000001.1, on the reverse strand, counting down.
GGCGGAGGAAGGTCACCCGATTGCGCAGTTCAAGCTCGGCCGCATGTATGCGGCGGGCGATGGCGTTGCGCGCGACGACATGCGCGCCTTCGACTATTTCAGCCGCATCGCCAATGCGCATGCGGAGGACAGCCCGTCGGCGCCGCAGGCGCAGATCGTCGCCAATGCCTTCGTCGCGCTCGGCCGCTATTACCTGAGCGGCATCCCCAACACGAAGGTCAAGGCCGATCCGGATCGCGCGCGGGAGATGTTCTCCTATGCGGCGTCCTACTTCGGCAATGCGGACGCCCAGTACGACCTGGCGCGGATGTACCTGAAGACCGCGGATGCCTCGCGCGACGACTTCCGTTATGGTGCGCGCTGGCTTGGCCTCGCCGCGCAGAAGGGCCAGCACCAGGCCCAGGCGCTGCTTGGTCAGATGCTGTTCAACGGCGACCGGCTGCCGCGCCAGCCGGCGCGCGGACTGATGTGGCTCACGCTGGCGCGCGACAGCGCCGGTCCGGACGAAGCCTGGATCAAGGAGAGCTACAACCGCGCCTTCGCCAAGGCCTCGGACGATGACCGCGCCTCGGCGCTGCAGATGCTCGAGAGCTGGGTGCAGGGCAAGCGCGAGTAGCAGGAGCGGAATGCATCGCGTTCCCTCCGTTCGAGAGAGGGGCTGCGATGATCATCCGCGATGCGACGGCTGACGATGCCGAGGCGGCCTGCGCCGTGTTGCGGGCCTCGATTTCCGAATTGTGCAGGGACGACCACCGCGGCGACCCGCAGATCCTGGCGCGCTGGCTGGCCAACAAGACACCGCAGAACGTGGCGCAGTGGGCGGACGGGCAGGGGCGCTCACTGCTGGTCGCGGTCGAGGATGGTGCGATTCTCGCGGTCGGCGGGCTCGCCCATCCCGGCGAGATCACGGTCAACTACGTGTCGCCGCAAGCCCGGTTTCGCGGCATCAGCTCGGCGCTGGTGGCCGAGCTGGAGCGGCGGGCGGTCGCGCTTGGTGCAAGGGAGATCGCCTTGTTGAGCACCGAGACCGCGCATCGATTCTATCTCGCCCGCGGCTACGTCGATGTCGGCGTGCCCGCCGGCAAGTTCGGCACCGCGGCCTCCTATCCGATGCGCAAAACCCTCGGTCCCGCGCGGTGAGTCGCGGGTCGCGACGACACATCGAGGCCAAGGCAGCGGATGCCTAACGAATAGGCGTCGGCGCGCCGATGTTCTGACCAGCGTCAGGTTCCAGAACCAAAATCGGCGAACTTTGGTACCGAACGACCGCGATGACGCCAAAACGCGCTTGGCACGATTCGTGAGTGCAAATCCTCGGCAACAGCAGAGGCGGCACGTTTGCACAGCGTTCGGATCGGCCTGATCATTCCTCAGCGCGGCTCGGCGGGGTTGTGGGCACCCTCCGCGGAAGCCTGTGGGCGGCTGGCCGTGACCGAGCTGAACCAGGCCGCCGGCATCCGCCGCCGACAGGTCGAGCTGATCGTCATCGACGCCGGCGCAACCGCCGCCAGCGCGGGTCGGGCCGCGGTCGAAGCGGTCGACGAGTTCGCCGTCGACGGCCTCGTCGGCATGCTGCCGAGCTACGCGCGAGATCCTGTCGCGCAAGCCGCGCGCGGCCGCGTGCCGTTCGTCTACACGCCCCAGTTCGAGGGCCTGCCGGCGAACAGCGATGTGATGACCACGGGCGAGACCGCCGGCGAATTGCTGGCACCCGCGATCCAATGGCTCTCGGAGTGCAAGCGCGCCCGGCGCTTCTTCCTCTGCGGCAACGACTACATCTGGCCGCGTTCCTCGCTCGACATCGCCAAGCGCCTGATCGCGCGATACGGCGGCGTCGTCACCGGAGAGCACTACGTGCCGGTCGGCGTGCATGATTTCGACGAGATGCTCGATCGTATCAAGACCACGCGCAGCGACGTCGTTCTCCCGGTCTTTCTCGGCTTCGACTGCATCGTGTTCAGCCGCGCCTTCTGCGCCGCCGGGCTCAGCCGCCACGTTCTGCGCTTCTCCTCGGCCTTCGACGAGACCATCGTCTATGGACTCGACAGCAGCGAGACCGAGAACGTGTTCGTCGCCTCCAGCTACTTTGCATCGCTGCGCTCGCGCAACAACGGCGCCTTCCTGGAGCGTTACTACACGGCATTCGGCGACAACCCGCCGCCCGCGAACGGCTATGGCGAGTCCTGCTACGAGGGCATTCACGCGCTCGCCGCGCTGATCGAGCGCGCCGAGAGCTTCGATGCGCGCGTTCTCAGGCGCTTCTTCGGGCGCACGCTGCAGCGGCGCACCGCGCGCGGCACGGAGGCACAGCCGGTGGTTGGCGGCCGGCACCCGATCCACCTCGCCGAGCTGGACGGCTACGACTTCGCGGTCGTCGCCTCGCGCTGACGCGCAAGGTGCGCCCCAAAAAACACTTGCCTTTTCAAATATTGTAATTTTAAACTTTGCGCGACTTGTGCAACAGCATCACCAACCGATGGGGACCCCTGATGATTTTTTCCCGCCGTCGTTTTCTGCAACGCTCGGCCATCGCGACGTCGACCTTGATCGCGGCACCTGCGGTGTTCCGCTCAGGCGCGCTCGCGGCCGAGAACCCGATCACGGTCGGCAGCCTGCACGACCAGTCGGGCCCGATCGGCACCTCCGGCACGCCGATGGTCTACGCGCTGCAGCTCGCCGTCGATGAGATCAATGCCGCCGGCGGCCTGCTCGGACGTCCCTTGAAGGTCATCCACTACGACACCCAGTCCAACATCCAGCTGTACTCGCAATATGCCCAGCAGCTGGCGGTGAAGGACAAGGTCGACGTCGTGCACGGCGGCATCACCTCGGCCTCGCGCGAGGCGATCCGGCCGACCTTCGACCGCTTCAAGGTGCTGTACTTCTACAACACGCTGTACGAAGGCGGCGTCTGCGACCGCAACACCTTCTGCACCGGCACCACGCCGGCGCAGACGGTCGAGAAGCTGGTGCCGAGCGCGATGAAGAAGGCGGGCAAGAAGGCCTACATCATCGCGGCCGACTACAATTACGGTCAGATCACCGCGAAGTGGATGACCAAGTACTGCAAGGACAATGGCGGCGAGATTCTCTCGACCGACTTCTTCCCGCTCGACGTGACCAATTTCGGCTCGACCATCTCGAAGATCCAGGCGGCCAAGCCCGACCTCATCCTGTCGGCGCTGGTCGGCGGCAACCACACCGCATTCTACCGGCAGTGGACCGCCGCCGGCATGAAATCGAAGATCCCGATCGCCTCGACCACCTTTGGGCTCGTCAACGAGCCCTCGACGCTGGACGCGGCGGAAAGCGATGGGGTCATTGGCGCCTACGGCTATTTCGAGGAGCTGACCACGCCGGCCTCCAAGAGCTTCGTCGAGAAGATCAAGAAGGCGCATCCGGATTCGCCTTACATCAGCGAGCTCGCCTCGTGCACCTATGAAGGCGTGATGCTGTGGGCCGAGGGCGTCAAGAAGGCCGGCAGCATCGACCGCATGAAGGTGATCGAGGCGCTCGAAAGCGGCCTCGTCTTCGACGGCCCCAGCGGCAAGGTCTCGCTCGACAAGCCGACCCATCACACGGTGCGCAACGCGTTCCTGGCCGAGGTCAAGGATCGCAAATGGTCGGTGCTGGAAACCTACACCGACGCCAAGCCTGCCGACACCGCGAGCGTCTGCGATCTCGTCAAGAACCCGAACGATACCAAGCAGTACATCATCAATCTCTGACGCCTGCCGGGTCCCGCCATCCGGCGGGGCCCGGTGTCCCTGGACGGCCCTGAAAGACCTGACGCATGGCGATCTACGTCATCCTCGCGCTGGATGTCCTCAACGGAATCTCGTCGCTGTTCCTGCTCTGCCTGGGACTGGCGATCATCTTCGGCATGATGAAGATCATCAACCTCGCCCATGGCGAGTTCATCATGCTCGGCGCCTATGCGACCGTCATTTCCGCCAATGCCGGTGTGAACATCTGGATCGCGATGCTGATCATCGCGCCCTTGTTCGTCGGCATCGTGGGGCTCGTGATCGAGCGCTGCCTGATCCGCTTCCTCTATGGCCGTCTCGTCGATTCGATGCTTGCGACCTGGGGCCTCAGCCTCCTTATCATCGGGATCATCACGACGATCTATGGCAACACCCAGCAGGGCGTGCCGACGCCGCTCGGCGGCTTCTCGATCGGCTCATATCAGTCGAGCTATTACACGTTGTTCCTCGCATTGATGGCGGCGGTCATGATGGCGATCATCTATGGCGTGATGCGCTACACCCGCTTCGGCCTGGTCGCCCGGGCGACGATGCAGAACCCGGCGATGGCGGCCACGCTCGGCGTCAACCCGGCCCGGGTCTACATGAGCACCTTCGCGCTCGGTGCGGCCGTGACCGGCCTCGCCGGCGGCCTGCTGGCGCCGGTGTCCGGCATCACCCCCGTGATGGGCGGCGCCTATGTCGCGAAGGCGTTCATGACCGTGGTCGGCGGCGGCGCCGCGATCCTCTCCGGCACGCTCTCGGCCGCGAGCCTGTTCGGCTCGGTCAACCAGATCGGCGCCTATTTCACCACGCCCGTCTATGGCGAGGTGATCGTCTTCACCACCGCGATCGTGCTGATCCGCTTGCTGCCGCAGGGCATCTCCGGGCGCTTCTTCAAGGGAAACCTGTGATGGACAAGCACCTCCGTCTTTCCGGCCAGGTGGGCGCGATCGTCCTTGCCATCGTAGCGATTGCGATCGTGCCGAGCGTGATCGAGCTGTTCGCGCTGATGCAGCTGACGCTGTTCGCTGCAATGGCGGTGCTGGCGCTCAGCCTCGCCTTCATCTGGGGCTTCGGCGGCATCCTGTCGTTCGGACAGACCGCGTTCTTCGGGCTCGGCGGCTATGCCTATGCGATCGCGACCATCAATTTCCAGGACTCGACGCCTGCGATCCTGGTGGCCATCGCGGTCCCGGCGACGTTCGCGGCGATCCTCGGCTATTTCATCTTCTTCGGCCGCATCTCCGACGTCTATCTCGGCGTCATCACGCTCACGGTGACCCTGATCCTGTTCAACTCGGTCAACTCGACCTCGGGCGATGCGTACAAGATCGGCAAGGCGCTGCTCGGCGGCTTCAACGGCATGCCGGCCGTGCCGACCTTCAACATGCCGTTCGATCCCTCGACCGTGCTGTCGCCCGAGCAGTCGTGGTGGACCACAGCAGGCGTGCTGCTGGCCGTGTTCCTGATGCTGCGCCTGTTGCTGGCGTTGCCGGCCGGGCGCATCATCGTCGCGGTGCGCGAGAACGAGGTGCGGGTCTCGCTGCTCGGCTACGACCCGCGGCTGGTGAAGTGCCTGACCTTCATTCTCGGCGGTGCGATCGCCGGGCTTGCCGGCGCGCTCTACGTCAACTGGGGCGCCTTCGTCAGCCCGACCATCTTCAGCCTGTCGCTGTCGGCGGAGATCATCATCTGGATCACGGTCGGTGGCCTCGGCACCTTGTTGGGGCCGATCATCGGCTGCGTCGTCATCGAATACATCGTCGCCTATATCGGCTCGCAGCAGCTGTTGAACTCCAACCTCGTGCTCGGCGGCGTGCTGGTGATCTTCGTGCTGCTGCTGCCGAAGGGCATGGTGCCGACCGCCCGCGATCTCGTGATGCGGCTGATGCCGGCCTCCAAGCCGAAAGCCAATGGTCCACCGGTGCAATCCGCTGCGGCGCCGCATCCTGCAGGAGCCGAATGACATGGCAGACCTCGTTCCTCTGCTCAAGGCCGAGCACCTGACGATGCGCTTCGGCGGCGTCGTCGCCAATGACGACATCACCTTCACCCTGCAGGAGATGGAGCTGCGCTGCCTGATCGGCCCGAACGGCGCCGGCAAGAGCACGTTCTTCAAGACGCTGACCGGACAACTGGTGCCAACGTCGGGCAGCATCGCGTTCCGCGGCATGCCGATCGCCGGCAAGCTGTCGCACGAGATCGCGCGCATGGGCATCGGCATCAAGACCCAGGTCCCGAACGTATTCAACGGCCTCTCGGTGCGCGAGAACATCTGGATGGCGGTGCGCCGCAAGGCGACCCCGCGCCAGCAGGGCCCGGCGGTCAATGCCGTGCTCGAGATGATCCGGCTGACCGACTACGCCGACAGCATCGTCGCGACGCTGTCGCACGGCCAGCGCCAATGGGTCGAGATCGGCATGGTGCTCGCCGCCGAGCCCGAGCTGATCCTGCTCGACGAGCCCGCCGCGGGGATGACCGACGAGGAGACCTTCCACACCGCTGCGATCATCCGCGAGATCAACCAGACCCGTGCGATCGTGGTCGTCGAGCACGACATGGAGTTCATCAAGCAGATCGCCAAGCGCGTGACGGTGTTCCACCAGGGCCGCGTGCTGGTCGAGGACACCGTGGACAAGGTGCTCGCCGACCAGCGCGTCCGCGACGTCTATCTCGGCAAGAAGGTGGCGGCATGAGTGCGCTTCTCGAAGTCAACGGGCTCAAGTCCGGCTATGGCCGGATCCCGATCCTGTTCGGCGTGGACCTGACGGTCGCCGACGGCGAATATCTCGGCATCCTCGGCCATAACGGCATGGGCAAGACCACGGCGTTGCGCACGCTGATGGGGCATCTGCCAACCACCGACGGCTCGGTGGTGTTCGCAGGCCGAGCCATCACGCATCTCAAGCCGCACGAGCGCTCGCGGCTCGGCATCGGTCTGGTGCCGCAGGGCCGGGAGATCTTTCCGGACCTTTCGGTCATGGAAAATCTGCGCATGGGGCTCGCCGCGGCTCCCAAGGAGGACCGTAGCGTCATCGATGCTGTGCTGCAGGATTTTCCGCGGCTGGTCCGCCTGCTCGACCGCCGCGGCGGCGCGCTGTCCGGCGGCGAGCAGCAATTGCTGGCGCTGGCACGCTGCCTGTGCACCAAGCCGAAGCTGATCCTGTTGGACGAACCGACCGAAGGCATCCAGCCGTCGATCATCGAGGAGATCATCGAGACGCTGCTGGCGTTGAAGTCGCGCTGGAAGATGTCTTTGATCGTGGTCGAGCAGAACCTCGAATTCATCACGTCGTTATCGGACCGCATCCTGCACATCCAGAAGGGGCGTATCACCGAGGAACTCGACCGTGAGACTCTCCTGGCCCGGGAAGGTCAGATGGTCCCGAGCTAGAGCCCGTACCGGCGCAGCTGCGCCGGCCCATTGAACTGACAATTTGCTGTTTCTGCCCAGCTTGTCCTCACAAGAAAGGATGACTCATGTCCATCAAACGCCCGAATGCCGAGGAAGTCGCCGATCTCGCCGCCAGCCTGCACATGAACATGACGGTCGAGGAGGCCGCCGAATATCTCGCGCTGATGGGCGGGATGTTCGATCAGTACGACATCATCGATGAGCTGCCGAACCCGCTGCCGCCGGTGAAATATCCGCGCACGCCAGGCGCCAAGCCGCCGGCGAAGGAGAACAAGTACAACGCCTGGGCGATCAAGACCGAGGTGAAGGGGGCTGCGGGCGGCAAGCTCGCGGGCCGCACCGTCGTGCTCAAGGACAACGTCGCTCTCGCCGGCGTTCCCATGATGAACGGCTCGACCACCCTCGAGGGCTTCATCCCGGCCGCCGACGCCACCATCGTGTCCCGCATCCTCGATGCCGGCGGCACCATCGTCGGCAAGGCGGTGTGCGAGCATTTCTGCCTGTCCGGCGGCAGCCACACCTCCGATCCGGCGCCGGTGCACAACCCCTGGAAGATGGGCTATTCGGCCGGCGGCTCGTCCTCGGGCAGCGCCGCACTGGTGGCGGCCGGCGAGGTCGACATGTCCATCGGCGGCGACCAGGGCGGTTCGATCCGCATCCCCGCGTCCTATTGCGGCATCTACGGCATGAAGGCGACGCATGGTCTCGTGCCCTACACCGGCGTGATGCCGATCGAGTCGACGATCGACCACACCGGCCCGATGACGGCCAACGTCAAGGACAATGCGCTGCTGCTCGAAGTCCTGGCCGGTGCCGACGGCTTCGACCCGCGCCAATACGCCCCGAAGGTTTCGGCCTACACCGAGGCGCTCGGCAAGGGCGTCAAGGGTCTCAAGATCGGCGTCCTCAAGGAAGGCTTCAGCGCGCCCAACATGGAAGAGGGCGTGGTCGCCAAGGTCAAGGCTGGCGCGGAGCGCTTCGCCAAGATGGGCGCGAGCGTGTCGGAAGTCTCGATCCCCGAGCACATGCATGCGCTGGCGGCGTGGAATCCGATCACGCTCGAAGGCTTCCTCGTGCAGATGATGCTCGGCAACGGCATGGGGTTCAACTGGAAGGGCCTTTACGATGTCGGTCTGCTCGATGCGCATTCCGGCTGGCGCACGCGCGCCGACGATCTGTCGGTGACGTTGAAGCTGACCATGCTGGTCGGGCAGTGGGGCCTCGAGCACTATCGTGGCCGCTATTACGCCAAGTCGCGCAACATCGCGATTCAGGCCAAGGCGGCCTATGATGCCATGTTCGGCTCCTACGACCTGCTGCTGATGCCGACCCTGCCGTGCGTCGCCACGCCGATCCCGGCCAAGGATGCGCCGCTCGCCGAGGTGGTGCAGCGCGCCTTCGAGATGACCGCGACGACCAGCCCGTTCGACGTGACAGGCCATCCGGCGATGACCCTGCCGTGCGGCCTCTCGGACGGCCTGCCGGTCGGCCTGATGCTGATCGGCAAGGACTACGCCGAATCCACCATCTACCAGGCGGCGGCGGCGTTCGAGGCCGACGGCGACTGGAAGACCTTCTGATGATCACCATCACCGCGGTCATCAGGGCCAAGGCGGGACACGAGGCCACGATGCGCGACGCTCTCGTCGCCGTCGCGGCCCATGTCGCGGCCAACGAGCCGGAAACGATCGGGTTCTTCATCTCGCAGAGCGAGACCGAGCCCGGTCTGTTCACGACCTACGAGCGCTTCGCCGACAAGGCCGCGATGGACCGCCACAACGGCTCCGCCGCGGTGGCGACCTTCTTCGGCATCGCCAAGCTGATCCTCGACGGCGAGGTCATTCTCGTGACGTCGCAGGAGGTGTCGGCGACGCTGCGGTAATGCGCTGGGAGGTACCAACCGTCTCCACAGTCATTCCGGGACGATGCGACAGCATCGAACTATGGTGCGCAATTGCGCACCTGAGAATCTCGAGATTCCGGGTTCAGCCCTGGCGGGCTGCCCCGGAATGACAGTGATGACGTCAACGAGAGGAAATCACGCCGATGCTCCGTTTGCACGGCATCATAGGACGCGCCGACGACAGGGCCTATGCCGGCCGGCTCCATGCGCTGGAGCATCGCGGCGGCGTCGAGCTGTTGTTCGTGCCGCCGGAGGACGCCGGCCGCAAGCGCTTCCGGCGGACCACCGATCGCGGCACCGACTGCGCCGTCAGCCTCGATCGCGACGAACAGCTCGTCGACGGCGCGCTGCTGCATCTCGATTCCGATCGCGCGATCATCGCCCGCTTCGGTGAGGAGCAGGTCTGGCGCCTGCGCGCGCGCGATCCGGCCTGTGCGCTGAAGCTCGGTTGGCACGCCGGCAACCTGCACTGGCGCGTCCGCTTCGAAGACGATCATCTGATCGTGCTGCTCGATGCCCCGCTCGACACCTATCGCGCCCGCATCCAGCCGCTGCTCGATGCCGGCGAGGTCGTGGAGCGCGATCATGTTTGACCGCGGCGAGGCGCTCGCGCTGCTGCAGCTCGGCGACAGTGCCTTTCCCTCCGGCGGCTTTGCGTTCTCCTGGGGCATCGAAGGCCTCGCGGCCGACGGCCTGCTGTCCGGTCGCGCCGACCTCGACGGCGTTATTGCCGATCACCTCGCGCAGCGCTGGGCCAGCATGGATCGCATCCTGCTCCGCCGCGCCTGGCACGCCGACGACATTGCCGCGATCGCCGCCGTGGATCGCCTCGCCGAGGCGACGACGCCGTCGGCCGAGATGCGCGAGGGCTCGCGGCGCGCGGGCAGGGCGCTGCTCGGCGTCTGGGTCAAGCTCGCCGGTCCGTTATCTCAGGCGTACCGTGCCCGCGCTTCTGCCGATGCGCGGCTCGGACATCTGCCGGTGGTACAAGCCATCACCGGCCGCGATGCCGGCCTTGGCCTCGACGCGGCCGAACTGGTCTCCGGTTGGACCCTCGTCGCCGGCCTCGTCAGCGCTGCCGTGCGGCTCGGCCTGATCGGCCACATCGAGTCGCAGCGCAGCCTCGCGCTTGCCCGCGCAAGGCTCGCTGATCTGCTCGACGAGACACCCGACGACGACGCGATGCCGTCGAGCTTCACGCCCTTCATCGACATCGCCGTGTCGCGCGGTCCGCTGCGGCACGTGCGCATGTTCACGACCTGACCAGAGGTGCCGCGCCATGATGAACCTGTCGCCGACCGAGATGGATCGTCTCGTGATCTTCAACGCCGCGCAGATGGCGCGGCGCAACCGCTTGCTCGGCATCAGGCTCAGCCATCCGGAGGCGGTGGCCTACATCACCGATGAGGTGATGACCGCAGCGCGCCGCAATCTGCCCTATGCCGAGATCCGCGACATGGCCGGACGGCTGCTCACGACCGACGACGTCGAGCCCGGCGTCGCCCAGATGATCCCGATGCTCTATGTCGAGCTGATGTTCGCCGAGGGCACCAAGGTGATGGCGCTGTTCGAGCCGATCCAGCCGGCCGACGGCACTGCGGGTGACGAGTTCGTGCCCGGCGAAATCATTGCGGGCGGCGACGACATCGCGATGTTCACCGAGCTGCCGGCGGTCACGCTCGACGTCGTCAACACCGGCGACCGCGACATCCAGGTGCGCAGCCACACCCACTTCTTCGAGGTCAACCGCGCGCTGTTGTTCGATCGTGCCGCCGCCTGGGGCATGAAGATCGATCGTCCGGCTGGACTCGGCGTCCGCTTCGAGCCGGGCGTCACCAAATCGGTGCGCCTCGTGCCGATCACCGGCGACCGGATCGTGCGCGGCCAGGCCGGACTCGTCAACGGCCCGCTCGACGCGGCCGGCGCGCGCGAGACCGGGCTGAAACTCGCGCAGTCGCGCGGCTATCTGGGAGCTTGAACTCATGGCCACGCTGACCCGCCGCGCCTATGCCGAGCTGTATGGCCCGACCAAGGGCGACATGATCCGGCTCGCCGACACCAGCCTGCTCGCCGAGATCGAGCACGACTACACGACCTACGGCCATGAGCTCTTGGTCGGCGCCGGCAAGAATCTGCGCGACGGCGAGGCCGTCGCGGCGCACCGCACCTCGCAGCACAAGGCCCTCGACGTCGTCGTCAAGAACGCGACCATTGTCGATGCCGTCATCGGCATCGTGAAGGCCGACATCGGCATCCGTGACGGCCGCATCGTCGGCATCGGCAAGGCCGGCAATCCCGACGTGATGCCCGACGTGCATCCGGACATGGTGGTCGGCCACACCACGGCGCCGATCGCCGGCGGTCCGTTCATCGTCACGTCAGGCGCGATCGAAAGCCACGCCCATCTGATCTCGCCGGAGCAGTCGGATCACGCGCTGGCCGGCGGCACCACGACCATGATCGGCAACGGCTCGGGGCCGGTGTTCGATGTCGGCTCGGGCTCGGGGCCGAATTTCGGGCACTTCCTGAAATCGATCGAGTTCTCGCCGCTGAACTACGCGCTGTTCGGCCGCGGCGGCTCCAACCCCGAAGCGGTCGAGGAGGCGGTCGCGGCCGGCGGCATGTCGGTCAAGATCCACGAGGACTTTGGCGCCGCGCCCGACGTGATCGACAAGAGCCTGATCGCCGCGGACCGCAACGATTTCGCGGTGCATCTGCACACCGACTCGATCAACGAATACGGCTTCTGCGAGGACACGATGGCGGCGGTCGACGGCCGCACCATCCACATGTATCACGTCGAGGGTGCCGGCGGCGGCCATGCACCCGATCTGCTCAAGGTGGTGTCCTGGCCGAACGTGATCCCGTCCTCCACCAATCCGACCAATCCCTACACCTCCTACGGCATGGAGGAGGGCGTGCCGATGACGATGATCTGTCATCAGCTCAACTACAACGCGCCCGAAGACGTCATGTTCGGCGAGGCGCGGGTGCGGGCGCAGTCGATGGCGGCCGAGGATTTCCTGCACGACATGGGCGCGATCTCGATCTTCGGCACGGACACGCAAGGCATGGGACGTCTCGCCGAGAACGTCGCCAAATGCTGGCAGCTCGCCAGCGTGATGAAGGACCGCGTCGGCCGGCTGCCGGAGGAGACGACCGCGCGCGCCGACAATGAGCGCATCAAGCGCTACGTCGCCAAGCTCACCATCAATCCCGCGATCGCGGTCGGCATCGATCATGTCGTCGGCTCCATCGAGGTCGGCAAGATGGCCGATCTCGTGCTGTGGCCGCGCGCCTCGTTCGGCCTCAAGCCCTACATGGTGATCAAGAACGGCTTCCCTGTCTGGGCCGCGATGGGCGACGGCAATGGCAGTCTGGGTCTCTCCGAGCCGATGATCCAGAAGCGGATGTGGGGCGCGCTCGGCGCAGCGCCACAGCGGCTCGGCGTCAATTTCATGTCGAAGCTCGCGGTCGACGCCGGCATCCGCGCCAAGCTTGGGCTCGGCCGTGAGACCGTGCAGATCAAGAACGTGCGCCGGCTGCGCAAGACCGACATGGTCCGCAACGCGGCGATGCCGCATGTCGAGGTCGATCCGCAGACCTTCGAGGTCCGCGCCGACGGCAAGCTGCTGATGTGCCCGCCCGCGACGACCGTGCCGCTCGCGAGGAGGTTCATGCTGCGATGAGCCGTCTCGCTCTCACCCGCACCGATGCGCCGATGACCGCCGCGCGCGTCGGCATCGGCGGTCCGGTCGGCTCCGGCAAGACCGCTCTGGTCGAGCGCCTGATCCCGGCGCTGCAGGCGCGCGGCATCGACATCGCGGTCATCACCAACGATCTCGTCACCGCCGAGGATGCCGAGCGCGTCCGCCGCTCGGGCCTGATCGACCCGGCGCGCGTGTCGGCGGTCGAAGCCGGCGCCTGTCCGCACACCGTGATCCGCGAGGACCCGACGCTCAACATCGAGGCCGCCGACGAACTGGAGCGGCGCTTTCCCGGCGTCGAGCTGATCCTGCTGGAGAGCGGCGGGGACAATCTCGCCTCGACCTTCTCGCGCGACCTCACCGATTTCTGGATGTTCGTGATCGACGTCGCCGGCGGCGACGACATCCCGCGCAAGCGCGGCCCCGGCGTGATCCGCGCCGATCTGCTTGTGATCAACAAGGTCGATCTCGCCCCGCATGTCGGCGTCGATCTTGCCCGCATGCAGCGTGAGGCGACAGAGGTGCGGGGCGGCCGGCCGGTGCTGCTGACCAATTGCCGCCGTGGCGAAGGGATCAACGCCATCGTCGATCTGCTCGAACGCGAGGTGCTGTTCCGCACGTGAGCGATCTCAGCGCAAAGCCGCCGCGGCTCGATCTCTCCTTCGTTCGCCGCGGCGGCCGCACCATGATCGACCGCCGGCTGTTCGCGTGGCCGTTCGTGCTGACACGCAGCTTCCACACCGATGCTGCGCGGCCGGACCTGCTCAGCGTGATCCTGCAGACCGGCAGTGGCGCGGTGCATGGCGAGGACCGGTTGACGCAGCGCTTCACGCTCCATGCGGGTGCAGCCGTTTGCGTGACCACGCAGGGCGCCACCTCAGTCCATCGCGCCGAGCCGGGCGCGCGCGCCATGGAGCAGGTGCTGCTGCGTGTCGAGACCCATGCGTCGCTCGACTACAGGCCCGAGCCGCGCATCCTGTTTCCCGATGCTGCCTTGTGCCAGGTGCTCGAATTGGACTGTGCGCAAGACGCCTCGGCGCTCGTCACGGACGCCTTCACGATGCACGATCCGAACGGGCAGGGGCGGCTGTTCCGCGAGCTTAACTCCACCCTTATCGTCCGCAGACCGGGCGATGAGCCACTCCTGATCGACCGCATGCATCTGCGCGCTCCCGCGATGGCGATGTTCAAGGGCCACCGCGCCTTTGGGACAGCCGTGCTGGTGTTACCGCCGGGGCATGATCGCGCTGCGCTCCGTCAGCATTCCGTCGGTGCACTTGCGCGGATCGACGATCTGTATGCCGCGGCGAGCCTGCTACCTCACGATGCCGGCATCAACGTGCGCCTTGCGGGCCGCGAGATGCGCCAGCTCCGCGCCGGCTTCGACGCGATTGCAGCGGTCTATCGCGAGATTGATCTCGGCGCGCGCGGTTCAAGCCCCGAGCACGTCCGCAACAGCCCGCCCGACCGCTGCGTGAACCGCGTTGCGCTTGTCGTCGCTGGCCTTGGTCTCGGTGAGATAGCTGCTCACGATGACCGGCGCGCGCCCTGAAGGCCAGATCACGGCGACGTCGTTGGCGCTGCCGTGCTCACCTGTCCCGGTCTTGTCGCCGACGCGCCATTCGCCGGGCAGGCCGGCGCGCAGCCGGGCACCGCCGGTCTTGCAGGCGATCAGCCAAGCCGTCAGCTGATCGCGGGAGGCCGGCGACAGCCCATTGCCGGTTGTCAGCTTCGCCAGGGTCTGGGCCATTGCCGCTGGTGTGGTCGTGTCCCTCGGATCTCCCGGCACGCTTTCATTGAGCTCGGGCTCGATGCGGTCGAGCCGGGTGATGGCGTCGCCGAAGCCGCGGATCGCACGGGTCAGGCCGGACGGGCCGCCGAGCGTCGCGAGCAGCAGGTTGGCCGCCGTGTTGTCGCTGAGCGTCACCGCGGCGTCACACAGCTCACCAACCGAGAGACCGGACGTGCCGACATAGGCCTTGGTCACCGGTGCGTAGGACAGGATGTCGGCTTGCGCGATCGGAATGCGCCGCGCCAGCTGCTCGGTGCCGACATCGACCTTGGCGAGAATGGCCGCCGCCAGCAGCGCCTTGAAGGTGCTGCACATCGGGAAGCGCTCGTCGAGCCGATGGCCGCTCAGCGCCCCGCTCGCGGTGTCCAGCAGCGCCACGCCGAGTCGTCCGCCGCTGCCGGCCTCGATGCCGGCGATGGTGGCCTGCAGGTCGGCGGCGAGCACCGGCTTCGCCGCCAGCAGCGGCACGATTGCGAGCGGAAACAATTGCCGCCGTGTGTAGATCGTCATGGACCGTCCTCGAGTTACGCGGTCTCGAGATCGAAATCGGCCCACACCGGCACGTGATCCGACGGCTTCTCCCAGGCCCTGACATAGCTGTCGATGCCGACCTCGACCAGCCGGTCGCTGGCCTGCGGCGACAACAGCAGGTGATCGATCCGGATCCCCGCGTTCTTCTGCCAGGCGCCGGCCTGATAGTCCCAGAACGTGTACTGCCCCGGCGCATCGGTGACGGCGCGCAGCGCGTCGGTGAGCCCGAGGCCGAGCAGCGACTGGAAGCTCTCGCGCGTCTCCGGGCGGAACAGCGCGTCCTCGACCCAGGCCTCGGGGTTGGAGACGTCGGCGGCAGCGGGGATCACGTTGAAGTCACCTGCGAGGATCAGCGGCTCCTCGGTCTTCAGCCGCTCACGCGCGTAGTCACGAAGCCGCGACATCCATTTGAGCTTGTAGGGATATTTTTCCGTGTTCGGCGGGTTGCCGTTGGGCAGATAGAGGCAGGCGATGCGCACCACCCCGCTCTTGAGACTGACCACGCCCTCCAGGAAGCGCGCATGGACGTCCTCGGCATCGCCGTCGAGCCCTGACTTGGTCTCGTCGAACGGCAGCTTCGACAACAGCGCGACGCCGTTGAAGGTCTTCTGGCCGTGCGTCACCACGTTGTAGCCGAGCGCCTCGATCTCCAGCCTTGGGAATGCGTCGTCCGTGCACTTGATCTCCTGCAGGCAGACGATGTCCGGGGAGCATTCCTTGAGCCAGGTCAGGAGGTGATCGATCCGCTGCCGGACCGAATTGACGTTCCAAGTTGCGATACGCATTGGCTTGAGGTTCCCGGGGGGAAGGAGAAACGGCCCCGGTTAGATCAAGCCGCGACCACTCCGGTCAAGGCGGATGGCGTGGGAATCACAGGCGGGCGCAACATTCCACGGGTGGCGCTGAACTGGCTGCTGCAGCGCCCGACGGTCGCGACCATCATCGTCGGCGCCCGCGACGAGAGCCAGCTGATCGAGAATATCGGCGCGGTCGGCTGGAGCCTGACGGCGGAGCAGGTGGCCACGCTCGACGCCGCGAGCGACACGCCGGCGGCCTATCCGGTCCGGCATCAGCGCGGCTTCCCGATGCTGAACGAGCGTCGCTAGTCCAGCACGAGCGGAACTGCTGTGGATCATCAGCCTCAGGCCTCGTACCTGCAGTGCCGATCCATTTGACGACGACGCCGGACGGGACGTAAAATTAGGTTCGATCGTCACGTGGCCGCGCTTCGGTCATTCTGGAGCCGCCACAACGGGGGGCATCGACCCCGGACCGATCGGCGGTTGAGCCTCACGACTGTGCCGGACCCGCAGTCTTCAATGTGACGATGTTTGGCTCACTAAG
Source organism: Bradyrhizobium sp. SZCCHNS3052 (assembly GCF_032484495.1). Taxonomy (NCBI): domain Bacteria; kingdom Pseudomonadati; phylum Pseudomonadota; class Alphaproteobacteria; order Hyphomicrobiales; family Nitrobacteraceae; genus Bradyrhizobium; species Bradyrhizobium sp. SZCCHNS3052. Next base: position 1,671,441 of record NZ_JAUETB010000001.1, on the reverse strand, counting down.
TCGTCCCGGCGGACCGCATCAGATTTTCCACTGACTTGGAGGGTGGGCAAAGGCGCGCAGCGCCGTGCCCACCGCGCACCACGATCAGATCGTCCACCCCTCCGCCGGATACGCCAGCCCATCGCTTGGCAATATCTCCGCGCCCAGCCCATTGCGAAACCGGCTGGCGTAGAATGCCAGCGGCAGGCCGTCCTGGTGGCGGCACCAGCGGACCTCGCCGATGAACAGCGTGTGGTCGGCGATCTCGACCGTGTTCACGACCTCGCAGCCGAATTGCGCAATGGCCGCCGGCAGCAGGAAGAAGCCGTCACGCGCGTCCAAGGCAGGCGCGCCCTGTGCGAGGGCCGCGCCGGCGAAATGCCGGCCGATCGCGACATCATCGGCCGCGAGCACATTCACCGCATAGCGGCCGGACGCGCTCACCGCCTGCCAGGTGCGGCCGCGCTTGAGCGAGACCAGCACCGTCGGCGGCTGCGTCGAGACCGTGGTGAAACTGTTGGCGGTCATGCCGACCGGCGCGCCGTCGCCATCGTTGCTGGTGACGACGGTCACGCCGGTGGAGAACCGCGACGCGGCTGCGCGAAAACCCGCGACATCGGGATGATGGCTCATCGGCCGCTCTCCGTCATCACGCGTCACGCCGCGAGCCGCGTCCGCTCGTCGATCCAGGCATGAATGCGCCGCTCGCTCGCCAGCCGGTCCCACTGCCGCTCCGGATAGTTGAAATTGTCGGTGAACTCGTCGCAGAGCCCGCGATCCTGCGCCATGGTGAAGATCAGCCGGCCCATCGCCTCCGACGGCGGCTGCAGCATCAGGTTGGTCCAGCGCGCTGCGGCGAGCACGCGGTTCTCGCGCGCGCGATCGACCGTCTCGACGAAGCGGTCGTCGAACGCCACCGCCTCGGTGATCGCCTTGCCGAGTTCAAACGCGGCATAGGAGGCCATGTTGGCACCCTGGCCCATCATCGGATCGACCACGGAGTGCACGTCGCCGAGCGCAATCGCGATCTTGCCGTCGTCGAAGCTGACCGAGGAGCGCCGCACGGTCGGCACCACGGCGCCCTGCAAGAGGTCCAGCGGCTGCAGATCGAAGCGGTGCGTGTCGATCCGGTTGTAGGTGTGCGGATGGTGCTTCTCCAGCTTGTCGAGCAGCGTCTGCCGGAAGGCCGAGGGATCGGCGTCGTAGTTGAGCGACACCAGCTCGGCCATGTCACCGCCGGGAATGTTCTCCATCAGCAGCGCCGTCTTCATGCCGCCGAAGGTGAGCGTCGGAATCACGATCATCTCGCCATGGCCCGGAGAGACCGACAGCGTCACGCCGCGCGGATCGTCGCCCTCGGGGCTGCCGTGGTCGACGCCGTCATAGAGGCCGACGCAGAGCAGGCGCTGCGGCTGGTTGTAGGGCGACAGCTCCGGCCGGTGGCTGAACATCCGCCCCAGCGCGCCCTTGCCGGTCGAGACCACCAGCAGGTCGAAGCGCGCCACCAGCGCCGGAATGTCGTCGTCCTGGATGCTGGCATATTCGATCGCGCCGCCGCGGTCCTCGAAATCCTTCATCAGCGCCGGCAGGTAGATCCGGTAGTCGACCGCGCGGCTCGGCTGCTTGAAGGCCCCGCGAAAGAGCAGGGGGCTGCCGGGGAAATTGAAGTAGTGATCGTGGTGGTGATAGACGAATTCGGGACTGTCCCAGTGGTTCACGCCGAGCTCGTTCTCGCGCGCCACGGTGATGCCGTGATGGGCCACCGTGTTCATCAACCGCGTTGCAGCATACTGTTCCGGCTCGCGGTCGGTCAGAACCGTGGCCTGGATGCCTTTCTTCTGCAGATACAGCGCCAGGTGCAGCCCGCCGATGCCGGCCCCGACGATGCCAATCGACTTCTCCATGGTCTCCCTCCGTTTGATTTTTTGAGAGGCTAGACCGGCCCGCCTCCTGACGTATACGGAATGACGAGAATAAAACTCATTCCGGGGAGGAATGGATGGACCGGATCGACGCGCTGCAGACCTTCATCCGCGTCATGGAAGCCGGCAGCTTCACCCAGGCCGCGGCCGATCTGGGCCTGGGACAGCCGGCGATCACCAAGCGCATCGCGCTATTGGAGGAGCAGTTCGGCTGTCGCCTGTTCGTCCGCACCACGCGCAAGCTCCGGCCGACCGCCGAGGCCGATCGCGTCCTCAAGCTCGCCAAGGACATCGTCAGCTTGTTCGAGAGCGCGGGCATGCCGTCGCCGAAGCGCGTCGGCGCGCCCTCGGGCACCTTGCGGATGACGGTGCCGACCTCGTTCGGCCGCCATTTCTTCAGCGACGTCTTCGCCGAATATGGCCGCCGTTATCCCGAGGTGCGGCTCGACATCCGCTTCACCGAGCAGTTCGTCGACCTCGTGGAGACCGGGACGGAGCTCGCCATCCGCATCGGCGTGCTCAGCTCCAGCTCGCTGGTCGCGCGCCGCGTCGGCACGGTCAAGCGGCTGCTGGTTGCGGCGCCATCGCTGCTCGCAAGACACCGCCCGCCGCGGTTGCCCAATGATCTGCGCCAGCTCCCCTGCGTGACCTATTCGCGGCTGTCGCCGAAGAACGAGTGGAGCCTCGAATCCGAAACCGGCCGCCACGTCGTCGGCATCACGCCCTCGCTCACCTGCGACGACGCCGACATCATGACCCTGGCGGCGCTGGAAGGCCTCGGCGCCGCCGTGCTGCCGGACTGGTGCGCGGTTCAACACATTGCGTCAGGCAGGCTCATCCATCTGCTACCCGACTACGACGTTCCGTCGCTGCCGCTTCACGTCGTCTATCCCGACCCGCAATGGATGTCGCACCGCGCCCGCCTGTTCCGCGACCTGATCATCGAGCGCGCGGATGTGTTCGCGATCGGGGCGCTGCAGTGAGGGAATTTTCGCAACCACCAAGGGAGCAGTGCCCTCGCGACAAACGCGACTGTCTTCGCCCGGCTCGACCGGGTGATCCAGTGCGCCGAGGCGGTTGTGGCGATACCGATGGACCGCGGCGTACTGGATGCCCGCCTGCGGGGGCATGACGGGGAGGATGTGGCTGCATGGGAGCTGAAGACGCGCAGCGACGCCTCAGCGTCGTGAGCGCCGAGGCCACCGCCTCCGCTGCAGTATAGACGGAGCGAGGAGGCGCCGCGCTTTAGTCCATCCGGCGTCTCCACCGTCGTTGCGAGCGAAGCGAAGCAATCCAGGGCCGCCAAGGACTCTGGGTTGCTTCGCTTCGCTCGCAATGACGAGGATGCTAGAGTTCTACCTCAAGCGACTGAAGAGAGACGGGACTGCGAGGGGGCGACAATGCGGCTGGCTGTGATTTCCGACGTGCATGGCAATCTGCCGGCGCTGGAGGCGGTGTTCGCGGACATCAAGATGCGCGGTGTCGACGCCACGGTCAATCTTGGCGACTGCGTGACCAGCCCGCTGTGGCCGCGGGAGACGTTCGATCTGCTGCAATCCGTGACGCTGCCCACGGTGCGCGGCAATCATGACCGCTGGATCGAGGAATGGCCGGAGGAGAAGTTGTCGCCGGCCGGCCGCTTCGCGCAGGTCGCGCTGACCGCTGAACAGCGCCGTGTGTTGCATGCCCTGCCGGCGCGGATCGCGCTGGAGCATGGCATCCTCGCTGTGCATGGCACGCCAGACGATGACTGTGCCCTCCTGCTCGAAGAGATGCTGGACGATGGCCGCTACGTCCCGGCGCGTCGCGACGTGCTCATCTCACGGCTCACCAACATCGGCGGCGCCACGCTGGTGCTGTGCGGCCACAGCCATCGGCAGGCGGTGGTGCAGGTGCCCCGTGGGCCGCTGGTGATCAACCCCGGCAGCGTCGGCTGCCCGGTGTTCGGCGACATCCCGATCGCAGCCCAGCTCGAACATCGCTCGCCGCACGCGCGCTATGCGGTTCTGACCGAGCGACGCGGACATTGGCAGGCCGAGCTGCTGGCGCTGACCTATGACTGGGATCACGCGGCGGCGCGTGCCGCCGAAAACGGTTTTCCGCATTGGGCCAGTGCCTACGCCTCCGGCGCGGTGCTGTGAGGGATCAGCGAACAACGACGTGGTGATTGCGATCCCGCGTGCACGTCGGGCAAATCGATCCACCGCATGACCCATGTTGGCGATGCCAATTGGGCGCAGCCGGCGTCGAATAGCGTGCGCCGAGAGATTGATTTCACGAGCGCCTTCAAGCTGATTTGCCCTGTCCAGTCCCGGTGCGAAAAATATCGTGGTTTCGCTTTTACAGAATTCATGCTCCTATGTCGCCGTCCCGCCCCGGCACGAGGGGCGTATCGCGATCGTCACGACACGCGGGGTGGGATGCGATGGGCGTCGTGGGCCGCAGCATGGCGTGATGCCGTGCGGACGAACGGCACAGGGCGCACGCCGAAATCGCATGGTCCTGGTCTCCCGACGCTGAGGCCACGCCGGTGGTGACGATGATCCGCCGGTCACGGGGGCAAGACAGCCCGGTCCCCGGGGAGAATGCGTATAAGGCGTAGAGCCGTCGTGCAGGGAATGCCGGTTGACCGGCTGGACCTGTGGTGACTGCCGCCTGCTTTCTTTCTGCAGGCGGGCCATGGGTTGCGGCCAGCACCCGGCATTCCCTGCGCCCTCGACCTGAACGAGGGGGAAACGGACGATCATGACTCGGGCACATCGTGCCGCGGGAACGATGAGTTGCATCCGGCGCTGCCAGCGCGCGCATTCGGAGGTTCCGTAATTCTACGGGCGGAACAATTAACGCGGCTGAAGCAGCCGATCAGGCATGGCAAGGGACCACAAGGAAAGCATCGCGCCCTCATGAATTGGCCTGGGGATCCCACGAGTTCGAAGCGAACCGCAAGCGCCAGTCCGCTGGGCGCGTTCTTCCTTTGGATCGGCGGCTTCGGCGCCATCGAGGGTCTCGACGACGAAGCGCTCACCGAGCGCGATCGCCGGCGCATCCGGGCGCGGCAGGTCGATGCCGTCGCGCGCCTCGTCCCCGTGACCATCGGCATCAATTTCGCCAACGCGGCCATCATTCTTGGCGTGTTCTGGAACACCGTCTCCAATCTCTTTCTCATCGCGTGGGGCGCCGCGATCGCGGTGGCCGGCGGCATGGCGCTGCGCGGCTGGTGGCGCGCGCGCAAGTCGCGGCCGCAGGAGGCGTCCGAGCGCGCCATCTCCCGGATGACGCTGCAGGCGTTCTTCTTGGCGACGATCTGGGGATCGCTGCCGCTGATCGTGATGCCGCAGGTCGATCCGCATCTGCAGATCATCGTGGGTTCGCTGATGACCGGGATGATCTCCGGTGGCGCGTTCGCGATGTCGAGCGTGCCGCGGGCTGGTCTCGCCTACACCTGGACCTTGATGCTCGCCTCGGTGGGCTCGCTGTTTCTGTGCGGCGGCGCGACCTATCTCGTGCTCGTCGTGTTTCTGCTGCTCTACACGTCGTTCATGGTGCGGCACCTGGTGTCGCACGGCAACGTGTTCCTGGAGAACCTGAAGGCGCAGATCCGGCACGAGCGCCAGAACGAGACGATCTCGCTGCTCCTGAAGGAATTCCAGGAGAACGCCGCGAGCTGGCTGTGGCAGACCGATGCCGAGGGCCGTCTGATCGACGCGCCGCAGCGCTTCGCCGACGTGGCCCAGCTTCCGCTCGATCAGCTCAAGGGCGAGCGGCTGATCGATACGCTGAAATATCTCTGCCCGACCGATACGGCGACGCTCAAGACGTTGGCCGATCGGATGGCGCAGCGGCTGTCGATCCCGGAGATTCTGATCCATGTCGTGGTGGCTGGCGGCGAGCGCCGCCGTTGGGCGCTGACGGCGCGGCCGGCGCGGGACCATGAGGGCAAGTTCGCAGGCTATCGCGGCTTCGGCCGCGACGTCACCGAGCGCTGGCGGGCCGAGCAGGCGGAAGCCGAAAGCCGTGCCAAATCCGACTTCCTCGCGATGATGAGCCACGAGATCCGCACCCCGATGAACGGCGTGCTCGGGCTCGCCTCGACCTTGCTGGAGACGAAGCTCGACGACGAGCAGCGTCACGCGGTCATGACGATCCGCGAGTCCGGCGACAACCTGCAGCGCATCCTCAACGACATCCTCGATTTGTCCAAGCTCAACGCCGGCAAGCTCGAATTCGAGACGGTGGATTTCTCGCCGGCGGCGCTGGTCGAGGCGGTCACCGCCATCATGGGCGTCAACGCGAAATCGAAGAGCCTGCTGGTCAAAGCGGACATCGATCCGAAGCTGCCGCCGGCGCTCAAGGGCGACGTGGCGCGCATTCGTCAGGTGCTGATCAATCTGGCCTCCAACGCGGTGAAGTTCACCGAACAGGGGGGCATCACCATCGCCGTGGCCTGCCGCACGCGCGACGACCACAGGGCGACGATCGAGTGGCGCGTCTCCGACACCGGCATCGGCATTCCCGCCGATCGGGTCGGCAAGCTGTTCACGGATTTCGCCCAGGCCGATGCCTCGATCAACCGCCGCTTCGGGGGCACCGGGCTCGGGCTGGCGATCTCCCGGCGGATCATCGAGCAGATGGGCGGGGTCATCGCGGTGTCGTCGGTGCAGGGCGAAGGCTCGACCTTCCGCTTCAGCCTGACCTTGCCGTGGAGCGACAAGCAGGTGTCCGATCAGCGCGGCGACCGGGTCGGCGCCGGCGACCTCAAGGCACGGATCGAGGCGCTCGGCCGTCCCTTGCGCGTGCTGATCGCCGAGGACGACGCCACCAACCGCATGGTTGTGTCGAAGATGCTGCAGGAGTTCCCGGTCGACAAATGCATCGTTCCGGATGGCCTGCAGGCGGTGAAGGCGGCCGACGAACAGGAGTTCGACCTCGTGCTGATGGACGTTCGCATGCCGGAGATGGACGGCATCGCCGCGACCCGGGCCATCCGGGCCAAGGGTGGACGGCTCGCCGAGCTGCCGATCATCGCGCTGACCGCGAACGCCTTCCCGGACGACATCAAGCAATGCCGCGAGGCCGGCATGACCGACTTTCTGGCCAAGCCGTTGCGCAAGCCGGCCATGGTGGCGGCAATGCTGAAGGCGATCGGAACGCCCGCGCCAAACGTCGAGGCGCCGGCGCTTGCGCCGTCCGATGTCCCGGCTGCGACGGCGGAGGCCTGAGCCGACAACGAGGGGACGCTAGACCGAGAAGCTGGTGCCGCAGCCGCAGGAGGCGGTGGCGTTGGGATTATTGACCCGGAACGAGGCGCCCATCAGGTCGTCGACGAAATCGACCTCCGAGCCGGCGAGGAACGGCACCGAGGCCGGATCGACCAGCACGACCGCACGATCGCGCTCGATGACGAGATCGTCGTCGGCCTTGGCGCGGTCGATGTCGAACTTGTACTGGAAGCCGGAGCAGCCGCCGCCTTCGACCGAGATGCGCAGCATCGCGCCGGCGCTCTCCTTGCCGAGGATCTCTCCGATGCGGCGGGCGGCGCGTTCGCTGATGGTGACGGGGCCGGTCGAGGCATCAGTCATGGCAGGAGGTCTCCGAGGTAGCGCGTCATGCCCTATTCATTTGGTGCCGGGCGCTCCCCATAGTTAAGTGGGCTCCGCCGAGGAATCAAACCGCAAAAGGAACAATCGCCCGTGTCGGTCGGAATGGCTGCCCCCCGCGCTCCCTATTCCTGCGATCCCGATCGCAGCCGGGGCCGCCTGTTCGCCGAGCCGCCGTCCCGGACCCGCAGCGCGTTCCGTAGGGATTGCGACCGTGTCATCCATTCGACCGCCTTCCGCCGGCTGAAGCACAAGACCCAGGTGTTCGTCTTCCACGAAGGCGACCACTACCGCACCCGCCTGACCCATTCTTTGGAAGTGGCCCAGATCGCCCGCGCGCTGGCCCGGCAGTTCGGCCTCGACGAGGACCTGACGGAGACGCTGGCCTTGGCGCATGATCTCGGCCATCCGCCGTTCGGCCATGCCGGCGAGCGCGCGCTGAACCGCTGCATGGCGGACCATGGCGGCTTCGACCACAATGCCCAGACATTGCGCATCGTCACGTCGTTCGAGCAGCGCTACCCGGATTTCGACGGACTCAACCTGACCTGGGAATCGCTCGAGGGCATCGTCAAGCACAACGGGCCGTTGCAGGAGCCGATCCCGCCGGGAATCGCCGAGTTCAATACCCGGTTCGACCTGGAGCTGTGGAGCTACGCCTCGCTCGAGGCCCAGGTCGCGGCGCTCGCGGACGACATCGCCTATGACGCCCACGACATCGACGACGGGCTGCGGGCCGGCCTGTTCACGGTCGACGACCTCAAGGAGATTCCGCTGCTGGCCGCGATGATCGCCGAGATCGACCGCCAATATCCGGCGCTCGATCCGATCCGGCGCGGCGCCGAGCTGGTGCGCGAGCTGATCTCCTACCTGATCGCAGCCGTAGCGGCCGAGGCCGAGCGCCGGATCGCGCGGGCGCAGCCGATGTCGCCTCACGACATCAGGCGGCATAGCGGGCCGCTGGTGGCGTTTCCGGCCGATGTCGCCGAGCACGAGGCGACGATCAAGGGGTTCCTCTGGCAGCGGATGTACCGCCATGAGCGGGTGATGCGGGTGATGCGCGACGCCGAGCGCATCGTCGCCGACCTGTACGGCCGCTACCATGAGGACGGTTCGGCGCTGCCCGCTGGCTGGCTGGACGGTTGCGACGGCGAGGGCGATCGGGCTCGCCGCATCGGCCATTTTATCGCCGGAATGACGGACCGTTTCGCCTTAACCGAGCACCACCGGCTTTTTGACTCGACTCCGGATTTGCGTTAGGCGGCGGTAGCATGACCCAAAAACATCAGCACCTCTTCATCACGATAGGCAGTAGCGTCGCGTCCGCCAACGCGGCGTTGGTTGACGTTGGTTTTCTCCCTAAGAACGTTGACCAGTCGAAGGTCGTGGTAGAGCCGACCAAAGATCCGGCCCATGGAGACATAGCAACGAACAGTGCGATCGTGCTTGCTAAACAGGCAGGCAAAAGCCCTCGGGAGCTTGCAGGCCGATTTGCGGATGAGCTTCTGCGGATAGATAGCCGGATCGAGAAAGTTGATGTAGCTGGGCCAGGCTTCGTAAACTTGACGCTGAAGTCCTTCGTTTGGACGGACGAACTTCGGAAGATATTGCGTGAAGGTGTCAATTACGGGCGTATAGCACCTGTCCCAGGGGCGCCGAAGGTTAACGTCGAATACGTCTCGGCCAACCCGACCGGGCCGATGCATGTTGGCCATTGCCGTGGCGCCGTGTTCGGCGACGCTCTTTGCAGCTTGCTGGAGTTCGCTGGCCGCGATGTTACGCGCGAATACTATATCAATGATGCGGGGGCCCAAGTTGACGTGCTCGCACGCTCTGCGTTTCTTAGATATCGCGAAGCCCTCGGCGAGGAAATCGGCACAATTCCAGACGGCTTGTATCCTGGCGACTATCTAAAACCTGTTGGTAAGGCTCTCGCCGACGACTATGGCGACAAGCTGACAAGGATACAGGACACCGACTGGCTGCCAATCGTGAGACAAGCAGCTCTTGAGGAGATGCTTGTTCAGATTCTTGAGGATTTGAAAAAGCTCAACATCACCTTTGATGTCTTTTTCTCGGAAAAGGCGCTTCTCGAAGGGGCTGTGAAGTTTACGGCGCCAGACGGTCGACCAACGTTCTATTTTGCTAAGGAAGCGTACTCTCTAAGCCCTAAGGGACACAGAGGGATTCGGGCCTACTTGGCTCAACAGAAGCTAAAAGAAACGGGCCCGCTCACAAGCGAGACCAGGACGGCGACATTTGGTGCGAGCTCGATGCCGGCCTCCTTAGGACAGCCAGACTATATTGGCCAAACGCTTAAAGATCTTAAGGATCGAGGGTTAATCTACGAGGGAAGGCTGCCTCCTCCCAAGGGGGCATTGCCCGATGATTGGGAGGATCGCAATCAAACCCTATTTCGGGCGACTTCTTACGGCGATGACGTAGATCGTCCACTCGTCAAGTCGGACGGCTCCTATACCTATTTTGCCTCCGATATTGCTAATCATCGGAACAAATACGAGCGTGGTTTCACTGATCTCATCGATGTATTCGGCGCCGATCACGGCGGCTACATCAAGCGCATGCAGGCGGCGGTGAAAGCGGTGACGGCCGGACAGGCCGTGCTCGACGTCAAGGTCGTGCAGCTCGTCAAGCTGTTGCGCAATGGCGAGCCGGTGAAGATGTCGAAGCGCTCCGGCGACTTCGTCACCTTGCGGGAAGTTGTTGATGAAGTGGGGCGTGATGCGGTCCGTTTCATGATGCTCTACCGCAAGAACGACGCCGTGCTCGATTTCGACCTCGCCAAGGTCATCGAGCAGTCGCGCGACAATCCCGTGTTCTATGTCCAGTATGGCCACGCGCGGGGGCATTCGATCTTCCGCAATGCGCGGGAGAGCCTCCAGGACCTGCCGGAGGACGAGGGGGCGCGGTTAGCGTTCCTCCGCGAGGCCAACCTCGAAAAACTCTCCGACTCGGCCGAACACGACCTCTTGAAACGCCTGGCACTGTACCCACGTACGGTGGAGAGCGCAGCGCTGGCGCATGAGCCGCACCGGATCGCCTTCTACCTGTATGAACTTGCAAGCGAATTTCACGCCCTCTGGACGCGGGGGCGGGATTTGCCCTATTTACGCTTCATTATCGATGATGATGCAGAATTGACCAAGGCACGTTTGGCCATGGTTCAGGGCGTCGTCTCGGTTCTGGCGTCGGGACTTGCGATCTTGGGCGTTAATGCTCCTGATGCAATGCGCTGATTGGGGGAAACACACGACTTCAGTTGGGGGCCTCAATCTGGCAGGGTCCGCCTTAGGACGCATATGCGGCTCACCCGCAGGGACGCTTCATCACGATGGCTGATCGTTACCAGGACAGACCCTTTCCCGCTGATGGTTTTGGCCGTGGTGGAAACCAGCAGGCCGATGCCGATCCGCTCGCCGAACTCGCTCGCCTGATCGGGCAGAACGATCCTTTTGCCGCCTCGGGCCGGGCAACTCCGCAATCTCAACCGCGTCCGATGGCGCGCCCCGCGGCGCCCGCGCCGGAACAGCCGGTTCCCGGCATGCCTCCGGCCGGCGCTCCGGCCTGGATGCAACGTGCCCAGCCTGCCGCCGCCAACCCCTTCGCCGACATCGGCCGCGAGCCGCCGCAGCCGGCGCCTGCACCGCCGGCCTTTCCGGCGGGCTATCAGGATCCGCGCGGCCAGCCGGGTTTCCCGGACCAGGATTTCGCGCCCGCGCCCGCTCCCCGGCAGCAGCAGGGTTATCCGAACGCGGAGTTCGCCGATCAGTTGTCCAAGCTCGACTACAGCGTCGGGGAATCGCGCCACGGGTTCGCCGAGAATGACCGCGACTACAACCGCGACAACGGCTTCGACGACAACGAGCCGGACTCCTCGCGCTATGACGATGCGCTGTTCGGGCAGATGGGCTCGGGACAGCAGGGGTTTCAGGGCGACAACGATTTCCAGGACGGCCAATACGGCTATCAGGACGGTTACGACGAGGGCGAGGAAGAGGAGCGGCCGCGGCGGCGCAGCGGAATGAGCACCGTGCTCGCCGTGCTGACCCTTGCGGTGGTCGGCACCGGCGGCGCCTACGGCTACAAGACCTACATCTCGTCCGGCCGTACCGGCGAGCCGCCGATCATTCGCGCCGACAACAGTCCGACCAAGATCATGGCCCAGCAGGATCCGACGCCGAAGGTGCCGGATCGTCTGCTCGGCAATGACGGCGGCGAGAAGCTGGTGTCCCGCGAGGAGACGCCGATGGATCTGAACGCCCGCGGCGGCAATCCGCGCGTGGTGTTCCCGCAGATGAACCAGAATGCGGCTCCGCCACCGGTCAGCGCCGGGGCGGCCCCGATGTCGCAGATGGCCAACGCCAACGGCATTTTGCCCAACAGTGATCCGCGTCCGATCAAGACGCTGTCCGTGACGGGGGGCAATCAGGCTGCTGCGGCCGATCCGCCGATGCCGGCGACGCCTGCAACCAAGCCGGCGGCGACGCCGAAGGGCCGAAAGTCGCCGGCCAACGCCAACGCGTCGGCCGCCAACGACAGCCCGATGCCGCTGACACCGCAGCCGGCCGCACCGGCGCGCATCGCCGCGGCCGTGCCGGTCACCGAGCAGACCCAGACCGATCGTACCGGCGGCTACCTGGTCTCGATCTCGTCGCAGGCCAGCGAGGCGGAGGCGATGTCGTCCTACAAGGCGGTGCAGGACAAGTACGGCGCCGTGCTGGGCAAATATGAGCCGATCATCAAGCGGATGGATCTGGGTGAGAAGGGCGGCGTCAGGTACCGCGCAGCCGTCGGGCCCTTCGCGACGAAGGAAGAGGCCAACAAGATGTGCGGATCGTTGAAAACTGCCGGCGGACAGTGTTTCCCGTTTAGCAACAATTAAGGCCTGCTTGACCGCCCCCGAGGCGGGGTCTATGCGGCCCGCATGACCATGCGGGCTTTCATTACCGGCATCTCCGGGCCTGATCTCACCGACGCCGAGCGCGCGTTCATCGGCGAGTTCAGGCCCTGGGGCTTCATCCTGTTCAAACGTAACGTCCAGTCGCCCGCCCAAGTGACTGCGCTGGTTGAGGAATTAAGGGCCTGCGTCGGCCGCGCCGACGCTCCGGTCCTGATCGACCAAGAGGGGGGCCGGGTGCAGCGGCTGGGGCCGCCGCATTGGCCGGCCTATCCCGCCGGCGTGGTGTTCGACCGTCTCTACGACCTTGATTCGGCCGCAGGCCTCCGTGCCGCCTGGCTCAGCGCTCGCCTGATCGCCGACGACCTGCTCGCGCTCGGCATCACTGTGGATTGCCTGCCGCTCGCCGACGTCCCTGTCGCCGGCGCCGATGCCGTGATCGGGGATCGAGCCTATGGCACGACGCCAGAAAAGGTGGCGGCGATCGCCCGGGCGGTGACGGAGGGGCTGGAGCAGGGCGGCGTGCTGCCGGTGCTGAAGCACATTCCGGGGCATGGCCGGGCCACCGCCGACACCCATTTCCGGCTGCCGACCGTGGACGCGCCAGAAGCGGAACTCGACGCAACCGATTTCGCCGCGTTCAGGCCGCTGGCCGACCTCCCGATGGCGATGACTGCACATGTTGTGTTTAGGGCGATCGACGCCGCCCATCCGGCCACGACTTCTGCGACAATGGTCGAACGGGTGATTCGCAAACGGATCGGGTTCCAGGGTTTGTTGATGAGTGATGACGTTTCCATGAACGCGTTGGCCGGATCGATCGCTGAGCGCACGCGTGCGATCGTGGCGGCTGGCTGCGACATGGTTCTGCATTGCAACGGCAAGCTCGACGAGATGCAGGCCGTGGCCGCCGAGACGCCTGAGCTTGAAGGGCAGGCTCTGATCCGCGCCGATCGCGCGCTTGCGGCGCGCAAGGCACCTACAGGCTTCGATCGTGACGCCGCGCGCGGCGAGCTCGACGCCTTGATCAACCGGCTGGGATCCGCTAGCGCATGACCGCTGAAATTCTGTCGTTTGAAACCGGCCGTCCCACGACGGAGCTGGCCGAGGCCGAACCGGCGTTGGTCGTCGACGTCGAGGGCTACGAGGGCCCGCTCGACCTGCTGCTCGCGCTGGCGCGGCAGCAGAAGGTCGACCTTGCCAAGATCTCCATCCTGGCGCTCGCCGACCAATATCTCCAGTTCATCGAGGCTGCCCGCAAGATCCGGCTGGAGCTCGCCGCCGACTATCTCGTGATGGCGGCCTGGCTCGCTTTTCTGAAGTCGCGTCTCCTGTTGCCCGAGCCGCCAGCGCAGGAAGGTCCGAGCGCCGAGGAGATGGCCACGGCACTTGCCAACCGGCTGCGCCGGCTGGAGGCGATCCGCGAAGCCGCCAATCGCCTGATGAACCGGCCCCAGTTCCAGCGTGACGTGTTCCCGCGCGGCAACCCGGAGGCCATAGCGGAGGTCCGTCGTCCCAAGTTCACCGCGACCCTGTTCGACCTGCTGTCGGCCTATGCCATCCAGCGGCAGTCGCGGGTCGTCACGTCCGTTCATATGGCCAAGCGCACGGTCTGGTCGCTTGCCGAGGCCCGCGCCTCGCTCGAGCGTCTGGTCGGCATGACCGAGGTCTCGGACGATTGGGGATGTCTCGACGACTACCTGCTGGACTACGTCGTCGAGCCTGCACAGAAGGCCACCGTCTTCGCATCGAGCTTTGCGGCCGTGCTCGAGCTGGTTCGCGAAGGCAAGCTCGAGCTGAACCAGAAGCAGGCGTTCGCGCCGCTGTACTTTCGTAAGCGTCCACCGATCCAGCCAGGCGCCATGGCTGCGCCGGACTTGACGGTTGAGTAACGAACAAGGAGACCCTGCCATGGCAAGCTTGGCGGAACTGCGCATGGAAGAGCCCGACGAGATCGCGATCGAGCCTGTAGCGCGCCCCGAAGAGTTGCGCATCCTCGAGGCTCTCCTGTTTGCCTCGGCCGAGCCGCTTGAGCAGGCTGCGCTCGCCAAGCGTATGCCTGAAGGTGTCGACATCAAGGCCGCACTGGCGCAGCTGCAGGCGGAGTACGCCAATCGCGGCGTCAATCTCGTGCGCGTCGCCAACAAGTGGACCTTCCGTACCGCCGGCGACCTCGCCTGGCTGATGACGCGCGAGAGCACCGAGACGCGCAAGCTGTCGCGCGCGGCGATCGAAGTTCTGGCCATCGTTGCCTATCACCAGCCGGTGACGCGTGCCGAGATCGAAGAGATCCGCGGCGTCGTCACCTCCAAGGGAACGCTGGACGTTCTGCTGGAGACGGGCTGGATCAAGCCGCGGGGGCGCCGCAAGACGCCGGGCCGTCCGTTGACCTTCGGAACCACCGATGCGTTCCTGGCTCAGTTCAGCCTGGAGACCCTGGGCGATCTGCCTGGCCTGGAAGAGCTGAAGGGAACCGGCCTGCTGGATTCCCGGCTGCCGACCGGCTTCACCGTCCCGACGCCATCGGACGATCCGACGCTGCGGGAGGACGAGGAGCCGCTGGATCCGGGCGATCTCGACCTGGCGCTTGCGCCGGCGGTGGAGGCCGAGCCTGGCGAGGCCGAAGCCGCCGAAGACGAAACGGCCGAGATGGAAACGGTCGCAGCCGACACGGCTGCGGCCGAGGTCGCCGAAGGCCAGATGGCGACCGCTGAGGCCGCCGTTCGGGACGACACCTCGTCGCAGGTCGCCGTTGGCGATCTGGAACTGCCGGGCGCCGATGCGGAAACCGAGATCACCGAGGTGGACTTGGCCGTCGAGCAGATCGAGGTCGGGCCGGACGACGAGGCCGTTATCGAGCTCGTCGAGCTGTCTGCCGACGCTGACGCTCAGGCAGACGACGAGGCAGAGGCCGAGGCCGAGGTCGACGCGGCGGATGAGGAGATCGACGCGGCCGATGACGCGCACGACCGCGATACCGACGACGACGGCTCGCCGCACCAAAGCTAGCGGCCGGGGCTGTTAACACTCGCGTTATTACGTAGGTCCGGCCGCGAATTGTCGGACCTTAAGTGCTTGTTTTTGGGGGCGTTGGCGCCTACCTTCCGGCCAGATCGGGCTGTCCGCGGGCGGTTTTCGGCTGATGCGCCGCGTTCGTGTTGATGTTTCGCAATCGAATGCTAGAAGCGAAGTGTCGCGGCCAAGTCCGTGGATATGACGCGGTTTCGGCGGTAGCGTCGACGGGCAGTCGGGTGAAGGCTGCGCCGGTGTTTGGAGGGTTGCAGGATGGGTTCGCTTAGCATTTGGCACTGGATCGTCGTGATCGCGGTCGTCCTGCTGTTGTTCGGGCGCGGCAAGATTTCCGATCTGATGGGCGACGTCGCGCAGGGCATCAAGGCGTTCAAGAAGGGCATGCAGGACGACGACAAGGCGCCGGAGAAGACCGAGCCCGTCAAGTCGATCGATCACGGCGCCACGCCTTCGGCCACCCGCACGGATGTCGGCAGCAAAGCCGTTTGATCTGCGCGTGAAAGGCGCCGGCGGCGCGCTCCCGCAGGGACGGCACCGGGGACCTGTTCAGACAACAGGCCCGGACAGGCGGGATCAGAGGCGTCGTCGCGTAGGCGGATTGTTTCATGTTCGATATCGGCTGGAGTGAGCTACTCGTCATTGGGGTCGTCGCGTTGATCGCGATCGGTCCCAAGGAGCTTCCGGGCGTCCTGCGCATGGTCGGGCAATGGATCGGCAAGGCGCGCCGGATGGCCTCGGAGTTCCAGGGCCAGTTCCAGGAGGCGATGCGCGAAGCGGAGATGGCCGACCTCAAGAAGAGTTTCGATGAGGTCCGCGAGGCGGCCAGCGGTTTCACCCCGACCGGGGTGATCTCCTCGTTGCAGCGCGACGTCGACAAGGCTCTCGATATCGAGGGGATCGACAAGCCCGCCGAGCCGGCGCCCGCATCGGATGTGGCTGCTGCTTCGCCCGAGCCTCCTGTGATGACCCCGACCACCCCCGAACCTCCAGTGGCCGAGACCTTCGCAGAGGCTGAAGTCCATCAATCCGTGGGCGAGCCGCTGGCGATCGTCCGTGAAATCAAACCCGAGCCGCAGCCTGAAATGTCTGCGTCAGCAGAAGCTGACCGCCTGAAGGACGCCAAAGCGTCATGACCGTCGAAGATATCGAGGCCAGCAAGGCCCCGTTGATGGACCACTTGATCGAGCTGCGATCGCGGCTGATCAAGGCGCTGCTCGGCTTCGGCGTGGCCTTCATCTTCTGCTTCTTTTTCGCCAAGCAGATCTACAACATCCTGGTGCTGCCGTTCGTCTGGGTCGCAGGTGCCGAGAACAGCAAGTTCATCTACACCCAGCTGCTCGAATATTTCATCACGCAGTTGAAGCTCGCGATGTTCGGCGCTGGTTTCATCTCGTTCCCGATCATCGCGACGCAGATCTACAAGTTCGTGGCGCCGGGGCTGTATCGCCACGAACGCAATGCTTTCCTACCCTACTTGATAGCGACCCCCGTCTTCTTCGTGCTTGGCGCCATGCTGGTCTATTTTGCGGTGTGGCCGATGATCGTGCGCTTCTCACTGGGCATGCAGCAGCTCGGCGGCCCCGAGACGGCGCAAATCGCGCTGATGCCCAAGGTCGGTGAATATCTGTCGCTGATGATGTCGCTGATCTTCGCCTTCGGCATCGCGTTCCAGCTCCCGGTCATCCTGACCCTGCTCGGCCGCATCGGTATCGTCACCTCGCAGATGCTGAAGGAGAAGCGGCGCTATTTCATCGTGATCGCCTTCATCATCGCGGCCGTGCTTACGCCGCCGGACGTGCTCAGCCAGGCCTCGCTGGCGCTGCCGCTGCTGGCGCTCTACGAGGGCGCGATCATCGCGGTCGGCATCGTCGAGAAGCAGGCGGCTGCGGCCAAGTCCGGCTCGTCGTCCGGCTCGGGGAATCTCCCGGCCGACCCTTCCGAATAGAACGGTTGCGCTCGGGGACATCCCAGGGCGTTGCCTGTTCCCATCCGGCGCCATTCGCGGTAGTGCAGGCCGGCCCGCGAGCCCAGGCGACTCGCCGATACTCTTCGTTCCCAGGACCGAACGACCATGCACGACATCAGATCGATCCGTGACAATCCGCAAGGTTTCGATGTGGCGCTGACGCGCCGGGGTCTGGCACCGCTGTCGTCGCATCTGCTCGCCATCGACGAGCGGCGGCGCGCGGCGATCCTGGCCTCCGAGCAGGCCCAGGCCCGGCGCAACGCCGCCTCCAAGGAAATCGGCGAGGCCAAGAAGGCCAAGGATGACGCGCGCGCATCGGCGCTGATGGAGGAGGTCGCCAAGCTCAAGACCACCATGCCGGAGCTGGAGGCAGCCGCGAAGCAGGCGGATGAGGAGCTGGCGCGCGAGCTCTCGGCGATTCCCAATTTGCCGCTCGACGAGGTGCCGGACGGCAAGGACGAGCACGACAATGTCGAGCGCCACATGTTCGGCGCCCGGCGCAACTACGCCTTCGCGCCGAAGCCGCATGATGATCTCGGTGCGGCTCTTGGCACCATGGACTTCGAATCGGCTGCGAAGCTGTCGGGCGCGCGCTTCGTCGTGCTGAAGAGGGGCCTGGCGCGGCTCGAGCGCGCGCTCGGGCAGTTCATGCTCGATCTTCATACCAATGAGCACGGCTACACCGAGATCAATCCGCCGCTGCTGGTACGCAACGACGTCATGTTCGGTACCGGCCAATTGCCGAAATTCGAGGACGACCAGTTCTGGGCCGTGAAGGGCGAGCTGATTGCAGAGCCGGATGATCGCCTCAAGACCGAGCGGCTGGGTCTCATCCCAACTGCCGAGGTGGCCCTGACCAACCTGGTGCGCGAGTCCATCGTCGATGAGAAGGAGTTGCCGATGCGGCTCACGGCGCTGACGCCGTGCTTTCGCGCCGAGGCGGGCGCCGCCGGCCGCGACACCCGCGGCATGATCCGTCAGCATCAGTTCACCAAGGTCGAGCTGGTCTCGATCACGACGCCGGAGACCAGCAAGGACGAGCATGAGCGCATGCTGGCCTGCGCCGAGGAAGTGCTGCGCCGGCTCGATCTGCACTATCGAGTCATCACGCTGTGCACCGGCGACATGGGCTTCTCCTCGCAGAAGACCTACGACATCGAGGTCTGGATGCCCGGGCAGGGCGATGGCGGCGCCTTCCGCGAGATCTCCAGCTGTTCGGTGTGCGGCGACTTCCAGGCGCGCCGCATGGATGCACGCTATCGCGGAAGCGATGGCAAGCCGCGCTTCGTGCACACATTGAACGGTTCGGGCACGGCTGTCGGCCGTGCGCTGATCGCGGTCATGGAGACCTATCAGCAGGCCGACGGCTCGATCGCGATTCCCGACGTGCTGCAGCCTTATATGGGCGGCCTCAAGGTGGTGGCCGCGGAGCCATAGCGTCGCGGCAAATTGCATCCGCTCAGGTCGCCGCCATTGCGTACGCGCCGGCGGGTCGTATCCTCGGTTCTGTTCAGCAATTGCTTTTCAGATACCGGCATCATGGCTCTGCATCGGGATATTTTCTGGATCGGGCGGCAATGGGCCGTCACCGGCTCCGGCATCCAGGCGGTCGATCAGCGCCTGAAGGGAGCGTTCGATATCGAATCCTCAAGGGTCTGGGACGAGGGCCTGCACGACTCGCTGCGCGATCAGGCTTGGTTCAACCCCGTCGACTTCGAGAAGGCGTTGAGTGTCGCGCGGGTCCGGTTTGCGGCAGTGCCGCGGACGGAGCCTTCAGCGGTGCCGGCGCCTCCTGTCCAGCAGGCACCCGGCGGATCCGGCACATCCAGCCTACCGTTGAGGCTGGGCACGCGAGGGCAGTTCGCCAGGTTCCTGCCGCAGTGGCGGATCCGGCATTGACCGGGTGGTGCCGCAGCGCGCTCAGGTTTGCCTCGATGCTGCACAGCAGATAAGACACCCCCGAACGATGCTTTCGGAGGGACGGAAGGTTGGCCATGCGGATTCTCTGCACCAATGACGACGGAATCCATGCGCCGGGTCTCAAGGTGATCGAGGAGATCGGACGCGCCCTGTCCGACGACGTCTGGATCGTGGCTCCCGAACTGGACCAGAGCGGCGTGTCCCATTCACTCTCGCTCAATGACCCCCTGCGGCTGCGTGAGGTCGGCCCGCGGCATTTCGCGGTGCGCGGCACGCCGACCGACTGCGTCATCATGGGATCCCGTCATATCCTGGGGGCGAAGCTGCCCGACGTGGTGCTGTCCGGCGTCAACAAGGGCCGCAACGTTGCCGAGGACGTGGTCTATTCGGGCACCATCGCCGGCGCGCTCGAAGGCACCATTCTCGGTCTGCCGTCGTTTGCCCTGTCGCAGGAATTCAGCGTCGCAACGCGTGACAAGCCGTCTTGGGACACCGCGCTCAAATTCGGCCCGCAGATCGTGCGCAAGGTGCTCGAAGCCGGCGTGCCGAGGAATACAGTGATCAACGTCAACTTCCCCGCCTGTGCACCGGAAGAGGTCAGGGGCGTCGTGGTCACCCGCCAGGGCAAGCGCAATCTGGGCTTCTTGAAAGTCGATGAGCGGCGCGACGGCCGCGGCAACCCCTATTTCTGGATCGGCTTCGACCGGGCTGCCGCGCTCGATGTGCCCGACGAGGGGACGGACCTCGCAGCTCTCGCGGCGCGCTACGTATCAGTGACCCCGCTTCGCCTGGATCGCACGGACGAGGCGTTCTCCGGCAAGCTCAGCGACATTCTCGGCTGAAGCGCCTTCTACCCCTGTGGCCCAGCGCCACGCAGGGCATGGTCGATCGCCTTTCCGAGCGTCTCGAGCTGGAATGGCTTCTGCAGGGCCGGCCGGTCGCGATATTCTTCCGGCAACCCCGACGAGCCGTAGCCGGTTGCGAAGATGAAGGGACGGTTGCGCGCCTTGATGAGATCGGCCACCGGCGAGATGACCTTGCCGTTGACGTTGACGTCGAGAATGGCGACGTCGAAATAGGTGCTCTCGGCCAGCCGCATCGCTTCGCCGATTTCGCCGGCTTCGGCCGCGACGGTGTAGCCGAGCTCTTCCAGCATGTCGGCGACCATCATTCGGATCATGACTTCGTCTTCAACCAAAAACACAGAGCCGCGCGGCGGCCGCGGTGCAGTCATGATGTCAGTCCTTGCCCATACCCGATTTGACGCTCGCAAATAACGGCTTATGGCGCAACGTCAACAATGTCGTCTTTCACGGTCGTGCGGCGTGGGCACGATCGCCCATAAAGTGAACGAACCGGACCCGACTTGGTTCCTTGTGCGGAACGCGGTCCGTCGTCGGGACCATGACGGTGCATCCGGTTGCGACGGGTGTGCGGAAAATCGGTGCGCAACCCTCGCCCGGCAGGTAAATTGCGCACGAGCCCACCAACCGACATCCCGATGCCCCCAGCTGCTCCTCCCGAGAAAATGATGTTTCAGCTGACCCTGCGTCGGCGGGGGATCAGCGATCAGGCGGTGTTGCGCGCGATGGAAGAGGTGCCGCGGGAGGAGTTCGTTCTGCCGGCCGACCGCCCGGAGGCCTATCGCGACAGCGCGATGGCGATCGCCTGTGGGCAGACCATCAGCCAGCCCTTCGTCGTCGCCTACATGACCGAGCAGCTCAAGCTGCAGAAGTCCCATCGTGTACTCGAAATCGGGACGGGGTCAGGATACCAGGCCGCGATTCTGTCCAGGCTGGCCACCAACGTCCTGACGGTGGAGCGCTTCCGGACATTGGCCGACAAGGCCAGGGAACGGTTGGAGAAGCTCGGCTGCTTCAATGTCGAGGTCATGCTCGGCGATGGCTACGCGCTGCCGCCGGGGGGCGGCCAATTCGACCGCATCATCGTAACGGCGGCGATGGACGAGATTCCCCAGAGCCTGCTCGACCGGCTGGAGCCGGACGGTATCCTGATCGCGCCGGTCGGGCCGCAACACGGGGTGCAGACGCTCGTCAGGAGCACGCGGACGGGTGATCGTTTCGACCGAAAGGAGCTCGTCGACGTGCGATTTGTGCCGGCAATTCCGGGGATTGCGCGCGAACTTTAAACGTGCGGATCAGCAGGCCGCACAACGCTTTATTCGCGGCTTAAGCGCTTATTTACCGCGGCTGTGTTTACTCGAATTCGTTGTTTGTTGCGTACGAGTGAGTAACCATGCCCGCCACTGTCGAGTTGCTTCGCTCGCGCCGCCTGCCGCAAGTTGCGGCGTTGGCGCTGATGTCGTTCGGCGTCGCCGGCTGCAGCGCCGACATGTCGACGCGGCTGTCGCAGACGCAAAATCCGTTTTCAAACCCCTTTGCATCCGATTCCACCGGGTCGGTGCAGGCGCAGCCGCCCCGGCAGCACCAGCAATACAGCCAGTCCTACACGCCGGCTCCCGCGCCGGCGCCTGCCTATTCGTCCTCGGCGCTGCCGCCCCCGGCGGTCGGGGCTCCGCAATCCTATCCGACCGGTGGCGGCGCCGGAGGCATGTCGTCGGGCGGGCGCGGCGTCGCGTCCTATGCGCCACCCGCTGCGGTCCCGGTCGCGGCGCCCGCCGTCGCCGCACCCCCGGCCTATGCACAGCCCGCGCATTCCTATGCTCCGCCGGCCCAGCCGCGCCTCGAGACCACCGGCACCGTGCCGCCGCGTTCGGTCGCGGCCGCGCGTCCTGCCAGTGGCACCAAGATCATCGTCGGCACCAGCGATACGCTCGACATCCTTGCCAAGCGCTACCGCGTGACGCCGGCTGAGATCCTGGCTGCCAACGGCTACAAGGGCCCGCGCGCGTTGTCGCCAGGCCAGCAGCTGATCATTCCGCATCCTGGCGCGGTGGTGGCTGCGCCCGCGGCCCAGCCCGTTGCCGCCGCGCCAATGGTCGCGCCGAAGCCGGTGGCGGCCGTCGCACCGTCCACCGTCCATTTCGTCAACCGCGGCGAGACACTCGCCAGCATCGCCCGCCAGAATCATCTGACGGCGGCTGAGCTCGCCCGCGCCAACAATCTCGATCAGGCTTCGCCGCTCAAGCTCGGGACCAGGCTGACCGTCCCTGGCAGGGCCGTGGCGGCAGCTGCGCCGGTGGCTCCGGTCGCAACCGTTCCCCAGGCGGTTGCGACCGTGCCGGCGCCAGCGCCGACAACGCGGGTCGCGACGGCCGCCGGTCCGGTCCAGACCGCCCGCCTGGCCCAGGCCAATCCGGCGCCCGAGAAGGAGGAGGAGCCGGCACGGCCGGCCGAGACCACCAGCTCGCTGCCGACCTTCCGCTGGCCGGCGCGCGGCAAGGTGATCACCAGCTACGGCGCCAAGACCAACGGCAAGTCCAACGATGGCATCAACATCGCCGTGCCCGAGGGCACCCCGGTGAAGGCGGCCGAAGATGGCGTCGTCGCTTACGCCGGCAATGAATTGAAGGGTTATGGCAATCTGGTCCTGGTGCGGCATTCCAACGGCTATGTCACCGCATATGCCCATGCGAGTGAGCTGATGGTGAAGCGCGGTGATCCGATCAAGCGCGGCCAGGTCATTGCCAAGTCGGGTCAATCGGGAGAAGTCGGATCGCCGCAGCTCCACTTCGAGATCCGCAAGGGATCGTCTCCGGTTGACCCGCTGCAATTCCTCAACGGGGCGTGAGGTCCGGTCGTTTGACCCCACGCAATCGTGGACGACACAGGGCCGCGCAGATTACTGCGCGGCTTTTTGCGTTGTCAGCCGCACGCCGAGGCGGCCCGCCAGATCTTGCGTGAACTGCCACGCGACGCGGCCCGAGCGCGAGCCGCGCGTCGTGGCCCATTCCAGCGCCTCGCGCTCCAACTGATCCTCGGCGACTGCGACGTCGAAATGGCTGCAATAGCCTTTGACCATCGCGAGGTATTCGTCCTGGCTGCAGCGGTGGAAGCCGAGCCATAGGCCGAAACGGTCGGACAGCGAGACCTTTTCCTCGACCGCTTCGCCCGGATTGATCGCGGTGGAGCGCTCGTTCTCGATCATGTCGCGGGCCAACAGATGGCGCCGGTTGGAGGTGGCGTAGAGAATGACGTTCTCCGGGCGTCCCTCGATGCCGCCTTCGAGCACGGCTTTCAGCGATTTGTAGGACGCATCATTGCCGTCGAACGACAGGTCGTCGCAGAACACGATGAAGTGGAACGGCGCGGCACGCAGGATGTCCATCAGCGCCGGCAGGCTCTCGATGTCCTCGCGGTGAATCTCGATCAGTTTCAGCCGGTCGGCGGGCTTGCGCGTGACGTTGATGCTGGCATGGGCGGCCTTCACCAGCGATGATTTGCCCATGCCGCGCGCGCCCCACAACAAGGCGTTGTTGGCCGGCAGGCCGTTGGCGAAGCGCTCGGTGTTCTCGATCAGGATGTCGCGCATCCGGTCGATGCCCTTGAGCAGGTCGATCTCGACACGGCTGACGCGCGGCACCGTCGAGAGCCGGCCGTTCGGATGCCAGACGAAGGCGTCGGCCGCGTTCAGGTCCAGCGCGGGCGTGGCACCCGCATGGGTTGTCGCCAGATGCGCGGCAATTGCTTCCAGCGCACGGGCAATCCGGTCAGCCGTATCATCGGAGGCGGGGCCGGCGGGACGTTTTGCCGCGATCTTTGGTGGCTTTTGCGCTGCAGGCCGGGGGCCTTTGGCGAGCGGTCTGAGGGCGTTTTTGGCGGGGGCGCGGGACGAGGCTCTGGCTGGTTTTTTCGACATGCTGCAAGTTCCTGATGGGGCAGCCATATCGGGCCTCGCCGGCTGCCGCAAGCGGGGCGAAATGAAGGGGCGGGGCGCCTTGCTATTGGGACTGCTGCCGCTATATTCCGCGCGAAATTCGCAAGAGGCCGGCCCGCGCCGAGACAAGCGTGGTTCGCCGGCTATTCCCGTCTCACCGGGCGCTGCCCACGAGGATCGACCACATGCTGATCACCCCTGCCTATGCCCAGGCCGCCGGCGCTGGCGACACCAACAGCATGCTGATGTCGCTGCTGCCGTTCGCGCTGATCTTCGTGATCATGTATTTCCTGATCCTGCGGCCGCAGCAGAAGAAGGTCAAAGAGCACGCCGATCTCGTCAAGAACGTCCGCCGCGGCGACACCATCGTGACCCAGGGCGGCCTGGTCGGCAAGGTGACCAAGGTCGTCGACGACGACCAGGTCGAGTTCGAGATCGCCGACGGCGTGCGCGTGCGCCAGATGCGCCAGATGATCACGGGCGTCCGCACCAAGGGCGAGCCCGCGAAGGCAGACGCAAAGGACGACAAGAAGGACGAGAAGGCAGCGAGCTGATCGCCGACTTGGCCGGTTGAACGCCGGCCTTCGCTCTTTGTGATGTTCTGATTTTCCGGGCCGGCTACGGCCCTTACGGACAACCTCCATGTTGTATTTCACGCGGTGGAAGGCGCTGGGCATCATTCTCACGGCGCTCGTCGTGTGCCTGTGCGCGGTGCCCAACTTCTTCTCCGAAGCGACGGTCAAGACCTGGCCGGCCTGGGCGCAGCGCCGGCTGGTGCTCGGCCTCGACCTGCAGGGCGGCTCCTATCTGCTGCTCGAGGTCGACTCCAACTACATCAAGAAGGAGCGGCTCGATGCCGTGCGCGACGACGTTCGCCGTACGCTGCGCGATGCCAAGATCGGCTACACCGGATTGGTGAGCCGGGGTGATGGGGTCGAGGTCCGGATCACCAAGGAAAGCGACACGGGAACTGCGATCTCCAAGCTGCGCGATCTCTCGCAGCCGCTCGGCGGGCTGCTCGGCTCCAGCGGCCAGCGCAGCCTCGAAGTCAGCGATGCCGGCGGCGGACTGGTCCGGCTGACGATCCCGCCGGCGGCCATCACCGAACGCATCCGCCAGACCATCGAGCAGTCGATGCAGATCGTCGAGCGCCGCGTCAACGAGCTCGGCACCGTCGAGCCCGTGATCCAGCGCCAGGGCAACGATCGCATCCTGGTGCAGGTGCCGGGCTTGCAGGATCCGACGCAGCTCAAGAACCTGCTCGGGCGCACGGCCAAGATGGAATTCCGGATGGTCGATACCTCGGTGCCGGCGGATCAGGCGGTGCAGGGGCGGGTGCCGCCGGATTCCGAGGTGCTCCAGAGCGCATCGCCACCCAACCAGCCCTATGTCGTGAAGAAGCAGGTGCTTGTCTCCGGCGGTGATCTCTCCGATGCGCAGACCGGCTTCGACCAGCGCACCAACGAGCCGATCGTCACCTTCCGCTTCAACTCGGCCGGCTCGCGCAAGTTTGCGCAAGCCACCACCGAGAATGTCGGGCAGCCGTTCGCCATCGTCCTCGACAACAAGGTGATCTCGGCGCCGGTCATCCGCGAGCCGATCACTGGCGGCTCGGGCCAGATCTCCGGCAATTTCACCGTGCAGTCCGCCAACGAGCTCGCGATCCTGCTGCGCGCCGGCGCGCTGCCCGCGCCGCTGACGGTCATCGAGGAGCGCACCGTCGGTCCGGGCCTCGGTGCGGACTCGATCGCCAAGGGCGAGCTCGCCTCCTATGTCGGCTCGATCCTCGTCATCGTGTTCATGCTGCTGACCTACCGGCTGTTCGGCGTGTTCGCCAACATCGCCGTGGTGGTGAACGTCGCGATGATCTTCGGCGTGCTGTCGCTGCTCAATGCCACGCTGACCTTGCCGGGCATCGCCGGCATCGTGCTGACGGTCGGCATCGCCGTGGACTCCAACGTGCTGATCTATGAGCGCATCCGCGAGGAGCTGCGCGGCGGCCGCAATGCGATCTCGGCGATCGACGCCGGCTTCAAGCGCGCATTGGCGACCATTCTCGACTCCAACATCACCACCTTCATCGCCGCCGCCGTGCTGTTCTATATCGGCACCGGCCCCGTGCGCGGCTTCGCCGTGACCTTGGGCATCGGCATCCTCACCACGGTCTTCACCGCCTTCACGCTCACCCGTCTGATCGTCGCGGGGTGGGTGCGGTGGAAGCGGCCGCAAAGCGTGCCAATCTAGGAGCTACTGTGACACACTGGGTTCTCATCGGGCTTGGCATCCTGATCGCGGTGCTGACGGTGGTCAGCGCGCTCGGCCTGCTGCCGTCGCTGCGCATCGTTCCCGACGACACGCATTTCGATTTCACGCAGTTCCGCCGCATCAGCTTTCCGATTTCTGCGGCGCTGTCGATCCTCGCCATCGTGCTGTTCTTCACCCATGGCTTGAACCTCGGCATCGATTTCCGCGGCGGCACTTTGCTCGAGGTGCGGGCCAAGTCCGGCACCGCCGACATTGCGGGGATGCGCGCGACGCTGGCGACCCTCGGTCTGGGCGAGGTGCAGCTGCAGCAGTTCGGCACTGCGGCCGATGCATCGGTTCTGATCCGAATTGCCGAACAGCCGGGCGGCGACGCCGCGCAGCAGGAGGCCGCGAACAAGGTGAAGGCGGCGATCGGCGATTCCGTAGAGTATCGCCGGGTCGAGGTGGTGGGGCCGCGCGTTTCCGGCGAGTTCCTGGCCGTCGGCATGCTCGGCCTGATGCTCGCGATCATCTCGATCCTGATCTATCTCTGGTTCCGGTTCGAATGGCAGTTCGCGCTCGGTGCCATGATCGCCAACGTCCACGACATCGTGTTGACGATCGGCTTCATGTCGATCAGCCAGGTCGATTTCGACCTCACCAGCATCGCGGCGCTGCTGACCATTCTCGGCTATTCGCTCAACGACACCGTCGTCATCTACGACCGTATCCGCGAGATGCTGCGGCGCTACAAGAAGATGCCGATGCCGCAGCTGCTCAACGAATCGATCAACTCGACCTTGTCGCGCTCGATCATCACGCACGTCACGGTGACCCTGGCGCTGCTGGCATTGCTCTTGTTCGGCGGCCCGGCGATCCACAGCTTCACCGCGGTGATGATGTTCGGCGTGGTGCTGGTCGGCACCTACACCTCGATCTTCATCGCCGCGCCGATCCTGATCTATCTCGGCGTCGGAACCGTTCGGGGTGATCAGATCGACGAGCCGAAAAAGAAGCCCTGATCAGCCGTTGGACCCGGATCGGGGTTGAGATGTTGGTCTCGCATGGCAACTGACGCCCCGCATTTCCCGCGGTCCGCGCCGATCGACGGTTATGGCAAAGGCGGCTTCGCCTTTGCCGGCATGTCGCATCGCGGCTCGCTGCTGTGCCTGCCCGACTCGATCTGGGCCTGGGACGTCATCCAGCCCGATCAGATCGACCGCTATTCGTTGCAGCGCGTTTTTGATGCGGCGAACAGGATCGACACGCTCATCATCGGCACCGGAAACGAAGTCTGGATTGCGCCGGCACCGCTGCGCGCGGCCCTGCGTGGCGTGAACGTCGTGCTCGATGCGATGCAGACCGGCCCCGCGATTCGCACCTACAACGTCATGATCGGCGAGCGGCGCCGGGTTGCGGCAGCGCTCATCGCCGTCCCATGAGCGAGACGACCGCCAACAGCGACGCCGCGTTCTGTGCAGGCCTTGTCCGCGAGCACGATTTCGACCGCTACGCCTCGACGCTGTTCATGTCGCCCGAGCCCCGGCGTGCGCTGTTGTCGCTGTACGCATTCAACGTCGAAGTCAGCCGCATTCGAGATCTCGTGTCGCAGCCGCTGCCGGGCGAAGTCCGCCTGCAGTGGTGGCACGACACGCTGACGGGTCACGAACATGGCGGCGCGGAGGGAAATCCCGTTGCGGCCGAATTGCTGCTCACCGTGCAGCGCTTCGCGCTTCCGGTCGAGCGGCTGACGCGCCTGGTCGATGAGCATCAGTTCGATCTCTACAACGATCCGATGCCGACGATGGCGGCGCTAGACGGCTATCTCGGCGACACGCGTGGCGCGCTGTTCGCGCTGGCCGCGCAGATCATTGCGCCGCCGTTTGCGGACGCCGATCATCTCGCGCACCATGCCGGCATCGCGCAAGGGTTGCTCCAGGTGATCGCGGCGCTGCCGCGCGATGCGGCCCACCGGCAGCTCTATGTCCCGCTCGATCTTCTCGCGCGGCATGGCGTCGGCCAGGAGGAGATGTTCTCCGGCAAGGCGTCGCCGGCGATCCAGGAGGTGATCATGGACCTGCGCGGGCAGGCCCGGCAGCATCTCGATCACACCCTCGAGCTGGCGCGTCAGGCGCCACCGGCCGTGCGGCCGGTTCTGCTGCCGCTCGCGCTGGTCCGGCGCGACCTCGCGCGGGCCGGACCCCGCGACGATCCGTTTCAGCCGCGCTCCCGCTCGCGCCTCGCGACGCTGTGGACGCTGTGGCGGGCTGCGGGGACGACGAGTTTTCGCGCGCGCTGACCCGTCGCGGGCTCAGGCCGAGGGCATCGTGCTCCAGAGCGGCGGGCTGTGCAGGAGTCTCGGCATGTCCGGCGGCTCGTGCCGGTGGATCGTGCAGCGGGTGTCCCAGACGACGAGATCACCCGGTCGGCAGGTGTGGGTCCAACTGAACTCGGGCCGTTCGGCAAGCTGCCAGAGATCGTCGAGCAGCGCGTCGGATTCGTCCTGCTCGAGGCCGACGACATAGGAATGGCGACGCTGCCCCAGCGCGAGCATCGAGCGGCCGGTATCGATATGATTGCCGACCAGCGGATGCACCGGGCCTGCGATGACGGTGCGACGGCCATCATCGGCGGTGTCGGTCGCGAGATGACGAACCTTCAGATGAGCGACGCGGCTGCGCAGCGCCGGTGAGAGCGCGTCATAAGCGGCGTAGAGGCTGCAGAATGACAGTCTGTCGCCCAGCAAGCCCCCGGGGGAGGTGTAAAATAGATCCGCGTGACCGAAGCGACGACTGAAGGCCGCGATGTCACGTTCACCAAGCCGCTGGCCGCGCACCAGCAGGACCTGATGCTTGAGCAGCGCGCGCATGAACGAGGCGAACGCCCAATCGTCGAAGGATCCGAGATCGACATTGCAGACCTCGGCACCGAGCGTCTTTCCCGTCGGGATGACCTGGATGAGGCTGCTTTCGGCGCTTCGAGCAACGTTGCTTCTGAGACTCACTTGCGTCATCTCCCAAGTTTCACCAGTGCCTGCAAATCAACCATCGTAATTTGTCGGGGGTGTTTCGGCTCGGAGGCAATTCGCGGAAGGATCGCGGCACGATCTGCCGATTGTCGGCACACTCTGCCGCTCTGAGTCGGAAGTTGGACGCTTCAAGGCGATGCGCGAGGAAATATCCAGCAACCTGCAACTCATTCGCAGGCAATCTGGCGCTTGATCGTGCTGATCCCGCGCGCAAGCGAATCAGTGTGGACGATCTGTTCCCTTGATCTGGGTCCGATGCATGATTCGCCGCGCATGATCATCGAACGGATCGCGCCGATGCATGGTGCAGCGATTGTCCCAGATGACGAGATCTCCGACCTTCCAGACATGCTCCCAGGAGAATTCCGGACGGGCAACATAGGCCCACAACGCGTCGAGCAATGCTTCCGACTCGGCGAGCTCGAGGCCGACCAGATAGGCATTGCGCCGGCGGCCGAGATAAAGCATCCGCAGGCCGGAATCGGGATGCGTGCAGACCAGCGGATGGATCGCGCCCGGCGATGTGCGCGGATCATCGGTCGGCGTTACGCCCTGTCGGACGAAGCCGCCGCTGTTGTAGGTGCCGTCGTGCTTGATCTTCAGATCTGCGACGCGGCGCTTCAGTTCAGGAGGAAGCGCGTCGTACACGGCGTACATGCTGCAGAACGACGTGTTGCCGCCGACGGGGGGAATTTCCAGCGCGTAGAGCGCGCTCGCGATCGGCGGCGTGTCGAGATACGACATGTCCGTATGCCACACCGCTTCGCCCGCGCCGAGGCTGCCGATCGCCTCGCCATTCACCTTCACGTTCGAGACGATATAGATTTCGGGTAGACCGTCGACGAAGCGGCGCCCGTTCTCCTGCACCGGCGCCCAGTCGAGATCGCCGAAGCGGCGGCTGAAGGCGATCAAGTCCTGGTCCGTCAGACCCTGGCCGCGCACCAGCAAAACGGAGTGCGTGTGAAAGGCACGGAGCAGGGAGCCGAAGCCCGCATCGTCCAGATGCTTGAGATCGACATGTCGAATCTCGGCACCGAGTTGCCGGCCGGTCGGGATGATCTCGATGTTCGACGACCGAGACGTTGTGGCCGCGCGGGTTTCGACGTTCATTGCCAATCCTCCCAAACGACATTGCAACCAAAGGATACAATGGTCGGTCCGCGAAGTCTCGTCCGCTCAGGCCGAAGGCAGGTTCAGGTCCGCCTCGAAATTGAACCGGTCGCGCAGGTTTTTGCGCGAGTCCAGGATGTCCTTGAGGAAAGCGCGATCGCTGTCGCTCGTGAGCATCGGTTCGATCAGGTCGATCTGGTTCATCGCGACCAGCTGCAACAGTTCAGTGCGTGGCCTGCCGCTGGCGTCGCGCGGCAGGGCATGCACGACCTGGATATGCTCCGGCGGCTTCGGGCCCTTGGCTGAAGCAAGCTCGTTTTGCAGCTGAGTTTCAAGCGTCGGTTGCTCTCCCTCGACGAACGCATAGAGCCCGACGCCGGTCCGGCGGTCTGCGAAGGCAACGATCGCCGCGTCGCGCACGGCCGGGTTCTTCCGGATCATGTCCATCAGCACCGGCGCATCGTTGACCAGGCGTCGTCCGCCACCCTCGCGGTCGGTGAAATTGAAGATGCCGCGCGTGATGGCGCGATACACCTTCTTGCCGGTCATCAGCCAGACGCGCGCGAACAGCGATTTGCGTGCCAGGATCTTGCGCTCCTTCGGCGTCAGCGCCTCGGGCGCGTAACTCCGCTTATGCTTGAGCAGATGACGCAGGTCCTCATAGGCCGCGATCCGGAACAGCCGGCTGCGGCTCTCGAAGCAGGCGGCCAACTGAAAATCGGTGACGTAGCAATGGCCGTCGTGACCGACGAGCCAATTCTGCTCCTTGGCGAGATCGTTGTGCGTGATTCCGGCGCGATGCAGCCGGCGCATCATCCGCTTGGCCGAGCGGAAATAGGCGGCGTTGCCGTGCGGCTTGGCCAGATGCAGCGCCACGCCATTGATGAAGCCGCGGACCAGCGCGCGATCCCCAGCCCATAGCAGATCAGGGCCGGCGTTGAGCCCCTTGGCGCGCATCAGCGCCTTGCGCTCGCGCGCGAACAAATGCCGCGCCAGCACGAACGACCACCACGGCACCTCATCGAGCCGGCGCAGCACGGCGTCGACGTCACCGGCCTCGCTCTTGAAGCGGCCGCGCTCGACGGTCGAGAACACGTCGCGCTTGAGCAGAACGCCTTCGCTCCAGCGCGCCGCCAGCACGGCGAAATCAGTCTTCGGCAAACTCATGGGGCTCTCACGCAGCGGCCGCGACGGGCAAGTGCTCGGCGATCCAGCGGTCGAGATCGGCCAGCGCGCGGGCGCTCATCGCCTGCTTCTTCGCCACCGTCTTCTCGTTGCCCTTCAGCCGCGTGCCGTCCGGCTTGCGGATCGGGGTCGTCGCCAGCGGCGGGAACAGGCCGAAATTGATGTTCATGGGCTGGAACGAGCGTGTCGCACCGTCGATCGTCTCGATGTGGCCGCCGGTGATATGGCCGAGCAGGGCACCGAGCGCCGTGGTTGGTGGTGGCGGCAGCAGATTGGCGCCGCGCACCTCGGCGGCGGCGTAGAGGCCGGCGATCAGCCCGATGCTCGCCGACTCCACATACCCCTCGCATCCCGTCATCTGGCCGGCAAAGCGCAGCCGTGGCTGGACGCGCAGGCGGAGCTGCGCATCGAGCAGCTTCGGCGAGTTGAGGAAGGTGTTGCGATGCAGGCCGCCGAGCCGCGCGAACTCCGCGTTCTCCAGCCCGGGAATGGTGCGGAAGATCTGCTGCTGCGGGCCATATTTCAGCTTCGTCTGGAAGCCGACCATGTTGTAGAGCGTGCCGAGCTTGTTGTCCTGGCGCAGCTGCACGATCGCGTAGGGCTTGACCGTCGGATTGTGCGGATTGGTCAGGCCAACCGGCTTCATCGGGCCGTGACGGAGCGTCTCGTGGCCGCGTTCGGCCATCACTTCGACCGGCAGGCAGCCGTCGAAATAGGGCGTGTTGGTCTCCCACTCCTTGAAGTCGGTCTTCTCGCCGGCGAGCAGCGCCGCGACGAAGGCGTCGTACTGCTCCTTCGTCATCGGACAGTTGATGTAGTCAGCCCCCGTGCCGCCCGGACCGACCTTGTCGTAACGCGACTGGAACCACGCCTTGGTCATGTCGATCGTGTCCTTGTGCACGATCGGCGCAATGGCGTCGAAGAAAGCAAGTGCCGTCTCGTCGGTCAGGTCCCGGATGGCCTCGGCGAGCGGCTGCGAGGTGAGGGGACCGGTGGCGACAATGACGCGATCCCACTCCGCCGGCGGCAAGCCGGTAACTTCGCCGCGGCGCAGCGCGATACGTGGATGCCCTTCGAGAGCCGCTGTGACGGCCGCCGAGAAGCCGTCGCGGTCGACGGCCAATGCGCCACCGGCCGGAACCTGATTGGCGTCGGCAGCGCGCATGATCAGCGAGCCCAGCCGGCGCATCTCGGCATGCAGCAGTCCGACGGCGTTGTTGGCCGCATCGTCGGAGCGGAAAGAGTTCGAGCACACCAGTTCGGCCGGGGTGGCGGTTCGGTGCGCCTCGGTCATGCGGTCCGGCCGCATTTCATGCAGCACCACATCGACTCCAGACTCGGCGAGCTGCCAAGCGGCTTCAGAGCCGGCGAGGCCGGCACCGACAACGTGGACGGTATTCGAAGGTGATTTGGAGCCTGTCATGCGCGGGACAGGTAGCGCTTTTCCCGAGCGCTGCAAATGCGCCAATGAGGCTCGGCGCGAGAAAGCGGGCGCATGTGTTTCGCTGCGCCAGGCCTAGATGCGGCAACGCCCGCAGCGAGGCGGGCGATGTCCGGTAGATATCGGAAGAAGGCCGATCAGCCGTTGTAGTGACCGGCGGCAACGCGCGGGATGTCCGAGCGATCGAGACCGATGTCGGCGAGTTCGCGATCGCTGAGCTGCGACAGCTCGGCAACGTTGCGCTGATACTCACGGAACGCCTGAACCATGCGGATGAGCGAGAGCAACATGAGAAATCTCCTTTAGTTCACGATTCAGTTCTTCATTGGAACCTCATCGTTGAAATGAACATAGAAGAGATTGTTGCGATGCGGAAGCGCTGATGTTGCGATGCAGCTAAACCTCCGGCGCATAGCTTGGGTAACGCTTGGGTAAGAATCGGGCAGGGGGATCAGAGGGTGCGATCTGTCGGAAACCTCCGTAATCATGCTGTTTTTCAATCGTTCGTTTGAAAAGCCCGATCGATAGACTGTCACCGCGGCTACGACGCCGTTAAGCGTTGATCATCTCGAGCCTCGACGGGGTGCATGGGTCGAGCAGAATGAATTTATATTCACTATTTGATGTTGCGACGGTGAACCGATGTCCACGATCACGCGCGGCTCGCAGTGATTTCATTTCGCGAGAATATCGAGGTGGTGCGACAGAATGTCGCGGCGTCCGGCAATGATGCCTGCGCCGTCGCACCAGCGAGGAAAAACAATGAACAGCAAACTGTTGGGGGCCGCGCTCGTCATCGCGGCGATGACCGCGTTCGGTCCGGCTCAGGCGGCGCGGATGCACGGCGCCGGCTGCAGCGGGGCCAACCTGGAGAAGACTGAGACGGCGATCGAGGCAATGGCTGATGGCGATGCCAGATACACGGCGCAGCGAGAGATCGCGGCGGCCCAGGATGCGCTGCTGAGCGGCAAGATGGGCGCCTGCAGCGTTCATCTGACGAAGGCGATGCAGGCCGGGATGATCAAGTAGCGCGTCAGTCGTTCGCATCGTTGAACCAAGGGCCGATCGCGTCACCGCGATCGGCCTTTTTCCGGGCAGGCTATGGCGCCCGCGCCAGCTGCGTCGCGAAGGTCGCGATCGTCCGCGCATAGACCTCGCTCTTGTTCCACTGCTGGATGACCGCAAAATTCGGGCCGCCGGGCTCCCAGTCCTTGCCCTTCTGCCAGCCATAGCCCTTCAAATAGTTCGCCGTGGAGGCGAGAACGTCGGGCGCGCTGCGGATCAGGTCGCGCCGGCCATTGCCGTCGAAATCGACGGCATATTTGATCCAGGACGACGGCATGAACTGGGTCTGTCCGATCTCGCCGGCCCAGGCGCCGCGCATCTCGGCCGGCTGGAGATCGCCGCGGTCGACGATCCGCAGCGCATCCAGCAACTCGCCGCGAAACTGCTCGGCGCGGCGGCAGTCATAGGCCAAGGTCGCGAGCGCACGGATGGTCGGGAACTTGCCGACATTGACGCCGAAATCGGTCTCAAGGCCCCAGATCGCGACCAGCACCTCGCCGGGCACGCCGTAGCTCTGCTCGATCCGCGACAGCACCGAGCCGTATTGCTTCAGCATGTTGGAGCCGCGGGTCAGGCGCGGCGGCACCATGCGTCCGGAGAACTCCTCGAAGGTCTGGCTGAACACCTTCTGACCGCGGTCGCGGTTCAGCACGCTTTGGTCCGGCGTCACGCCCGTCAGCGCCGCATTGATCGTGTTTTGCGAGATGCCCTTGGCCGCAGCCTCGGTCTTGAACTCGGCGAGCCAGCCGTCGAAATTGCCGTTGCCGCAAGGTACCGCGGCGTGCGCTGGCGCTGACAGGGGGGTAAGGGCAGCGAGACAGGCAAGAGCGGACACGGCGAGAACGCGAGCAATCATCGAAACACCTGGACGGCAATGGATTCAAAAAGCGTTGCTGGGCGTGCTCCATGTCGGGCGTAACCGCGGCAGCAGCAAGGCCTTTCGATCACATTGGCGTCGGATTTCGTGAGCGCCGCCACACTCTGCGGCCGCTCGACGCGACCGCCGGCCCGGAGGCCGGCGGCAGTGAAAACTCATCGCTGCGTCCTCACATCTGGTCACGCGAGCGCCATGGGAACAGGTTCGCCGGGAAATCGGCCGCGGGCTTGGAGCTGCGGGGGACCGGCGGCACGATCCGGGCGGCGTCGGGGTGGATCGCGATGGCCTCACGGTAGAGATGCCAGGTGGCGTGGCCGAGCACCGGGATCACGACGGCGAGACCGAGGAAGAACGGGATCGTGCCGGCCACCAGAAGCACTGCGACGATGAGGCCCCAGGCCGCAACCGGAACTGGGTTCTTGGCCGCCACGCGCAGCGAGGTGACGACCGCTTCGAGCGCGCCGGCGTGACGGTCGAGCATCAAGGGGAAGGACACGATGCTGAGGCACAGCGCCAGCAACGCGAACAGGAAGCCTGCGCCACAGCCGACCGCGATCAGCCACCAGCCTTGCGGCGTAGTGAAGACCCGCTGCAGGAAATCGCTCACACCGGTCGCGCCGCCATAGCCGAACACTGCGACGTAGATCGCCTGCGCGGTCGCGACCCAGGTGACGAACAGCGCGAACAGCAGCGTGCCCAGTCCGAGCATCGAGCCGAACGACGGCGACCGCAGCACCTCCAGGGCATCCCAGGCACTGGTGTCCTCGCCGCGGTCTCGGCGGCTGCTGAGCTCATAGAGACCGAGCGCGGCGAACGGGCCGAGCAGGGCGAAGCCGGCCGCCAGCGGAAACAACAGCGGCACCACCGCATAGCCGAACACTGCACGCGCCAGCACCAGGCCGAGAACGGGATAGATCGCACATAGCATCACGGCGTGACTCGGCACTGCCTTGAAGTCATCCCAGCCGAGCCGCAGCGCACGCATCAGGCTAGACATGTCGATCGTACGAATCGTCAGCTCAGCCGCGACCTCGTCTGCCGCCCGAACGTGGGAGGCAGCATTGCTGTGGTAGGTAGCCATCGTCGTGTGCTCCCTCAACTTGCGCGGGGCGCTTCCCAACCACGCAGGCGGGCTGCGCTTCTCGTTGGAACAAATTCGCGGATGGCCAGACGCGACGAACCTCGGGGCGGCCATTCGCGAACGGAAGTCATCAGGATAGTAGCAAAACAGGCTGCGCCTACTCACGCCTCGGTGAGGGCTGTGAATGTCGCAGTGCATTAGCCTGGTACGCCTACGCAGAAGCTTGAGCATGGTCCAATAAAGTCGTTCCGCCGTCATTCCGCCTTGGGTAAGCTTCACATTCGTCGCCGTGTTCGCGTTTGGCAGGCCACGGCGGTGGCGGAGCGGCTCCGACGGGCGTCTCTGCAACGGAACATCGCCGGCCGAGTTCTTCTTACGATCACCATCCATTGGGAGCCATTGATGAGCGTTTTCGGAAAGATCATGGGCGCGATTTTCGGCCATCATGCCGAGGCGGCACCGGCCGGCGGCAGCACGCCCGCCGCGGGCGGCGCCGCGCCGGCCGGCGGCGCGGCTGCGTCCCC
This sequence comes from Bradyrhizobium sp. SZCCHNS3052, assembly GCF_032484495.1. NCBI lineage: Bacteria > Pseudomonadati > Pseudomonadota > Alphaproteobacteria > Hyphomicrobiales > Nitrobacteraceae > Bradyrhizobium > Bradyrhizobium sp. SZCCHNS3052. Next base: position 1,634,757 of record NZ_JAUETB010000001.1, on the reverse strand, counting down.
GACGGCGGCCCCGGCTGCTGCGCCGCAAAATGTCGATGTGGCTGCGATCGTCGACAAGGCGGCGGCTGCCAAGCACGAGAAGCTGGAGTGGCGAACCTCGATCGTCGACCTGATGAAGGCGCTCGATATCGATTCGAGCCTCGCTGCGCGCAAGGAGCTCGCCAAGGAGCTCGGCTATAGCGGCGACACCAACGACTCCGCCAGCATGAACGTGTGGCTGCACAAGCAGGTGATGAGCAAGCTCGCCGCCAATGGCGGCAAACTGCCGCCGGAGATCAAGCACTGAGCGCGTGCCGCTCGCGGCAAGAACAAGAAGCGAAAGGCCCGCCATCGTGCGGGCCTTTGTCGTCTTTGGACGCGTCTGGCGTGAGGCCGCGCCAGCGCCTCAGACGTGCACGAAGCCGGCGCGTTCCCAGGCCTCCGCATGCAGCTGGTCGCGGTCGAAGCCGATGTCGCGCAGCGTGCGCTCGTCGAGCTGGTCGAGATAGGCGAGCTGCGTGCGGTAGTGAACGTAGCGCTTGAGAACGTCGAAAATGGCTGTGATGAACATCTGCCTCTCCCCATGGGTCTGGTTGCTTGCTCGGCGGGGGATTGCTGATCCATCCAGGTAGCCATTGCGTTAAGGCGCGCCGTCCAATCGTCTCGCCCGGTAATTCCACGGCCCATCAGGCCATGATGTCCCGGTTCTCCGGATGGTCTCGGAGGTAGTCGGCGACGAAGCTGCAGCCCGCGATGACCTTGCGGCCGTCGGCGCGGATCAGCGCGAGGGCACCTTCCACGAGCTGCGAACCGATGCCGCGGCCTCGCAGCGGTAGCGGGGTCTCGGTGTGGGTGATGATCACCCCCTGCGGCGTGGCCCGGTAATTGGCAAACGCGACGTGGCCGTTGATGTCGAGCTCGAAGCGGCTCCCGGCCTTGTTGTCACGGACATCAGTCATGCGCCTCTACTTTCGTTTAGGTTTCTCGGTGATCTTGAGGAACTCCGCCAGCAGTGCACGGATCGACCATGGCTTGCCATCGACCGCACCCCGGATGTCGTCGATCTTCCATTGGCCCGCTTCGCGCACGAGGTCGTAACGGATGATGTCGTCGGCCTGTTCCTTGCGCTCGGTCCGGTGGCCGCGAATACTGACCGCGACGGTTGCCTTGTCGCCGTCCTGCATTTCCGACGTCACCTTGAACGAGGCGACATCGGGATCCTGCGAATTCGTGACGGGATCGAAATCGATCGCCCCGACCTCGCCCTTGGGCGTGCGGGCGTCCATCTTCGCCCATTGGGCGGCCAGCGACTTCGACAGATATTTCGCGCGCGCTGCCTTGTCCTCGATGACGAAGGTGCCGCCATCCTCCCCCTTGCCCTTGGCGACGCGGGTGTAGATCGCAGTCATGATGCCGACAGGCTCGCTGGAAGCAGGCGCCTGCGCGTGCAGCGGAGAAGCGGCGAGCACGCCAGCGAGGCCGAGAAGCAGGAAGCGACGATCGATCATGGTTGTCCTCAAATCAGATTCGGCGCGCGGTGATATGAAGAAATGCGCGGCCGGCCACGGTTTGTCGCGCGGCATCCGCATCCGTTCGAAACACGCCACCGCATGGGTGGGATGGGGAGGCCGGCCTTGCGAGGGCGAGCAGGACCGGGATAAACAGGCCCAAAGGTATCGGGCGGCTGAGATCGCCTGAAGGATCGATCGAGGGGACGCTTCCATGGGTCTGTTCGTCAGCAGCAGCGGCGCGAGAGATTGTCGATGACACCGGCACCCCTGCGCATGTCCCGCCGGGTGATGAACCTCGCGCATATCGTCACGCAAAATGGCCGCCGGCTCGGCGACCGCGTCGGCTTCGTCTGGGGCGAGAGGTCGTGGACCTGGCGCGAAATCGACGCGATGGTCTCGGCGCTCGCGGCGGCGCTGGCCGAGCAGGGGATCGCCAAGGGCGATCGCATTCTGGTGCACTCCAAGAACTGCGAGGAGATGTTCGTCTCGATGTTCGCCGCGTTCCGGCTCGGCGCGGTCTGGGTGCCCACCAATTTCCGACTGATGCCGGACGAGGTCGCCTATCTCGCGACCGCCTCGGGCGCGAAGGCGTTTCTCTGCCACGGCGACTTTCCGGATCATGCTGCCGCAGTGACGACTGCTGACTTTACCTGGCGCATCGGTGAAGGCGGCAGCTTCGGCACGGGGGCCGTGGCCGACGCAATGAAGGCGCATGTCGGCGCACACGTCGCGAACGCGGCCGTCGAGCATGACGATCCCTGCTGGTTCTTCTTCACCTCCGGCACGACCGGTCGCTCCAAGGCGGCGGTGCTGACGCATGGCCAGATGGCGTTCGTCATCACGAACCATCTTGCAGACCTGACGCCGGGCACGACCGAGCACGACGCGTCGCTCGTCGTGGCGCCGCTGTCGCACGGCGCCGGCGTGCACCAGCTGATGCAGAGCGCGCGCGGTGCCAAGACCGTGCTGCTGCCGAGCGAGAAGTTCGACATCACCGAAGCCTTCCGCCTGATCGAGATGCATCGCATCAGCAACCTGTTCACGGTGCCGACCATCCTGAAGATGATGGTCGAGCATCCCGCCGTCGACCAATTCGATCATTCCTCGCTGCGCCATGTGATCTATGCCGGCGCGCCGATGTATCGCGAGGACCAGAAGCGCGCGCTGGCGCGGCTCGGCAAGGTCATCGTCCAGTATTTCGGCCTCGGCGAGGTCACCGGCAACATCACGGTGCTGCCGGCCGCGGCGCACGAGGAAGAGGATGGACCGGAGGCGCGGATCGGCACCTGCGGCTATGAGCGCACGGGCATGCAGGTCTCGATCCAGGACGATCAGGGGCGTGAGCTGAAGCCGGGCGAGACCGGCGAGATCTGCGTCATCGGTCCGGCCGTGTTTGCGGGCTACTACGACAATCCCGACGCCAATGCGAAGGCGTTTCGCGACGGCTGGTTCCGCACCGGCGATCTCGGCCACATGGACGCGCAGGGCTTCGTCTATATCACCGGCCGCGCGTCGGACATGTACATCTCCGGCGGCTCCAACATCTATCCGCGCGAGGTGGAGGAGAAGATCCTGACCCATCCCGACATCGGCGAGGTCGCCGTGCTCGGCGTGCCTGATCCCGTCTGGGGCGAGGTCGGCGTCGCCGTCTGCGTGGCGCGCGAAGGTGCGGCCGCGCCGAGCGAGAGCGCGATCGCCGGCTATCTCGCCACCAAGCTGCCGCGCTACAAGATGCCGAAGCGCTTTTTCTTCTGGGACGCGTTGCCCAAATCGGGCTATGGCAAGATTCCGAAGCGTCTGGTGCGCGACGAGCTCGAGGCGCGCGGCCTGCTCGATCTCACCAGGCAGGGCTGACGCGTGATGCGATCCATCACCCAGCCCGGTGCGCCCGTCGCGGATCGCATCCAGTGGGTCGAGGCCCGCGGCCGTGTGTTCACCTTCACCATGGAGCAGGGGTTGCCGCTCTTGGACGCCGCGCGCCGCGGCTTTGCGGCCAATGGCTTTGCCGGCGGTGTGCTCGATATCAAAGGCGGTGCGCTCGGACCGTTCGCCTATGTGATGCCGGCGCTGTCGAAGACGGCGGATCATGCCGCGTTCTACAGCGACACCTATCGTCCCGCCGGTGTGACGCGCCTGTCGACGGGGACGATGACGCTCGGCGTGCGCGACGGCGCGCCATTCTTCCATTGCCACGCGCTGTGGATGGAGGAGGGGAGCCGCAACGGCGGCGGGCACATCCTGCCGGAGGAGACCATCGTCGCCGAGCCGTTCGAGGTCGACGCCTTCGGGCTCGACGGCGCGATCTTCACGGCAGAGCCGGACGTCGAGACCGGCTTCAAGCTGTTCGGGCCGGTAGCGGCCGCACCAAGCGGCGCCACGACGGACTGCCGCGCCTTCGCGCTCCGGCTGCGGCCGAACCAGGATTTCGCCGGTTGCCTGGAAGCGTTCTGCCGGGCGCAGGGGATCAGCAAAGCGCGCATTCGCGGCGGCGTCGGCTCGACCATCGGGGCGCGCTTCGAGGACGGCGTCGTCGTCGAGCCGTTCGCGACGGAGCTGACGATCACCGCCGGCGCGATCGCGCCGGGCGACGACGGCCTTGAAGCCACTGTTGACGCCGCGCTGGTCGACTACACCGGCGCGCTCGCGCGGGGGCGCCTCGTCCGCGGCGACAATCCGGTGCTGATGACGATGGAGCTGGTGCTGGAGGTCGTGGCGTAGCCCGCGTGGGCCGGTGGCCGATGCGGGCGCGATGTGCGAGATTGCCGGTGATGTTACCGAGGTTGTGAAGGCGTCATGGCGAGGAAGCAACGCGAGATCCGGCTGCCGGCCCCTTATCTGAAGCGGCTGTGGCTCGATCCGGCGAAGATCTCCGATCGCGCGGCCTATCCGTTTTGCCTGCCGTTCCTGCAGGACGCGTTCGAGCTCAGCTTCACCAACGCCATCACCATCATCGTCGGCGAGAACGGCACCGGCAAATCGACCCTGCTCGAAGGCATTGCCGCGCTCGCGGGCTACGACGAAGCTGGCGGCGGCAAGGGTTACATGCCGGTCGACCATGGGCGTGCGATCGAGCGTATGGGCGGCGCACTCGCCGCCGCGCTGCGCGCGAGTTGGTTGCCGAAGATCACGCAAGGCTGGTTCTTCCGCGCCGAGAGCTTCTTTTCGGTGGCGCGCTATCTCGATCAGGCCGCACTGGACGATCCGTTCGGCGGGCCGCCGCCCGACTTCCTGTCCCATTCGCATGGCGAGGGGTTCCTGCGCTTCTTCGAGGAACGCTGCCAGCGCCAGGGCATCTACATTTTCGACGAGCCGGAATCGGCACTGTCGCCGGCGCGCCAGATCGAGTTCCTGAAGCTGATGCGGCGCATGGATGACTCCAGCCATTGCCAGGTGCTGATGGCGACGCATTCGCCGGTCCTGATGGCCTATCCCGGCGCGACCCTGTTGCGGCTGACCAAATACGGCCTGGAGAAGGTCGCGGTGCAGGATACGGATCATTTCAAGGCGATGCGTGAGTTCTGCGCCGACCCCGACGGCTTCGTGCAGGCGGTGCTGGCGGAGTGAGGCCGGGATGATAGGCGAGCAGAGCGAAGCCTGCTCGGCCGTCATTGCGAGCGAAGCGAAGCAATCCAGGATCCCACGAGGACTCTGGATCGCTTCGTCGCTTTGCTCCTCGCGATGACGGAGAGACATGACTGCGCGTTCTCGCCGTGCCAGGTGCACCCGAGCTTTGACGTTCATTCCGCCCTCCTCAGTGAGAGGGCGCAGGGAAGGCCGGGTGCAGGCCGCACCCATGGCCCGCCTGCGAAAAAAATGCAGGCGGCAGGAACCACAGGATTGGCCGAACAACCGGCCTTCCCTGCGCGACGGTTTCTACCGGCTTATACGCGCTCTCCTCGGTGCGCCGGGCCTTCTGGCCACCGTCATCGGCGCGACGCCTTGAAGGCATCGACACCCACTTGACCTCAGCGTCGGGAGGTCAGGACCACACGATTTCGCCGTCCGCCACAAAACCCGTCGTCTGCGCAAAAGCGCCGGGCCCGTGACGTCCATCGCATCCCGCCCTCCACGCCCGTGACGACCGCGAAGCGCCCCTCTCGTGAGGACAGGACGCATGCAGGAAAACAGAAATTCCGAAATGGCGAAACAGGAATATTTTTCACGGCAGGACTGGACAAGGGTGATGCCGCTGATCCCGTGCGCAAATTTAGGTTTTGCGCGCATGGCCGTTTTGGTGTCAAAACGGCCGCGTCGTGGCTCGGCCATGTGCGCGCCGTGCCCGTCGGGCGACTCGGAACGTGACAGGAGCGAAGGAAGAGGGGCTGCATGCCGGAGCAGATCGGTCGCCACGACAAGCTCGAACAGGCGCTCCTGGCCCTGGATGATCGCGCCATGGTGCTGGAGGAGCTCGACGGCTTCATCGCCGGCCTGCTCGTGCTCCCTGAGCCGATTCCGCCGGGCGAATGGTTCGCGGCGGCCTTCGGGCTCGGCAAGGGCCGTCGCTCCGTGTTCACCAGCATCGACCATGCCAACGAGGTGCTCGGGCTGGTCATGGACTATCACCGGGAGATCGCGCTGACGCTCGCGCATCATCCGGAGCAGTACCAGCCGCGCTTTCCGATCGACGGCTTCAACGGCGAGGTCGTCTGGGAGCTGTGGATCGACGGCTTCGCGGCGGCCACGAACCTGCGTCGTGACAGGTTCGATGCGTATGAGCGGGTGGGCGGCGAAGTCGCCATGGCTGCGGTCGGTCTGATGATGATGATCGGTGCAACTCTCGACGAGAACCCGGATCCCGTCGAATATCGAAATCTCAGTCGCAACGCGCCCCAGAATATCCGCGAGGCGGTGCTGACGCTGCATCAATACCGGCAGAGCGGGGCTCCGCTGCCCGCGTCCACCAGCTTCGCCCGGCAGCCCAATCCCTTCGCGTCGTTCGGCAAGGTCGGCCGCAACGACCCCTGTCCCTGCGGTTCCGGCCAGAAATACAAGCGCTGCTGCGGCGCGAATTGATCGGCCACGACACGGTCTTTTTTGTTGCAACAATCGGGAGCGGTGCAAAGATGCGCCGCCGCGCGCCGGATGCGCCGGCCAATGAGAGTGACTGAGGAAACGACATGAGGATGGTGTTCGGCAAGGCGCTGGCCGTGACGGCGGCGCTCGCGATCGCAACGACGGCCCTGACCACAGCGGATGCGCATGGTCCGACCCGGCGCAAGGTGCAGGAGCACGTCGAGATCAACGCCGCGCCCGCCAAGGTGTGGGCCGTGATCGGCAACTTCCAGGACATGAGCTGGCTCGGCGTCGTCGACAAGACCGCGGGCGACAAGGGCAACGAGATTGGCGCCACGCGCAAGCTGACCCTGAAGGGCGGCGCTACCGTCGACGAGGAGCTCTACAAATACGACGCCGAGAAGATGAGCTATTCGTACCGTATCACCGCCGTCGACGTGAAGGTGCTGCCGGTGACGAACTACTCGTCGACCATCGCGGTGACGCCGAGTGCGGACGGCAAGGGCAGCGTGGTCGAATGGACCGGCGCGTTCTACCGCGGCTTCCCCAACAACGATCCGCCACCGGAACTGAACGACGAGGCCGCGGTCAATGCGGTGACCGGCCTGTACAAGGGCGGGCTCGAAGGACTGAAGAAGAAGGTGGAAAGCGGGAGCTGATTGGATACGACCATGTCGCCAAGTCAGCGCTGCGCTCCCTCTCTCCGTTCTTACGGGGAAAGGGTTGGGGTAAGGGGCTGCCGAACGGGTGGTGTGGGTGGTGGGACCTGTGCCCCCTCACCCGGATTGCATCTGGCGATGCAATCCGACCTCTCCCCGCAAGCGGGGCGAGGTGGGTACAAGGCAAGGCGCTGCACCACTCATCGTCTCCCAGATCCTATTCGAGCGTTTCTGCTCGCAGCCTTGCTCGTCTGCTGCGCCAGTGCCCATGCCGAGGAGGCCTTCGTCACCAACCAGCTCAGCGACGATCTGACGATCGTCGACCTCGCGACCTCGAAGCCGGTGGCGACGATCCCGATCGGCGGCAAGCCGGCCGGCGTCGCGGTGGCTGCCGACGGACGCTTCGCCTATGTGGCGAGCCCGGACGACAAGAGCGTGAGCGTCGTCGACGCTGTCGCGCGAAAGGTGGTTGGACGGGTCGAGGTCGGTGGCGGGCCGCTCGGCATTGCCGTGACGCCGGACGGTTCGACGGTCTACGTCGCAGACTGGTACAACGCCGCAATCCGCGTGATCGATGCGAAGACCCGGACCGTGACCGGCAGCATCGCGGTCGGCGCCTCGCCGTCGGGGCTTGCGGTGACACAAGACGGCAAGCTGCTGCTCTCCGCCGACCGCGATGACGACATGGTCTCGGTGATCGACACGGCGACGCGCCAGCGCCTTGCGACCATCAAGGTCGGCACGCGGCCGTTCGGTGTCACCATCGACGCCGAGGGCAAGCGCGCCTACACGGCAAATGTCGCCTCCAACGACGTCTCGGTGATCGACCTCGCCGAGCGCCGCGAGATCGGCCGGGTCAAGACCGGTTTGCGGCCCTATGCGGTGGCGCTGGCGCAGGGCAGGGGCTTCGCCACCGACCAGTATGACGGCACGGTCAGCGTGTTCGACCTGGCGAGCCTGCAGCCGCTCAAGCGCATTAGCGTCGGCGACTATCCGGAGGGCATCGAGGCGACCGCCGACGGCCAGCGCGTCATCGTCGCCAATTGGGAGAGCAACATTCTGAGCGTCATCGACGTGGCCGCGCTGAAGGTCACCGGAGAGATCAAGGTCGGCGACGGTCCGCGCGCATTCGGCGCGTTCCTGCGGCGGTGAGCAGGTCCGCCGGTGGCGGAAATGGAGTTGCATCTGCAGCCTCCGTCACTGCGAGCGCAGCGGCGCAGCGAAGCAATCGAGGCCGCGCGAAGACTCTGGACTGCTTCGCTGCGCTCGCAATGACGCGGTGAGGTTATCGAGGCTCGTCACTATCCCTGCATGTCGCCGGCGGCGCTGATGCAGGCTACGAATCTCGTCTGGCGGGCACCACCAACCGCTCCACGATCTCGTCCATCCGGGTGAACAGCATCTCCGGCTGGTGGTCGCGCAGCGCCTGCTCCGCGGCATAGCCCCATGTCACCGCGCCGAAGGCGATGCCGGCGGCACGCGCCGCCTCGATGTCGCGGGTCTCGTCGCCGATCGCGATGGCCTCTGCCGGGTCGACGCGCAGCCGCTTCAGCACCCGGCGAAACTTCCGTGCCTTGCCGAACACCGAGGCCGAGCAATCGAAATCGGCGAACAGCCCGGCGCGCGATCCGAGCTTCTGCCGCGCGTTGGCCTCGCTGTCCGACGAGACCAATGCGAGCATGGTGCCGTTCGCGGCAAGGGTGTCGAGCATGATGTCGACGCCTGCGAACAGCGGGATGCTCGCTGCATGCGCCGTCTTCAGTTGGCGCACGTGGCGCGCGATGAAGGGCAGCTTCCAGCGCGGCACCTGAAGGAAATCGAGGATCTCACGGGTCGAGGCATGGCGGAGCCCGTTGATGTCCTCGTCCTTCACCTGACGAAAGCCGAAGCGCTGCGCGACGACGTTCACGTGGGTGCGAAACCACGGGAAGCTGTCGGCGAGCGTGCCGTCGAGATCAAAGATGACGAGAGAGTAGGGCATCGCGCGAGGTGAGCGTGGCGAGGAGCTGATGATCGTCGAGGCGTGTCGTCCTGCGACAGCCTGCGCCATAGCAATGGGAGGGGCGGCGCGCAATGAGATGCGATCATTGCGTGTCGCAGCTCCACGGTGACGTTCGATGATCAGGGGTTGAACATGTTGTGATGTGCACCTGGAGATAACGCGGTCTATCATCCCGGTGGGCCGGCGGATCAGGGTCTGCCTGCCCGATTTGATCGAAATTGTTTTCATCATTCAAGCCAGAGAGATTTCACATGGCCCTCAACAAGGTTGCTGCAGCGTATCTGTCCTACTTCGCCTATATCGACGACGCGCTCGATGTGGTTCAGCCGAGCGATTTCGTGGCGATGCTGAAGTCCGTCCCATCGGGTGCGGCGAACGGTCCGTGGTCGCTATGCTGGGGCCCGGCGGTCAACAACGGCGTGCTCGCCTACGTCGCGCAAGGCAGCGACGGGAGCTACGCGGTGGCGTTCCGCGGCACCGATGTTGATGGCTCGGTCGCCGGCGCGTTCGAGAACGTGCTCGCCGATGCCGATGCTGTCTTCCAGGTGCCGTGGCTGTATCCGCAGCAGGCCGGAGCGCCGCTGCAGATCAGCGCCGGAATCAACGACGCGCTGGCGCTGGTCATCGCGCTCACCGATCCCACGACGGACCTGTCGCTGCTGGACTATCTGCGCGGCCTTGCGGCCAAGCAGAACCTGCAACTGATGGTGACCGGGCACAGCCTCGGCGGCGCGCTCGCCGTGGTGGCGACGGCGTGGCTGCAGGACCAGTTGCCGAAGCTGAACTCGTCGCTGACGTTCACGCTGTGGCCGCACACCTTCGCGGCTCCGACGATGTGGAACGCGGGCTTCGCGACGACCTTCGCAAAGAGCTACACCTATTACGCGGCGGTCAACAGCAACGACATCGTGCCGATGGCCTGGGCCAACCTGAACGGAATTCTCGGTACCTATCCGCCGCCGGCGCCGGTCCTGAAGGATACCAACTACTACTCGATCTACAAACCGCTCGAGTGGCTCAGCGCAGCGATCCCGACCTATACGTCGATTGCGCCGAGCAATCCGGATCTGTTCACGATCACGCCGATCGTCGAGGCGAACGACTCCTGGACCGCGGAAGCCGGCTACATGCATTCCATGCAGCTGCAGTATTTCCCGCATGCGACCGGCACGAAGGCGCCGCCGCTGCCGGGAGTCACCAAGACCGGCGTGGCGCGGCCACGGGCGGTCGCCGTCGCGGCCTGAGCGCCGCAGGGCAGCTTTTGCGGGGCTGGGTTCGCTCAGTCCTGCAAGGGGGCTCGGTGCGTCGGCCAATCAACCTTTCATCACGATTATTGTGAGTGTGCGCTGCGGGAACGCCTGGCGCCGTGCGGTGGTTGACCCCGCACAGAAGCAAGGAGAGAGACATGCAACGCACGATCAAGATGGCCGCGCTGGCCGGAGCCACGCTGGTGATCGGCACCGCCGCTGCGTCCGCGCAGGGCTATGCCCGATTCGGCGACTCCATGGCCTGGGTGCCGCCGGCGCAGACCTCCGATTCCGAGCCGGTGTATGGCGCAGCGCCGGCGCCGGCCTACGCGCCGGGTCCGGTGGCTGGCCCAGTGGCCTGGGGCGGCGGTTACAACGGCACCAACCATCCGACCCCGGGCTCGACCCAGGGCGATGTCGGCCCGTCCGGCAACAACAACGGCACGCTGACCGGCGCCTACCGGCAGTGGTAGTTGCCGTCTGGCGCTGAAGTGAGTCGATCAAGCCCGCCGCTCGGACAAGAGCGGCGGGTTTGTCGTCTGAGAGGGCGCCCAGGCGCTTGCGAGATGATGCGACCAGCATTCTGGATCATCTGATCGCGGCAACGTGAGCGCCACGTTGTGTCGCACACATGTTGTGGCGGGTGGCGGAACTGCCGGGGCATGACGATGGTTTGTTCCTCGATGAATTGGGAACAACGGAGCAAGTTCATGACACGCACGTTTGGATTGGCAGCGCTCACCGCCGTCACGCTGGTCGCCGGCACGATCGGCGCCTCGGCCGGCGAATACGGGCCGGGCGGCTACGGCTATGGCGGCCAGGTCACCAGCACCTATGCCTACCGCGATTCCTTCGCCTGGGCGCCAGGGCCGGTCTATGAGGAAGGCTACGTCGCCGTCGCGCCGGGCCCGTATGACGGCCCGGGCTGGGGCGCCGGCTACAACGGCACCAACCACCCGACCCCAAGCTCGACCCAGGGCGACGTCGGCCCGCGCGGCAACAACAACGGCACGCGGAGCGGGTATTATCGCCAGTGGTAATCTGAGTTCGTTGCAGAAACATCGAGCCCGCCGCTCTGCAGGGAGCGGCGGGCTTTGCTGTGATGAACCGGTATCGACCACATGCGTCATTGCGAGGAGCGCAGCGACGAAGCAATCCAGAGTCGCGTACGCGGCCCTGGATTGCTTCGCTTCGCTCGCAATGACGATCGATACAAGGGAGTTGAGGGCAACTACTCCGCCGCCTCGCTGGCGGCGCCGCGGCCGCGCTTCTTCGGCTTGGCCGACTTCTCCAGCACCGGCTTGAGGAACTGCCCGGTGTAGCTGCGCGGCGCCTTGACGATATCTTCCGGCGGGCCCCAGGCGACGATCTCGCCGCCGCCGTCGCCGCCTTCGGGGCCGAGGTCGATGACCCAGTCGGCGGTCTTGATGACCTCGAGATTGTGCTCGATCACGACCACCGTGTTGCCCTGCGCGACCAGCTCGTGCAGCACCTCCAAGAGCTTCTTGACGTCGTGGAAGTGCAGGCCCGTCGTCGGCTCGTCCAGGATGTAGAGCGTGCGGCCGGTGGCGCGCTTGGAGAGCTCCTTGGCGAGCTTGACGCGCTGGGCCTCGCCGCCGGACAGCGTGGTGGCCTGCTGGCCGACATGGATGTAGTCGAGGCCGACGCGGCGCAGGGTCTCGAAGGTGTCGCGCACGCGCGGCACCGCCTTGAAGAACTCCGCGGCCTCCTCGACCGTCATGTCGAGCACGTCGGCGATCGACTTGCCCTTGAACAGCACGTCGAGCGTCTCGCGGTTGTAGCGCTTGCCCTTGCAGACGTCGCAGGTGACGTAGACGTCGGGCAGGAAGTGCATCTCGATCTTGATGACGCCGTCGCCCTGGCACGCCTCGCAGCGGCCACCCTTGACGTTGAACGAGAACCGGCCCGGCTCGTAGCCGCGCGCCTTGGATTCGGGGAGGCCGGCGAACCATTCGCGGATCGGCGTGAACGCGCCGGTATAGGTCGCGGGGTTTGAGCGCGGCGTGCGGCCGATCGGCGACTGGTCGATGTCGATGATCTTGTCGATATGCTCCAGCCCCTCGATGCGGTCGTGCGGCGCGGCGGCCTCGTTGGCGCCGTTGAGCTTGCGTGCGATCGCCTTGTAGAGCGTGTCGATCAGGAGCGTCGACTTGCCGCCGCCGGACACGCCTGTGATCGCGGTGAACAGGCCGAGCGGGATCTCGGCCGAGACGTTCTTCAGATTGTTGCCGCGGGCGTTGACGACCTTGATGGTGCGGCGATGGTTCGGCGGCCGCCGCTCGGGCACCTCGACCTCGAGCTCGCCGGTGAGATATTTGCCGGTCAGCGACGCCGGATTGCGCATGATCTCGGCCGGAGTGCCCTCGGCGACGATGTGGCCGCCATGGGTGCCGGCGCCGGGACCGATGTCGAGCACATAGTCGGCGAGGCGAATCGCGTCCTCGTCATGTTCGACGACGATGACGGTGTTGCCAAGGTCGCGCAGCCGCTTCAGCGTGTCGAGCAGGCGGGCATTGTCGCGCTGGTGCAGGCCGATCGACGGCTCGTCGAGCACGTAGAGCACGCCGGTCAGCCCCGAGCCGATCTGCGACGCCAGGCGGATGCGCTGGCTCTCGCCGCCGGACAGCGTGCCGGAGGAGCGCGCCAGGGTCAGGTAGTTGAGGCCGACGTCGAGCAGGAAGGTGAGGCGGTCGCGGATCTCCTTCAGGATTCGCGTGGCGATCTCGGTCTGCTGCGCGTTCAGGGCCTTCGGCACCTCGGCAAACCATTCTCCGGCGGCCTTGACGGAGAGGTCGCTGATCTCGCCGATGTGCTTGCCGCCGACCTTGACGCACAGCGCCTCGGGCTTCAGCCGAAAACCCTTGCAGCCGGCGCAGGGCACGTCGTTGAAGTATTTGCCGAGCTCCTCGCGCGCCCACTCGCTCTCGGTCTCGCGGAAGCGGCGCTCGATGTTGGTGATGACGCCCTCGAACGGCTTCTTGGTGTCGTAGGCGCGGACGCCGTCCTCATAGGTGAACTTGATCTCGTCGTCGCCGGAGCCGTGCAGCAGCGCGTTCTGCGTCTTCTTCGGCAGGTCCTTCCACTTGGTGTCCAGCGTGAACTTGTAGAACTTGCCGAGCGCGGTCAGCGTCTGCAGGTAATAGGGCGACGACGACTTGGCCCAGGGCGCGATCGCGCCCTTGCGCAGGGTGACGTCCTTGTCGGGAATGACGAGGTCGGCATCGACGTGCTGCTCGACCCCCAGGCCGCCGCATTCCGGGCAGGCGCCGTAGGGGTTGTTGAACGAGAACAGCCGCGGCTCGATCTCGGGGATCGTGAAGCCGGAGACCGGGCAGGCGAACTTCTCCGAGAACAGGATGCGCTCGGGCCCGCTCTTGTCGTGGATCTTTGCGGTTTTCTTCTTTTCCTTCTCCTCCGCCGGCGCGGCCGAGGCGGGAGCGTCCGCGAACTCGATGACGGCCAGGCCTTCGGCGAGCTTCAGCGCAGTCTCGAAGCTTTCTGCGAGACGCTGGCCGATGTCGGGGCGCACGACGATGCGGTCGACGACGACGTCGATATCGTGCGGGAACTTCTTGTCGAGCGTCGGCGCCTCGGCGAGCTCATGGAAGGTGCCGTCGATCTTGACGCGCTGAAAGCCCTTCTTGAGATATTCGGCGAGCTCCTTCTTGTACTCGCCCTTGCGGCCGCGCACGACCGGCGCCAGCAGATAGAGGCGGGTGCCCTCGGGCATCGCCAGCACGCGGTCGACCATCTGCGAGACGGTCTGGCTTTCGATCGGCAGGCCGGTCGCCGGGGAGTAGGGCACGCCGACGCGCGCCCACAGCAGGCGCATGTAGTCGTAGATCTCGGTGACGGTGCCGACCGTCGAGCGCGGGTTCTTCGAGGTCGTCTTCTGCTCGATCGAGATCGCCGGCGACAGGCCGTCGATCTGGTCGACGTCCGGCTTCTGCATCATCTCCAGGAACTGGCGGGCATAAGCCGACAGCGATTCGACGTAGCGGCGCTGGCCCTCGGCGTAGATCGTATCGAAGGCGAGCGAGGACTTGCCGGAGCCGGACAGGCCGGTGAACACGACGAGCCTGTCGCGCGGGATCTCGACGTCGATGTTTTTCAGATTGTGCTCGCGGGCGCCGCGGATGGTGATGGCCCGCAGGCTCGACTGGTTGGCTTGCGCGCGCTGCTTGGCCTTGAGCACTTCATCCATGACGATCGTCCCACGGCGCAGAGTCGCGCCATCGTTGCAGGCGCGTTTCGCCGGAAGCCGGCCATCGGACGCCAGGGGGAAAAGGTATGGTCGGAACGTAGGAAGAACGGAGCTGGATTTCCAGTGCCGTCAGCGAATCATCAACAATGCGCTCAGGGAATGGCAGCGACTGGCAGGAGGCGGACCGGTTCCGTCCTGTTTTGTGCACGATCCCACAAAGAAAAAGCCTCCGCTCTGGCAGAGCGGAGGCTGTGTGCGTTGGCCCGGAGGCAAAAACTTAGAAGTGGTAGTTGATGCCGACCTGACCGGAATGCACGTTGAGGGTGCCGGTCGTGAGCGTGCCGAGGCCGGTGAAGGTGTAGCTCTCGCCACCGAAGCTCTTGTAGAGGTACTCGCCCTTCAGCGACCAGTTCGGGGCGAACATGTACTCGACGCCAGCGCCGACGGTCCAGCCGGAGTGGATCTTGCTGTCGGCAGCGGCGAAGCCGGGGGCCGTCAGCGAGATGCGGTTGTCGGCCCAGGCGTAACCACCGGTCGCGTACAGCAGGGTCGGGCCGAAGGCGTAGCCGATGCGGCCGCGGACAGTGCCCCAGTCGCGGATCTTGGACTCGGCGTTGACACCGAGCGCGCCGACGTTTGCGTTGATGTCGGCCCAAGCGGCGTCGGCCTCGAGGCCGAACACGACAGCACCCTGCTGCCAGTTGTAGCCGACGGTGCCGCCGGCGAAGCCGCCCTTCATGGCCGCGAAGTCAGCATTCTCGTTGGCATAGCCGCCCATGGCACCGATGTAGAAGCCGGTCCAGGTCAGCACCGGCGCGGCAACCGGGGCCTTGGTGTAGGTCGGGCGTGCGGCAAGATCAGCGGCGGCAGCGGGAGCGGCCAGGGCGGCCAAGGCCACGGTCGCGAGCAGGATCTTCTTCATTCCAGTCTCCAGTTTATTTTTATTCCTCGAAGTCCGCATCGCACCGATAAGCTTACGCACGAAACAGACTCACCCGTTCAAGTTGACGAGGTTCCTATAGCCCGGTTCCGTACGGATTACCGTCACCCTGAAGACACACTCGCGCCCAAACCGCGTTTTTACGGCCAAGTTCCAGAAAGCCTATGTCACTCAGTTACTTGGTTCCGGGTGTGGCGAGCCGGCAAGGTGGCATCAGGGCAACAAAAAAGGCCGGCTTTCGCCGGCCCTTCTCGGAACCTGTCGGTTTGCAGGCATCAGTACTTTGCGATGACCGGGCCGCCGAAGTGGTAGCTGAGGCCGGCCTTGACCGTGTGAACGGTGTCCTTCCACTCGGAGCGGTTGAGCGCCGCAGCGCTGTACTGGATCGTGCTCTTGCCGAAGTCGAGATAGTTGTACTCGAGCTTGGCCGACCAGTTCGGCGCGAACATGTATTCGGCGCCGGCGCCGACCGTATAGCCCCAGCGGGTGGTGTTCTGGCTGAAGACGTTGCCGGGCACGCCGTCATAGCGATGCTGCAACTGGCCCACCGCGGCGCCGCCGCTGACGAAGAACAGGGCGGGACCGGCGGCATAGCCGAGGCGGCCCTTGATGTCGCCGAAGCTGGTCAGCTTGGTGAAGAAGGTGTCGCCGACGCCGGCATTGACCACGGCGGAGCGGCCGTTGATGTCGGCCCAGTGATAGTCGCCTTCGAGGCCGAACACGACGTTGTCGACCTGCCAGTTGTAGCCGACCACGCCGCCGACGAAGCCGCCATTGGTGTTGTAGTTCTGGGTGCCCAGGAAGCCCGGCGCATTGAAGCGGCCGAGGAAGGTCTCCTTGCTGGTGCCCCAGCCGCCGCCGCCCTGGATGCCGGCGTAGAGGCCCGACCAGCTCAGGATCTGCGCGACCATCGGCGGCGCCTTGGTGTACGGGCGGGCCGCCATGTCGGCCGCCGACGCGGATGTGGCGGATGCGATGCCGACGAGCGCCGTCGTGATCACAAGCAACTTCTTCATCAAATTCTCCCCCGGGAGGTTGGAATGACAAGCGATGGGCAAGTCATACACAGGGCATCCCGGAGAGGCTGTAACGCGCCCGCCACAGAAATGAAAAAGCGTTATATATCATATATTTAGCACAAAAACGCCGCGACGCTGCCGGGCTGTTGACACGAAAAAGGCCGGCGCGAGGGCCGGCCTTTCCGAATGCGTGCGAGCGGCGGCTTTTTTCAGTAGCGCGTGCCCATCGGCGCCCCGAATCGATAGTTCACGCGGACGGTCGCCATGTCGATGTCCTGCTTGATGGTATCGACGCGCGACAGCACGGTTGCGGTGGCCGGGAAGCTGATGTCGCGCGAGCCCATGAACAGGTGGTCGTACTCGACGGCGACCGACCAGTTCGGCGCGAAGCCGAACTCGACGCCGGTACCGACGGTGCCGCCCCAGCGGGTCTCACTGGCGGAATCCAGCAGTGTGCCGACCGGGAAGGGCGCGGCCGCATTCGCCGTGCCGGTGTATTTGTTGTGGGTGACGGCGGCGCCGCCCTTCACGTACCAGAGCACGTTGCCCCAGGCGTAGCCGACCTGGCCGGTGAACAGGCCGATCGCATCGGTCTTGGTGGTGTTGGTGATGCCCGCGGCCAGCGCAGCCGTGCTCGCATTGGACGACTTCAGGTCGGTCCAGTTGCCCTGGGCCTCGACGCCGAACACCCAGCTCGCCGCCTGCCAGCGATAGCCGACCTGGCCGCCGATGAGGCCGCTCGAGGCGTTGTGGCAGCCTTCGGACTGGGTCGGCACGACCGCCACGCCGCCGACGCGGTTGAGCGTCCAGCAATTGTGGCTCCAGTCGGCGCCGCCATTGACGCCGAGGTAGAACCCGGCCCAGCTCGGCAGCGGCGTGACATAGGCCGGCGGCGGCGCCTTGCTGTAAGGGCGCGTCGCGAAGTCGGCCGCCGAGGCCGGCGCCAGTCCCAGCGCCGCGGCGCTTGCGGTCAAGATCAAGGTCGTCTTCTGCATTCGTCTCTCCCCAGTCCCAATACACCACGCTCCGGATCCCTCCGATCCGGGCCCACGCGAAGGTGGCCTGTGGCTGGTTGTAAGGGAGACTGCTTTCCAAACTCGTGACCGGGACGAGCCGTGTGGCGGGATGTGCCGATCGTGCTTAAGCGCGGGTAAAGACGGCGACTGCCAGAGCCGACGGGGGGAGCTGTGTCACAGCGTGAGTGACGACAGGCCGGGCAAGCGCCGCCGCGTGAGATCCCGAGTGTCAGCCCTCGAGGGTCAGTGCTTGGAAACGACGGGACCGCCCCAGCGATAGTTCACGCGGACCGTCGCCATGTCGACGTCCTGGCCGACCGCATCGGTCCGGCCCGCGGCTCCAAGGGGAACACCCGAGAAGCCGAAGGTGCGGTTGCCCATGAACAGGTGCTCGTATTCGGCTGCGACCGACCAGTTCTTGGCGAAGCCGACCTCGACACCAGTCCCGACCGCAGCCCCCCAGCGCGTGGCGCTGGACACGTCGAGCACCACGCCCGTGGCCGTGGAGAGGCCGTTGTACTTCTCACCCGCGACCGCGGCGCCACCCTTCACGTACCAGAGCACGTTGTTCCAGGAATAGCCGATCTGGCCGGTGAACACGCCGATGCCGTTGATCTTGGTCTGGTTGGTCACGGCCGGGGCGAACTGGCTGGTGTTGCTGCCCTTGAGGTTGGCCCAGTTGCCTTGACCTTCGATGCCGAACACCCAGCCGCCAGCCTGCCAGCGATAGCCGATCTGGCCGCCCGCCAGCGCGCCGGTCGCATCATGGCAGCCTTCCGCGTTGGTTGCGGCCACGCCGGCAAAGCTGACCTTGTTGGTCCAGCAGGTGCGGGCCGCTGCGCCACCGGCATTCAGGCCGATATAGAAGCCACTCCAATCATAGATCGTCGTGATCATCGCAGGCGCTTTGGTGAAGGTGCGCGCGGGCAGATCGGCAGCGATGGCCGGCGCAATCCCCAGCGCCAGCGAAGTTGTCGCCCCCAGCAACAGCCTTCTCATCGCATTCCCCAAACCACGTCCGACGCCCGCACGCACGCTCTCACCAACGCCCACCCGCCGGACGTTGATAGCTCCTTCCGCCGTAAAAAGCCGTCACCCAAAGGACACAACGGCTCGGCAAGTGCCGGTTCTGGCACACAAAAAAGGCCGGCGCGAGGCCGGCCTTTCGACATATTCGCTTTTTGCGTGCAATCAGTAGCGCGACACGATCGGGCCGCCGAAGTGATAGGAGACGCCCGCCTTGACGGTGTGCACGGTGTCGCTCCACTCGGAGCGGTTGGTCGGAACCGCGCTGTACTGAATCGAGCTCTTGCCGAAGTCGAGATAGTTGTATTCGACCTTGGCCGACCAGTTCGGCGCGAACATGTACTCGGCGCCGGCACCGATCGTCCAACCCCAGCGCCAGTTGTTCTGAGCGAAGCTATTGGCCGCGCCACCATTGAGCGCCGCGTCGTAGCGGTGCTGGAGATCGCCGACGGCAGCGCCGCCGCTGACAAAGAACAGCGCCGGACCCGCAGCCCAGCCGAGGCGGCCCTTGATGTCGCCGAAGCCGCGCAGCCTGGTGAAGTAGGTATCGCCGAGACCGGCGTTGACGACGCCCGACCGGCCGTTGATGTCGGCCCAGTGATAGTCGCCCTCGAGACCGAACACGATGTTGTCGACCTGCCAGTTGTAGCCGACCACACCGCCGACGAAGCCGCCGCTGGTGTCATAGTTCTGGGTGCCGGCAAAGATCGCCGTATTCGGCGCCCCGAAGAAGGTCTCGTTGCTGCGGCCCCAGCCGCCGCCGCCCTGCAGGCCGAGGTAGAAGCCGGCCCAGGTCGGAAGCGGCGCCGGCGCCATCACCGGGGCCTTCGTGTACGGGCGGGCGGCGAGATCGGCGGCTCCCGCCGGCGTCAGCGCCCCCAAAACCATCAAGCTGACAGCTCCGAGAAAAATTCGTTTCATCCCAAGTCTCCCGCGTTGGGCGTCTCCAAAATGGTCCCCGGAGACGCTCGTCTGTGAAGTTGGTGCGACCACGCTTGCGGCCCCAATCCATCCTCAAATATACGCGATTCAACCCTGGATACCGTCTCCCAAAAGCCACAGCCGAGGAGGAAGTGAGGCTGGCTAACTTAATGAAAGTTAATCCCTTTTTCGTGAATAAGGGAACTTTTTCCGGGTTCCATTGCGAGAACTTGCGGTTCCATCGAGTTCCGTGGAACTCGACGCACGGTTGTAGACATATGCGCGCGAACAAAACTGGAACAATGGCCTTCCGCCTGCTATATGTGGATAAACAACGGACAGGGCGGGTGGACCGCGCGGCAACCGTATAGGGTCCGCCGCGAGAGGAAGGGTTAGCCACCGGACGCCGTGAGGCCGGTGTGGACGGCCGGTCCGATGATCGAGAACCGCGGGAGAGTGGTGATGGCGGGTAGTGTGAACAAGGTGATTCTGGTCGGCAATCTCGGCAAGGACCCCGAGATCCGGCGCACGCAGGATGGGCGGCCGATCGCCAATCTGAGCATTGCGACGTCGGAAACGTGGCGCGACAAGGCGACAGGCGAGCGCAAGGAAAAGACCGAGTGGCACCGCGTGGTGATCTTCAACGAAGGTCTTTGCAAGGTCGCCGAGCAGTATTTGAAGAAGGGCGCCAAGGTTTACATCGAGGGCGCGCTGCAGACCCGCAAATGGACCGATCAGAGCGGTGTCGAGAAGTACTCGACCGAGGTCGTGCTGCAGGGCTTCAACTCCACCCTGACGATGCTCGATGGCCGGGGCGGCGGTGGCGGCAGCTTCTCCGATGACATGGGTGGCGGTGATTTCGGCAGCAGCGGTCCGTCGATGGCGCCGCCGCGCCGCGCGGTTGCTTCGGCGGGCGGTGGCGGACGCAACAGCGACATGGACGACGACATTCCGTTCTGAGGCGCGCGCGGACGCTGCTGATGCGAGCCGGCTTGCCCGTGTCTGGACGGCAGGCCGGCGGTCATCCGAGGGGGGCGGCCGGGGTGCTGCAAGCGATCGTGCGAGGTTGGTACGATGATGGAGGCTGTGGCAAGGACCCTCGACTTCTATCGGCTCGCCGAGGGCCTGAAGCGCGAGTTGCGCCACAGCTGGCTGTCTGACGGGCGCCGCGAGAGCGTGGCCGAGCATAGCTGGAGCATGTCTCTGCTCGCGTTGCTCGTGCACCGTCATCTCGAAAGACCGGTCGAGATCGATCGCGTGCTGAAGATGATCATCGTCCACGACCTCGTCGAGGCGCTGGTCGGAGACGTCCCCTTCTTCGAGACCGGCAGCCGAAAGGATGCCAAGGTCGCCAAGGAGCGCGAGGCGATCGAAGTCATCCGGTCGCGCTTGCCCGGGGAGGCGGGCAGGAGATATTCGACCTGTTCCATGAATTTGAGGCGAAGCTCACGGCGGAGGCCAAGTTCGCCGCGGCGCTCGATCACCTCGAGGTTCAGATGCAGCACAACCTTGCCGATCTTGGGACCTGGGAGCCCGTCGAGTACAATCTCGTCTACACCAAGATGGACGCGGTATGCGCCCATGACGCTATGCTCGTCGAACTGTGCGGGCTGGTGAAAGGCCAAGCCGAAGCCAAGATGCGTGCTGGCAGCGTGGATGTCGACGCAATCAAGGAACGTCTGCACGAGCTGCGGGCTGCGATCTAGCTCTGGGGGCTGCCATGAGCTTCGCGCCGCTGCTCGACGCCGAGCCCGCCGTCCAGCTGCACGCCGTCGCCGCGATGACGGCGTTCGCGCTCGGGCTCGTTCAGTTCGCCGCCCCGAAGGGGACCGTGCCGCATCGAACGGTCGGCTGGATCTGGGTCGCGCTCATGGTTGCCGTTGCAGCCAGTTCGTTCTGGATTCACACCATCCGGTTGGTCGGTCCATGGAGCCCGATCCACCTGCTGTCGATCTACACGCTGGCCGTGCTGCCGCTGGCGGTGTGGGCTGCGCACCGGCACCGGGTGGCGGCCCATCGCCGGGCCATGATCATGCTGTTTTCCGGCGCCCTGGTGATCGCCGGACTGTTCACGCTGCTGCCGGGACGCATCATGCACAAGGTCGTCTTCGGGCCGTAGCCGAAGACGGTTCCCGGAGCCTGCCATGGGCGGCCGCGGCAACCGGTTAAGTGACTGGAAAGGCGAGCAGAAAAAGCGCTCTTCGGATCGCCTTGGGGGTGGCCTGCGGCACGCTCCTGCGCTATATGATTCTAAGCGATTTTCGCGTGTCAAAACCGACCGGTATCCCCTTTGTCCGATAAAGAAGATGAGAAGCCCGGCGAGCCGGGCGGACCTTCCGACATTCGTCCCGTCTCCATCCTCGATGAGATGAAGCGCTCCTACCTCGATTACGCGATGAGCGTGATCGTGTCGCGAGCGCTGCCCGATGCGCGCGACGGCCTGAAGCCGGTGCATCGGCGCATCCTCTATTCGATGTACGAGCAGGGGCACACGCCCGACAAGAAATACGTCAAGTCCGCGCGCGTGGTCGGTGACGTCATCGGTAAATACCATCCGCATGGCGACCAGTCGATCTACGACGCCATGGTGCGCATGGCGCAGGACTTCTCGATGCGCGTGCCGCTGATCGACGGCCAGGGCAATTTCGGCTCCGTCGACGGCGATCCGCCGGCCGCCTACCGATACACCGAAGCGAAGCTCGCGAAGTCGGCGATCCCGCTGCTCGACGACATCGACAAGGATACCGTCGACTTCCAGCCGAACTACGACAATTCGGACAAGGAACCGTCGGTTCTTCCGGCCAAATATCCGAATCTGCTGGTCAATGGCGCCGGCGGCATCGCGGTCGGCATGGCCACCAACATCCCGCCGCACAATCTCGGCGAGGTGATCGATGCCTGCATCGCGCTGATCGACAATCCCACGCTCACGATCGACGAACTCATCAACATCATTCCGGGCCCGGATTTCCCGACCGGGGGCATCATTCTTGGACGCGCCGGCGTCCGCTCGGCCTATCATCTGGGCCGCGGCTCGATCATGATGCGCGGCAAGGTGACGATCGACACGATCCGCAAGGATCGCGAGGCGATCATCATCTCCGAGATTCCCTACCAGGTGAACAAGGCCACGATGGTCGAGCGCATCGCCGAATTGGTGCGCGAGAAGAAGGTCGAAGGCGTTGCCGACCTGCGCGACGAGAGCGATCGCGACGGCTACCGGGTCGTCGTCGAGCTGAAGCGCGACGCCGTGCCGGACGTCGTGCTCAACCAGCTCTACAAGTTCACGCCGCTGCAGACGAGCTTCGCCGCCAACATGCTGGCGCTCGACGGCGGCCGCCCGCAGACGATGACGTTGAAGGACCTGCTGACGATCTTCGTCGCGTTCCGCGAGCGTGTCGTCACGCGCAGGACGAAGTTCCTGCTCAACAAGGCGCGCGACCGCGCCCACATCCTGGTCGGTCTCGCCGTGGCCGTGGCCAATATCGACGAGGTCATCCGGGTCATCAGGACCTCGCCCGATCCTGCGTCCGCGCGCGAGGCGTTGATGTCGCGCGACTGGCCGGCGCGCGACGTCGAGGCCATCATCACGCTGATCGACGATCCGCGTCATCGCCTCGCCGAGGACGGCACCATCCGGCTGTCGTTCGAGCAGGCCAAGGCGATTCTCGACCTGCGTCTGCAGCGCCTGACCGCGCTCGGCCGTGAAGAGATTTCCGATGAGCTCGACAAGCTCAAGGTCGAGATCAACGACTATCTCGACATCCTGCGCTCGCGGGCGCGAGTGCAGGGGATCATCAAGGACGAGCTCGCCGCGATCAAGGCGGAGTTCGGCACGCCGCGCCGCACCGTGATTGCCGAGCAGGAAGGCGAGGTCGAGGACGAGGACCTGATCCAGCGCGAGGACATGGTCGTGACCGTGTCGCATGCCGGCTACACCAAGCGCGTGCCGCTGTCGGCCTATCGGGCGCAGCGCCGCGGCGGCAAGGGCCGCTCGGGCATGCAGACCCGCGAGGAGGATTTCGTCAGCCGGCTGTTCGTGGCCTCCACGCACACGCCGGTGCTGTTCTTCTCGTCGCGCGGCCAGGTCTACAAGGAGAAGGTCTGGCGGCTGCCGATCGCGGCGCCCAACGGGCGCGGCAAGGCGCTGATCAACATCCTGCCGCTGGAGCAGGGCGAGCGCATCACCACGATCATGCCGCTGCCGGAGGATGAATCCTCGTGGGCCAATCTCGACGTGATGTTCGCCACCACCGGCGGCAACGTCCGCCGCAACAAGCTGTCGGATTTCGTCGACGTGCGCCGCTCCGGCATCATCGCGATGAAGCTCGACGAGGGCGAGGAGATCGTCAACGTGCAGATCTGCACCGAGCGTGACGACGTGCTGCTCACGGCGTCGGGCGGGCAGTGCATCCGATTCCCCGTCACCGACGTGCGCGTCTTCACCGGGCGGACCTCGATGGGCGTGCGCGGCATCGCGCTCGCCGGCGGCGACAAGGTGATTTCGCTGTCGATCCTGCGCCATGTCGAAACGACCTCGGACGAGCGTACCGCGTACTTGAAGATGCGCCGGGCGATGTCGGGCGATGCTGCCACCGAGGAGCCGGTCGAGACCGAGGGCGAGGAGGCGGCCGCTGGCGCGATCCAGCTGTCGCAGGAACGCTATGTCGAGATGTCGGCGCAGGAGCAGGTGGTGCTGACCGTCTCGGTCAACGGCTACGGCAAGCGCACCTCGTCCTACGAGTACCGCACCACCGGCCGCGGCGGCAAAGGCATCGTCGCGATGTCCGTCAACAACCGCAACGGCAAGCTCGTCGCCTCATTCCCGGTCGAGGATGGCGATCAGATCATGCTGGTGACGGACAAGGGGCAGTTGATCCGTTGCCCCGTCGACGGCATCCGCATCGCGGGACGCTCGACCCAGGGCGTCATCGTGTTCGACACCGCCGATGATGAGCATGTCGTGTCGGTGGAGCATATCGGCGAGGAGGCCGAGAACGGCAACGGGGCCAGCGAGCAGGCAAATGGCGAGTGAAGGCGCGACCGACGAATAGTGAGCAGCTATTCGCTTACTCCGTCCGCTCGACGGAGACCATCCTGGCCTCGCGGACCGTTCCTCTGGTTCCGGCGCTGCGCAGGCAGCCCGCTTCGAAGTTCGGCCAGGCCTGCTGTGAGCAGTCGCGGCCGATCGGTCGAATGTCCAGGCGGTCCGCCTTGGCGAGCGGACGCGGCACGCTGGCTTCGACCTGAGGAGCGAAGCCGGGCAGGAGGGTGATGCCGGCAGCCACCAAGCCGGCCGCTGCGACTGCAGATAGCGCTTTGATCATGACGGTCCCCTGTCTGGGCCGTTCGGCCCGTTGTTCGTTAAGGATTTGATAATCAGTTCGGGTTTCGAGACGTCTTCGCGGAACGGGCGAATTGGTTTCGTCTCGGCGCGAGCGTGTTTCGTGTCCCGAGTTCCGATGAAACAATCGCGGTAGCCGACCACAGTTCCGGCTCCCCGGTGTCGCAACCCATTTCATTGCGGTGCGGCCTCTCGGCCGCTCTTTGCCCATCACAGCCACGCCAGCGGGCCTGACGGCGGCTTGCCGGCCTGTTCCGGGCGGTATAGGACGGGCGCATGCAACGCATTGCGCTCTATCCGGGCTCGTTCGATCCCGTCACCAACGGCCATCTCGATGTGGTCCGGCAGGCCGTTCATCTCTGCGATCGCCTGATCGTCGCGGTCGGCGTGCATCACGGCAAGAAGCCGCTGTTCTCGACCGAGGAGCGGCTGGCGATGGCGCACGAGATCTTCGGTCCCGTCGCAGCCGCGGCGGGCTGCGGCTTCGAGGCTTCGACCTACGACAATCTGACCGTCACCGCCGCGCAAAAGGCCGGTGCGATCATGATGATCCGGGGCCTGCGCGACGGTACCGATTTCGACTACGAGATGCAGTTGGCCGGCATGAACCAGACCATGGCACCGCAGGTCCAGACGGTGTTCGTTCCAGCCTCGGTGGGTGTCCGTCCGATCGCGGCCACGCTGGTTCGCCAGATCGCCGCCATGGGCGGCGAGATCTCGCATTTCGTGCCTCCGTCGGTGGCCGAAAGTCTCAAGGCCAAGTTCAAGTGATCCTTCGGGCACCGGCCGCTTCCGGCGGTGCCTTCCTCTCCTCATCGTCTCATGTCATCGGAGTTGCCATGATCCGCGCTCTCGCCTTCGTCTTTGCTCTCGTGTTCGCATTGCCGGCGCTGGCCCAGTCGCTGCCTGCCGGCCTCGACAAGCAGAATGCCCTGGTCATCGACACCACCAAGGGCCGCATCATCATCAAGCTGCGCACCGATCTGGCGCCACAGCATGCCGAGCGACTGAAGACGCTGGCGCGCGAGGGCTTCTACAACAACGTGCCGTTCCACCGCGTCATGGACGGCTTCATGGCGCAGACCGGCGACGGCCAGAACTTCAATGGCACCGGCGGCTCGAAGTACCCGAACCTGAAGCAGGAGTTTTCGAGCACGCCGTTCAAGCGCGGCACCGTCGGCATGGCGCGTCGGGGCGATAGCGTCGATTCTGCCAACTCGCAGTTCTTCATCTGCTTCGGCGATGCGTCCTTCCTCAACGGCCAATACACCGTGATCGGCGAGGTCGTGCAGGGCATGGACGTCGTCGACAAGCTCAAGAAGGCGCCTCCGGGCTCGTCGGGCGGTGCCGTCACCGATCCGGACAAGATGGTGAAGGTTCAGGTCGCCTCGGACATCAAGTAGGCAGGCAGAGCGGGGGCATGCCCGGGTCTCGCGCCCGGGTTCCCCCGAGCCTTAAGGAACCTTTTGCCACGTCGCGGAGGCATGCCGATTCTGCCGCCCCGTCACATCGACAGGGCCGGTGGCTTCAGCTTTAAGCGCATTGGGTCTATTCTGGGCCAGCATCGCGGGCCTCGTCGTGCTCGGATTGCCGTCAGGAGGGGTGACGGCCGCACATGGGAAGGCGCCGCGACATTTCAGACCCAGGATTTGCTTTGTCCTGACCCCCGTCAATTCTACAAAAACCGAGAGACCAGAATGGCTGTGACCGAAAATACCTTGATCCTCGAGACCACTCAGGGCCCCGTCACGATCGAGATGCGTCCCGATCTCGCGCCCGGCCATGTCGCGCGCATCAAGGAGCTCGTCCGCGAGGGCTTCTACGACGGCATCGTCTTCCACCGCGTCATCGACGGCTTCATGGCGCAGACCGGCTGCCCGCAGGGCACTGGCACCGGCGGCTCCGGCAAGAAGCTGAAGGCCGAGTTCAACGCCGAGCCGCATGTTCGTGGCACCGCCTCGATGGCGCGTGCGGCCAATCCTGATTCTGGCGACAGCCAGTTCTTCATCTGCTTCGACGACGCCCGCTTCCTGGACAAGCAGTACACGGTCTGGGGCAAGGTCACCGAGGGCATGGAGAACGTCGACAAGATCAAGCGCGGCGAGCCGGTGCAGAACCCGGACAAGATCGTGAAGGCCTACATGGCCGCCGACGCGGCTTAGTATCGCGGCAAAGGCCGCAATACGCGAGTAGGGAGTAGCGAATAGCGAGTCGTCTATTCGCCATTCCCTATTCGCTACTCGCTCTGATCATGCGCACCGACCTGTTCGATTTCCATCTTCCCCCCGAAAACATCGCGCTCCGCCCGGCGAGCCCGCGCGAGTCCGCGCGCATGCTGGTGGTGCAGGGCGACGGTGTCCTGCGCGA
Organism: Bradyrhizobium sp. SZCCHNS3052; assembly: GCF_032484495.1. Lineage (NCBI taxonomy): Bacteria > Pseudomonadati > Pseudomonadota > Alphaproteobacteria > Hyphomicrobiales > Nitrobacteraceae > Bradyrhizobium > Bradyrhizobium sp. SZCCHNS3052. The sequence continues at coordinate 1,607,488 of NZ_JAUETB010000001.1, read as the reverse complement.
CCGCACGGTCGCCGACCTGCCGGACTGGCTGGAGCCCGGTGATCAGCTCGTCGTCAACGACACCAAGGTGATCGCGGCGCAGCTGTCCGGTCGGCGCATCAGCCGCGAGACCGAGGCGAAGATCGAGGCGACCCTGATCAAGCGCCTCGACGGCTCGCGCTGGCAGGCGCTGGTGCGGCCCGCCAAGAAGCTCGCGCCAGGCGATACGATCCGGTTCGGCAACGAGGGCAAGGTCTGCCTGCTCGGCCATCTCGACGCCACCGTCGAGGCCAAGGGCGAGGAGGGCGAGCTGACGCTGTCCTTTGTGTTCCATGGGCCCGCGCTCGACCAAGCGATCGCCGATCTCGGCCGGCCGCCGCTGCCGCCCTACATCGCCGGCAAGCGGCCCGCAGACGAGCAGGACGCGACAGATTATCAGACCATGTTCGCGGCCAAAGAGGGCGCGGTGGCTGCGCCGACGGCTGGGCTGCATTTCACGCCGACGCTTGAGCAGCGGCTGCGAGAGCGTGGCGTCGGGCTGCAGCGTGTCACCCTGCATGTCGGCGCCGGCACGTTCCTGCCCGTGAAGGTCGATGACACCGAAGGCCACCGCATGCATGCGGAGTGGGGCAGTCTCACGCCGGACACGGCGGCCGCATTGAACGAGGCGCGCGCCAAGGGCGGCCGCATCGTCGCGGTCGGCACGACGTCGCTGCGGCTCGTGGAGAGCGCGGCGCAGCCCGACGGCACGATCGCGCCGTTCGAGGCGGAGACGTCGATCTTCATCACGCCCGGCTATCGCTTCCGCGCGGTCGATATCCTGATGACCAACTTCCATCTGCCACGCTCGACGCTGTTCATGCTGGTCTCAGCCTTCGCCGGCTTGGAGACGATGCACGCGGCCTATGCGCATGCGATCCGCAGCGGCTATCGCTTCTATTCGTATGGCGATGCGTGCCTGTTGTTTCGTCAGCCAGACGAGCGCATCGTCGAGCCGTAGGGTGGGCAAAAGGCCCACCCTGCAAGTTCGCCCTGAGAGCTACGCCATCGCCCGCTCGGGCAGGAGCTCGGCGATCTGTACCGCATTGAGCGCAGCGCCCTTGAGCAACTGATCGGCGGCAACGAACATCGCGATCGAGTGGCCTGACGGATCGGACAGATCCTTGCGGATGCGGCCGACCAGCACGTCGTCCTGGCCGGAGGCGTCGACGGGCATCGGGAAGTAGTTCTTGGCGCGGTCGTCGACCACGCGCACGCCGGGCGCGGTCGCCAGGATGCGGCGGACGTCGTCCTCCGAGATCGGCTTCTTGCATTCGAAGGTGATGGATTCACAATGGGCGCGCAGCACCGGCACGCGGACGCAGGTGACGCCGATGGCGATGCCTTCGTCCTCAAAGATCTTGCGGGTCTCGTTGATGACCTTGGTTTCCTCGTCGTTGTAGCCGGTCTCGGGATCGATGGCGGTGTTGTGGCTGAACAGGTTGAAGGCGAACGGATGCGGCATCACCTTGGGCGCATAGACCTGGCCGTTGAGGCTCGCGCGGGTCGACTGCATCAGCTCGTCCATCGCCGCCGCACCGGCGCCGCTGGCGGCCTGATAGGTCGAGATGATCACGCGCTTGATGCGATTCTTCTGATGGATCGGCCACAGCGGCACCAGCGCCGTGATGGCCGCGCAGTTTGGATTGGCGATGATGCCCTTGTGGTCGCGGATTCGGCGGGCGTTGATCTCCGGGATCACCAGCGGCACGTTCGGATCCATGCGGAAGGCCGAGGAATTGTCGACCACGACGGCGCCAGAGCGCACGGCGATGGGCGCGAACTTCTTGGAAATGCCGCCGCCGGCCGAGAACAGCGCGATGTCGACGCCCTCGAAGGAGCGTTCGGTCAGCTCCTCGATCACGATGGTCTGGCCGCGGAAGGTCAGGGTCTGGCCGGCCGAGCGGGCGCTCGCCAGCGCCTTGAGCTGGCCGACACGGACGTTGCGGCGGTCCAGGGTGGCGATGAATTCGGCGCCGACGGCGCCGGTCACGCCGACGATGGCAATGGTGGGATCGTGGGACACGTCTCAAGTCTCCGGTTGAAATTCGGGCAATAAAAAAGCCCCGGACCTTCATCAGGCGGGGCTTCGGTTCGAAGATGGTCGCAATCGAGTTCGACTACGCGCGCACGCCTCCCGAGGCCCTCGTGGGCTTGGTGGTTTTCGTCGTGCGTTTGGTCGAGATCGACATGGCGCGGGACCATAGGGGCGGTCGGAACCGCCGTCAACGGCCGAAATGGACGAAAACGGCGCCATCGCGGTTGAATCGGGGGCCATCCTGACGCAATAAGCCGGCCATGAGCTCCTCGGCCGCCGACCTTCCCAACCATTTCGAACTGCTCGGCAATGACGGCGCGGCCCGCACCGGCCGGCTGACGACGCCGCATGGCGTGGTCCGCACCCCGGCCTTCATGCCGGTCGGCACCGCCGGCGCCATGAAGGGCATCCACTGGCGCGACGTCCGCGAGGCCGGCGCCGACATCGTGCTCGGCAACACCTATCACCTGATGCTGCGGCCCACGGCGGAGCGCATCGCCGCGCTCGGCGGCCTGCAGCGCTTCACCGGCTGGGGCGGGCCGATGCTGACCGATTCCGGCGGCTTCCAGGTGATGTCGCTGTCGGGTTTACGCAAGGTGACCGAGCAGGCGGTGACGTTCCGCTCGCACATCGACGGGGCGAAAATCGAGCTGTCACCGGAGCGCGCCATCGAGGTGCAGCGCCTGCTCAACTCCGACATCGCGATGCAGCTCGACGAATGCGTGCGGCTGCCGGCCGAGCGCGACGATATCGAGCGCGCGATGCGGCTGTCGCTGCGCTGGGCCGAACGCTGCCGCCGCGCGTTCGAGAGTGCGCCGGCAGGCTACATGCTGTTCGGCATCGTGCAGGGCGGCGATGTGCCCGCACTGCGCGTCGCCAGCGCGCAGGCGCTGGTCGACATCGGCTTCCACGGCTATGCGATCGGCGGCCTGGCCGTCGGCGAGCCGCAGGCGGTCATGCTCGAGATGATCGAGGCGACCGCGCCGGTGCTGCCGGCCGACCGTCCGCGCTACCTGATGGGCGTCGGCACGCCTGACGATCTCCTGGAGTCGGTCCGGCGCGGCATCGACATGTTCGACTGCGTGCTGCCGACCCGCAACGGCCGCCACGGCGTCGCCTACACACGCTTCGGGCCGGTGAACCTGCGCAATGCGCGTCATGCCGATGATGACAGGCCGCTGGATGAGGAGAGCCCGTGGCCGGCGGCGCGCAGCTATGCCCGCGCCTATCTGCATCATCTGATCAAGGCCGGCGAGGCGCTCGGCGCCACGCTGCTGTCGGAAATCAACATTGCCTACTTCCAGCAATTGATGGCCGGGATGCGCGCGGCGATCGCACAAGGGCGCTTCACGGAATTCTACGAGCGCACCAAGGCCGATTGGGCGCGCGGCGACATCGCCCCGCGCGCCGGCTGACGGCCGCTTCAGGTGAAGGCCGCCAGCTCGTTGTGAGCCCGGCCCTATGCGCCGGCCCTCTTGAAATTGTGCTGATCATGCATTGCCGACCTGCCCGACGGTCGCGTTATCCTCAGCGACGGAACGGCCGCGACATCACGTCGCGGAACTCTCTCGCCCTGGCGCCGTTCAGTTGCAGACCGTTCAGTTGCACACGAAGCGGCTTTTCACGGAGTGCTTGGTGACGAAGCCATAGCCGCAGGTGTCGCAGGTCCAGAGATAGCTGATCGCATTGTCAGCCAAATATGCCGACGCCTCCGCGGCAATCATGGAGTCGGAGCAGACCGGGCATGTCGGCAGATCGCAGCCGCGAGGATTCGGGCGTGCGGTTGCGGTCGACACGAGATCAGCGAGTGCTGACATATTGACCTCCTGGACGATCTCTTTGTTGGCGATCTCTGCTTGAACGACGTCAATTTCGAAAAGGGTCGATTTCGAACGAGTCGCGTTCGAACGGGTCTATTCCGACGAGTCCAACTTTCGCGGATATCAAGTCCGTCACACAAAGAGTTTGTTTGGGTGGTCTGTTCTTATGTCTATTCTACAACGGTGCTGTCGTTTGGCACGAACGCCCCGATTGTATCACTCCGAAGATGACATCTTGCTGATGTCCGCCCGGGTTGCAGTCGACCTGCACCGTGAATCTTCGTCCGGCTGAAATCAAGCATACACCGAGTTTATTGACCTTGTCGCAACACAAATGCGTTGGTTTTTCGCAATTTAGCCACGACTTGTTGTGCGCCGCGATCGTCCTAAGATCGCGCAAACGTGCTTGCGCAGCGCAACAGGCTCGCTGAAGATGGTCGGAAGCGTTGTCGACGTCGCGCGGGGCGCGCAGAGGAGTGATTTCATGGAGTCGTCAGCACAGCGTCCCGGACGCGGGCGCGTATTTGATTCAATTGTCGACGCGTTCGGCAATACGCCGATTGTGCGGTTGCGAAAGCTGCCGGAGCAACATGGCGTCAAGGCGACCATCCTCGCCAAGCTGGAATACTTCAATCCCGCCGCGAGCGTGAAGGATCGGATCGGCGTCGGCATGATCCTGGCGATGGAGCAGGCCGGCGTGATCAAGCCCGACACCGTGCTGATCGAGCCGACCTCGGGCAATACCGGCATCGCGCTGGCCTTCGTTGCTGCGGCGCGCGGCTACAAGCTGAAGCTGGTGATGCCGGAGTCGATGTCGGTGGAGCGGCGCAAGATGCTCGCGTTCCTCGGCGCTGAGATCGTGCTGACGCCGGCGTCGCAGGGCATGAAAGGCGCCATCGCCACCGCCGAGGAGCTGTTGCGGACGACGCCGAACTCGGTGATGCCGCAGCAGTTCAAGAACCTCGCAAACCCGGACATCCATCGCCGCACCACCGCCGAGGAGATCTGGAACGACACGGCGGGCAATATCGACGTGTTCGTCGCCGGCGTCGGTACCGGCGGCACCATCACCGGCGTGGGCCAGGTGCTGAAGGCGCGCAAGCCCGGCCTCAAGGTCGTCGCGGTCGAGCCGGAGGAGAGCCCGGTGCTGTCGGGCGGCCAGCACTCGCCGCACAAGATCCAGGGCATCGGCGCCGGCTTCGTGCCCGACATTCTCGACCGGTCCGTGATCGACGAGATCGTCAAGATCAACAGCACCACCGCCATCGAGACCTCGCGCGCGCTGGCCCGCAACGAGGGCATTCCCGGCGGTATCTCCTCGGGTGCGGCGATTGCGGCCGCGATCGAGATCGGCAAGCGACCGGAAAGCGCGGGCAAGACGATCCTGGCGATCGTGCCCTCGTTCTCCGAACGTTATCTGTCCACCGCACTGTTCGAGGGGATCTGACCATGGCCGACCAGCCGCGGCGGCCCCGCACGCTCGCTGACGCCCGTACCGAGGCCGAGGCCGCGTTCAAGAAGGTGACCACCAAGCCGGTGGAGGCGCCGCCGAAGAAGGCGGCGGTTCCTGGCGTGCGCGAGCAGGTGACGTTGCGGATCGACCAGGACGTTCTCGAGCACTTTCAGTCCGAAGGGCCGGGCTGGCAGGACCGCATCAATGCGGCGCTGCGCAAGGCGGCAGGGCTCTGAGGGCCGGCTGCATTCTAACGAACAAGCCCGGAGCTCGTGCTCCGGGCTTTTTTTACGCGGGAAAGACGAAGACGTTTACCGGCGCAGCGCGCTGCCGAGCACACCGCCCATCATGCCACCGATGAAGGCGGCGCCGGCGGCGTTGCCCGCGTTGTCCTGCGGCGGCGGATTGCGATAGACCGGCGCACCCTGCGGCGGCGGGCCGCCGGCCGCGACGTTGCCCGCCGGCTTGGCGCGGCGCGGCCTGGCCTCATCGCCGACTGCGGCGGTCGCCGGCGCCGGCTGCGGCTCTGCCAGCAGCGCCTTGTGCTGCAGCTTGGTCAGGAATCCGGTCGACGGATAGCCTCGGGCCGCCTGCCAGCGCTTCATGACGCCGCGGGTCTGGTCGTCGAACACGCCCGTCATCTTGGTGTCGAAGCCAAGACCGGTCAGCCGCCGCTGCACGTCGCGGCGCTTGGTCTTGTCGAGGCCGATCTGATCCTCGCTGACCTGAGTGCCTTCCTCGGTGTAGGTGGCGGGATCGACGCCCTTGGCGACGTTGCGGGTGGCGGTGTTGATGGCCCCGCTCTCGATCGCGGCGATGCGCGCCATCGCCAGCGACTTGAACTGCCCGTTCGGGTAGGTCGAGAGATAGGCGTTGAGCTCTTCCGGCTTGTTGGAGTCCTTCACCGAGCGCCAGAATTCGAGCTCGGCTTCGCCTGCGGTCACGGTGGCCGTCGCGACGGCCGGCGTCGTGCCGGCCGTGGCGGCCGTTGCAGCGGGGGCAGCCGCCGGGTTGAGGTAGACCGCGCCGATCAGGTTGGTATGCCCCCAGGGCAATTGGCCCTTGCTGGTCTCCTCATTGACCTGGGCGCGCACGGCGGTCATGGCCTGCTGAATCTCGACGCCGGGCTGGGCGATGTGCGAGATCAGCGCGCGGGTGAACGGGCTGTTGGCGCCGGCCTCGCCGTCGAGGGCGGTCTGGCCCGGGCCGGTGGCGAACGCGATCAGCGTGCCCTCGCCGGACTTCATCTCGGCCAGACCGGTCTGCACCGACACGCTGCGGGTTGGCGAGTTCGACTTGATCTTGGCGGCGAACGGATTGTCGCGGCAGGCATCGAGGAAGACCAGCTTGACCTTGGCGTCCCCCATCGTCTGGTCGAGCGTCACGTCGATATTGATGGCTGAGCCCAGCTTGACGTCCATTTCCGACTTCAGGTCGGCGTCGACCGGCAGCAGGTAGTTGGTGCCCGCAATGGCGATGCCGTGCCCGGCGTAATAGAACACCGCGATGTCGGCGCCCTGCGCCTTGCGACCGAAATCGAGCAGCTTCTCGGTCATCTTGTCGCGCGTGAGATTGGTGCCCTCGACGACGTCGAAGCCGACGTTGCGCAGGGTGGCCGCCATGGCCTTTGCGTCGACCGGCGGGTTCGGCAGTTGAGCCACGCTCTTATAGGCGCCGTTTCCGACGACGAAGGCGACGCGGCGGTCGGCTTTGGCGGCTTCAGCGGTCAGCACCATGCAGAGCAGGGACAGGGCGACGGTGAGATAGCGCATCAGGAGATCCCCCAACGATCAAGCGAAGCGTTCACTGCAGCATTTGTCGCGGATCGGCGCGAAAAGTCTTGTTCCCAGGCAAAAAATCACGCTTCCGCCACAAACCAGTTCGCGGGTGTTGCGCCCGATCCACGACGATCGCGTGTGGCGCGCCGGTTCCGTGATCCGGATCACGCCGTTTGAGGGGCCCCCGGCGCCTCAGGTCCCTGCCGAACTGCCCATCGGCACGGCCCGAGGCTGCGGCGGACGCAGGTTCAGCAGGTTTCCGGCGAGAATCAACGCAGCGCCAACCACGGTCAATCCGTCGAGACGCTCCGCATAGACCAGCCAGCCGACGGTGGCGGTCAGCGGAACGCGGAGAAAATCCATGGGCACCACGATGGTGGCGTCGGCGTAGAGCAGCGCCCGCGTCATGCAGAAATGCGAGAAGGTCCCACAGAAGGCGACGAGGAGGATCCAGCCCCAGGTCGCGGCCGAGGGCGGCGTCCAGAATACGAGCGAAGGGATGAGGCCGGCGATGGACTGCACCACCAGCATCCAGAAGATGATTGACACGGTGGGCTCGGTGCGCGTCAGCAGCTTGACCAGCGCGATCGAGATACCGAAGCCGACTGCGGCGGCCAGCGCGATGAGCTGTCCCGGATTGATCGCCCCGGTATCCGGGCGGACGATCACGACGACGCCGACGAGGCCGAGCCCGATCGCCGCCAGCTTGAACAGGGTGATGCGCTCGCCGAGGAAGGCCGCCGCCAGCAGCGCCGTCCAGATCGGCATCGTGAACTCGATCGCCACCACCTGGCCGATCGGGATCAAGGTGAGCGCGAAGAACCAGCCGAGCTGCGCGCCGTAATGGACGAGGTTGCGCGCCGCGTGCTGTTTGAGGCGCGAGGTGCGCAGCCTGGCAAAGCCGCCGCTCAATGCGATGACCGGCGACAGCATCACCAGGCCGATCAGGCAGCGCAGCTCCATCAGCTCGAACACGTTGAGCTCGCGCATGGCTTCGCGTCCGGCCACCGCCATCACCAGCATCAGGCCGAGCCAGCCCGTCATCCACAGTGCGGCGATCAGTTTCGAAGCGGGACGATTCATGAGGTGGCGGGGAGAGGGAGGAGGGCGGCGAAGGCGGGCTGTATCACCTCGCGTGCAGAGCAATGCAAATGAAATCAACGGTGCAGTGCACCAACGCCGCGCCAGGTTCGCTCGCGACGGACGCGTGTCATCGAGAAAAACGTGGAGTGTGGCTGTGTTTCGTCCTAAAGCGACCGCCGCGATACAGCCCAAGGCAGCCAGAGACACGACATGACCGAACGCGCCGCTTCAGCCGACTTCGTGACCGCCTTTGCCACCGGCTGGCCGGAGCGGGAGCCTCATCTCATGGTGCTGTCGCTGACCACCCATAAAGGTGTGCAGGACTTCGCCATGACGCGGGAGCAGGCGCTGCTGGTCGCCAAGACCATCAAGCGCACCGCCGCGCAGCTTGCTCCGGCGCCCTCCGCAGGTGCAATCCCCGGCGCCAAGCGTGGCGGTTGATCGAGATCACCGCGACAGTGAAATGTTGGCTGCGCGGAACTGGCTGTCGGCCCGGATCGACACGGACTGCCTCTTGCCGCGGGTGGCGAGCGCGATGTTGGCGTTGAAGCCGGCGGTGGTCGCGAGCAGCTGGAAGTTGCCGCCGCCGCCACGGCCCTGCAGCACGCCATTGATGCCGCGGCTGGTCTCACTCCAGGTCCCCGAGATGGCCGAGCCCTCGGCGATCACCTCGGCCTGCAGCCCGAACTTGTAGGCATCGCTTGCGCAGGTCAGGACGAGCGTCATCCGCGGTCCCGAGACGCCGTAATTGGCCCGGCACCGGATACGCTCGGTTGAGCCGTCCTCAAGGGCAACCGTGCCGCTGCCGCCCCACGTTCCGGCCATGCCGGTGAAGGGGCCCGGATCGGCGTGTCCCGGCGAGGCGGTCATACCCGCTGTCAAAACGACGGCGGCGGCCGCGGCCCGCCGCACCATCTTCAGGAGCGTGTGCGCGCCGTTACAGGCGCGAAGCCTGCCAGCGGCCGCTACAGGGGATGCCGGCCGAGGCGCCGTTCCACTTGCCCGAGCCAGAATTGCCGTTGAGCTGCCCATTCGCATATGCGCCATTGATGGAGACCTTGACGAGGCCTTCGCGTCCAATCGAACCCGACACATTGGCGCCAGCCGCAGAAATCTTACCGTCTGCGACGATCAAGGTCGAGCTGGCCGTTGGCTCGCAGCTGCCACTGTTGGTGACGATCGTCACCTGCCACTGACCGTCATAGGGCGACTGGGCGAATGCGGGGGCGGCCGAGCTACCCACCAGGATCGACGCGGCGAAAGCCATTCCAATGCGGTCGAGACGCATGAATCGTTGTCCCTCAATGTCGTTTGATTGGTACCTTATTTGGAGGAATTGTGACGAAAATTTGCCGCAGCGCCGCAACGAATTTTTATCGAGCAATTTCAGTCCATTAACGATTAATGCGGAACCCGGCTTTGAGCCATTCGGGCGGCATTGTGCGCAAACTGCGCCTTCGCCCACCACATGAGCGGACGACCGCCCACATCCTTCCGCTGACCGCCCATGCTGCCGTTCGCAGGGCACCGCGAAGGCGCCAGCGGGGAGGATGTCCACAACTTATCGGGGCGATGCGATCAGATGTTCAGTGCGGGGTGAGGCTGGGCGCGTTGGTCGCGAACTGCTCGTCCTGCGGCTTGGCCGGAATCGTGCCGGTCGCCTTGGCCGATTCGACGACATCGCCGAGCAACTTGAGCCCGAGCGGTGCGAGAGCGCGCTCCCACAGCTCGCGCGCGGTCTCGCCCTTCTTGACGAAGCACCATTCCTGGGCGGCGATGGCGCCGGCATCCATGCGGTCGGCGAGGTGGTAGATGGTGCCGCCCGCGATCGGATCGCCCTCCTTGATGGTCCACTCCACTGCGGCGATGCCCCGGTGGCGCGGCAGCAGCGAGGGATGGTAGCCGATGCCGCCGAGCCGGGCGGCTGCGACGGCCTCGTGGGTGACGCGGGCGTGGCTATGTGCCGTGACGATCAGGTCCGTGTCGGGGGCGATCTCACCGGCGGGCACGACCTTCGGATTGGCCTGGACCACGACCTCGATCCCGGCTGCTCGCGCCGCGGCTGCGAGCCGGTCCTCGCCATCATGAACGACGACCCGCGCGATCTCGATTCCTCTCTCGCGCAGCATGTTCAGTGTGGCGACACCGAAATGGCGGGAGCCGACGAGAGTGATGCGCATGGTCAGGGATCTTCCACGGTTGGGGGCTGGATCCGGTCGGGCTCTGACCGGATGAAACGGGTCAAACCAAGCCTTGGCCTCCAGGTCAAGCGCCTGCTGGGCCGTCGTCACAGTCTGGCTTCGTCCGGCCGGTGGAGGCGCCGGGGGATTCAAACGGGAAAGGAGAAAGCTGCTGCGAGCCAGAGTTGGGCGGGCGCTTCAACCTCGCCGAATGCCGTGGGGGCCATCAAGGTGCAGGCCGAGATGACCGTGGCGGATGACACACCCTCGTTGGGACCGGCGTCAGCATCAGATGGACCGCGAGGCAGGACCGATACCCGAAACTCGCCGAAAGGTTGTGTCCGGACCGGTGCCGCATCGCGGCATGCCCGTCGACAGGCCTCAAACCCCATAGGAGCGAACTATCAATTGAACTGATAAGGACGACCGAAGGTGCTATCCTGGTGGCTCATGGGTTCGATCTGACCGGTCTGCGAACGCAATTCGCCTCAGCCAATGGCTGAGTGGATAGATAAACCTTTGATTGTGTAATTAGTTGTCGGTCTGCGTATTAAAACTGACGCTTCTGCATATGACGAAGATAATTTCTTAAAGGCCACGGAGCACAATGCTCCGGCCGCTCCGCCGCGCGGCCGGATAGCCGGGTGCCGCGCCTGTCACCAATCCCTGGGCAACAGCACCCGGTTATTTGCCGGCGGTCATGTGGATTCGGGCGGCGGAAGGTCGATGCCGAGGGCTTCGCAAAGCGGTCCGAGATGTTTCTCGTAGCGGCGCCAGCTTCCGATCGACCGGCGGTAGATCGGCTCGCGCACCTGCATCAGGCTCGCCGTGCGCACCATGCGCTCGGTGCGATGGAAGTCGAGGCAGGCATCCTCCCAGTCGAGGCCGCAATGATCGAGCACGCGGCGCGACACGCCCTCGAGGTCGTCGACCAGATCCTCGTATCGAACGTCCATCAGGACGCCGGGCGGCAGCACTTGGTGCCAGTGTTCCATCACGCCCTCATAGCCCCGGTAGTAGTGGCCGAGCTCGGTCAGGTCGTAAGCAAAGGGCTGTGAGCCGGTGAACAGCAGCGAGTAGCAGGAAACGCAATTGTCGAGCGGGTCGCGCCGCGTGTTGATGATCCTGGCGCGCGGGAACGCCGCATGGATCATCCCGACGAACAGGAAGTTCAGCGGCATCTTGTCGACGATGCGCTCGGCCTCGGGCGCCAGCGTCCGAACGCGGGCGGTGTACTCCTGACCGATCTTCGTCATCTCCTCGGGTGGCAGCAGCGTGATCAGATCGGGATACGCCGGAACGATCTTCTGGCGGTTGGCGCATTCGCCGACGAGATCCTTGAAGGTCTCGAGCTCGCCCGCGCCGAAGACCTTGGAATGGCTGGCCAGCACCTGCTCCATCAGGGTGGTTCCGGAGCGCGGCATGCCGACGATGAAGATCGGGGCCCAGGAGTCGTCGCCGTGCCCTGCAACCATGCGAAAGAACTCCGGCGTGAAGCGCGCCGCGACATTTTTCATCATGCCGAGCCGCTGCTCGGAGTCGTAGTCGAAGGTCTTGCGCTTGAGGGTGTTCGCCTTGTGCAGATGCGAGAAGGCCTGGTCGTAGTCCTTCAGGTCGGACAACGCCTTGCCCATCGCGAAATGGGCTGCGATCTGCTTCTCCTGATCGAGACGGTCGACGCGTTCGAGGAGCTGCCGCAGACCAGGAAGCCGGCTGTCGTCCGGCTTGAACTTCGACATGTTCGCGAGATTGAGATGGATCGGCGCGTCGTCCGGCGCCAGCTCCAAGGCCTTCTGGAACGCCGCCGTCGCCTCGTCGAAGCGGCCGAGCGCCTGGTAGGCGACGCCGAGATTGTTGTAGGAGCCGAAGCGTTCCGGCTTGATCTTGATGGCCAGCAGGTTCTGCTCGATCGATTCCTCGAGCCGGTTGAGCTCAAGGAAGGCATTGCCGAGATTGCCATAGGCGTCGGCATAGTCGGGCCGGCTCGCGATCGCCCGCTTGTAGTGCTCGATGGCGCGCTCGCGATGGCCCTGGCGCAGCAGCACGTTGGCGATGTTGTTGTGGGTCTCGGCGTGTTCAGGACTGAAGTCGAGAACCTTGAGATAGTGCTTCGCCGCCTCGATATCCTTGCCCGCCGTATAGAGCAGGTTGCCGAGCGCAAAATGCGCATCGAGGTGCTGCGGCTTGTTGTCGATCGCCCGCCGGAGCAGGGCCATCGCCTCGTCGATCAGCCCCTGGTTCTGGCGCACCATGGCGAAGGCATAGAGGATGCCGGCGTGGCTCGGCGCCAGCGCAAGTGCCGTCTCGTAGTGCTGGACGGCCGTCTCATAATGGCCGGCGGAGGCCTCGACGGCTCCGATGCTGCCATGGGCCTCGGCGGACTTGTCGTTCACCGCGACCGCGCGCCGGAAGAACTCCTTGGCCTCGTCGAGCCGGTTGGCGGTGGTGCAGACCATGCCGAGCCCGACCAGCGCGTCGAACTGGTTCGGCTGCCCCGCGAGGATCAGCTTGAAGATCGTCTCGGCATCCTTGAAGTCACCGCGGCCTTGCAGCTTCTTTGCCACGGCGGCGGCGCCTTCGGCCAGAGTCTGCAGCGATCCGGCCTGCTGCGAAGCGAAGGAAAGCGATGCTGTCGTCGGCGTCACCACGGGCGGAGCGACGTTCACCGGCTGGGGCGGCTTGGCGCCCGCGATCGCCTCGGCAATCGTCGGCCGCACGGCCTCGCTGCCGAGCGCATCGAGCAGCGGCTTGAGCCGGTCGCCATACATGCGCCAGCGGCCGACCGATCCGGAGAACAGCGGCTTACGGACCTGGACCAGGCTGGCGGTGTTCACCGGACGCTCGTTCTCGTGGAACGACAGGCAGGCGTCATCCCAATCGAGCCCGCAATGCGCAACGATCTTGCGGGCATGCGCATCGAAGTCGCGCACCATGTCCTCATACGTCACCTCCAGCATGACGCCCTCTGGCAGCACCGAGCGCCAATGGCTCATCAAGGCGTCGTAGGCCCGGTAGTAGCGGCCGAGCTCGGCCAGATCGTAGGCGAAGGGCTGCGGCTCGGCGAACAGTTGGGTGTAGCAGGACAGGCAGGTGTCGATCGGATTGCGCCGGACGTGAATGATCCGGGCATTCGGCAGCGCGAGATGGATCAGCCCGGCGAACAGGAAGTTCGACGGCATCTTGTCGACGATGCGCTTGGTGTCCGCCGGCAGGTCCGTGAACCGGTCGAGATAGGCGTGCGCGAGGGTCGTGATGTCGGCGTCGGACAGCTTGGCGAGCATCTCCGGATAGTCACCGCGGTCACGATCGGTGAACAGCCCCGCGGCGGCCGCGAAATAGTTGACCTCGCCGGCGCCATGCACGGCGGAATGGCTGGCGAGGAGCTGCTCGACCAGGCTGGTGCCGGACCGGGGCATGCCGATGACGAACACCGGCGCGTGCGATGGATCGCCATGGCCTGCGCGCGCCTGTAGCATGTCCCTGGAGAACACCGCGCGGATGCGCTCGATCTGGCGCAGCGTCTGGTTCTCGTCATAGTTGATGCGGCGGCGCTCGAGAGCATTGCCGGCGTTGAGGTGCACCAGCGACCGTTCGCCGTCCTTGATGTCGGCATAAGCCCGCCCGAGGGTGAAGTGCAGGGCGATGCGCGCATCCTCGGTGAGTGTCTCCGATCTCGCGGCCAGATCCTGCAGAGGTGCCCAGCGCGCGTCGTCGACCGCGAACGGCTTGACCACGCCGTAATTGAGGTGCGTGCCGATACTGCGCGGGTTGACAGCCAGGGCCGATTCATACGCGAGCGCCGCCTCGTCGAGCCGCCCCAGGATCATCAGCACGCCAGCGAGATGGTTCATCGTCGTGGCATCGCGGGGATCGTGGGCGAGGGCGGTTCGATAACTCGCGACGGCGTCCTCGTAGCGCTGGATGTCGCGCAGTGCATCGCCGCGGTTGCGGTGGGCGACGGCATAGTCGGGGCGCCGGCGTACCGCCTCGTCGTAATGCGCGAGCGCCAGGTCGTGCTTGCCGCGCGATCGCAGCGCATTGGCGAGGTTGTTATGGGCCTCCGGGAAGTCCGGCCGCGCGGCGATGGCACGCTCGTAATGGAAGATGGCGGCAGGGCCGCTCTTCATCTCCAGGTGCAGATTGCCGAGATTGTAGTGCGCCTCTGCGAGCCGGGGGTTCAGGGCAAGGGCCTGCTGATAGGTGTGGATCGCGGCGTCGAGCTGACCGGTGGCCTGCTGACAGCCGCCGATGTTGAGCAGCACGACCGGCGCGTTGGGCTGGATCGCGAGCGCGCGCGAGTAGTGGACAATGGCTTCCGAGTGCCGCCCAAGCATGCGGCAGGCGTCGCCAAGGCTGGCGGCGGCTGCGGCGAAATCCGGCCGCGCGTCGAGTGCGGCCTCGTGATGCGCGAGCGCGCGCTCGTACTGGTCGAGGCGCTGCAAGGCAAAGCCGAGCGCCTGGTGCGCATCGGCGCTGCCCGCGTCCGCAGCCAGCAACAGCTCCAGATGCCGAACCGCGCCGGCAGGATCGCCGAGGCTGGTGAGCGCGCTGCCGAGCAGAAGCCTAGCCTCGGTCGAGGTCTCGTCGAGCGCGACGGCGCGCTGCAGATGCGCGCTCGCTTTGGCGAGGTCGCCGAGGCCTGCGAAGGACTTGCCGAGCGACAGGTGCAGATCCGCGGCGTCACCGGCTTCCTCTGCGGCCTGGTCGAGCAGGTCGCGTGCCTCATGTGTGTCGCCGAGCTGCAGGCGGACCATGGCGAGGCTGCACAGGGTGCGGAAATGACGGGGCTGAAGCGAAAGAACCTTCCGGTAGGCCTGCTCGGCGATGCGCAAGGCTTGATCATTGAGCGCGGCCGCCGACGGCTGTCTGCCGTCGGACGCTGCGGGGACGAGGCGGGGACGGAAGGCGACGGCGAGCTCGTTCATGATGGCAACTTGCTGAATGTTCGACGAATGCCGTTGTCGAGGCGGATTGAAGCGAAACGGAGGCTTAGGCGAGGCCGATCGCAAACGGTCGGCTAGAACCCTTCGAGCAGCGCATGGAGCTTGTCCGACCACGTGCAGCGTCGATGGCCGGTGCTGCCACAACGCAACGAGCCGGCGTAGACCCAAGGGGGTCTGCGCCGGCCAATGTTGGTCAGGTTGCTGAAGGCGTCAGCCCCACATGTGGTGCATCGCGTGGTGGTGGGACATGTCCGGACCGCTCGAGGCTGCTGCCGCCGTTGCGGCTGTGGCCGCGGCTGCCGCCGTGTGGTGGCTGCTATGATGGCTGTGGTGGCCGCCGCAGTGATGCGTCGTGGTGGTGTTGTTGCCGCCGGTGGTTCCTCCGCCGGCGGTTCCACCGCCCGTCGTGCCGCCACCGGTCGTCCCACCACCCGTGGTGCCGCCGCCCGCAGTGCCGCCTCCGGTGGTGCCACCACCGGTCGTGCCACCTCCGCCCATGCCGCCGCCGGGCGTGGTCGGGCTCGCCGGGGCGCCGCCCGTACCGTTGGCGATGTTCGGATTGGCGCCCGCCGGCATGCCGGTGCCCTGGGCAATGCCATTGACCGCAGTCGCTGTCACGAAGCTCGTCGCTGAGGTCACGTAGGCCGATCCGCCGATCGCGATGTTGTTGCCAGCAATGTCTCCGGCATTGCCGATGTAGTTCGCGGCGGCAGCCTTCAACATCGCCTGATCGGTCGCCAGGGCTGCACCCGTGTCGCCGTTCATGATGCCCATCAATGCCTTGGTGGCCATGATGGTGTCAGACTGTAGAGCTCCGGCGGCGAGCTCGTCGTCGAACCGTCCCTTGAACACCGCCCCCTGCGCCGCATCGAACGCGGCGCCAAAGTTCTGGTAGTTCGTGATCTGGTCGATCAGGGCCTGTGACGCCGTACCTGTTCCATTTGCGACCGCAACCAACTTCGCACCCAGCGTATTGCCCTCGGCGAGGAACGACGCCCAGAAATTGGTCTGCGCCTGATTATCCTGGAACTTCGTGACGGTCCCGGTCAGGCCGCCGGGCATTTCGGAGAACCCGCCGATGTGACCAGGCGCGCCGGTGCCGCCCGCCGCTGCGTTGAGCGCCGCGTCGTTCTGAAACACGTCGATCATGTCGACGATGTTGTCGGCGGAGCCGCGCAGCGCCGTCGGATTGGCCATCGTCTCGGCGACATCGTATTTGTTCAGCTGAAGGTTTGCTTGGCTGAGCAGCGTCATCAGGTGAAGTGTCGTCGTTTGGGCCGCAACGGCGGTTTCACCGGCTTCAATCGCAGCGAGCTTCGCGGGGTCATTCAGGATCGCCTGAAGGCCCTGCGTCACGGCCGTAAAATCAGCCTGGATCTGGTTGATGTTGTTGGCGCTCATGCCGCCCAGCGAAAGGTCAGCGGCGGCATTGAACACCGTTCCGATGGCGGTCAGGTCGCCCGCGGCCGCTGCAGCGAGATTGGTGGCGCTGTCGTTGCCGGCGGGAAGGCTCTGGAACGCCACGTCCATGGCACCCGTGTTGGCCAGGAAGGGAACGTTGTTGAGCGCGGCCGAGAGATGCGCGTCACCCTGGATCTGCGCCAGGAT
Organism: Bradyrhizobium sp. SZCCHNS3052; assembly: GCF_032484495.1. Lineage (NCBI taxonomy): Bacteria > Pseudomonadati > Pseudomonadota > Alphaproteobacteria > Hyphomicrobiales > Nitrobacteraceae > Bradyrhizobium > Bradyrhizobium sp. SZCCHNS3052. Next base: position 1,590,567 of record NZ_JAUETB010000001.1, on the reverse strand, counting down.
CTGCATCTGCACGTTGTGGATGGTCTGGTCGGCCTCGGCGAGGGTCGCCGGGTTGGTCGTGTTGGGCGCGGCGTTGATCAGCGTCGTGATCTCGTTCGAGACCTGGGTGAGCACCGCGGTGTCGGTCGCGTTGAGCGTGAATGCCTTGCCGCCGATCGTGACATCTCCGGGATTGGCCAGCATCGCGTTGATGTCGTTCTGCACGGCATGCAGGTCTGTGGTGTAGCTGCCGAGGAACGGGTTGGAGTTGCCGCTGTTCTGGGGCGTCGAGAACAGACCGGTCGAGATGCGAACCGCGTCGTTGAACACGACGCCGGCCTGGACGAGGTCGGTCGACGGGTTGAGCGCAGAGGCGCGAACCAGCAGATTGGACGTGCCATTCGCCAGCGCCGTCGGGTTGAAGGTATTGGCTGCCATTGATCATCTCCCCAAGTTTCAACCCGGCGTCTGCTGCTTGGCGTATCGGCAGCACGCGGGCGTTGATCGGGCAGCGACGTCTCGTTCGCTCCTTCGCGGAACGGGCGAAATGTCGCAGCCTCAGAGCACCTGGGAATTATTTGCTCCAATGGGGCCAAAAGAAGCGCCGCGGAGTCCTCAAATATGATGTTGTTCGGGCAAATGGCTCCTGTCGCAGCCGGGTCACGGCGGCGGTCGGAAGCTTACTAACTCGTTGATTTCTGTCGTGGCATCCCCGCAACATCGTCGCTCAGCGGCGCCTCGACGCACGGTCCAGACAAGAAGTTGCCCCGATCTTGCGACCGGTCACCGATCTCTCCTTAGAAAAGTTCCAGCGTGACGAGCCTCCGCGGTGCGGAACGGAACGTGCATCTTTGTTGATCTTCCGAGGCCTCCTTCTTCAACGCGTGTCGTCTCGCCCGGCTCATTGTCCTTCTCATTTCCCCCGGGAGCACTGCGCGAGTGGACCTCATCTGCTTGTGCTCCCGGGTATCCGTATCCCAGCCGCAGCGGCTGCTGCGGCTGCCTCGTCAACCCCACATGTGATGCATCGCGTGGAGATGCGACATGTCGGGCCCGGCAGCCGCGGCCTGGCTCATATGCGCGCCCTGGCTTTGATCGTGATGATGGTGATGATCGCTGTGATGCGTGGCGTTGCTGCCGTTGTTGGCCGTGGTACCCGTCGACGTGCCGCCAGCCGCCGTTCCGCCAGCCGCCGTTCCGCCGGTCGACGTGCCTCCGTTCGCCGCGGTGCCACCGGCTGCAGCGCCACCGGCGGCGGTGGTTCCTGCCGCAGCAGTGCCGCCGGTGCCGTTGGCCAGGTTCGGTGTCGCGGTGACCGGAATGGTGCCGTGCGCGGTCCCCTTGATTGAGGTCGCCGCCGAGACCGTCGTGGCCGTCCCAACATAGGTGCCGCCATTGACCGGAATGTTGTTGCCGGAGACGTCCATGGCGTCGGCGGCAAAGCCCTGGCCGGCCGCGGCGACCATCGCCTTGTCTGCCGCAAGTGCCGCGCCGGTGTCGCCGTTGAGGATGCCTTGCAGGCCCTTGACCGCGTTGGCGGTGTCGGCTTCGAGCGTGCCGCTGAGCAGTTCGTTGTCGAACCGACCCTGGAACACGGCCCCCTGGGCGGCGTCGAAATTGGCGCCGAACTGCTGGTAGTTCTGGATCTGCGTGATCAGGGCCGCGCTCGCCTGCGCACCGCCGGTCGAGATTTTCTGCAGCGTGGCATTGATGGTGTTGGCCTCGGCCAGGAATGCGGCCCAGAAATTCGTCTGTGCCTGGTTGTCCTGGAATTTGGTGACCGTCCCTTTGAGCCCGCCCGGATCCTCGGCAAAGCCGCCCGCATGGCCGGCGTTGCCGTTGCCACCTGCCGCCATGTTGAGGTTGGTGTCGCCCTGGATGATGTCGATGATGTCGAGCAGGTTGTCGGCCGTGCCGCGGAGAGCGGCCTGATTGCCGGTGGTCGCAGCCTGATCATACTTGCCCAGCTGCAGGTTGATCTGGCCGAGCGCTGTCTGCAGATGGATCGTCGTCAGCGCCGCGGCATTGGCAGTCTCGCCAGCCTCGATCTGCGCGAGCTGGGTCTTGTTGTTGAGGATGGCCGTCAGTCCGTGCTGGACGGCGGTGAAGTCCGCGGTCACCTCGGCAAGGTTACCGGTGTTGATGCCGCCCGAGGCGACCTCGACGGCCTTGTTGAAGACCAGACCAACGTCCTTCAGGCTGTTGCCGGCGGTAGCGGCGGCAAGACTCGCCGGATCGTCCGCGCCCGCGGGCGACGTCTGGAAGGCGACGTCCTGGCCGCCGGTATTGGCGAGGAAGGGGACGTTGTTCAACGCGTTCGCCAGATGCGCGTCGTTGTGGATTTCGCCGAGGATTTCCTGCTGCAGCGCGTGGATCGTCTGGCTTGCCGCTGCCGATGTGCTGGCGTTGGCGAACTGTCCCGCCGCCTGCAGCAGTGTGCCCAGTTGCCCCTCGACATTGGTCAGCACCGCCGTGTCGGTCGCGTTCAGGGCGAAGGTCTTGCCGCCGAGCGTGACCTGACCAGGGTTGGCCAGCATCGCCGCAATATCGGTCTGCACCGCCGTGATGTCGGCCTGGTAGCTGGTGAGGAAGGCCGGCGAGTTGCCGCTGTTGGCGAGGCTGAAGAGGCCGAGCGAGGCGCGCACCGCGTCGTTGAAGACGACGCCAGCCTGCACCAGGTCGGTCGAATGCTGGATCGCCGTGGCACGGGTCAAAAGGTTCGAGGTGCCGTTGGCAAGCGCGGTCGGGCTGAAATTCACCGGCGTGGCGCCACCAGCCGGCGGCGTCGACGATGAGCCGCCGGTGCCGTTGGCAATGTTCGGGGTTGCCGTGACCGGGATCGTGCCCTGGGCGAGTCCGTGCACCGACGTGGCCGTCGAGACCGTGGTCGCCGAGCCGACATAGGTCGCGCCGCCGATCGCGATGTTGTTGCCGGAAACGTCCATGGCGTCGGCCGCGAAGCCCTGGCCGGCCGCGGCGAGCATCGCCTTGTCTGCGGCAAGCGCAGCGCCCGTATCGCCGTTCAGGATGCCTTGCAGGCCCTTCACCGCGGCCGCCGTGTCGGCTTCGAGCGTGCCGCTCAGAAGCTCGTTGTCGAAGCGGCCACGGAAGACGTTGCCTTGCGCGGCATCGAAATTGGCGCCAAATGCCTGATAGTTCTGGATCTGAGTGACCAGTGCGGCGCTGGCCTGCGCTCCGCCGGTTGCGATCTTCTGCAGGGTCGCGTTGATGGTGTTGCCTTCCGCCAAGAAGGCGGCCCAGAAATTCGTCTGCGCCTGGTTGTCCTGGAACTTGGTGACCGTGCCGGTCAACCCGCCCGGATCCTCCGCGAACCCGCCGGCATGGCCCGGCATGCCGTTGCCGCCCGCGGCCTTGTTCAGATTGGCGTCGTTCTGAATGATGTCGATGCTGTCGAGCAGATTGTCCGCCGTGCCGCGCAGCGCAGCCTGATTGCCGGTTGTTTCCGCCTTGGCATACTGGTTGAGCTCGAGATTGATCTGCCCGAGCACCGTTTGCAGATGGATGGTCGTGAGCGCGGCCGCGTTCGCCGTTTCGCCCTTCTCGATCTGCGCCAGCTGGGTCTTGTTGTTGAGGATGTTGGTCAGGCCCTGCGAGATTGCGGTGAGGTCGTTCGTTACCTCCTGCAGGTTCGCGGTGCTGATGCCGCCGGAGGCGAGGTCGACGACCTTGTTGAAGACGAGGCCGACATCCTTCAGCGTGTTGCCTGCGGTCGCTGCGGCCAAGGTCGCCGCATCATCGGCACCGGCCGGCGTGTTCTGGAAGCCGACGTCCTGGCCGCCGGTGTTGGCGAGGAAGTTGACCTTGTTGAGCGCGCCGGACAGATGCGCGTCGCCGTTGATCTCCTGCAGGATCTCCTGCTGGACCGCGTGCAGGGTCTGATCCGCGGCTGTGATCGTCGCAGCATTCGTGGTCTGCGGTGCGGCCGTGAGCAGCGTCGAGATCTGCGCCTGCACGTTGGTGAGAACGGCGGTGTCGGTCGCATTCAGCGTGAAGGCCTGGCCGCCCAGGGTCACCTGGCCGGGATTTGCGAGCATCGCGGCGATGTCGTTCTGTACGGCGTGGAGATCGGTCGTGTAGCTGCCGAGGAACGGGTTCGAGTTGCCGCTGCCTGCCTGCGTGAACAGGCCGAGCGAGGCGCGCACCGCATCGTTGAACACCACGCCGGCTTGGACGAGGTCGGTCGACATCTTGAGCGCTGAGGCGCGCACCAGCAGGTTCGACGTTCCGTTGGCCAGCGCCGTCGGGTTGAAGGTGTTATTCGCCATAGATCATCTCTCCCCAAGTTCATCCGACGCCCGGCAGGGCCCCGTACCGAAACTGGCCGGACGATGCGGAAGCGCATCGGCCCTGCGTCGGACGTGCTGCGCCGCGCCTCACGCCCGTGCGCCGCTGTGTCGCGCGCTTTTCTGACGCGCGCTACTTTGTCGCACCTCGCTATATGCTCGGAGCAATCGGGCCAAAAAAGGCGTGGGGGAGTCCGCAAATATGTTGTTCTCGGGACATCGCGGATCTGTGACAGATGCGCCGCGATCGCGTGCCAAGTGATTGATTTCTGGCGGCAAGCAGCAAATGCGGGGTGCGGCGATCGGGCGCGAATTGCATGTTGTCGTCAAGATGCTGCCTGCATCTCGCCGGTGAGTGGCCGGTCTCCGGAGATGAGACGCAGGGTTGGTCTGATGCGCCTAAGGCTGCCCAGCGACGAGGGCGCGCGGCATTGTCGCAGCGCGATTGCTGGAAAAACGCCACGATGGATCGTCTGTCCGGGGGAGTGAGAGGCGAACGCGCCTGGGCGTATAGGCCGACCTCGCCGTGCGCCGTTCAGGACGGCGGCGCGGCCTGACGCTGTGCCAGGAGCGCAGTCCTGATCTTCTGCAGCAGTGTAGTGTAGATCTGATTCCAGGCCGGGTCATTCTGCCCGTTCGCGTCCAGCCCTTGCTTGGTCAGGCCCAGGCTGATCCGGTAGACGGCGAGCGCGCCGTCGATGTTGCCGAGTGGAATGAAGGCATCGCCCAGACTCTGGTAGGAATTTGCAAGCGCCTGCTGCAGCGACGGATCGTTGGCGACCGTGTGGGCGAGGTGGGTGATCAGCGCGGTATTGGCGCGACGCTGCTCGAAGGCTTCGGCATGGCGGCCCTGGGCGGCGAGCACGTCCGCCAGCAGAGCGTGGCACCACGCGAGGTCGCGCTCAAAGCTGAGATTGCCGCGGTGAGCTGCGGTCAGCTTCCGGATGATGGCGAGGCTGGCGGAATAGGCGGCATGCGCAGCCTCGAGGTTTCGCTGAACGAACAACACGGCGCCAATGCGGTTCAAGGCGACCGAGAGGTTGCGTTGAAACCCGGCGTCGTCCGGATTGGCCGCGGTCAGGTACCTGACGATGGCGATGCTCTGCTTGTAGTTCTGCAGCGCGCCCATGAGATCGCTCGCGGTGGCTGCGCGATCGCCTTCCGCGATGCCGGCGGCAGCCTGATCCAGCAGCCTGCCGGCGGCGACCGTGACGCCGACTGCAAGGCCCCCGCGGGCAACGTCGCCGCACGGTCGCGCCAGCAGTGCTGCGAGCGCGACCGGTTCGTCGCTCTCCACGGATTCCGGCGCAGACTCTGCCCTCGAGGTGCGATGCCGATCAAAGGGCGCGGGCGCTGCCTGCTGCTGAGAGGTGCGCGGTTGCGAATGCAATCCCTGTCCGAAGCCGGGAATTCGGCGCAACATGCCCTCGACCTGCGCGGCCGTGATCAGGCGCGTGCATTCGAACTGTCGGGACGTGCCCTGCCATCGCGGGCACCACAGAAAGTCCTGATGGTCGAAGCGATGACTGGCATCATTCCAGCAACTGTTGCAGGCGTGATGGTTGATGACCCGATAGGGGGTCGCAAACTCGTTGGTCGGGTGGGTGAAGCCGCTGATCAGCACGACCGGAGTGCCGACCGCCCAGGCCAGCCATGACAACCCCGAGGAAAGGCCGATGAAGAACGCGGCATGCTTGAGCCAGCGGGCGCGCTCGGGCAGCGGCCGGTCGCCGGTCTGATCCTCGGCTGCGGCGGGAATTTGCGTCCGGTAGGCGCCGTGGCTGCGCTCCGCGGTCTGATCGATGCAGATCACGCGATAGCCGGTCGCGCGGAGGAAGGCCACGATGCTCTGCCAGCCCTCAGGATTGTTCCAGTGCTTGCACGCGGTCGTTGCCTGCATGGCGATGCAGACATAGGGGTCCTCGATGGGACGGCTGTCTTCGCTCAACGCAACGCGAGGTGGACGCTCGGCCGGATCCACGCCGAGAATGTGAGCCGCGGTCCGATGCAGGCCGACCTGCCGGAAATCACAGGGCTGATGGACCAGCTCGGCATCGTCGAAGAACAGCCCGACCGAGTAGGTTGCGTAGTATCGCTCCGGCTGGACCGTCTCGTGGCTGAGGAATGCGATGTCAGGGTAGGCGTCGCGGAACAGCGGGATCAGCGGCTCGCCCATCGCACAGCTCAGGCGGCACCGATGCAGGTCCTTGAACTTCACTGCATAGCTCATCCAGCCGATGATGTCGCCGATCGTGCCGACCGGGAATTGGATCAGGACGTCGCGGTCGGTGGCGTCATAGTCGTGGCACAGCAGCAGCTCGGGCCCTGACCACACTTCGAGCCTGAACGGGACAAAGTAGCGTTTGCTGCTGTTGACGTGCCCAGAACGCAGGTCGATGTCGAACAGGACGTTGGCGGTCTCGAGATCGCTCAATCGGACGTGCCAGGCGTGCCCGGTGTCGGGCAGCATGACACGACAGCCGTCGTTGAAGTCGAAGCGCAGCCCCTGGGGACCCTCCTGGGTCGGCACGGCCGCTGGCGGCGGCAGTCGCGGCTTGCGTGCGTGATCAGACGCCTCGGTGCGGGCGCCGGGCTGGGCCGACGGTAACGCACTTGTCGGCACCATCGCCGGGTCTGAGGTGCGGGGAAAATTTGCAACGTTCATGTCGAGGTGCTGACGCGGTCTGCGTTCATTCGTGAGCGATGACGCCGACCGCGGCTGTTCGGTCTTGTTACTCCACGAAGGCGCGGCGCCACTGATCGAGAACCGGCTTCATCAGATAGCTGAGCATCGTCCGGCTGCCGGTTTGAACGTAGACTTCGGCCTGCATGCCGGGCATCAGGTTGACGTTGCCGAGCCGCTTGCGCTCCTCGTCGGACAGCGTGATCCTGACCGTGTAGAAGGTGGAGCCGGTTCGCGGGTCATTGGTGATATCAGGCGACACGAACGAGACCTGGCCGCTCAATTTCGGCGTGGTGCGCTGGTTGAAGGCGTTGAAGTGGACCATCGCATCCTGCCCGGTGTGAACGTGATCGATATCCTTGGGCTGGACGTGCCCTTCGACCTGCAGTTCGTCCGAATCGGGGACCAGCTCCATGACGGTCTCACCCGGCTTGATGACGCCGCCGATGGTGTGGATCGCGAGCTGGTGGATGGTGCCGGAGTTCGGCGCGCGCATCTCGATGCGATCGAGCTGGTCGCGTGCGGCGACGCCCTTCTCGACCAGATCGCCTTCCTTGGCCTGGGACTCGCTGAGGTCCTTGACCACCTCGCTGCGGAAATCCTGATCGATCTTGACGGTCTGGAGCTCGGCTTCGCTGATCTTGGACCTCGTCTCCGCCACGCTGGACACCAGCTGGCCGCGTTCACCGTCGATCCGAGCGGCTTCCCGCTGCAGCGTGGTCAGTCGCGTCAGCGGAACGAGCCGCTTGTCATAGAGTTCCTGCACGCCGGCCAACTCGCCCTTGATCAGCTCGATCTGCTTGTTCTTGGATTCGAGCTGAGACTCCATGCCGCTGATTTCGTTGTTCAGCTGAACGATGCGGCCCTGCAGCAGCTCTTTCTGGCTCTTGCGGGTCGTGGCACGGGCCTTGAACAGCGCGTTCTCCGACGCGATCACGGTGCGGACGTTCGGATCGTCCTGTCGTGAGGTCAGCGTGGACGGATAGTCCGGCTGATCGAGACCGTCACGCTCGGCCGAGAGCCGCGCAATCTTGGCGCGCTGCTCGTTCAATTGCTTGGTGATCGCCTGGAGCTGGGCCTGGCTCTGCGTAGCGTCGAGCCGCACGAGCAGATCGCCCGCCGCGACGCGCTTGCCGTTGTCGACCTTGATTTCCGCGACAATGCCGCCGGTCGGATGCTGAATGGCCTTCACGTTGGATTGCACCACGAGATTGCCGGGAACCACGATCGCGCCGGCGAGCGGCACGAGGGTCAGCCAGCCGCCGCCGAGAACGCCGGCGACAAGCAGCACCCGCAAGCCGAGACGTAGCTCGTTCTCGAACATGCGGCTGACGCGCGGCACCAGCGATTCGTCCGAGCCGTCGTCGAGATCGGCCGCCGTTCCTTGCGTCGCAATGAAGGTCATGCCGGTGGTCAAGGCCGTGCCGGCGGTGCCGACCAGGCGGCCGACACGGGTTTGCGGAACGGCAGGCGCATGCGCCAGACGGGCGGGAAGGTTCTGCTGCCCGACCGCGCGCGGCGCGCCGACGCCGAAATTGCCGTCGCGTCGTGCATCCTGCAGGTCGAGCAGGGGCGCCGAATTGCTGCCCGCCATGCGCGCGGGCGGATGGCGCGGCGGCGGCGACAGCTCCGGCTCGTTGCCGCGCATCGGTGCGGGCTGCTGCCAGTCCATCTCGCGGATGCCTTCACCCCGGCGTGTCCGGGGCGCCTGGGCGCCGAGACCGAACAGCGACAGCGACGCACCGAGGGCGCGGCCCATGGTGCTGCCCTTCTTCTTCGAACGCGGCTTTGGCCTGCCTGGCGACGGTGGCGGACGCCGTCGCTTCTTGCCGCCGTCCCGTGTGCCGTGGCGCTGCCGCGGGTCCTCGTCGGAGCCGTCGTCGAATGCGCCCTGCAGCCGCTGCAGCTCGAGGATCAATGCATCGCCCTGCGGACCGACCGCGCGAGTCTTCGGTCGCACATAGTCGTCGTCGTCGAACGGCCTGAAGTCGTTGATGTGTTTCATTGATCAAGCGCTTTCTGCTGGGGCGGCGCGACGAAGCGAGCGGGCGTTCGGATTTGGCGCCGCTGCGGGAGCAGCAACCCTGGGCGGAGCGGGGGCATGCGCGACGGCGGGTCCCGCGGCCTTGTTGGCTCCGGCGACGCGGGCAAAGATCTCCTGGCAGGGACCGAATGCGATCGCCTTGCCCTCGTACAGCACCAGCGCCATGTTGAGCGCATTCAGCGCGCTGGGACGGTGCGAAATCACGATCACGATGCTCTGGTTCTGCTGCCGCATGATCTGAATGGCGCGGCTGAGCGCGTTCTCGCCGTCGGTGTCCAGATTGGCATTCGGCTCGTCGAGGACGATGAGAAAGGGATCGCCATACACCGCGCGGGCCAGACCCACGCGCTGCCGTTGACCGGCCGACAGCGACATGCCGCCTTGGCCGATTCGCGTCGAATAGCCTTCCGGCAGCCGCAGGATGATGTCGTGCACGCCGGCGATCTGCGCCGCCTTCAGAATCGCATCCGAGCTCGCATTCTCGTCGAAGCGGCAGATGTTGTCGGCGATGCTGCCGTCGAACAGGGCAACGTCCTGCGGCAGGTAGCCGATGTGGCGGCCGAGATCCTCGTTGCTCCATTGGTCGAGCGCTGCGCCGTCGAGGCGGACGGATCCATGCTGTGCAGGCCAGATGCCGACCAGCGCCTTCGAGAGCGAGGTCTTGCCGGAGGCACTCGCGCCGAGCAGTGCCAGACCCGTGCCTGCCTTGATCGAGAACGACACGTTTTGAACAATCGGCCGATCGGTGCCCGGCGCGGTGACCGTCAGGTCCTGTACGGTCAGCTCGCGGAACGGGCGGGGCAACGCGACCGGCGGCGCTTCCGGCCTGGCGGTGGCCTTGCAGATATCGCGCAGACGCGCGATGCCCTGGCGCGCGGCGACCAGCTGTTTCCAGCTGCCAAGTGCGATCTCGATCGGGGCGAGCGCGCGGCCCATCAGGATCGACGAGGCCATCATCACGCCGCCGGAGGCCTGCTCGGAGACGACGAGCGCCGCGCCGATGCCGAGCATGCCCGACTGCAGGATGAAGCGCAGCACTTTCGCGGCGGCCCCGAGATTGGCGTAGACATCGCTCGCGCGAATGTTGTCCTTCAGATAGCGCTCGTTGACGGCGTTCCAGCGTGCCGAGAAGCGATCCAGCATTCCGAGCGCGCGAATCACCTCGGCATTGCGCTGGGTGGCATCGGCGAGAACCTGCCGCGCGGCGCTCGTATCGCTGGCGGATTTGCTCGCCTGACGCGACAACCGGTCGGTCACCAGCGTCATCGAGATGATTCCGGCCGTGCCGATGACGGCCGTGATGCCGATCAGCGGATGAAACAGAAACATGCCGATCAGGAAGATCGGTATCCATGGCATGTCGAGAAAGGCGGTTGGTCCCATGCTCGACATAAAGGCGCGCAGCTGGTCGAGATCGCGCAGCGGCTGCTGCATCAGCATCGGCTTGGTGCCGCGCAGGGGCAGGGTGGCCAGAGCGTGATGAATCGCGTCCTGCAAGCTCGCGTCGAACACGGTCGCCACCCGGCACAGCATGCGGGTGCGCAACGCGTCGAAATAACCCTGAATCAGATAGACGGCTAGAATCATCACCGACAGGCCGACGAGCGTGGCGAGATTCTTGCTCGGAACGACGCGATCATTGACCTGCATCATATAGACCGAGCCCGAGAGCATCAGGATGTTGATGACGCCGCTGAACACGCCGATGCCGGCCATGCGTTTGACAGCCTGGCGCAACCCGCGCGTCACCGGATCGTCGCTTCCCGAGAGAAGGTCGTTGAGGGCAGCCGCGGCTTTCGTTCTCGGGCGGTCTTGAGCCAGACTCATCCAGGCGCGTCTCCCAAACACAGTGCTTCACTCCGCGCTATTGACAGTCGATACCGACGATTTTCCGGCAACAATTGGACAAGTGGGCAATTCCGTCGCAGCGTCGCGGGCAAACGACCGGCACGAGGCGCGATGCGCCGGGGCGGCTCTGAAAAAGTGTGGCATCGTTCAGCGCGATCGGGTCCGTGCGAAATCCGTCCGCGATCGTCGATAGTTGCAGCGTGATAGCAGCCATCGGCACGCGACGCGTGTCACACATTCGTCCGTCTATCACCTTGGTTCCGTACGCATTGGTCGCGGTCCGGGCCGAATGACGCCACGAAGCCGAATAAATCTTCCTGCGGTGCAACGCACAGGCGTTGTCATCTCGATCATGCGGTATTCGATGATGGTGCGGAGAACGATCATGATGGCGGCGGCAACACAAGGACATGCGGCTCCGCGCACCAATCCAAGACGTGCAATCAGCTCAGCCGGGCATGGCGACCGACGATGTGTTCTATCATCGAACGTGCGGCCGCTGTGGAACCGGTGACCCGCCAAGCATCGGGCGCACGAGATCAACATCAACTCCAGGGAGGACGAAGCAGATCAGTCCGCGTGCGATCCGAGCAACTCGTCACCGGCTCGGGCCACGGCAGCTGATCAACCATAGGCGTGATCCAACCGATCACGCTCAAGCGTAGCGGGGCAACGATTGGGTGCAGAACGGCGCCGTAACGCCGAAGTCGGACGAAGTTGCTCACTTAGTAAAGCGTATCCGGGGGACGACAAAGTTGCTGGACGACATCACCATCGAGACGCGTGATGCGGGAATGGATTCGGGTCGAGGGGCGGCCCGCAGGGTTGAATACTTGATCATCCTGCGCCGGATCGGTCCGCTGAGACGAAATACGGTCGCCAGGTCGGCGGTGAATCGCGCCGATCGCGTGCGCGCAGCTCTGGAGGCGCACGCATGAAGATCCGCAAGACCGACTATGGAACGATCATCCTGCACTGGACCCTGGTTGGGGCCACGGTGATCGCGTTCCTGACGGGGCTTCGCATGGCGACCGAAGCGCCTGGACACGCATGGATCGCCAACAATCTCGACTGGCTGCTGCCCCGGCACCGGACCTGGACCTGGCACATGCCGGCTGGGGTCGTGCTCGCGAGCGTCGCCGTCGCCTACATGATCTATATCTCGAAGTCAGGGCTCGGCCGTCGCGTCACCATCGACAAGATGCGCTTCAAGGGCTTGCTCGGCCGCCGGCCGGCGCGGCTGGGCTCGATCAGCGTGATGCTGCATTGGGTGCTTTTCATCTCCATGGCGATCCTGATCGTCACCGGAGGCATGCTCTTCTTCGGCGTAGCCTCCGGCTACGTCACCATGATGATCCACTGGTACGCGACCTGGGTGATCCCGGCCTTCGTGGTGTTGCACGTCCTGGTTCACTTCAGCATCGGCGGAAAGATGCAGCTCTATCGCGTGTTCCGGCCGGCGCCCTTGCCGCCGCCGCCGCCAAAGCTCGATCCCGTCGAACTCCTCACGATGCTGGTCGAGCAGTCGGAAAAGCTGGAGGAAGCGGAGGCGCCTCCGAGGAGGCCGGCGCCAGCTGCGCGGCCTGCAGCGCGTGAGCCGATGCCGGCGCCGCGGCGCATGGAGGAGCCGATGCGGGCCCGCTCCGAGCCGCGTGTGCCGCCGGGCCGCATGCGTCCGCCGCCGACACCTGCCAAGGGCAATTCCCGCCGCCGCAATCCGAGCTTCCAATCCAACCCGTTCATGGTCGCGATCGCCGCAGCCATCGTGATCGGTTCGGCGATGTTCGCCGCCGACTACTACGCCGAGGACACCGTCACGGTGTATCGAATCGCGACATCGGATGCGCCGACGCTTGACGGCGATTCGTCGGATCGTGTCTGGCGCAACATCCAGCCGCACATGGTGACGACCAACCAGGGCGACAATTTCGACGGTACCGGCGAATCGCGCGTCTGGATCAAGGCGGCGCATGACGGCACGTGGGTCTACTTCCTCGTCATCTGGGAGGATCCGACGCGATCGTTGAAGCAGCTGCCGCTGATCAAGAAGGCGGATGGCTGGCATCTCCTGCAGAATGGATTCGACAAGGGCGACGAGAACGATTTCAACGAGGACAAGTTCTCGCTGTTGTTCACGACGCTGCCGATCACCTTGGCCGCGGACCGAACGTTTCACATGAGCTCGCAGCCGATGCCGGACAAGCCGCCGACGCTGTCGGGTCGCGGCATCCACTACACGCCGGCGCCGAATCTCTATGCCGACGCCTGGCTGTGGAAGGCGACGAGCGGCGGCCCGACCGGATGGATGGACGATGATCATTTCGGTCCACCTGCCGAGCCGACGCCGGATCAGGTCAAGGGACTCACGCCCTACAAGGGCGGGTTCGCACCGGATCCGGGGACCGCGAACTATTCGGACAATTTCGTGATCGACAGGGAGGCCGCAAGACTGGGGAATCGGGGCGTGAGACCGAAGCGCCTTCCGAAGGACGTCGCCGCGATGACCGCGGCGATGGGCGAGATCAATCTCGATCCGAACATCGGCGAGAGTGAAGGCGCACGCTGGTTCATGACCGAGGCCGAATCGGTGCCCTATTCGGCCGAGGCGGATGCCCAGACGCCGATCGGGACCGTCGTGCCCGGTGTTCTCGTCAGCGGCGAGTTCACCGGTGATCGCGCGGACATCCGTTGCGCTGCGCGTTGGGCCGCGGGCCACTGGACGCTCGAAATTGCCCGCAAAATGGACACGAAAAGCAAGTACGACGTTCCGATCAAGAATGGCGTGTTCATGCGTGTCGCAGCGTTCGACCATACCCAGATCAGACATACCAGGCAGATCCGGCCGATGCGACTTGAGGTGCAGTAATGGGTAAGATTTGCAAGATCCAGTACAACAGGGAAACGTTCTACGCGAATGTGGGCGATATCCTGCTCGACGGCGCCATCAACAGTGGCGTGGATCTGCCCCATGACTGCCGCAGCGGAATCTGCGGCTCCTGCAAAGTGACGGTCATCGACGGCAAGCTGTTCGGCGGCATGGAGGGCGACATGGCGCATGCGTGCCAGGCGCGTGTCGTGTCCGACCTCAAGATCATCACGGAGCCCGTGCCGGATACGGTGACGATGAACTGCGAGGTGGGCGATCTCGTGCGGCTCGCGCCCGACGTCGTCGGTGTCACCCTCGAGATGCCGAAGCCGCTGCGATTCTTCCCCGGACAATACGCCAAGGTCCAGTACCGCGGTTTTCCGACACGCTGCTACAGCCCGACCTATCCGATGGTCGGCGCACCCGATAGCCATCTGCTGTATCTGCACATCCGCATCCTGAAGGATGGCCTGGTGTCCTCGGCGCTCGGCCGTGACATCCAGGTCGGCCATCGCGTCAAGCTGACGGCTCCGCTCGGCACCGCGTTCTTCCGTCAGAAGCATCGCGGCCGGATCATCCTGGTGGCGAGCGGCACCGGCTTCGCGCCGATGTGGGCGATCGCGGTCGCCGCCATCACGGAGAATCCGAAGCGCGAGATCGTCTTCATCGTCGTGTCACGCACCTTGCAGTCGTTCTACATGCATCAGGCGCTGTGCCGCTTGGCGCGCTTCCCGAACGTGAAGATCATCCCGATCGTGTCGGAGCCGCAGAACGTCTCGCCGGCGATTCGCAGCGGCCGGCCGACCGAACACATGCCGGAGCTCACGCCGAACGACGTCGTCTACACCTGCGGCGCGCCGGCTATGACGGAGGCGGTCGCGAAGATGTCGCGCGCGGCCGGAGCGAAGTGTCATTGCGATCCGTTCGTCTCGTCGGCGCAGCCCTCCGAGTCGAGCGGCGGACTCATGGATCGGCTGGTCGGGTGGCTCGACAGCCAGCGAGGCCGGCCGGCCATGTTCCAGCCGGCGGAATGAGATCGTTGCGGCCGCGACGCGCGCGGCCGCAGTCCGGCGCTCAGCCGGCCATGAAAGCGAGCAGAGTGCCGGTGGCCGACGCGGGCGGAACGATCAGGCTCGCGCCACTGCGCACCGCTGCCGCGCCCAGAGCCTTTTCGGTGGCGGTCAGATCGTGTGAGGCCAGCACCAGGCCTGCGCCGCCTCGCTCCGGCAGGCCGGCAAGCGACACACCCGGATAGCGCGCTGCGAGCTGGTCCCTGGTCAGGAATACGAAATCGGCGCGGTCACCGCCCGAGGTGACGGTCACGGCGCCGTCGGCTTCGTCCCGGCCGTCGCGATCGATCAGGCGCGACAGGTGAGCCGCGTCCTTGGCCGGATCCGGCGTCACGATCAGCGCCTGCTTCAGTTGCTTGGCGGCGTTGGCATGGCGCATCAGTTCCGGGATCCACACCGTTTCGCGCGTCTTGTGCTGGCAGGCGAAGATGCGCAGGCCGCCCGGAGCCTCCGCGACGGGCCATTGAAACACGCGGAATTTCGCTGCCGAGATGGTCCCGTCGGGCAGGGGCACCGGGCGCTCGAAATCGATGGGACCAATCGGCTCAAAACCTTTCGCGCGGATTTCCTCGGCGCCGGCCGCGGAATCGATCGCCGTGAAGGCGATGCGCTCGATGCCTTCGCCGCGCTGGGCAAGGAAATTGCGGGTTGGAACGTTGTGATCGGTCTCGGCGAGGATGCCGAGCAACTCGATGTAGTCAGGATCGAGCATGATGGTGTAGTTGCCGGATCCCATCTTGGCACTGTGCGTGCCGCGCGGAGACAGCGTAAAACCCAGCCGCTTCCAGGTCTCCGCCGCGGCGTCGAGATCCTTCACCACGACGACCGCGTGATCGATACCGATGACATTCTTGAGGGCCACGCGTTTGTCTCCTTGCAGCGAACTTGGCATATTGGCGGCCGAACTATGCCCAATCGACCCATGCGCCGCAACCGGCGCTGCGGGGCGCTGGGCGCAAGGCAAGATCGATCTCCGGCAGGGCGGTCGACCAGCAAGGATGAGCTGTCCGCGATGAGCACCACCACAGATTCCGTTCAATGGCCGCCATCCCTTTGGGCGGCGCAGACTCCGCCTGGACCCGACCTGTCCGAGCTTCAGGACAGTGTGCAGGCCGACGTGGTCATCATCGGCGGCGGCTTCACCGGGCTGTCGACGGCGCTGCATCTGCGCGAAGCTGGGACGGACGTCGCCATCGTCGAGGCGATGGAGCCCGGCTGGGGCGCATCCGGCCGGAACAACGGTCAGGTCATTCCGACGCTGTCACGTCCCGATCCGGATGACCTCGTCGCGCGTCATGGCGCCGCGGGCGAGCGCTTCGTGGCGATGTTGCGCGACAGCGCGTCCAATCTGTTCGATACCGTGAGACGGTACAACATCGACGCCGAGCATGAACAGGCCGGCTGGGTCCAGCCGGTGCATACGCCTGGCCGCATCAAGATCGCCGAGCGCAGGTTCAAGCAGTGGTCGAAGTTCGGCGCGCCGGTCGAGCTGCTGTCGCGCGATCAGGCGCGAGACATGCTCGGCTCGGACGCCTGGCATGGCGGCTTCTGGAACAAGACCGGCGGCCACATCAATCCGCTCGCGCTGGCGCGTGGCTTGGCGCGGACGGTGCTGAGCCTGGGCGGCCGGATCTATGCGCGCTCACCGGTCATCGACTTCGCCCGGCGGGGGGATCGCTGGATCGTGCGCACCGCACGGGGGGAGCTGTCGGCGCGCGCGCTGGTGCTGGCGAGCAATGCCTATAGCGGCGAGTTCTCCAAGGCGCTCGCACCGGATATCGCGCACGAGGTGATGCCCGTGCTGTCGTGGCAGATGGCGACGCAGCCGCTGTCGGACAATGTCCGCAAGACCGTCGTCCCGGCGCGGCAGGCGATGTCCGATACCCATGGCGAACTCTATTTTGCGCGCTACGACGCCCGCAACCGACTGGTCACCGGCGGCGCCGTGATCGGCCCCGGCAATAAGGCCGAGCGGCTGAAGGCGCGGGTCGCCGAACGCCTGCAGCGCCTGTGGCCGCAGATCGGCGAGGTCAGGTTCGACTATGTCTGGAACGGCTATGTAGGCATGACCACGGACTACATGCCGCGGATTCATCGCCTCGGTCCTGATGCCTATGGCTGGACCGGCTGCAACGGCCGCGCGGTCGCGCTCACGATCCCCCTCGGTGCGGAGCTTGCGAAAGCGGTGCGGGGCGTGCCGGCCAACGAGCTGGCGCTGCCGTTCACGGAGCCGGTCACCATTCCGGCGCACGCCCTGCTGCGTCCGTTCGCGCCGCTGATGCTGCTGTTGTACCGATATCGCGACGCGCGTGAGATCGGCTAAGACGTGGGATGTTCGGTCCGGGCGAAGTCGCCGCCCGGAATGGCCTCGAGCAGAGCCTGCGTATACGGATGCTGCGGGTTGCCGAACACGTCGTGCGTGGGTCCATGCTCGACGACGACGCCGTCCTTCATGACCGCGACCAGATCGCAGATCTGGGCTGCGACGCGCAGGTCGTGCGTGATGAAGATGATCGACAGGTCGAGGCGCTCGCGCAGGCTGGTCAGCAGCTTCAACACCTGCGCCTGAACGGAGACGTCGAGCGCGGACACCGGTTCGTCCGCGACCAGCACCTTGGGCTTCAGTGCCAGCGCGCGCGCCAGCCCGATGCGCTGACGCTGACCTCCGGAGAACTCATGCGGGAAGCGATCGGCGGCCGACGGGTCGAGCCCCACCAGGCTGAACAGCTCGCGCGCCTCCGTCAGCGCCTGCTCTCGCGAGGTGCCGTGCACGATAGGTCCCTGCGCCACCAGATCGACCGCCTTGCGCCGCGGGTTCAGCGAGGCGAACGGGTCCTGAAACACCATCTGCATCTGCTGGGTCCGGTTTCTGACCTCGCTGCGAGAGAGGCGCGCCCAGTCCTCACCGTCGAGCAGGATCGTTCCTGCGTCGGGATCGATCAGGCGAATGATGCAGCGGGCGAGAGTGGATTTGCCGGAGCCCGACTCGCCGACGATGCCGAGCGTCGCGCCCTTTGGCAGCGCGAGCGAGACGTCCCTGACCGCATGGGTGACGCGCTCGCCGCGGCCGAGGAAGCCGCCGGTGCGATATGTCTTCGAGACACCGGAGATGGTGAGGATCATCCGGTCCGACAGCTTGCGTGCCGGGGGCGCTGCTACCGGCGGTACCGCGGCGATCAGTTGCCTGGTGTAGTCATGCTGCGGCCGTTGTAGGACATCCGCCGCCGCGCCCTGTTCGACGACGCTGCCATGTTGCATCACGACGACGCGGTCGGCGATCTCGGCGACGACCCCGAAATCATGCGTGATGAACAGCACCGCAGTCTTGCGCCTCTGCTGCAGCTCGCGGATGAGCTTGAGGATCTGGGCCTGCGTCGTGACGTCGAGCGCCGTCGTCGGCTCGTCGGCGATCAGCAGCTTCGGATCGAGCGCCAAGGCCATGGCGATCATTGCGCGCTGGCGTTGTCCGCCGGACAACTCGTGCGGATAGGCCTTCGCCGCGCGCGGCGGATCGGGAATGTTGACGTCCGAGAGCAGCGACAGCACGCGCGATTTGATCTCGACTTTCGACAGATCGGTATGGATGTCCAGGACCTCGCCGATCTGGTCGCCGATCGTGCGCAATGGATTGAGCGCGGTCATCGGCTCCTGGAACACCATCGCGATTTCGGCGCCGCGGATGCGGCGCATCTCGGCCGCCGTGGCGGTGCAGAGGTCGTGGCCGGCAAACAGGATGCGGCCGCCGTCGGTGGTCACGCCGTCCGGCAGCAGCCGCATGATCGTGTTGGCCATCATCGACTTGCCGGAGCCGGACTCGCCGACGATGCAGACGATCTCGTTTTCGGCGATCGAAAGCGAGACCTCCGAGATCGCATGCATGCGGTCGGCGCCTTTCGGCAGACGTACGCTGAGGCGGTCGACGGTCAGAACGGGCTTGGCTGGACTCATCGCTGCTTCAGCCGGGGGTTCAGTGCATCGTTGAGGCCCTGGCCGACCAGCGACACCGCAAGCACGGTGATGAGGATGGCAACACCGGGGATCGCCGATACGTACCACTGCACGCGCAGCACATCGCGTCCCAGGCCGATCAGATTGCCCCAGGAGGCGACGTTGGCGTCGGACAGCCGCAGGAAGGCGAGTGCACTCTCCAGAAGGATCGCAACCGCCATCACGACGCCGGCATAGACGATCACCGGCGGCAGCGCGTTGGGCAGGATCTCGTCCAGCATCAGCTGGGTGTCGCGCATGCCGAGGGTGCGGCCTGCCTGGACGAATTCGCGGCTGCGCAGCGAGAGGAACTCAGCCCGCGTCAACCGCGCCGGCGCCGGCCATGAGACGATGCCGACGGCGATCGTGACCGTCGTCAAGGTCGAGCCGAACACCGCGACCAGCACCAGCAGCAGCACGAAATTCGGCAGTGTCTGGAAGGCCTCGGTGATGCGCATCAGGACGTTGTCGACCCACCCGCCGTAGTAGCCGGCGAGCGCGCCGACCATGATTCCGATCGCCACGGCAATGAACGTGGCGACGCCGCCGATCAGGAGCGAGATGCGGGCGCCGTGAAAGATCTGGGCGGCGATATCGCGGCCGGAATTGTCGGTGCCGAGCAGGAACCGTGGATTGGCGAACGGCCAGATCAGCGGCCGGCCGGCGAGGGCGAGCGGATCGCGCGGATACAGATAGCCGGCGCTGATCGCCATGCCTACGACGATCAGCAGCAGGATCAGGCCCAGCACCGCAGCCGGACTGCGAAAGTAGCGCTTCGCGGCGTCCATGTTCAGCCCTCCGCCGTGATGCGCGGATCGAGCCGCGCGTAGAGCAGGTCGGTGACGAAGTTGACCAGGATCACCAGCAGCGCGGAGACGAAGACGATTCCGAGCAGCGTGTTGAGATCGCGCTGGACCACCGATTCATAGGCGAGGCGCCCAAGGCCGGGCAGCGAGAATACGGTCTCCACCACGACCGAGCCGCCGAGCATCGTTCCGGCCTGGAGTCCGATCAGCGTCACCATTGGCAGCAGCGCGTTGCGCAACACGTGGCGGGTGATGATGCGGGTTTCGTCGAGGCCCTTGGCACGCGCGGTGCGGACGAAATCGAGGTTCAGGACCTCGAGCATGGATGCGCGCATGATGCGCAGATAGATGGCCAGGAAGATCAGGCCGAGCGTCAGCGACGGCAGCACCAGATGGCTCGCAATGTCGAGCACGCGCCAGATCCCGGTGCTGACGGCGCCGATGTCCTCGAAGCCGCCCGCGGGCAGCCATTGCAGATAGATCGAGAACACCACGATGGCCATCAGGCCGAACCAGAACGAGGGCGTGGCGTAGAAGATCAGGCCGACCGTCGAGATCAGCGTATCCGGCCAGCGATTGACGCCGCGCGCCGCGATCACGCCGAACACGAGGCCGAAGAAGAACGCAAAGGAGAGAGCGGAGGTCATCAGCAGCAGGGTCGGCGGCAGCCGCTCCAGGATCACGGCGGCGACCGGCTTGCCGTAGATCGCGGAGAAGCCGAGATCGAGACGCACCAGCCGCCACAGGTAGTTGGCGAGCTGCATCGGGACCGACAGATCCAGCCCGTAGAAGCGGCGCAGCTCACGGGCGGTCGCCGCATCGCCGCCGCCCATCTGAGCCATCATCGCGTCGACCGTATCGCCCGGCGCGAGCTGCAGCAGGAGGAAGACGCCGATCAGGATCAGGAACAGGGTGGGGATCGAGGCGGCGAGCCGCCGCCCCGCAAGGCTCAAGATGCGCATGGCCTTATCCTGACGGATTCCGGCTCAGGCGGAAAGCCACAGATCGTGCCAGCTCGACGATCCCCAGCGCGGCGTGTTCGAGTGGTTGCGCGCCTTGGCCGTGATCACGGTGACGAAGATCTGCTCGATCGGCATCCACACCGGCAGCTCGGTATTGGCCTCGCGCACGAAATCTGCGTAGAGCGCCTTGCGCTTGGCCGGATCGACCTCGGTCGCCGCGTCATCGATGATCTTGTCGATCTTGGCATCGTCCCAACCCCACTGATTGGTCCACGGCGCGCCCTTGGGCTGACCGGAGCGATACCAGACCGTGGTCGAAACCGCGGGGTCGTTGCGGTACTGGTGCCAGCCGGTCGCGAGATCGAAGGCGTGCTCGTCATAGACCTGCTTGAGGAAGCCGCCGCCATCGTTGCGCACGATCTCGATCGCGATGCCGACCTCGCCCAGCGACTGCTGGAGGAAGGTCGCCCACAGCGAGATGTCCTCCCCCCATGGCGCGGGCAGCAGCCGCAGCGAGAAGCGGGTGCCGCCAGCGCCGGGCTTGTAGCCGGCCTCGTCCAGGAGCGCCGCCGACTTGGCCTTGTCGTAGGGATATTGCGGCGTATTGGCGCCGGGGTAGAAGTCGGTCGAGGTCGACGGGATCGGACCGGTGCCCAGCTTGGCGAAATCGCCGAGGAAGTTCTCGATGAAGAAGGGAACGTTGATCGCGTGTGCGATGGCGCGGCGGACCTTCACGTCCGCCAGCTCCTTGCGGCGGACGTTGAACTCGAGCGTATTGGTGCGCGCGTTGCCCTCATTGCCTTTGGTCGAGACGATGAAGCGCTTATCCTTGCCGAGCCGCGCCATGTCGGAGATGGTCAGGCCCGAGAACGGGCTGTAGTGCAGCTCGCCTGCCTCCATTTGCGCCGCCGCCGCCGCACGGTCAGTGATCACCTTCCACACGATGCGGTCGAGATAGGGCGCGTTCGGCCGCCAGTAGTCGGCATTGCGCTCGGCGATGATATACTGGCCGCGTTCGTACTTCACGAATTTGAACGGACCAGTGCCAATGGGGGCGAGGTTCGCGGGGTTCTGCCTGATGTCGCCGCTCTCGTAGATGTGCTTGGCCGAGACGTAGCCGAGATCGGGCAGGGCGCGCAGCAGCAGGTTGAGCGGCATCGGCCGCTCGTAGCGGAAGATCGCGGTTTGCGGATCTGGCGTGTCAACCGCAGTCAGGAACAACTGCAGGGTCGATCCGTAGTTCAGAATCTTCTTCCACATGTTCATCGCGGTGAAGGCAACGTCCTCCGACGTGAACGGCTTGCCGTCATGCCAGGTGATGCCCTTGCGCAGCTTGAAAGTGACGGTCTTGCCGTCCGGCGTCGCCTCCCAGCTCTCGGCAAGTACGCCGACCGGCTGGCCGTTGGCATCGAGGTCGACGAGGTTCTCCTGGATCTTGCCGCCGATGATGTAGACGCCGGTTGAAGCCTGGAGGCTCGGGTTGAGCTGGCGTTGCTCGGCGCCGTAGTGAACGTTGAACACGCCACCCTTGCGCGGCGTCTCCTGGGCGAAGGCGCGGAGTGGATTGACCACGTTCGCGGCGATGGCAGCGGAGGTCAGGAGGGCGGTCCGGCGGCTGATCTCGAAACGTCTCGAATTCATCAAGGTCTCCCGAAGGCCAAGCGGGACGCTGGCCGATGGCGCAATCGGCGCGAAGATTACGCGGATCGCGGGTCCAAGTCATTTGCGAATTGCCATGCAGTTCTGCGGCATTCTCGGCCGGCCCATGCAGCCGGCGGCACCGTGGCATACATTGCTCGTATACGAACGATTGGGAGAAGATATTCGCCGACAGGGACTTGACTGAGGTGGGGATTGCCGGCTGCCACGAACAACCGGAGGCAACTCTGACGCGGCGCCAATAGACTGCGCTATCTCAGATCGACGTCATGGGGCGCCTTCGATCGGCAGCCGCAGCTCGAACGCGACACCTTTGTCGCCCGGCCCCAGCGAGATCTCGGCGCCATGGCTTGCCATGATGGCGCGCACGATCGCCAGCCCCATGCCGGTACCGCCGCTGTCGCGCCGGGTCGTGAAGAAGGCATCGAAGATGCGGTCGCGGTTCTCCGGCGAGATCGGATCGCCGTCATTGCTGGCGATGACGATCAGCATCCCTTTGCTCTCCTCGGCCTCGAGGCGGATGCGCCGGGCGCCATGCCGGACGGCGTTGTCGACGAGATGCGTGAGCACGATCAGCACGGTCTCGTTCGGGAGCCTAGTGCTGCGCTCGACCGGGCCGGACGTCTCGATGACAGTCGAGGGGAAACGCACTCGCAGCGTGCCGACGGCCTCGGCTATGCTACCAGACTCGACCGTCGACACCGTCTCCGCCCGTGCCAGCTCGCGCAAGCGTTGGGCCAGCGCCGCGAGGCGGTCGGCGTCGCCAAGGATGTTGGTGAGGAATTTCTCCTGCTCGGCGCGGGTCAGGGTCTCGGAAGGGCTGGCCAGGGAGTCGAGCAGCAGCTCGGCTGCGCCCTTGATCGAGGTCAGCGGCGATTTGAGCTCGTGCGTCAGATGCGCGGAAAAGCTCCTGATGTAGTTGGAGCGTTGCGCCAGTTGCTCGGCCATGGCGAAGAAGTGCTCGGCGAGCTCCGCGAAGTCGCGGGTGCCGTAATGGGCAAGCGGACGGAAACCCGCGGGATCGTTGCGTCCGATCCTGCCGGCGCGATCGACCAGCTCGCGCATCGGCCGTGTGATCGTGCGTGCCACGACGAGGCCGACCAGCAGCGTCGTGAGGACAATGGTGGAGCCGGCAGCGATGAACTTGCCGCGCTCCTGATAGAGATGCTCGAAGATGTTGCGGGGCGTGCGCGAGGTATAGATGACCCCGGCAACGTGATCGTCGACGATCACGGGCATGGCCGAGAACACATGGACGCCGACGCCGCGGCTGATCGAATAGATCGGTGGCGGGGCCTTGTCCGGAATGCGAATGCGGAGCGCGGCGCTGTAGCGTCCCTTCAGGGCGGCAGCCACCTCGTCGATATGAGCGAGTGATTTGCCCATCTCATCGCGGCCGGCGATCACGACCCCCTGGGGGTCGAGCACGCGATACCCGGCCAAGGTGACCTTCTGCGTCTCCCTGACGATCGGCAGCAGCCGCGTGCCGATCGCGACGTAGGCCGGATCGGCAGGATGGACCGCGTCGCGGGCGTCCGGGCGGCGGACGAAAAGATCGTTGGCCAGAAGATCGAGCAGGGGGCGAATGGGCGTCACCTCGTCGGACGAATCCGGACGTGACTCGGGCGGGATCTCGGCGCCGAGCGGAACGCCGGTGGCAAGGCGCGCGGAAACCTCCTCGGCGAAGACTGCCGCGAGGACACGGCTCTGCGCGATCAGTTCCGCCTGTGTCTGACGGATCAGCTGGTTGTCATAGATGCGAAAGAAGAACAGCCCGACGAGCGGCAAGGTGCCAACCAGCGCCAGCACGCCAAAGACGATCTGTCCCAGCGACGGCCGCCATTTTGCCTTGGGCTTGGGCGCGATCATGGGGTGCCGCAGCGGCCGAGCCGGAAGCCCACGCCATGGACCGTCTCGATCGCGTCCTCGCAATGCGCGGCTGCGAGCTTCGCTCTGATGTTGCGGATGTGGCTGTCGATCGTTCGGTCGGAGACCTGAATGTTGAGCTGATAGGCGGCGGCCATGATCTGCTCGCGGCTGAACACGACCGCAGGACGCGTCATCAGCGTGCGCAGGATGCTGAACTCCAGCGCGGTGAGCGTCAGCGGCATGTCATCGAAACGGGCCAGGTGCTGCTGCGGGTCGAGCCGGAGCCGGCCATGGACGAGCTTCTCCGGCTCGGCCGAGCGATCACCTCCGCCGTTCGCGACCCGGCGGAGAATGACGTTGACGCGGGCGACCAGCTCGCGCGGACTGAACGGCTTTGTCACGTAGTCGTCGCCGCCGATCTCGAGCCCGAGAATGCGGTCGATCTCCTCGTCGCGGGCCGACAGGAACAGGATCGGCACTTGCGAGGTCCGGCGAATGCGCCGGCAGACCTCGAGGCCGTCGAACTCCGGCATGCCGACGTCGAGCACGATCAGGTCCGGACGGTCTTCGGTGACCCTGGCCAGCGCAGCGCGGCCGTCGGCGGCTTCCCTCACCGCCATGCCGGCCTTGCTCAAGGCCACGCGCAGGACTTCGCGGATATGCGGGTCATCGTCGACGATGAGGATTCGGGGAGACACGAGCTCTACTCCGCGGCGAGGCATCAGCTTGGTTTCTGCGACACAGGATGTGTATCGAGATAGCGCTGCAGGCGCCAGCCGCGAAAACTCCAGGATCGCCAGGACGCCATGCTGCTTTCCTGTTGCTCAAGGAGCCGATCACGGTCGCTGGCCAGCCCTCGGTCCGTCGGTCGCAACAGCATCGCCCGCTCGATGGCCGGCAGTGCCTCGGGCCCGAGCCAGACGAGATAGGAGCCGTCGACGAGAGGGCCGCTCTGTCCCGCCTCACGACTATGGGAGACATTGAAGTCTGCGATCGGCCGGTCGAAATTGATCAGCGCACAGCCGTAGATGGTCGCCGAGAGCACCAGCAGGTTCATACGGATGAGCCATGCGTTGGACTTGTCGAGAGCGATCCTGAGCACGATGAGGATCAGGCCGATCGCGACCAGGATCATCCATATCAGGGCCGCGATTCGCCAATAGGTCAGAGCATAAGTCTCGATATACATGTGAAGCCGTTGAATCGAGGACACGACCAGCATCACGTTCTGAGCCACCCAGAGATAGACCAGCGGCCGGACCAGTCGCGACTCGTTTGCCGTGGTCTCGGAGCGGACGGCGACGATGACGAAGGCAGCCGCGAGCAGCGCCGTGACGATCAAGGGGTAGGCGCCTCGGTGCGCATAGGTCGCATAGGTCATGCCGTCCGGAAGCGCAGCATGTCCCCACAGATATGCGCCGTCGAGCGCCGTCTGGAGGGCAAACAGGATGTTGAACAGGATCAGCGCCCGGATCACGGTTTCAGGGCCGAGCACGGTCGTCAGCATTGACGGCTGATCGGGCTCGCTTTCGATCGGCGGGCTCGAGGTCGTGGTCCGCTCGCGCCAGCGAAGGTTGACGAATGGCCAGACCATGGACAACGTCACGAGCCAGAAGATCGCGTGCCCCATCGTGAGTTGGGAGGCGACGCGCTCGGGACTGAGGACGGCGAACCACCGCTCAATGACCGGATTGGCTGCTGCGAACAGAGCCAAGAACACGCAGCCGAGTGCCAGCGGAATGCTCCAGACAACGAGAGTTCGCGTGATCATGTTCGCGCGCAGCGTCACGATCGCATCAGGTATCAGTCGAAACGGCCCGATCAGGAGCAACTGCCGCGCGGCGGTCAGCGGAAGCCGGAAGCCGCGCGCGGATCGGTTGGTCGCCAGCGTGATAGCCGACAGCGTCGTGAGCAGCAGGACAGGAAAAGAAAGCAGGTTCAGCTCCTCGATGGCGGGAGCCAGGCCGGCAACGAAGAGAACTGCAGCTCCGACCAGACGGTTTCGATCGGTCTTGGCAAGATTGGCGAGAATGCTCACTGCGGCGAGCGCGGCGAAAAACAGCGGGAATGCCAGGCCGATCGGCCGGCCGTTGTAGAGCAGCGTGTCGGCGAGGCCGACGAGACCGGCAGTGATGGCGAATTTGAGCCACATGGAATCGGGCGCGACGGGCGCAGCCGTCGGCTCGGCGAGAGTCGTCATGGAGGAATCCTTGGTTTGGGTCATCGTTCGGGCCGGGAGGCACAAGCCGATGAGCTAAGCATGACGCCTGCCCATGCAGCAGCTCACGAGGGGATCTGCAGCATTTCAGGATTTGTTTGCAGATTTCGTGCAGACGCGATTCCACATCTGGCGCGGGGGAAACGTGATTGTTACGCAATGGCCGTCTTTCCCCTGGGATGATCGGCTGCACACATGCTCGGACGTATCAGGACCGCGGTTCTCTGGATCCTTGCTCTGCTCTTCATTTTCGTCACGCTGAACAGCAACGAGCCCTATCTGGTTCGGCTGCGGGGCAGCGGCCACGCAGCCCTGCTCCTCATCGGGCTTGCCGTTCCGCTGCTGCTGATGCTCGGCGGTCGGTGGCGGCGGGGGCCCGCCGGACGCGCTCTGGTCGTAGCATGGTGCGTTCCGCTGATCATGCTGACGTCGACGCAGTTCATGTTTGCCTGGCGCAAGTACGAGACGTTCCGGACGCCCCCCGACGTGGCGCATCTGCTCGGCCGGCATTTCATCGTCGGTTACACGGCCGTCGATGACGCAGCCGCGTTGGCCCGACAGGGGTTGATCGCGGGCGTCTATGTGACACACCACAACATCCGCGGCCGGACCGAGCCTCAGCTGCGCGCCGAGATGGCGCGATTGCAGGACGCGCGCCGGAGTGCCGGGCTGCCGCCTCTGCTGGTTGCGGCGGATCAGGAGGGAGGCGCCGTCGCACACCTGTCTCCGACCCTGCCGAACATGCCCGGCCTCGCAACGCTGGCCGATCTGCCGGCCTCGCGGCGCGCGCAGGATGCGTTCGCGATGGGGCGCGCCCAGGGGGAGGCTCTCGCGGCTGCCGGCATCACCTTCAATTTGGCTCCGGTCGTCGACCTTCGCCCGAGCTGGACACGCAACCGACTGGACTTTCACACCTTGATCGGCCGTCGCGCGATCTCCAACGATCCCGCGGTGGTTGGCGACATTGCGCTCGGTTACGTCCGTGGCCTGGAAGCAAGCGGTGTCCGCGCGGCCGTCAAGCATTTCCCTGGTCTGGGGCGCGTCGCAGCCGATACGCATCATTTCTCGGCACAGCTCGGCACGCCGGCAGATGTCTTGGAACGGTCGGATTGGCGGCCGTTCCGACAGGTGCTGCAGGGCTCGCACGCGGCGATGATGGTCGGTCACGTGACGGTCGATGCGATCGATCCAGAGCGGCCTGCCTCACATTCCAAAGCCGTGCTCGAGGGACTCATTCGCGGTCGCTGGAACTATCAGGGCGTGATCGTGACGGATGATCTCGTGATGGGGGCGATCTACGGCCGCGATCTCTGCAAAGCTGTCGTGGAGGCTCTCAACGGCGGCGCCGATCTGTTGCTGGTGGCCTATGACGGCACCCAGTTCCACCGCGCGCTCGCCTGCGCCAAGGAGGCTCTGGCGGAAGGACGCATCGACCTCGATGCAATCGGCAGGAGCGATGAACGGCTGAAGCGCTGGGCGCCGACGGTTGACAAATCACAGCCGTCGAATGTGTCTACGGTTCTGCAAGAGCCTGGAGGCGTGCATCAGAAGATCGTGGACTGAATGGCAGCAAGCCCTCAGCGCGGGCCATTGCCGGTCCAGTTGCGCCAAGCGACATTCGAGAGACTTCGCAGGTCGGTCGCCAGCGGGCGTCGCGTCTGCTTGTCGTGCTGAGCGATGAGGTGCTCGGATTCGCGGATCTTGACCTGGAGTTCCGCAACCTGCCGCTTGGTCTGTTCGAGCGCCTTCGCATCGGCGCTCTCGCCCACCGTGAACCGCGCCGTCTCGATCTGTTTCAAGGTCGCGCGATTCTTTTTGAGCTGGGCGCGATGCCAGGCAACCTTGCTGTCACTGTCCGCAACCATGGTGGACTCCCGCGAAATGCCGCGGAGACTAAACGACCGATTTCTGATTCGCGACAGCTTCGGACCGGCATCGCCAACATTGGAATACCGATCTGCCGACCCATCGTCCTGGTGAGTCGAATATGCCGGTTCAATCCAACCCTGCGGCGCGTCTCATCTCATCAATCAGTTCGAACGCTTCAGCCTTCGTCATCTCCGCTCGCGTGGGATCGGATCGGCCAGCCTGCTCGCTGAGCGTTCTCAAGTAGGAAGCTTGGGTATCCGTCATCGGATCGGCTCCGGACACCCAGTCCTCGGGATCTTTCTGCAGCTGTTCGGCCATGGGGATCTCCCGTTGTTGCCCGGCTTCAACGGGGAAGCTTGCAAAGTGTTCCTATTTTGTTCTATTGTGCGATCCTACTCTTGCTCGGGTGCTTCATGCGCGATCTATGTGTGGTTCGAGCCGAAATCGACCGTATGCGTCTCCGGGTCGGGCGGCAGCGCCGTGAAATCGTGCAGCTACGGCGAGCTCGGGCCTCGACGGCGGCCGCCGAAGTGCTTCTGCACCACATGCTGGAGACGCTTGACCGGCTGCGGCAACAGCGAGAGCGGCTCAAGCTGGAGGAAGCGAGCCGACTGCCTCGCAAGCAGCGCGGCGCCCGGCGCGCATGAGAGGCTGGCGGTAAGGCCGAGCGATCCGCCGCTCGTCCGTAGTCCGATGATCAGGCCAGGAACCGACATGGCCGACGATCACCTGAGCCGCAAAGGCCAACCTGCGCCGGGTCATGAGGACGTCCGCATCTTCAATTTGGCCGGTGAGGAGAAAGATTGGTCGGTAGTCCGGCTCCCTCGATCAGCATCGGGCGTGTGAGCTTCGGGCAATACGATGTCCGGCGGCGCGGCGGTAAGCTCTTCCGGTGTGGCCTCGCATGATTTGATCTCGAAATTGTTGTCGAGGATTTTCTCGCCATGCGTGCCGAGCGTGATGAGATCGGCCTGTTCCGCGGCCTCCCAGACCTCGCGCTCGGTGCGAAACGGGCGGGTCATCTGTTCGTCATTCTCAAACAATGCGTAGGGCACGAGCGCCTCCAGATTGCGATCCGCCGATGCAGCGATGCCGTGCCGCTCGACGCCGCCCATCCATTCAAGGCAGGGACGTCCAAACAAACGGCGCCATAGGCAGGCTGGTTCCACCCAGGCGAGCGCTGACTCGATCGACCAGTTGTGACGATCCGCCTGGCCTGCCAGGCGGAACATGGAGGCCAGCGCGAGGTTGCCGGCGGTGTCGAATGGCCAGGAGAGTCCAATGGATATCAAGGGAAAGAAGATCGCGATCCTCGCAACCAACGGGTTCGAGCAATCCGAGCTCGAAGTGCCGCGCGATCGTCTCAAGCAGGCGGGCGCGACCGTCGAGATCATCTCGCTCGCGCCGGGCGAGATCAAGGGCTGGGATGAGAAGGACTGGGGACGGACCGTCAAGGTCGACAAGACGTTGGACCAGGCGTCTGCTTCGGACTACGACGCCGTCGTGCTGCCGGGCGGTCAGATCAATCCGGATCTGCTGCGGCTCGAGCCGAAGGCGCTGCGGTTCATCAAGGAGATCTTTGAAGCCAAGAAGATCGTTGCGGCGGTCTGTCATGCGCCGTGGCTCCTGATCGAGACCGGAATTGCCAAGGGGCGAAAGATGACGTCCTACAAATCGATCAAGACGGACGTTGCCAATGCCGGCGCGCATTGGCAGGACGCGGAGGTCGTGGTCGATCAGGGCGTGATCACTTCGCGCAATCCCGGAGATCTGGAAGCCTTCAGCGCCAAGATCATCGAAGAGGTCAAGGAAGGCCGCCATCTCAAGCGCAGCGCGGCTTGATGCTGAGATCGGAAGCCGGGAGAAAACCCGGCTACCTCAGTGGGACGGGCCCAGCGCCCGAGGGGTCGAACGCTGGGCCGCAGTCCACACGGAGTGCCTCCAGCGAGATGGGGGAACGCCGCCAGAGGCATGGAAATGACTCGCGGCGGGCCGGGTCGTTCCCAATTCCTAGCGCGGACCTTCGCCCGCGGGACTTCGACGATAGCCTCGCAACGTTCAGCGAGGAATCGGAACTTCGCTGCTCATCCCGGGTTTGCCGCTTTTGAACAGGCCGCGGAGAGCGTCGTGAGCGAGAAAGCAAAAATCCAGGACTACAGGGCTCCGGCCGGCGGATGGGGTTCGGTGCACGCGGTCGCCAGCATCCTGACGCAGGAGGAGGTGACCCTGCTTGGCAGCGAGATCCTGTTGAAACAGAACAAGCCAGGCGGCTTCATGTGCGTCAGCTGCTCCTGGGCCAAGCCGGCAAAGCCGCACCCGTTCGAATTCTGCGAGAATGGCGCCAAGGCGACCGCGTGGGAAATCACCGGCAAGACAGTCGGACCGGAGTTCTTTGCTCGGCACAGTCTGACAGAATTGCGATCCTGGTCGGATCATCAGCTCGAAGAGCAGGGGCGTCTTGCTCATCCCATGCGCTATGACGCTGCGGCGGATCGCTATGTTGCCGTGAGCTGGGACGAGGCCCTTCGCGACATCGGGGCGGAGTTGAACAGGCTCGATCCACGCTCGGTCGTCATGTACACGTCGGGTCGGGCCTCGCTCGAGACGAGCTACATGTATCAGCTTTTCGGCCGCATGTACGGCACCAACAATTTTCCCGACAGCTCCAACATGTGCCACGAGTCGACGTCGGTGGCGCTGCCGGAGGTGATCGGTGTGCCCGTCGGCACGGTGCTGCTGGAGGATTTCGACAAAGCGGATTGCATATTCTTCTTCGGCCAGAACACGACGACAAACTCGCCGCGCATGCTGCATCCGTTGCAGCGGGCGGCGCAACGCGGCGTACCCATCATCACCTTCAACCCGCTGCGTGAGCGGGGACTGGAGCGCTTCACTGATCCGCAGAACCCGATTCAGATGGTGCTCACCGGTGGGACGCGGATTAGCACGCAATACCATCAGTTGCGCGTCGGCGGAGACGGGGCGGCGCTGCTCGGGTTGTGCAAGGCGGTGATTGAGGCGGATGACGCGGCGGTCGCCACGAAGGGCCCGCGTGTGCTCGATGTCGCCTTCATCGAGCAGCACACGTCCGGCTTCGCGGCTTTTGCGACCTTCTGCCGGCAGGCGTCGTGGAGCGATATCGAACGCTCCTCCGGCCTCACGCGCGGCGCCATTCTGGAGGCTGCCAAGGTCTATGCAGGCTCGCACGCCGTGATCGCCAATTATGGGATGGGAATTACCCAGCATCGGCATGGCGTCGAGACAGCCAAGATGATCGTGAATCTGCTGCTGTTGCGCGGCAACATCGGAAAGCCGGGGGCCGGCATCTCGCCGGTTCGTGGCCATTCCAACGTTCAGGGGCAACGCACCGTCGGCATCTCCGAGAAGACCAAGTTGGTGCCGCTCGACAAGCTTGCCGAGCTCTATTCGTTCGAGCCGCCGCGTTGGGACGGTCTCAGCACGGTCGATGCCTGCCAAGGCATCATCAAGGGCGACGTGAAGGGCTTCGTCAGTCTCGGCGGCAACTTCCTGCGCGCCGTCCCTGAACGCTCGCTGATGGAGCCGGCGTGGTCGAAGCTGCGGCTGTCGGTGCAGATCGCAACCAAGCTCAATCGCAGCCACATCGTGCCAGGCGAGGTGACGTATCTGCTGCCGTGCCTCGGCCGCATCGAAATCGACCGGCAGGCAGGCGGAGATCAGGCGGTCTCGATGGAGGACTCCACCACCTGCATTCACGGCTCGCGCGGGCGGCGCCAACCCGTCGCAGAGACCCTGTTGTCGGAACCAGCCATTGTCGCCGGTCTCGCCAAGGCCACCCTGAAGCCAAATCCGCGCGTCGATTGGGATGCCTGGGTGGGCGACTACGCGCGCGTCAGAGACGCGATCGAGCGGACCTATCCCGAGCAGTTCAAAGACTTCAACAAGCGCCTGTTTGAGCCCGGCGGCTTTCCGCGGCCGCTTGGTGCCCGCGAACGCAAATGGAATACGCCGACCGGCAAGGCGAACTTCACCGTGCCCAAGGCGGCGCTCAATCCGCCGGAGGAAGGCAATGGCGTTTACCAGCTGATGACCTTGCGCGCCGACGGCCAGTTCAACACCACCATCTACAACGAGGACGACCGGTTTCGCGGCGTCACCGGTGGCCGTCAGATCGTCTTCATGAACGCGAGCGACATGGCTGATCTGGGCATCAAGCAGGGCGAGCCGGTTCGGCTCTCGACCGAGGCCGATGATGGCGTGGAGCGCTCGCTGGGCGGGCTCCAGGCAGTGGCGTTCGACATTCCGCGCTACAACGTTGCGGCCTACTACCCCGAATGCAACGGATTGATTCCGCTATGGCACTACGCGGAAGGGAGCAAGGTGCCCGCCGCCAAGTCGATCCCGGTCCGGATCTCGCGCGACATGGCCTGAGCTATCCGGAGCGGTCAGCCAGCAGCCCGTTGTCGTGCGTCGCCCGGCGCCGCCGTTGCGCAAGGGCTCGTGATCTCCGGCGGGGTCGCGCCGGGGCGGAGCGGGACGACCAGCCGGCACACCAATCCCTCGGGACGCCAGTCGAACGAGGCGCGCCCACCGAGCTGGCTTTCCACACTGGCCATCAGGCTGCGCGTGCCGAAGCCGCGCGAGGTCGGCGCGCGCACCAATGGACCCCCGGTTTCAATCCAGATCAGATCCAGGCGCTCATCCTCGATGCTCCATTTGACCGAGAGATGCCCGGAGCGGACCGACAGCGCGCCGTATTTGGCCGAGTTTGTCACCAGCTCGTGCAGCGCCAGCGCCAGCGTCTGCGCGGTCGCAGGCTCAAGTTGCAGATCGACGCCGTCAAAGGCGACCTGGCCGCCGGTTGCATAGGGCGCGAGCTCTTCGGCCACCAACCTACCTATTTTCGCACCTTCCCAGCTTGATAGCGAGAGGATGGTGTGAACGCGGGCCAGTG
Source organism: Bradyrhizobium sp. SZCCHNS3052 (assembly GCF_032484495.1). Classification (NCBI taxonomy): domain Bacteria; kingdom Pseudomonadati; phylum Pseudomonadota; class Alphaproteobacteria; order Hyphomicrobiales; family Nitrobacteraceae; genus Bradyrhizobium; species Bradyrhizobium sp. SZCCHNS3052. Next base: position 1,557,470 of record NZ_JAUETB010000001.1, on the reverse strand, counting down.
CGCTGATGCGCCCCTCTACCGCGTTGACATAGGTCTTCACGCTGTCGGCTTTGGTCAGGCGAACGATCGACTGAGCCAAGGTCAGCGCATTCTTGGCACGATGATCGACCTCGCGGGTCAGCAGGTTCTGGCGTTCCTCGGCGCGCTTGCGCTCGGTGATGTCGATCGTGACCCCGCTGACGCGGACCACGCGGCCGGTCCTGTCGGTGGTCGCCGCGGCCGTTCCCACGCACCACCGCTCTTCGCCATCGGGCCGGTGGATCCGGAACTCAGCCTCATACGACGTCGCGCCACGGCTGAATTCCGCGACCACCTGGCGGGCGCGCTCGGCATCCTCCCGGTGCAGCAGCGCCATGATGTTCACGGTGTTCAGCTCGAAGTTCTGCGGCGTGACGCCGAAGATGCGGTACTGCCCCTCGTCCCACATCCAGTCGCCATTGACACCGTCCCAGTCCCACGAGCCCATCCTGCCGGCCGCGATCGCCATGCTCCGACGCTGCTCGCTCTCGACGAGCTTTGCTGTCGATCGCTCAAGCTCGGCGGTGCGGGCCCGTACCCGGTCCTCCAGCTCAAGGTTCAGATGTTCCAGCTCGCGTGTCTTGCGATAGAGCTCGGCAAAAACCTTGATTTTGGCGCGCAGCACCTCCGGCACGACAGGAACCGGCACGTAGTCGACGGCGCCCATCTCATAGCCACGAAGGCGATCGAAGTCGCTCACCTGGATGGCGGAGATAAAGATGATCGCAATCTTCTGGAACCTCGGATGCTCACGGATCATTTGCGCCAGCTCGAAGCCGTCGAGCTCAGGCATGCAGACGTCGACGAGAATCACCGCGATCTCGTTCTTCAGCAGAATTTCGAGCGCCTCGCGACCAGACGTGGCGACTACGAGGTTTTCGCCGAGTTCCTTCAGGATGACCTCGTAGGCCAGCAGCTTCGCCGGCTGATCGTCGACCAAGAGGATGTTGACCTTCGCATGTTCCATCATGATGAGCCGTTCAGCGGTGCAGCCACATGCGGATCGCAAGAAGCAGCTGCTCGGTGTTGACGGGTTTTGCCAGATAATCGGAGGCGCCAGCTTCGAGACACTTTTCGCGGTCTCCCTTCATGGCTTTCGCGGTCAACGCGATGATGGGGAGCCGGACGAAGGCGGGGTTTTGCCTAATGACGCCGATCGTCTGATAACCATCCATCTGCGGCATCATGATGTCCATGAGGACGATCGCGATAGCGGGATTGCTCTGCACCAGGTCGATCGCTTCGCTGCCGGTGGTGGCCGTCAGCACTTTCATGCCGCGGCGTTCCAGCACGCTGGAGAGAGCAAAGATGTTGCGGGCGTCGTCGTCGACCAGCAGCACCGTCTTGCCGATCAGATCCTCGTCGGAACTGTTCAGCTTCTCGAGCATGCGCTGCTTCTCGAGCGGCAGTTCCGTAATCACGCGGTGAAGGAACAACGACGTCTCGTCGAGCAGCCGCTCCGGCGATTCCACGCCCTTGACGACGATGCTCCGCGCCATCGTATGCAGTTCCGCATCCTCTTCGGCCGACAATTCCCGCCCGGTGAAGACGACCACCGGAACGCTCGACAAGAACTCGTCGGAGCGCAATTGATCGAGCACGTCGAACCCGCTCATGTCGGGCAGCCGCAGATCGAGAACCACGCAGTCGCACGGTGCGCTGCGGAGCGTCTCGAGCGCCGCAGCTCCCGTATCCGCCGCGATGATCTCGATGTCGTCGTGATCCAACAGCTGGCGGATGCTGAGCTGCTCGGCCGCGTTGTCCTCCACGATCAGCAGCCGCTTGCGTCGCGGCTTCGCGTATTCCTTGATCTGCGACAGGGCCGCGCTGACGCCTTCCGTTGTCGTGGGCTTGCTGACGAAGGAGAAGGCCCCACGCGCCAAAGCGTGCTGGCGGTCTTCGTCGAGCGTGATGATCTGCACCGGGATGTGCCGCGTCAGCGGATTATGCTTGAGCTGGCTCAGAACGGTCCAGCCGAGCATGTCCGGCAGGAAGACGTCGAGAGAGATCGCGGCCGGTTGATACTGTTTGGCGAGATCCAGCGCCTCGGCGCCGCGGCTGGCGGTCAGGACCTTGAAGCCCCTGTCGCGCGCGAGGTCGATCAGGACGCGCGCGTAGTGTGGATCGTCCTCGACCACGAGCAGGATCGTATCGCCGGGTTCGAGATCGAGACGATCGTCCGGCGGGGGCTCGATCCCGCGCTCTGGCGCGGCCGCTTGCTGTAGGGCTGGAGGTTGAACGTAGGGAACGGGCGATGCCGGACTGACGCGCGGCGCCGTTGCGGGACCTGAATATTTGAGCGGCAGATACAGCGTGAAGGTGCTGCCCTTGCCGGGGGCGCTCTTGAGGTGGATCTCGCCGCCCAGGAGGTTGGCGAGCTCGCGGCTGATCGCGAGCCCGAGACCAGTGCCACCATATTTGCGGCTCGTGCCGGCATCCGCCTGCTGGAACGCCTCGAAGATCAGCTTCTGCTTGTCTTGCGGAATGCCGATGCCGGTGTCCGAGACTTCGAACGCGATCACGGCCGGTGCCGTGTTGAGCACCGGATGTTCTGCGCTCCATCCGCCGAGCGCCGCAGACACCTTCAAGCGCACCCCTCCTTCGGCGGTGAACTTGAAGGCGTTCGAGAGCAGATTCTTCAGCACCTGCTGCAAGCGCTTGGAATCCGTGACGATGCTACGCGCAAGGTTCGGGTCGACGTCGATGTTGAAGGCGAGCAGGCGATTTTCCGCCTCGTGGCGGAACGGACGCCCCACGGTCTCCAGGAGGTTGGTGGTGAGGATCTCCTCGGCATCGACCGTCACGGTGCCGGACTCGATCTTCGAGAGATCGAGGATGTCGCTGATCAAATTGAGCAGATCGGTGCCGGCGCCATGGATGGTGCGGGCGAACTCGACCTGCTTGAGGGTGAGATTGCCGTCCGGATTCTCGGTCAGCTGCTGGCCGAGGATCAGGATGCTGTTGAGCGGCGTGCGCAGCTCGTGCGACATGTTGGCGAGAAACTCGGACTTGTACTTGGACGTCAGCGCGAGCTCGGTCGCCTTTTCCTCGAGCGCGCGGCGGGCCTGCTCGATCTCCTGGTTCTTGCGCTCGACCTCGACGTTGCGCTCGGCGAGCTGTTGCGCCTTCTGCTCGAGCTGCTCGTTGGTCTGTTGCAGCTCGCGCTGCTGGGTCTGAAGCTCCGCGGCGAGCTGCTGCGACTGCTTCAGCAGTCCCTCGGTCTGCATCGTGGCTTCGATCGAATTGAGCACGATGCCGATGGAGTCGGTGAGCTGCTCGAGGAACGTCATCTGCGACGTCGTGAACGGACTGAGCGACGCCAGCTCGATCACCGCCTTGACCTGGTTCTCGAACAACACCGGCAGCACCACGAGGTTCTTAGGGACGGCGCGGAGCAGGGCGGAGCCCACGGGGATGACGTCGGATGGGATCTCCGAGACCAGCCGCTGGCGCTTGTCGATCGCGCATTGCCCGATCAGCCCCTCACCGAACTGGACGTGCGTCCGGTGAGGATAGATGCCGTCATCGGCGTATGAGGCGAGCAGGCGCAGCTGTGGCGCGGACTCGGTCTCGACCTGGTAGATCACGCCGCGGTGGGCGTTCACCAGCGGCGTCAGCTCGGTCAGCAGCAGGCGGCCGACGGTGGTCAGGTCGCGCTGGCCCTGCAGCATGTTGGTGAACTTGGCGAGGTTCGTCTTGAGCCAGTCCTGCTCGGTGTTGAGGTCGGTGGTGAGCCTCAGATTGGTGATCATCGTATTGATGTTGTCTTTGAGCTCGGCCACCTCGCCGCGGGCATCGACCTGGATGGAGCGGGTGAGATCGCCCTTGGTCACGGCCGTAGCGACCTCGGCGATGGCGCGCACCTGGGACGTCAGGTTGGCCGCGAGCAGGTTGACGTTGCCGGTCAGGTCCTTCCACGTGCCGGCCGCGCCGGGCACGTTGGCCTGGCCGCCGAGCCGGCCCTCGACGCCGACCTCGCGGGCCACGCTCGTCACCTGGTCGGCGAAGGTCGCCAGCGTCTCCGTCATGTTGTTGATGGTGTCGGCGAGCGCTGCGACCTCGCCCTTCGATTTGACCGTGAGATTCTGCTTGAGATCGCCGTTGGCGACGGCGGTCACGACCTTGACGATGCCGCGGACCTGCTCGGTCAGGTTCGCGGCCATGAAGTTGACGGTATCGGTGAGGTCTTTCCAGGTGCCGGCAACGCCCGGCACCTGCGCCTGTCCGCCGAGCTTGCCTTCGGTGCCGACCTCGCGTGCCACGCGCGTCACCTCGCCGGCGAAGGCGTTGAGCTGATCGACCATGGTGTTGATGGTGTTCTTCAGCTCCAGGATCTCGCCCTTCACGTCGACGGTGATCTTGCGCGACAGGTCGCCGCGCGCCACTGCCGTGGTCACCTCGGCGATGTTGCGGACCTGCGTGGTCAGATTGGCCGCGAGCAGGTTGACGTTGTCGGTCAAATCCTTCCAGGTGCCGCCGACGCCGGGCACAACGGCCTGGCCGCCCAACCGGCCCTCGGTGCCGACCTCGCGCGCGACCCGCGTCACTTCGGCCGCGAACGAGCGCAACTGCTCCACCATCGTGTTCAGGGTGTCCTTGAGCAGCAGGATCTCGCCGCGCACGTCGACCGTGATCTTCTTCGACAGGTCGCCCCCGGCGATCGCGGTCGCGACCTCGGCGATGTTGCGGACCTGCGCGGTCAGGTTCGAGGCCATGAAGTTGACGCTGTCGGTGAGGTCCTTCCAGGTACCTGCGACTTCGGGCACCTCGGCCTGGCCGCCCAGCTTGCCTTCGGTGCCGACCTCGCGCGCCACGCGCGTCACCTCCGATGCGAAGGCGTTGAGCTGATCGACCATGGTGTTGATGGTGTTCTTCAGCTCCAGGATCTCGCCCTTCACATCGACGGTGATCTTGCGCGACAGGTCGCCGCGCGCCACCGCCGTGGTCACCTCGGCGATGTTGCGGACCTGCGCCGTCAGATTGCCGGCCATCGAGTTGACGCTGTCGGTGAGATCCTTCCAGGTGCCGGCGACGCCGGGCACGTTGGCCTGGCCGCCGAGCCGGCCCTCGGTGCCGACCTCGCGCGCGACGCGCGTCACCTCGCCCGCAAAGCGGTTGAGCTGATCGACCATCGTGTTCAGCGTCTCTTTGAGACTCAGGATCTCGCCGCGCACGTCGACCGTGATCTTGCGCGACAGGTCGCCGCCGGCGATGGCCGTCGCCACCTCGGCGATGTTGCGCACCTGCGCCGTCAGATTGCCGGCCATCGAGTTGACGCTGTCGGTGAGGTCCTTCCATGTGCCGGCCACACCGGGCACCTCGGCCTGGCCGCCGAGCTTGCCGTCGGTGCCGACCTCGCGCGCCACGCGCGTCACCTCGCCCGCGAAGGCGTTGAGCTGGTCGACCATCGTGTTCAGCGTTTCCTTCAGCTGAAGGATCTCGCCGGAGACGTTGACCGTGATCTTCTTCGACAGGTCGCCTTTGGCGACGGCGGTGGCGACCTCCGCGATGTTGCGGACCTGGCCGGTCAGGTTCGAGGCCATCGAGTTGACGCTGTCGGTCAGGTCCTTCCAGGTGCCCGCGACGCCGCGCACCATGGCCTGGCCGCCGAGCTTGCCCTCGGTGCCGACCTCGCGGGCGACGCGGGTCACCTCGCCGGCAAACGCGTTGAGCTGGTCGACCATCGTGTTGATGGTGTCCTTCAGCTCCAGGATCTCGCCGCGCACGTCGACGGTGATCTTCTTCGACAGGTCGCCGTTGGCGACGGCGGTCGTCACCTCGGCGATGTTGCGGACCTGCGCCGTCAGGTTCGACGCCATCGAGTTGACGCTCTCGGTGAGATCCTTCCAGGTGCCGGCAACGCCGAGCACGTTGGCCTGGCCGCCGAGCCGACCGTCGGTGCCGACCTCGCGCGCCACGCGCGTGACCTCGCCGGCGAACGCATTGAGCTGGTCGACCATCGTGTTCAGCGTCTCCTTCAACTGAAGGATCTCGCCGGAGACGTTGACCGTGATCTTCTTTGATAGATCGCCGCTGGCGATGGCGGTCGCGACGTCGGCGATGTTGCGGACCTGTGCCGTCAGGTTCGACGCCATGAAGTTCACGTTGTCGGTGAGATCCTTCCAGGTGCCGGCAACGCCCGGCACCTGCGCCTGGCCGCCGAGCTTGCCCTCGGTGCCGACCTCGCGCGCCACGCGCGTCACCTCGGATGCGAAGGCGTTGAGCTGGTCGACCATCGTGTTGATGGTGTCCTTCAGCTCCAGGATCTCACCGCGCACATCGACCGTGATCTTGCGTGACAGGTCACCGCGGGCGACCGCAGTGGTGACGTTGGCGATGTTGCGGACCTGAGCGGTGAGGTTGCCGCACATCGCGTTGACGGAGTCGGTGAGGTCCTTCCAGGTGCCGGCAACGCCGGGAACGATGGCCTGACCGCCGAGCTTGCCGTCGGTGCCGACCTCGCGGGCCACGCGCGTCACCTCCGACGCGAACGAGCGCAGCTGGTCGACCATCGTGTTGATCGCCTCCTTCAACTGCAGAATTTCACCACGCACGTCGACCGTGATCTTCTTCGACAGGTCGCCATTGGCAACCGCGATCGTCACCTCCGCGATATTGCGGACCTGGCCGGTGAGGTTGTTGGCCATCGAGTTGACGCTCTCGGTCAGGTCCTTCCAGACGCCCGTGACTTCGGGAACCTGGGCCTGTCCGCCGAGCTTGCCCTCGGTGCCGACCTCGCGCGCCACGCGGGTCACTTCGGACGTGAAGACGCTGAGCTGCTTGATCATCGTATTGACGATGGTCGCCGACTGCAGGAACTCGCCGCCCAGAGGCCGGCCATCGACATCCAGCTTCACGGTCTGCAGGAGGTCGCCTTGGGCCACGGCGGCGACCGCGCGAGTCACCTCGCGCGTGGGCCATAGAAGATCGTCGATCAACGTGTTGATCGAGCTCTCCATATCCGCCCAGGAGCCGCTGGCGATGCCGAACCGCACGCGCTGGCGCGTCTTTCCCTCGCGTCCCACGACCTGGCCGACGCGCTCGAGCTGCTGCGCCATCCGCTCGTTGGCTGCAATGATCTCGTTGAACGTGTCGGCGATCTTGCCGTCGATGCCGAGATAGTCGCCGCTCATGCGCACGGAGAAATCTCCGGAACGCATGGCCTGCAGGACGCGGAGCAGATCCTGGCTGGCATCGGCCGCCTCGACTCCGTTGCCGTGGCGACCGAACCCCTGGCGCATGGGCATCGCACCGGCAGCAGCATCATCGCTCATCAAGTTCCCCCAAGTCAGAATCGTCTACCATCAAGAATCTGAGACACTTATGACGGGCGGCATAGAAGCCGCGGCAACTAATCAAATCAAGCCGGGAGGCCGATTTCTCCGACTGATGGAACCGGCATTTGCCGGCACAAATGGCTCAACTCCACTCCAGGCGGAACGTTCCAGAATTCTTTTTCTCTCTTGCGAGGATGAGCCATCCCTTTCCGGAACCAAGCCAGAGATTAGCCTTCGCTGGTCGTGCCGAGGGGTTACGAGAAGCACGATTCTCAACTCAGTGTCGTGGCCGCCTTCATGGTCGTCCACCGCCAAGTCCCGCGGCCCGGGAGCGACGGGCGATGCGCCCGCCAGTTCCGCAACGCTCCGACCGCAGCGCAGCAAGTAGCGGGTGCAGCGGGGACCTCGTTGTTCGGAGCGCGGGATGACAATGCAGTCCAGGGCTGCGACGCGATCCCGAAGGGGAAGAGGTCAGAGAGTCAGCAAACCACGGCAGAGCGTTGTGATGCTCGGTCTCACGACCATCTTGCAACTTGGAACAGAACGTACTGCTCCCCGCTTTCGATAGAGAACTGCCGACAGTTCCATGATCATTAATATCGTGTAACACGATTGCATCGGCGCGCGGCGCCCACCAGCTAAATTTGTATGAAACAATCAGATCTTTTCAGAGAGAACGCGGACAACTGCCTCCAGCTTGCGGAGCGCACGCAGGAAGAGCCGGCCTTCCGGCGCTATCGGCGCATGGCCCAGGGCTGGAATGCGCTCGCCCTCCAGCAGGACTGGCTCGACGGCGAGATTGCGCCGCTCGGCGAGCCGAAGGCTGCGCGGCACGAGTAACCAATTAGAATGCAGGAGCGTCCGATGACCCCACGAACGATTCTCATTGCGCTACTGACTGCGTTCAGCTTGGCGTCGGCTGTCGCTGCGTTCACAACGATCCGTCAGGTGCATACGGAAGCGTATTCGCTTCCGCAGCCTGTCACCCGCATTTGAGCGAGGCGGGCGGCTTCAGGGCTGCCCGGACCCTCCCGAAGATCCATAGACCTGCCCGTTGGCGTAGCTCGCGTCCGCAGCGGCCAACTGGACGTAGATCGATCCAAGCTCCACCGGCTGGCCAGGACGACCGAGTGGAGTCTGACCACCAAATTTTTCGAGTTTCTCCATAGTGGCCCCGCCTGAGACCTGAAGGGGCGTCCAGATCGGCCCGGGAGCGACGGCGTTCACGCGAATGCCCTTCGGCCCGAGCTGTTTGGCCAGGGACTTCACGTAGTTCATGGTCGCCGCCTTGGTCTGCGCGTAGTCATAGAGGTCGGGAGAGGGATCGTAGGCCTGCTCGGATGAAGTGCCGATGATGACCGATCCCGGCTTCAGATGGGGCAGGGCGGCCTTGATGATCCAGAACGGGGCATAGATATTGGTTTTCATCGTCGCGTCGAAATCTTCGGACGAGACGTCCAGGATCGACTGGCGTGCCTGCTGCCGCGCGGCGTTGTTGACGACGATGTCGAGTCCGCCCAGCGCTTCGACGGCCTGTTGCACCAGCCGCCGGCAGAACTCCTCGTCGCGCAGATCGCCGGGGATGGCGACGGCCTTCCGCCCCTCGGCCTCGATCAACGCGATGACCTCCTGCGCATCCGGCTCCTCGGTCGGGTAGTAGTTGATCGCGACGTCGGCCCCTTCCCGCGCATAGGCGATGGCGGCCGCGCGTCCCATGCCGGAATCGCCTCCAGTGATCAGCGCCTTGCGCCCGGCGAGACGCCCGGAACCCTTGTAGCTGGTTTCACCGTGATCCGGCCGCGGCGACATCTTGCTCGCAAGACCCGGCCAGGGCTGCGACTGGTGTTCGAACGGCGGCTTCGGATATTTGTCCTTGGGGTCGACGAGCGGTTCGGGCGGGATTGAATTTGCGGCCATCGTCTCGCGTCCTTTCGCTGTTGCCGAGGTCAGCGATGCGGCCGCAAGTGTTGCGGTGCCTCCGACCATCTCGCGGCGGGACATCGACGTTGTGCGATCGCCTGCCATGCGGTGTCTCCTCTCGAGGGACGTGGTCAACGGCCTGAGACCACCAACGTTTCATTTGGATCGCTGAAAGCACCGTGTCGCGCGCCAGATGCACTGGTCGGCTCTGCGGCCTGTTGGCTCAGGGAGGAACGAACAGGCGCGGCCGGCGTCGTTTTCGATCGAATCGGAGTGGCGTCGGCACTATCCAATCCGACGCCCTTCGTGGATCACCAACCAAGGAGAGCCATCCGATGGCGCAGCAAGGCCAAGGCATCGTCAGGACAGGACGCGGGGAGGATCAGCCCGCCGACAAGGAGCGTGCGCAGCAGGTTCATAGGACCACATCTCCCGATGCTCCGTCCCGCGAGGCGACACGTCATCCCGAGCAGGACAGTATAACCCGTCGGCGAGTGACTGAGAGCCCTTCAGGCCCTTGGGAACGGCCGGTGACGGCCGAACGTTATCGATCCATTAGCACCGGGAGGATCACGTGACATCGATGCTCGATGAACGCGAATATGGCAACCTGATTGGAAGCGACAAGGTCGAAGGCACGGCCGTCTATGGCGCCGACGACACCAAGATCGGCACCATCGAACGCGTGATGATCGACAAGCTCAGCGGGCGGGTCTCGTATGCCGTCCTGGGCTTCGGCGGTTTCCTCGGGCTTGGCAATGATCACTACCCGTTGCCCTGGCAATCCCTGAAGTACGACACGCGACTCGGCGGCTACGTTACCGGCGTGACCGAGAACCAGCTGCGGGGCGCGCCGAAATATTCCGACGAGCGCGAGTGGGACTGGGGGGATGCCGGGGCGGGGCGCAAGGTCGACGACTATTACGGCGTCCAACTCGCTTAGGACCGCCGCCCTCGTTCATTGCGCTGGCGAGGATGCCGACGAACGTCGCGTATCGCGGCCTTGTCCGCGACCCCCGATGAAATCTCAGGCGGCCGGCGGCTGAGCGCCGTTTTCGGCCGCCGATCCAGCCATCATGCTGCGGCGGCTCGATAGCCAGATCGGAATCTCGCGGTAGCAGGTGCCTTTTTCATTCATCTCTGCGACCGTCCACCGGCTCGGATGCCGTTCCTTGCCGACGAAGACCCAGTCATCGGCGGTGGGGGGCGGCTCATTCGGCCTTGTCCTCAGCCATGCCGAACGGGCTCCCTTCGGCAGGCGATCCTGCTTCATCTGATAGAGATCATATACTGGTGAACGCATGACGCTACTCGTCCTCAAGCAACCGCAATTCTCAACACCCTCAGCGTGTCGCGTCGTCGCGGCGGAATTGTGGGAGCGGCGCGGCGAGGCTGTGCAAAAGCACGATCAAGCCTGTGATTGACGGCATCTGCCATATTCTTCGCGTGGGGCGTAGCGCTTCGAAAAGGCGACGCGCGGGGCTGTTCAATAACCCCGCGAGTCGGGACCGACGCCGATCGCGTCCGGCAATGAAGAGTCGCCAGCCCGCGACCAGTGGACTAATCAAATCAGAAGAAGGCGTAGCTGAGATCGAGACCGTAGGTGGCGTGGAGAATGAAGCCAAACGCCGTGGCGCCGCAGAGCATCAGGATCGTGCGCAGCTTCTCGGAGTCGATACGGGTCTCTTCGAGATGGGTCGGGAGAGCCTTGATGAGTGTTGTCATTGTGGGACCTCTGTACGCGAAACGAAGACGGAGAGTGAGTTATGAAAAGTATATCCGAGGTTGTTAGATCCCGTTTCTGGGAGGTGGTTTTTGTAGAGTCCCAGAAGAGTTCTAATTGTGAAAGAGGAACCCAGCATCGTGCAGTTTTTGGGGCAAAGTTGCGGAAAGTAAATGATCAGTAAATTAAATCTGAGGTTGATATTAGTTGCGTGCAGTATTGTTGCACGTCTCGGCTGTTGAAAGAAGTTGCCAGGTTGCGGAGAAGCGGCGCCGCACCTTTTTAAGCTTAATTCCTTCAGGGAGGCGGTTTGAACGTGCTCAGCCTGTGCGGCCCGGTGCCGATGAGCACCGTCCGGGCCACGGCGCCAATGCGGTTGCAAAAGCAACTCGAAGTATAGAGGCAGCTCACCTCGACCTCGGCCAATTTGTGGCGAGGTGTTAACGGCTATGGCGATGTCGCCACTCGCTCGCCGGGTTCTTTGGCATGACTGGTATCATGTGGGTGGTGACGACGGAAGCGGGTCGCTGAAATCTCGCTGGCGGGTGTGCTGATCATACAACAGCCCCACCATCATCGAGCGGGGATCGCACGGGCGTCTCGTGTCGAGCCCAGTTGAGGCGCCAGCATGATGGGCAGTTCATGAATCATGATGGAGGAAGCGCGCGTGGCATGCCCGCCCTCGGTGATGAAGGCGCGTTGCTAGGCTTGAGCAAGAAGAGAAGGCCCAAGGTTGAGCAGTTACCGACACCCGAGCGGCCGTCGGGTCGAAGGCTGCGTTGGGCAGCGCGCGCGAGCGCGGCGCATGGATCTGGCTTGCTCGCAAGGTGGGCCTGGACGGATGCTGCGCGTTCTCGCTGCTCTGTCGAGCTCTCGATCACCGTCCCCATGTCAGTACCGGGATGTCGCGACCGATCGCCAATCCTGCCGATGCGAAGCGGATGACGCCGCAGGCGGAATGGGCGCCGGGCGTGCCCGCTATCCTCCAGCATCCCCGCGTGATGGGCTCCTGAGGCGGTGCGGCAATTCGGATACACCAACCAACAACGGTATTTCCGTGTGTTTCTGAACGTTGCAATTCATTTTGGAACATGTCAGCAGGTAACCTGTTAGGGCGAACGGCCCGCCCAGGCTGCCAGCATGACGCGCACAAAGGTTTTGAAATACCGGCCGGACATCGATTGGCTGCGCGCCGTAGCCGTGGTTTCGGTCATTGGATTTCATTACGAGCTGCCGGGCTTTGGCGGTGGGTTTGTCGGCGTCGACCTCTTCTTCGTCATCTCCGGTTATGTGATCTCCCGGCTCATTTGGACGGGCATTCAATCCGATTCGTTTTCCTTCATTGAGTTCTACGAACGGAGGGCGAGGCGGCTGCTTCCGGCGCTCTATTTGATGATCGTCGTCACCGGGATGGTCGCGTGGTTCTTGGCGCCTCCAGGCGACTACCGAATGTTCTTCGGAAGCGCGATCTCCACGGTGCTGTTTTCGTCGAACGTCTTCTTCTGGTCGCAGACCGGCTATTTCGATCTACCAACGATCGGGAAGGTTCTCATCCACACCTGGTCATTGTCGGTGGAGGAGCAGTTCTACTTCCTGTTTCCGGTCGTGACTTGGCTCTGGAGCCGGCTGTTTCCCGATCCAACGTCGAAGCCGTCGCTCGGGCTGGTCATCCTCGGAACGATCGCGCTGTGTGTGCTCGACGAGCTTTGGATCAAGCAATCGCCCTCGACCGCCTTCTACATCGCCCCGCTGCGGGCCTGGGAGTTCCTGATCGGAAGCATTGCGTTTTTCCTGCATCGATGGTCGCCGGTTGGAAGCGTGACGCGCCTGGCCTTCGCGGCCGCGGGCATGGTCTCCATGCTGCTTGCCGTGGTCATCTTCCGCGCAGAGACCCGCTTCCCGGGATTGCACGCGCTGGTCCCCTGTGTCGGTGCTGCGGTCTACATCGTCGCGTTCAATCAGGAGAAGGGCAGACCCGGGCTGCCATTCAGTGAGCTCGGAGCATTCCTCGGCCGTTTGTCCTACTCGCTCTATCTTTGGCACTGGCCGGTTTTCGTCCTCGGCAGGGCCGCGCTGCCGCTGGATGTGGCGACCTCGGCGGCAGCTACGGTTGGACTCCTGCTGTGCTCGCTGCTGCTGGCCTATCTGTCCTACGTCATCGTCGAGCGGCCTGCGCGCGCACGAACGGTATGGGGTGGCGTGCGTGGCTCCCCGGTGATCGCGGGCATTGCCGCCGTCATGGTCGCGGTCGGAGTTCACGGCGTCGCGCATGACGGCTACGCCGATCGCTTCCCGCAATCACAGGCACGAATGCTCCGGTACGATTCCCGGACGATGGAGCCGTTCTATCGTGCGCACAGCTGCTTCTTGCAGCCCGATGAGCCGGCATCGGCCTACGATTTCGAGGCGTGCCTGAAACCGGCTGCGAACAAGCGCAACATTCTGCTCGCCGGCGACAGCCTTGCCGCGCATTATGCCTGGGCGTTGCGCAGCTACCTGTCGTCCGATGCCTACCATCTTCTGCAGCTCACGTCAGGGGGCTGCCCGCCGTTCGTCGAGCTCAAGCTGAGCAGCTCGCGAAACTGTAACGACGTCAATCAGCTGCTGCGCGATCAGATCAAGGCGCACCGCTTTGACGCCATCATTCTTTCCGGCAATTGGCGCGCCTATCTCGAAACCTATGGCCGGCCTCCCGCACGGCGCGTCGACGGTTATTTGAACGCGCTGCTGGCGGTCGCTCAGGAAACGGGCGTTCCCGTTCTGCTGCTCGGTCCCTCGATCGAGTTTCCAGTTCCCTTGGCTTCGACGTTGTTCAACCATGAGCAGACGCACGTCCCGATCGGCAATTCGCTGGTGCCGAAAGATGCGTCGTTCGAGGCGGACGATCGTCTGAGAGAGATCGCCCGCGCGTATCCGCTCGTTCAATACGTTTCGATTCTCGACACGATTTGCAGCAAGAGGCGTTGTCCGCTGACGATTGACGCGGAAACCCCGATCGTCTGGGATACCATCCATTTCACCCCGGAAGGCTCGAGGTTCGTCGTCTCGCAACTCGCGCCGCAACTGGATGCCTTCTTGCGAAGGCTGGAGCAGCCCTCCGAGACCGGAACGAACGAGCTCATGGCTGGTGACGGTCCGGCGGCAACCCGGAACCTCACCCCCTCCCGCGTTCAATGATGGAAGCGATCGAGCACGGGACCTGCGGGAGCCATGAACTTCGGCGGGTGTCGTGCGTTCGCCTGCCGTTGATGTCGGACATTGCCTTCGCGCGGCCGCGAAAGTGATCCAACGTCATCGCGTTCTCAAGCCGTTCGGGACGACACACATGAATCCGATCATCAAGGCGATGGCAGTGCTTGCGTGCGCCGCCTGCTGGAGCACCGCCGCGACGGCCCAATCGGTTCGCTGGAACACCTATAGGATCCCGGAGACCGGCACATCGGTCGACATTCCGGTCTCGATCTTCAGCGACACGGCGGGCCAACCCGAGGGCTACGGCCAACGCTTCCAGACTGCCGACGGCCGCGCCAATCTGACCGTGCAGTCGGTATCGAATAACGCGCGGGAGTCACCTGCGCGGTTCCTTGCCAGGAAGAACCCTCCGCCGAATATTCAATACAAGCGCGTCACCTCGCGATTCTTCGCGGTGTCGAGCTACAAGGGCGACTATGTCTGGTACAATCGCTGCAACTTCGTTGGCGGCTACGTGCATTGCGTGCTGATCAACTACCCCCGGGTCTGGGAGCGCGCTTGGGACGGCATCGTCACCCGCATCAGCCTGTCGCTGAACCGAAGCAGAGGGGGGCGCTTAGCGAAGTCTTCGGCTGGCTGCTTTGATCCACCTCAATGATACCGTCGGGCTCCTCTGAATAAGCTTCGGCTTCATTTCAGCCGCCGCTTACAGATGAGCCAGTTCTTCATGGCCGCAGCGTCCTTCACCGTACGGGCCGAAAGCGCCAGCGCGATCGCCACCATCAGGTGCCGCAGCGCGCAGGACGCGCTGCTGACGGCCAATGCCTATCTGCGTCTCGGCGCCGCCTGCGTCAGCATCGAGATGCCGGGCGGACAAAGCATGAGCCCGGACCGGCTCGATGCGCTGCTCAACGATTCTGGCGGGCGCATCGGCTTCTGAAATCGGGCGTCGGGCGCACCGCCACTCTTCCCTGGCGTGATCGCGACGGCTTGTGCGAGAGCATTCCGGGAGTGCGTCCAGGCTCAGGATGACGACGTTTCGACGCGGTCGTCGGGGAGCGCCGTCGGCCACGAGACATCGATAATGTAGGGGCCGTACAGGACATCCTGGCGCCGCTGGTAAATGATCCTGAGGGCGACGGCGGCGATGAAACAGATTGCAGTCAAAATGGCTAGTTCGAACATGGTTCAACTCCATCGCCCAGCACGTGGCGGATGAAGGGCGTCGGCGTCAAATGGAAGCTGGCGTTAAGCTGAAGAGGAAAGCTTAATGCACGCGAGGCATCCTGCGTTGCAGGCGAACAGCCAAAGCAGAACCGCTGGGTCCGCGCGGCTGAACCTCGGGTCGAGAGTCCGGCCGCTCGGCGCGCGCTACTCAGCGACGGTCGACTGACCGGTATCAAGCTCCGGAAACATCGCCCGGCAGCTCAGGCAATAGGATTCGAAAATAAAGCTCAGCAACGTGGACATCGGTAACCCCCATCAGTCGATGTGATGCTTGGCAACGTGCCGGGGGACTGTTTCAGGACGACTTCGTGCGCCCGGCGAAGTGGTTTCGATCGGTGCCAGGAAAGCTTCGTGGTCACAGGACGTCGGCGCGCGCACGCTCCTGAAGATGAAGTTGTTGCAATAGTCCTTCCGCTTCCAGAACCATTCGCCATCGGCGCGCTGATGGATTTCCGGGTCGAAGGCAGACAACGGAAGCAATCTCCCGCGGCTCAGGAATTGGCCCCGATAGCCGAGACCCCGCAGGAGCAAGAATGTCTCCTTCACCCTGTCGAGCGTCGCTAGGCGGCGGTCGCACTCGACCACGATCAACGGCCGGCATCGGCGCAAGGTGCGCTCGGCGCCGCGCAGTACGTCGAGTTCGGCACCCTCGACGTCGATCTTGATCGCAGAGACGTTTGCGGTGTCAGGGAGATAGTCGTCCAGCGACGTCGTCTGCACCTGGATCGCCTTCGAGGTCTCGGCGGGCCGGAGCAGCGAAGCTCCGGGCTGATGCCCTTCGGGAACGAACAGGGTTTTCCTGCTGGAGCACGAATAGACGGCGCGCGGTTCGACGACGACATTGTCGAGCGAGAACCGGGAGCAGAGCCGTGCCAATCGTTCGGCAAGATCCGGCTGGGGCTCGAAGGCGACGACCCGCCCCGGCGCCGACCACCGTGCCAGCCAGTAGAGAAAACTGCCCTTGTTGGCGCCGATGTCGCAGACGATGTCGCCGCGCCGGATGTGACGCTGCAACTCGGACAGCTCCGTCTTGTGGTCGCGGAATCGGGACCGCAGGATTCTGACCAGAAACCGGGATGCCTCATGTTTCGCCAACCGAGCCCCCCAACGCCATGGCTACGCGCCCGCCAAACGAGGGCGAGCTCGGGTGCGCACGCCCTGTCGTTCACGGCAATGTTTCAAAATGGACGAGTGGCGGGGCGCCAAGATGGCGCTGGCGTGGCGACTGGCGATCCCAGCAGGACTCGAACCTGCAACCCGCGGAGTAGAAATCCGCTACTCTATCCAGTTGAGCTATGGGACCGGCGTCGCGAGACGACTATCGCCCGGTGACCATCCCAAGATGAACGTCCGGAGGATGAGCGTCATGGGATGGGTGCCGAGGGCAAAGCCCGGCCGGCGCGCTTTCCATAGCACGGGTCATATGAAAAATCTTCCGTTTCGCCAAGAGCGGCCGAACCCGACGGAGGCCCGGCGAGACCAAGCGGAGGCGGAGGTGGGTCTATCGCCCCATTTGCGCGTCAGCGGCGCCGGATCGACGGCCGCCGCGGCTTGTCTGTATGCCATGTCCTGTGAATTGCCCGTTGATGAACAGATTTTCCTGTCGCATGTGCGTGCCGATGGTCGCGCCTGGGACGGGCCGCTCGCCGGTCCGCTGCAACCTTTGCCATCAGTCCGTCACCATTTCGCGTCCATTCTCGCCACGAATCGGCCAAACACGGACATCTCTCCGCGTGTCCGGAACAGCCGCCCCAATCGCCGTCCAAGGAGCTGCCCCATGATCGGTCTGGTTCGCGCCGCCGTCCTCTGCGCCATCATGGCGCTCGGTCTTGCTTCTGCCCTTGCCGCCGACAAGGCGTTCAAGCGCGACGACCTCGCCGATGCCGCGATCAAGCTGGAGGCGCAGATCAAGAGCGAGGCGGGGGCGGTGAACAAGCCGCTGGCGACGCTTCGCACCGATGCCGACGCGGCGCTGCGGCGGAACGACCTACGGACCGGCCTGCAGATCCTCGGGCAGATCGCGACCGCTGCGCCGGATGATTCCGGTAACTGGCTGCGGCTGGCGCGCACCGTGCTCAACCAGATCAAGCCGATCAATCCGTCGGAGCAGACCTTCCTCCTGGAGCGGGCCTCGACGGCGGCCTACATCGCCTATCAGCGCGCCGGAAATGCCGGCGAGGAGGCGGATGCGCTGGCCGTGCTCGGCAAGACCATGGCCGAGCGCAAGCTGTGGCGGCCAGCGCTGGATTCGCTCAGGATGTCGCTCGAGCTGCGTGAGGTGGCCGATGTCCGTGGGCAGTATGAGCGGATGCGCGACGAGCACGGCTTCAAGCTGCTCGACTACACCGTGGATTCGGACTCGGCGAGCCCGCGCGCCTGCTTCCAGTTCTCCGAGGATCTCGCCAAGCGCACCGACTTCTCGCCGTTCGTGGCCCAGGCCGGCAATGACAAGCCGGCGCTGACCTCGGAGGACAAGCAGCTCTGCGTCGAGGGTCTCAAGCACGGCGAGCGCTACAACATCAATCTGCGCGCCGGGCTGCCGTCGGGCGTCAAGGAGAGCCTGCCGAAATCGGCCGAGTTCAACATCTATGTTCGCGACCGCAAGCCGTTCGTGCGCTTCACCGGCAAGGCCTATGTGCTGCCGCGCACCGGGCAGAAGGGCATTCCGCTGGTCAGCGTCAACACGCCGGCGGTCACCGTCAACGTGTTCCGGATCGGCGACCGCAATTTGATCAACACCGTCATCGACAGCGACTTCCAGCGGCCGCTGTCGAGCTATCAGCTCACCGATCTCGGCAATGAGCGCGGCATGAAGGTGTGGAGCGGCGAGCTGTCGACCGCGATGACCCTGAACCAGGACGTCACCACCGCCTTCCCGGTCGATCAGGCGCTGAGCGACATGCAGCCCGGCGTGTATGTGATGACGGCGGCGCCGAAGGGGCCGACGAGCGGCAATGACGAGGACGGCGGCCAACTCGCGACACAATGGTTCATCGTCTCCGATCTCGGAGTCGCCGCGTTCTCCGGCAATGACGGCATTCACGTGTTCGTCAATTCGCTGGCCTCGACTGATCCGGTCGCGCGCGCCGAGGTGCGGCTGGTGGCGCGCAACAACGAGATCCTCGCGACGCGCAAGACCGACGACGCCGGCCACGTGCTGTTCGAGACGGGCCTGGCGCGTGGCGAGGGCGGGCTGTCGCCGGCGATGCTGACCGTGTCGGGCGAGAAGACCGACTATGCCTTCCTCAGCCTGAAGACGTCAGCCTTCGACCTGTCCGATCGCGGCGTCGCCGGGCGCGAAGCGCCCACGGGGCCGGACGCTTTCGTCTATTCCGAGCGCGGCGTCTACCGCTCCAACGAGACGGTCTACCTCACCGCGCTGCTGCGCGACGGCAAGGGCAATGCCATGACCGGCACGCCGCTGACGCTGGTCGTCGAGCGTCCCGACGGCGTCGAGTTTCGCCGCGCGGTGCTGCCGGACCAGGGCGCCGGCGGCCGTTCGTTCAGCGTGGCGCTGAACTCGGCGGTGCCGACCGGCACCTACCGCGTGCGCGCCTTCACCGACCCAAAGGGGACGGCGGTCGGCGAGACCACCTTCATGGTCGAGGATTACGTCCCCGAACGGCTGGAATTCGATTTGAGCTCCAAGGACAAGCAGATCAAGGCTGAGACTCCGGTGGAGGTGAAGGTCGACGGCCATTTCCTCTACGGTGCGCCGGCCTCCGGCCTGCAGCTCGAGGGCGACCTGCTGGTGACGACCGCGCCCGAGCGGCCGGGGTTCCCGGGCTACCAGTTCGGCGTCGCCGACGAGGAGAGCGCCTCCAACGAGCGCACCCCGATCGAAGGCATGCCGGAAACGGACGAGAAGGGGGCGGCGACGTTCCCGGTGAGCCTGCCCAAGCCGCCGTCCTCCAGCCGGCCGCAGGAGGCGCAGATCTATGTGCGCCTGGCTGAGACCGGCGGCCGCGCCGTCGAGCGCAAGCTGGTGCTCCCCGTGGCGCCCAAGGCGGCGCAGATCGGCATCAAGCCGTCGTTCTCCGGCAAGAGCGTCGGCGAGGGCGACAAGGCCGAGTTCGACGTCGTGTTCGTCTCGCCGGAGGGCAAGACGCTGGCGCGAAGCGGGCTGCGCTATGAGCTGCTGAAGATCGAGTCGCGCTACCAGTGGTATCGGCAGAACTCCTATTGGGAGTATGAGCCGGTGAAATCGACGCGGCGCGTGGGCGACGGCGACGTCACGATATCAGCCAACAAGCCGGCGCGGCTGAGCTTCCAGCCGGAGGCCGGGCGCTATCGCCTCGACGTCAAGTCGGCGGATGCCGACGGCCCGGTGACGTCGCTGCAGTTCGATGTCGGCTGGTACACCGACGGCAGCGCAGACACGCCGGATCTCTTGGAGACCTCGCTCGACAAGCCGCAATACCAGTCCGGCGAGAACATGGTCGTGACGGTCAATGCGCGCACTGCCGGCAAGCTGACGGTCAACGTGCTCGGCGACCGGCTACTGACGACGCAGACCACCGAGGTCAAGGAAGGTACCAACCAAGTCAAGCTTGCGGTCGGCAAGGATTGGGGCACCGGCGCCTATGTCGTCACGACGCTGCGTCGTCCGCTCGATGCGGCCGCGCAGCGCATGCCGGGCCGCGCGCTCGGCGTCGCCTGGTTCGGCATCGACAAATCAGCGCGCACGCTCAACGTGGCTCTGACGCCGCCTGCGCTGGTACGTCCGGGCTCGGCGTTGAAGATTCCGGTCAAGGTCGGCGGGCTCAATCCCGGCGAGGACGCCAAGATCGTGATCGCGGCGGTCGATGTCGGCATTCTCAACCTCACCAACTACAAGCCGCCGGCGCCCGACGATTACTATCTCGGCCAGCGCCAGCTCTCCGCCGAGATCCGCGACCTCTATGGCCAGCTGATCGACGGCATGCAGGGCACGCGCGGCCAGATCCGCTCGGGCGGTGACAGTGGCGGAGCCGAGCTGCAGGGCTCGCCGCCGACGCAGAAGCCGCTGGCGCTGTATTCGGGCATCGTGACCGTCGGGCCCGATGGCACCGCCGAGGTCAGCTTCGATATTCCGGAGTTCGCAGGAACTGCGCGGGTGATGGCGGTCGCATGGAGCGCCACGAAAGTCGGCCGGGCGAATGTCGACGTCACCGTGCGCGATCCGGTGGTGCTGACCGCGACCCTGCCGCGCTTTTTGTTGAGCGGCGACCGCGGCACGCTGTCGTTCGACCTCGATAACGTCGAGGGTGCGCCGGGCGACTATGTCGTCGGCGTCAAGGCCAGCGGCCCGGTCAAGGTCTCCGGCAATGCCAACGTCACGCTGAAGCTCGCCGCCAAGCAGCGGGCGTCGTCGACGCTGCCGCTGGATGCCAGCGGCACCGGTACGGCGCAGCTCGACGTCGATATCAAGGGCCCCAACGGGCTGGCGCTGGCGCGGCACTATCAGCTCGACGTCAAGCCGGCGACCCAGGTGCTGGCGCGGCGCTCGATCCGCACGCTCGCGAAGGGCGAGAGCCTGACGCTGACATCGGACATGTTCAATGATCTCGTGGCGGGCACCGGTACGGTGTCGCTGTCGGCGGGACTGTCGACCGCGCTCGATGCGGCAACC
Organism: Bradyrhizobium sp. SZCCHNS3052; assembly: GCF_032484495.1. Taxonomy (NCBI): domain Bacteria; kingdom Pseudomonadati; phylum Pseudomonadota; class Alphaproteobacteria; order Hyphomicrobiales; family Nitrobacteraceae; genus Bradyrhizobium; species Bradyrhizobium sp. SZCCHNS3052. The sequence goes on along the minus strand of NZ_JAUETB010000001.1, from coordinate 1,536,502 downwards.
ATCCTCAAGGCGCTCGACCGCTATCCGCATGGCTGCTCGGAGCAGATCACCAGCCGCGCGATGCCGCTGCTCTATGTCAACGAGCTCGCAGCCGGCGCGCATCTCGCGATGGACACCGAGGTCGACCAGCGCATCCGCGACTCGATCGACCGCTTGCTGGCGCGTCAGGGCTCCAACGGCTCGTTCGGCCTGTGGTCGGCCGGCGGCGACGATCCCTGGCTCGATGCCTACGTGACGGACTTCCTGACCCGCGCCCGCGAAAAGGGCTTTGCGGTGCCGGACGTGCTGTTCAAGAGCGCGCTCGACCGTGTCAGGAACTCGGTGGTCAATGCCGAGGAGCCGGAGAAGAGCGGCGGCCGCGATCTCGCCTACGGCCTCTACGTGCTCGCGCGCAACGGCGCGGCGCCGATCGGCGATTTGCGCTATCTCGCCGACACCAAGCTCGGCAATCTCGCAACTCCAATTGCCAAGGCGCAGCTCGCCGCGGCGCTGGCGCTGGTTGGCGACCGCGTCCGCGCCGAGCGGGTCTATGCGGCAGCCGCCGACAGCCTCGCGCCCAAACCGGTGCTGGTGTTCGGCCGCACCGACTACGGCTCTGACCTGCGTGACGCGGCGGCATTGGTGTCGCTGGCCGGCGAAGGCAATGCGCCGCGCGCGACGCTGACGCAGGCGGTGACCCGCGTCGAGGCCGCGCGTGGCCTGACGCCGTACACCTCGACGCAGGAGAATGCGTGGATGGTGCTGGCGGCGCGTGCGCTCGCCAAGGAGACGCTGACACTCGATGTCAACGGGCAGGCGGTGAAGCAGGCGCTGTACCGCAGCTACAAGGCGGCTGAGCTCTCAGGCCAGCCGCTGAAGATCACCAACACCGGTGATGCGCCGGTGCAGGCGGTGGTCTCCGTCTCCGGCTCGCCGCTGACGCCGGAGCCGGCGGCATCGAACGGCTTCAAGATCGAGCGTGGCTACTACACGCTCGACGGCAAGCCGGCCGATATCAGAACCGCGAAGCAGAACGACCGTTTCGCTGTCGTGCTGAAGGTCACCGAGGCCAAGCCGGAATACGGGCACATCATGGTGTCGGACTATCTACCGGCGGGCCTGGAGATCGACAATCCGCATCTGGTGTCGTCGGGCGACAGCGGCACGCTCGACTGGATCGAGGACGGCCAGGAACCGGTCAATACCGAGTTCCGCGACGACCGCTTCACCGCCGCGCTCGACCGCGCCGCGGATTCCAAGTCCGTGTTCACGGTTGCCTATGTGGTGCGGGCGGTATCGCCGGGCAAATACGTGCTGCCACAGGCCTATGTCGAGGACATGTACAATCCCTCACGCTATGGTCGGACCGGTACGGGCTCCGTGGAGGTCCGCGCGGCGAAATGAGCGAGTGTGGAACGAGTGATCGTGAGTTGGGTGGCCGGACGGAGCCGCACACTCCGTCATGCCCAGGCTTGACCCGGGCATCCATCGCTCGCGGCGACGAAGGCGCGGATGGCCGGGACAAGCCCGGCCATGACCCGAGGAGATGGCGGAGCGTCAAGCGGCCGCTCGCGGGCGCGCTGTTCTTGTTCGTCGCAGTCATCCTTGCCTTCACCGCCTACACCATCTCCCTCGGCCCCCTGCCGCTGCGCGAGGCCAAAGCCGTGTCCACCACCGTCGTCGACCGCCACGGCAAGCTGCTGCGCGCCTATGCGATGGCGGATGGGCGCTGGCGGCTGCCGGTCAGCGCGAAGAAGGACGTCGATCCGACCTATTTGAAACTGCTGTTCGCCTATGAGGACCAGCGCTTCTACGACCATCACGGCGTCGACCCCCGCGCGCTGGCGCGCGCGACGATCCAGCTCGGCGCGCACGGCCACATCGTGTCGGGCGGCTCGACCATCACGATGCAGCTGGCGCGGCTGCTCGAGCCCAGGCGGCAGCGCTCGCTGCACGCCAAGCTCAGGCAGATCGTGCGCGCGCTCGAGCTCGAGCGAGAGCTGAGCAAGGACGAGATCCTCGATCTCTACCTGACGCTCGCGCCCTATGGCGGCAATCTCGAAGGCATCCGTGCCGCCTCGATCGCGTATTTCGGCAAGGAGCCGAAGCGGCTGTCACTGGCGGAAGCGGCACTCCTGGTGGCGCTGCCGCAGTCGCCGGAGACGCGGCGGCTCGACCGGCATCCGGAGGCCGCTCGACGCGGCCGCGACCGCGTTCTCGACCGCATGGTGTCGGAGAACGTGATCTCCGCCGAGGACGCGGCGCAGGCGAAGGCGCAAGCCGTGCCGGCCTTCCGCCAGCCGATGCCGATCCTGGCGCCGCATGCCGCCGACCAGGCCTCGGCGACCGTCAAGGATCAGCCGATCATCCGCCTTACGCTGGATGCCTCGCTGCAGAAGGTGCTGGAGCCGCTGGCGCGCGATCGCGCCATCGCATTGGGACCGAACGTCTCGGTCGGCATCATCGTGGTCGACAATGACAGCGGCGACGTGCTCGCCCATGTCGGATCGGCCGACTATTTCGACGAGAAGCGGGCAGGGCAGGTCGACATGACCCGCGCGGTGCGTTCGCCAGGCTCGACCCTGAAGCCGTTCATCTATGGGCTCGCCTTCGAGGACGGCTTCGTGCATCCGGAGAGCCTCATCGAGGACCGCCCGGTGCGCTTCGGCTCCTACGCGCCGGAAAATTTCGACATGACGTTCCAGGGCACGGTGCCGGTGCGCAAGGCGCTGCAACTGTCCCTGAACGTTCCCGCCATCGTGCTGCTCGATCGTGTCGGCGCCAGCCGGCTGTCGTCGCGACTGAAACAGGCCGGCGGAAATTTGGTGCTGCCGAAGGACGAAGCCCCAGGCCTCGCCATGGGCCTCGGCGGCGTCGGCGTGACCCTGCAGGACCTCGCCCAGCTCTATGCCGGATTCCCGCGCCTGGGCACCACCAGGCCGCTGCGTGAGATCATGACCGGGGAGGGCACCGACGATGCCCGCGAGCCGTTGCGGCTGATGGATTCGGCGGCCGCCTGGCAGGTCGGCAACGTGCTGCTGGGGACCCCGCCGCCGGAAAACGCAGCCCGCAACCGGATCGCCTTCAAGACCGGTACCAGCTACGGCTATCGCGACGCCTGGTCGGTCGGTTTCGACGGCCGCGTGACGATCGGCGTCTGGGTCGGCAGGCCCGACGGCGCGCCGGTGCCCGGCCTGATCGGGCGCGTCGCCGCGGCGCCGATCCTGTTCGACGCTTTTGCCCGCAGCGGCAGGCTGCCGGCGACACTGCCAAAGCCGCCCAAGGGTGCGCTTGTCGCCAGCAATTCAAAGTTGCCGCTGCCCCTGCGCCGGTTCCGGCCGGTCGGAGAACTGGTGCGGACCGGCGCGGAGCAGGCGCCGCACATTCAGTTCCCGCTGAACGGCTCCCGCATCGATGTCGACCGGTCCGCCGGTCCCGAGGCGTCGGTGATGCCGGTGAAAGTGTCCGGGGGCGTGCTGCCGCTGACCATGCTGGTCAATGGACTAGCCGTCGGCGAGATCGACAGCCGGCGCCAGCGCCTGATCGATCCGCCCGGGCCCGGCTTTGCCCGCCTCACCGTGATCGATGCCACGGGCGCTGCGGACACAGTTGTGGTCAGAATCCAGTGAGGGTTCGCTAAGCGGTTGTCGACATAGCGGTTTCAGCGTATTCGGAACCCCATGGTCGAGACCTTTGCCCGCCCCCGTTTTGGAGAGCCGCGCGAGCCGAAGAACCTGGTCAATCCAGGCAATCGGCTGGCGCGGATGATCGATGTCGTCACCGTGAGCCACACCAGGGCGGTGACGTTCCTGCTCGTCTGCGGGCTGCTGTTGTTCCTGCCGGGCTTCTTCACCATCCCGCCGATCGATCGCGACGAGGCGCGCTTCGCCCAGGCGACCAAGCAGATGGTCGAGAGCGGCGATTACGTCGATATCCGCTTCCAGGACGACGTGCGCTACAAGAAGCCAGTCGGCATCTACTGGTTGCAATCGGCTGCGGTCGAGACGGCGTCGGCGATCGGTCTGCCGCGTGCGCAGCTGCGCATCTGGGTCTACCGCATTCCCTCGCTGATCGGTGCCATCGGCGCGGTGCTGCTGACCTATTGGACCGCGCTCTCCTTCGTGACACGGCGCGGCGCCGTGTTCGCCGCCCTGCTGATGTGCTGCTCGGTGCTGCTCGGGGCGGAAGCCCGGCTCGCCAAGACCGACGCGATGCTGCTGTTCACCGTGGTGGCTGCGATGGGTGCGCTGGCCCGCGTGTATCTGTCGTGGCAGCGCGGCGAGGATCCGGTGCATCCACCGTGGGGACCGCCTGCGATCTTCTGGACGGCGCTCGCCGGCGGCATCCTGATCAAGGGCCCGCTGATTCTGATGTTCGCAGGACTGACGATCGTGGCGCTGGCGATCATGGATCGTGGTGCCGGCTGGCTATCGCGTCTGCGCCCTCTATGGGGACTGATGTGGATGCTGGTGCTGGTGCTGCCCTGGTTCGTGCTGATCTTCCTGCGCGCCGGCGACACCTTCTTCGCCGATTCCGTCGGCGGCGACATGCTGAGCAAGATCGGCGCCCAGGAGTCGCACGGCGCACCGCCGGGACTTTATCTGCTGCTGTTGTTCATCACCTTCTGGCCCGGCGCGCCGCTGGCCGCTATGGCGGCGCCTGCGGTATGGCGCGCGCGGCGCGAGCCGGGGGCGCAGTTCCTGCTGGCCTGGCTGCTGCCGTCCTGGGTCGTGTTCGAGGCCGTCCTGACCAAGCTGCCGCATTATGTGCTGCCGCTCTATCCGGCAATCGCCATCCTCACCGTGGGCGCGCTGGAGCGGCGGGTGCTGGCGCGCAACTGGCTGCGGCGCGGCGCCGCCTGGTGGTTCGCGATTCCCGCCATCACATCGGTGGTGGCCGTGATCGGCGCCATCATCGTCACGCACCAGCCGGTGTTCCTGGCCTGGCCGTTCGTGGCGGCGTCGCTGATTTTCGGCCTGTTCGCCTGGTGGCTCTATGACGACGGCCGTGCCGAGCGCTCGCTCTTGAATGCCGGCGTGGCGGCGATGTTCCTGGCGTTCGTGGTGTATGGCGCCGTGCTGCCGGCGCTGACACCGCTGTTTCCCAGCGCGGAGATTGCGCGCGCGCTGCGCAACGTGGTCTGCGTCGGGCCGAAGGCGGCAGCGGCAGGTTTCCACGAACCTAGCCTCGTGTTCATGACAGGAACCTCGACGCAGCTCACCGACGGCTCGGGGGCGGCCGACTTCCTCAACCATGGCGCGTGCCGCTTCGCGCTTGTCGAGCAGCGCACCGAACGGGCGTTCGTGCAGCGCGCCGAGGCCATCGGGCTGCGCTACAACGTCGCCAAGCGCATCGACGGCTACAACATCTCGCAAGGCCGCCCGGTCTCGATTGCGATCTATCGTTCGGAAGGCACCGAGTAGATGTCGGCGCCAGACACGCCCTCGCTGTCGTCAGGCTATCTCGCCCAGCTCGCGCTGGTCGGCAAATTCTCGTTCGGCCGGCTGGTTCGGCGGCCGCAGACCGCGCCGGACGCTGCGGGCCGGCAACGCCTGCAACGCGAGCTTCTCCTGCTCGGTGCCATCGGCCTGAGTGTGGTCTCGGTGCTGATGTTCACCTTCGATGCCTACGAAATCGGGCTGATGCCGGCGCGTGGAACACCGAGCCTGTGGCCGGTGCGCATCATCACCGAATTCGGCCAGGACGAATACGTGCTGGGACTGCTGGCAGTGGGGGTCGTCGCGACGATCCTGATCGCGCCGTTGTGGCCTGAGGCTTCGCGCAGCCGCCTTCTGAACTTTGCGACGCATGTTCAGTTTTTCTTCTTCGCGGTTCTGCTCTCCGTGCTATCGGCCCAGGTGTTGAAATATATCATCGGGCGCGGCCGTCCCTTCGTCGGCGGCAAGGCCAACGCGTTCAATTTCGAACCCTTCAACGGCACGCCGGCCTATTTCAGCATGCCGTCGGCGCATGCGGTGACCGCCTTCGCGCTCGCATTCGCCATTGCGGCCGTCTGGTCGCGGCTGCGGATACCAATGTTCATCTATGCCATCGTGATTGCCCTGAGTCGGCTGGTGCTGCTGGCGCATCATCCAAGCGATGTGGTCGCCGGCGCCGTGGTCGGATTGGCCTGCGCCATGCTGGTCCGCTACTGGTTCGCAGCACGACGGCTGGGCTTTCGCCTGGGCAAGGACGGCCAAATCGTACCGCGCTAAAGGGGTTGATAGGCGGCCCCAAGCCCCATAATAAGCCTCCGCCGCATCGCCCGGGGCAGGAACCGGTCCAGTCACGCCATCGCGAGTCTCATCTTGTCGACCGAAACCCCCGTTGCCGTCTCCATCGTCGTTCCCGTGCGCAACGAGGCCGGCAACATCACGCCCCTGATCACCGAGATCGCGGCCGCGCTCGACGGTCTCTGGGCCTATGAGATCATCTACGTCAACGACGGCTCGACCGATGACACCGCGCAACGGCTCGCCGAGGAGATGGCGCGGCGGCCGAACCTGCGCGTGCTGCGCCATGAGAAGTCGTCCGGGCAATCGGCGGCCGTCAGAAGCGGCATCCGCGCGGCCCACGGCGCGATGGTTGCGACGCTGGACGGCGACGGGCAGAACAATCCCGCCTTCCTGCCCGACCTCATCGCTGCGCTCGAAAAGGGCGGGGCGGGTGTCGGCCTCGTCGCAGGCCAGCGCGTCGGTCGCAAGGACACCGGCTTCAAGAAACTGCAATCGCGGCTTGCCAACAAGATCCGCAATGCGGTGCTGCATGACGGCACCCGCGATACCGGCTGCGGCCTCAAGGCGGTCCGCCGCGACGTCTTCCTGATGATGCCGTATTTCGATGGTCTGCACCGCTTCCTTCCCGCCCTGGTGCGGCGTGAGGGCTACGACATCGCCTACATCGACGTGACAGATCGACCCCGGCACTCCGGTGTCTCGAACTACGGGTTCTTCGACCGGCTCTGGATCGGGATCATGGATCTCGCCGGCGTGTGGTGGCTGATCCGCCGCAAGAAGCCGACGCCGGTTGTGATCGAGGTAAAGTAATGCTGATTCAATTCGGGCAGGCGTTCAGCAACTATCTCTACGACATCTTCATCGCCAAATTCGATTTCTGGCTGGTGTTCGGCCTCGCCGCCCAACTGGCCTTCGCCGCGCGCTTCCTTGTGCAGTGGATCGCCAGCGAGCGCGCGGGCAAGAGCGTGGTGCCCCTTGCCTTCTGGTTCTTCTCGATCGGCGGCGGCCTCATGACGCTGATCTATGGTCTCGTCAAGCGCGAGCCGGTCATCATCTTCGGCCAGTTGCTGTCGAACATCATCTACGTCCGCAACGTGATGCTGATCTTCAAGAACCGTCAGCGCGAGTCGCAGACGCTGAGCAATTGACCGGAGCGGGCTTCAGGTTCACAGGGCGGATGTGCCGTCGCCCGTTCGTGGGGCCGTCCTGCGCTCAGCGCGGCAGCGGCTGGGCCGAGGATGGGGGCAGGGTCACGGGCACGGGCACGGTCGTCGCCACGCTGTCAGCCGCCTCGCCGCGGCGCGTCGCAACCTCGCCGGCGGCATCGAGCACGGGATAGGCGACCGAACAGATGTGCGAGTGGATCCGCCTGAGGTCACGCAGCACGTCGAGATGCAGTGAGGTGGTTTCGAGCGTCTCCGAGCGGCCGTCGCGCAGACGTTCGAGGTGCCGCTCGGTCGCGCCGAGCTCGGCGTTGCGGAGCTCGGCTTTCTGATCGAGCAATTGGTGCGCCTGCTGCGCATCGCCGGACATGAAGATGCCGAACGCGACGCGGAGCGCCTCCATGATCTGGCGGTGAAAGGCCTGCAGCTCGTCGGCGCCCTCCGCGGAGAACTGGAACCTGCGCTTGATCTTCTTGGTCGCGAGCTCGCTCAGGTTCTTGTCGATGATGTCGCCGATGTGTTCAAGGTTGATCGCGAAGGAGATGATCTCCATCGCCCGCTTGCCCTCGCGGTCGTCCAGGCTGCCCCGCGTCAGCTTGGTGATGTAAAGCTTGATGGCTTCGTCGAGCCGGTCGACGACATTGTCCGCGCGTGACACCTGATCCACGAGGCCACGGTCGTTGGTCATCATCGCGGTCATGACATTGCGCAACATGGTCTCGACCAGATCGCCCATGCGCAGCGCCTCGCGCGCCGCGTCCGCAAGCGCCAGCGACGGTGTCTCCAGCGCGGTCTCGTCGAGGTAGCGCGGCTTGGCGGGATCGACTTCGGCCGGGCGGTCGGGGAACAGTCTGACGAGCAGCTTCTCGATGCTGCCGAGCAGACCGATGAAAACCAGCGCCGTGCCGAGGTTGAATGCCATGTGAAACTGCGCGGTCAGCTTCGACAGATCCGGCTGCCATTGCTGCAGCTGAGCCGCGAGCGGATGCAGGAAGGGTGCGATCAGCGTGACGCCGATGATGCGGTTGAGGAGATTGCCGACGGGCAGGCGATAGCTCGCGGGATTGTCGCGCCGGGCGCCCTCGAACACCGGGTTGACGGCGCTGCCGAGATTGGCGCCGAGCACCAGTGCCATGGCCGCATCGGCCGTGATGAAATGCGCATAGGCCAGCGACATCACCAGCAGCACGCTCGCGACGCTGGAATGCACGATCCAGGTGACGGCGGCGCCGAAGATGATGCACAGCGTGACGTCGGCGGTGATCGCCTGCATGAACACGCGCATCGCCGGCGCCTCCTCGGCCGGCGCGAGCGTGTCGATCAGGATATGGAGCGACAGCAGCATCAGGCCGAGGCCGATCGACACCCGGCCGAGATCCTTGATGCGCGATCGCGGCCCGCTGCGGAACGCCACCAGGCCGAGCACGAACAGGATCGGCGCGACGGCCGCGACGTTGAACGACAGCACCTGGACGATCAGCGTGGTGCCGATATTGGCGCCCAGCATGATCGCCATCGCGGGGATCAGGCCGACGAGGCCTTCCGCAGCAAAGGAGGTGGTGATGAGCGCCGTTGCCGTGCTGCTCTGGAGCAGCGCGGTGAGGCCGAGTCCGGCCGCGAGGGCGCTGAAACGGTTCCGCAGCGCTCGCGACAGCAGCAGCCTGAGATCCGGGCCGAAGGCGCGCAGGATGCCGCTGTGGACCATGTGAAGGCCCCACAGCAGCAGCGCCACGCCACCCATCAGATCGAGCAGAACCATGATTCCCGTTCGTTCCCGCTTGTCTTCAGACCAAGGCTACGCCCAATCGGCCGGGGATCAACGCCAATTTGGCGGCCCCGGTTGCCCGATCGCGCGGCGCTCCGCCCCTGCGGGCGGCGTGGTCAAGCGGCGTTGAACGCGGCAAAGCCGCGATCGAGATCGGCCTTGAGATCCTCGGTATTCTCGAGACCGATGTGCAGCCGCAGTGTCGGACCGCCGGGTGCCCATGTGGTCGCCGTGCGGTAGCTTGCGCAGTCGAACGGGATCGCCAGGCTCTCGAAGCCGCCCCAGGAATAGCCCATGCCGAACAGCGTGAGCGTGTCGAGCATGGCGTCGACGGCGGCCTGCGCCTTTGGTTGCAGCACGATGCTGAACAGGCCGGAGGCGCCGGTGAAATCGCGCTTCCAGATCGGGTGCCCCGGATGGCTTTCCAGCGCGGGATGCAGCACCTCGATCACCTCGGGACGCGCGGCGAGCCAGCGCGCCATCTCCAGGCCTGACCGGTGATGCTGCGCCAGGCGCACGCCAAGCGTCCGTACGCCGCGCAAGGCCAGGAACACGTCGTCCGGTCCGGCGCAGACGCCGAGCAGGCGGATGCCCTCGGAGATCAGCGGCCACGCCTTCGCATTGGCCGAAATCGTCCCGAACATGATGTCGGAGTGGCCGCCGATATATTTGGTGGCCGCCTGCATGCTGATGTCGACGCCCTGGTCGAGCGAGCGGTGGTAGAGCGGTGTCGCCCAGGTGTTGTCGTCGATGACCAGCGCGCCGTGCGCATGCGCAACCGCGGCGATGGCGGGGATGTCCGGCATTTCGAAGGACTGCGAGCCCGGCGCCTCGACAACCACCGCGCGTGTATTCGGTTTGAGCAGTTGCTCAATTCCTGTGCCGATCAAAGGGTCGAAATAGGTCGTCTCGACGCCATAGCGTGCCAGCATGCCGTTGCAGAAATTTCGGGTCGGACGATAGATGCTATCGCACACCAGAACGTGGTCGCCGGCCTTGAGCACCGACAGCAGGGTGGTCGAGATGGCGCCGAGGCCCGACGGCGCGATGCCGACGCCGGCGCATTGCGGTCCCTCGAGCGCCATCAGCACTTGCTGCAGCGCCTTCGTGGTCGGGGTGCCGTGGCGGCCGTACTGGAATTCGCCGCGGTGTGCATGCAGATCTTCAGCCGTTGGATACAGGACCGTTGAACCATGAACGACAGGAGGATTCACGAATCCGTGCTGCGCCTTCGTGTCCCGCCCCGCCGTGACCAGCCATGTCTCGACGTTTTGTCGCACCGCCGCAGCGGGGTCGTTCGATGATGCCATTCGCGTGTCTTTTCTCTTTAAACCTGTCGGGATAGCTGGAAATCAGGCCGCACTGCGGTCGTTAATAACAGAATGCAGAACAGGCCCGTCAACCCCTTGACCCGGGCCGCCAGTCGTTCTGTGATGCCGGCGCAATTCGATCGCTGCACGTTGAGGGGCTTGCCGCGATTTCCGCTTCATCTCGCATGCACGGCTCCGTCGTGCATGGCGCGCGCCATATTCTTGGTATGGCGTTTGCAGAGGCGGATTCAGGTCGGCCCCTCCTACGCGCTGAGATTCATCGCTCCCAAGGACGACCCGCGAAAGGCTGTATTTATGAAACGCGTCACTCTGGCTCTTACTCTTGCTCTCGCCCCGGTGCTGGCGAGCGTCGGCGCCCAGGCCGAAACGCTCAAGACCGTCAAGGATCGCGGCATGCTCGCCTGCGGCGTCAGCCAGGGCCTTCCTGGCTTCTCGGCGCCCGACGACAAGGGCAACTGGACCGGGCTCGACGTCGACGTTTGCCGCGCCATTGCCGCCGCGATCTTCAACGATCCGACCAAGATCAAGTTCGTTCCACTGTCCGCCAAGGATCGCTTTACTGCACTGCAGTCGGGCGAGATCGACGTGCTGTCGCGCAACACCACCTGGACCCTGTCGCGTGACACCTCGCTGGGCGCCAATTTCGCCGGCGTGACCTATTACGACGGCCAGGGCTTCATGGTGAAGAAGGCCCTGAAGGTCAATTCGGCGCTCGAGCTCAACAGCGCCTCGATCTGCGTGCAGACCGGCACGACGACTGAGCAGAACCTCGCCGACTACTTCAAGGCCAACAAGATGAAGTACGAGGTGATCGCATTCGCCGGCCAAGACGAGACCATCAAGGCGTACGAATCTGGCCGTTGCGACGTCTTCACGACCGACGTTTCCGGCCTCTACGCCGAGCGGCTGAAGCTCGCCAATCCGGCCGATCACGTGGTGCTGCCGGAAGTGATCTCGAAGGAGCCGTTGGGCCCGATGGTCCGCCATGGCGACGACCAGTGGTTCGACATCGTCAAGTGGACCTTGTTCGGGCTGGTGACGGCCGAGGAACTCGGCGTGACGCAGGCGAACGTCGATGAAATGGCCAAGTCGGACAAGCCGGAGTTCAAGCGCGCCTTCGGCACCGACGGCAATCTCGGCGAGCAGCTCGGCCTCACCAAGGACTGGTTCTACCGGATCGTGAAAGCGGTCGGAAACTACGGCGAGATGTATGACCGCAACGTCGGCGCCGGCTCCAAGCTGCAGATCGCGCGCGGTCTGAACCAGCTCTGGAACAAGGGCGGCCTGCAATACGCGCCGCCGATCCGCTGATCACTGCACGATAGCGGGGCTGCGGCGAATGAGCATCGAAGCAAGGTTACCGCCTACGCAATATGGGCTTCGGCTGAAGCGTATGCTGGGTGGCAAGGCAGGATGGAACGGCATCATCCTCCAGATCCTGTTCGTCGCAGTGCTGGTGTGGGTTGGCTACGAGATCGTGGCCAACGCACGCAGCAACCTCGCCACCCAGCGGATCACGTCGGGCTTCGGCTTTCTCAACAATACGGCCGGCTTCGACGTCAACCAGACCCTGATCAGCTACTCCGGCTCCGACAGCTACAGCCGCGTGCTGATCGTCGGCGTGCTGAACACGCTGCTGGTCTCCGTCATCGGTATCGTGCTGGCGACCATCCTTGGCTTTCTGGTTGCGCTTGGCCGCTTGTCACCGAACGTATTGCTCTCGCGGGTCTCCGGCGCCTATGTCGAGCTGATCCGGAACCTGCCTCTCCTGTTCCAGATCCTGTTCTGGTATCTCGCGGTGTTGGCGGCTCTGCCCGGACCGCGGCAGAGCATCTCTCTTTTCTCGACCTTCTTTCTCAACAACCGCGGCTTCATCGTTCCGCGCCCGATCGAGGAGCCCGGCTTCACGCCGTTCGCGATCGTGCTCGGTGTGGCGATTGTGGTCTCGATCGGTCTGCACTATTACGCGCGGCGTGAGCTGTTCCTGCGCGGCCATGTGATCCGGATTTGGCCCTACGTGCTGGGGCTGCTGATCGGCCTGCCGCTAATTGCAATGCTCGTGTTCGGCGTGCCGATTTCGTTCGAGGTGCCGGCGCTCAAGGGATTCAACTTCGCCGGCGGCTCCCGCATCATTCCAGAGCTCGTTGCGCTGACCCTGGCGCTCACCATGTACACGGCGTCGTTCATCGCCGAGGTGGTACGGGCGGGAATCCTCTCGGTCCACAAGGGACAGATGGAAGCGGGGCTCTCGCTTGGACTGAGCCGCGGCACCGTGCTGCGCCTGATCGTCGTGCCACAGGCGCTCCGCGTCATCCTGCCGCCGCTGACGAACCAGTATTTGAACCTGACCAAGAATTCCTCGCTCGCGGTCGCTATCGGTTATCCCGATCTCGTGTCGGTGTTCGCGGGCACGACGATGAGCCAGACGGGGCAGGCCATCGAGATCATCGGAATCACGATGGGCGTCTATCTGGCGCTGTCGCTGATTACGAGCGCGATGATGAGCTTCTATAGCTGGCGGCTTGGGAAGAGACTTGGCGCATGACCGACATCACGGCCTCAACCTTCATCCGTCAGGACATGGCTGGAGAACGCCCGGCGCCCATCAAGACGACCGGTTTCGTCGGCTTCGTCCGCACGAGGCTGTTGAACTCGCCGACCAATATCCTGCTCACCCTGGTGAGCGCACTGTTGATCTGGTTCACCGTGATTCCGGCGGTCAAGTTCCTGCTGGTCGACGCGGTGTGGGTCGGCAAGGACCGCGATGCATGCCTGGCGCAGAACGCCGGCCATCCGGTCGGCGCCTGTTGGCCCTACATTTCGGCGAAGTTCAGCCAGTTCATGTACGGCTTCTACCCGGAGGCCGACCGCTGGCGCGTCAATCTGACCTATGTGCTGGCGGTGGTGCTGCTCGTGCCGCTGCTGATTCCGCGCCTGCCGGCCAAAGGCCTTAATGCGGGTCTGTTCTTCTTCGCGCTGCCGATGGTCGCGTTCTTCCTGCTCTATGGCGGTGGGCTGGAGGGCTTCGGCGTGAGCTGGGCCACAGGCACCCTCCAGCTGTTCGTCGAGAGCATCGATACGGCCGGCAACGCGCTGGTGCGCGCCGGCGATAACGTGCCGGTGGTCGGCATGCTGCTGTGGCTGCTCGGCAAGCTGGTCGTGCTGATCGGAACGCTCGCATCGCTCGTGATCTGGCCGCTGGTCTGGATCCGCAATGAACTGCAGCAATCTCACCAGCCCGTGTGGAATGATCTCGCGCTCTCCGCGATCATTGTCACCGCGCTGGTGTTCATCATCGGCGGCGGGAGCAGGGCGCTGCGCAGCGTCATCGCCACGGCCGCGACCTTCGCCGGCATCGCCATCGTCATTGCGATCATGGGCCTCGATCGCGGCGGCCTTCCCATCGTCGACACAAGGCTGTGGGGCGGCATGCTGGTGACGCTGGTCGTTTCGGTGATCGGCATCGTCGCGTCGATGCCGATCGGCATTGCGCTTGCACTCGGCCGCCGCTCGACCATTCCACTGATCCGCGTCTTTTCGATCGCCTTCATCGAGCTGGTGCGCGGCGTGCCGCTGATCACCGTGCTGTTCTTCGCCACCTACATGCTGCCGCTGTTCCTGCCTGGCAATGTCAGGGTCGACGGCCTGGTACGGGCGCTGATCGGCGTTGCGCTGTTCTCCGGCGCCTACATGGCCGAGGTGATCCGCGGCGGCCTGCAGGCCATTCCGCGCGGCCAGGCGGAGGCGTCGAGCGCGCTCGGCCTGTCCTGGTGGAAGACGACGAGCTTCATCGTGCTGCCGCAGGCGCTGCGCCACGTCATCCCCGGTATCGTCAACAGCTTCATCTCGCTGTTCAAGGATACCTCGCTGGTCTCGATCGTGGCGCTGTTCGACTTGCTCGGCAGCCTCAAGGCTTCGTTGGCCGATCCGGTCTGGGCGACACCGACCACGGCTTTCACCGGCTTTGCCTTCACAGGAATGATCTACTTCGCCTTCTGTTTCGGCATGTCACGCTACTCCATGCTGGTCGAGCGCCGCCTCAACGCGCACCGGCGCCATTGACCCAGAGATCGTCGAGAGATCCATGACTGCAAATTCGATCGTCAGCATTTCCGCCCTCAACAAATGGTACGGCGAATTCCACGTCCTGCGCGACATCAACCTCTCCGTCGGAAAGGGTGAGCGCATCGTGATCTGCGGGCCCTCGGGCTCGGGCAAGTCGACCTTGATCCGCTGCATCAACGCGCTGGAGGAATTCCAGGAGGGCGAGATCAATGTCGACGGCATCGATCTGGGTCCGAATCTCAAGCGGGTGGACGAAGTCCGCCGTGAGGTCGGCATGGTGTTCCAGAGCTTCAACCTGTTTCCGCATCTGACCGTGCTGGAGAACTGCACCCTGGCTCCGATCTGGGTGCGCAACATCCCGCAGAAGGAAGCCGAGGCGACTGCGATGAAGTTCCTGGAGCGGGTCAAGATCCCGCATCAGGCGCAGAAATATCCGGGCCAGATGTCGGGCGGTCAGCAGCAGCGCGTTGCCATCGCGCGCGCGTTGGCGATGAACCCGAAGGTCATGCTGTTCGACGAGCCGACCTCGGCGCTCGATCCCGAGATGGTGAAGGAGGTGCTCGACACCATGGTCGATCTCGCCAAGGAGGGCATGACCATGCTGGTCGTGACCCACGAGATGGGCTTTGCACGCGAGGTCGCCAACCGCGTCGTGTTCATGGACGCCGGCCAGATCATCGAATCGAACACTCCGCAGGAATTCTTCGCCAACCCGCAGCATGCGCGCAGCAAGCTGTTCCTGAGCCAGATCCTGCGGCATTGATGAGGAAGCGAATCGGGACTTGCGAATAGCGAATAGGGCGAGAAATTCTACTCGCTACTCGCTACTCGCTACTCGCTACTCGCCCTCAAACGAAAGGCGGCTTGATCCCGCTGCGCCGCTCCAGCCAGGCCGGCACCGGCAGGTTCTTCGAACGCATGAACTCCGGATTGTACAGCTTCGACTGATAGCGCGCACCGGAGTCGCACAGGATGGTCACGATGGTGTGGCCGGGGCCGAGCTTCCTGGCGAGTTGCACCGCGCCAGCGACGTTGACGCCGGTCGAGCCGCCCAGGCACAGGCCTTCATGCTGCACGAGGTCGTAGATCGTGTTGACGGCGTCCTCGTCGGACACCAGGAACGCGTCGTCGACCTTGGCGGTCTCGATCACGGGCGTCACACGACCGATGCCGATGCCTTCGGTGATGGAATCGCCGGGCGTCGATTTGACGACCCCGTTCTTGAACCATTCGTACATCGCGAAGCCGTGCGGGTCGGCACAGGCGGTGACAATGTCCTTGTTCCTGTCCTTCAAATAGCGGCTCGTGCCGGCGATCGTGCCGCCGGTGCCGACCGCGCAGATGAAGCCGTCGACCTTGCCGTCGGTCTGCTCCCAGATCTCGGGTCCCGTGGACTCATAATGCGCCTTGGCGTTGTCGAGGTTGTTCCACTGGTCGGCGAACAGCACGCCGTTGGGCTCGGTCATGCGCAGTTCGTCGGCGAGCCTGCGGCCGACGTGCTGATAGTTGTTGGGATTGCTGAACGGCAACGCCGGCACCTCGACCAGCTCCGCGCCGCACAGCCGCAGCATGTCCTTCTTTTCCTGGCTCTGCGTCTCCGGAATCACGATCAGCGTGCGATAGCCACGCGCGCTGGCGACCACGGCCAGACCGATGCCGGTGTTGCCGGCCGTGGCCTCCACCACGAGGCCGCCGGGCTTGAGATCGCCACGCCTCTCGGCCTCCAGGATCATCCACTTGCCGGCGCGGTCCTTGACCGACTGGCCCGGGTTCATGAACTCGGCCTTGCCGAGAATGGTGCAGCCCGTCGCCTCCGAGGCGCGCTTGAGCTTGATCAGCGGTGTGTTGCCGATCGCCGCGACGACGTCGTTATGAATGGTCATTTTGCAGATACCGTAGGAGTTTCCTCGAGCACACTTAAGAGGACCCTAGCCTGATATCCAGGGGAGCGTAAGCCGGCTGGATCAGCCCCCCGATTTCGCAAAGACGACCTGGCGAACATCGATATTCCCGGAGAGGAAACCTGCTTCGCAGTAGGACAGATAATATTCCCAGAGCCGCCTGAAGCGCTCGTCGAATCCGGAGGGCGTGAGGTCCGGCCAAGCCTCTCGGAAGTTATTTCGCCAGATCGCAAGCGTCCTGGCATAATCTTCCCCGAAGATCCGCTCGCGGATGACGGGTATGCCAAAGCGGTCGCCGAGCGACTTCAGAATCTGCGGTGTCGGCAACATGCCGCCGGGAAAGACGTAGCGCTGGATGAAGTCGACCTCGCGGCGGTAGTGCTGGAACAGGCTGTCCTGGATGGTGATTGCCTGGACACCGGCCAGTCCGCCCGGCAGCAGGCGGTCTCGCAGTTGCGAGAAATATTTTGGCCAGAATTGTTCGCCGACCGCCTCGATCATCTCGATCGAGGCGATGCGATCGTAGTGGTCACGCTCGTCCCGGTAATCCTGCAGGCGGATTTCGACCTTCTCGGCGAGCCCGGCCTCCTGGATGCGGCGCTGCGCGAAGTCGCGCTGCTGTTGACTGATCGTCAACCCAACGACCTTGGCGCCGAACGTCTTGGCGGCATATTCGGCAAAGCCGCCCCAGCCGCAGCCGATCTCGAGCAGCTTCTGCCCGGGCTTGAGATCGATCGCCTCGGCCAGCCGCTTGTACTTGTTGGTCTGCGCGGCAGTGAGGTCGGTGGTGTGCTCCTCGAACAAGGCCGAGGAATAGGTCATGCTCGGATCCAGCCAGGCCGAGTAAAACGAATTCCCGATGTCGTAATGGGCATAGATGTTGCGCTTCGCCTGACGCTTGGTGTTGCGGTTCAACCAGTGCCGGACCAGCTGGGCAAACCGGATCAGCGGCTTGTCTTCCAGCATCGACTGCAGCAGGTGCTGGTTGACGCAGAACAGATAGAGAAACTGCGTCAGGTCCGGCGTATCCCAGTCGCCGTTCAGATAGGCCTCGGCGATGCCGATGTCGCCGCCATTGAGAAGACGCGATGCGAAGCCGTAATTGGCCAGGATCATTGCGGCGGCCGGCCCGGGCTCAACGCCGCCGAGCCGGATCACCCGTCCGTCCGGCAGGGTCACGTCGAGCGTGCCTTTTCGCAACCGCGAGCCGAAGCCGAGGGCAAGGCGGGGCAGGCGGGGAAGATCGGCAAGCACCTTGTCGATGGTATCAGGGGTGACTGGGATGACGTCCGGCATGGCAGGTCCACTCACGCAAACGGCTCCAGCCCACGTCCCCGTCGGCTGGCCGGTGCGGCACCTGTGCGGGCAGGGATCACGGACGCAGAGCGAGCCGGCCGTTTCCGGTCAGCGTCGTGACATATAAGCGTGGCTGCCGTTCCCCGCCAAGCCGGTATTGGTTCCAGGGCTTGCACTGATTTCGCCACGCGGGACGAGGCGGACGCCTTTGGCCCACAGCCGCAGTGCCTCCCAATGGATCGCGGCGAAGATTTTGACAGTCACCAGCGGGAGCGAGACGAAGGCTGCGAGCAGGGAGCCAGACGTCAGCCCGCGACGGCGGCCAGAGAAGGTTGCAGCGAGCAGGGGCCCGTCGGAGCCAGTTTCCAGAATCCGCAACTTGACCTTGTCGCCCGGCGGCATGACCCGGAAATGGTAGCGCATCGCCATGTCGATGAACGGCGAGACGTAGAAGGTCTTGTCCTGCGTCTGGCGCAGCCCTGCCGCGGACAGCTCATTGGATCTGACCGGCAGCACATAGGGCTTGATCTCGCCGAAGGTGTTGCGGACCTCGTAGATCATCAGCGCCAGGGTGCCGTCGCTGCGATAGCAGAAATAGACCGACAGCGGATTGAACACGTAGCCGAGCAGCCGCGGATAGCACAGCAACAGCACGCGGCCGCCGAGATCGATCCCCTGATCCGCCGCGCAGGTCTGCGCATAGGCCAGCAGCGACGAGCCGTCTCGCGGACCGTGGTCGGCCTCGTGGAAGCTGTAGAGCGCTCGCCGATTAACCCCGAACAGCGAGGCCTGCCGGTCCGCCTGGTCGAGCCGGCCGAGATCGATCAGCAGGCTCATCACGCGATACCGGAAGCGGTGCGTGGTCGGCCGCATGCGGGCATGCATGACCTCTCCGACATAGAGCGCGGCCGCTTCCGTTCGGTCATCCTGTCCCGAGTGATCCATGTCCATATCGCGCCTATTCCGCAGCCTCGGCGAGCTCGGTGGGAAACCCGCGCCATGGCACGCTCGCGCCGAGCGCCTCCGCCACGGCGAGACCCGAGCGCAGCCCGTCCTCATGGAAGCCGTAGCCGGTCCAGGCCCCGCAGAACCAAGTATGGCGCTGCCCCTGAATCGCTGCCAGACGCTTCTGCGCCGCAAAGGCGGCAGCCGTATATTGTGGGTGCTCACAGATATATTTGCCAAAGGTCAGCTCCGGGGCCGGAGCGAAGGGGGGGTTGAGGCTGACGAACAGCGGCTTGGCGTCGTCGATGTCCTGCAGGTTGTTCATCCAATAGGTGACGGCGACGTCGTTCATGGGAACGCCCTCACGCTGCCAGCGCAGGAAATTCCACGAGGCCCAGGCGCGGCGGCGCCTCGGCATCAGCCTGCTGTCACGGTGCAGATATATCGTGTTGGGCGAATATTTGATCGCACCGAGGATGCCGCGCTCCCGATCGTCCGCGTCGGTGAGCATCGACAAGGCCTGGTCGCTGTGTGCGGCAATCACCACGTGATCATAGGTGTCCCGACGCCCGCTGCTGTCTTGAACGACGACGCCGTGGGCGGTGCGTTCGATGCTGGTCACGGCGCTGCCGAGCCTGATCTGGTTGCGGAAGCTCGACGTCAGTTTCTCCACATAGCGCCGGCTGCCGCCCTTGACGGTGCGCCAGACCGGACGGTCATATTGCAGCAACCTGTGGTTGCTGAAGAACGCAACGAAGTTCTCGGCCGGAAAGTCCAGCATCTCGGACGCCGGGGCTGACCAGATCGCGGCCCCCATCGGCGCCAGATAGTCGGTGAGCAGTCGCGGAGCGAAATGGTTGCGCCGGAAATAATCCCCGAGCATAAGGCCATGCAGGCGGCCGGCCTTGAAGTCGGCTGTACTCTGCTCGTTGAAAGTCAGGATGTCCCTGAGCATCCAGAGATAGGATGTCGACAGCAGGTTGCTCGGCTGCGCGAACAGCCCCTTGGCGGTGTCGAGCCAGGTGTTTCCGCCACCTTTCCATTCGAAGCGGCCGGCATCCGCGGTGACGGCAAAGCTCATGCTGCTGTCGACCGTCTCGACCCCCAGATGGTCGAACAAGGCGGTGAGCTCAGGATAATTCAGCTCGTTGTAGACGATGAAGCCGATGTCGACCGAGACCGGAGCGCCGTCATAGTCGATCGTCACGGTATGGCTGTGGCCGCCCGGACGGAGATCGCGCTCGTAGACGGTGATCGGATAACGTTTCGCCAAGGACCAGGCCGCGGCGTTACCCGCAATACCCGTTCCGACCACCGCAACTCGCATGAATGCCCCCTGAAGTTCACGTGCAAGTTACGGAGTCCCCGCCAAAGGGTTTCACGGGCGCGCTCGCCGCGTCACACCCCGGCCAAAACGGCATTCGACAGATGAAATCTTGGTAAGGCGGCAGCCGGGGGCCCGTGGCTCTGCCTTCACGAAACTCCGCTGATTTACGGGAGATTCGTCGATTCGGTGGACTTTATCGGCACCATCGCTGCTGGGGCGACGGGGGGCTGCAGGGCTGTCCGCCGCCGTGGGCTGCGGCTAGAATGATTCCCAAGACTACAGGGAAGCATCACGCCAGTGTCCATCGTGCCGATCGCCGTCGACGAGCCTTGCCGCGCGTCCGCTGACCCGCGGATCGTCGCCGGGATGCGGGAGCGCCGTGTGCCGGCTACCCTGCGGCGATTTGTCCACTGGCTGGCGGCGATCGGATTGGCGGCGAACTCGGCCGGCTGCCTGCTGACCCAGGATATTCCCGATCCGGCCCTCGACTTGCCCCAGCGCTACAAGGCGGCGTCCGGTTCCGATATGGCGGCGCCGCCGCCGCTGGATTGGTGGCGCGGCTTCGGATCACGCGAGCTAACCCAGCTGATGGAGGAGGCGCAGAGCGTCAACCTCGACATTGCCGCTGCTGTGGCAAGGTTCCGGCAGGCCGATGCGCTGGCGCGGCAGGCCGGCGCGGCGCTGCTGCCAAGCCTGTCGAGCACGGGGCAGGAGACCTATTCGCGCACGTCCGGGTCGAGCTCCAGCGGGCTCACCAATGGCGGCCGCGAGGTCGTCAATTACCAAGCCTCGCTCTCTGCGAGCTACCAGCTCGACTTCTTCGGCCAGAATCGCGACGCGCTGCAGGCGGCCGAGGAAACCGCGGTAGCCAACCGCTTCGACCGCGACGTCACGCAGTTGACGACGCTCGCCACCGTCGCCAATGCCTATTTCCAGGTGCTGGCCGCGCAGGATCGGATTCGGACGGCTGAGCGCAACATCGCCAGCGCCACGCGTGTGCTCGATGCCATCCGCGAGCGGCAGAAGGCTGGCACCGGCAATGATCTCGACGTCGCGCAGCAGGAGAGCGTGCTCGCCAATCAGAAGGCGGCGGTGCCGCCGCTGCGCCAGACGCTCGATCAGAACGTCAATGCCCTGGCCGTGCTGGTCGCGCGATCGCCCGAAGGCATTCGGGTCATTGGCGGCTCGCTCGATCAGATCAGGACTCCGCGGGTCACGCCTGGTCTGCCGTCGGAGATCCTGACGCAGCGTCCGGACATCCGCCGGCAGGAGGCCCAATTGGCATCGGCAACGGCCAATGTCGGCAGCGCGCGGGCGCAGTTCTTTCCGAGCATCCAGCTCACGGGCAACGGCGGCTACCAGAGCGCGGCACTGGTGTCGCTGTTTCAGCCGCATGCGGCGTTCTTCAGCCTCGCCGGCAGCCTGACCCAGCCGATCTTCGACGGCGGCCGGATTCTGGGCAACTTCGAGAACGCCAAGGCGCGGCAGGATGAACTGCTGCAGACCTACCGCAAGACCGTGATCCAGGCCTTCACCGACGTCGACAATGCGCTGTTCTCGATCAAGCAGACCACGATCCGACTGCAATTGCAGCGCCAGGTCGTCGCCGCCTCGCGGCGTGCGTTCGAATTGTCAGAGCAGCAGTTGCGCGCGGGAACTGCCGACATCGTGACCGTCTTGAATACGCAATTGACGCTGTTCCAGGCCGAGGACGCGCTATCGCAGGCGCAACTGGCGCGCCTGCAGGCGTTTGTGAGCCTCTACCAGGCGCTCGGCGGCGGCTGGGAGCCGCGCATGGAGAAGTCGGCCGATGCTCTTTAAACCGGACGAGAAGGGAGCAGCGGCAGTGAAGCGCGCGCGGTCCAGCGTGGCACGGCGACTGGTGTCGATCGCGATCACGCTGCTGATCCTCGGCGGCCTCGGCTATATCGGCTGGTCGGCGATGCAGCAGAAGCAGCAGGCCAATAACCGCTTCGCGCGGCCCGACCTTCCCGTTCCGGTCCTGGCTGCCTCGCCTGCCATCAAGGACGTGCCGGTCTATCTCGACGGCGTCGGCGCGGTGCGCGCGCTGAACACGGTCACGGTGCGCTCGCAGGTCGACGGCAAGCTGATCGCGGTCAATTTCGTCGAAGGGCAGGACGTCAAGAAGGGCGACGTGCTCGCGGAGATCGATCCGGCGATCTATCAGGCGCAGTACGATCAGGCCGTTGCCAAGAAGGCGCAGGACGAGGCGCAACTCGCCAACCAGAAGCTCGACCTCGCCCGCTACGAGCAGCTCGCCGCCAGCAATGCCGGCTCCAAGCAGCAGGCCGACACGCAGCGCGCGGTGGTGGCGCAGCAGCAGGCGCTGATCAAGGCGGATCAGGCCGCGATCGACAATGCGGCGACGACCTTGAGCTACACCAAGATCGTGGCGCCGCTCTCCGGCCGCGCCGGCCTGCGCCAGGTCGACCAGGGCAACATCGTTCATGCCTCTGACGCGACCGGCCTCGTCGTCATCACGCAGCTGCAGCCGATTGCGGTTCAGTTCAGCCTGCCCCAGCAGCAGATCATGCGCGTCAATGCGGCCGCCGCCAAGGGACCGCTCGCCGTCGACGTGTTCGGCAATGACGGCGTCACCGTCATTGACACCGGCACGTTGCGGGGCATCGACAACCAGGTCGATCAGACGACGGGCACGCTGAAGCTGAAAGCAGAATTCCCCAACGGCAGATTTCAGCTCTGGCCGGGACAGTTCGTCAATGTCCGCCTCAAGGTCGAGACCCTGTCGCAGGCGATCACGGTGCCGACGTCGGCCGTGCAGCGCGGGCCGGCAGGTACGTTCAGCTACGTGATCGGCGAGGGCGACATCGTCTCTGCGCATCCGGTGGCGGTCGTGCAGCAGAATGAGAGCGAGGCCGTGATCGCGAGCGGCTTGAGCCCCTCGGACCGTGTGGTGACGACAGGCTTTGCCAACCTCGCCGAGGGCGTCAAAGTGGTGGTCGGGCGCGCCGAGCAGACGCCGCAGGCCGATCTGGCGCCACGCAAACGCGGCCGCAATCCGCAAGCAAAGGATCAAGGCAAGGACCAGGCCAAGGAGGGCGGAGCTCCGCCTGACGGCGCGCCGAAGGACGGCGAGCTGCGTCGCAGGCCTCAGGCCGCGGGCCAGACCGATGCCGGTGCAGCGCCCCAGGGAGGGAGTGAAGCAGGTCGCGGCGCGAAGGCGCAGCCATGACGCGACCGCAAGAGTGACGAGCAGTCGCGATGAGCGTCTCCGAACCCTTCATCCGCCGTCCTATCGCGACCTCGCTGCTCGGCGTCGCGCTGCTGATCGGCGGGCTGCTCGGCTATCTCGCGCTGCCGGTCTCGGCGCTGCCGCAGGTCGACTTCCCGACCGTCCAGGTGACGACGCAACTGCCGGGCGCCAGCCCCGATGTGATCGCCTCGCTGATCACGGCGCCGCTGGAGCGCCAGCTTGGCCAGATCCCGTCGCTCTCGGCGATGAACTCGACGAGCTCGTTCGGCGTCAGCCAGATCTCGCTGCAGTTCGATCTCGGACGCGACATCGATGGCGCCACGCAGGACGTCCAGGCGGCGATCAATGCCGCCGCCGGCGTCTTGCCGAAGTCGCTGCCCTATCCGCCGACCTACGCCAAGGTCAATCCGGCCGACGCACCGGTCATGACGCTCGCGCTGACCTCGGACACGATCTCTTTGCGCGCGATGAGCGACATGGCCGACACGATCCTGGCGCAGCGGCTGAGCCAGGTCTCCGGCGTCGGCCGCGTCTCGGTGCTCGGCGGACTCAAGCCCGCGGTGCGCGTGCAGGCCGACCTGGCGCGGCTCGCCGCCTATGGCATCTCGATGGAGGACCTGCGCGCCGCCATCGCAGGCGCCAACGTCTCCGGTCCCAAGGGGTCGCTCGACGGTGCCCAGCAGGCCTATCTGATCACGGCCAACGACCAGATCGGAGCCGCCGACGCCTACAAGCCGATCATCATCGCCTACCGCAACGGCTCGCCGGTCACGATCGGCGATGTCGCAACGATTATCGATGGTCTGGAGAACGATCGGACCGGCGGCTGGTACCAGGGTGTCCCTGCGGTCATCCTCGACATCCAGCGCCAGCCGGGTGCCAACGTCATCGAGGTCGTCAAGCAGATCCGTGCCGAGATCCCGAAGCTGCAGCGCACGCTTCCCGCCGGCGTGAAGCTCGCCATCGTCAGCGATCGCACCGTGACCATCCGCGCCTCGGTGCACGACGTGCAGTTCACGCTGGTGCTCAGCGTGGTGCTGGTGACGCTGGTTGTGCTGCTGTTTCTGCGCTCGCTGCGCGCCACGATCATCGCCGGCGTCGCGCTGCCGCTGTCGCTGATCACGAGCTTCGGCGTGATGTACTTCGCCGGTTTCAGTCTCGACAATCTCTCGCTGATGGCACTCACCATCGGCACCGGCTTCGTCGTCGACGACGCCATTGTGATGATCGAGAACATCGTGCGCCACATGGAGAATGGCGAGAGCGCGATGAACGCCTCGCTGCGCGGCGCGCGCGAGATCGGCTTCACCGTGATCTCGCTGACCGTGTCGCTGATCGCGGTGTTCATTCCGCTGCTGTTCATGTCCGGGCTTGTCGGTCGCATGTTCCGCGAGTTCGCGTTGACCTTGACGATCGCAGTCGTGACGTCGGCGGTGGTCTCGCTGACCCTGACGCCGATGATGTGCTCGCGGCTGTTGAAGCATGCCAGCGAGGAATGGGTGCTGCCGGGGCTGAACGCCATCAGCCGCTTCATCGACCGCACGGTAGCGGTCTATCACCGCAGCCTGCTCTGGGTGCTCGACCGCCAGACCGAGACGCTCGTCGTGACCTTCGCGACCTTGGCGGCGACCTTGGCGCTCTACGTCGTCGCGCCCAAGGGCTTCCTGCCGCTGCAGGATACCGGCTCGATCACGGCGGTGACCGAAGCCGGCCCTGACGTGTCGTTCGCCGAAATGAAGAAGCGTCAGGCGGACGTCGCCGCCGCGATCCAGGCTGACCCCGACGTCGTCGGCGTCGTCTCGGTGATCGGCGCCGGATCGGTCAATCCGACCACCAATGTCGGCCGTCTCGTCATGACCTTGAAGCCACTTGGCGAGCGGCAGGACGGGGTCGCCGAGGTGATCGACCGGCTGAAGCAGAAGACCTCGGGCGTGCCCGGCATGACCGTGTACTTCCAGCCGGTCCAGGACGTGCAGATCTCGACCCAGGCGAGCCGCTCGCAGTACCAGTACACGCTGACCGGTGCCGATGCCGCCGAGGTGTCGAAATGGGCGAGGCAGCTTGTCGGAGAAATGCGCCGCGACCCTCTATTCCGCGACGTCTCCTCCGAAGCCCAGGAGGGCGGCCTGCGCGCGGAGCTGACCATCGACCGCCAGCGCGCCGGCCAGCTCGGCGTCAGCCTGCAGGGCGTCACCGACACGCTCAATGACGCCTTCGCGCAGCGGCAGATCTCGACGATCTACGGCCAGGCCAACCAGTACCGCGTGGTGCTGGAGGCGCTGCCGATGTATCAGCGCGACCCGTCGGTCCTGTCGAAGCTCTATCTGCCTGGCGCCGGCGGCCAGGTGCCGCTCTCTGCGGTGGCAAGCCTCAAGCGCACCACGGCGCCGCTGGCGATCTCGCATCAGGCGCAGTTTCCGGCGGTGTCGCTGAGCTTCAACCTCGCGCCCGGCGCGGCGCTCAGCGAGGCGGTCGACGCGCTTCATGCGACCGAGAACCGCATCGGCATGCCCGGCAGCATCATCGGCGTCTATTCGGGCGATGCCGCCGAGTTCGCCAAGTCGCTGGCCGGCCAACCCTGGCTGCTGCTCGCGGCCGTGGTTACGATCTACATCGTGCTCGGCGTGCTCTATGAGAGCTACATCCATCCGATCACGATCCTGTCGACGCTGCCATCCGCCGGCGTCGGCGCCATCCTGGCCTTGATGCTGTTCGGCCAGGATCTCTCGGTGATCGGCCTGATCGGCATCATCCTCCTGATGGGCATCGTCAAGAAGAACGCGATCATGATGATCGACTTCGCGCTCGAGGCGGAGCGTCACGAAAACCGCACCCCCTACGACGCGATCGTGCAGGCGTGTCTCCTGCGCTTCCGCCCGATCATGATGACGACCCTGGCCGCGCTGTTCGGCGCGCTGCCGCTGGCGATCGAGAGCGGCACCGGCTCGGAGCTGCGCTTTCCGCTCGGCATCTCCATCATCGGCGGCCTGCTGCTCAGCCAATTGCTGACGTTGTACACGACGCCGGTCATCTATCTCGCGCTCGACCGCATCAATCGTCGCTTCGAGCGCGCGCTGCCGCCGGCGCCGAACCTGCCGTCGCCGCCGATCGCAGGTGCGACCGAAGGCATCCAGTGATGGCCTCGATCTCCGAGCCGTTCATTCGCCGGCCGGTCGGCACCACGCTGCTCTCGATCGGCTTGTTCCTGGTCGGGATCGTCGCCTATATCTTCCTTCCCGTCGCGCCGGTGCCGAACGTCGATTTCCCCGCGATCTTCGTCAGCGCGTCGCGCCCGGGTGCGGACCCGTCCGTCATGGCGGGGACGGTCGCGGCGCCGTTGGAGCGGCGGCTCGGCGAAATCGCAGGTGTCGACCAGATCACATCGACGAGCTCGCTCGGCACCACCAACATCCAGATCCAGTTCTCGATCGGCCGCGACATCGACAAGGCCGCGCGTGACGTCCAGGCGGCCATCAACGCCTCGCTGTCGGACCTTCCGAGCGACCTGCCGGCGCTGCCGCGGTTCCGCAAGGCGAACACGGCCGCGGCTCCCGTATTCGTTCTGGCCCTGACCTCGAAGACGATGACGCCGAGCGCGATGTACGACGTCGCCGACACCGTTCTGGCGCAGCGTCTGTTCCAGGTGCCCGGCGTCGGCAATGTCACGGTCAGCGGCGCCGATCAGCCTGCCGTGCGCATCGCACTCAATCCGGTCTCGCTCGCCAATGCCGGGATTTCGACCGACGATGTCCGGACGGCGATCATCAATGCCAATCCGATCGGGCCGGTCGGCATCTTCGAGGGCGCGCGGCAGAGCGAGACCATTGCCATCAACAGGCAGATGCGCAGCGCGGCCGAATTCCGCGACATCCTGATCAAGAGCAGCAATGGCAGCTTCGTGCGGCTGTCGGATGTCGCCGACGTCGAGGATTCCGTACGCAACGTGCGTTCGATCGCCTGGTTCAACAAGCAGCCGGCGGTGCTGATCCAGATCGCGAAACAGGGCGACGCCAACGTGATCGAGACCGTCGACCGTGTGAAGGCGCTGATCCCCGAGCTCAAGCAATGGCTGCCGGCTGGCATCGAGATCGCCACTCTGGTCGATCGCACAGGGACCATTCGCGCCTCGGTCGAGGACATGCAGTGGACCTTGCTCGCGACCGCCGTGCTGGTGATGGTCGTCGTGTTCCTCTTTCTGCGCCGCCTGGTGCCGACGGTCGCGGCCGGCGTCTCGGTGCCGCTGGCGCTCGCCGGCACCTGCGCGGCGATGTGGCTCGCAGGCTTCTCGATCGACAATCTGTCACTGATGGCGCTCGCGATCTCCGTCGGCTTCGTCGTCGACGACGCCATCGTCATGATCGAGAACATGTACCGCAATCTCGAGCATGGCCTGTCGCCGATGCGCGCCGCGCTCGACGGCGCCCGCCAGATCGGCTTTACCGTGTTGTCGATCAGCCTTTCCTTGATTGCGGCCTTCGTGCCGTTGATCTTCATGGACGGCGTCGTTGGCCGTCTCCTGCGTGAGTTCTCGCTGACGCTGACCTTCGCAATCGTCGTGTCGACATTGGTGTCGCTGACGGTGACGCCGATGATCTGCGCGCATTACATCAAGGAGACGCTGTCCGATCGTGCCACCTGGTTCGACCGTATCGTCGAAGGCGCGCTGTCCGGCATGGTCCGCTTCTATGCCTGGACGCTGCGCGGCGTGCTGGTTTATCCGTTTCTCACCCTGATCGTGTTCTTCGCCACCATCGCGCTCACGGTGACGCTCTACATCAAGGTGCCCAAGGGCTATTTCCCGACCGACGATTCCGGCTTCGTCATCGGTGCGACGCGCGCCTCGGCCGACATCTCGTTCCAGTCCATGCTTGGTCTGCAGCAGCGGCTCGCCGACATCGTGATGGCCGATCCCGCCGTGGCCGGTATCGGCTCGACGATCGGGGGCGGCGGCGGGCCGGGTGGCGCGACGTCCAACCGCGGCACCATGTTCATCAATCTCAAGCCCCCGGCGGAGCGCGAGGGCGTCTCCACTGAGCTCGTGATCAACCGCCTCAGGCGGAGCCTCGCGACGGTCCCCGGCATTCGGCTCTTCATGTTCGCCGCGCAGGACGTGCGCACCGGCGGCCGTCAGAGCGATTCCGACTATCAGTACACGTTGAGCAGCCCCGATCTCGACCTTCTGCAGAAATGGGCGCCGATTGTCGCCAAGCGCCTGGAGACGGTTGACGGCATCACCGACATTTCCAGCGACCGCGATCCCGGTGGCCTGCAGCTCGCGCTGCGGATCGACCGACAAAAGGCGGCGAGCCTCGGCGTCCGCGTCCAGGATATCGACAACGCGCTCAACAACGCCTTCGCGCAACGCCAGATATCGATCGTCTACAGCCAGCGCAACCAGTACATGGTCGTGCTGGAGATCGACCCGAAATTCCAGACCGATCCCTCCAATCTCGACCGCATCTATGTGGCCGGGGCAGGGGACGCGCAGGTGCCGTTGTCGGCGCTGGTCAAGGCCGAGCGTGGCCTGTCACCGCTGGCGGTGTATCACTCGCAATCGTTCCCTTCGACCACCGTGTCGTTCAACCTGCTGCCGGACGTGCCCTTGCAGACCGCGACCGCCAACATCCAGCGCGCCGTCGACGAGCTGCACATGCCGGAGGGCATCCGCGGCAGCTTCGACGGCAATGCCGGGGACTTCAACAAGAGCAGCGGCCGCCAGCCGCTCTTGATCCTGTTCGCCCTGGCCGCGATGTATATCGTGCTCGGCGTGCTCTATGAGAGCCTGGCGCATCCGCTGACCATCATCTCGACCCTGCCGTCGGCCGGGCTCGGCGCGCTGCTCGCTTTGCAGGTCACCAACACACCGCTGACAGTGATCGCCTTCGTCGGCATCATCCTGTTGATCGGCATCGTCAAGAAGAACGGCATCATGCTCGTCGATTTCGCGCTCGAGGCCGAGCGCCAGCGCGGCATGTCCTCGGCCGATGCGATCTTCGAGGCCTGCCGGGTGCGCTTTCGCCCGATCCTGATGACGACCCTCGCCGCGCTGTTCGCCGGCCTGCCGCTGGTGATCGCGACCGGTCCGGGCACCGAGCTGCGCCGCCCGCTCGGCATCACCATCATCGGCGGGCTGCTGGTGTCGCAGATCCTCACCCTCTACACCACGCCGGTGATCTACCTGCTGATCGACCGGCTGCGCCGCCGCTCGACCCCGGAGCCGCTCGCCGCGCCCGCTGAATGAGCCGTTGTGGCCCTGTCCGCGGGCGCGTATAGCCGCCGCATGCCAGAACCACACGACCATCCGCCGCTCGCCACCGAGGCGCCGCCCGATTGCCCGCGTTGCCAGAAACCGCTGCCGCTGTGCATCTGCGACAGCGTCACACCGCTGGAGAGCCGGCTGGGGCTCCTGATCCTGCAGCATCCGCAGGAGCAGGATCGCGCGCTCGGCACCGCGCGGCTCGCCGCCCTGCATTTCAAGAACGCGGTGGTCAAGGTCGGGCTATCCTGGCCGAGCCTCGCCAAGGCACTGGGACGGCCGGTCGCCGATCCCGCGCGCTGGGCCATTCTCTATCTCGGCTCGGCGAAGGCGGCCGAGCTCGATCCCGAGAGCGAGGTGGTCGCGGTGACCCGCAAGGGTGAGGTCGCCGACAACCAGCGCGCCATCCTCAAGTCGATCGAGGGCGTGATCCTGCTCGACGGCACCTGGAGCCAGGCCAAAGCGCTGTGGTGGCGCAATCCGTGGATGCTGAAATGCCAGCGCGTGATCCTCGGGCCGCGGCAGCCGTCGCGCTACGGCCGGCTGCGCCGCGAACCGCGCCGCGACGGGCTGTCGACCATCGAGGCTGCCGGGATGCTGATGGCCGCGCTGGAACGGCGGCCGGAGATTGCCACGGCCCTCGACGCGAGCTTCGAGCGCATGCTGGCGCGGTATCGGGAGGTGGAAAAAGCGCAGCCGGAGCTCACGCCCCGCCCAAAGGCCCGCAAGCCGGATTGGCGCAACCGTAAACGGCGGGTTTAGGAACCGGAGGTACGCTTCTTGCATTGCAGCATGGAACGAGGATGAGAGCCATGCCGGAAGCAGAAAAGTCCAACGTGGTGCAGCTCCGGGATTACGCGCCCCGGCTGGCCGGCAGATCCGGCTCGGATCGGACGGGCGTCTCGGCCGGTGAACGAGGGGCAATTCTGACTTGGCCGCGCGCGCAGGTCAGCTATCCCGGCGGCATCGACGATCTGCCCATCTAGCGCCGGTTCGCGGCCCCAATGGGTAGTCCAACCGCTTGATCTTGATTGAGTGGAGGCCACGACCAGAATTGAACTGGTGTAAACGGTTTTGCAGACCGCTGCGTAACCACTCCGCCACGTGGCCCCTGTGGGCGGAGCAATATAGGCAATCTCTCGGTTAGGCAACCACTCTCGTCGCGAAGGCCGACGTCGTCGATCCGGGCCTTCGGCCAGCTGGAATTTCGATCCGCCCAGCCGCGTTTCGAACTGGTCGCATCGGGCACGGCAGCGCAGAGAGGGATTGTCGCGCCGCCCTCATCGCGAACCCTGGTCCACAACTCGCGTGGTCGCAATTCCAGACGGAGCTGGCGACACCGTCGCTCCCGATCGCTAGGAGCTTTCGCCGAACTGCTGCACCGGCAATGGCGCGCAGCAGCGACGATAGTTGAAGACATCGCGGCGAAATCGCGCAACGCGCCTTGATTTCGTCAGGTTGTGTAGTTCTAATTGTTCTATGTCAGGGTGCGTTGCGGGGAGCCGAGCTCTCTAGAACAGCACGCCCGCGACTCGCACACAACTTCACACGCAAAGATCTGTCATGGATGATCACCCGACACGCCGCTCGGTGGTTTTCGGCACGCTTGCCGCATGCGCAACGGTTGCCAGCGCGGCGGCCGATGACGACGATCCGCGCAAGGAGAAGCGGCCGCAAAAGGGCGACCTGCTCGTGTTCTCGGAAGGGGAGCGCGAAGGGCAGACGATCACGCCTGATGACTTGAAGATTGGCGAGCCACCGGTTCATGGGTGGCCGAAGGATCCAGCGAATGCGATCGTGCGTGACGGGTCGCGATTGAACGAGGTGCTGCTCGTCAGGCTCGATCCAAACGAACTCGACGAAGACACGCGTCAGCGTGCGGCCGAAGGCATCGTCGCCTATTCGGCCATCTGCTCGCATGCGGGGTGCCCGGTCACGGCCTGGATCAAGGCGACCGAGGGCAACGACGATGTTTTCAAATGCATGTGCCACAATTCCGAGTACGACCCGAGGCGCGGGGCGCAGGTCGTGTTCGGCCCCGCGCCCCGGCGGCTCGCCGCGCTTCCCCTCGTGCTCAAGGACGGCGCGCTCATGATCGCTGCGCCCTTCATTGGAAAGGTAGGTGGCCAACAGGGCTGATGAGATCCCATGTGCCTATCGGAACTCGCATCGTCTCGACACCCGTCACGACAACAAGTGAATCGAAAAACGAAGCAGGGGAGGTTTGTCCATGTCCACCGCGATCAAGCAATGGCTGCTATCGAGCACCGTGGCGTTCACCTGTCTCGCCGCACCGGCAGCCGTGGCCGGCCCGATCGACAACTACAGTCCTGTCACGCCCGCACGGCTCGAAAATCCCGAGCCAGGCAATTGGATGCTCTATCGTCGGACCTATGATGGCCAAGGCTATAGTCCGCTCGACCAGATCAACACCACGAACGTCAAGGACATGGTGCCGGTCTGGACCTTTGCCACCGGCGTCGTCGAAGGGCACGAGGCGCCGCCTCTGGTCAACAACGGCGTCATGTTCATCACGACGCCGATGGGGCAGGTGATCGCGCTGAACGCAAAGACCGGCGACCAGTACTGGCGCTACAAGCGCGAGCTCCCCGAGGATCTGTTCCAGCTGCATCCGACCAATCGCGGCGTCGGCCTCTGGCAGGACAAGCTCTACCTCGCCACGACGGACGATCATCTGGTCGCGCTCGACGCCCAAACCGGCAAGGTGCTTTGGGACAAGAAGGTCCAGGACTACAAGAAGGGACAATATCTCACGCTGATGCCGCTGATCGTCGACGGCAAGGTGATGGTCGGCGGATCCGGCGGCGAGTTCGGCGTCCGCGGCTATGTTGCCGCTTATGACGCCGAGGACGGCAAGGAGCTTTGGCGCACCTTCACGATTCCTTCCGAAGGCGAGCCCGGGCATGACACGTGGAGCGGCGACGACTGGAAGAATGGCGGCGGGTCTGCCTGGATGACCGGCACCTACGACAAGGACACCAAGACGGTGTATTGGGGCGTCGGCAACGCCGCGCCCTGGCCGGGGGGCCTGCACCCCGGCGACAATCTCTACACCAGCTCGGTGATCGCGCTGGATCCTGCGACCGGAAAGATCAAGACGCATTTCCAGTATCACCAGAACGACTCGTGGGACTGGGACGAGGTCGATGCACCGATGCTGGTCGACCTGCAGCGGGACGGCCGCAGCTTCAAGAGCCTGATCCATCCCGGACGCGACGCCATCTTCTGGGTGCTCGAGCGCACGCCGGAGCGAATCAACTACGTCAACGGCTGGAACTTCGTCCACACCGATGTCTGGAAGGGAATTGAGCCCGAGACGGGACGGCCGATCGTCGATCCCGCGCACAAGCCGACGCTCGGCAAGCGTGTCGACTTCTGTCCCTCGTTGTGGGGCGGCAAGGACTGGCCGTCCGCGGCCTACAGCCAGAAGACGCGCTTCGTCTACGTGCCGGCGAACGAGAATTTCTGCGGCGGCTTCACCGGGGAGAAGCTGCCGCTCGTTCCCGGCCAGCTCTGGCTCGGCACCAAGGCCGAGGACATCGGGCTCACGGTGCGGCCCGGTGCCGACCATTTCGGGGAGCTGCAGGCCTGGGATCCGGCGACAGGCAAGAAGGTGTGGTCGCACAATTTCCCGAAATCCCAGCTGTTCGGGTCGGTGACCGCGACGGCGGGCGATCTCGTTCTGGTCGGCGGCACCAACGACCGGATGTTCCGGGCGTTCCATGCCAAGACCGGTGAGCTGCTGTGGGAGCAGAAGACGAACTCGGGCATCATGGGCATGCCCGTCGCCTATGAGGCGGATGGCACGCAGTACATCGCCGTGCAATCCGGCTGGGGCGTCGATGCGCAGCGCATCCAGGATGCGCTCTCGAAAGGCGACATTGGTCTGGAGGACAACGTCCCGCAGGGCGGCGTCGTCTGGGTATTCGCAGTCAGGAAGTAGCGCCGGTGATCTGAAGGGCGGCGGCCTCGGCAGTCGCCATCTCAGAAAATGAAGACCGCGGCAGCGTTCCGGCGTGCCGATCCCTTGGCTTGCATGACGACAGAAGATCGCGCGTCAGCAGGCCGCGAACCAGCCGTCCGGAAACGGGATCAGCGGCCAGGCGCCCTGGTTGTCGTTGGCCGCCGTGGGGAAATGCAGAATTGAGAACAAGCGGGCCATGGAATCGGTCTCGGTCTCGGGCGCAATAGCGGTTCTCACAACGTCCATCAACAACTCGTATTCGGCTTCGCTCATCTCGCCCTCGCGCAAACTGCGAGCCACGATGGCGAAATTCCACTTTTTTCAAATTGAGCGGATCGTTCAAATTCTAACGATCGGGCACGACGGACCCAATTGGTTAGCGGTGCCCTTCGTTCCAAATATACCGCGGTCCGCTTTGTTCCAGTGTGAACGGGCTCACATCCCAAGGCTTCGCGTCGTCGGTGACCCGTCTGCCCGCGCGGCAGGTGATGCCGTGCAGCGATCACGATCCGGCCCGTAGCCGACCGGGAGCAAGAGATCCGCAACGCCTGCCGCGAGTCGCAGGCCGCTTCACTGGCAAAGGCCGAAGAGGCGACCCGCTCCAAACGTCCGGCTCGACGCAAGCGGCAGAATCGCTGGCGGTCAAACCGCGACGGCGAGAAGCTCGGTGTCCTGCACCAGAATGTCGCGCATCAGCTGCGACAGGTCTTTCGGCTTGAACGGCTTCGCCAAACGATGAAGGCCGACCATTCTGGGCGAGGGGCCGAGCAAATCAGGCGTCCCGCGTCCTGATTCCAGCACCATGCCCGACATCATCACGATGGGCATCGTGGGCCGGGCCGCCCGTGCAGCCCGGATGACCTCGTTGCCGTCCATGTCGGCCAAGTTGAGATCGATCAGAGCCGCGGCGAAATCATCGCGGGACACGGCATCCATGGCCAGCCGACCGTCGGTGACGGCAGTGACCGCGTAGCCCTCGCGAACCAGAAGGTGCTGGATGACACAGCAAACGCCGACTTCGTCATCAACGACCAGGATGTTCATCATGAGCCCTTCCTGACAGACGTGGATGAGGAGCGACGTGCCGCGCCTCGCTCAGAAGTCGTTGGCGCACCTCGATCGCACGATCGACCGCTTCGAGCAGATCGAGGATGTCGAACGGCTTCTGCAACGCTGCCGTCGCTCCGAGCTTGATTGCCATACCGAGGAAGTCTGGAGCACCCAGTTTCTTGTCGGTGAACGCGTAGCCGGAGATCGCGATGAACGGGACCGTGGGATCGAGCTTGATGAGCTCGCGAATGGTTGCGATGCCGTCCATGCCCGGCATGAACATGTCGATCACGACGGCATCGAAGGACACGCTGCCGATCAATCGAATGCCGGTCGGACCATCCGGCGCGAGAAACACGCAGAACCGCTTCTTCTTCAATAATGTTTCCAGCGCAGCGCGCGTGGCACAATCATCGTCAATAATGAGGACAGTAGGCATGGGCCACCTCAGTATCAGCAGGACTGAAGGACGCTCACGCTACAAGGACAATAGGCTGAGGCTCGAAAATGGCAAAGTAGTTAACACTGAATTAGTTGTCCCGATTCTGCAACTAGCGGTTTTACGGAACTTTCCTGTCCGGGCCGCAGGCCGGCCGCCTGTTGTGCATCATGCGATGAAGATGGAACTATGATTTCCGGGAGTGGATGGCTCCGGTTGTTTGAAGAATCTCAGTCCGGCTTGAGCAGGGCGACCGTGACCAGCCCCACTGCGATCAACGCTGCGCAGCAGAGCCGTCGCGGCGTTGCACGCTCCTTCAGGAACAGCACGCCGATCAGCGTCGCAAACAGGACGCTGCATTCGCGAAACGCGACCACATTGGCAATCGGATTGCGGCTCAAGGCCCAAAGGAATACCACGAATGACGTCAGCCCCAGGGTGCCTGCGATCAGCACCGGAAGCCAGGCGTCTCGGATCTCCACCACCAGAGCAGGTCCTCGCAGCATCATCGCGACGAGAAAGAACACGACACTGTCGAGCACGATCATCCAGACCGTGAACGAAGCCCAGCCTTCGGTCTGCCGGGTGCCTGCCGCATCGACCACCGAATAGCCGGCGACCAGTGCGGCGGCGCAGACGGCGGCCCAGAACGCGCGGCGGTCGATCGGACCGTGGATGCGGTCGCGCGCCAGGCCGGTGATGCCGAGGACGATTATGGCAATTCCGATCAACTGCCCGCTCCGTGGCAGTTGCTGCAGACCCAGCGAGGCAAATAGCGTTGCGAACAGCGGAACGGTGCCACGCGCGATCGGGTAGCCGCGTCCAAGCTCGGCCGAACGGTAGGCCATTGCGAGGCTCGCCTTGTAGCCCGCGTGCAAGACCAGCGAGGCCACGATGAGCGGCCAGGTCGAGACCGCCGGGACGGCAACGAGAAACAGGAAGGGCAGGATCAGGGCGCTGCTTACCAGACCCATGCCAGCCAGGAGGGAGAGGCCGCTGCCGGTCTTGACGATGGCGTGCCAGCTCGCGTGAAGCAGACCGGCCATCAGCATGAGAATTGCGGCGACAGGATCCAACGACTCGAGTCCGGTTCAGTTTTCGGGCCGCCAGCTCGCGGCAGCGAAGTAGGGGGTGGGGTCGTGCTGGAGCGCCTGCCGCGAGATGATCCGGCTCGATGGCGACACCGGGAGCTGGTCCCATTCCCCACGATCGACGAATCGGAGGCTCGCGATCTCCTCGCCATCGGGCGCAAGCGCGCCGCCTTCGATGACGGCCTCGAAGGCGATGACCGTATAGTAGGTCAGATCACCGTTGGGATAGCGGATGAGGAACTCCGGGCCCCCGAACACCCCGAGCAGGCGAATCGGCCGGACCACGAGCCCGGTCTCCTCGAAGCATTCGCGGGTGGCCGCGTCGGCCGGGTGCTCATTCGGATCGATGGCGCCGCCGGGCAACGTCCAGAGGCCCGTCTCCGCGTCGCGCCCGAGCAGAATGCGGCCCTGGTTGTCGAACACGGAGATGGAAACCGCTGTGGTCGCCAAAAGATCATGGCCGATCTTGCTGCGGACGGCTCTCAGATGATCGGAAATCGGCATCGCTGGTCGTCACTTGCAAGAGATTCGCCCCGCTTGCCCGACGCTCCATGCGCGGTCAAGGCAAGACAGCGAAGATCGGCGCACGTTCGCGGCCAATCGGCGGATGTCCCGCGTCACAAGAAAGAGGGATTGGGAGGATATATAGAACCATTCGGCATGGCCAGAATGGCTCCCCGGGCTGGATTCGAACCAGCGACCATTCGATTAACAGTCGAATGCTCTACCGCTGAGCTACCGAGGAACAGGCGAAGCAATGTTCGCGAATGCGGCTGCGTATAACAAAGCCGTTTCGCCTTGCATAGAACGAAATCGCATCTTTGCGACGATTGCGGGCTCAGGAATAAAATACCGAAATTTCAGATGGTTAGATTGATTTTGAACACTTGCTGGGCAGCGGTCGCCCACAGTTCGATGACAGGAAATTCACTTGGAGGGGAGCAAACCGGCCCCGATAGTTTGCTGGAACCGGCCAGTGCCCGCGGTCATGGAGTGTCGTAGATGCCAAACACCGTCGTCCCATTCGCTGAAGCAGTCTCCGCGCCTTCGTTGATTCCCGACCAGGTCGAGCGTCTCAGCGATGACGAATGTCTCACGCGGTTGGCCGACATGATGACGCGCGGTGATTCCGAACATATTGACGAGATCGTGCAGTTGCTCGGGCGACTGGCCGTGGTGATCGAGTAGCCGGCGGTCGGCGCACTCACAGGCGGCGTCCCAGCGGCTCCGTTGAAACCCGCATGTTGCCTTTTCCAGGGCCTTGTACCAAAAGATTGCGCAGATCGTCCGCGGTCCATCCGCTTTGCTTGCAGGTCTGCTCATGTCTTCATTCGCGACGGCGCGCCAGAAAATGGTCGATGGTCAGGTCCGGACCAACGACGTCACCGATCACCGCGTGCTGGATGCGTTGTTGACCGTGCCGCGGGAAGCCTACGTTCCCACAGATCGGCAGGCGCTGGCCTATCTCGACTTGGATCTCGACGTCTCCGAATCCGCCTCGGCCAAGCGGTATCTGATCAAGCCGATGCTGACGGGAAAACTGCTGCAGGCTGCCGAGATCAAGCCGACCGACAGCGTGCTGGTGGTTGGATGTGCAACGGGCTATCTCGCCGCGCTGGCCGCCCGACTGGCGGGCAGCGTGACGGCGACGGAGGTCGATTCTGCCATCGAAGGGCGCGCCAAGCAGCTGCTTGCCGCCGTCGATGGCTGCCCGGTTACGATTCGGGTCGCGCCGGCCGCGGAGGGTGATCCGGCGGACGGCCGCTTCGACGTGATTCTCCTCAATGGAGCGACCGAGGTCGCCGTGGACGGTCTGTGCCGTCAATTGAAGGAGGGCGGCCGCCTGGTCGGCGTCTTCGCCACCGCGCGTCCCGCCCGCGCCATGATCTTTACGCGATCGCATGGTGATATCGGCAGCAGGGTTCTGTTCGATGCTGCGGCGCCGGTCATTTCCGGTCTCGAACGGGTCCCCGAGTTCGTTTTTTAAGTCGTCCGACGAGGTCCTTAGCGACTCTCCTGAACTGCCGGGCCGCCCGTCGCGCAGCACGGTTTGGTGCGTCGTCTTCGCGGCCGCGGGCGGGCAAAATTCTGTTTTAAATCAGAAGTGTGGCCTGGATGCTGCACGTTGACAGTTTTCGATACGGGTTCCAGGCTTGGGTGGTTCCGTTGCGCTTGCATGGGGAATAAGGTGCGAGGTGCGCGGGAGTCTCTTCAACAGGTTACGGCCCGGCTCTGGCGTTCGAGCCGGTAACAAATGAATGGAACAGGGATGTTTGGGGTGAAGCTCGTCACCGCAGCGGCGGCTGCGGTCCTCGTGATGGCTTGTGCAGGCCCGACGCCTGCGCTGGCCGACACGATCGAGGCTGCGCTGGTGCGTGCCTATCAGAACAACCCGCAACTGAACGCGTCGCGGGCCCAGGCTCGTGCGGTCGACGAAGGCGTTCCGCAGGCACTCTCGGGGTATCGGCCGAAGGTCAGTCTGAATGCGACGGCGGGCATTCAGTATACGGATTTGCAAGCGGCACCCGCGACGCCGGCCGTGAACGGCGTGCAGAGGCCGCGAAGCGTCGGCCTGACGGTCAACCAGAATCTGTATAACGGTCAGCAGACGGCAAACGGCGTGCGCAAGGCCGAGGCGAACGTCTCGGCGCAACGCGAGGCTCTCCGCATTCTTGAGCAGCAGGTGCTGCTAGCGGCGGCCACGATCTATATGGACTATCTGCGCGATGCGGCGATCGTCGAGGTCCAGCGCAGCAACACGCGGGTGCTGGAGCAGACGCTCAAGCAGACCCGCGATCGGTTCAACGTCGGCGAGGTCACCCGCACCGACGTCGCGCAATCCGAGGCTCAGCTCGCCGCCGGCCGCACGCAGCAGCTCACAGCAGAGGCCCAACTAACGGCGACCCGCTCGAACTTCCGCCGAATCATCGGCAACGATCCCCAGAACTTGGCGCCGGGCTCTCCTGTCGACCGTTATTTGCCGGCGACCCTCCAGCAGTCGGTCGAAACGGCTCTGACGGAAAACCCGAACGTAACCTCGGCGATGTACGGCATCGACGTCCAGTATCTGCAGGTCAGGATCAACGAGGGTGCTCTGCTGCCGACCGTAAACGTCCAGGCTCAGGCGCAGCAGGGCTATGAGTCGAGCCTGCAATCCTATCGTGGGTTCAGCGCGTCGGCTGTCGCCTCGGTGAACGTCCCGATCTACAATGGAGGGGCGGAATACGCGCTGATCCGGCAGTCCAAGGAGTCGCTGGCGCAGCAGCGTCTGGTCCTGGAGCAGACCCGCGATCAGGCTCGCTCCGACGTGGTATCTGCCTGGGGCAAGCTGCTCGCGGGCAAGGCACAGGTGCAGTCGGCACAGGCCCAGGTGGCGGCCTCCGAGATCGCCTTGAACGGCGTGCGCGAGGAAGCCAAGGCGGGCCAGCGGACCACGCTGGATGTCCTCAACGCTCAGCAGGCGCTGGTCAACGCGCGGAATTCGCTGGTGAACGCCCAGCATGACCGCGTGGTGGCATCCTATACGGTGCTTCAGACCGTGGGGCGGCTGTCACCGCAGGTGCTGAACCTGCCGACGACCACCTACGATCCCAGCGTGCACTACCAGCAGGTCCGGGATAACTGGGCGGGTGTACGGACGCCGGATGGTCATTAGTACATTCTTAATACCGACCCTGATCCCTCGGTCCTTGGCCGGGGGATTTTTTTGTGGCACATGCTGTGGTTGTGACGAATGGGCGACGCTTGACAGGCGACCTCCGTGCTCCACCGGGTTCGCGGCGGGCGTTGCTTGCATTCATTTGTTGCCATGACATAGCCTCAAAATGGCCGCCGAACGATTCGGACTGCGTCGGAAGTTCTTCCAAGAATAGACTCCGACATGGGCAGTATCGTTCTGTTGTTTTGCATCGATCAGGCCTTGTCCGGAGACAAGTTGGCATGCCCGTTGAGAACTCCAAGCCACTTGGATCCGGCGCCCGGGACTTTTGCGCTGAGCCGGTTCGTGCGGCAGCGTTGCTGATTTGGAGTCGGAAATGACGCAGCCTGCGAAGGTCCAAGAACCCTCCATGGAGGAGATTCTGGCGTCGATCCGGCGTATCATTGCCGACGACGAGGGTAAGCCGCCGGCGGCAGACAAGGCCGCCGCGCCGGAGCCGGTCAAGGCCGAGAAGCCGGCGGCCCCGGCTGCGAAGCCGGTAATGAACGACATCCCACCTTCGAAGATCGCTGCTGCGGCTCCCGCCAAGCCCGCACCTCCGCCTCCCGCGCCGCCGGCGGCGTCCGCAAGCAACAACCAGGATGACATTGACGCATTGCTGGCGGGTTTGGATGAAACGACTCCGGTTGCAGAGGTCCGGCCGGCAGAACCCGAGCCCGAACCTGAAGTACTCGAGTTGACGGACGACATGGCAGTGGCCCCACCGACTCCCGCTCCAGCGCCAGCCCCCGCCGCGGCATCCTTCCGAAAGGTGGATCCGCGGGACGATATCGAGTTCATCGAGGCCGGGCGGCTCAATCAGAAGGCTGCCAGCTTCGAGTCCGCGTTTGAGCAAGTCACACCGAAGCAGCCGATCCTGGCCCCATCGACGGTGAACGCCGTCGAATCGGCGTTCAACGCGCTGGCCAATACGGTGCTGAGCAACAACGCCCGGACGCTCGAGGACCTCGTCAAGGAGATGCTGCGTCCGATGCTGAAATCGTGGCTGGATGACAATCTTCCGGCCCTGGTGGAGCGCATCGTCAAGGCCGAGATCGAGCGCGTCTCGCGCGGCCGCTGACGCCGAGACGGCACGATCTCGCGTTCCGTTCTGGAGTGAGCCGCGGCGGGCGGTAGACGCTATCCGTCAATGTTCGCCGCTGCTGTTGACTTGGCGCGCCGCGGCGGCTTTCTAGCCCTGTCAAGCTGATCCCTGCCGGACGGATCGAGAGGGCTCTTCCGGGAGCGCGGTCCGCGGTCGGGCATCAGTCCGAAAACAGCCCAAGCACCAACAGCTTGCGCGAGCTTTTTCAGGTCGTGTCACAAAAGGCCCGGACGAGTTCCGCGACATCCCGAATTGGACAGCCGGCCCCGCGCCGCTGGAAATGCCATGATCGATAAGAATTATCAGCCCACCGATCTCGAAGGTCGCATGTCCCTGGTCTGGGAGGATGCCCGCGCGTTCTCCGCCGGTCGCCCCGATCGGCGCAATGCGGATCCCTTCACCATCGTGATCCCGCCGCCGAACGTGACCGGCTCGCTGCACATGGGGCACGCGCTCAACAACACGCTGCAGGACATCCTGTGCCGGTTCGAGCGCATGCGGGGCCGCGACGTGCTGTGGCAGCCGGGCACCGACCATGCCGGCATCGCCACCCAGATGGTGGTCGAGCGTCAGCTGATGGAGCGCCAGCAGCCCGGCCGCCGCGAGATGGGCCGCGAAAAGTTCCTCGCGCGCGTCTGGCAGTGGAAGGACGAGAGCGGCGGCACCATCATCAACCAGCTCAAACGCCTCGGCGCTTCCTGCGACTGGGGTCGCGAGCGGTTCACCATGGACGAGGGTCTGTCCAAGGCCGTCGTGAAGGTGTTCGTCGAGTTGCACCGTACGGGCCTGATCTACAAGGACAAGCGGCTGGTCAACTGGGACCCGAAGCTGCTGACCGCGATCTCCGATCTCGAAGTCCAGCAGATCGAGGTCAAGGGCAATCTCTGGTACCTGCGCTATCCGATCGAAGGGACGACGTTCAGCCCCGAGGATCCCACGAGTTTCATCGTGGTCGCGACCACGCGTCCCGAGACCATGCTTGGCGACAGCGCGGTCGCGGTGCATCCGGACGACGAGCGCTATCAGCACCTCGTCGGCAAGCGCGTGATCCTGCCGCTGGTCGGGCGTGAGATCCCGATCGTTGCCGACACCTATTCCGATCCGGAGAAGGGCACCGGAGCCGTCAAGATCACGCCGGCGCACGACTTCAACGACTTCGAGGTCGGCCGCCGCCATGGCCTGCCGCAGATCAGCATTCTCGACCGCGAGGGCTGCATCGCGCTGGTCGACAACGAGGACTATCTGCGCGGCCTGCCTGAGGGCTCCGAGGAGTTTGCCAGGGAGTTCCACGGCATCGAGCGCTTTGCTGCGCGCAAGAAGATCCTGGAGCGGCTGGAGTCCTTCGGCTTCCTCGAGCGCGTCGAGCCGAACACGCACATGGTGCCGCATGGCGACCGCTCCGGTGTCGTGATCGAGCCATATCTGACCGACCAGTGGTATGTCGACGCCAAGACCCTGGCGCAGCCGGCGATCGCGGCCGTCAGGTCGGGCGCGACGACGTTCGTGCCGCGCAACTGGGAGAAGACCTATTTCGACTGGATGGAGAACATCCAGCCCTGGTGCATTTCGCGCCAGCTGTGGTGGGGCCACCAGATCCCGGCCTGGTACGGGCCCGACGGCAAGGTGTTTGTCGCCGAGACCGAGGAAGAGGCGGTGTCCAACGCACTCGGCTACTACGTCGAGCAGGAGGTCATCACGGCCGAGCAGGGGCGGGAGATGGCGCTCGACCGCAACAAGCGCGACGGCTTCATCACACGTGACGAGGACGTGCTCGACACCTGGTTCTCCTCGGCGCTGTGGCCGTTCTCGACGCTCGGCTGGCCCGACGCCACGCCGGAGGTGAAGCGCTACTACCCGACCAACGTGCTGGTCACCGGCTTCGACATCATCTTCTTCTGGGTCGCCCGCATGATGATGATGGGCATCCACTTCATGAAGGAGGTGCCGTTCTCGACCGTCTACATCCATGCGCTCGTCCGCGACGAGAAGGGCGCCAAGATGTCGAAGTCGAAAGGCAACGTCATCGATCCGCTCGCGCTGATCGACGAGCACGGCGCCGACGCGCTGCGCTTCACGCTGGCCGCGATGGCCGCGCAAGGTCGCGACATCAAGCTGTCGACCCAGCGCGTCGACGGCTACCGCAAGTTCGCCAACAAGCTTTGGAACGCCAGCCGCTTCGCCGAGATGAACGGTTGCACCGTGCCGGACGGCTTCGATCCGGGCTCCGCCAAGGAGACGCTGAACCGCTGGATCGCCCATGAGGCGGCCGCCGCCACGCGCGAGGTCACCGAGGCGCTGGAGGCGTATCGCTTCAACGACGCGGCCAATGCGATCTACCGCTTCGTCTGGGACGTCTATTGCGACTGGTATGTCGAGCTCTCCAAGCCGAC
The DNA here is from genome assembly GCF_032484495.1 of Bradyrhizobium sp. SZCCHNS3052. NCBI lineage: Bacteria > Pseudomonadati > Pseudomonadota > Alphaproteobacteria > Hyphomicrobiales > Nitrobacteraceae > Bradyrhizobium > Bradyrhizobium sp. SZCCHNS3052. The sequence continues at coordinate 1,493,246 of NZ_JAUETB010000001.1, read as the reverse complement.
CCTGCTCGGCGAGGACGGCCCCGCCAAGGCCGAGACCCGCGCGATGGTGGCCTGGGCGCGCGACGAGATCCTCAAGCTCCTGCATCCCTTCATGCCTTTCATCACCGAGGCGCTGTGGGAGTCGACCGCCAAGCGCGACGGTCTGCTGACCCTGTCACCCTGGCCGCACCGCACCGACAGGCCGACGGTCGCCGAGATCGCCGCGCTGTCGGCCGCCAGCTTCGGCGACCCCCTGGTGCCGCCGCTGCTGGTCTCGTTCGACGCCGCCAGCTTCAAGGACGAGGCGGCCGAGGCCGAGATCGGCTGGGTGGTCGATCTCGTCACGTCCATCCGCTCGGTCCGCGCCGAGATGAACATCCCGCCGGCGACTCTGATGCCGCTCGCGCTCGTCGGTGCCTCCGCCGAGACGAGGGAGCGCGCACCGCGCTGGAGCGAGGTCATCAAGCGCCTTGCGCGTCTCTCCGACATCTCCTTCGCCGATACGGCGCCCGAAGGCTCCGCCCAGCTCGTCGTGCGCGGCGAGGTCGCCGCGCTGCCGCTCAAGGGCGTCGTCGATCTCGCCGCCGAGCGCACCCGCCTTGGAAAGGAAATCGCCAAGGCCGAGGCCGATATCGAGCGCGTCGACAAGAAGCTCGGCAACGAGAAGTTCGTCGCCAACGCGCCCGAGGAACTGGTCGAGGAGGAGAAGGAAAAGCGCGAGGCGGCGCTGGCGCGCAAGGCCAAGTTCCAGGAGGCGTTGTCGCGGCTTCAGGGCGCGTGACGTCGTCCTCTCTCCTTCGTCATTCCGGGGCGATGCGAAGCATCGAACCTGGAATCTCGAGATTCCGGGTCTGGTCCTTCGGACCATCCCGGAACGACGGCCGGCGGCTTAGCGCGGAAACCGCTTGCTCACGAACCTAGAGCCCTTGAGCCCGAACCGCCACGGCAGCTCGACCGCCTTGGTGATGCCGATGCGGACGCCGGTGACGATCTCTACATCCTCAGGTCGGGCGAACAGCTCGATCGGTAGAGCATCCAGCGCCAGGCCATTATGGGCGATCGTGATCCCCATCGCCTCGGTCAGCTTGCCCGGCCCCGAGCATAGTGCCTTGACATCCTCCAGCCCGCGCCGCCGCCGCATCTCGTCGATCCCGAAGGTCGGCTCGATCGCCCGGATCAGGACCGCGCTCGCCGAGCCCTCCACCTCGCAGACGAAGTTCATGCACCAGTGAATGCCGTAGGAGCGGTAGACGTAGGCGAAACCGGGCGGGCCGAACATCACCTGGTTGCGCGGTGTCGGGCCCCGGAACGAATGCGCCGCGGGGTCGGTGTGGTGATAGGCCTCGACCTCGACGATGGTCCCGCCGACGCCGTCGACCAGAAAGGTCGCCCCGATCAGCTCCGGCGCCACCGCGAGCACCTCGCGGGCGAAGAACGCCCGCGTCAGCCGCTTGGCCGTAGCATTGCGCCGGGGCCGTGAAACCCCGGGGGCTTTTGCCGGTTTTTGCGCCATTCTCAAGGAAATCCGCCGTGCTGAGCGCTGTTCCGCGCTGCCCATATCTGCCATGCCCTGGTATCCTCGGCCAGCCGGTTGCGGCGCGCCGCGGCACGGAATAGCTAGGGCGCAACAGAGGTTTGTGCGAATCCCATGGTCACCATCGTCGACATCAACGCGAACACGCCGCTGCGCCCCCGCCACCCCGAGAAGGCGAACCGGCCGGACTCGATCTCGCCGGCGAAGCCTGCCTGGATCCGCGTCAAGGCGCCGACCACCCGCGGCTACGCCGACACCCGCAACATCGTGCGCGAGAACGGCCTCGTCACCGTATGCGAGGAGGCCGGCTGCCCGAATATCGGCGAGTGCTGGGACAAGAAGCACGCCACCTTCATGATCATGGGCGACACCTGCACGCGGGCCTGCGCCTTCTGCAACGTCAAGACCGGCCTGCCCGAGGCGCTCGACGCCGGCGAGCCGGAGCACGTCGCGGAGGCGACCTTCAAGCTCGGCCTCGCCCATGTCGTCGTCACCTCGGTCGACCGCGACGATCTCGCCGACGGCGGAGCCGGCCATATCGCCGCGACCATCCGCGCCATCCGCGCGAAATGTCCGACCACCACGATCGAGGTGCTGACGCCAGACTTCCTGCGCAAGGACGGCGCGCTGGAGCAGGTCGTCGCCGCCAAGCCCGACGTCTTCAACCACAATCTCGAGACCGTGCCATCGCGCTACCTCTCGGTTCGGCCCGGCGCGCGCTACTTCCACTCGATCCGGCTGCTGCAGCGGGTCAAGGAGATCGATCCCACCATCTTCACCAAGTCCGGCATCATGGTCGGCCTCGGCGAGGAGCGCCACGAGGTGCTGCAGGTGATGGACGACCTCCGCTCGGCCGAGGTCGATTTCCTCACCATCGGGCAGTATCTGCAGCCGACGAGGAAGCACCACGCCGTGATGCGCTTCGTCACGCCGGAGGAGTTCTCCGGCTATGAGACCGTCGCCTACACCAAGGGTTTCCTGATGGTGTCGGCGAGCCCGCTCACGCGCTCCTCGCACCACGCCGGCGAGGATTTCGCCAAGCTGAAGGCCGCGCGCGAAGCCATGGCGCGCTGATCGAGACGAGATGCCGAGATTTTCCAACAAGCGGCGCGTGCCGCACACGGCCGAGCAGATGTTCGACCTCGTCGCCGATGTCGAGCGCTATCCGGAGTTCGTGCCGCTGTGCGAGAAGCTGGTGGTGCGCCAGCGCAGCCAGAAACCTGACGGCATCGAGGTCGTCGTCGCCGACATGACGGTGTCGTTCAAGCTCGTGAAGGAGACCTTCACCAGCCGGGTTACGCTGGATCGGGCCAAGCGCAACATCCTGGTCGAGTATGTCAGCGGGCCGTTCTCCAGCCTGGAAAACCGCTGGAGCTTCGAGCCCCGCGAGCAGGGCGCCTGCGAGGTGACGTTCTTCATCGCCTATGAGTTCAAGAGCCGTATGCTGGCGATGCTGATGGGCTCGATGTTCGACACCATCTTCGCGCGCATGTCGGCGGCGTTCGAAAAGCGCGCCGATGCGATCTACGGCCGCAAGCCAGCGGTGTCGTCGACGTAAGTCTTTCTCCATGTCTTCCAGTGGTAGACGATAGAGGGCGCCTCACCCTCCGTCGTCATCCCCGCGAAAGCGGGGATCCATAACCACAGGACTGCTTGTGGCGGCAGGCAGGTAACTCCGAGCTCGTCTCACCACATCTGCTGCGGCGTATGGATCCCGGGTCGGCGCCTCCGCGGCGCGTTGCGCCGCTGCGGCTTGCCCGGGATGACAGCGGAGGGTGAGGCTGGCGGCCTGCCAACTCACAGCAAGTTGCACCCACGAAGCCGTGGCCAGCGCAACTTGGCTTCAAAATCCTATCCACGCTTCAAACAGCTGCTCCGCGACATCGCCGCGGAGCCGTTCTGATCGCGGACACGTCGAGCCGCGACCGAAACCTACGCCGCCTGCACGGCGGTCAAAAAGTCCTTCACCTTGCCGCGCAGCTCGTCGGCGTGCTTGGCGAGCTGGCCAGCTGCACCCAGCATCTGCCGCGCTGCGCCGCCGGCCGATTCCACCGTCTGGCTGACCGAGCCGATGTTGGTGGCGACCTCGCGGGTGCCGCTGGCGGCCTGGCTGACCGAGCGGGCGATCTCCTGCGTCGCGTGGCCCTGCTGGTCGACCGCGGTCGCAATGGTCTTGGCGATCTCGCTGATCTGGCCGATGGTGCCGCCGATGCCCTGGATCGCAGCCACGGTGTCGCTGGTGGCGCGCTGCATCGCGCTGATGTGCGCGCTGATCTCGTCGGTCGCCTTGGCGGTCTGGCTCGACAGGCTCTTCACCTCCGAGGCCACGACGGCGAAGCCGCGGCCGGCATCGCCGGCGCGTGCCGCCTCGATCGTCGCGTTCAGCGCCAGCAGGTTGGTCTGGCTCGCGATCGCGTTGATCATGTCGGTGACCGCGCCGATCTTGGCCGCCGCGTCCGCCAGGCTGTTGACGAGGTCGTTGGTGCGCGAGGACGCCTCGACCGCCTCGGCGGCGATGGTCGAGGAGGTCGCGACCTGGCGGTTGATCTCGCTGACCGAGGTCGACAGCTCCTCGGTGGCGCCGGCCACCGACTGCACGTTGGAGGAGGCGGAGTTCGACGCCGACGCCACCAGCGCCACGCGTTGCGCGGCCTGATCCGCGGTCGTCGTCAGCGAGGCCGCCGTGGTCTCGACCTCGCGCGAGGCGCCGGAGATCGCATTGGCGATGGCGCCGACCGAGGTCTCGAAATCCTTGGCGATCCGGTCGAGCGCGCGCTTCTTCTCCTCGCGTGCGGCGACAAGGTCGGAGAGATCGCGGCGGAAGCTCATGACGTAGGTCTGGCCCTCGACCTGGGTCGGCACCAGCGTGATCTGGACCAGCGCCGGGCTGCCGTCGGCGCGCTTGGTGGTCCACTCGAACGTCGCGTGGCCTTCGCGCCTGGCCTTGGCATCCATCTCGCGCACCACGTCGGCGGAGCGCTTGCCATCGGGCTGGAACTCCGGCGCCATGGTCGCCGGCGAACGCGACAGCAGGTCCTGCTTGCTGCGGAAGCCGCCGAATCGGACCGCGGTCTCGTTGCAGGCGATGATCTTGCCGTCGGACATCACCAGGATGGCGTCGCGATGACGTTCGAACAGCTCCGTCATCAGGAGGTTATGCGTGCGATCAGCCGACTTGCCGGAGAAGAAAGCCATGGGGTCCCGAATCCACTGTCAGAGAAGAATGCGCGAGACGTAGCAGGACAAAATTAACCAAAACCTTTAGCCGTGGCGGCGCGAGCGATAATCGTCGGCGGATCGCGATCCGGCTGGTGAGGGACGGCATCCAGCGGACGAGCAGCCGCAACCTCCGCGGCGCCACCGCGCCCGGGCTCTGGCTGTCAACGAACCCTCTGAGATCACGAGGGCGCGGGGAGTGCCGGGAGCTCGCCGCCCCCATGGCCCGCCTGCGAAATAAATGCAGGCGGCAGGTACCACAGGTGCAGCCGAGACATCCCGGCATTCCCCGCGCGATGGTCTTCACGCTTATACGCAGTCTCCCCGGGGACCGGTTGTTTTGCCCCCGTGACCGGCGGATCATCATCTCCACCGGCGTGACACCAGCTTCGGGGTGTCAGGACGCTGCGACTTCACGTCCGCCAAGAGCCGTTCGTCCGCACGTCCAAGACGCGCTGCGGCCCCTCGGCGGCCATCGCCTTCCCACCTCGCGTGTCGTGACGATCGCGATACGCCCCTCGTGTCGAGGCGGGATGAGGGGAGGGAAACACGAGTTCTGGAAAATAGAAACGGCAATATTTTCGTCGGTAGGACTGGACAGTGAGTCGGACATTGAACGGATTGAGGAAATCAGTGTCTTGGCGCACGCCCTCGCGATGCGCTTTGATCGCAGCAAGGCACCGGATACGGGCTCTTCGCTATTCCGCACGCCAGCTGATTTGCCCGACGGGTCGGCTAGGATGATGCTCGACGTGGTGCCCAATGATTGGAACAATGCCGATAATGACCAACGACGAACCATCGGTCTGACCCTGCGTCAGCCAGAGAAGAAAGCAAGCAATGTCACTCTCTCATCTCTACGACGAAGCGCTCGTCTATGCGACAAGGCTGCACCGAACCCAATTGAGAAAGGGTAGCAACGTACCCTACATCGCGCATCTGCTGAGCGTCTCCAGCCGCGTGCTGTCGGCGGGCGGCAGCGAGGTGCAGGCTATCGCGGGCCTGTTGCATGACGCCGCCGAGGACCAGGGCGGGCAGGCCACGCTGGATGAGATCCGCCGGCGTTTTGGCGATGGCGTCGCCGGGATCGTCGCGGACTGCACGGATTCCTGGGTCGATCCGAAACCCGAATGGCGCCCGCGGAAGGAAGCCTATCTCGCCCGGCTGCCGCTCAAGCCGGTGTCATCGCTGCTGGTCTCGCTCGCTGACAAGGTTGACAACGCGGAAGCGATCGCGAGCGACCTTGATGAGGTCGGCGACGTCGTGTGGCAACGCTTCACCGGTGGAAGGGATGGCACGATCTGGTATTACCGCACGCTGAGCCGGATTTTCGATGAGGCTCTGCCTGGACCGTTGGCGCGGCAACTTGCGCGGACCGTCGGTGCTTTTCCGTCCTGAGCAAATTTGGGGGAGGCCGCTCGGCCTCGCATCCATTCGATGGATGACAACCTCAGATGGATCGGCTATAGAGCCGGCCATGATCACCGCCGCCACCCATCGTTTTGGTCGCATCACGCACCGTAGCTCGCTGGCGGCGGGAGGATCGCGCTCAATCTGACGATTTGCAGCATTTGATCCGAACAGCCGCCAGGGACCTGGCGGCTTTTTTGTTGCCGGCAGGTTCTTCATTTGAAGGGGAGCCCGCCATGCCGAGCACGACCGACGATCCGAGGGTCATCGCCATCGAGGAGCGTATGCTCCGCGGCGCCTCGCGATCGCCGGGGCTCTGCGCGCTCGGTCGTGATCCCTTGTCGCGCCATCCCATCTCGCCCAGGCCGGGCGCCAAGATCTACTACTTGGCGCCACCGGCTCCCCATCAAAGCTTCGCCGACCTCAAGCCCGCGTCATTGTTGCGGCTCTGGTGGGAGCGCTGGCGCGAGCGCCGCCGCTTTGCCCGGGAGTTGCCGCGGATCGCCGACGAGGTGCTGCAGGACTACGGCCTGACACGCGACGAGGCGCGGCGGCTGTGCCGGCGCCCGTTCTGGCGCGCTTGAGAGCGACGCGGCGGAACGCAGGTTCTGCCACGGATCCTACTTGCCCAGCTTCTCGGAGAAGAACCTGACGACCTGGGCGTCAAACTCTCGGTGAAACGCCGCGCGGTCGAAATCCGCAGGCGTATCAGCACAGATGCGCGGGACGGCGGCCGCGAGCTCCGCGGAGCACGGCGCGAGGAAAGCAAAATGCGCGGCGGACACGGTGTGGACCTCGGGCGTGCCGGGAAGGCTCGCGGTTACGCGGGCGGTCCCTTCCGGATCGACCCCGTTGCCGCCGAGCTCCGAGCGCCAGACCTGGAGGGGAATCTTGATGCTCGCGAGATTTGCTCGCGTGAATCCGACCGTGTGGGCGGCGTCGGCCAGCACGGCCGCCTTGATCCTCTCGTCGTGCGGCCAACTTCTGGGAAACTCGCCATTGCGGACCTGCTCGCAGAACGGGTTCTGTTGCGTGCAGTAGTGCGCCACCCTTTGAAAGTCCGGGTCGACGCCGGCGAGAACGGTTCCGGTGTAGCCACCGCGCGAAAAGCCGAAGAAGCCGATCCGGTCCGGATCAATCGCGGCTCTGCTTGTCCAATCGTTCAACATGAAATCGATCAGATGCATGATGTCCTGCGGCCGTGAGAGCCAGACCGACAGGCTGTCGCGCTGCGCCAGGTCACCGACACTGTCGCCGGGATGGTTGATCGCCGCGACGATGAATCCCGCGTCCGCCAGCGCTTCCGCAACATCGTGGTTTCCACCGATCCAGCCGCCGCGACCGTGGGACATGACGACCAATGGCAGCTTCTTGCCATTGATTGGACAATTCTTTACCCCGGGCAGTGTCTCCAGCCCTGGGATCGCGAGGCTTCCAACCGGCACGCTACCGGCGTCTGCGGCGCAAGGCGTCCAGATGATGCCGTGGAATCCGTGATCGACCTCCAAGAGCTGCAAGCCAGCGGCTTGGGCGGAGGAGGTCAGGAGCAGGAGGACGAACGAGAGGGCAGCGAATGTGCGGTCTAGCAATATGATCTCCTCCTGACATGTAGCTCGGCGCGCTCTCGCGGGGGTTGCGTCGATCAAGTTCGCGGTGCGCGATGGTCTAGCGAGCTTGTCATGCTGTCAGGAGCGCTTCGCGTCCGTCGTCGCGATGTCCTTGACGGTTCAACGCCAGCCCAAGCTTGATTCATGACAACATTGTTAAATCACGCTTTCGAGATCGTGCCGCAACTCTCCGTTTATCATCATTGCGAGGCGCACTTTCGATGCTCAATTGATCGTGCCTTCAGCGTAACCGATCAGGAGGAATTCAAAATCGGCACATTGCAGAGATAGCAACTGCGATTCGTCATCGACCACCTCGAAGCGTATTCTCTCCTGCTGCCAATGACCGATGTCCCTGACGTCCAGACGGAAACCGTCCATGCGGTCCAGGTGTCCGATCCTGACCTCGACCGCGCCGATGAAGCGCAATTCCAGCCGCGGTTCGGTTCGCGATCGATCCGTCAGGAGCACCAGCTCGACGATGCAGGTCGGTAGAACTGGATCGCGTCGCTGCGCCCGCGATGACGATGCGGCGAGAGCCGCGCGCGTCACTTCCAACTACGTCCGGGGCCGCCTCGGCCGCTTGACCGGATGCAGCCGCGGCGTGCGGGCCACGCGCGGACGTAGTCGCGTCGCCGCCGCGCGTTTCGGCTTGGCAGCGACCTGTGGCCGCGCCAGCTCCATCAGCAGGCGCAGGGCTTCCAGCACCGAGCGCGTGCGCACGGTGCTGCGGCCGATGGCGCCGAAGCGGTGTTCGCGGTGGGTGATGCGGCCGTCGCGGGCGGCGACGGCGAAATGGACCAGGCCGACCGGCTTGCCGGGGGTGGCGCCGCCGGGGCCGGCGATGCCGGTGATGGCGACGGCGAGGTCGACGTCGGCGCGCTCCAGGGCGCCGACGGCCATCTGGATCGCGGTCTCCTTGGAGACGGCGCCGAAGGTCTGCAGCGTCGAAGCCTCGACGCCGAGCATCGCGCGCTTGGCCTCGTTCGAGTAGGTGACGAAGCCGCGGTCGATGACATCAGAGGAGCCGGGGATGTCGGTCAGGGCCGCGGCGACCAGGCCGCCGGTGCAGGACTCGGCGGTCGCGATCATCAGCTTGCGCGACCGGCAGAGGTCGAGCAGCGAGCGGGCCAGCGCGCTGGTAGAGCCGATTTGACGTTCGCTGGCCATGGCTGCGTTGTCCTCATCCGACCGTCAGATCGAAAGCTCCATGAGCGGTGACAGGGTGGTGCGCCTCTAGGCGCTCCACGGCAGACGGATCGTTGCGCTCGCCGTCGCTGCGATGCCTTCCTCGCGGCCGGTGAAGCCGAGCCGCTCGCTGGTGGTGGCCTTGACCGCGATGCGCGAGATGTCGACGCCGGTGATCTCGGCGATGCGGGCGCGCATCTGGTCGCGCAGCGGGCCGATCTTCGGGCGCTCGCAGATCATCGTGACCTCGAGATTGGCGACGCGGCCGCCGCGCGCGGTCACGCGCTCGATGGCGTATTTCAAGAACTGGTCGGATGCGGCGCCTTTCCACTTCATGTCGGAGGGTGGGAAGTGCGAGCCGATGTCGCCATCGGCCAGGGCGCCCAAAATTGCATCAACCAGAGCGTGCAGACCGACGTCGCCGTCGGAGTGGGCAAGGAACCCCTTGCTATGCGGCACGCGCAGGCCGCACAGCCAGACATGGTCGCCTTCGCCGAAGGCGTGGACGTCGTAGCCGGTGCCGGTCCGGATGTCGCCGAGCTGCGCGGCAAGGCGCGCTTCCTCGCGCACGAAATCTTCCGGTGTGGTGAGCTTCATGTTGGAAACATCGCCCTCAAAGGTCGCGACGGTCAATCCCGCCCATTCGGCGATCGCCGCATCATCTGTGAACTCGGTGAGGCCGTCGCGCGCGGCGCGGCGGTGTGCCTCCAGGATCGTGTCGAACTTGAAGGTCTGCGGCGTCTGGGCGATGCGCAGCTTCGCGCGCTCCGGTGTCGCGGTGATGTCGCCGCCCGTGCCGACTTCCTTGATGGTGTCGGTGACCGGCACCACGGGAATCGCCGCACCGGTCTTGCCGGCCGCTCGAATCGCGCGCGAGATCACGGCGGGCGTGACGAACGGACGCGCGGCATCGTGGATCAGCACGATGTCGGGCTTGTGCAGCGCCAGCGCTTCCAGGCCCGCGAGCACCGAGGCCTGTCGCGTCGCACCGCCATGCGCTGGGGCCTCGTGGCGCAGGCCGAAGACGGCTGTGTTGAAGATGTCGATGTCGTCGGGGTTCACCACCGGCTGGACCACCGCCACCTCGGGGTGATCGGCGAAGGCGGCGAGCGCGCGATGGATGACCGTGCGGCCGCCGATCATGCGATATTGCTTCGGACCGCCGGCGCCGGCGCGCAGGCCACGTCCGGCCGCGACGAGAATGGCTGCAGTCCGCTGAGAAGTCGTCATGGGAACAGGGTATCGATGCTGATGAGGATGATGGGGTTCGCGGCTTCTTACATCTGCAGAAGATGTTAAGCGAGCAGGATCACACGTCGCATGAACGGCACCTGCGATCGCGACACAAGCGCCGGGATCCGCTGGCGCGTTGAGGGGGGCGCTCGCACCTGCCGCCTGCGAGCACCTTGCCGAGCCATGCAAAAATCCGGCGGCTCACGGGTTTACCATGACTGCCGAACAAGCATATTTTGCTGCACTGCACTTGAAATGCCGATCGTCTTGGCTAAAGTGTAGGCATGACGCTTGACTGCACAAGATTTGTGCTTGAGAGTGCAGCGCAGACGCGATGATGCGTCCAAAGAGCTTTAAGAGTCGTTCGTGACCGGTCCGGCCAATACACAAGCCAAAGCCTTGAAGATAGGCGACGTTTCGCTCGCCAACCGGGCCATTCTCGCGCCGATGTCGGGGATCACCGACGCGCCGTTCCGCCGACTCGCGGCCGAGCTCGGCGCCGGGCTGGTGGTGTCCGAGATGACTGCGAGCGACGATCTCGTGCGCGGGCGGTGGATATCCCGGTTGCGCTGCGAGGCGAGCGGCGTCGGGCCGCATGTGGTGCAGCTCGCCGGCTGCGAGGCGCATTGGATGGCCGAGGGCGCGAAGGTCGCCGAGGATGGCGGCGCCGAGATCATCGACATCAACATGGGTTGCCCGGCGCGGCACGTGACCGGCGGCCAGTCCGGCTCGGCCCTGATGCGCGATCTCGATCATGCGCTGACCCTGATCGAGGCGACGGTCGAGGCCGTCGATGTGCCCGTGACCCTGAAGATGCGGCTCGGCTGGGACGAGCGCAGCCTGAATGCGCCGGAGCTGGCGCGCCGCGCGCAGGCCGCGGGCGTGCAGTTGATCACCGTGCACGGCCGTACGCGGCAGCAGTTCTACAAGGGCGAAGCCGACTGGAGCGCGGTGCGCGCCGTGAAGGACGCCGTCGATCTGCCGGTCGTCGTCAACGGCGACATCACCAGCTATGAGGACGCGCGCGAGGCGCTCGACGCCTCCGGCGCCGATGCCGTGATGATCGGGCGCGGCGCGCAAGGCCAGCCCTGGCTGCCCGGCCAGATCGGCCGCCGACTCGAGGGCGGTGCGGAAGAGGGCGCGCCGGAGCTGGCGCAGCAGCTCGGTCTTCTCACCGCGCTCTATGACGAGATCTGCCGTCACTATGGCGCGCGTGTCGGCCTGCGCCACGCCCGCAAGCATCTCAGTTGGGGGCTCGACGTCGCCGCCCAGCACGCGCAAGCGCCGGCCGAAAAACTGAAGGCCTGGCGCGACCGTATCCTGACGTCCGAGCAGCCGTCCTTGGTGCATCGGGCGCTGCGTGAGGCCTTCGACGATTTTGCCTGGAGTGCAGCCGCATGAGCTCAGCCGCAGAACAGCGCAAGCGACTTCCATCGGATGGCGACGCCATCCTCAACGCCCTGCCGAATCCGGTCCTCGTCATCGGCCCGGACGGCATGATCATGGACGCCAACATGGCGGCGGAATCGTTCTTCGATTCCTCCACCCAGTTTCTGCAGCGGCAGTCGCTGAAGAAGCTGGTGCCGTTCGGCTCTCCGCTGCTGGCGCTGATCGATCAGGTCCGCACCACCAGCGCGCCGGTCAACGAGTACAAGGTCGATCTGGGCACGCCGCGCACCGGCGCCGATCGGCTCGTCGACCTGCACGTCGCGCCGCTGCCGGAGCGGCCCGGCCATATCGTGGTCATGCTGCAGGAGCGCACCATCGCCGACAAGATGGACCGCCAGCTCACCCATCGCAGCGCCGCGCGCTCGGTGATCGCACTGGCCGCGATGCTCGCGCACGAGATCAAGAACCCGCTGTCGGGCATCCGCGGCGCTGCGCAGCTCCTGGAGCAGCAGGCCTCCTCCGAGGACCGCATGCTGACCCGGCTGATCTGCGACGAGGCCGACCGCATCGTCACTTTGGTCGACCGCATGGAGGTGTTCGGCGACGACCGCCCGGTGGCGCGCGGGCCCGTGAACATCCATTCCGTGCTCGATCACGTGAAGCGGCTGGCGCAGTCGGGCTTTGCCCGCAACATCCGCTTCGTCGAGGACTACGATCCGTCGCTGCCGCCGGTGCTCGCCAACCAGGATCAACTGATCCAGGTGTTCCTGAACCTGGTCAAGAATGCCGCGGAAGCGGTCGTCGATCTCGGCTCGGATGCGGAGATCCAGCTCACCACGGCGTTCCGCCCGGGTGTGCGCCTGTCGGTGCCCGGCAAGAAGTCGCGGGTGTCGCTGCCGCTGGAGTTCTGCGTCAGGGACAACGGCCCCGGCGTGCCTGAAGACCTGATGCCCAATCTGTTCGATCCGTTCGTGACCACCAAGCCGACCGGAAGCGGCCTCGGACTTGCATTGGTCGCGAAGATCGTCGGCGACCATGGCGGGATCATCGAGTGCGAGTCGCAGCCGCGCAAGACGACCTTCCGGGTGCTGATGCCGATGTACAGCGCAACCAAACAACCAGATCAAAGCCCAAATCACAGCCATGGCGATGACGTTTCGGGGACGCCGTTGCATGCCTCACAGGGATCAAATTGAGGACCACCTATGCCTGCAGGTAGCATTCTCGTTGCCGACGACGATACGGCCATCCGCACGGTCCTGAACCAGGCGCTGTCACGCGCCGGCTATGAGGTGCGGCTGACCGGCAATGCCGCGACGCTGTGGCGCTGGGTGAGCCAGGGCGAGGGCGATCTCGTCATCACCGACGTGGTGATGCCGGACGAGAACGCGTTCGACCTGCTGCCGCGGATCAAGAAGATGCGGCCGAACCTGCCGGTCATCGTCATGAGCGCGCAGAACACCTTCATGACCGCCATCAAGGCGTCGGAGCGCGGCGCCTATGAGTATCTGCCGAAGCCGTTCGACCTGAAGGAGCTGATCGCGATCGTCGGCCGTGCCTTGGCCGAGCCGAAGGAGCGTGCGGCGAGCCAGCCCGACGACGGCGAGTTCGAATCGATCCCGCTGGTCGGCCGCTCGCCGGCGATGCAGGACATCTACCGCGTGCTGGCGCGGCTGATGCAGACCGATCTCACGGTGATGATCTCGGGCGAGAGCGGCACCGGCAAGGAGCTGGTGGCGCGCGCGCTGCACGATTACGGCAAGCGCCGCAACGGGCCGTTCGTCGCGGTCAACATGGCGGCGATCCCGCGCGACCTGATCGAGTCGGAATTGTTCGGGCACGAGCGCGGCGCCTTCACCGGTGCCAACACCCGCGCCTCCGGCCGCTTCGAGCAGGCCGAGGGCGGCACCTTGTTCCTGGACGAGATCGGCGACATGCCGATGGAGGCGCAGACGCGGCTTTTGCGCGTGCTGCAGCAGGGCGAGTACACCACCGTCGGCGGCCGCACCCCGATCAAGACCGATGTGCGCATCGTCGCCGCCTCCAACAAGGACCTGCGCATCCTGATCCAGCAGGGGCTTTTCCGGGAAGATCTGTTCTTCCGCCTCAACGTCGTGCCCCTGCGGCTGCCGCCGCTGCGCGAGCGCATCGAGGACCTGCCGGATCTCGTCCGGCATTTCTTCGCGCTGGCCGAGAAGGATGGCCTGCCGCCGAAGAAGCTCGATGCCGCGGCGCTCGAGCGGCTGAAGCAGCACCGCTGGCCGGGCAATGTCCGCGAGCTGGAGAATCTCGCCCGGCGTTTGGCCGCCCTGTATCCGCAGGACGTCATCACGGCGTCAGTCATCGATGGCGAGCTGGCGCCGCCGGCGGTGACCACCGGCTCGAACACGCCGACCTCGATCGACAATCTGGGCGGAGCCGTGGAGGCCTATCTGTCCTCGCACTTCCAGGGATTTCCCAACGGCGTGCCGCCGCCGGGGCTGTACCACCGCATCCTCAAGGAGATCGAGATTCCGCTGCTGACGGCAGCGCTGGCGGCGACGCGCGGCAACCAGATCCGCGCCGCCGATCTGCTCGGCCTCAATCGCAACACGCTGCGCAAGAAGATCCGCGACCTCGACATTCAAGTGTACCGCAGCGGTGCTTGACGGTTATTTGATACCTCTACGGCGGGCTCGGACCCGCCTCAGGTGAGAATTAATGTAGACAAATCCGCGACGCGCTCCGGCGCCGCGGATTTGTCGCAATTTGGCAACAGCGTGGTAGGAATGCATCAGTCCGATTCCCGGACGTGCCGCGTTCAGCATCACCTTGCCGGAATGACCAGCGCAGAGACATCGGCCACCCCCTTCGATTCGTCGTCCACCGAGGGCCGGCGCTGGACCTGGCGCACCTGGCTGGCGCCGGTGGCGGTGGCGCTCGCGCTGCTGTCGGCCTTCCTCACCTTCATCGTGCTGGTCGGGCTGACCCCGGTCGAGCCCACGACCGACGTGGTCAAGACCTTCTACCTGATCGACGCCGGAACGATCCTGGTCCTGGTCGGGATCATCATCCGCGAGGTCTGGCAGGTGGTGCAGGCCCGCCGGCGCGGCCGGGCGGCGGCACGGCTGCACGTCCAGATCGTCAGCCTGTTCTCGGTGATCGCGGTCCTGCCGGCGGTGCTGGTCGCCGTGGCGGCCAACGTCACCATCGATCGCGGCCTCGACCGGCTGTTCTCCGGACCAGCGAAAGTCGCGATCCAGAACTCGCTGACCATCGCGCGCGCCTACATGCAGGAGCACGCGCAGTTCATCCGCGGCGACATCATCGGCATGGCCACCGACATCGCACGCGCCAGGCCGCTGTTCGACCAGGACCGCGCCAGCTTCCGCGAGCTGCTCACCACCAGCGCCGCGTCGCGCAACCTGCCGGGCGCGATGATCATCGACAAGAACACCAACCCGATCGTCTGGGCCGAGACCGGCGGGGTGCAACTGGCCTATTCGCCGCCGGCGCCGGAGTTCCTCAACAATGTCCGGGAGGAGGAGCCCGAGATCGCGGTCCTGCCGGAGTCGAACTACGTCGCCGCGGTGATCCGGCTGCGCGCATTCAACGACACCTTCCTCTACGTCGCGCGTCCGCTCGATCCGCAGGTCGTCGAGCAGCTCAAGCAGACCGAGCTGTCGGTCGCCGAATACGCCCAGGTCGAGGCGCGCCGCTTCGGCATCCAGATCGCCTTCGCGCTGATGTTCGCGGTGATCGCGCTGACCATCCTGATGGCCTCGGTGCTGATCGGGCTGAACTTCGCCAACTGGCTGGTGGCGCCGATCCGGCAATTGATGAATGCCGCCAACACCGTGTCGACCGGCGATCTCAACGTCCAGGTCCCGGTGCATCGCTCGGAGGGCGATCTCGCCCAGCTCGGCCAGACCTTCAACAAGATGACGCAGGAGCTGCGCACCCAGCGCGACGAGCTGGTCAGCGCCAGCGAATTGATCGACAGCCGGCGCCGCTTCATCGAGGCGGTGCTGTCGTCGGCCTCCGCCGGCATCATCGGCGTCGATGCCTCTGGCAGCGTCGGCATCCTCAACCGCTCGGCCGAGAAGCTGATCGGACATGCCGAGCAGGAGGTGCTCGATCATCCGCTCTCCGACGTGCTGCCCGAGCTCGACGACATGATGAAGACCGCGCGCGAGGGCAAGCAGCGGCTGGTGCAGGGTCAGATCACGATCCAGCGCGACGGCCACGAGCGCAATCTGTCGGTGCGCGTCACCGCCGAGCAGACCAACCAGGCGCGCGACAGCTACATCATCACGCTCGACGACATCACCGAGCTGGTGTCGGCGCAGCGCACCTCGGCCTGGGGCGACGTCGCGCGGCGCATCGCGCATGAGATCAAGAATCCGCTGACGCCAATTCAACTGTCCGCAGAGCGAATTCGCCGCAAATTCGGCAAGGTCATCACCGAGGACAAGGCGATATTTGAGCAATGTACCGAGACGATCGTGCGGCAGGTCGACGACATCAGGCGAATGGTCGACGAGTTCTCGCGGTTCGCGCGGATGCCGAAGCCGGTGATGGAAGGCGAGGACGTCGCCGACACCGTGCGGCAGGCCGTGTTCCTGATGAAGGTCGCGCATCCCGAGATCGACATCGAGACCGAGATCAAGCAGGACCCCTTGCGCGCGCAGTTCGATCGCCGCCTGATCTCGCAGGCGCTGACCAACATCATCAAGAACGCCACCGAGGCGATCGAGGTGGTGCCAGAGGCGGAGCTCGGCAAGGGCCGTATCGACGTGGTCGCCTCGCGCGAGGGCGAGGACGTGCTGATCGACGTCATCGACAATGGCATCGGCCTGCCGAAGGTGGCGCGGCAGCGGCTGCTCGAGCCCTATGTCACGACCCGCGCCAAGGGCACCGGCCTCGGGCTCGCGATCGTCGGCCGCGTGCTGGAAGACCATGGCGGCAAGCTCGAGCTGAAGGACGCGTCCGATTTCCGTCCCGGCCAGCGCGGCGCCTGGATGCGGCTGCGCTTTGCCGTCTCCGGCCAGGCCGCGAAGACGGGCGCGAAGGAGCAGGCGGCGGCGTCTGACAATGCGCAGAAGACCGAGGTTGGCGGCGAAACCGCTGACACGGTTCAAACGACCAATGATGAACCAAAAATCCAAGCCGCAACCGGCAGCTGACGAGACAGGCGTGACCCATGGCGAGTGATATTCTGATTGTCGACGATGAAGCCGATATCCGGGAGCTGGTCGCCGGCATCCTGGATGACGAAGGCTTCACGACGCGAACCGCGCGCGACAGCGATTCGGCGCTCGCGGAGATCACGAGCCGCCGTCCCAACCTGGTGTTCCTGGACATCTGGCTGCAGGGCTCCAAGCTCGACGGTCTGCAGCTCCTCGAGCAGATCAAGAAGGACCATCCCGACCTTCCGGTCGTGATGATCTCCGGCCACGGCAACATCGAAACGGCGGTCGCCGCGATCAAGCGCGGCGCCTATGACTTCATCGAGAAGCCGTTCAAGTCCGACCGGCTGATTCTGGTAGCGACGCGTGCGCTGGAGAATTCCCGGCTCAAGCGCGAGGTGCGCGAGCTCAAGCAGCTGGCGCCGACCGCGAGCAGCATGACCGGCCGCTCGCCGTCGATGAACCAGTTGCGCCAGACCATCGAGCGCGCCGCCAAGGCCAACAGCCGCATCCTGATCGTCGGCCCTCCCGGCTCGGGCAAGGAGCTCGCCGCGCGTTCGCTGCACGCTCAGTCGCCGCGCTCCGAGGGCCCGTTCGTCGTCATCAACGCCGCCGCGATCACGCCGGAGCGGATGGAGGAGGAGCTGTTCGGCATCGAGCAGTCCAATGGCGAGCAGGCGCGCAAGACCGGCGCGCTCGAAGAGGCCCACGGCGGCACGCTGTTCGTCGACGAGATCGCCGACATGCCGCGCGAGACGCAGAACAAGATCCTGCGCGTGCTGGTCGACCAGACGTTCCAGCGCGCCGGCGGCACCACCAAGGTGCACGTCGACGTGCGCATCATCTCCTCGACCGCACGGAATCTCGAGGAGGAGATTGCCGCCGGGCGTTTCCGCGAGGACCTCTATCACCGTCTGTCGGTGGTTCCGATCCGGGTTCCGCCGCTGTCGGAGCGCCGCGAGGACATTCCGGAGCTGATCGACTATTTCATGGAGCAGATTTCGGCCACGACCGGCCTGCCGAAGCGGCAGATCGGCCAGGACGCCATGGCCGTGCTGCAGTCGCATGTGTGGCCCGGCAACGTCCGTCAGCTTCGCAACAACGTCGAGCGCGTCATGATTCTGGCCGCCGGCGGACCGGAGGTGATCATCACCGCCGACATGCTGCCGCCGGATGTGGGATCGATGGTGCCGGCGATGCCGACCAGCAACAATGGCGAGCACATCATGGGACTGCCGTTGCGCGAGGCACGCGAGGTGTTCGAGCGCGACTATCTCATCGCCCAGATCAGCCGCTTCTCCGGCAACATCTCGCGCACGGCCGAGTTCGTGGGCATGGAGCGGTCCGCCCTGCATCGCAAGCTGAAGGCGCTCGGCGTCGGCTGAGGCTCCCGCTCGGCCAAACTTGCCGACTGGACGAATTTACATTGGAAAATTCGTCCATTTCCGGAATTTTACGGATGAATCCGGTTCTTTTGGAACCGGCCTCCTTGCAAGCGGCTTGCCTAATATGCTCGCCTGTCTTCTAATCCGGCATCCCGTGGTCCCTCGAGGGGGATCTCAATGGACCATGGGCCACCTCGATGAATCCGGGGCCTGCGATCGGGTCATCGAAGGTTCAATAAGAAAAAGCACAAGACTGCGAGATAACAACAATGGCGGCCGACCGCGCACAAAACCTACAAGACACCTTTCTCAACCATGTCCGCAAGACCAAGACGCCGCTCACGATCTTCCTGGTCAATGGCGTGAAACTGCAGGGGATTGTCACATGGTTCGACAATTTCTGCCTGCTGCTCCGGCGCGACGGTCACTCGCAGCTCGTCTACAAGCATGCGATCTCCACCATCATGCCGGGCGCGCCGATCCAGTTGTTCGAGGGCGGCGAGGACGCGTCTGCGTGAGTGTGACCTGACGTGAGAGTGACCTGATTGGAACCCCGCGATCGCGAAGGGACCATCGGCCTGTCGAGGCCGGATGACAATAAGGGGACCGGGCTCGTCATCGTGGTCGGCCCCTACTTGCGAGCGCGCCGCGGCGACGATGGCGCGCAAGCAGGCCAATCAGACATGCGTGATTTCGAGGCACGGATCGACGAGGCGGCGGGCCTCGCGCGGGCCATCGACCTGACGGTGGCCGAGGCCATTCTCGCGCCGATCGGGCAAATCCGCCCTGCGACCTATCTCGGCAAGGGCAAGGTCGAAGAGATTGCCGGCGTGATCGCCGGCCATGGCGTCGAGCTGGTGGTGATGGATTGCGCGCTCTCGCCGATCCAGCAGCGAAACCTCGAGAAGGCCTGGAACACCAAGGTGCTCGACCGCACCGGCTTGATCCTGGAGATCTTCGGCCGCCGCGCCAAGACGAAGGAGGGCGCGCTGCAGGTCGAGCTCGCGCATCTCAACTATCAGCGCAGCCGTCTGGTGCGGTCCTGGACCCATCTCGAACGCCAGCGCGGCGGCTTCGGCTTCATGGGCGGTCCCGGCGAGACCCAGATCGAGGCCGACCGCCGCCTGATCGGCGACCGCATCACGCGGCTCGAGAACGAGTTGAAGAAGGTCCAGGCGACGCGGCGGCTGCATCGCGCCGGACGCCAGCGCGTGCCGTATCGCGTCGTGGCGCTGGTCGGCTACACCAATGCCGGCAAGTCGACGCTGTTCAATCGCCTGACGCGCGCCGACGTCCAGGCCGCCGACATGCTGTTCGCGACGCTTGATCCGACCTTGCGCGCGATCACGCTGCCGCATGGCGGCAAGGCGATGCTGTCGGACACCGTGGGCTTCATCTCCAACCTGCCGACGCAGCTCGTCGCCGCCTTCCGCGCCACGCTCGAGGAGGTGCTGGAGGCCGACGTGATCCTGCACGTCCGCGACATGTCGCACGAGGATGCCGAGGCGCAGCAGCACGATGTCGAGCTGGTGCTCAGCCAGCTCGGCATCGATCCCGAGGCCACCGACACCATCATCGAGGTCTGGAACAAGATCGACCGTCTCGACCAGGCAGCGCGCGAGAACCTCGCCAACATCGCCGGGCGTCGGCCGCCGGAGCGGCCATGCCTGCTGGTCTCGGCCCAGACCGGGGACGGCGTCGACGCGCTCCTGCAGACGATCGAGGACCGTCTCGCGGCGGCGCGGACCACGCTCGATCTCACCATCGACGCGGCCGACGGCGCCGGCATCTCCTGGCTGCACCGCAACGCCGAGGTGCTGGCCAAGGAGCTGAACGAAGGCCGCTACGACATGACCGTGCGCGTCGACGCCACCAAGCGCGACATCGTGGTCGAGCGCTATCACGGCGTGCCCCGGGTGGCGTAAAGCAGCAAAGGTATCCGACCACTATCAATTGCCGCTCGATCGAGCGGCAATCATCCAAATCAACTGATTTACGCGCTTATACGCTATATTCTTTGAACGTCTCCGGCGGTCGCCTAGTAAGCCACACCAGCATCATCGCGCAGCAAAATCAAATGGATGCAGCCGATTGAACGGCTCTCACAGCCATCTCGGCTCATAGACGCAGATGACTTTACACATGGAAAACTTACAACTAAAACGTGTTAATTACCAATATTGCGTTGTATCAAAAGCTGCCGACAGCCACGCCGTTCAGAAGCGCCTTTCGTTTAAATGAGATTATTTTGTCGAGCGACATGCGGGTTGCGCGTATGGCCTCAAGAGAAAAAATCCGACAGAGTGTCCGAACCTCGATCTTTATGAGATCGATTGGCCGCTGTGAGTACGGGGCTTGTGGGGAAATCGCAGCAAGATGGTCCAATGGGCACATCGAGATGATCGGCGAACTCTGTCACATCCTGCCGGTGAATGAGGGTAGTCGATCCGAATTCAAAGCGTCGTTTCCGCACGTCGATCTCGATTCTGAAAACAACTTGATGCTGCTTTGCCGAAAGCACCATCACCTGATCGATCAAGAGAAGCCGAGCGAATACCCGCCGGCGATTCTTTTCCAGATGGTCATTAACAAGGCTCGTCACGTCGCCAGATTCGTGGACGACTTGTTTCAGAGTAGTCCATTTAGGTTCGACCACCACGAGTTGGCGCAAGATGTCAGGGTCGGTCGAATATATGACCTGATGAATGAGGCGACCCTGAGTGGACCAAAAGAGGGGCGCAGTCTTCTCCGGCAGGCAGAGCGTGTCCTTGGCGACATTGCGCTCAATCCCTTGGTTGAAACTGCCGTGCAATGGGTGGAGCTGGCGCGACTTGAGCTCAAAACTACGTCGTTGGAGAACGACTATTCCTCGTCTCGATGGGAGAAGGGGCTGCAGGCGAGCATCGCTATACTGAAAACGATAGTGGACCCGCGAAAAGTGCCCGTCGCGGTTTCGCTTATGCTGCTTTTCTTAAGGGATGAATACGGTGTATTCGATGCACAGAAAAAGCTAACGCTGGCGAAGTCGCTGAACGACAAGCTCGATTCCGTTAGTAGTTCAGCTGACGATCGTGACGCGTTGGCTTATAGTTTAATTGTAAAGTCATCCGTGGTCAGGTGGCGAGGTCGCTTGCAGCGACTTCAATCACACCAAGAACGCTCGTTCAGCGAAGCTGAACGCTGCGCGAAACGCAGCCTTTCTCTCGTTAGATCCTCGTCGGCGTTGCTGCAGTCTTTGCTCGTGGAATACTCGAAAGCAAGATTGCTCCCCCTGAGGTCGGTCGCGGAGTACGATGAACGAATAGCCGCTATAGGCCAAACCTTAGAGAGCCCCGAGCTTTTAGAGTACGGCGCGGCTGCGAAATATCGTCCAATCTTCTATCGACAAACATTTCAATATATCAAGTCGATAGACGCATTTTGGACGGGCATCGATTTCGGATTTCGTCCTGCGTTGAGCCGTGTGGCACACGTCATAGGCGAGGCTTCGACTGCTGCATATTCGCAAGATCGAAGCAGAGGATTGACAATTGTGAATGATGCACTCTCGTTTCTTTCGGAGGCATTGCGTCAGGGCTTCGATCATGCCCACAATTTCAAGGCTTGGATTGCTTGCAGGTCCATTGTGGATGAAAAGTGGTTCGATATTAATCTGTTATCCAAGTTTGAGACGGATCTCGAAGCTCCGAACCAACTCGCGAACATCTTGACGGATGCGCGGCGGCGCTTTTTTGGACAAGACGCATTCGGCCACGACGTGCTCTTCGGTGTCGATGAAGCAGAGTTCTGGACGATGCTAGGCACCTTAACTGCTCGTTGTAGATCTGATCTGGATCTCGCAATGCGGTTTTTCGAACGCGCCAGTCGCTATGGAGGGCATAGGTTTCCGATACATGCTGCACGTGTGCGGGCCTGCTTGCATGTGAAGCGTCTGGAGGAAGCACGTGCGCACCTGCTTAGAGCCCGGAGCGTGGCAAGCGCGCGATATGGGAGCGCAATCGCTGATCTAGAAGCGTCCCTAGCCAGATTGGAAGATTCACCTGGTCTGTCTCGAAGCTCCGCATGATGCGTTTTATACCTCGTGTCCAAGTTGCTTTCTCCGTGTCGGTCCACAGCTGTCGACGCCTTCAGGCAAGACCACGTCTAGAGTGCCCCCGTTTGCAGGGGCGAGTTCGATGTAGGCATGGAGGTGTTGTAGATCGTCGTTGGCACCGCTCGACTGTCACGAAGCGTGGTCTCGATCTCGTTGGGCTTCTCGCCAATCTTCACAGGTACCGCGCAGTATGAGCGGTACGCGCTGATAGCGTCAAATGTGATATCGTGGTGGAGTGAATCGTTGTTTGCTGCCGTGGGTAGGCCGCACTGGTCGTCTACATCTCTGCACAACTGACCGTCGCGCCGGATCAGACCGCCATTTGGTCGCGCTCGATCGAACTAAAGGGGCGTGATGTCGACGTGCAGCACTGCGGCGCGACCGCCGTCGACGGCTGCGACGCAGCGTTCGATGGCTGCATCGAGCGCCTCGGGATCGTCGACCCGCTCGCCATGGGCGCCGAATGCGCAGGCGATGTCGGCGAGACGACGCTGCTCGTCCTGACGGCCGGTGCAGAGCCGGGAAAGAAATGAGTCGGTCTGCTGTGCCGCGCCGTCCGGATAGACGCGCTGAACCGAAGCCTTCACCGCCTGCCAGCCGTTGTTGTCGAGGATCACGGTCAGGATCGGAAGCTGATATTGCTGCGCTACGGCGTAGACGGAATCCGGCGCGGCGAAATGATAGGCGCCGTCGCCGACGATCTGCACCACGCGCGCTGAGGGATTGGCGAGCTTGAGTCCGAGCGCCATGCCGCCGCTGAAGCCGAGGCCGCCGCCCGCCAGGCCCACATAGGTCATCGGCCTGGTGCGGCGAAGCTGCTGCTGCAGGACCGGCGCGTTGCGGACCGCCTCGTTGACAACGATGTCGTGCTCCGACAGATGCGCCTGCAGCCGCGCGAACAAATGGGCCGGGTTGATCGCGCCGATTGAGCCCTTCTGCGCGGCCGCCGACGTATGTCTCGCATGCGCGGCCTTGCGGGTTGGCTGCCAGCTCGCGATCCGGTCGCGCACCTTCCTCAAATATGTATCGTCGGCACGTGCGACGACGAGCTCCAGGACCTGCCGAAGAATGACGGCCGAATCGCCCTCAATGCGGAGGTCGGTGGCAAATCCCCACATCGGGATGTCCGCCTTCAGGGCGTCGATGTCGATCTGGATCCAGCGCAGCCGATCGGCCGCCTTCAGCATCTGCGGAATGAAGGGGACGTCGATGTCGATGAGCAGCCCGAGATCGGCGCCAGCAATAAGCGCGGCAGGATCGGCGCCCGCAAAGCAAGGGGAGTCCTGGCAGATGTTCATCGTGATGGGATTGAACTCGGCGACCCGGATTCCGCAGACCAGCGCCAGTCGCTCCAGCACAGAAACCGCCTCGGCGCTGCGTCCGAGATATGCGGTCACCGCGATCGGATTGTCCGCCTTCATCAGCGCGTCCGCGATCGCCTGCGCGCGTTCCGGCTCGATGCCTCCCGCTTTGACGCTGCCATAGCGCGCGGCCGGGTAGGCCGGCATCGCCTGTTCGTCCCAGGTCTCGGCAAGGGTTTCTCGCGGCAGCATCATGTAGACCGGGCCGGGCGGATCGCTGTGCATGAACGCGGCAGCGCGGGCCACCGCCTCCTTGACGACGACGCCCGACGGCAGGGTGTATTCCCATTTGACATAGGGCCGCACGATGCTGCCCTGATCGAAGTTCTCCTGCACGAAGTGGACGTAGGTGTCACGTCCTCCCGGCAGCTCGCCATGCAGCGCGAACGGAGCCCGCCCAGCGAACAGCAGCACCGGCAGCCGGTAGCGAAAGGCGTTCTGAATGGCCATGCACGCGTTCGCCGTGCCGGCATCGACGTGGACGAACACGGCCTGACCGCGGCCGGTCGCGCTCGCATAGCCCATCGCCATGTGCGCAGCGACCACCTCGTGGGGACACAGGATCACCTCGGGGTGCCGTCGACCTTCGCTGTCCCAGCGTGCAAGTTCCTCGATCAGCGAGACATGATCGGTGCCGAGATTGGCAAAGATGTAGTCGATGCCGCTCTCGACGAGCGCCTCGAGGAAGTAGTGCGCGGTGGTGTGGCGTGTCATGGCGCGGTGGCGAGGATCAGGCGACGACGGCATTGTCACGGCGCACGGCCTCAGCCTGGGTTGTGAGGCCGCGCAGGCGGTCCAACAGGTCGTCGGGCTCCTGAGGTGCGGCCGCGCCGCGCCAGGCGATGTGCGAATCCGGTCGCACCACGAGCAGGCTGTCAGCGAAGTCGTAGCCGCCCTTGGCCCGGTCGACGTCGACGAGCGTCAAGGGAACGCCCTGGCGGGCTGCGGCCTCGACCAGCGCCTCGGCATTGATGGTTGGATCGAACCGGACCAGCGTATAGGCCGGGCCGAGCGCGTCGAGCAGCGAGCGGCCATCGGCGAGCCACACATGCGGGGCGCGTGCGCCCGGCACGGTCGACGCGGTGAAATGGCCCATGCCGTAGGGCGGCGGCGTCTCGCCATCGTACGAAATGGCCGGTGACCGGTCGTAGTAGTAGCCGAAGTTCAGGCCGGAGCAGCAATATTGCTGCACGTTGAGGTCGTAGGCGGCCTGTCCCACCTTGCGGCGCGCCTCATCGCCCACGGGGCCGTCCATTTCGACTTCGGCAGGCACGCTGCGTCGCTGGCTCATCACGGCGAGCGCATGGTTCATCGCGAAGTGCGACACCTGTTCGGTGATCGGCTGCCGCTCCGCCTCATAGGCGTCCAGCAGGGCAGGGGCAGCCCAGCCGTGCAGCACGCCGGCGAGCATCCAGCACAGGTCGACCGCATCGGCGATCCCGGCATTCATGCCGTAGCCCGCATAGGGAATCCACAGATGCGCCGCATCGCCACAGATGAAGGCACGGCGATCGCGAAAGCGATCCGCCACCAGGCGGCGTCCGATCCAGTCCTCCTTGCTGATGACCTCGTACTCGAAGCGGTCGTCGACACCGAGAATGGTGCGCAACGCCCAATCGCGATCGACACTGTCGAATTCGACTTCCTCGGCCGCGAGGTGGTTGTGGATCAGCCAGTTGTCGCGGCCGTCGATGGAGACGGTGGTGCCGCAGCGCCGGGGGTTGAGCGACATCGTCATCCAGGCCGGCTTCTGGGTGATCAGGTCCTTCAGCGCAGGGGCATGGATGTAGGTCGACTGCACCCGCTGCACGACATCGGTGCCGCTGAGCCGCGCGCCGATCAGCTTGCGCACCGCGGAGCGGCCACCGTCGCAGCCAATCAGATAATCGGCCGAAATGGTGATGTCTCGGCCGGCGTCGAGATCGCGTGCCCGCGCGATCACGCCGTTTTCATCCTGGTCGAACCGATCGACCTCGACGCGGTTCAGGATCGTGATGCCGCGTTGCGCCTCGGCGCAAGCGAACAGGATGGGCTCGAGATAGATCTGGTTGATGCGATGGGGCGGCTCGGGCGTCGGCCAATCGGTGTCGGGTCCACCGGTCGCCGTATAGCGGTCCTTGCGGGACGGAATCGGGATGCGCGTCAGCTCGCGGCCGACGACCGTGGTGCGATAGGCGCAGTCGTTGGGAAAGTCGGCCGGCAGGCCGCCTTCGCGCACTTGTTGGACGATGCCAAGGCGGCGGAACACCTCCATCGAGCGCGCGGAGACGTGGTTGCATTTTACGTTGGGCGGCTCTCCGGCGCGCCTGATCTCCGCGACCACGACCTCGATGCCGCGCGAGGCGAGATCCATGGCGGCGGTCAGTCCGACCGGACCGGCGCCCACGATGAGCACCTGGGTTTGAATCGTCTTCATGTCAGTTCTCTTCTGCTCTGAACCTAGGCACGCTCGGCTGTCGAAAGCGCATCCCGCTGCGTGCCGTCGGCGGTCGGAAGACTGCCGCGCATGCCGAGGACGGCAAGGCCCAGGATCACCAGTGCCGAGAACAGTTGCGGCACCGCGCTGGCCTGAAACAGCGAGGACACGTCCCATTTCGCTGCGAGCATCAACCCGCCGATCGTGACGCCGAGGATCGAGCCGAAGCGGCCGATGCCCAGTGCCCAGCCGATGCCGGTGCCGCGGATGTAGGTCGGATAGATGCGCGCCGCGTAGGCGTTGCAGCCGATCTGTCCGCCGATCACCGCGACGCCGGCAATGAAGACGGCCGGCACGAGAATCGGCAACGAGGCTCCCGCGATACCGATGGTGATGATCGAGAGGAAGCCGGCAACGTAGGTCGCGAACAGGACGCGATCGAAGCCGAACTTTTCGATCAGCAGGCCGAGCCCGACGGTGCCAAGCATGCCGCCGAGCTGGAAGGCGATGCCGACGGCGATCGCCGCCTGGACGTCAAGCCCGACACCATGTGTGAGCGTCGGCAGCCAGCTGTTGAGGAAATAGATGTCCATCATGTTCATGAAGAACATCACCCACAGCAGCAGGGTCGGGAGCAGGCGCCGCTTGGTGAACAACTGCGGCAGCAGGAAGCCCTTGCCGCTCTCCTCGATGATCGTAAAGCGCGCGTCGGCGGGGAGGCGGTCCGACGGATCGATCCGGCTCAGCAGCGCGCGCACGCGATCATTCTTGTTGTCGTCGAGAGCCAGCAGCGAGAGCGATTCCGGCAGCCAGATAATGAGGACCGGACAGAGGATGAGCGGCAGAATGCCGCCGATGAGAAAGATGATCTGCCAGCCATAGGCGGTGATGAGCTTCGCCGCGACCGCTCCGCCGATCGCCGATCCGAGCGACACCGTCATGAACATCAGCATGATCAACAGGGTCCTGCGACGCTGCGGCGAATATTCGCCGGTCAGAGCGATCGTGTTGGGCAGGACGCCGCCGAGCCCGAGGCCGGTGAGGAACCGAATGATGACGAGGTCGGATACGCTGGTGGCCTGGGTGGTCGCCAGCGATCCAAGCGCGAACACGAGAACCCCGGCGACGACCAGCCATTTGCGCCCGAGATAGTCGGCCAGCGCGCCGAACACCAGCGAGCCGATCATCACGCCGAACAGGGACGCACCGAACACGGGCCCCAACGCGCCCGGCGCCAGATGCAGGTCCTTGCTGAGGGCAGGGGCGACGAAGCCGAGCGCCTGGGCATCGAAGCCGTCGAGCCCGACGACCAGCGCGCACAGGCAGATCACCCTGATCTGGAAGCCCGACAGCGGCCGCTCGTCGACGTAGCGCGTGAGATTGATCGCTTGCGTCAAATGTCCCTCCCCCATGTGCTTGTTGTTGCCTGGCGCGCTTCGCAGCAGCCGCCGGCTGTTTGCAAATATGTTGCATGATCAAACTCTTTCGATTAGCCACAAAATTCTCATTCATTCATGAGGAAAGCTAATGCCCCCGACCTTGCGGCAATTGGAGGCCCTGGTCCTGGTGTATCGGCTCGGCAGCATCACCAGGGCGGCCGCCGAGCTGCGCGTCACGCAGTCGGCGATCAGCCTGCTGATCCGGCAGATCGAGGAGAACTTTCAGCTCAAGCTGTTCGATCGCACGACGCGGGCGCTGCACCCGACGGCGGCCTGCCGTGAGGCGATCACCGCCGCGGAACGCATCCTGGCGGGGACGCAGGGGCTGTCGCAGCGGATGCGCGACCTTGCCGAGATCAAGGCCGGCCGAATTTCCATCGCGGTCTCAGCGGGCGTCGCGTCGGCGCTGCTTCCACGCGTGTTTGCGACGTTTCGATCGCGCCATCCCGAGGTGAGGATCGATCTGCGCGATGTCGCGCCCGACGAACTCCTCGCGATCGTGATGGCCGGGCATGCGGAGTTCGGCCTCGGCAGCGTCGAGGACGACGGCGTGCCGGAGGTCAGGATCGATACACTGATGCAAAGTCCGCTCTCGGCGATCGGCATCAAGGACGGCCGGTTCGAGAAGCACCGCCGTCTGACCTGGGACGGCATCATGAGCTCCGATCTGATCACGATGCGTCACGGCACGCGCATCCGCCGTCAGATCGACGAAGCGCTGGCGCAGACGGGGCGGGCGCTGAAGCCGGCGTGGGAGGTGTCGCTGATCACGACCGCGCTGGCGCTCACGGCGGAGGGCGCCGGCATCAGCATCCTGCCCGCGCACATGCTGCCGAAGGCACAATTTCCGACGCTTGCCGCGATCCCGCTGTCGCAGCCGACGATCCATCGGCATGTCTCGCTGTTGAGCCGCGCCGACTTTGGATTGTCGCCGGCCGCGCAGCGCTTCGTCGAGATCGCAAAGGCCGTGCTGTCGCGGAAGGGCGGCTGATCACGGCTTCGGAGACGGGGACGCTACTTCTCCAGTCGCTTCGCCTCGTTCCACAATTCGTCCATCTCGTCGAGCGACGCTTCTTCGAGCGTGCGGCCCTTGGCCGTCAGCGCCTGTTCGATGTGCGCGAAACGGCGCTCGAACTTGGCGTTGGTGCCCCGCAACGCGGTCTCCGGATCCACCTCGGCATGGCGGGCAAGATTGACCAGCGCGAACAGGAGATCGCCGGTCTCCTCGGTCAGCTCGGTCGCATCCTTGTTGTCGAGCGCGGCCTCGATCTCGTCGGCTTCCTCGCGGATCTTCTGCAACACCGCGCGCGGATCGTTCCAGTCGAAACCGACGGTCGCGGCCTTGCGCTGCAGCTCCATCGCGCGGACCAGCGCAGGCTGTCCGGCCTTGACGCCCGACAGCAGCGAGGACTTGCCCGTCTCCGCCTCGGGCGGCCGTCGCGCGGCGCGCTCGGCCTTCTCCTCGGCCTTGATGCGGTCCCATGTGCCTTTGGTCGGCTGAGTGACGTTGCCGTCCTTGTCCGGGAACACATGCGGATGGCGGCGGATCATCTTCTTCGTGATGCCCTCGACGACGTCGCCGAATGCAAACGCGCCTTGTTCTTCGGCGATGCGGGCGTGATAGACCACCTGCAGCAGGAGATCGCCGAGCTCCTCGCGCAGATCGTCGAGATCGTAGCGCGTGATCGCGTCGGCCACCTCATAGGCTTCCTCGATGGTGTAGGGCGCGATGGTCCGGAACGTCTGCTCGATATCCCACGGGCAGCCGGTGACCGGCGTGCGCAGCGCCGCCATGATCTCGATCAGGCGTGAGATGTCGCGGGAGGGGATCATGGGCAGGTCCTGACAGCATCGTTCGATCGTGTCCTGTATGCCCCAAGCCGCGCGCGGCTCCCAGCAAAAAGGGCGATTACGCGGGATCGCTCCGCGGGTTGGCCCGACCCGTCGATGATGCTAAGCGGGGGGCCATGAGTGAGCAGGACATGACAGCCCTGGTGCTGTTCTCGGGCGGGCAGGATTCCACGACGTGCCTGGCCTGGGCGCTCGACCGCTTCGCGCGCGTCGAGACGATCGGATTCGCCTACGGCCAGCGCCATGCGATCGAGCTCGCCTGCCGCGACTGGCTGGTCGAGGGCATCGCGCGCCTGCGTCCCGACTGGGCGGCAAAGCTCGGCGACAGCCACACGCTGGACATTCCAACGCTGGCTGCGATCTCCGAGACGGCGCTGACGCGCGACGTCGCGATCGAGATGGGCGCTGACGGCCTGCCCAACACCTTCGTGCCGGGCCGCAATCTGGTGTTCCTGACCTTTGCGGCGGCGCTCGCCTATCGCCGCGGCATCCGCCACATCGTCGGCGGCATGTGCGAGACGGACTATTCGGGCTATCCGGACTGCCGCGACGAGACCATCAAGGCGCTGCAGAGCGCGCTGAGCCTGGGCATGGCGCGCGCGTTCGAGCTGCACACGCCGCTGATGTGGCTGTCGAAGGCCGCGACCTGGCAGTTGGCGCATGATCTCGGCGGCACCGGGCTCGTGGACCTGATCCGCGACCGGTCGCACACCTGTTATCTCGGCGAGCGCGGCGCGCGGCACGATTGGGGGCACGGCTGCGGACAGTGTCCCGCCTGCGAGCTGCGCGCCAAAGGATGGCGCGAATACATCGCGGCGGGCGGGCCATCCTGAATCGGAAGCGGGGCCTTCGGGCCCCGCGGAGAGTTGCGCGACAGGCGAGCGCTCAGGCGGCTTCGTTGTCCGACGGCTCACGCTGGCTGACGATGACGAGATCCGCATCGGCGAGGTCGTGGCCGTCATCGGCCTCACTGGCTGCGGCGGAGGCCGCCTGCGCGACGAGGCGCGCGGTGATGTCGTGATTGGCGTCCTTGCCGCTCTTCTCCCAGGCAGGCGCGTTCAGCACCACGATGTCGTCGTCGTGGGCGGCACCGTCGTGATCGGCGGGCACGATCGACGGCGACTTCACCGGCTTGTCGACGATACGCAGGGTCGGGGCCTCGGCCTCGACCGGCTCCGCTGCGGCCGGTTCGTCCTCGGCCATTTCTGCCTGCTCCGGCGCCGGGTCGACGGCCTCTTCGGCGGGAGCATCCGTGTCGGCGCTCGCAGCGCTGGCCACCGCCTCGGCGGCTTCGGCAGGCTGTTCGGCGGCCGCGGCAAGGCTCTCTGTGGCCGGCGCATCATCATGCGGCGCGAGGCCGAGATGCTGCGAGATCTCCTTGATCACGCGGTCGATCGCCACCAGCACGCGATATTCCGGGATCGAGGCCATGTGCTGCTCGAACCGGTTGCGCGCATATTGCAGCGAGTCGATCACGTCGGTGGCGATGGAGGAGCCCGACGCTTCGGTGCCGTGCAGGGCTCCGGCGGCCTTCTCGGTCGAGCTCTCGATCAGCAGGAAGGCCTCGTACTGCGGAATCGATTTGAGCTTCTCGTGATAGTCCTGACGCACGCCGGCGAGCGTGTCGACGATGGTGGCGAACTCTGGCGCGGGCATTTTCAACGTCCCCTCAACTTCGGCAAAGAAGATGCGGGACGCTACGGACGCACTGATGAATGTTCAATTTCGAACGAATACGGCTGTTCGCGGCATGAATAGCCGGCCGTTAAGACCGCACCATCAAAAGCAGGATCGCCCGCTCACCGGGCATTAAGCATCCTCGCGACCCTTGCGAAACGCTCAGCCGGCAAAATCCTCGGGCCGGAGCTCGATGGGCTTGCCATGTGGGGTGCGATCGGCCGCGTGATCCCAGGCGTCGCGGTAGCGCGCGAGCGCATCGGCGGAGGTGACGCCCTTCTCGGCGACCAGACGTTCGAGCGTCGCCAGCCAGTGTCGATAATACGTATCGCCGCAATCGGCGTCGCCGGCCGCTTGCGCGCGTGAAATCTCCTGGGCGAGCGCGGCGGCCCATTCGGGCCAGGTGAACAGCCCGCGGGCGTGCAGCGTGACGGCCATCGCGAAGGCGTGCGCTTCCCACGGCTCGCGAAATACGGGCCCGCTGTCATCGACAGGAATGCCGGGCAGGGCGCGCGTCGCCGCGACCGCCGCCTCACGGTCCGGTTTCATCGGGCTGGCTCCAGATAGGGCTCGAAAGCGTCGACCGTAACCTCCAGCAGCGGATCGGGCGCATCGGCCCACAGCTCGGCGCCGCTGAACGCCACCGTGTAGAGCCATTGCGGATCTTCGCCGCCGCCATGGGCGTTGCTGTCCGGAAACACGTGCATGCCTCTGACCGCCGCGACGCGGCCGAGATGGCCCCGCACGTAGCGCGGCAGCCGTGTGTGCGTCGACGGATGGATGTCCTTGGCCCGTACACTGTCGCCGACGGCGAACAGCGCCGGCTGCGTCGCCACGCGTTCGGTCGGGCCACCGCGACGCAGTGTCGGCGCGACGGCATCTGCAGTGAGGATCTTGGCGACGGGCTTGGCCGGATGCAGCACCTTGCCGGCGGCGATCTCATCGGCGTCGACCAGATGCCGCTCCTGCATCAGCCGTTCGAGGCCCGCGAGCCAGATCTGGTAGTAGCTCATGCCGAGGTAGTCGTCCGGCGGACGGTTCTCGCGCGCGAACCGCGACATGTCGATGTTCCAGCCGCCGGGGGTTGCCATCGCCAGCGTCATGGCGAACGCGCGGCGCTCCCATTCGGCGTGAAACACCGGCTCGTTCGGCTCGGGGCGGACCGGGCCGAAGCCGGCGACGCCGCCCATGTCATGCGCACCATCCATCAGCGGCCGACCTCGTGCGGTTGCTTCGGCAGGCCGGTGCCGATCATGCTGTCGCGCGTGACGAGCTCGGCGAGCCGCTCCGCGCTCCAGCCGTCGGTCCCCGCGGGACGCATCGGCAGCACGAAATAGCGGACCTCGGCCGTCGAATCCCACACCCGGATCTTCGTCGTCGGCGGCAAGTCGAAGCCGAAATCCTTCAGGACGCCGCGCGGATCCTTCACCGCCTTGGCGCGATAGGGCGCCGACTTGTACCAGACCGGCGGCAGGCCGAGCACGGGCCACGGATAACAGGAGCACAGCGTGCACACGACCATGTTGTGCAGATCCGGCGTGTTCTCGACCGCCACGATGTGCTCGCCCTGGCGGCCGGCATAGCCGAGCTCGCCGATCGCCGGCGTGGCGTCGGCAAGAAGGCGTGCCCGATAGGCCGGATCGGTCCAGGCCCGCGCCACGACCTGGGCGCCGTTGCGGGGACCGACCTTGCTCTCATAGGTCTCGATGAGCACGTCGAGCGCAGCGGGATCGATATATCCCTTCTCGGTCAGGATGCTTTCGAGCGCGCGGACCCGCAGATCGGTCTCGGACAGGTCCGAGTGATCGTGCGGATGGTCGTGATGGTGGTCGTGATCGGTCATGGTACAACCATAGGCGTAATCGGGCACCGCTGTCGAGCCGAGGACGTTACAAACCGACGGTGCGAGCAGTCGCGTTTCAACGCTGCCGGAGCCGTGCGGCGGTCACAATGCCGGGCGCGGCGCCGTCGGTCATTGACGCGCCGATTCCGGACGCAGATGTGATCGAGGCCGCTCCCTTGCCGCCACCTCGGACTGTTCAAATCGGAGCGCAGATATGGTTCGTGATGCTTTCGCCGTCCCGATCGGGCACGATAGCAACAGAGGTTTGAGGTTCATCAATGCCGAACGACGTCTCCCGCCGTGATCTTGCAAAGCTGGCCGGGCTGGCCGCCCTCGGGGCGGCCAATGGCCCGGCGCAAGCGGAGGAGGGCGCGGTGAAGGAGGATGCCGGGCGGCGGTTTCCCGCCGATTTCGTGTGGGGGACGGCGACGTCGTCGTACCAGATCGAGGGCGGAGCAACGGCCGATGGCCGTGGGCCGTCGATCTGGGACGTGTTCACGCATTTGCAGGGCAACATCGAGGACGGCAGCACCGGCGACGTCGCCTGCGATCACTACAACCGCTACAAGGACGACGTGCGGCTGATCAAGGAGCTCGGCTGCCGGGCCTATCGGTTCTCGATCGCCTGGCCCCGGCTGTTTCCCGACGGGGGGCTGACTCCCAATCCGAAGGGCCTCGACTTCTACAACCGCCTCGTCGACGAGCTCCTGGCCAACGGCATCACGCCGTACGCAACGCTGTATCATTGGGATCTGCCGCAGGCGCTGCAGGACCGCGTCGGCGGCTGGCTCTCGGTCGACACGGCCAGGGCCTTTGCGCACTATGCGGGCTACGTCGCCGAGCATCTCGGCGACCGTGTGAAGACCATCTTCACCATCAACGAATGCGGCCGCTTCGTTCCGTTCGGCTATGGCCTCGGCGTCGACGCGCCCGGGCTGAAGCTGCCGCAGCAGCAGGTCAACCAGGCGCGCCATCACGTGGCGCTGGCGCACGGTCTCGCCGTCCAGGCCATCCGATCCGGCGGGCGCGCCGGCATGCGCGTCGGCATGGCCGAGAACATCACGGCCTGCCTGCCGGCGATCGACACGCCGGAGAACATCCGCGCCGCCGAGATCGCGACGCGCGAATTGAATGCCGGCTTCCTCAACGTCATCCTCGAGGGGCGCTACACGGAGGGTTTCCTGGCGTGGTCCGGCAAGGATGCGCCGAAATTCACCGCCGACGAACTGAAGATCATTTCGGCGCCGGTCGATTTCGTCGGCCTCAACATCTACGCGCCGCAAGCGTATGTCGTCGCGTCGGACCGCGCGACCGGATTCGACGTGCTGCCGATGCCGTCCTCGTTCCCGCACATGAGCTCACCCTGGCTGCTGGTCGGTCCGGAGACGGCCTATTGGGTGCCGAAGCTCGCCGCCAAGATCTGGAATCTCCAGACCATCTACATCACCGAGAACGGCACCTCCTCGGACGACAAGCTGACCGCCGATGGCAAGGTCCACGACCTCGACCGCGTGATGTATCTGCGCAACTATCTCGCCCAGCTGCAGCGCGCAACGTCCGAGGGCGTGCCCGTGAAGGGCTACTTCCTGTGGAGCCTGCTGGACAATTTCGAGTGGGTGTTCGGCTACAAGCAGCGCTTCGGCATCTATCACGTCGACTTCGACACCCAGGTGCGCACGCCCAAGCTCAGCGCGTCGTACTACCATCACGTGATCAGCCGCAACGCCGTGAGCGCGTGAAGCGCCGCGACGCCACCCGGGGTCCCGCCGGGCGCAGTCCGCGCCATTCAGGCGGCCGATGTGCCGTCGGCATCCGACGCATTGAGTGTCGGCGCGCCGGCCTTCACGTCGCGATTGCAAATCCATGATGCGGAAAGCACACCTCGTGCGACTCTTTTGCGCGCATGCCGTTTTCGTGGCGAAAGCTGGCTGCAGATGACGTAAACCGGCAATCTGCCGGCCCCTCAAGCGAGTTTTCCAGCATGCAAGTTTCCGTTGTTTGTCCGCCAGCCGTCCGCGCGGGCGTTCTGTTCTGCGTCCTCGGAGTGATCGCTGGCTCCAGCGCCTGGGCCCAGGGAGCCGCGAACGATGCGGCCAAGCCCGCCACGGAGCAGTCTGCCGCGCCGACGGCCGAAAAGCCCGTAGAGTCCGAGCCGAAACCCGCGGTTGCTCAAACCAGGCCCGCCGAGCAGCCCTCGGATGCCGCCGGCAAGCTTGCGGCCGAGCCTAAGAAGACGGCCGAGAAGCCCGGCGAGCCAGCCGCTGCGGACACCAAACCCGTTCAGGCCACAGACAGCGCGAGCCAGCAGCCGGCGGACAAAGTATCAACCGAAAAAACCGCGACGGATGCTGCGGCCGAGAGCAAGCCGGCCGAGGCCAAATCCGAGACCAAGGTCGAACCGAACTCCGGCACCGACGTCGGCCAGAAGCCGGCCGTGACCGAGTCGAAACCGGCAGAGCCCGCTCCGGCCGTTCAGCCCGCCGCCGTCGCCAAGGACGCGCCCGCACCGGAGAAAGCCGAAGAGAAGGCTGCGGAGAGCAAGCCCGCAGCCGCGGCGCCCGCCGAAAAGCCGGCTGCCGCCGCCGAGGTGAAGCCCGCGGTTGCGCCGGCCGAGCCCAAGACATCCGCGCCGCCGGCCGCAGTTTCTTCCGCGGCCACGCCGGGGAAGGCGGCTGCGAAGCAGGACACCGCGTCCCCGTCGGCCAAGCCCGGACGGCACGGCCACGCGCATGCCCAACATGCCGAGGACGACGCCAAGCCCGCCAAGCGCGAGCAACGCGTCCGCAAGCCCAAGAGCGAACAGAAGAGCGAAATGAAGCGGGAGGCGAAGAGGCGGGGTGTGAACTGCAAGAGCTTCCGCACCTATGACGCGGAGAAGGGCATCTACCGCGGCTACGACGGGCGCGTTCACACCTGCTCGTAACGGGCCGATAAGGGGCCGATCGGCAAGCGCGCGGATCGGCGGCGGCCAAGACCGCCACCGGTGAGCACGGCCGATCACACCATCAACGCGGCATCGGCGGCTGAATGCCCGAGGTGTTGCGGGTAAAGAGTGTCCCGAACGTCGAGCCCTGCGGCTGCGCCGGCTGCGGCCGGGCCATTCCCGTGGTGGTCCGCTGCTGCGGCGTCACGATGATCTGCTGGGGCGGGCCTGGGGGCACCGTGCCGCGTGCCTGCACCGACTGGTTGGACATTCGTGACACCAGACGCATCAGCTGATCCTGGCCGGCTTGCAGCTGCTCGATGGCGCGGGTGTGATCGCGGCTGGCCTGATCCTGCGTCGACTTGATCTGTTCGATGCCCTGCTGCAGATCGGCGATGTCACGCGCCATCCTCTGCATCAACGTCGCGGGCTCGCGGGGGCCGGTGGTGTCTTCCGCTCCCCTCAGCGAGGCATTCGACATCATGGCATCCTCGCTACCCTGCTGGGCTGACGCCTCGTCCTGCGGAGCTTCGCTGGCGCCCGGCATCCAACGGTCCATCAGCGAGGTGCCGGCGTCGCGCTGCGACCAGGCGACCGAGCCACCGACCAGCACGACCAGCAGAGCGAGACCCACGGCGTTGCGCCCGCGCAGCCTGCCGAGCGGTGCCTTCATCCGCGCCCAGCGGCTGGCCCCGGCGTCTGCCGCCCCGCTCGTGCTCGCTGCCGCCGCGGCATCCGCCGCCACGCCGGGCCTCTCGATCGCCGCGAGCCGCGTATCGATCCGGGTCAGCACCTCACGCAGGACCCGCCGGTACAGTTGATCATAGCTTGTCTTCTCGGGCTTCCCAGGGGCGAGGCCGATCTCGCTCTGATCAATCTGTTGCACGTTCTGTGTGGACTGCATTGCTGATCCCCAAACCCTTGGCCCGCCGCCGACGCCGATGTTCTCTTTGAATTTTCAAACGTGACTCGACCCGCCGCTTTGGCCGAAAGCAAGACAGCGTCGTGACGAGGAGGGGGCCTTTTCGGACCATCTCTCCCTCGCTGCAGCGCCAGTCGATCGCTTCGAGAGGCCTGAATCGCCCTCTTGTTGCGCGCTGCCGAGCCTTCGAGGTACTATCCGACCGATGTTCTTGGGGGGATTGGGGCCGGTGCAAAGCTTGATTGTCATTGCGCGCGCAATGTTGTGCGCAGCGTTCGTCGTCCTGTCCGCTCACGCGCAGGCCGTGCCTCTGGATGAGGCCACGCGCAAGGCTGAACTGATGGCGGCCTGGCAGGCGGCGAGCCAAGCGGGCACCGACGGACCAAGCGACATCGTGCTGATCGACCAGGGCACGCTGAAGCTGCCGGCCGACTACTTCTACGTCCCGAAGAACGAAGGCCTGCGGGTCCTTCGCGCGCTCGGCAACGTCGTCAACGACGCGACCTTCGTCGGGCTGGTCGTCGGCAGACGCCAGAACGACGACTGGATGGTGGTCATCAAGCACATCAAGGAAGGCTACATCAAAGACGACGACGCCAAGAGCTGGAACGCGGACGATCTGCTGAGCAACCTTCGCGCCGGCGCCGACGAGGCGAACAAGGACCGTGCGGCGCGCGGATTTCCGGAAATGGCCGTGGTCGGCTGGGTCGAGCCGCCGGCCTACGACGCCACGACGCATCGTCTCGTCTGGTCGCTGCTCGCCAAGGAGAAGGGCCAGCCCGACGATGCGCCGAAGAACGTCAACTACAACACCTACGCACTCGGGCGTGACGGCTATTTCAGCCTGAACCTCCTGTCCGGCTCGGAGCGGATCGCGGGCGACAAGGCGGTGGCGCACGAGCTGCTGTCCGATCTCTCCTACAATGCCGGCAAGCGTTATGAGGATTTCAGTGCCAGCACGGATCGGATCGCCGAATATGGATTGCTGGCGCTGGTCGGCGGCGTTGCCGCGAAGAAGCTCGGGCTGCTGGCGCTGGCCGGTGCGTTCGTCCTGAAGTTCGCCAAGATCATCATCTTCGCCGTCGTCGGCGCCGGGGCCGCTGTCATGAACTTCCTGCGCCGCAAGCCGCGCGGCGACAACGCGGGCGGGCCGACGTGAAGGCTCTCCTGCTGATCCTGTTCTCCGGCCTGAAATGGGGGAAGCTCGCCATGAGCGGCGGCACGATGCTGCTGTCGCTGGTCGTCTATGCCGGCATCTGGGGCTGGCGCTATGCCGCCGGCTTCATTGCGCTCCTGTTTGCCCATGAGATGGGACACTACGTCGCCGCACGTCAGCGCGGCCTCGACGTCGGCGCTCCCGCCTTCATCCCGTTCGTCGGCGCCTGGATCGCGCTCAAGGAGCAGCCGGTCGACGTCGAGACGGAGGCCTATGTGGCACTCGCCGGTCCGCTAGTCGGGACCGCGGCCGCGCTTGCGGTCTATCTGTGGGCGCGATCGGACGACAGCAATCTGCTGCTTGCGATCGCCTATTCCGGCCTGTTCCTCAACCTGTTCAACCTGCTGCCGATCTCGCCGCTGGACGGCGGCCGCGTCACCAGCGTGCTGAGTCCGCGCATCTGGCTGCTTGGCGTTCCCATGCTGCTGGCCTTGATGCTCTATCGGCCGAGCCCGATGCTGATCATCATCGCCATCCTCGCAGCCCCGCAACTGATGAAGGCCTGGCGCTACGATCCCGGCGCGCCCGAGAACGTCGCCTATTATGGCACGACGCTGCAGACGAAGCTCGAATATGCCGGGACTTATCTCGCGATCGCGGCGCTTCTCGCCGTCATGACCTACGACGTGCACGAGATGCTTGGGCACGTGCGTCAGTTTGGCTGAGTTGAGGTTGCCGCTTCAGTCGAGAAGCTTCATGTAGGTCAAAGGG
Organism: Bradyrhizobium sp. SZCCHNS3052; assembly: GCF_032484495.1. Classification (NCBI taxonomy): domain Bacteria; kingdom Pseudomonadati; phylum Pseudomonadota; class Alphaproteobacteria; order Hyphomicrobiales; family Nitrobacteraceae; genus Bradyrhizobium; species Bradyrhizobium sp. SZCCHNS3052. The sequence goes on along the minus strand of NZ_JAUETB010000001.1, from coordinate 1,454,685 downwards.
CACCGCCTCGTCGTAAGGGATCGCCTCGTCGTAAGGACGTGGCCCTCTTCAACTCGGAATATCCGCTGCTGCAATGCAGCGGATATATTTGGTCCGCGCGCAGGAACCATGCAGTCCTGTAAGACATTCCGTGAGCCATGAGCGCGGCGCGCTATCACAATGCGCTGAGCGCAGAGCACGTCTCGGGATGTTCCCTTGCTCACTGGCATGTGGGAGACCAAAGTCGAGCCTGCCCGTCAGAGGCATAAGGATTCGGGAGGTTTCATGATTTCGCTCAAGTCCATCTTGCTTGCGAGCTGCGCAACTGCGCTCGTCTCCTCGGCCGCCTGGGCCGCAGACCCGATCAGGATCGGTGTCATCTCCGAGGCACAGGCCGTCGCCGGCTCGTCGATCGCACCCGCAGCGCAATTGGCCGCCGAGGAGATCAACGCCAAGGGCGGCATCGACGGGCGCAAGATCGAGATCGTCGTCTACGACAATCACTCCTCCTCGGCGGAATCGGTGCGCGCCTTCCAGCGCGCCGTCAGCGAGGACAAGGTCAACGCGGTCATCGCGAGCTACATCTCCGAGGTCGTGCTGGCGCTGGAGCCGTGGGCAGGGCGCCTCAAGACGCTGATGATCACGCCCGGTGCCGCGTCCGACGTCATCACCCAGAACATCGCCAAGAACTACGACCAGCTCAAATACACCTTCCACGGCTATCTGACCTCGACCTCGTTGGCCGGCCTCGTCTGCGACGCGGCCAAGGACCTGCTGGTCGAGCCCTACAAGATGAAGACCGCGGTGATCATGAGCGAGGACGCGGCGTGGACGACGCCGCTCGACGCCGGCTACGAGAAATGCCTGCCGGAGATCGGGCTCAAGGTCGTCGACCATATCCGCATGTCGCCTGACACCACCGACTTCACGCCGATCTTCAACAAGATCGAGGGCCTGAAGCCGGACGTCATGATCACCGGCATCTCGCATGTCGGCACCCAGCCGACCGTGCAGTGGAAGAGCCAGCAGGTGCCGATCCCGATGTTCGGCATTTCCTCGCAGGCGACCAACTCGACCTTCTGGAAAGACACCAACGGCGCCGTCGAGGGCGTCATGTACAATGCCGTGTCGGGACCGGGCGTCGCGGTGACGCCGAAGACGCTGCCGTTCGTGGAGGCCTATCAGAAGAAGTTCGGAAACTTCCCGTCCTATGCCGGCTACACCTCCTATGACGACGTCTACATGATCGCGGATGCGATCCATCGGGCCGGCGGCACCGATCCCGACAAGATGGTCGAGGCGATGGAAGCGACCGACTATGTCGGGACGATCGGCCGCATCGCCTTCAAGCCGAAGGGCGACCCGAACCCGCACGCGCTGCGGACCGGAAAGGGCTACATCACCGGGCTGATGCTGCAATGGCAGAACGGCAAGCAGGTCAACGTCTGGCCCAAGGAGCTCGCCGCCGGCACCGCCACCTGGCCGTCCTTCATCAAGCTCAAGGCGGCCAGCAACTGACGCATCGCGGGCCGCTCCTTCAAGGAGCGGCCCATTTTCTTGGTGCCTCAGTCTGACGTTGCAGGTCGATTTTCAATGCTTTTCTGGCAGATCTTGATCGATGGCTTTGCCATCAGCGCGCTGTATGCCCTCGGCGCGACCGGCTTCACACTGATCTTCGGTGTCTCGGGCGTGCTCAACCTTTCCCACGGCGCCATCATGGTCGGCGCCGCGGTTGCCGCCTGGGCTGCCGCCAGCGAATTCGGTGTCGGGCCCTACACCGGCGCGCTGATCGGAGTCCTCGCCGGCTTCATTTTGGCCTTCGCCACCTACTTCATCGCCGTCAGGCCGATCCAGCGCTCCAAGGTGATTGCTGAATCGGAGAAGGAGATCTTCATCCTGACCGCGACGCTGCTGTGGGGCATCATCATCCAGGAGGCGATCGCCTATTTCTTCACCAACAATGCCAAGACCGTGCTGCCGATCGTCGAGGGCGTCACGACGGTGTTCGGCGTGCGGACGCCGCAAAACGAGTATTTCACCGCCGTGATCTGCTGGGTCGCCATCGGGCTGTTGTGGTTCCTGGTCAACCGCACCAGGCGCGGCAAGGCTGTCATGGCCGCGTCGATGAATCCGCGCGGCGTCACCTTGCTGGGCATCGAACTATCGTCGATCTACCTGACGGTGTGGGCGATCTACGGCCTGCTGGCGGGAGTGGCCGGCATCCTGCTCGGCATGTTCTTGGGGGTCAGCTCCTACAGCGTCGGGCCGTTGACGGCGAGCGCGTTCTCGATCGTCGTGCTCGGCGGCCTCGGCAGCGTGTCGGGCTCCCTGATCGCGGCCTATGTGGTGGGCTATCTCGAGACCGGAACGGCCTATCTGATCTCGCCGGCCTACCGGACGATCCCGGCGCTGCTGCTGCTCGTCGTCGTCATGTATCTGCGCCCGCAAGGGCTGTTCGGACGGAGGTGAGCATGCCTGCATTCGTTACGTCGCGGCTGTTCTGGATCGCGCTCCTGACCGTGATCGTGGCTCTGGTCCTGCCGGCCTACGTCTCGGGCTACGTCCTCGGGCTGCTGACGGTTGCGTACTACACGGCCGTGTTCGCGATGTCCTGGGACCTGCTGTTCGGCTTCGCCGGCGAGGTCAATTTCGGACCGACCTTCCTGATCGGCGTCGGCGCCTATACGGCCGGCATTCTCGATGCGCACTTCTCGCCGGGCCTGTCGATCTGGCTGTGCATCGCCGCCGGCGCCCTGGCGGCGGTCGTCGGCGGCGTCGTGCTGGCGCTGCCGGCGCTGCGCGTCAGCGGGCCGTATTTTGGCCTGACGACGCTGGTCGCCGTGCTGATGCTGCAGAACTTCATCGTCGTCGCCGCGGGGCTGACCGGCGGCGAGATCGGCCTCGCCGTGCCGGACGTGATCTCGATCGACGCCAAGACCAACTACTGGATCGCGCTCGGCTTCATGCTGGTGAGCGGTGCGATCCTGTTCGGCTTGTCGCGCAGCGCCATCGGGCTGATCCTGCAGGCGAGCGGGCAGGACAAGATCCAGGCCGGCGCGCTCGGCTTCAATGTCACCAAGCACAAGCTCGCCGCCTTCGTCGTCAGCGCGTTCTTCTCCGGGCTCGCCGGCGCACTGATGGTGTTCTACATGGGCACCGCCTCGGTCTCGACCTTTGTCGATGTCGGCGTCGGCGTGCAGATCATCATCGCCGCGGTGCTCGGCGGCCGCCGCACCGTCATCGGCGCCGCGATCGGCGCGATCTTCCTGATCGGCATGGGCGAGCTGCTGCGGCCGCTCGGCGAGCTCGCCACCCTGATCGTCTCGGTGATCGCGCTCGTGGTCATCCTGTTCTTCCCCGACGGTTTCCTCGGCATGATCAGGGGAGGGGCCAAGGCGTGACGCAAGGCATGAGCGGCGCTCCGATGCTGGAAGTCAGCGGCCTCACCAAGCGCTTCGGCGGCCTCGTCGCCGTCAAGAATTTGAGCTTCTCGATCCATCCCGGCGAGATCCTCGGCCTGATTGGGCCGAACGGCTCGGGCAAGTCGACCGCAATGAAGAGCGTCATGGGCGTCGAGCGGCCGACCGCGGGCTCGGTCAGGCTCGACGGCATCGAGCTCGCCGGCCTGCCGTCGCACCGCATCGCGCGCATGGGCGTCGGGCTGGTGTTCCAGCATTCGCGGCCGCTGGCGCGCCAGACCGTGCTGGAGAACATCAAGGTCGCGCTGCTGCCGGACAAGCTGACGCGGCTGTTCGCCGACAAGGACGTCGATGCGCGCGCACGCGCGATCGCCGAGCGCGTCGGCCTCGGCGGCGTCATCGACCGGCGGCCGCCGACGCTGGCATTTGCCGATCTGCGCCGGCTCGAGCTTGCGAAGGCGGTGGCGCGCAGCCCGAAGCTGGTGCTGGTCGACGAACCCTTCGCCGGCCTCACGGCGTCCGAGGTCGCCGACTTCTCCGAGCTCATCCGCGAATTCCGCGACGACGGCCACGCGGTGCTGCTGGTCGACCACAACGTCAAGAGCGTGTCGGCGCTGGTCGACCGCGTGCTCGCGATGTATCTCGGCGAGAAGATCGCCGAGGGCAGGGCGACCGAGGTGATGCAGGACGAGACCGTCCGCCGGGTCTATCTCGGCGGCGCGCTGGTCTCGACCGCGCGGCCGGAGGGGAGCTTCAAGGACGTCACGCCGGCGCTGCAGGTCGACAAGGTCGGCGTGCTCTACGGCAAGGCGCAGGCGCTGCAGGACGTTTCGCTGCACGTCCATGAGGGCGAGTTCGTCTCGGTCGTCGGCCTCAACGGCGCCGGCAAGACGACGCTGTTCAACGCGATCTCGGGCCTGGTGCCGTATTCGGGCGACGTGAAGTGGGCAGGGCGCAGCCTTGCCGGCGGCACGGCGGCGCAGATCGCGCGATCCGGCATCGTGCAGTGTCCGGAAACGCGCGAATTGTTCGGCGACATGAGCGTGCGCGAAAATCTCGAGCTCGGCGGCAATGCGCTGTCCGACGCCGAGCGTGCCGAGCGGCTCGAATGGCTATTCGGCCTGTTTCCGATCCTCAAGTCGCGGCAGCCGCAGCTGGCGCGCACGCTGTCCGGCGGCGAGCAGCAGATGCTGGCGATCGCGCGCGCACTGATGATGAAGCCGAAGCTCCTGATCCTCGACGAGCCGACGCTCGGACTTGCGCCGGTGATCCTGGAGACGTTGTCGAAGGCGCTCGATCGACTGCGCGAGACCACCAAGATCACGGTGCTGCTCGGCGAACAGAACGTCACCTTCGCGCTCCCGCACGCCGACCGCGTCTACGTGCTCGATCATGCCAAGATCGTCTGGGAAGGCCCGCCGGATCGGTTCGAGGCCGAAGCCGCGGCGAACTATCTGTGAGGGACGGGGGCAGGGAGCAGGGGCGTCCCTGCTCCCTGCCCGGATCTCATGAGTTCGGAGCTACGGGAAACGAGGCGGGCGCGCCTGTGGCGGCCGGGGCGCAAGGCGCGCCGCGGCGCCGACGGTCGTCGGCTCGGTCTTCGCTGCGCGGAACGCGCGTGCGAGCTGGTCCTGGCTGGCCTGCAGCTGTTCGATCGCCCTGGCGTGATCGCGGTTGGCCTGCTCCTGGCTGGACTTGAACTCCTGAAACCCGCTCTGCAGTTCGGCCACGTCATGCGCGATCTTGTCGATCAGCGGCGCGACGTCCCGGTCGGGAGCAGAGGGCACGTCATGCTCCGGCGTAGCCTCCGCCATCGCGGAGGATGGATCGCTGGCGCGCGTTGACGTCGATGCCGATGACGTCTCCGGTGTTGGTGAAACGGATGGTGATGGTGAGGCAGGGGCCGTCTCGGCCGCACTCGATCCGTTCGCCGCCGTCTCCAGTGCCACCACCGGCGGATTCGCCGCCTGAGCATTCTCACGCCGGATGGATTGAACCGCCGCTTCGATCCGGTCGGTGACGGAGGTGATGGTCTCGGTATGGTCCCGCGCCAGGGTGATGGCAGCGCCGATGAGCCCGGCCGACGCCATCAGCGTGATCATGGCCCGCAATACGGGCCGGCGCCGGGCCGGAGGAGGCGTTTCCACGTGTTCGCTGCCTGCAGCGGGTTCGATAGCCTCGACCGCATCAGCGGCGGCCTGGGCCTCGATGTCGGCGATCCGCTGATCGATACGTGCGCGCACCTCGGCCAGCACCCGCTGATAGATCTCCTCGCAGACAGCGTCGTCAGGCGGCAGCGCGACATCACCCGGATCAACTTCCTTCGACGTCGACTGAACTGGCATGTCTTCGGATCCCATTCACGATACGCCCGTGCCCAATCCTGAAGGATGCGGTTTTGACCTCTGGGCTTTGACCAAACGAAGACTGCGGGGTGACGAGGCGGGGGCGATTTCGCACAGGCGCCGACGTGCGCTGGGCGGGCCGATGTGCGGCTTCCACCGTCAGGCAGTCGCCCATAGCCTATTCGCATAAGGTATATTATGGAATATTTATATGCGTAGCGAGTTCAACGACTTGGCGCCAAATCCTCGAATTTGCGGCAGCCGCGGGCCCTTCAGAACCCCCGGCCAGCCCGAGCTGACGGGCGTTCGCCATAGCCGAGACTCGCGCTGCGCATGACCTGCTGCGAACGCCGATATTGCTGCTGCGGCCCATCGCTGCAATAAGCGCAGACGACGTCGCTGATGTCGCTGGATTCGTCCGGCGATGCTTGCGGCGGCGCGATGCAACAAGAAGAAGCTTCTCCAGGGAGAAACGAGCATGAGCCTGTCACGACGCGCGCTGTTGAAGGCCTCCGCGGCGACAGCCGTACTGGGTGGAATTGGCACCGTCGCAGCGCCGCATGTGGCGCGCGCGCAGAGCGCCGAGTTCACCTACAAATACGCCAACAACCTGCCCGACTCCCATCCGCTCAACGTCCGCGCCAAGGAGATGGCGGCGGCGATCAAGGCCGAGACCGCCGGCAAGTTCGACCTGCAGATCTTCCCGAACAACCAGCTCGGTTCCGACACGGACATGCTGAGCCAGATCCGCTCCGGCGGCGTCGAGTTCTTCACGCTGTCCGGCCTGATCCTGGCGACCCTGGTGCCGGCCGCGTCGATCAACGGCATCGGCTTCGCGTTCCCGGACTACGACACGGTCTGGAAGGCCATGGACGGCGATCTCGGCGCCTACGTGCGCGGCCAGATCAACAAGGCCGGCCTCGTGGTCATGGACAAGATCTGGGACAACGGCTTCCGTCAGACGACGTCGTCGACCAAGCCGATCAATGGGCCCGACGATCTCAAGGGCTTCAAGATCCGCGTGCCGGTGTCGCCGCTGTGGACCTCGATGTTCAAGGCGTTCGAGGCCGCGCCCGCCTCGATCAATTTCAGCGAGGTCTATTCGGCGCTGCAGACCAAGGTGGTCGAGGGCCAGGAAAACCCGCTGGCGATCATCTCGACCGCCAAGCTCTACGAGGTACAGAAATACTGCTCGCTGACCAACCACATGTGGGACGGCTTCTGGTTCCTGGCGAACCGCCGCGCCTGGGAGGCCGTGCCGGCCGACATGCGCGCGATCGTCGCCAAGCACATCAACGCGGCCGCCGTGAAGGAGCGTGAGGACGTCGCCAAGCTCAATGCTGGCCTGCAAGCAGAGCTCGCGTCGAAGGGCCTGACCTTCAATCAGCCCAACGTCGCGCCGTTCCGCGACAAGCTGCGTACCGCCGGCTTCTATGCCGAGTGGAGGGGCAAATATGGCGACGAGGCCTGGGCGCTCCTGGAAAAGGCCGTCGGCAAGCTGTCGTAACCTCGAGCGTGATCCGGAAAAGTGGGACCGGTTTTCCGAAACGATCATGCTCAAAACAAGAATGACGTAGACGCGTTCGGGTGACGTCATGGCGCATGCCGAGTTCACGGAAATTGCGATCAGCGAGGTGGTCATCGAGATCCCTCGCCGCCGGTCCTGGCTCGATGGCTTGGATGCCTTGCTGGGTCTCCTGGTCGAGATCCCAGCCGCGCTGCTGGTCGTGGCCGAGATCGTCATCCTGTTCGCGGGCGTCGTGGCGCGCTATGTCCTGCACCGGCCGCTGATCTGGTCGGACGAGCTGGCCTCGATCCTGTTCCTGTGGCTCGCGATGCTCGGCGCTGCGGTTGCGTTCCGCCGCGGCGAGCACATGCGGATGACGGCAATGGTGGCGCGCGCCAGCCCCGGCTTGCGCGCCTATCTCGATCTGGTCGCCACCGCCGCGGCGCTGGCGTTCCTGGTCATGATCGTCTGGCCGTCCTGGGAGTACGCCTACGAGGAAAGCTTCATCACGACGCCGGCGCTGCAGATCGAAAACATCTGGCGCGCCGCCGCGCTGCCGGTCGGCATCGGACTGATGGCGCTGTTCGCCCTCATCCGTCTCGCCCGCACGGCCAGCGTCAGGATGATGCTGCTGGCTGTCGTCTCTATCGCAGCGATCATCGCGCTGTTCTGGGTGGCGCAGCCGCTGCTGAAGCCGCTCGGCAACATCAACCTCGTGATCTTCTTCGTCGGCGTGGTCGGCTTGTGCGTCTTCGCCGGCGTGCCGATCGCGTTCGCCTTCGGGCTCGCGATCTTCGGCTATCTGGCGTTGACGACGCGTACGCCGCTGATGGTGCTGGTCGGGCGCATGGACGAGGGCATGAGCCATCTCATCCTGCTGTCGGTGCCGCTGTTCGTCTTTCTCGGATTGCTGATCGAAATGACCGGCATGGCCCGCGCCATGGTCGCGTTCCTGGCGAGCCTCTTGGGTCACGTCCGCGGCGGGCTACATTACGTGCTGGTCGGCGCGATGTATCTCGTCTCGGGCATTTCCGGCGCCAAGGCGGCCGACATGGCGGCGGTCGCGCCGGTGCTGTTTCCGGAGATGAAGGCGCGCGGCGCCAAGCCCGGCGATCTCGTCGCCCTGCTCGCCGCCACCGGCGCACAGACCGAGACAATCCCGCCGAGCCTGGTGCTGATCACGATCGGCTCCGTCACCGGCGTCTCGATCGCGGCGCTGTTCACCGGCGGCCTGCTGCCGGGCGTGGTGCTGGCGATCACGCTGTGCGCGCTGGTGTGGTGGCGTTACCGCAACGAGGACATGAGCGGTGTCCGCCGCGCGACCGGAGCCGAGATCGGCAAGGCCTTCATCGTCTCGCTCCCTGCCCTGGCCCTGCCCTTCGTGATCCGCGCTGCCGTCGTCGAGGGCGTCGCGACGGCGACGGAGGTCTCGACCATCGGCATCGTCTATGGCGTGCTGGCGGGCCTGCTGGTCTATCGCCGCTTCGACTGGCGCCGGCTGATGCCGATGCTGATCGAAACGGCGGCGCTGTCCGGCGCCATCCTGCTGATCATCGGGACGGCGACCGGCATGGCCTGGGGCCTGACGCAGTCCGGCTTCTCACGCGCGCTGGCGGCGGCGATGACCGGGCTGCCGGGCGGCCCGGCGACGTTCATCGCGGTCTCGATCGTCGCCTTCACGATCCTGGGCAGCGTGCTCGAGGGCATCCCGGCGATCGTGCTGTTCGGGCCGCTGCTGTTTCCGATCGCGCGTGCCGTCGGCGTGCACGAGGTGCATTATGCCATGGTGATCATCCTGGCGATGGGAATTGGTCTGTTCGCACCGCCGTTCGGGGTCGGATATTACGCCGCCTGCGCGATCGGCCGGGTCGATCCCGCGGAGGGCATCCGCCCGATCTGGGGCTACCTGCTGGCGCTTCTCATCGGCCTCGTCATCGTTGCGATTTTTCCGTGGATTTCGATCGGGTTCCTGTAAACTCTTCAGATGACGAGGGAGGGTGGTGATGAGCACGAACCAGTATCAGCTCGGTCTGGACAAGACGCCGGCCAACTACGTGCCGCTGACCCCGCTCAGCTTCCTGGCGCGCAGCGCGGCCGTCTATCCCGACCACGTCAGCACGGTCTATGAAGGCCGCAGCTTCACCTGGCGCCAGACCTATGACCGCTGCCGGCGCTTCGCGTCGTACCTCGCGGGCCGCGGCATCGGCGTCGGCGACACCGTGGCGGCGATGCTACCGAACATCCCGGCGATGAACGAGGCGCATTTTGCCGTGCCGATGGCCGGCGCCGTGCTCAACACGCTCAACATCCGGCTCGATGCGTCCTCGATCGCGTTTCAGCTCGACCACGGCCAGGCCAAGATCGTCCTGGTCGATCCGGAATTCTCCGGCGTGATCAGCGAGGCGCTGAAGCTGATGAGCGGCGCAAAGCCGTTCGTGATCGACGTCGACGACGCCTCCTATGCCGGCGGCAGCCGCATCGGGGAGATCGAGTACGAAGCCGCCGTCGCCTCGGGCGATCCCAGCTTCGAGCCGCGCCGTCCCACCGACGAATGGGACGCGATCGCGATGAGCTATACGTCTGGCACGACGGGCAATCCCAAGGGCGTCGTCACCCATCACCGCGGCGCGTACCTCAACGCCGTCAGCAACATCCTCGCCGGCGGGCTCGGCCAGCATCCGGTCTATCTCTGGACCCTGCCGATGTTCCACTGCAACGGCTGGTGCTTCCCCTGGACCATGGCCGCCGCGGCCGGCGTCAATGTCTGCCTGCGCAAGGTCGAGCCGACCAGGATCTTCGAGCTGATCAAGACCCACGGCGTGACGCATATGTGCGGCGCGCCGATCGTCTACAACGTCCTGATCAACGCGCCCGACGCGCCCAAGGGCAAGCGCGACAAGCCGGTGGTGGGGCTGATCGCGGGCGCCGCGCCGCCGGTCGCCGTGCTCGAAGGTGCCGAGAGCATCGGCATCAAGCTGACGCATGTCTACGGCCTGACCGAGGTCTACGGCCCCGCCTCGGTCTGCGCCGAGCAGCCCGGCTGGGACGACCTGCCGGCGCCTGAGCGCGCGCGGCTGAAGCGGCGCCAGGGCGTGCCCTATCCGCTGCAGGAAGCCGTCACCGTGCTCAATCCGGAGACGATGCAGGAGGTGCCGCGCGACGGCGAGACCATCGGCGAGGTGATGTTCCGCGGCAACATCGTCATGAAGGGCTATCTCAAGAACGAGAAGGCGACGCAGGAAGCCTTTGCCGGTGGTTGGTTCCACACCGGCGACCTCGGCGTGCTCGACGAGCACGGCTACGTCATCATCAAGGACCGCTCCAAGGACATCATCATCTCCGGCGGCGAGAACATCTCCTCCGTCGAGGTCGAGGACATCCTCTACAAGCACCCCGCCGTGATGTTCGCGGCCGTCGTCGCCAAGCCCGATCCAAAATGGGGCGAAGTCCCCTGTGCCTTCGTCGAGCTGAAGGACGGCGCGCACGCGACCGAGGCCGAGATCATCGCCTATTGCCGCAGCCACCTGTCCGGCTTCAAGACGCCGAAGGTCGTGGTGTTCGGCACGATCCCGAAGACGTCGACCGGCAAGATCCAAAAATTCCTGCTGCGCAACGAGGTCAACTCGGCGAAGGCGATCTCCGCGTAGAGGCGATCGCAACATCATCGCGTCATTGCGAGCGCAGCGAAGCAATCCAGGGCGTCACCAGGACTCTGGATTGCTTCGCTGCTGTTCAGCCCGGAGACATAGATTACACCTGTTCGGGGACATAGTTGACAGTTTTGGGGTCGCGCAGATCAATCGCTGCGATCTGATGTGCGGCAAAGAAAATTCCGAACTTTCCGTCGGCACTGAGTGGCCGGATAGCCAGCCGCTCACCTCGGAAGGCTTGCGGGACTTTCCAGAGCCGCCCCTCGAAACTGACGTAGGCCTTCGTGCTCGACACGGAACGGATGCTCTCACCCTCGTCGTATTCGACGATCGGAAGCCGGTCTGGCATCGCACGTTGGCTCGGTTGATAGCGGCTTGCCGGCACGTCGAAGTTCAAGGCCTCGTGCGGCCGGTCGAGATTGTAGATGGAGCGCCATCCGTCGAGTGCCCGCTGGACATCGGGAAGATCACGGTAGCGCCTGAAGGCAAACACCTCGGCCTTCAGACTACGGTGGAAGCGTTCGTTCTTGCCGCGGCTCTGAGGATGGTAGGGCCGGCTGTGGATCGTTCGAACGCCGAGCTTCAGAAGCCAGACCGTCAACGCGGTCCAGGGGTCTTCGAGGGTAAATCCCCAGGGGCCACCATTGTCGACGAACATCGCATCCGGCAGTCCATAACGGCGGAACGTCGTCTCCAAATGTCCTTTGACCGTAGAGCCGCGCTCGTTGTCACAAGCCGCCAGGCACAACGAGAAGCGGGAGTGATCGTCCAACGCTGTCAGCGGATGACAGGACACACCGTTCTCCAGCGCACTGTGCCCCTTGAAGTCCATCTGCCACAGCTGATTGGGCGCATCCTTCTCGAACCGCGTGTAGGGCTGTCCGGGCGCGCCTGCAGGCTCGACCACTCGATCGTAGCGGCGCAGGATGGTGTGCACGGTAGATATCGCCGGGACAGCTTGACCATCACGCTCAAGACACCGTGCGAGCTTGCGCGCGCCCCAGGCCGGGTGAGCATCGCGCAATGCGACAATCTGCTGCTCGGTCGCAGCCGCGGTGCGCTCCGGACTTCGATGAGGCCGCCGCGACCGATCCGCCAGCGCCGTGTCCCCAGCGTCATGCCGCTGGATCCATTTGTAGCCCGTCTGAGGGCTGATGCCGAACCGCCGACACAGCTCCCGCCGGTTCGCCCCTTCCTGCTTGGCAAGCATCACAAACTCTCGTCGCTGGTCCATGACAGACACCTCTCGCCACGGCATCGCTCGCCCCTCTGCTTGACGAATCGAGCCGATTTTGAAGTGTCAACCATCTCCCCGAACACCCGTCAGCTATGTCCCCGGGCTGAACACTGCGCTCGCAATGACGAGAATTAGAGCTGCCGTCGAAGCTGCGGAATAACGAATTTGGCGACGAGCGGCGCGAGCGCGAGATGCTTGGCGGGATGATCAAGGTCGCACCAAGCCAGTTCGGCGATCTCACGCGACGTCTTTGGTTCATTCCTCAGCGAAACGCGATAGACCCGCGCGACGACCCGATGGTCGGGTTCGTTGGCAGCATCGGCTTCAAAGGTGCCGAGATGCGTGGCCGGATCGAGCGCCTGAGTGCCCAACTCCTCCTCGATTTCCCGGAACAGGCATTCACGATCGCTTTCGCCCGGTTCGAGCTTTCCGCCAGGAAGCATGAAGACCGCCGTGCCTCGCTTGCGCACGAGCAGCAGACGTCCTTGCGACACGACGGCCGCCGCGGCGACGTTGAAAGTCTTGGACGATTGCGACATGGTGTTGATCAATATTCCACTGAATTTGCGGAGCAGGGATCAGGCGTCCCTGCTCTTCTCCGGATAATATTGCGGCGCCTCGCGGCGGTCATACATGCCGTAATTGCGGGTGACTTCGACGACGCGAATGCTGTCGGCACCCGGTTCGGCGAGTAGTCGTTCGCTCAGCGCGATGCCGGTCGCCTCGTCCGGCAGCTCGACCAAATGCGCGAAGCGGCCCTCGCGATAGACGCTGGAGAAGCTCGCGACCGGCAGGTCCTTCACGCCGCTCAATTGCGGGGCCGCCGTCTCGACGGCCAGCACATAGGTCGGCGCACGCCGCTTCGGATCGTTGTAGGTGCCACGCCGCTCCGGCTGCCACGCCGCCTGCCCCGGCCTCACCTCGTGGACCAACTCCGCGACGCGCAGGCGGTAGTCGGAGAACACCTTGTCGCGGCCGAGGGTCTGGATGTCGTGATGATGGGCATGGACGCGCCAGGCGGTCATGGCGCCCTCGTCCTGCCAGATCTGGTAGGACAGGATCAGATTGTCGCGCGACAGGCTCCGGAAGCGGTCGAGGAACAGGCAGCCGCCGAGCGCATCGAGCTCGGGCCGCAGCGCCGCGGCGAGTTGCAGATACTGGTCGAGGCGGCCCGGCTTGACCTCGACCTCGAAGAACAGCGACAGCATGGCAGCGTCTCCGTGTTTTTGGACGTCGGCTGAACTTCAAACGCGGTGGCCATCGCAGCCGGCCGCGCATGAAGGTCATTGCGAGCGAAGCGAGGCAATCCAGAAGCATTCCGACGACTCTGGATTGCTTCGTCGCCTTCGGCTTTTCTCAATGACGGCCTTGGCCGACGGACGATCGCCCTACCCGACCTCCAGCCGCATCCCGTCATAGGCCGGCACCACGCCCGCCGGCAGGCTCTGGCGCAGCACCTCGTAGTCGAGATCGGCGGTCATGTTGGTGATGACGGCGCGCTTCGGCTTGAAGCGCTCGATCCAGGCCAGAGCGTCGTTGACCGAGAAATGGCTCGGATGCGAGGCAGGGCGCAGGCCGTCGACGATCCAGAGGTCGAGATCCTCCAGCGCGCCCCAGCTCTCCTCGGGGATGTCGTTGAGGTCCGGCGTGTAGGCGGCGTTGCCGATGCGATAGCCCAACGCGGGGATGTTGCCGTGCTGGACCAGGAACGCCGTCAGCCTCAGCTCGCCGCCCTTGCCTTCCACCGCCTGGGTCTCGCCCGCCTCGATCGCGTGCTGGGTCAGGATCGGCGGATAGTCGCTTCCCGGTGGCGAGATGAAGCAATAGGAGAACCGGTGCATGATGTCATTCGCGGTCGACTGGTTCAGGTAGACCGGAATGCGCCGCCGCTGATGCATCACCACCGAGCGCAGATCGTCGATGCCGTGGGTCTGGTCAGCATGCTCGTGCGTCAGGAATACCGCGTCGATGTGATCGACGTTGGTGTCGATCAACTGCTCGCGCAGATCCGGCGACGTGTCGATCACGACCCGCGTGACGCCATGGGCTCCGCGGCGCTCAGCCAGGAGCGAGCAGCGCCTGCGGCGGTTCTTCGGGTTGTTGGGATCGCAGGCGCCCCACCCCAGCGCCGGGCGCGGCACGCCGGCCGAGGAGCCGCAGCCGAGGATGGTGAGCGTCAGCGTCATGCAGCCTCCTTTGGCCGCGGCACCTTGGAGAACAGCTTGAAGAAGGTCTCGGTGGTCTGGCGCGAGAATTCCTCGAACGAGACGCCGCGGGTCTCCGCCAGCACCTTCGCGGTCTCGACGACGTAGGCCGGCTCGTTGCGCTTGCCGCGGAACTTGCCGGGCGCGAGATACGGCGCGTCGGTCTCGACCATGATGCGGTCGGCCGGCACCTCGGCGGCCAGCGCGCGAAGTGCGTCCGACTTCTTGAACGTCACGATGCCCGTGAACGAGATGTGCAGTCCGAGGTCGATCGCCTTCATCGCCAGCTCACGCCCGCCGGTGTAGCAATGCAGCACGGCCTGGAAAGGTCCGCGCGCCATCTCCTCCTCGAGGATGCGGCTGCACTGCTCGTCCGCTTCGCGGGTGTGGATCACCAGCGGCAGGCCGGTTTCGCGGGCGGCTGCGATATGCGCGCGAAACCCGCGCTCTTGGGCGTCCTTCGAGCCGTGATCATAGAAGTTGTCGAGTCCGGCCTCGCCGAGCGCGACCACCTTGGGGTGATCGGTCAGCGCGATCAGCTCCTCGGCCGGAATGCCGTCCTCCTCGTCCGCATTGTGCGGATGGGTGCCGACCGAGCAGAACACGTTCTCGAACCGCTCGGCGATGGCGAGCAGCTCAGGAAGCCGGCGCACCCGCGTCGAGATCGTCACCATGCGGCCGACGCCGGCGGCGGCGGCACGCGTGACGATGCCATCCAGATCCTCGGCGAAATCCGGAAAATCCAGATGGCAATGGCTGTCGACCAGCATCACGCCGCCGTCGGCTCGATGTAGCGCGGGAACACCGCCTGCGGTGCCGGCAGCTGCGTGCCAGCCGCAATCCGGACGTCGCCGCCGAGTCGCGCAAAATTCCGTTCGTCCTCGGGAATGCCGAGGCTGTCGAGCAGCTTTGCCGACGCGGCCGGCATCACCGGCTGGGTCAGGATCGCGACCTGACGGATGACCTCGGCGGTGACATAGAGCACCGTATGCTGGCGCTGCGGATCGGTCTTCGCCAGCGCCCACGGCGCCTCGCCCGCGAAATAGCGGTTGGCCTCGGCCACGACCGACCAGACCGCATTGAGCCATTGGTGGATCTGCTGCGTCGCCATGGCTTTCCGCGCCGCGCCGATCATCGCATCGGCCTCCGCCAGGATCGCCTTGTCATTGGCCGAGAACTCGCCGGGCTCCGGCAGCACGCCGCCGAGCTGCTTTGCGATCATCGACAGCGAGCGCTGTGCGAGGTTGCCGAGGTCGTTGGCGAGATCGGCGTTGATGCGCGCGACGATCGCCTCGTGATTGTAGTTGCCGTCCTGGCCGAACGGCACTTCGCGCAGGAAGAAATAGCGCAGCTGGTCGACGCCATACTGGTCGGCAAGATTGAACGGATCGACGACGTTGCCGACCGATTTCGACATCTTCTCGCCCCTGTTGAACAGGAAGCCGTGGGCATAGACCCGCTTCGGCACGGGCACGCCCGCCGACATCAGGAACGCCGGCCAGTACACCGCATGGAAGCGGATGATGTCCTTGCCGATGACGTGCACGTCGGCAGGCCAGTATTTCCAGTTTGCATCGCTCTCGTCGGGAAAGCCGACGCCGGTGATGTAGTTGGTCAGCGCGTCGACCCAGACATACATCACGTGCTCCTCGTCATGAGGCACACGGACGCCCCAATCGAAGGTGGTGCGCGAGATCGACAGGTCCTTCAACCCGCCCCTGACGAAGCTGATGATCTCGTTGCGGCGCGCATCCGGCCCAATGAAATCGGGCTGGCTCTCATAGAGCGCGAGCAGCTTCTCCTGATAGGCCGACAGCCGGAAGAAATAGCTCTTCTCCTCGACCCACTCCACCGGCGTGCCCTGCGGTCCGCGGCGGACGTTGTCCTCGCCGACGACGGTCTCGTCCTCGGCGTAATAGGCCTCGTCGCGTACCGAGTACCAACCCGCATAGCTGTCGGCATAGATGTCGCCATTCTCGCGCATGCGGTTCCAGATCGCCTGGACGGAGCGATGATGCGCGGGCTCGGTGGTGCGGATGAAGCGGTCGAACGAGACGTTCAGCCGCTCGTCCATCTCGCGGAACCGGCCGGCATTGCGGGTCGCGAGTTCGGACGGCGTCATGCCCTCGTTCTGCGCGGTCTGCACCATCTTCAGACCGTGCTCGTCGGTGCCGGTCAGGAAGTACACGTCCTTGCCGTCGAGCCGCGCAAAGCGCGCGATGGCGTCGGTCGCGATCGCCTCATAGGCGTGGCCGATATGCGGATTGCCGTTGGGATAGGCGATCGCTGTCGTGACGTAGAAGGTGTTCTTATCGACGGGAGCTGCGGCGACCTGCACTACGATCTCGTCGATCTCGACGACCACGGCCTCGACCTTCGGCTTGCGCGGTGCCTTCGGCTTCGCGGCGCGTGGCGGCTTCGGCGCTTCAACGATGGCCGGCGCGACCTTCTTCGGTGCAGCCGGCTGTTTCGGAGCGGCGGGCTTCCTCGCGGCCGAAGGCTTGTTCGTTGCTGCCGCGGGCTTGGCGGCCGTCTTCTTGGCCGGCGGTGTGGCGGGCTTTGCCCCGGCCTTCTTGGCTGGAGCCTTCACAGCTTTCTTGACCGCCTTCTTGGCGGCGCTCTTCGACGCTTTCTTGGCCGCGCTCGCCGCCGGGGCTTTGCTCTTGGCTTTCGCGGGCGCCGTCTTGGATTTGGCGGTCTTTTTCTTGGCGTCCTTGTCCTTCGCCGCCTTCGCCTTGGCGACGCTGGCCTTGCCCTTCGCAGGCCCCTTGGCGGCAGCCTTCTTCGCGCCGCTCTTGCTCGCGGGCTTGCCCTTCTTCACGCTTGTCTTGCTGGCCTTCGCCACGGCAGATTCCTCTTTGACGACGTCGGTCGACGGATTGATCCTGATGATCCCGGGATGATGGTCGGCGCGGTTACTGCGTGGCTTCGGCGAGCATCCCGAACACCGAGAAAACCAGCGGTTTTCGCTCCAGATTATAGGATTCGGTGTCGCGCGCGGCGCGGACGATCTTTTCCCATACCTCCGCCAGCCGTGCAAGGCGCGGCAGTTCCGCGTTCGGATCTGCGGCCCGCAGCCGCTCCGCCACCCAGCGCTCGATGCTGTCGAGGAAGCTCGCCAGCGCGACGCGGTCGCTGGTGCCGAGCGCATCGCCCAGGGCGTGCAGCTCGCCCGGGTCGATCCGGGGCAGGCTCGCGAGCAGCGCGGCGGTCCGGGTCTGCAGCTGCAGCCCGTCGCCGCCCAACAGCATGAGGGTCCGGGCGACGCTGCCCTCGGAGGCCCTGGCGGCCTCGCGCAGCGCCGGATCGGCTCCGTCCATTCCGGTGGCCTCGGCCGCGGCGCTGACGACGTCGTCGGTGGACAACGCCCGCAGCGCCAGCCGGCGGCAGCGCGACTTGATGGTGGCGAGCACCCGCGCCGGGGCGTTGCTGACCAGCAGGAACAGCGACTGCTGCGGCGGCTCCTCGAGGATCTTGAGCAGCGCGTTGGCGGCGTTCGGATTGAGCTCGTCGACGGTGTCGACGATGCACACCCGCCAGCCCTCGACCGCCGCCGTCGAGCCGAAGAACGAGATCGTCTCACGGGTCTCGTCCACGGTGATGACGGTGCGCAGGACGCCCTTGTCGTTGGCCGAGCGCTCCAAGGTGAGCAGCCCGCCATGAGCCTCGGAGGCGATCAGGCGCGCGACGTGGTCCTCCGCGTCGACGTACAACGAATCGGCGGCACGCACCTCGGCGGTGGTGGGATCGCGGTGGGCCAGCACGAAGCGCGCCATGCGGTAGGCCAAGGTGGCCTTGCCGATGCCTTGTGGGCCGCCGATCAGCCAGGCATGCGCCATCCGTCCGCTGCGGTAGGCGGACAGCAGCGCCGCCTCGGCGTCGCGATGCCCGAACAAGGCGGTGGTTTCGCGTGGATGGCGGACCGCGATCTCCGGCTCGACCTTGCGTGCGCTCATGACGCCGCCGCCACTTCCGTGAACAGGCGCTCGCGCACGGCGTCCCAAACGAGCTGCGAGACCGTTTCCGCGCTCGCCGTAGCGTCGATCAGCACGCAGCGCCGGGGATCCTCGGCCGCGATCTTGTGAAAGGCGTCGCGCAGCCCCTTGTGGAACTTGATGTCTTCGCCTTCGAACCGGTCCGGGGTTCCGGCGCCGCGCCGCGCCCCGGCACGCTGCAGACCGATCTCGACGGGAACATCGAGGATGAGGGTCAGATCCGGCTTGAGGTCGCCGATCGTGACCCGCTGCATCGCATTGAGCACGTCCGGCGCGACCTTCCCCTGGCTGCCCTGGTAGGCCCGGGTCGAATCGAAGAAGCGATCGCACAGCACCCAGCTGCCCTGGTTCAGCGCCGGCAGAATCACGTTGCGGACATGGTCGTCCCGCGCGGCCGCGAACAGCAGCGTCTCGGCCTCCGGGCCCAGCAGCTTGCCCATGCCCGACAGCACAAGGTGGCGCATGATCTCCGCGCCCGGCGATCCCCCGGGCTCGCGGGTCAGCACCAGGCGCACACCCTCTTTCTGCAGATGGTCCGCCAGCATCTTGATCTGCGTCGATTTTCCGGCGCCCTCGCCACCCTCGAAGGTGACGAATCGGCCGCGGCCAGGACCACGTTTCAAAGCTGCTTCCGCCATGTCTCTAGAGCTTCTCGGCCCCGGCGCGGAACATCCCGATCACGAGCTCGCTGACCCCATCGATCGCACGCCGCATCGTGGATCCCCTGCTCACCGCCTCCGCAGCATAGACAGGGGCCTCCATGGCGATATTGGGGCCGCGCCAGACCCTGACAACCCCGACCTTCTGCCCGGGCTCGATGGGAGCCCTGACCGGGCCGCTGTAGACGATGCGGGCGATCAGCTTGTCGCCGCCGTTCTTCTGCACCATGACCTTGACCGGCACCGGGCTCGACAGCTTGACCGAGCGGCTCTCGCCGCCGAACACCTTGGCGTAGCCGATCGGCTGCTCCGCGGCGAACAGGGTACGGGTCTCGAAATTGCGGAAGCCCCATTCCAGCATCTTCTTGGCCTCTGTGGCGCGGTCCTCGGAATCTTCCAGGCCATTGACGACCACGATCAGCCGCGTGCCGTTCTGCACGGCCGAGCCGACCATGCCGTAGCCGCCTTCCTTGGTGAAACCCGTCTTGAGGCCGTCGGCGCCTTCCATCGCGTTCAAGAGCGGGTTGCGGTTCTGCTGGCGGATCTTGTTCCAGGTGAACTCCTTATCGCCGAAGATCTTATAGAACTCCGGGAAATCCAGGATGATGTGCCGGGCGAGCATGGCGAGCTCGCGCACCGTCATCTTGTTGCCGGGATCGGGCAGCCCGTTGGAATTGGCGAAGGTCGATTTGGTGAGGCCGAGCTCGCGCGCCCGCTTGGTCATGTAGTCGGCGGCGAAGATCTTCTCGTTGCCGGCCATGCCCTCGGCAAGCGCGATGCAGGCGTCGTTGCCGCTCTGGATGATCGCGCCATGCAGGAGGTCGCTCACCGACACCTTGCTGTTGAGCGCGGCGAACATCGTCGAGGTGCCGGAGGGCGCCCCACCCCGGCGCCAGGCATTCTCGCTGATGCGGTATTCGTCGTTGAGCTTGATCGTGCCCTCCTTGACGGCGTTGAACACCACCTCGGCGGTCATCAGCTTCATCATGCTGGAGGGCGCCCGCAGCTCGTCCGCGTTCTTCTCGAACAGCACACTGCCGCTGTTGGCCTCGATCAGGATCGCGGTCGGCGCATCGCCGTCGAAGCCGCCATCCTCCTTGCGCGCGCCCTGGACGCTCTGGTTGGCGGCGTACAGCGCGCCGCTCCAGCCGACGGCAACCGCCACCGTCAAGGCGATGAGCGCACGCGTCGCCCGTCCGGACGTGAAACCGGAGCGGCGCAGCGGTAAGGTCATGAAATTCATCGGCTAAGCTCTGGAGCGCACTGGGATTCTAGCAGTTGCGGGGGACGCAAACAACTCGGCAATCCCGCGGATGCGTCCGCTGTCCCGTGGATTTGCACGGCCCGTCGCGCGGTGCGATAGGTCGAGCGCCGGCAATCAACACGGCCAACTCGAAAATCGAGCGATCGAGGGTGGAAACAGTGTCATCGACGCGGATCATCAAGGCCAACGGAATCGAGCTGTTCGTGCGCGAACAGGGCGAAGGCCCCCTCGTGGTGCTGTGCCACGGCTGGCCCGAACTGTCTTATTCGTGGCGGCACCAGATCCCGGCCCTCGCCGCCGCCGGCTATCGCGTCGTGGCGCCCGACATGCGCGGGTTCGGCCGCTCGCAGGCGCCTGAGGATATCGGCGCCTATACCATCTTCGACACGGTCGGCGACATGGTCGGACTGGTCGGGGCGCTCGGCGAGCGTCAGGCCGTCATCATCGGCCACGACTGGGGCGCGCCGGTGGCCTGGCATGCGGCGCTGTTCCGGCCGGACGTGTTCACGGCCGTCGCGGGCTTGAGCGTCCCTTCCCCGTTTCGCGGTCGCGCCCGGCCGCTCGACACGCTCAGTGCCGGCGGCATCGAGAACTTCTACTGGCAGTATTTTCAAACGCCCGGCGTGGCGGAGGCCGAGCTCGAGCGTGACGTGGCGCTGACGATGCGCACGATGCTGGCGCGCGGATTCTCCGATCCGCAGTCGCTGTTCGTCGCACCGGACAAAGGCTTTCTCGGCGACGTCGCCCCCGATCTGCCTTTGCCTGCGTGGCTGAGCGAGGACGATCTCGCCGAGTTCGTCGCGGCTTACGGCGCCTCCGGCTTCCGCGGTGGCCTGAACTGGTACCGCAACATCGATCGCAACTGGGAGCTCACCGCGCCGTGGCAGGACGCGCAGATCCGCCAGCCGTCGCTGTTCATCGCCGGCAGCGCGGACGCCGTCGTCACCGGGCTGATCGGCGCCAAGCGCGTCCAGGACATGGCGCGAGTTCTGCCGGATCTGCGGCGCAAGCTGATCATCGAGGGGGCCGGGCACTGGATCCAGCAGGAACGCTCTGCCGAGGTGAATGCGGCGCTGATCGCGTTCCTGCGCGAGGTGGCTCCTGCTCGCTAGCGCGCGAGCGGCAGCTCCATCATGCGATGCGACGCCATCGCCTCGTCCGCCACATCGCGGAACCCCAGCCGCACGTAGAACCGGATCGCGTCCTCATTCGTCGTCGCGACCGCGAGCGAGAGCACGTCGGCGCCCTGCTCCCGTGCCGCCGTTGCGACCGCCTGCATGATCTCGCGTCCGACACCGGCGTTGCGCGCGCCCGGCAGCAGCGCGAGGTCGACCACGTGCCATCGCGACGCCGCGCGGTCGAGCAGCAGCCGCCCGACCGGCGCGGCATCGCGGAGAATGATCAGCGACTGCGCTGCCGGACATTGCGCCGCGTGGCCCGCGACCTGGGCGCGATATTGCTGCGCCAGCACGAGATCGAGCATCGCCGGCGGCAGACCGGCCGCGGCGAGCTGCGCACCTCTGACGGAGCCAAATAGGTCGCGCAGGAACGGCTCGTCGGCGGTCTCGGCGGGCCGCAGCCGCAAGCGAACATCCCGCGAGACGATCTCGCTCCCGGTCGTCACTCCGAGCCTGCTCGGCTCAGGAGTTGTTGAACGACGGGAAGATACCCGCATAGCAGATGCACCAGATCAGTGCCTGGGTCGGCTGCATGTTGTCGTGCGGGATGCTCTGCCCGGACGTCGTGACCGCGTTGGGAGCGAGGTTGACGTTCGCCGGCGGCGCCACGAAGCCGTTGAACGAGGGATCGATCGCCACCATCGTCCCGGGCGTCCCCGGCCCGGGGGCCGCGTTCGGCGCGGACCTGCTGCCGAGCTGCAGGTTATGCGTGTGCGCGGGCATTTCGGCCGAAACCAGCCCGACAGTGCTGCTGCCCATCATCTCGCCGATCACGCGGGGCTGCAGGCCGGGTCCGTCGCCTTGGCCGTTGGTGATCGCGCCGCTCAGATTGGGGAGCTGGAAGTTGGTCGTGCCGTTGCCGCCGAAATAGGTGCCGATCAAGGCGAACAACGGCGTGTATTGCTGAATTGGAAGCAGCTGGCCGAAGCACGGCAACCACGCACTATTGAAGCCGCCGGTTGCAAAAGTGAAGGGAAAGGCCTGGATTTCGCCAACAAAGGGATCAGACACGTCGTCTCTCCTCGAGAATGTGCGATGAAGCCGGTCGAACCGCGACGCCTCAGCCTGGCGAGGGATAGACGCCGTTGATGCAGATGCAGTAGTTGCCCACGACGGTCGGCATGATGTTGTTGTGCGGGACGCTCTGTCCCGCGGCGGCCACGCAGGGCGCCATGACCGAGTAGGTGCCGGCATCGGCGATGGGGGCATCGAGATTCCCGGTGGACGCGGTCGCCAGATGGACCGTGGGTCCGGGGATCGCCGTGTCGGCCGTGACCGTCGACGACAGCAGGGCATGGCTATGCGCGGGCAACTCGGTCGTGATCAGCAGGTGCTCGTCCTCGCCCGCGACCTCGCCAAGCACATACGTCGCGCCACCGGGCGGCGTGCCCTGCCCGAGCGGCACGCGGCCGCGCAGATCGGGCAGGTTGAAGGTCTGGATGCCGTCGCCGCCATAGGTCGTTCCGAGGATCGTATAGAGCGCATCGTAGTTTGAAATGGACAGCGAGCTGCCGTCGCAGGCCAGCCAGCCGTCCGGTATGCGCGGAAAGGCGAACAGCCTGATCTCACCGAGAAACGGGTCTGACATCCCGACATCCTTTCATTGAGCCGTGGGCGCCGCGAGAGCAGGCGCGGCGCGGAACTGGGGGGATTCGATCGATCCGAAGACGCTCAGTTGCGCGAGGGGAAGACGCCCTGCATCGCGATCAGGTAGTTGATCACGAGGTAGGGCTGCATGTTGTTGTGCGCCTGCCCGCCGCCGATCTCGGGAATGTTCGTGCCCACGGCCAGCGGGACCTCGCCCGATCCTGCGGTCGCGAAGATCTTCTTGGGATCGTCCGCCGGCAGCGTATTGGTCCCGAACAGATTGTTCGTGGGACCCGCGCTTCGGCCGGCACCATTGGTCGTCGAGGCCTGCACCAGGTGATTGTGAGCCGGCATCTGAGCGAGGGTCAGCGTCACGGTCGTTTCGCCGCTGACCATCCCTGCGGGAAACTGACCGGAGCTGCCCGTCGATCCGAGGATGGCCCGGCCACGCAGATCCGGCAGCGCGAATGTCGTCACGCCGTTGCCGCCGTAATAGGTGCCGAGCAGTGAGAACAGCGCCTGGTTGGTCTGGATGGCGAGTAGCGCGCCGTTGCAGAACGCCCACCCTCTCGGCGGCTGAGATCCCGCAAAAGGCATGATCTGCCCCAACACAGGCGTCAACGGCATGCGCGTCTCTCCCCAATGTCATTTTGAAACGAATGGCGGCGGCTTGATCAAACAGCCTCCGCATTGAAATTTTTGAGAGCGTGAGAAACAACCTGTAGGAGAAGTCTAGGTTGCGTCGCTCGGATCCGTCAAGACAATAAAGTTCCGTAGATTGCGCTGTTGCCGCTATGCAACGCCAAGCAGAAGTCGTGCCCGGTCTGGTTGAATCGACTTGCCCGGAAGGCGCTGCTTCTCCAAGGTTACGATTGCGTTACCAAAATTTCTTCGAACCAATTTTTTTCAGCGGCACTCTCAGCCAATGAGGGGCCGTAAGGGGCACGACCAAATTGTCAACCGGGACTTGGCGCCGGAATTTTCATGCGGCATGCACGCCTCTGCGGCGTGCGCTGGGTTTTGTTTCGGTGGTTCTTGCCTTGATGCTCGCCTCGATGGTGGGCGCGCAGGCGGCCTGTAACTTCACGACCGGCTCGACCACCAGCACCAGCATCACCATCAACGGAACGGGCGCCGGCAATGCCGTCGGTCTGTGCGTCACCAACGACGTGGTGCTCTGGGGTCTCTACGGACACTCGAATGGCACCAACAGCCCGCCGATTGATGCGTTCAACAATCTCCCGATGACGGCGGGCGGCCTGAGCTACACCAATCTCAGCTACACCGGCGCCAAGGCGACCTACACCCTGATTCCCGTGCCGATCGGCGGCGACTTCACGCAGGTGCCGGAATACACTATCCGGATCGATTCGCTGTCCGGATCGGGAACCGAGAACATCACGCTCTTTTATGCGAGCGACTGCTCGCACACCGCCGGCAATTGTAGCGGCGCCGGTACCACCAACACCTCGTTCACGATCACCGTCACGTTGCCCGGCCCGACCGCGACGCAGGCCATCGCGTCGAAGTCGCTGACCGTCAATACCGCCGCGACATCCTTCACGCCGGTCACCGGCTCCGGCGGCACCGCACCGCTCAGCTATGGCATCGCCCCGACGCTGCCGACCGGTCTGTCCTTCAACACGTCCACGGGCGCCATCACCGGTACGCCCACGGTCACCAGTGCCGCGACCACCTACACGGTCACGATCACCGATGCCAACTCCGCGACCGCCAGCAATACCTTCAGCCTCACGGTCAACGGCGCGGTGACGGCCACGCAGTCCGTTGCCTCCAAGACGCTGACGCAGAATCAACCATCGACCAACTTCACGCCGGTCACCGGCGGCGGCGGCACCCCGGCCTACACCTACAGCGTGTCACCGTCCCTGCCCACCGGTCTCACGCTCAACACATCGACCGGCGCGATCACCGGCACGCCGACGGCCGCGAGCGGCGCCACGACCTACACCGTGACCGTGACCGACGCGAACAGCGCGACCGCCTCGAACACGTTCAGTCTGACAGTCAACTCGGCCGTGACCGCGACCCAATCGGTCGCTTCGAAGACGCTGACGCAGAATGTGGCCGCGACATCGTTCACGCCGGTCACCGGCGGCGGCGGCACCCCGTCGCTCAGTTACAGCATCGCGCCCGCGCTGCCCGCCGGCCTCTCGCTCAACACCTCCAGCGGCGCGATCACGGGCACGCCGACCGCAAGCAGCGGCGCGACCACGTACACGGTGACCGTCACCGATTCCAACAGTGCCACAGCCAGCAATACGTTCAGCCTGACGGTGAACACCGCCGTCACCGCGACGCAGTCGGTGAGCTCGGCCACGGTGACCGTGAACACGGCCATCACGACGTTCACCCCTGTCACCGGCGGTGGCGGCACAACGCCGCGGTCCTATGCCATCGCGCCGACCTTGCCGACCGGACTCAGCTTCAACACCAGCACCGGCCAGGTCAGCGGCACGCCGACGGTGACCAGCAGCACGACCACCTACACGGTGACGGTGACGGATTCCAACGGCGGCACCGCCAGCAACACCTTCCAGCTCACCGTCAATGGGCCGGTGAGCGCGACGCAGGCGATCGCCTCGAAGACGCTGACGCAGAATGCCGCAGCGACGTCGTTCACGCCGGTGACCGGATCGGGCGGCACGCCGCCGCTCTCCTACGGCGTTGCCCCCGCGCTGCCGACGGGCCTGACGCTCAACACCTCGACCGGCGCGATCACCGGCACACCGACCGTGACCAGCGGCGCTACGACCTACACGGTCACGGTCACCGACGCCAACACTGCCACGGCCAGCAATACGTTCAGCCTGACGGTGAACAGCGCGGTCACCGCGACGCAGGCAATCGCCTCGCGGACCTTCACCGCCAACCAGGCCATCACCGCCTTCACCCCGGTCACCGGTGGCGGCGGCACGGGGACACTGACATATTCGATCTCTCCGTCCCTTCCGGCCGGCCTCAGCATCAGCGCCTCCACGGGCGCGATCTCCGGCACGCCTTCGACGAGCGCGGCGACCGCGACGTACACCGTGACCGTCACCGACACCAACAACGGGACCGCCACGAACACCTTCAGCCTGACAGTCAACGGCGCTGTCAGCGCCACCCAGTCGATCCCGGCCAAGTCCCTGACCGTCAATGTCGCCGCGACATCCTTCACCCCGGTGACCGGGGGCGGCGGCACGTCGCCGCTCACCTATGGCATCGCACCGACACTGCCCGCCGGGCTCAGCTTCAACACCTCGACGGGTGCCATCACGGGCACGCCAACCGCGATCAGCACGGCCGCGACCTATACGGTCACCGTGAGCGACGCCAACAGTGCCAGCGCCAGCAACACGTTCAGCCTGGCCGTCAACGGTGCCGTGACGGCGACCCAGGCGATCGCGTCCAAAGGATTGACCGTCAACACGGCGGTGACCTCCTTTACACCGATCACCGGCGCCGGCGGCACCTCGCCGCTGAGCTACGGCATCGCGCCGGCGCTGCCCGCAGGGCTCGCCTTCAATACGACCTCGGGTGCGATCACGGGCACGCCGACGGCCACCAGCAGCGCCACGACCTATACGGTCACGGTGACCGACGCCAACACTGCAACGGCGACCAATACGTTCAGCCTGGCGGTGAACGGCGCGGTCAGCGCGACCCAGGCGATCGCGTCGACCACCCTGACTGCGAACCACGCCGTGACGCCGTTCACGCCGGTCACGGGCGGCGGCGGTACCGCGCCGCTCGCCTATTCCGTCTCGCCGACGCTCCCCGCGGGACTGTCCCTCAATGCGGCCAACGGCAGCATCTCCGGAACGCCTACGGTGACCAGCGCGGCGACGACATTCACCGTGACCGTGACCGACGCCGCCAACGCGACCGCGAGCAACACATTCAGCCTGACCATCAATGGTGCGGTGACGGCCACGACGGCCGTGCCGTCCAGCTCGCTGCCGATCAACCAGGCGGTGACGCCATTCACGCCGGTCGCGGGCTCGGGCGGTACGGGCACGCTGGTGTTTGCCGTTTCACCGGCCCTGCCGGCCGGCTTGAGCTTCAACACGAGCAATGGCCAGATCACCGGCACGCCGACGGTTCCGGCGGCAATGACCACGTATACGGTGACCGTGACCGACACCAACAGTGCCTCGGCCAATGCCACCTTCAATCTGTCGGTGGGCCAATTGGTCACGACGGTCGCGCTGACCTCGTCGCAGAACCCGAGCCAGTTCGGGCAGCCCGTGACCTTCACGGCCACGGTTTCAGCGTCGGGCGGCACGCCGACCGGAACGGTCACCTTCAACGACAATGGCACCCCGATCGGCACGGCGACGCTGGCGGGCGGCGTTGCGACGTTCGCCACCTCGACGCTCGCGGTCGGCAGCCATACGATCACGGCGAGCTATGCCGGCACCACGCTGTTCACGGCGAGCACCTCGCCCGGCCTTGCCCAGACCGTCAACGTGCCGGTCGACAGCGTTCGGCTGCGCTCGCTGCAGCAGACCGTGAGCAAGCTGGTCGCGCAGAATTCCGGGCAGGCGATCTCCGGCGCGATCGATGACGCCATCGCCGACGGCTTCAACGATGGCGGTTCGTTCCTGACGCCCGGCAATGCCCGCATGCGCTTCAACTTCTCGGCCGATCCGCGCGATCAGGACGAGCGGTCCCCGGCCGGCGACCGCGCTGGCAGCGGCGACAGCAACGCCTATTCCTCGCTGCTGCCGGGCGCGTCCCAGCCACGTGGACGTGGTCGCGGCCGGATCGACGATGCGTTCGCGGCAATCGATCGTGGCGACAGGAAGCAGGCCGCGCCGAAATGGCACGAGCAGAAGGAGTGGCTGCTGTGGGCCGATGTGCGCGGTTCTGGCGTCGACCGCTGGGGCAGCACCAGCATCGGCGGCGTCACCCAGGCCAGCCAAGCCTCGATCTATGGCCAGCAGCTCAACGCCACGATGGGATTGACCTACCGCGCCGCGCCGAACTTCCTCGTCGGCGTGCTCGGCGGCTACGAGACCTTCAGCTACACCCAGCAGGACATCAACGGGAAGCTGAAGGGCGACGGCTGGACCACCGGCGCCTATCTCGGCTGGAAGATCATTCCCACGCTGCGCTTCGATGCAGCCGTGGCCTATTCCGGCATCGGCTATGACGGCAGTGCCGGAACCGCCCAGGGCAATTTCAGCGGCCAGCGCTGGATGGTTTCCACCGGTCTGACCGGCACGTATAAATGGGCCGGCCTGGTGCTGGAGCCGTCCACCAAGGTCTATGCATTGTGGGAACACCAGAACGCATATACGGACTCGCTGGGCACGCGGCAGGGCACCAATGATTTCGCCAGCGGCCGCGCG
Organism: Bradyrhizobium sp. SZCCHNS3052; assembly: GCF_032484495.1. Lineage (NCBI taxonomy): Bacteria > Pseudomonadati > Pseudomonadota > Alphaproteobacteria > Hyphomicrobiales > Nitrobacteraceae > Bradyrhizobium > Bradyrhizobium sp. SZCCHNS3052. The sequence continues at coordinate 1,426,301 of NZ_JAUETB010000001.1, read as the reverse complement.
TCGGGGGGCCTGCGCGCCGCCTACCCTGTCGCCTGGCTCGATAGCGGGCTTCTTCTGACGCCGTTCGTCGGCCTGTACGGCGACTACTACTTCACCAGGGAGGATGCCAACACGCTCGCCGCCGGCGCGCTGGCCTCGACGCCGCTGCTGCAAGGCTGGTCGGCCCGCGCCACCGGCGGTCTCGGCATCCAGACAGCCGGCGGCATCGGTGTCGGCCTCGGTGCCGAGCTCGGCGGCATCGGCAGCAACACCCGCGTCTGGTCGTTTTCGGCCAAGGCGAGGGTGCCGTTCAGCGCCCAATAGGCATTCCCAATAGCCGTTGGCGGCGCACTCGAATCGAAACCGCCCCGGCTGGGGCGGCTGGTTCGACGTGCGAGATCGTATGGAAGATCAGTACAGTCCGCGGCCGCCAAGGATCTCGCGGGCCTCGTCAGCGCCGTCCGCCGCGCCGCTCGATGACGGCACGTATCGGCCGCCCTGATCGTAGGACACCGCGCGCGGGTTATCGAGGCTCCGTCCGCGGGTCCGGCTGGAGGCCGACATCTCCGACGTCGCGGCAACCGATGCCAGGTCGGCGGAGGTGTTGCCGAGCGTGTAGGGACGCCCCTCGGGCAGCGGGACCTCGCCGCGAATCGGGCGGCCTGCGCCGATCTCGGGAACGAACGGCCGGGCGGAGGCGACGCGGACGAGAGAAGGCGCCGGCGCCGGGATGCCGGTGCGCAGGGTTGCCATCAGCTGGGTATCGTCGGACCCTTCGAGAGGGGCGCGGCCGACATATTCGACGCGGACGCGGGCGACGCCGTTGCCCTTGAACTCGAGCAGATCGGCCGCCTTGTTGGAGACGTCGATCAGCCGGTTGCCGTGGTACGGGCCGCGATCATTGATGCGGACGATGAGCGATTTGCCGTTGGCGAGATTGGTGACGCGGGCGTAGCTCGGCAGCGGCAGCGTCGGATGGGCGGCCGTCAGCGACGTCATGTCGAAGACCTCGCCATTGGCTGTCAGCCGGCCGTGAAAATCATCGCCATACCAGGAGGCCATGCCCTCGGCGCGATAGTTGGTGTCCTCCTCGGGAACATAGGTCTTGCCGGCGACGGTATAGGGCTTGCCGATGCGGTAGACGCCACCGCCCTTCGGCACCGGCTCGCCGAATCCGACGACGCGCGGGCTCGACGACACGCCGTATTTCGGATCGACCTTGCTGGCGAACTTGTTGGAAGAGGCGCAGTTCGCGACCATCAGGCAGGCGAGGACGGCGACGGCACTGCGCACCGCTCTCTCGACCGGATCTGTTTGACCAATCCCCATCGACCCCAATTACCAATGTGCCGGTCGCAGCCGAGCCCTCCCATCAGGCCCGCGCGTCCCGGCTTGTCCCCGAGTCGCATCCCCGCAACTCAATGCGCAAGGATAACGCAACCCGAACACGGCGGAAATGGGGTGGGTACCGCCGTGGTTAACCGGAGCTTTCCTGCGGTTGTGACGTGGACGGTGGCCGCCCAGGCGTGCACTCCGCTGTGCCTCCGTGTTGCGAGTGCACCTTTTTGGACACATATGTTGCGTGAAATCCTCACCTACGAGTGTTCTCATTTCCCGGGACCTGAATCATTTTGACTGTGCAGGGCTGCACGTCGTTTGCTTCACGTGGGGCGCAACAGGGTGTGTTCGCTATGATCGAAGCAATGACGGCAGTGATGGGCTTGGTTGGCGCCGGGATCTTCCTTGCTCATGCGTTTGAAGGCGTCCGCTCGCGGGCCTGAGTCCGGACAGATCGGACAGCCGACGCCATGGTCGGCTCTCGTCCGCGTCGATGTTTGCGTCCGCTTCAATAACGACACTTCAGGAGCATCCCTGAAGCTGGCAGTTTCGACCAGCAGATCATCCAGACCGCTCATCGCCCGGCCCTCGGTTTTCTCCGGCCGGTGCGAGATCGGACCGGTAGCGCAGCCGCAGCAGGTGGCCCATGCGACACCAAGATTTACGACATCAAGCGTTGCGACACCAAGACCTGCTCTCGGGGAGCTTTCTCGCCCTGGCAGCGCTGAGCACGGCAATCTTGTGCTCCGGCCTGATGGCTTTTGCGCTCAGGTGAGCGCGGGCTTTGAGCTGAGGCCGTCCGGGCAGGCGTGAATGCGCCGTTGACGAGCCGCAAGCCCGCACCCTAAACAAGGATCGCGTCGATACCGCGCCGCCGTGGCGTGGACGTCGCCGACGTCCCGGACACGACGCCGGATGGAAGGGTGGCCGAGTGGTTTAAGGCACCGGTCTTGAAAACCGGCGTGCCCGCAAGGGTACCGTGGGTTCGAATCCCACCCCTTCCGCCATTCACGTATTTGCTGGCAGCAAACTGCAGGCAGCCCGATTGGCCCGGCGTTCACGGATCGATACTGGCAGACGCGACAGGCTGAGAAATCCCGCCGCTGAGCAGCTGGGCTTGCCCGCCGCGTCGCGGCGCCGATCAGTGGCTGATGTGCGCGCCGTTGATCGCTCGCGGCGCACCGTGACCGTTCGGCTCGTCGGGCGGCACGCCGACCCGCTCCATCAGTTCGCGAACGTCGCGGATGCGGCTGTCGAGAAGGCCGTGCATCTCAGTCAGCGTCCAGCGCAGCTCATCCACCGCGCCCGGCGCCGCGTCGGGAAAATGCGAGAGATGATAGATCATCTCGTTGAGCACCTGCCGCAGCCCGTACAGGTCGTCATGGGCGAGCTTCTGGACGTCGAGCTGGCCGAGCAGCCGCTGCACGAAGCTGCGCCGATCGGGCGGCACATGGCGCAGATCGACGAACCGGTTGACGTGGAAGGCGCGCGGCGCCTCGGCACTGCCGGCCGCTTGGGCCAGCGCGAGGCGCACGCTGTCCGCGTTGAGGTCCTCGGTATCGACGGAGAGCGTGTTCGGGAACATGCTCTTGTAGCGTTCGATCAAGGCGTGGGTCTTGTCGTAGTACCAGCCGAACTTGTCGGCCAGCGACAGATCCATCCATTGCTGCTTCGACGTCTCTCCGAAGTGGAAAGCGGTCGGACGCTTGCGCTGCGCGGCCGGCGAGTCGGCGTAGTAGAGGTGGTTCTGCGGCGACAGCTCGGCATTCTCCACCAGGCTTGCGATGCATGCCGCGCGGTCACGCCGGCGCAGATGCACCAGCGTGACCTGATCGCCGAGGAGCTCGGCGATGATCGGCAGCACGGCCGCATAACCATTGCCGACGACGCACGCATGGGGGCAATCGAGGATCGTCTGACGAATCTGATCCGTGAAGCCGGGATCGTTGGTTTCCTTGAGCTGGCAGAAGAGCTCATTGAGCTCGCTCGACGCCCATTCGTGCACGGCCCTGTCGCCGTTGCCCTGGTTGTCGAACACCTCCTGCATCATCCGCGTCAGCGACGTCGTGCCGTCCCGGCCGGTGCCGACGCACAGCACCCGCAGCGTGGAAGGCGGAGAATTCCTCAGGGCCGCGTCGCGGCCATTGCCGGAGGGGCGCGTCGCTCCATTGTCCGAGACCACGGCCAGGCGCTTACGCGCCAGCCGGCGAAGCTCCGCGGACGCCGCCTCCCACTCCAGCCTATAGCCGTCGCGCTCGTCGCGCAGGCGGCCCATGATCACGCCCCTTTCTTCCGTGATGCGCCTGTACCGCTCGGACTCGTCCTTCGCGGCGATCAACTCCGCTTGCAGCGCATCGACGAAGCGTTTCACATCCGCATCGAGGCGGCTTTCGGTGCTGGCGGTGTCAATCCCCAACCGGTTCTCGATCCACCGGCGCAGTCGCACTCTCGACAACAATAATCCTCCAAGAAATCGAGCCGAACGGCCTGCTGATCGTCAGCCGCCCGATCGCTGCTGCGATTCAGCACGCCTGCGAAGACCGCCCTGCCGGCTCCGGCTCTCCATGTAATACAATTGCAATGTACATCAAACTGCATCGCAATTCGGTTGCAGAGGCAGCGATGTTGGCCGGCACGTTGCGCGAGCCGCGCCCGCTCGTGCCCGAAAAATGTGCATGCCGCGCGACCAATGGCCATTTGAGGGTATTAATACACCGCGATGCGGCGCGGGCGCGGTGGTCATGCGTCAAGGCACGCCGCTGCTGCCAACGGGCACGGCCGCGACGACGCCAACTCCGTTGAGCTAGTCCAGCCCGCGCTCGCGACTCAGGCGCACCATCTCGTCGATGAAGATCTGCTTCTGCTTGTCGTCGAGGCTGGTGAACAGCGGTTCCGATGTGTCGGCCACCGCGCGCTGGTCGGCGGCACGATCGACCAGGAACTGAGCCTCGTTGCGCATCTGCTCGACGATGTCGTCCGGCGGATCGCGCTTCGACCGCGCGATGCGCAGCTCGAGTCGATCCGCGCCGTTGCGGCCGAGCGCGTGCATCGCGTTGGCGAACGGACCCCAGTTCTTCGCCTGCTCTTCCGTCAGGTTCAGCCCGGTCTTCAGGCGCTCGATATTGCTATCGCTGTTGGCGACGATCTGTTCGGCCGTGAGTTGCGGGGCGCCCGGCTGCGTCAGCATCGGCGTCGCCTTGGCGACCTTGCTCGTCTTCGTCGCCTTGGAAGGCTTCGCCTTCCTGCCCTCGGCCGGCGGCGCCTCGGGCTGCGCACTCTGCTGGCCGCTGTTGCCGGTGAACGCCCCGGTCACGCCGGTGACCACGCCGACGACACCGCCGATCGCGCCGCCGAGCACACCGCCGACCGGGCCCGCCGCCCTGTTGCCTTCGCGCGCACCCTGCTCGACGCCCTTGAACAGGCCCTGCGCGGCAGGCTGACGCGGCAGGCCCACAAGGCCAATGAGGCCTATTGACACTCCTATTGCGATGCACCGGAAAGACCGGCGCCAGATGCCGGGGCTCATCATCATCAGTTCAGGCTCCGTGCGCAGTCGCTGGTCGTGACGACCATGATTCCAACGAATTCTACCGTTGCCGCAACGCGCAAGTCCATCTGCCGCACGCGGCGCGATGCATCGGACGTGCCCAGCTGCACTGGTTCCTCTCGGCTTCCTGCTCGGCCGAGACGCGCTTTGCACTGCAACGCTCAGCACTGCGATGCAATCAGTTGCGGAACCTGCGACGAAATGTGCACGCCATTAGTTCTAGGATTCGCCTCACCGGCTTTCTCGACAGCCGCTCGCAATTCTGCTCTGATTGCATCCAAGCGAAATCCATGCGCGCATGACGCGACGCAACAACTAACAAATCGGATTCGCATCGACAGAATGCTTGGCTCACCAGGGAGGGAACGCCATGTCACGGAGGAAGCTGAACCGCCGACAATTCGTTGCTGCGACCGCTGCCACCTCGGCGGTCATGATTGCCGCGCCCTATGTGCGTGGCGCCCACGCCGCCGGCAAGCTCTCGATCGGCTTCTGGGACCATTGGGTTCCGGGCGCCAACCAGGCTTCGACCGATCTCGTCAACGAGTGGGCCGCCAAGGAGAAGGTCGAGGTTCAGATCGACTACATCACCAGCCAGGGCAAGAAGATCGAGCTGACGATCGCCGCCGAGGGCGCCGCGAAGTCCGGCCACGATCTGATCGCCATGCCGACCTGGTGGCCGCATGCGCATGCGGAACTGCTGGAGCCGGTCAACGACATCATGGAGCCGATCATCCAGGAGAACGGCGAGGTCAACGGCACCGTCAAATATCTCGGACAGTCCGGCGGCAAATGGCTCGCCGTGCCGGCCTGCGTCGGCAGTCAGATCAAGGGTCCCTGCTCCCGCATCGATCTGATGAAGAAGCATGCGGGCATCGACGTGCAGGAGATGTATCCGGCCGGATCTCCACCGAAGGCCGACAATTGGACCACGGAGACCTTCCTGAAAGCGGCGGAGGCCTGCCATAAGGCTGGCGTGCCGTTCGGCATCGGGCTTGGCGAAACCACCGACAGCGTGGACTCCGCCGGCGCGTTCTTCCAGGCGTTCGGCGCGGATCTCGTCAACGCCAAGGGCGATGTCACGGTGAAGACGGATGCCGTGCGCCAGGCGCTCGAGTTCTACAAGCGGCTGATCGCGGCGCTGCCGCCGGATGTCGCCTCGTGGGACGACGCATCGAACAACAAATGGCTGGTCTCGGGCAGGGGCGCGATGATCATGAATCCGCCGAGCGCCTGGGCGGTGGCCAAGCGCGACGCGCCGCAGATCGCCGAGCAGTGCTGGACTCACGGCTTCCCGGCCGGCCCCAAGGGCCGCTTCGCGCCGTTCCTGCCCTACTTCTGGAGCATCTGGTCGTTCTCCAAGAACAAGGAGGCGGCCAAGAGCCTGATCGTGCACCTGTCGAAGCCGTCATCGATCGAGAAGATGGTGGTGGCGAGCGGCGGCTACGATCTGCCGGCCTATCAGAAGCTGACGACGCTCAAGGTGTGGCAGGAGGAGGGACCGCCGAAGGGGACCCTCTATCACTATCCCAACCCCTATAATCACCAGACGCTGTCGATCGCAGCCTCCCCTGCTCCGCCCAAGATCGCGCAGCAGATCTATGCGCAGGCGACGATGACCAAGATGTGCCTGCGCTACGCCCAGGGCGAGAAGATGGAATCGACCCTCGCCTGGGCCGAAGGCGAGTGCGAGGGCTTCATGCGCAGCTGAGGCATGCTCGAAGCAACGCCGGCGGTCCGCTTCAGCAGGCGGGCCGCCCCCTTTCACCTTGTCAGTGTTTCCCATCCAGTGAGGACCCCGCTGTCGCAGGGGACATCACGAGGAGCCTTTTCTCATGGTTGATGCCGCCATCGGTGAAAACGCCGTCGCCCGCCCTCGCGCGGCCCGCCGCAATGGTCTGCACAGGGCGTTGAAGCGGAAATCGACCGCCGCTTTCCTGATGACGCTGCCGCTGATCCTGCTGATCGTGCTCCTGGTCGTCTATCCCGCCCTGTATTCGGTGCATCTGGCGACCCTGAACAAGTCGATGCAGCGCTTCGTCGGCTTCGGCAATTTCGAGTTCCTGTTCAAGCGCGACACGTTCTGGCTGGTCGTCAAGCAATCCTGCATCTTCGCCATCACGGCCGTCGTGTTCAAGGCGCTGATCGGCTTCATCGTCGCTCATTTCGTCCACAACATCCCCGCCAAGGGGCAGCGCAAATGGCGCGGCATGCTGCTGGTACCCTGGGTGATCCCGCCGGCGATGAGCACGCTGGCCTGGCTGTGGCTGTTCGACCCGTCCTACAGCGCTTTCAACTACACGCTCGCCTTCTTCGGCATCGGCCCGATCCCGTGGACCGGGGATGCCGCCTGGGCGCGGTTCTCGGTGATCCTGGTCAACATCTGGTACGGCGCGCCGTTCTTCATGATCATGTACCTGGCCTCGCTGAAATCTGTCCCGGATCAGCTCTATGAGGCCGCGGCGATCGACGGCGCCAATTGGTGGCAGCGGATCTGGTACGTGACCCTGCCGATGATGCGCAACATCATCGCGATCACGACGCTGTTCTCTCTGATCGTGACGTTCGCCAATTTCGACATCGTGCGCATCCTCACCGCCGGCGGCCCGCTCGACAAGACGCACATCTTCGCGACCTGGGCGTTCCGCGTCGGCATCGAGGGCAGCGACATTCCGCTCGGCGCCAGCGTCTCGCTGTTCATGGTGCCGATCCTGGCGGTCGCCGCCATCTTCATCCTGCGCGACGTCAACAAGCGGGGGAACGAGTCCTGATGAGCACCGTCACGATCGACAAGGCCGGCCCGACCCGTACCGTCAAATATGGCTCGATGAGCCGCGACCGCGCCTGGGCGCTGCGCTGGTCGTATTTCTTCCTGACGCTGTTCGCGATCTTCTCGCTGGTGCCGCCGCTCTACATGCTGATCACCTCGCTGAAGGGCAGCGCGGAGATCTCCGCGGCGACCAATCCGTGGTGGGTGTTCCATCCGACGCTGGAGAACTATGTCGAGCTGCTCACCTCGAACCAGTTTCAGCGTTTCTTCTTCAACTCGGCCATGGTCTCGATCGTCGTGGTGATCATCACCATGCTGATCAGCATCCCCGCCGCATTCGCGCTGTCGCGGATGAAGTTCTGGGGCTCGGCGACGCTGGCGACCGGCGTATTCCTGACCTATCTGATCCCGGACAGCCTGCTGTTCATTCCGCTGTTCAAGATGTTCGCGCTGATCGGCGACGTCACCGGCATCCAGTTGATCAATCGCTGGTACGTGCTGCTGTTCATCTATCCGACCCTGACGGTGCCGTTCTGCACCTGGATCATGATCGGCTATTTCGCCTCGATCCCGAAGGAGCTCGACGAGGCCGCGATCATCGACGGCGCCTCCTGGCTGCAGACGCTGACGCGGATCTTCATTCCCGTCGCCCTGCCCGGTCTGATCGCCGCGACGATCTTCGCCTTCACCGTCTCCTGGGCGCAGTTCCTGTATCCGCTGGTGTTCACGACCTCGACCGACCAACTGGTGCTGCCGGTCGGCATCGTCACGAGCCTGATCAAGGGCGACGTCTTCAACTGGGGACAGATCATGACCGGCGCGCTGCTGGGCGCGGCGCCGCCGCTGATCATCTACGCGTTCCTGATGGACTATTACATTGCCGGGCTCACCGCCGGCGCGACCAAAGGCTGATGACGGGGGTTGATCACACATGGCTGAAGTGAGCTTGCGCAAGGTCGTGAAGCGTTATGACGACGTCGAGGCGGTCAAGGGCATCGATCTCGATATCGCCGACCACGAGTTCGTCGTGCTGGTCGGCCCGTCCGGCTGCGGCAAGTCGACGACATTGCGGATGATCGCAGGGCTCGAGGACATCTCCGACGGCGACATCACCATCGGCGGCGATGTCGTCAACGACGTGCCGCCGAAGGATCGCGACATCGCCATGGTGTTCCAGAACTACGCCCTCTACCCGCACATGACGGTGGCCGAGAACATGTCGTTCGGGCTGCGGCTGAAGCACTACCCGAAGGCCGAGATCAAGAGCCGCGTGGCGGAGGCCGCGCGCATGCTGGACATCGCCGACCTCGTCGACCGCAAGCCCAAGCAGCTCTCCGGCGGCCAGCGCCAGCGCGTCGCGATGGGCCGTGCGATCGTGCGCAATCCCAAGGTGTTCCTGTTCGACGAGCCGCTGTCCAACCTCGACGCCAAGTTGCGCGTGCAGATGCGCATCGAGATCAAGAAGGTGCACCAGAAGGTCCGCACCACGACGGTCTACGTCACCCACGACCAGGTCGAGGCGATGACCCTGGCCGATCGTGTCGTGGTCATGAACAAGGGCCGCATCGAGCAGATCGGCACGCCGAACGAGCTGTACCACAATCCGGCGACACGCTTCGTCGCCGGCTTCATCGGCTCGCCCGCAATGAACTTCGTGCCGTGCCGGCTCGAGGAGGCCAATGGCCGGCTCCACATCCGCCTCACCGACCGGATCGCCTTTCCGCTGCCGCCGGCGCGCGCCGCGCGCTATCAATCCGTGTCACGGAACGAGCCGCTGCTGCTCGGCATCCGGCCGGAGCACATCGCCGAGACCAAGCCGCATGCGGAGCCTGGGATTGAGCCGTTCGAGGCGCTGCTCGACGTCACCGAGCCGATGGGCATGGAGACGCTTGTCTACTTCGCCCTCAACGAGACGCCGGTCTGCGGGCGGGTCAACCCCAATGCCGGCGCGCGGGATGGCAGCCCTCTGCGCATGGCAATGGACCTCAACAACATGCACCTGCTAAATGAGGCTTCAGGCCTCGTCATCTGACGAGCATAAGACGCTTCAAGGGCAGGACATGACCACCAGGACGGCAACCAACAAGAACAAGATCCTCGTCACGGAATCCTTCTCGGCCAAGGGCCGCGCGCTGCTGGCGGCGCGCGATGATGTCGAGATGATCGAGTTCCCCAACATGATCTCGGCGGTGGATTTTTCCGACCTGCTGAAGTCCCACGCGCCGGTGCACGGCGTCGCGCTCGGCGCCACGCGCTTTGGAGAGCCGGAGCTGATCGCGGCCGGCGACATGAAAGTCGTCACCCGAATCGGCGTCGGCTTCGACGCGGTCGATGTGCCCGCGCTCTCCAGGCACAAGGTGCCGCTGATGGTCGCGGGCACGGCGAACTCGCCCTCGGTTGCCGAGCAGGCGCTGTTCATGATGCTGACGCTGGCCAAGCGCGCCAACGAGATGCATGCGATGGTCAAGGACGGCACCTGGGGCGCGCGGCTCGGCGTGCTGCCGTTCGATCTCTACGGCAAGACCGTGCTGATCATCGGCTTCGGCCGCATCGGCACCCGCACCGCCAAGCGCTGCCTCGCGATGGAGATGCAGGTCCTGGTCTACGATCCCTACAAGCCCGCAGCCGACATCACCGCCGCGGGCTGCGAGCCCGTTGCCGATCTCGACACTGCGCTCCCGCGCGCCGACTTCGTCAGCATCCACTGCCCGAAGACCCCGGAGACCATCGGCCTGTTCAACGCCGCGCGTCTCAAGCTGATGAAGCCGACGGCGTATCTGATCAACACCGCGCGCGGCGGCCTGATCGACGAGGCCGCGCTCTATGACGCGCTGTCCTCGGGCCGGCTCGCCGGCGCTGGCCTCGACGTGTTCGAGCAGGAGCCGCCGCCGGTCGGCCACGCGCTGCATGCGCTGCCCAACGTGATCATGGCTCCGCACGTCGCTGGCGTGACGCGAGAGGCGGTCGACCGCATGAGCGAGCAGACGGCGCGCAACATTCTCAGCGTGCTCGATGGCGATCCGATTCGGCAGAACGTGATCAATCAGGATGTCTTGTAGTCGTCCGGCCGGTGCAATGGTCCTGTCCCGTCGGCGACGAGGCAGGACCCGCCCTCATCACGCGGATGTCAGGACCTTTCTCCACCGCTTTGGCGCCCAACTTTCAACGCATTCTTGCAACTTGGCCAAATCCAGCTACAACTGTGACTATCGGCGCCGGATTTTACGCGCGCCGGTAGGAACAGAGGCGGCCATGAGTGTTGCGACCGAGCACGCGCTCGCAACGATAGCGAGCATTCTCGATCAGCCTGAAGCGACGAGGTCGGCAGACAAGGCGGCGCCGTCGTCGAAGAAGGCTGCCGCGGCTGTCGTCTCTCTCGATCAGGCCGACGGCTACACCAAGCTCGGACCTGGGCCGATTTCCGCGATCCGCTTCCGCTGGACGGCACGGCGGGGCGAGGACGGCTACTATGTCGACGAGACCGTCGGGCCGACCTCGATCGCCGTGAGCAGCGGACCGATGACCGCCGAAGCTGCCGTCAAGACGGTCGACACCCGCGCGCGAGAGGCGATCGAGCGCTTCGAGGCGCTGAAGAACGAGATGACCGGCAAGGGCCCGGTTGCGCCCAGCGAGAGGTAGCGCTCCGGCCGCCCGGACCACTCCGTCTTCGTTGCGATGTCTCCAAATCCCATGGCCGGGTTCCATCCTGGCCATTCGTATTTTGTGGACCTTGAGGCCGCCTGCCGTCCCGCTCCGGAAGGGCCTACCTCCGCGCGCCCAGATAGTCCGGCTTCGCCAGCGGCACGCCGGCGTGACGCAGGATGTCGTAGGCCGTGGTGACGTGAAAGAAGAACTGCGGCAGGCTGAACGTGAGCAGCAATGAGCGGCCATCGTCGAAGCTGCGCGTCGCACCGTTGCGGAAGGTGAAGCTGACCTCCCGCTTCGCGCCCTCCTCGATCGCCGCAGGTGGCACGCTGCGCACATCGTCGATCGCGGTTGCAATCCGCGCCTTCAACCCGGCCATATCCGTGTCGCTGTCGGCAACGGTCGGCTGCGCGCGGCCGGCGAGCAGCGCACAAGCGATGGTGGCGTGGCGGTTGGCTTCGCAGACCTGCCGGATCAGGTTGTACATGTCAGGCGCCAGCCGGGCCTGCAGCAGGTCGGCGGGATCGATGCGGCGCGCCTCGGCAAAGGCAGCGGCCTTGTCGAGCACCCCCGAGAGGTTGTGAAGATAAGGCACGAACACCTCGACCGACGCCTGCACCAAGGAAATGCTCATCAACCAACCTTCCTGCTTGCCCCTCGTCGCGCGTGGCGACCTCCGCTATGAATAGCGCGGCCACATCATGCGAGGTGATTCAATATGGGATTTTTCAACCGGACCGTCGCCGCCGTGACCGCAGCCGTGCTGGCCTGCGGTCTCGCCACTGCCGCACTCGCCGACCAGCCCTCGCGCCTCGACGAGATCGTGCAGCGCGGCAGCTTACGGGTCGGCATGACCGGCGACTACAAGCCCTTCACCTATCTCGACAAGGCGACCGGAAAATTCTCCGGCTTCGACGTCGACATGGCCGAGGCGCTCGGCAAGGCGCTCGGCGTCAAGGTCGAGTTCGTGCCGACGAGCTGGCCGCAGCTCATGAAGGATTTCGAGGCCGACAAGTTCGATGTCGCGATGGGCGGCGTATCGATCACGCTCGACCGCCAGAAGAAGGGCTTGTTCTCGACGCCGATCATGCGCGAGGGCAAGACCCCGATCGCGCGCTGCACCGACACCTCGAAGTACCAGACGCTGTCCGACATCGACAAGCCCGGCACCCGGGTCGTGGTCAATCCGGGCGGCACCAACGAGCGCTTCGCCCGCGCCAACATCAAGTCAGCCGACATCCGCGTCCACCCCGACAACGTCACCATCTTCGACGAGATCGCCAAGGGCGACGCCGACCTGATGATGACCGACGCCTCCGAGACGCGCTATCAGCAGAAGCTGCATCCCGGCGTGCTCTGCGCCGTGCACCCGGAGAAGCCGTTCGATTTCTCCGAGAAAGCCTACTGGCTGCAGCGCGACGTGGCGCTCAAAGCGTTCGTGGACCAGTGGCTGCATATCTCGACCGAGAACGGCAGCTACCAGGCGATCTACAAGAATTGGTTCGAGTAACATGTCCGCGGTCTTCCGTCGGGCAATGATGACCGGATGATCTTCTGGCCCGCCAGCAAAGGACGACATGCGATGAAGTGTCTTCGGATCTACGCAACGCCCGACGGCGAGTCCCGCTTCGGTGAAGTGGATATCCCGACGGCGGCGGCTGTGACCGTCGCCCCCGGCGCCAAGCCGTTTCAAGTTTCCAAGCGCTATATCGCCTCAAGCGTCGAGTTTACGCAGATCCCCGCCGGTATGCGCCAGGTTGACTGGCACACCGTTCCGGGGCGGGTGTTGACCGTCAGACTGAGCGGGGCGGTCGAATACGAGACGAGCGACGGCGAGGTGCGGCGCGTCTCCGCAGGCGAGTTTGTGCTGGTGGAGGACACGCACGGAAAGGGTCATCTGTCGCGTCACTCCGCGGACGCGCAAACCGTCCTGTGGATCAGGCTGCCTGACGGCCTCGATTTGCCGAGTGCATAGTCCCTGGAAGTCGCTGCCGTCTGCCGGCACCTGAGGAGAACCCGCAAGGAAGAGCTGCGCCGAAACAAAATGTTCTTTCGCAATTTCAGTAGGAAGACCCCTGTCCAGTCCCTGGGCGAAAAATATTCGACTTTCGTTTTTCAGAAAAATATGGTTCACTGCCGCCATCCCGCCTCCTCGAAGAGGGGCGTCGCGCGCAATCGTCACGACACGCGAGGTGGGGAGGCGATGGCCGCGAGATGCCGAAAGCGTGCTTGCACGCGGACGAACGGCAGCTTGCGGACGTGAAGTCGCAGGGTCCTGACACCCCGACGCTGGTGTCACGTTCGCGGCGGCGCTAACGCGCCGCGCGGACCATGGTGGCCAACAAGCCCGGCGCACCAGGGAGACTGCGTATAAGCGTTAAGACCGTCGCGCAGGGAATGCCGGTTGATCGGCAGCACCTGTGGTACCTGCCGCCTGCATTTTTTTCGCAGGCGGGCCATGGGTGAGGCCCTCACCCGGCATTCCCTGCGCCCTCTTCTGATTGAGAGGGTTCGACTGATGGATCACTCGGACGCCATGCGTCGCGAGAACGCCAGCTCATGTGTAGCGATGTCATGCAAGCGAAAGTCTGTCAGCACACTCGCTGTCATTCCGGGCGCGCGCAGCGGAGCCCGGAATCCATACTCCGAAGCGGACTTTGTTGGAACGAGATGGAGCAGCCGGCGTGCCCAACACGTCCACGTGTGGTTATGGATTCCGGGCTCGCGCTGCGCGCGCCCCGGAATGACGGCGTCATGTGTGGATGGCTCGCGACGACACCACGGCCGGTGCTTATGAGTCCCGGCTCGGAGGCCGGGACGACAGCGGAGTGTGGCGTGGGAGCCCGGCTCACCGCGACGCTGCGAGGGACGATGAAGCCGCCCTCACCCGTTGCGATACGTGTAGCTGTAGCCGTTGATCGCCGGGGCGCCGCCGAGATGCGCATAGAGCACCTTCGACCCTTCCGGGAAGTAGCCCTTCTTGACCAGGTCGATCATGCCCTGCATCGACTTGCCCTCATAGACCGGGTCGGTGATCATCGCCTCGGTGCGGGCGGCCAGGCGAATGGCCTCGTTGGTCTCGGCGCTCGGCACGCCATAGGCCGGATAGGCGTAGTCGTTGAGGATCACGATCTCGTCGTCGCGGACCTTGCGGCCGAGCTCGACGAGCTCAGCGGTGTTGTCGACGATCTGCCGCACCTGGCTGCGGGTCTGCTGCGGCGTGCCGGAGGCGTCGATGCCGATGACGCGGTCGGCGCGGCCGTCGGCAGCGAAGCCGACGATCATGCCGGCCTGGGTCGAGCCGGTGACGACGCAGACGATGATGTAATCGAACTTGATGCCCATCTCGGCTTCCTGCACCCTCACCTCCTCGGCGAAGCCGACATAGCCGAGACCGCCGAACTTGTGCACGGAGGCGCCGGCCGGAATGCCGTAGGGCTTGCCGCCGGCATCCTTGACCGACTGGATCGCATCTTCCCAGCTCTTGCGGATGCCGATGTCGAAACCGTCCTCGACGATGCGGCTGTCGGCGCCCATCAGGCGCGTCATCAGGATGTTGCCGACGCGGTCATAGACGGCGTCCTCGTGCGGCACCCAGCTCTCCTGCACGACGACGCACTTCATGCCGATCTTGGCCGCTGTCGCCGCCACCATGCGGGTATGGTTCGACTGCACGCCGCCGATCGAGACCAGGGTGTCGGCATTCGATTCGATCGCATCGGGCACGATGTATTCGAGCTTGCGCAGCTTGTTGCCGCCCATCGCGAGACCGGAATTGCAGTCGTCGCGCTTGGCATAGATCTGCACCTTGCCGCCGAGCGCCGCGGTCAGCCGCGGCAGATGCTCGATCGGGGTGGCACCGAAGGTGAGCGGATACTTCTTGAACTTGTCGAGCCGAAGCACGGGTCTCTCCGTGGGTGGATGAAAGGGCCGGCCGAAACATACGAAAAAGGCGGAGAAAGGTGCTCTCTTTATTGGCCTGCGTTTTCGTGCTTACGTCCGCAAGAATTGACACCGGCAAGAGATATGTCCGCATATGACGGAAAAAATGAGAGGATCTTCCACTATTGATCTCGACCGGGTCGATCGGCGCATCCTGCAACTGCTGCAGAAGGACGGCCGGATGAGCAATGCCGAGCTTGCCGCCACCGTTCATGTCAGTCCGGCCACCTGCCATCGCCGCACCCAGCGCCTGTTCGAGGAGGGCTACATCAAGGGCGTGCGCGCCCAGATCGCGCCGGAGAAGGTCGAGCGCAGCGCGCTGGTGCTGGTCGGCGTCGTGCTCGATCGCTCGACGCCGGAGAGCTTTCGCACCTTCGAGGCGGCGATCCGCAAACTGAAATTCGTGCTCGATTGCCATCTCGTCGCCGGCGATTTCGACTTCTTCCTGAAGATCCGCGTTCGCGACATGCACGACTTCAACCGGATGCATGGCGACCAGCTGATCTCGCTGCCGGGCGTGCGGCAGACGCGCACGTTCTTTGTGATGAAGGAGGTGGTCGACAATGCGCCGCTCGATTTCTGAGCAGGCCGGGCATTGAACCGGTGGCGCCGCATCGGCGACTTACCAGCGCGTGAGCTCGCTCACATCAGCAACCGACATCGCGGAGACACGGATGAAAAGGCTGTTGGCCGTCGCGGCTTTGGTTCTGGCCAGCAGTGCCGCCGAGGCGCAATACGTCATCGAGTATGGCGGCAAGACGATCCGCATCGATCCCGACCGCGGCACCGTGCAGATCCCCGGCGTCTACGACAATACCGAGCAGAAGAAGACCAAGCGCACCAAGCGCGACCAGGACAATACGGCCAAGCCGCCTCCGGCGCCCACCGAGGCGGCGGTCACGCCGGCCCCGCCCGCGCAGGCTCCGGCTACGACCGCGCCCCCTGCTCCCGTCCCTGCGGCGCCCGCTCCGACGGCAGCCGCACCAGCGAGCCCGCCGGCGGCGCCTCCTCCCGTCCAGGCGGCCGCGCCACCGGCGCCGCTGCCGCCACCTCCGGCGGCCCCAGCCGCCAACGCCACGGCACCGGTTGCGCCGCCAGCCGCTGCAACGGCCGCTGCGGCTCCTGCTGCCGCGCCGGCTCCCGCCGCCGCGCCGCCGCCACCGCGGCCAGCCCAGACGCCTGCCGTGACCACGGCAGCCGCGCCGCCCGCCGCGGCGCAGACCGCCGGTCGCGATCCCAGCTCGCCGGTCGGCATCTGGTTGACCGAGGAGAAGGAGGGCCAGATTCGCATCGAGCCCTGCGGCACCAATCTCTGCGGCTACACCGTGGATGCGAAGACCAAGCAGAACGGCGAGCAGATCCTGATCAACATGCGGCCGAGCGACAAGGCCCAGGAGAAGAAGTGGACCGGCCGCATCTTCGATCCGAACAGCGGCAGCACCTACGATTCGACCATCGCACTGAAGGGGGCGGACAGTCTGCGCGTGCAGGGCTGCGCCTTCGGCGGCATGTTCTGCGGCGGCCAGACCTGGACGCGGGTGAACTGAGCCCGGCGCGCGACGCGCCTCCAAACGCAAAGCGCGCGGCCCTGCGACCGCGCGCTCGCACCGTTCTCAGTGATGTATCAGCCGACCGGGATTGCGTATTCCTCGTCGGTGACGTGCTCCATCCAGGTCACGTGCTCGCCATTGAGCGATTCATGCATCGCGACGTGGACCATGCCGGTGGTCGGCGCGGCGCCATGCCAATGCTTCTCGCCCGGCGGGATCCAGACGACGTCGCCGGCCTTGATTTCGCGCACCGGCCCGCCCTTGGCCTGCACCCGGCCGACGCCCTGGATGACATAGAGCGTCTGACCGAGCGGATGGGTGTGCCAGGCCGTGCGCGCGCCCGGCTCGAACGCGACGCGCGCCGAGGCGACGCGGGCTGGAGCCTGCGGCGTGATGATCGGGTCCTGCCAGACCGTGCCCGTAAAGCTTTCCGCGGCTGCGCGGCGCGTGGGGCGCGAGCCCGCGAGATAAACATCGACCATTGTTCTGCCTTTCCTGAAGCTGTGTCGTTGATCAATCGGCGCCGTGAACTACTTCTTCGACGCGGCGTAGCGCGCCTTGGTCTCGGCGTTCATCGGATAGAGACCCGGCAGCACCGCGCCCTTGTTCACCTCATCGACGATCCAGGCTTCCATGCGCTCCTGCTCGGGACCTTCCGCGAGCACGTGATCGAGCATCGCCTGCGGGATCAGCACGGCGCCATCCTGGTCGGCGACGATGACGTCGTTCGGAAACACGGCAACACCGCCGCAGCCGATCGCCTCGCCCCAGCCGACGAAGGTGAGCCCTGCGACCGACGGCGGCGCGGCGTACCCATCGCACCACACGGGAAGGCCGGTGCCGAGCACGCCTTCGAGGTCGCGCACGACTCCATCGGTGATCAGCGCGGTGACGCCGCGCTTGACCATGCGGGCGCACAGAATGTCGCCGAAGATGCCGGCGTCCTTGACGCCCATCGCATCGACCACGGCGATGCAGCCTTCGGGCATGGCCTCGATCGCGGTGCGGGTCGAGATCGGCGACGACCAGGATTCCGGGGTCGCCAGATCCTCGCGCGCCGGCACGAAGCGCAGCGTGAAGGCGGGACCGACCAGCCGCTTCTGTCCCGGGCGCAGCGGCTTGGCGCCGCGCAGCCAGACATTGCGCAACCCCTTCTTCAGCAGGACCGTGGTGATGGTCGCGGTGGTGACTTGAGACAGGGTGGCGATGGCTTCGGGAGTTAGGGACATCTTGAGACTGGCGCTCCAAACGGGCTGGCTGAAAAAGCAGGCGCATCTTGCGAGCGACGAAGGCGGCGTCAAGGGCATGCGCGGTGCGTCCGGCGCATGCGGGGCTTGCGTGCACCCGATAAGGCCTCCTTATCGCAAGACATCCGATTAATTTATTGAATTTTCGAGACTTTTTGCCTTGGACCCAATTCCACTGGCGCATGAAAACAGCTAGATGAGGAACACCAACGCGGATCACTTCGGACTCATGGCCGATCCTTTTCCACCTCCTCGCCTGCTGCCCAGCGGCGACAGCGCCGTCACCGTCGAGTTCAGCCGGACGATCGACGAGACCGCCAACCGCCGCGTCCTGGCGCTCGACCATGCGGTGGCAGCGGCCGGGATCGAGGGCATCACGGAGACGGTGCCGACCTATCGCTCGCTGCTCGTGCACTATGATGCAGGTGTGATCGACCACGACACCCTTGGAGCAAAGCTGTTGGCGCTGTCGGCCGGGTCGCTCGCGCCGGAAAGTGAGGTCAGGCGCTGGCGGGTTCCAGTCTGCTATGGCGGAGAGAATGGCATCGACCTCGAGGATGTCGCCAAGGCGTTGAGCCTCACGCCGGACGAAGTCGTCGCACGCCATATCGCCAGCACTTATCGCGTCGCAATGATCGGCTTCACGCCGGGCTGGTCCTATTTGTCCGGTCTCGATCCCACGCTGCAGATGTCGCGCCGCCAGAATCCGCGGCTCTGGACGCCTGCCGGCATCATCGCCATCGGCGGCATCCAGACCGGCATCCAATGCCTTGCCGGCCCGTGCGGCTGGCACCTGCTTGGCCGCACCGCGATGCGGACGTTTCAACTGCATCGCGAGCCGACCTTTCTGCTCGAGCCCGGCGACGAGGTCAGCTTCTATGCCGTTGACGTCAAGACCTTCGCGGAGCAGGAGCGCGCCGCCGAGGGCGGCGAGCTCATCGCCGAGCGGATCGCCGCATGAGCACGCTCGTCGTCTCACAGATCGGCCCGGCAAGCTCGGTCCAGGATGGCGGGCGTTTCGGCGCGCAGCGCTACGGGCTGACGCCGTCCGGCGCGATGGACAAGCTGGCGCTGGCGGCAGCCAACAGCCTCGTCGGCAATGAGCTGATGGCGGCTGCGATCGAGATCGGCCCATTCGGCGCGACGTTCGCGGCGAAGGGCGGCGCGGTGCGCGTGGCGCTCGCCGGCGCGCAACGGCTGGCGGATGTCGCCAAGCGGCAGGTCGAGATCAACACGTCGGTGACGCTGAACGACGGAGAGCAGCTCACGCTCGGCTTTGCGCGCGGCGGCTCGTTCACCTATCTCGCCATCGCCGGTGGCATCGCCGGCGAACCGATGTTCAACAGTCTCTCGGTGAATGCGCGCGCCGGGCTCGGCAGCCCCTACCCCCGCCCGCTTCAGGCCGGCGACGTGTTCGAAGTCGCGCCCGCCGGCGATGCGCCGGAACTGCGGATCGATCTGCCGAAAGCCGGCGGCGCGATTCGCGTCGTCATGGGACCGCAGGACGACGAGTTCAGCGACGAGATGAAAGCGCTATTCCTCGGCAGCGACTGGATGGTCTCGGCGACCAGCGACCGCATGGGCTATCGCCTCGAGGGGCCGCAGATGCGCCACCTGCACGGTCACAACATCGTCTCGGACGGCACCGTGGACGGCAGCATCCAGGTGCCCGGCAACGGTTCGCCGATCGTGCTGATGTCGGACCGCGGCACCAGCGGCGGCTATCCGAAGATCGCGACCGTCATCACGGCCGATTTCGGCCGCCTGGCGCAGACGCCGGCCGGCACGCCATTCCGCTTCAAGGCCGTGAGCATGGCCGAGGCGCAGGCCGAACTGCGTCGTTACAAGGATCTGCTGCGCAGCTTGCCCGGCCGCGTCACCGAGCTTGCGAGCAGCGACTTCAACGTCGATGCGCTGTTCACGGCCAATGTGGCCGGTCATGCCGTCAGCGCAACCGACGCCACCACCTGGCCCGGAGTCACTCCCGATTAGTTTGATCACATCTCACGTTGCTTCGGACCCATCAACGAGCGGACCCTGACATGACCAGCACCGTCGATCTGAACTGCGACCTCGGAGAGAGTTTTGGCCCGTGGGAAATGGGCAATGACGCCGCCATGATCGAGCTGGCGACGTCGGTCAACGTCGCCTGCGGCTTTCATGCCGGTGACGCTGACATCATGCGGCGGACGGTCGAGATGGCGAAGGCCAAAGGCGTCAGCGTCGGCGCGCATCCCGGCTATCGCGATCTGCATGGTTTCGGTCGGCGTCCGATGCCGGGGCTGAAATCATCGGAGATCGAGAACCTCGTCGCCTATCAGATCGGCGCCCTGCAGGCGATCGCCACCGCGGCCGGTCACAAGGTCACGCATGTGAAGGCACACGGCGCGCTGTCCAATGTCGCCTGCGAGGACGACATGACGGCGAACGCCATCGCCAAGGCGATCAAGGCCGTCGATCCGAGCCTGATCTTCGTCGTGCTCGCCAACTCCAAGCTGGTGACCGCTGGCGAGAAGGCCAATCTGAGGATGGCTCACGAGGTGTTTGCCGATCGCGCCTATGGCGACGATGGACTCCTGGTGTCGCGCAGCAAGCCCGGCGCCGTGCTGCACGATCCCAAGGTCATCGCCGATCGTGTGGTGCGCATGGTTCAGGACGGCGCGGTGATTTCGGTGACTGGCAAGGTGATGAAGATGCGGACCGACACCGTCTGCATCCATGGCGACACCGCCGGCGCGGTCGAGATTGCGCGGGAGGTCCGCAAGGCGCTCGACGCGGCCGCCATCACGGTCGCGCCGTTCAAGAGGTGATGAGAATCAGAACGGATGCGTGAAAGACGTGCCCAGGGTGATCGCGGCAATCAGCGCCATCGCGCTGTAGAAGGCAACCAGCGCGACGGTTGCGCCGCGTTCGCGAATGGCGCGGGCCTGGGGCATCTGTCGCAGGGGCGTGGATATCGTGCGCATGGCCGGTCTCCTGAAGTTCCGGCCATGAGAAAAGCGTTCCCGCGGCCGGGTGCAAGGCAACCGGCGAAATAACGACAAGCCCCCTGTTTCGGGTCCGCTTGGAACCAAAAAATTCTCGGCCGATGTTGCGACTGAGAATATTCTCCGCCGGGTTCCAGCTCAGTAGACGTCGAGCTGGAACCGGCCCTTCTTCTTGAGGTCCGCGACGAAACTCACCGCCTCGTCCGTCGAACGCGCGCCGAACTGGGCGACGATGTCGACCAGGGCGCGCTCGACGTCCTTGGCCATGCGCTTGGCGTCGCCGCAGATGTAGAGATGGGCGCCGTCGGCGAGCCAGGTCCACACCTCGCGGCCGACCTCGCGCATGCGGTCCTGGACGTAGAATTTCTTGTCGCCGTCGCGCGACCACGCCAGCGACAGCCGCGTCAAGAGGCCGGCGGTCTTCATGGCGTTGAGCTCGTCGGCGTAGAAGAAGTCGCAGTCGCTGCGCTGATGGCCGAAGAACAGCCAGTTCTTGCCCGGCGCGCCGGTCGCCCTGCGGTCGTGCAGGAACGCGCGGAACGGCGCGACGCCGGTGCCGGGGCCGACCATGATGATCGGCGTCTTCGGATCGGCCGGCAGCGCGAAGCCATGCGCCTTCTGCACATAGACGCGCAGCTTGTCGCCGGGATTGATCCGCTCGGCCAGGAAGGTCGAGGCAAGTCCCAGCCGCTTGCGCTTGCCAACGACGTAGCGGACGCAGTCGACCGTCAGCGACAGCTTGCCGGGCGTGGCATTGTGCGACGACGAGATCGAGTAGAGCCGCGGCTGCAGCGGCTCCAGCGCCTCGACGAAGGCCTCGGGATGCGGCCGGACGCCGGAGAACTTCTGCAGCACCGCCATCACATCGAGCGTCGCCGCGTCGCCATCGGGATCCTCGCCCTGCGCCAGCTGCCGCGCCTTCTCGCGGGTCGCGCCGCCGGTGATGAAGGAGATCAGCTCGAACAGCGAATCCGGCGCCGGCGCCAGCGAGACGTCCTCGAGCAGGCACTGCCGCAGCGGCTTGCCGTTCACCTCGGTCATGTGCGAGGCGCCGAGCAATGCGATAATCTGATCGACCAGGCCGAGATCGTTCTTGGCGAAGATGCCGAAGGAATCACCGACGACGTAGTCGATCCCGCTCTCTCCGAGATCGAACTCAATGTGCCAGGTCTCCTTCTCCGAGCCCGGCTTGTTGAGCAGGCGCCGCGACAGGAACGTCGCCTCGACCGGATTGTCGCGCGAGCGACCGGGCTCGCTGACGACGACGGAGACCGTGGCCGGCGCAGCCGCAGCGGGCTTGGCCGCGGCCGGAGCCTTGTCGATCTCCTCGTAGAGCGCCTTGAGCATCCGCGCGGTTTCCTTGCCGCCGGGGACGCACAGGTTGAGCCGCGCCTCGCTGCGATCGGCAATCGCATCCGAATAGTCGCTGCAATTGTAGCCGCATTGGCCGCAGTCCTGTTGTGCCATGGCCGCCATCATGCGCCGGCGCAGCGGACGGCCCTCGGCGAGCTTCATGCGCTCGCCGATCGGCATGGTCTGATCGTGCCATGGCGCCTCGCCGTCATCACCGTCGCCCGCGAGCGCGAGCACGGCGCCGTTCTGCGCCGGCGACAATGCCGTCGCGCCGTCGAGACCGAACGCTCCGGCCAGGAAACCGTTGAGCCACGAGCGCTGCGCCTCGGAAAATGGCGCCGTCGGAGGAATGATCTCGATCTTGGACATGGGCGTGATCTGGTTCATGCTGAGACCTCCGACGAAATCTGGGCTTCGGCGAGATTGCGCAGCGTTTCGCCGTCGTGACGACGTGCGAACGACAGGAAGGTCTCCTCGGGCGAGGCGCGATGGGCGAGATAGGCCTTGAGCAGCTTCTCGACGGTTACAGGCGCATCCGCCGCCTTGAGGTCACGATAGACCTCGCGGCCGATGTCGGCCTGCGGGCCGAAGCCGCCGCCGGCGAACAGATGATAGCCTTCGACCGTTTCATCGCCGTCACCAACCGGCACCTTTGCCGCGATCATGCCGATGTCGCTGATGTAGTGCTGGGCGCAGGAGTGATGACAGCCGGTGAGATGGATGTTCAGCGGCGTGTCGACGTCCACCCTGCTCTCGCACCAGTCGCCGATCTCGGCCGCATGTTTCTTGGTGTTGGATGCTGCGAACTTGCAGCCGGCGTTGCCGGTGCAGGCGATCAGTCCGGCGCGGATGTGCGAGGCCTTGACCGACAGTCCGATCTGCTCGACTGCGGCGCAGGCCAGCGCGACCTTGTCGTCGGGAACGCCCGAGAGCAGCAGGTTCTGCCAGACCGTGAGCCGGATCTCGCCGTCGCCGAGATCCGCAGCGACCTTGGCGAGCGCACGCATCTGATCCGTGGTCAGCTTGCCCAGCGGCAGCACGACGCCGATCCAGTTCAGCCCCTGCTGCTTCTGCTGGTGCACGCCGATATGGGCCATCCGGTCCGAATCGGGACGCGGCTCGAGCGCCTCGTCGGGGACGCGCGCCAGCTTGCGGCCGAGCCTTGTTTCAACGGCTTCCATGAATTTGTCGTGGCCCATGCTGTCGAGCACGTATTTGAGCCGCGCCTTGAGGCGATTGGTGCGGTCGCCGGTCTCGATGAACAGCCGCACGATGGCGTCGGCCAACTCGGTCGCCCGCTCCGGCTCGACGATGATTCCTGTCGGCTTGGCGAAATCCTTGTGTCCGGTGATGCCGCCGAGGCCGAGCTTGAACCACACGCCCGGCGCAACGCCGAATCCGTCCTTCACCTCGACCGCCGAGAACGCGATGTCGTTGGTGTCCTCCAACGCCGCGATCCGACCGGCGCCGTCGAAGGCGACATTGAACTTGCGCGGCAGGCCGTAGAGCGAGCGGTCGTTGAGGATGTGGAAGTGCCATTCGCGCGCGAAAGGACGCGTGTCCAGCAGCTCCTGCGGATCGATGCCGGCGGTCGGCGTTCCCGTCACGTTGCGGATGTTGTCGGCGCCGGAGCCGCGCGCCGTCAGGCCGAGATCCGACAGACCTTCCAGCAGCATCACGGCATGCTTGGGCGGGATCTCGCGTAGCTGCAGATTGGCGCGCGTCGTGACGTGGCCATAGGGACCGCAGAGCCGGTCGGCGAGGTCGGCAAGCCCCGCGAGCTGCCAATGCTTCATCACGCCGTTGGGAATGCGCAGGCGGCACATGTAGGAGTCCTGCGCCGGCGCGACATGAAACAGGCCGTAATAGCGCCAGCGGAAATTGTCCGCCGCGGACGGCGCAGCATTGCTGCGGGCCTGCTCCTTCAGCCGCTCATAGGCATCGAACGGGTGCAGCTCGCGCTTGACCTTCTCCTGGTCGGCGAGCTTGCGCCCGGATGCGATGACCTTGTCCTGCGCCTTGATGTGAATGGCGTCAGGCCCGGTCGGCTCGGCAATCGTCGTCGCGGCAGCAGCCTGCCCGCGGCCGGCCAGCGTGACCTTGAGGCCGGCGGCCAACCCCTCAAGGTAGCGCTTCTGCTCGTCGTTGAAGTCGACTGACAAGGGTTCGATTTTCATGATGGCGGACGAAGCTCCAGCGGCCAGGACGAATGGCGTTTGCGGATGGGACGAGGATCGCGTCGTCGAACGGCCGATGGGGGGGCGGTTCAAATGAGCGATCCGACCAGCTTCGTTGCTGCGGAAATCCGGTAATGGACTGCAGTCAGCGGCATCTGTGGCGGCTGACTGCACTGCAATATTCAAATTGCGTGCCAGCCGGGACAAGCAGGAAATGTAAGAGAATTCAGAGGGCTGCTCGAATCGGCGAACCCGCACTGGCAGGCTCAAGCCTTCAAACGCGGGCACTTCGCCCAAAATTTGATCGGCGGAGCGAGTTGCCCAAATTGAGTACTGAGTGGAAGACCTCAGGGCGTCCAGCGGCCGATCTTGAAGGCCTTGAGGTGGCCGATCACGTCGTCCGCCGCGAAAGGCGGACCTGCGAAGGCGCCGATGGCGCCATCCGTGCCGACCGCGGCCGTGCCCATCGCCGCGTCGTAGATGTCCGGCCGGAACACTCCCATGGCGGTGCCCAGGGCTTCAGTGCTGAGCGGCGTCTGGCCCCACCGCACCATCTGGGCATAGAGCCAGGCCGCCTGGATCTTCTCGGGCCGTCCCGCTTCTTCCCGGCCCACCAGCAGATAGCGCGAGCTTTCGCGGAAGGTGCCGTCCGGCGAGATTTTGAGGCGGCCGTCCAGCGTGCGCTGGAGCACCTCCGCATCGACGCCGATCCGCTCCGGCTGGGCTAGGATACGCGCGGCTTCTGCGTGGTTCTGCTCGATGAATTCGGCGGCCTTGGCGCAGGCGCGGACCAGGCCGGCGAGGGCGTCGGGATTCTTGTCAGCCCAGCTCTGCCTGACCGCCAGCACTTTTTCGGCCGCGCGCACCAGCACGTCAGACACGAAGTGGAGAATATGGCCGATGCCGAGATCGACCGCGATCGAGTTCCAGGGTGCTCCGACGCAGAACGCGTCGACGTGACCGTTGGCGATGCTCTCCACCATGTAGGGCGGCGGCAGCACCACGAGACGGACGTCCTCGTCGGGGTCGACGCCGCCTGCGGCCATCCAGAACCGCAACTGATAGTTGTGGGTCGAGAACGGGAACGTCATGCCGAACGTCAGCGGCTCGGCGCCGGCCTTGCGCCGTTCAGCGACGACGCGCGCCAGCGCCAGGGCCGTCGCCATCGGGTCGAAACGATCCCCCTCGAGGTGGGCCATGATCGCCGCATGCAGCGCTGGCGTCACGGTGATCGCGTTGCCATTCACTCCGAGATTGAAGGGAGCCACGATCGGCACCTTGACATGGCCGATGCCCAGGCTCGACGCAATGGCGACGGGAGCCAGCAGATGCGCCGCGTGGAACAGGCCGATGTTGAGCTTGTCGCGCACGTTCGACCATGACACTTCGCGGACCAGCGTGACATCGAGACCTTCAGCCGCGGTGAATCCGTTGTCGACGGCGACGATCAGCGCGGCGGCATCGACCAGCGGGATGAAGCCAATGCGAAGCGGGCCGGTCATTTCAACATCTCCGAGGCGGTCAGGATCGATTGCGCGATCTCGCCGATCTTCTTCTTTTCGCGCATCGCTGTGGAGCGCAACAGCACATAGGCTTCCTCTTCGGTGAAGCCCTTCATCTTCATCAGAATGCCCTTGGCGCGGTCGATCACCTTGCGGTCTTCGAGCGCGGACTTGGTGCGCTCGAGCTCGTCCTGAAGCTTGGAGAACGCATTGAAGCGGGAGATGCAGAGATCGAGGATCGGCTTGATCCGCTCCTTCTTCAGGCCGTCGACGATGTAGGCGGAGACGCCCGCCTCCACCGAGGCCTGGATCGAAGCCGCGTCGCTCTGGTCCACGAACATCGCGATCGGCCGGCGGACGGCGCGACTGACCTGGAACATCTGCTCCAGCACGTCGCGGCTCGGGTTCTCCAGGTCGATGACGATGACGTCCGGATCCAGGGCATAGATGCGCGCCAGGAGACCTTGCATCTCGCTGACATGCACGACGCCGGTAAAGCCCGCTTCCCGCAAGCCTTCCTCGAGGATGGCCGCGCGGATCGGGCTTTCGTCGACGATCACGATTTTAGGCGATTGCTCGGCGCTCATCGATCACCAGGTTGTCCGGGCCCTCACCCATAGCATGGACGTGGCCGCGTCAAAGCCTTGTCTTTCTGGGCAATTCGGACTAGCTGACGCCTATCTCATCAGGCAGTTCCAAGATGCAGCAGGGTTCGGCGCCCAAGATCAGCTTTGTTTCGCTCGGATGTCCCAAGGCTTTGGTCGATTCCGAGCGCATCATCACGCGCCTTCGCGCCGAGGGCTACGAGCTTGCCCGGAAGCATGACGGCGCCGACGTCGTCATCGTCAACACCTGCGGGTTCCTCGACAGCGCCAAGCAGGAATCCCTGTCGGCGATCGGCTCGGCCATGGCCGAGAACGGCAAGGTCATCGTGACCGGCTGCATGGGCGCCGAGCCGGAGCAGATCGAGCAGGCCTATCCCGGCGTGCTGTCGATCACCGGCCCGCAGCAGTACGAGAGTGTGCTGGACGCCGTCCACCGCGCATCGCCGCCTGCGCACAACCCTCATCTCGACCTGGTTCCTCCGCAGGGCATCAAGCTCACGCCCCGGCACTACGCCTATCTGAAGATCTCCGAAGGTTGCAACAACCGCTGCACCTTCTGCATCATCCCGAAGCTGCGTGGCGATCTGGTGTCGCGCCCCGCAGCCGACGTGCTGCGCGAGGCCGAGCGGCTGATCGCGGCCGGGGTCAAGGAACTCCTGGTCATTTCGCAGGACACCTCGGCCTATGGGCTGGACCTGAAATATGCCGAAAGCGCCTGGAAGGACCGCAGCGTCCGGGCTCGCTTCCTCGATCTGGCGCGCGAGCTCGGCGAGCTCGGCGCCTGGGTCCGGCTGCATTACGTCTACCCCTACCCGCATGTCGACGAGGTGATCGGCCTCATGGCTGACGGTAAAATATTGCCTTATCTCGACATCCCGTTCCAACATGCCAGCCCGAACGTCCTGAAGGCGATGCGCCGCCCGGCGGCGCAGGACAAGACGCTGGACCGGATCAAGGCGTGGCGGACCACCTGCCCTGACCTTGCGCTGCGCTCGACCTTCATCGTCGGCTTCCCCGGAGAGACGGACGCCGATTTCGCCTATCTGCTGGACTGGCTGGATGAGGCCGAGATCGATCGGCTCGGATGCTTCAAATACGAGCCTGTGGCCGGCGCGACCTCCAACGCCCTACCCGACCAGGTCCCGGACGCGGTCAAGCAGGAGCGCTGGGACGCCCTGATGGCTCGCCAGCAGAAGATCTCGGCACGCCGGCTCAAGCGCAAGGTTGGAACGCGTCAGCAGGTGATCATCGACGAGGTCGGGCCAAGCGTCGCCAAGGGCCGCACCAAGGCTGATGCCCCCGACATCGATGGCGCCGTTTATCTGTCCAGCCGGCGGCCGCTGCGTGTCGGCGAGATCGTCACGGTCAAGATCGAGCGTGCCGACGAATACGACCTGCACGGCACGGTTGCTGGGTTCTAGCGCGGCTCTGTCGCGTCTCGGGCCACCCGCCGGGAACTCGGGGTAATCGCAGACGGGCGTGTAAATGAGTCCTGGACCTGCGACCGCCCCTCAGTGCGAGGAGCCCGTGGTGCGAACCGACCAGAGATTCAGCAGGCGAAGCGCCTCGTCCTGCTTCAGTTCGAGATATTTGTTCTTGAGCTTGGTCAGCTCGTCGGGGGGCGTTGCACCTGAAACGAACCGGCTATCGAGGATCGCGGCAACCGTGACCCAGCTCAGTCCAGCGGCCTTGCACGGCACGAGAATGCCGTCGCTGCGCAGGCTCTGCATCAGCGGCCGTACCAGCTCGATACTGCATTTCGCGAGCTCCGCGATGGCCGCGATCGTCTCGCCGTAGCGCCGCTGGCGGGCAAATTCGAGCAACTCGGCCTCGGTGAGCTTTCCGCCCTGTTTGAGTTGGCCGATCGCCGCCTTGGCGCTGCCGCCGACGCGGTTTCGTGACATATCGCGCTCGGCGTCGAGCGTGGCCGCTGAAATGGCGCTGCGGATTTCCTCGTAGAGATGCGGCGGCGCCGAGGCGAGCAGGCGCACCCTCACCGCCTCCGTCGCGCGCTGCAACAGGGTCCTGCGCAAGGCTGCCGGCAGATCGGCGCGGATGCCGGCCGCGACCGTGAGCTCCGCATCTCCAGCCGCTTGCGCCACGATGGCGGCAAATCCGGCGGGAGACACCCGCGCGCCGGGATTCTTCATCAGTTGCCGGCTCACGCTCGGATAGCGTCGCGCGAGCAGCGCATCGGTGACGATCTCCTGCAGCCACCAGCGCCCGGCGATCGCCACCAGGTGCTTCTCGCTGCGCGTCTGCGCGATCTCGATCAGATCCTCGCTGCTCAGCCGCGGCGATTCCGAAAGCACCGGCCCCGCGACGGCGATGTCGTCATGATGAGCCAGCCGCCGGATCACGCCAGCCGGCGCCTGCGGGATCGGGGCAAGCTGGGCGCTGAGTTCGGCGAGTGCGATCCGGGCACCGACGTCGGCCAGCGCGCGCAGCTCGATGGTGTTGACGAGACGCTCGAAGACGTCGGCAAACACCGCGTGCTGCTCGATATCCAGGCTGCCGGCGGAGGCGACGAACAGGGAGGCGACCCGCTCGGCCACGCCGGAGCAGCGGTCGGCTGAGCCGGTGGCTATGGCCGCCTGCACTTCTTCGGCGATCGTGAGATGGGGGTTCGACATCGCTCATCCTGAGCAGCTTGCATTTTCAAGCTGGCCGGCAAAGTAAACGCAGCCGCTAAATGTTTGGTAAAGTTGTCACTAAAGCGCGAGACCCGAGATTGGATCGTGCGGCCTTCGCGCCGGCCGGCGCTTCCCTCGCCGCTTCCCGGAGCGGCGGCCCGTATTGCACCCTGCAGGCCGGCATCTTGACACCGGTTGCGATTTGCCTGTATGGCCGCCGCATGATCTTCAACCGGACCAACCGCCGCGCCGCCGTTTGCCGTCGTCACCGCCGTGACGATGCCGGGGCGCGCCATGTCCGAAGACGTTGCTGATCAGCTAGCTCATCAGCTCCAGGTTTTCGAGAAGGCCGCTCCCGCAAAGGAGCGGCCTTCTCGCTTTTTGGCCCACCGTTTCACCCCTGAGCACAGGAGATTGCACATGCTGACCGCCTCCCATCCCTACGACGCTCTGATGGAGATCACGGCGCGTCCGCGCACCGTCTTCGTTCAGGGCAAGGGCTCCTGGCTATGGGACGACGACGGCAAGCGCTATCTGGACTTCATCCAGGGCTGGGCCGTGAACTCGCTCGGCCATGCGCCGCCGGAGCTGGCCAGCGCGCTCGCCAGCCAGGCGGCGCGCCTGATCACCCCGAGCCCAGCGTATTTCAACGACACCAGCCTGCAGTTCGCCAAGGCACTCGTCGACCGCTCGTGCTTCGACCAGGTGTTCTTCACCAATTCGGGCGCCGAAGCCAATGAAGGCGCCATCAAGCTCGCGCGCAAATACGGCGCTCTGCGCAAGAACGGCGCGTATGAGATCATCACCTTCGAGGGCGGCTTCCACGGCCGCACGCTGGCGACGATGTCGGCTTCTGGCAAGAAGGCGTTCGAGCCGCTGTTCGAGCCCAAGGTCCCGGGCTTTCCAAAGGCACGCCTGAACGACATCGCCTCGGTCGAGGCCCTGATCTCCGACAAGACGGTGGCGATCATGCTCGAGCCGATCCAGGGCGAGGCCGGCGTGTGGCCCGCGACGGACAGTTTCCTGCAGCAGTTGCGGGCGCTGACCACCAGGCACGGGCTGCTGCTGATCGTCGACGAGATCCAGACCGGCATGGGCCGCACCGGAAAGCTGTTCGGCTATGAGCACGCCGACGTCCTCCCGGACATCATGACCTTGGGCAAGGGCATCGGCGGCGGCGTTCCGCTCGCCGCCCTGCTGGCGACCGAAGCGGCGTCTTGCTTCGAGCATGGCGATCAGGGCGGTACCTTCAACGGCAATCCGCTGATGTGTGCGGCGGGACTCGCCGTGCTCGACGTCATCGAGAAGCCGGAGTTTCTGAAGGCTGTCACGGACAACGGGATCTATCTGGAGAGCGAGTTGCAGCGAATCTCGGCAAGGCACGGCCTGGGCGAAGTGCGCGGCCGTGGTCTGTTGCTTGCGCTCGACGTGATCAGGCCGATCGCGCCGGCGATCGTCGCGCATGCCTTCGAGCTCGGCCTGCTGCTGAACGCGCCGCGTCCGGATGCGCTGCGCTTCATGCCGGCCCTCAATGTGACTCGCGATGACATCGCGGCGATGATCGACACGCTGGACGGAATCCTGACCAAGGTCGGCGCTGCGCGCTGCGTCGCCTGATCGAATGCCGTTCGGGACGCAGGCTCCGTGCCATACGCGAAGCCT
Source organism: Bradyrhizobium sp. SZCCHNS3052 (assembly GCF_032484495.1). Taxonomy (NCBI): domain Bacteria; kingdom Pseudomonadati; phylum Pseudomonadota; class Alphaproteobacteria; order Hyphomicrobiales; family Nitrobacteraceae; genus Bradyrhizobium; species Bradyrhizobium sp. SZCCHNS3052. The sequence continues at coordinate 1,395,364 of NZ_JAUETB010000001.1, read as the reverse complement.
GCGTCCCGCTGCCTACAGATGAGGCACAAACATCGAGGTCGGGCTCGCCGCCATTTGACTTGGATCAAGGACAGCCGTCCCTCTGAACAACGATCCTGATCGCGCCAAACACCTGCGATCCGATGACCTACGTTATGTCTATACTGATATAGCGTTGTACGGGATGTGATCAGCTCGGAGGAAAGAGGCTTGCCGGGACCCAGCTGATGATCATCCGCCGACAACGAGGTCGGCACGATAGAGGAGATGCAAGAATGGCGAGAGACAATCTGGCTCGGGCGTTGCCGGTCGAAGACAGCGGCAGCCAAATCGCCCTGGCTGCGACCGAAGAGGTGCTGATCCACGTTCGCTTCTTCCCGAACTCGGACATCAACTCGATCGGCGAGAAGCCCGCCAGCCTGACCGCCAATGAATGGTATGAGCGCCTGCTCGACATGGCGCGTCCGCATTATCAGACCTTCGCCGGCGGCCGCGGCTTCTTCCGCATTCCCCGCCCCTGTTTCGAGGCGATCCTGAAGGGCGTTGCTGCCTGACGCCGGCTCTCTCTCCGGATGAGGCCGCGGGCGTCCTCTCTGCCTCATCCCTTCGACCGCGGTGCGCCGGGTGCGCCGCGGTCGCTGGCGTTTTGGTCCGTGCGCGCGTCGGAGGACAACATTGAGCGAAGCGGCTTTCAACGGACTGCGACGGGTCTTCAACGCGCTGCTGGCGTCCGGGCTGGCCTCGCAGAACCTGGCAGACATGCTCGCCGACCGCGCCTTCGATCTGTTCGAAGCCAACATCGATGCCCAGACGGCGCATCTGCCCACCCTCGCCTGCGCCAAGGGCTGCCCCTCCTGTTGCGCGCTGCGCGTGACCGCGACGGCACCGGAGATCTTCCTGCTCGCGCGCTACGCCCGGCAGATCGATCAGCGCATGCCGGCAACCGCGCTCGGCTCGCTGTCACGCCGGATCAAGCTCGCCAACCGCGCGACGCGTGGCCTGAGCGAGACCGAGCGAATGAAGCTACGCCAGCCTTGCCCATTCGTCGTGCGCGGCGGCTGCATCATCCATCCCGCGCGTCCGCTCGCCTGCCGCGGCCATGCCTCGTTCGACCGGCGCGCCTGCGCGCAGGCCATGGCCGGCCGCGAGGTCGATGTGCCGGTCTCGGCGCCACACGTCGCGCTACGCGCCCTGGTGCAGGATTCGCTCAGGGACGCGCTCGGTGCTGCGGGGCTCGCCTCCGGCCTCTATGAGCTCAACCAGGGTCTCGTTCTGGCGCTCGACGCCCCCGAGCGCGAGCGCGCCTGGCGCGACGGACAGGACAGCCTCGCGCCGGCGCGGATCGAGGCGTCGACGACGGCAGCGCAGACGGACGCGGTGCTCTGGAGCTCGGCGGCGGGTGACGCTTCGATCCGGGACGAGGTTCCAGAGGCAGAGCCAGGTCGCCAATCTCCTATGGCTTGAGGATCGAGGCCCCGGTCGTGACGCGGCTTTCGAGATCGGCGTGCGCCCGGCCCGCATCCTTCAGCGCATAGGCGTGATTGATCTGCACGTGCAGCTTGCCGCTGATCACCGCCGAGAACAGCGTGTCGGCGCCCTCCAGCAGCTCGGACCGTTTGCCGATGTAGTCGTTGAGCTTCGGCCGGGTCGCGAATAGAGAGCCGTGATTGTTGAGCTCGGCGATCGAGAATGGCGGCACCGGACCCGAGGCATTGCCGAAGCTAACGAACAGACCGCGCGGCTTCAGGCAGGACAAGGAGCCGGGGAAGGTCGACTTGCCGACGCCGTCATAGACCACGTCGCACAATTCGCCGCGGCTGATCTGCTTGACCCGCGCGACGAAGTCCTCCTCGTTGTAGAGGATGACGTGGTCGCAGCCATTGGCCAGCGCCAGATCCGCCTTCGCTGTGGAGCCGACGGTGCCGATGACGTGCGCGCCGAGCGCGCGCGCCCACTGGCAGGCCAGCAGGCCGATGCCGCCCGCGGCGGCGTGGATCAGGACGCGATGGTGCGGCTCGACCTTGAAGGTCTTGTGCAGCAGGTACCAGACCGTCAGCCCCTTGAGCATCAGCACCGCGCCCTGCTCATAGGTGATGTGGTCGGGCAGCTTGACCAGCCGCTGCCAGCCGATGTTGCGCTCGGTGGCATAGCCGCCGAGGTTCTCATAATACGCGACGCGGTCGCCGGGATGGAAATGCGTGACGCCCGGCCCCACGGCGATCACCTCGCCTGCCGCCTCGTTGCCGGCGATGAACGGCAGGCCGGGCGCCTTGTACAGTCCGGTGCGATAGTACACGTCGATGAAGTTGAGGCCGATCGCGTGCTGGCGGATGCGGACCTCGCCGGGGCCGGGCGCGACGAGATCAACCGGCTCATAGACGAGCGCTTCGGGGCCTCCCACCTTGTGCACGCGCACCGCCTTGACCATCCCGCCATCTCCCCTTCGGACTCTCCATCGCCGCGTCCGGGAAGCCGGCGAAAGAACCTTCGACACTTACCTGATTCTCATCGGACATCCGGCTCCGTTGAAGGAGCCGACCTCCGGCCGCGCATCGGGCGCTGCCGGCGGCAAAAGCGAAGGCGATCACGACGGCCTTGTCAACTCGGCGCCTGTCAGGCGTTGCGCTTCCTGCGGTTGCGCGAGGCCATCACGTTGAAGGCTTCGACTGCCAGCGCAAAGACGATCGCGAAGTAGATGTAGCCGCGCGGGATGTGGAACTCGAAGCCGTCGGCGACCAGCGCGACGCCGATCAGCACCAGGAAGGCGAGCGCCAGCATCTTGGTGGTCGGATGGTTCGCCACGAAACGCGCGACGGGTCCCGAGGACACGTACATGATGACGACCGCGATGATGACGGCGGCGATCATGATCTCGAGATCCTGGGCCATGCCGATCGCGGTGATGATCGAGTCCAGCGAGAACACGAGATCGATGACGATGATCTGCAGGATCACCCAGAAGAACTTGTTGGCGCCGCCGCCCTGCGACCCCTCCTCCCCCTCACGCGCCTCGACCTCGGCATGGATCTCGTGCGTGGCCTTGGCGATCAGGAACAGGCCGCCGGCGATCAGGATGATGTCGCGCCAGGAGAAGCCGAGGCCACCGATCGTGAACACCGGCTGCGTCAGCCCGATCAGCCAGACCAGCACGCTGAGCAGCAGGATGCGGAAGATCAAGGCCAACGCCAGCCCGATCTGGCGGGCGCGTGTCGCCTGCGGCTGCGGGATGCGCGAGGTGATCACCGACAGGAAGATGACGTTGTCGATGCCGAGAACGATCTCGAGGGCGGTCAGGGTGAGCAGCGCGGCCCACGCTTCGGGACTGGTCAGAAGGTCGATCATGCTTTCAAGGATCTCAACAGGCGGATCGCGGAGTCGCTCGCGACGATGTAGAGGGCGATCGCGCACAACAGCGTCGTTACAATCGGGCCCACGGCGAAGTTGTTTCCCAGCGCGTCGATGACCAGGACGCCCCAGAGCGCGACCAGCGGCAGCGTCAGCCAGCGCAGCCGCTCGACGCGCACCGGGTGGATGACATGGAATGGGACGAAGGTCAGCGCGATCAGGACCGCGAGACCCAAGGTCGCCAACGATGGCGAGGGATGCAGCAGGAACAGGTAGAATGCCGCGATGTTCCAGAGTCCCGGAAACCCGCGAAAATGATTGTCGTCGCTCTTCATGCGGCGATCGGCGAAATACAGTGCGCCGGTGACGGCGATGCCGACGCCGATGACCGGCGCGGCGAGCGGCAGCAGCATCCCGCTGGCGGTGATGGCGTAGGCCGGCACGAACACATAGGTCGTGAAATCCACCACCAGATCGAGCACGTCGCCCGACCAGTCCGGCTGCACATGGACGACGTCGAGCCGGCGCGCCAGCGGCCCGTCGATGCCGTCGATGATGAGCGCGCCGCCGAGCCACCAGAACATCGCAGTCCAATGCTCGCGCACGGCCTCGAGCATCGCGAGCAGCGCGACGCCCGCACCGAGCGCGGTGAAGACGTGCACCGAGAACGCCGCGGCACGATGCGCGGGCGTTGCGGCCACCCTGCTCTCTGGTCTCAACTGATCCATGCGACGCCAGTGCTATCAGGAATCGGAGCCAATTGCATATCCGCCGTTGCGGCCATGCGCCGCGCAGGCTCACGCAATACCCTTGAAAAAGCCCTGCAGGAACGTCAAATGTTCCCGCATGAGCAACACAGACGCCAGCTTTGATGTCATCGTCGTCGGCGGCGGACCCGCCGGGCTCGCCGCCGCGATTGCATTGTCGCAGACCGGGGCGCGGACGGCGCTCGTGGCCCGCAAGGCTCCATATGCCGACAACCGCACCACCGCCCTGCTCGGCGGCTCGGTCGATTTCCTCGACGAGATCGGCGTCTGGTCATCGTGTCGTGACCGCGCCGCCGGCCTGAAGGCGATGCGGCTGGTCGACGATACCGGCCGGCTGTTCCGAGCCCCGGAGGTGCGCTTCGTCGCCGACGAGATCGGTCTCGACGTGTTCGGCTACAACATCGCCAATGCCATCCTGGTCGAGGCGCTGGAACAACGCGCCAGCGAAATCGACGGCCTGGTGCGGATCGCCGAGGATGCGGAAAGCGTGCGCAGCGATGCCGATGCGGTGACCGTCACCAGCGCATCGGGCCGCGTGCTGACGGCGCGGCTCGTGGTCGGCGCCGATGGCCGGCATTCGCTGTGCCGCGAGGCCGCCGGCATCGGCGTGAGCCGGCGCACGCTGCAGCAGTCTGCGCTGACCTTCAACATCACCCATGCGCGGCCGCATCACAACGTGTCGACGGAATTCCACACGCCGCAGGGCCCCTGCGTGTTCGTGCCGCTGCCGGGCGACCGCTCCAGCGTCGTCTGGGTCGCAGCCCCGAAGGAGGCCGACCGGCTGTTCGCGCTCGACGACGACGCCCTGTCCGACGCCGCCGAGCGGCAGTCGCATTCGATCTTCGGACGCGTTCGCGTCGAGCCGGGCCGCCATGTGTTTCCGCTCGCGATCGAGCGGCCCCTGCGCTACGCGCAAAACCGCATCGCCCTGGTCGGCGAGGCCGCGCATGTGGTGCCGCCGATCGGTGCGCAGGGACTGAACCTCGGCCTGCGCGACGGCATCGACATCGCCGATGTCGTGCGCAAGGCCAATGCGGCCGGCGAGGATATCGGTGCCCCGCAGGTGCTCGCGCGCTACGGTGCCGCGCGCCGCGCCGACATCCTGAGCCGCACCTTCGCCATCGACGTCGCCAACCGCTCGCTGCTCAGCGATCTCCTGCCGATGCAGTCGCTGCGCGCCGTCGGCATGCACCTGATGAGCGGCATCGGTCCGCTGCGGCGGCTCGCGATGCGCGAGGGCCTGGCGCCGTCATGGAGAGCCACGCGCAAGGCCGGTTGAGCACCGTCAGGGAAACACCAGCCGGCCAGTCTGGATCAGCCACATCACGCTGGTCAGGGTGATCACCGAGGCGAAGGTGCCGATCAGCACCGCCGATGAGGCCGGCTCGATCCAGCTGTCATTCTGGCGCGCGATCACGAACACATTGAGCGCCGGCGGCAGCGCCGCCATCAGCACCGCAGTCGCCGCCCAAGGCTGCGCGAACGGCCCGAACAGCAGCATCAGCCCGAACGACAGCAGCGGGTGGACGACGAGCTTCACCACGGTCAGGACCGGCACCTCCCAGGGCAGCCGCTCGAACGGGCGCAGCGCCACGGTCACGCCGAGCGCGAACAGCGCCGTCGGCGCGGCGGCGTTCTGCAGGAACTGCAGGGTGCGGTCGAGCACGGTCGGCGGATGCAGCTGAAACGCCGCCGCCAGGATGCCGGCTGCCGTCGCCATGATCAGCGGGTTCTGCAGGATCTGGCGCAGCACCGTGCGCAGCGCATGCACCACCGAGGCGTGGTCGCGCTCGGTCAGCTCGACGAGCAGCGGCACGATCGAGAACAGGAAGATGCTGTCGCAGCAGAAGATCAGCGCGGTCGGCGCCGCCGCCTTGGTCCCGAGCACGGCCAGCGCCAGCCCAGGCCCCATATAGCCGATGTTGCCGTAGCCGCCCGCGAGCCCGGCCATGGTCGCCTCGCGTAGCGACAGCCGCCCGATGGCCTTGCCGAGCACGAGCGCCAGGGCGAAGGTGAGCATGGTAGCGAGCGTCGTTGCAACCAGGAAGGGAGGGTTGCTCAGCTCCGTGAACGGCGTGCGCGCGATGAGGTTGAACATCAAAGCGGGCAGCGAGACGTAGAGCAGGAAGAAGTTCATCCAGGCGAGCCCGGCTTCGGGCAGCCTCCTCCACTTACCGCAGGCGAAGCCTATGAAAACGACGCCGAAATAAGGCAGGGCCAGATTGAGAATGTCGAACATGGGCTCGGAAGATGACCCCCTGAGGGGGCCTGGGAAGGGCCTGGAATGCGGGGGCGTCGCGGCTTGACGCGAATCGGATCGGTCTAGATCAAATCCGCCCGCGGGGCACTAGCATCGCTCCCCATCCTGGTCTATTCGACTGGGATGATCAAAGCGCGAACTGCCAAGTTTCAGATCGGCCAGATCGTCCGGCATCGGGTGTTCTCGTTCCGGGGCGTGATTTTCGACATCGATCCGGAGTTCAACAACACCGAGGAATGGTGGTTGTCGATTCCCGAGGAGGTCCGTCCGCACAAGGACCAGCCATTCTATCACCTGCTGGCCGAGAACGCGGAATCCGAATACGTCGCCTATGTCTCCGAGCAGAACCTGGTTCCCGACGAGTCCGGCGAGCCGATCCGCCATTCCCAGGTTGCGGAGATCTTCATCAAGGACAAGTCGGGCGGCTATCGTCCGCGCAATCCGCTGATGAACTGACCTGTCGACCGGAGGGTTTCAACCCAGCGCCGCCGGCGCAGGCTTGATCTTTGGTCCCGGCGCGCAAGTTCCCCTCACATCCGTCCGCAGAACGAAAAAGGCGCTCCGAATGGAGCGCCCTTGATTTTGCGGAATGGACCCGACCGGCGTTACTGCTTCGCCTGCGGCTGGCCTGGCTGGGTCTGCTCGAGCTTCTTGCGCTGCTCCTCGGCGCGCTTCTGCAGCTCTTCCTGCAGCTTCTTCTGGGTCTCTTCGAACTGCTTCGGGTCGGTCGGCGGACCATCATAGGCCTTGGCGAAGCTGCTGTTGCCTTCCTGCAGCGGCAGCGGCAGCGTCAGCGCGGTGCCGTTCGAGTTGATCGCCTGGACGTAGAGGGTCTGGCCCTTCTTGAGGCTGTTCACGAATTCGGGCGTTGCTTCGTAGTCCGACATGCAGCCGTTCTGGAAGCAGATGACGTATTTGCCTTCCATGAACTGGTTGTTGTCGATGACGATGCGGGTGCCGGGCTGCAACTGCATGCCGAGCGGCAGGGTCACACGCAGGATCTTCTTCGGCTCGCCTTCGGGCTCGATGATGACCGCTGCAACCACAGGCTGACCGGATTCGATGCGGCCGTCCTTGCCAATGAAGCAGACCTGCTTGGCGTTGGCATCCTGCCCCTTCAGGCAGAACTTGGTCCACGGCGCATAGATCAGCTGCGGCATCTCCTGCTGAGCCTGGGCCTGAGGCTGGCCGCCGGCGGGAGGAGTGGCAGGGGCCTGGGCGGCCGGAGCGGGAGCCTTGGGAGCGGCAGCCGGAGCCTTCGCCTTCGGCGCTTGAGCCTGCGCAACCGAAGGAGCGAAGGAAACGGCCAGCGCGGTGACCGCGAGCAGCGCGACAAGCCGCCCACGCGGCCCAACCGACGAGGCCAAGTCACGGAAATTCATTGCGGAAAACCCTTTCTGAACGGCAGCGCCCGAGACCGCCAAAGGCGCCACACCAAGCCGTTGAAGCGGCTGTCTCCTCAGGAAATGAGGCGGTTAAGTGACAGGCGTTACCGCCGTAACTCAATCGCCCGCCTTCTTAACGCGGTGCGCGGAAGAATCAATGCCGCGAGACCATGTCGAAGCCGCGGTCTAGCGCTGGCGAGCCTGTGGTAAAAGCCCCTTGTGACCTGTTCCGAATCAAATGCTTGCGCCCCGATCCTGATGCTGCAGCGCATGTTCAGCGCGGCCGTGCGATGTGTCGCCGTCATCCTGGCATTGTTGCCCGAGGTCTACACTCCCATGGCGAAAGCGGCAGAAACTGCGGCGATCGCCATGCATGGTCACCCGGCCTTGCCCGCCGACTTCGACCACATGGCGTACGCGAATCCCGACGCGCCCAAGGGCGGTCGTCTGGTCTGGGGACTGCTCGGCACCTTCGATAGCCTGAACCCGTTCATCGTCCGCGGCATCGCAGTGCAGCAAATCCGCAGCTATGTGGTCGAGAGCCTGCTCACCCGCGGCAATGACGAGCCGTTCACGCTGTATGGCCTGCTGGCGAAAACCGTCGAGACCGACGAGAACAGGACCTATGTCACCTTCCGGCTCGACCCGCGCGCCCGCTTCTCCGACGGCAGCCGGGTGCGCGCCGAGGACGTGGCGTTCTCCTTTGCGCTGCTGCGTGATCACGGCCGCCCCAACCACCGGCAATACTACGGCAAGGTCACCAGGGTCGACGTGCTTGATCCGCTGACCATCCGGTTCGATTTCGGCGGCGCCGAAGACCGCGAGTTGCCGCTGATCCTCGGCCTGATGCCGATTCTGGCGAAGCACGCGACCGACCTGGCGAGCTTCGAGGACACGACGATGACCGCGCCGCTCGGGTCGGGCCCGTATCGTGTCACCGCGGTGCAGCCGGGATCCAGTGTCACCCTCACCCGCAATCCGGACTATTGGGGACGCGACCTGCCGGTCAACCGCGGATTGTGGAACTTCGACGAGGTCCGGCTCGATTACTACCGCGAGTCCAATGGACAGTTCGAAGCCTTCAAGCGCGGGCTGTACGACTTCCGCGTCGAGACCGAACCGCTGCGCTGGCACGACGGCTACGACTTCCCGGCCGCGCGCAATGGCGAGGTCATCCGCGACAGCTTCACCTCGGGGATGCCGCAGCCCTCGCAGTTCCTGGTGTTCAACACGCGGCGGCCGGTGTTCGCCGACGTGAAGGTGCGCCGTGCGCTGACGCTGCTGTTCGATTTCGAATGGATCAACCGCAACTACTTCTTCGGGCTGTACCGCCGCAGCGGTGGCTATTTCGCCGGATCCGAGCTTTCGGCCTATGGACGTCCAGCCGATGCGGCCGAGCTCGATCTGTTGAAGCCGTACGCCGCGCAGATCCCCCCCGATATCATGGACGGCAGCTACCGCCTGCCGATCACCGACGGGTCCGGCCGCGACCGCGCAACGCTGAAGGCGGCGCTCGATCTGCTTGGCGAGGCCGGCTATGGCTTCGACGGGACGGTCTTGCGGTATCGGACGACGCGGGCCCCCCTCGCCTTCGAGATCCTGGTCACGACGCGCGACCAGGAGCGTATTGCGCTGGCTTACGCCGGCAGTCTCAAGCGGGCCGGCATCAATGCGTCCGTCAGGGTCGTCGATCCCGTGCAGTTCGACCAGCGCCGCCTGAGCTTCGAGTTCGACATGATCCAGAACCGCTGGGACCAGTCGCTGTCTCCCGGCAACGAGCAGGCGTTCTATTGGGGCAGCGAGGCCGCCGACCGCACCGGAACCCGCAACTACATGGGCGCCAAGGACCCGGCGATCGACGCCATGATCGCGGCGCTGTTGCGCGCCCGCGACAGGCCGGAATTTATCTCGACGGTTCGCGCATTGGACCGTACCCTGATGGCGGGGTTCTACGCTATTCCAGTGCTCAATGCCGCCGAGGAATGGATCGCGCGGTGGAATCGTATAGAACGGCCAGAGAGGACAGCTTTGACGGGAGCGCTCCCGGAGAGCTGGTGGCAGCGGCCGGAGCCGGCACGGAAGTGACCAATCGGGGCAATTGGTCGTGGCCGGGTCCGTGAAAGTACGGGGCAACAGGTGAATCAGGCCAATACGTCGCCGACGCTCGACGCGTTGTTTCAACGCATCCTGGCGCGCAAGCCGGATGCGGTTGCGCTGGTCGATCCGATCAACAAGCAGCGCGTCACCGGGCGACCGCCGATGCGCCTGACCTATGCCGAAGCCGATCGCGTGATCTCGGCGCTGGCCGCGCACTTCGTCGACGCCGGCCTGCCGGCTCATTCGGTGATCGCGGTCCAACTGCCCAACACGATCGAGTTCGTGCTGACGGTGCTGGCCGCGCATCGCGCCGGCCTCGTGGTCGCCGTATTCCCGCTGCTGTGGCGTCAGTCGGAGCTCGTGGCGGCGCTGAACCGCACCAGCGCGCGCGCCATCGTCACGATGTCGAAGATCGACGGCGTGATTCACTCCGATCTCGCGATGAATGCGGCGGCGGAGGCGTTCTCGATCCGCCACGTCTGCGGCTTCGGCTCCGACCTGCCCGAGGGGATGTATTCGCTGGACCAGTCGATCGCAAAACCCTCGCGCTCGACGCGCGGGCTCATGCCGGACGGCCGCAAGGCCGCGATCGTCTCCTTCGACGTGACCGCCGACGGCTTCCGCGCCGTGCCGCGCACCCATTTGAGCCTGATCGCCGGTGGGCTCGCCGTCTCGCTCGAGAGCGATCTGCCGCAGGGCGTGAACATGATGTCGGCCTTCCTGCCGTCGTCATTCGCCGGCCTCGCCGCCTCGGTCGTGACATGGCTGTTGTCCGGCGGCACCCTTGCGCTGCACCACCCGTTCGACGCCGACGCGCTGGAACAGCAGCTCGCGGAGCTGGCCTGCGATACGCTGGTCGCCCCGGCTCAACTCGCCTTGCGTCTCGACGAGGGCAATCTGGCCGCGCGGCTGCCGAACCTGCGCTATGTGCTCGGCCTGTGGCGCGCGCCCGAGCAGGTGGCGTCGAGCGCATCGTGGAAGACGCGCGACATCGAGATGACCGACGTCTATCTGTTCGGCGAAGCCGGACTGTTCGCCGTGCGCCGCACCGCGGCCGATGGCAGTCCCGGGCCGGTCAAGCCGGGCCGCCAGGGCGCGCCGCGCGAACAGCCGGGCTCGTCGATCGCCGGCGAGATCCTGGTGACGCCGAAGGGCACGCTCGGGCTGCGTGGGCCCATGGTCGTGTTGGCCGCCTACGCGCCGCCGCAACCGCCGAGCGACTCGCTGATGCCGGCAGCGCCGCGCGACTACGTCGACACCGAATACGCCGTGCGCCTCGACCGCGCCCAGGACACGATCTCGATCACGGCGCCGCCGGCCGGCGTGATGGCCGTGGGCGGCTACCGCTTCCTCGCCCAGGACCTGCACGAATGGTCGAGGCGGCTCGGCCAGGGTGCGCTGCTGACCGCTCTGCCCGACCGTCTCAGCGGTCACCGCCTCGCGGGCCGCGCGATGGACAATGCGCGCGCGCGGGAAGCGCTCGCCGAGCTGGGACTCAATCCGCTGATGGTCGAGGCCTTCCGCGACCGCGCCGGCTCGGGCGGCTGATCCTGCCGTCCGGACAGCTACGGAACCGTCATGTTTGGAACAGTGTTGACGCTGCGTTAACGGGAGGGACCTAGGATCGCGATGTAACGTCAGCGTATCCTGAGTTCCCTGGATGTCCCCACAAGGCCCGCTTCTCATCGTCTCCTCGTCCACGCGGCCTTCGCTGAGTGCGGCCCTCGCGGTGGCGCAAATTCTCCCCTCCGTCGAGACGCGCTGGGCTGATGCGATCAGCATGATGTCCAAGGTTCAGCCGGCCGCGGTCGTTGCCGTCGTCGAGGATGCTGATGCAACCGAGCTTGCGGCGTTCTCGCGTCATGTCGGCGCGCGCAAGCCGTACGTGCCGCTGATCGCCATCGCACCCGGTGGCGCTGTCCTGCCCGACCACGCCATTCCCTTGCATGGCAGCGACAATCACGAGCGGCTGCTGGCGCGGCTGCGCGCGGCGTTGCGCGTCCGCACGCTGCACACCACCGTGCTGCGCCGTCTCAATGAGAAGAAAGCACCCGACGCCACATTGCCGGAAACAGATCCGCTCGATGACGCGACCGTGCTGCTGCTCGGCCGCGGCAGCTCCCTGCCCGGCCTGTCGGTCGCGCTCGGCGAACGCATGGCGGTCGTCGGCGCGCTGAGCATCGAAGCCGCCGCCAAACATCTGTCGAGCCGCGACATCGACGGCATCGTGCTCGGCGAAGGGTTTTCGCCGCGCGTGGTCGATGCGTTCCTCGCGGTGCTCGCCGAGGACACCCGCTTCCGCAACCTTGCCGTCGTCGTCACTGCCAACCAGCCGGCGCCGCTGCAGGAACTCGCCAATCTCGAGATCATCGCCGGCGCTCCCGCGCACATCGCGGCCAGCGCGCTGCCCTTGATCCGCCAGCACGCCTTCGAAGCGCGCCTCAACCGCACGCTGCGCGCCATCGAAGCCGGCGGCATGCTCGACCCGCAGACCGGCCTGCTCACCCGGAACGCCTTTGCGCGCGACTTTGCCACCGCCGTCAGCCAGACCCAGAAGAGCGGCGGCAGCCTGGCGGTGGCCCGCTTCGCCTTCGATCCGGTCAATCCGCGCGCCCAGTATGACGGCGCCCGCATCATCAGCCGCCTGATGCGGCGGATGGATTTCGGCACCCACGAGGACAACGGCTCCGTCGTCGTCGTGTTTGCCGAGACGGATCTGCGCTCGGCCCACGCCATCGCCCGCCGCCTCTCCAGCGTGATGCGCCACACCTCGCACGGCAAACGCGACACGCGCACAGAGCCTTCGGTCACCGTCGCCGCGCTGCAGCCGGGCGACACCGCGCGCACCTTGCTGGCCCGCGTCTACGGCGAGGCGCAACGCGCGGCTTCATAGAACGATGTTGCCTGCGTCACGGGCGTCATTGCGAGTGACCTGCCACCGAAGTTTCATCCAGTAGCATTTAGAGTCCTGTTGGGTTTTACGCCGAGTGGCGTGGGTGCAGCAACGGGCGATTGGCGGAGCTGGTGGTGGTTGCGCATCCGATCGCCCGTTGCGGTGAGATTGGCCGCATAGGCCGCAAACTCCTAGGGGCAGGTCACTACAACAAAGTATATAACGTCAGATCTGAGCCCTTCGTCTGGACCAAGAAAAAGGCCCGGCAACGCCGCTTCAAAGACCGCCGTATCACCGAGCTATGATTCCGGGTACCAGGTCCGCTTACGCACGCCAGTTGAAACGGTCTCGTGTGCACGCACATGGGTGCAGATCGTGATAACGAGCGCAAGCCGGCTGCACTGCCAGTCAGCGCCGAGCGCGGCGCTAGTGGGTGACGTCACGTTGACCGACAATAATGCCGCTACGCTGGCAAACATCACGCACGCCGCGATCAGCACCGCTCCCTTGTGGGTCCTTGGGTGGGAAATCATGGCCTTGGCTCCTGTACGATGGCCGGAAGAATAAAGGGCAGGCTCCACAGTCCTTGTGAACTAATTCACGACCTGACCCACAGTTTTCGCTGGTGGCCCGAAGGCGTGCGCGATTGCTGGCGCTGGATCAGCGCCGCAGCCGGACTCGCGCGCCGGAGCAAACAGAATCTTTGTTCGGCCACCTCGTCGGCCCGAGGCGGGCGGCGTGGACGGAATGTCAACGCCGAGCGCCTTGGCTGTCTTGAGATTGACGACCAGCTCAAACCTGGTTGTCTGCTCGACGGGCTTCGCGTCCGGCTGCTGCCTCGGCTTGATCTTGATCAAGTTCAGCAGCGTCGCCGCCACGATCATCACCAGGACGCCACCAACACTGAGCGCGATCTGCATCGTCAGCCCCTCCGAGATGCCGAGCAGCGCCAGGCGGCTGGCGAACGTCAGCAGAACGCCGAGGCAGTAGATTGGCAGCGAATTCTGGCCACAGAGAATGGCGCCGCGCATCACCGGCGTCGTCAGCCCTCGCCAATTGCGAGGCACTAACCATACCACCAAAACCGCAAGGGCCAAGAAATGCAGCAGTCGCAACGGATCGAGATTAGATTTGTCCATCGGGTAAAGCAGCGTCAGCAGCGCCTGCGGGAGCAGCGCTTCCAGCGGTTTGATGCTCCAGCTCAATGCGATGATGAGGCTGAACACCAGATAGAGAGCGGCAGCCACAAGCGCGGTGCGTGAGGTCACCCATGGCCGGGCTCTCTTGTCTTCGATCATCCACCACACGCCAAGCACGACCAGCAGCTGCCAAGCCAGCGGATTGAAGGCCCAGTGGCCGTTCGGCCATGCCGGGATGGTCCATCCGAAGACGTGCACCAGTGCGTAAAGCAACAGCGACGCGCCGAGCGTTGCGTTCGGCGCTCGCAGCAGCAGCCACAGCAGCGGCGCGAACAAAAGGTGATAAAGCACGAAGAGCGGCAAGACGTCGGTGTTGACGGGGCAGTATTGCAGGATCGCCGCGTGCGCGAGCGTCACGCCCGGCTGTTCCAACAGAATGCGCGTATTGCTCTCGTCGGCAAGATGGCCGCCGCCTGCGAGGTGAACCATGATGGCGCAGGCGAGCGTGAGCAGCAGAAATGCGACATAAATATCCCAGCTTCGCCACAGCGTCCGGCCGATCACGCCGGTCCACCCCCCGCAGCGCCATGCCTTGCCGTAGGCCAACGTGCAGCTTACGCCCGACACGAACATGAACACTTCCGCGGCATCGCTGAAGCCGTAGTTCCGCAGTGTCAGCCAGCTCCCGATGTTGTTGGGGACATGATCAAGAAAGATGCACCAGAGCGCGATGCCGCGGCAGGCATCAATGCGCAAATCGCGGCCGTAGCCTTTCAGCTCCGGCAACGCGCCTACCGATGGCTTCAGGTCGGCAGTTCGATCATGCATCTGATTGCCCCGTCCGGCGTACGAGCACGCTTCAAGAGGGACCGAATTTGACAGAAAGTCACCGCCGCGCTGCCGGATCGTGACAACGCCGCAATCTAGATTTGCTTCACGCCGACCCCGGCCACCAAAGCTATTACGATAATGATCATATGGCGGCTGGCGGCGCTTGGTAGAACCTGCTGGCGCGTGAGGCTGTCCGTTTGACGATCATCGTTCAAACGGCAGAGCGCGTAAATCAGCCGGAGGTCCACAGAGAGAGGTTCCTAGGTCCTATGATCAAGGTACCGTACAGATCTCGGCATCAATCACCTTTGCCTACAGGCGAAGGAGACCCTGAGTCCCACGACTTTCGTGGTCCGTACTCGCGCTCCTACCGTGCGGTGACTACAATTACACCACACAACGGCATTCGGCTCCTACCTTGAGTGCCCGGCGGCGCACCGCTGGTTGGGCCAAGGATGATGGTGGATAGACGGTATCGAGAGCCAGTCTTCCGCCAGCTTCTTCCTCGCCAAAGACCCGAAGGTGGGTGTATGTTTTTTGAGTTGGATCTCCGTGCAATGGGATGACGGAGAGCTTTTATGAAAGTTCTTATTGTCGACGACCATGCATTAATCCGCGAGGCGTTGCACGCTGTCGTGAAACAACTGAAGCGAGACTCCGTCATTTTTGAAGCTTCGAACGGCCGTGAGGCAGTGCACATAGTCGAGGAACATCCTGACATCAGCCTCATTTTGCTTGATATCAATTTGCCTGATCGAGATGGCTTCTCTGTCCTCCGCGAACTGCGTGACCGCTATGCGACCATTGCTATCGTCATTCTCTCGTCCTCGGATGATCAAGATACAGTCAAGCGTGCCTTCAAACTTGGCGCTCTGGGTTTCATCCCGAAAACTACCGAACGTGAGGTCATGCTCAACGCCATCAAGTTAGTGTTCTCTGGCGGCATTTACATTCCCTCGGAGATACTTGAGGAACCAACGTCTCCGCGGCCTGCAAATAAGCTAGCGACGCGGGACTCTCCCAAGGGTCTCGGGTTGACCGATCGGCAGATTGAAGTGCTTGCGCTCCTGATGAAGGGAAAAAGCAACAAGATCATTGCCAAGACCCTCGATATGGCCGTGCCGACCGTGAAGAACCACATCACGGTCGTTCTCAAGGCACTCAATGTAACGAGTCGCACCGAGGCAGTAATAGAAGTAGGAAAAATGGGCTGGGACTTGTCGCCGAAATCTGATTCATAACGCCGCCCCGGTGTCTCTCCGATCGCCTTGATCCCTCAAGAACTCGTGCATGACAGCGCGGAGCCGCATTGGGTCGACAGGTTTGTGCAGCAAAATGTACCCTCTGTCCTTAGCGTCACGTAATGGTTCGGGTGCCGTATCGCCGCTGGTGAGGATAGCTGGAATTGACGAGCCAAACGCCGCACTAATTTGTTCAATTGCTCGGATACCGGTCTTTCCGCTGGCAAGATGATAGTCCGAGATTATAAGATCGAGGCGTTGTTGGCGCTCAGCCAGTCGGATGAGCGCAGCTTCGTCGGATCCGGCGGTAAGGACGGAGTATCCCCATTTGCCAAGCAATCCGCCCGTCTCCTCTCGCACAATTGGAGCATCGGCAATAACAAGAATTACCTTACCTTCGACCGCTGCGGGGCGAGGTGAGTCGACGGGCTCAGTGGACCTGACGCATTTATCGGCCATCGGAATCAGGATTGAGAATCGCGAACCTCGGCCCACAGTCGAAGCTAAGTCGACTTGATGGTTGAGAAGTACGCGAAGCCTGTCGACAATAGCCAGGCCGAGCCCCAGGCCGCCGTACCGGTTCCGTTCTGGGCCGGGTAGTTGAAAAAACTCGCCAAAGATATTCTGCTTCTGATCCTCAGGAATGCCGGGACCGCTATCCCATACTTCGATACGCAACATTTCACCGCGCCGACGACATCCGACGATGATCCCGCCCCGTGACGTATAGCGCACAGCATTGGATACCAGATTGAGCAGTATGCGTTCGAGCAGCATGGCGTCGCTCCGCACCCAGGCGTCACTTCGCCGAACGCGTAGACGCAAGCCTTTTTCTCGCGTTGCCTGATCAAACGTAGTCTCAATTGTTTGCAACAGGCGCGCGATCGGGAATTCGGTAATTTTGGGTGTAAGGATTCCAGCATCGAGCCTGGAAATATCCAGGAGCGAGTTGAACATTTCATCCATTTCTTTGCGCGTTGCATCGATCCGCTCGATCGTCTTTGTCCTTTCCCCCGATTTGAGCGGCGTGCGCAGCTGTGCAACGAACAGGCCTAGTGCATGTAATGGCTGCCGCAAATCATGGCTTGCCATGGCAAGAAAGCGCGATTTTGCTGCATTGGCGAGCTCCAGCTCTTGCGTACGCTCAGCGACCTTCCGTTCGAGTTCCATCTGCGCGTGGCGCAGACTTTCCTCCGCTTTCTTGCGCACCTCGACGTCGGCGCTCAGTAGCAAGCTTGGAACGGCAATACTGATCAAAAACATCAATACTAGCAGGAATGAAACGTTGAGATCCACGGTCGTGAAGGGGCCGCCGCCCGTGAGCGTCCCCCAAATCGTGATCCCCGCAAGCACCAGCGCAACCGTTGCGGTGTCACGTGGACCGCGGCGCAGCGCCGCCCACAACATTGGCAGGATCGCGAGAAAACCCAATGGATTTCGGCTCGGCGTTTGCTCGATCAGGGGGCTGAAAGCAATGAGTCCAACAGCCGCCGCTGTTGCGAGGACGCCGACCGTCTCCAAAAATTCCTTGCGGTTGAAAGCATGGTAGGGGCTTGATGCCCAAAGCACGATAACGGGGGCAATGACCAGCGCGCCGGTCACATCTCCCAGCCACCATGTGACCCAGGCGTTTGCGAAATTCGTCCGTTCGATGTACCCGGCGGTTGCCAGGCTGGACAGTCCAATGCTGGCGCTGATCGGTGTCGCGATCACGAGGCAAATCAAGGTAAACTTCGCGACAGAATATGGCGTCGAAAACGTATTACATCCGCTCGACCATCGATTGATTAGGTAAGCGCCAACAACCGCTTCAAGAGAGTTACCGGTCGCAATCGCAATCGCGGTGGCAACCGAGCCGGCGGTCGTCGCATTGGCGATCACCGCCGCCGTGAAAATTGCGGGCCAAGTCCGATATCCCCACAACAGCACCGCCGCCAGCGCGACACCTGTCGGTGGCCAAATTGGCGTTGCACTGGGATGAATAGAGGCGAGAGCAAGGCCACCTTTTGCCAGGGCGAAATAGATCAGTCCAATTGCGACCAGACCGCCGGCATAGCTAATGCCTCGGCGGAAATTTATCTCCGGCGATAGTGATCGTGGATCGGACATCGTCGATGCCTGAACTAGGCAGTTGGATCGCCCCCCACAACTGACCTTTGATCTTCTTGAAGATCTGCGAAACTGATCTCGTTGATAAAAATCTGTGAAACATTAATCCTCTTTAGGGACTCGTGCGACCATCTCAAGGTTGCACACGCGTTCGAGCCGGACTTAGCTAGCGCTCGCATGATGCCGATACCGGCGAGCATCGCAGGCCCGCCCTGTTCTGCAACTGACCTGCCACCGAAGTTTCATCCGGTAGGATTTAGAGTCCTGTTGGGTTTGACGCCGAGTGGCGCGGGTGCAGCAACGGGCGATTGGCGGAGCTGGTCGGGGTTGCGCAGCCGTTCGCCCGTTGCGGGGAGGTTGGCGGCTGAAGAATGGCGGCGGCCTTGCCGTCGCGCGCTTCGCCTTCGATCACGTCAACCCCCGCGCCCAATATGACGGCGCGCGCATCATCAGCCGGCTGATGCGCCGGATGGATTTCGGGACCCACGAGGACAACGGCTCGGTCGTGGTCGTGTTCGCCGAGACCGATCTGCGTTCGGCCATGCGATCGTGCGGCGGCTGTCGAGCCGTGATGCGCCATACCTCGCATGGCAAGCGCAACGCGCGCATGGAGACGGCGGTGACCGTCGCCGCGCTGTAGCAGGGCGACACCGCACGCACGCTGCTGGCCCGGGTCTATGGCGAGCCGCAGCGCGCGGCGTCGTGAAGCCCACTAGTAAGCCTGCCTCAGGCAAGCACTTCAATTCCGATGAGCCGCCCATCCGCATCGAGATCCAGGATTATGTCGGCGCCAACGTATGAAAGAAGGTCAGACAATGGTACTTGCCTGGCAGAGCACCCCTTTGTTCCTGACCCGGGATGCTCAGGCAACATCAGATACGCCACGTTCGGATCGTCTGCACTGATGCGAAGTGCGATGTTACGTTGCGTCATCGACATCTCCCAAGCAGGCGCATCAACGTCCGTAAGGTGGGTACACGCGCATGCACGATCTCGCCATATGTGAGCGCAAGACGGCGCCGTGCCCGCCATCGCAAGAAATTAGCCGAGCGTACCATAAATTGTAAGGGATCGCTTCCAGCAAGTCCAAGACACGGCGTGTGCGCGTGGCTCGCATATCCTGACTTCGGTCGTCAGATCTCATCGGCTTGGCCACGATCTCAACCGAACACTGGCATCTTCAGATCGCGCATTTGCCCCACTCGTCTGATGCTATCACCCTTAGTTCGGGGGCGTCTGACGAAGCGAAGGATGGCGCGATGCAAAACCGACAATCTCGCGATGAGACCGACTGGATCAGCGTGATCGCGATCGTCTCAGTCTTCACGATCGCCAGCCTTGCGTTGCATTTCGGCTGGATGCTTCGCTAACGCTCCATTGCGCTACGCCGCCTTCTTCTTCTCCGCGAGCTCCGCCAGGTCCTTCAGAATATCCGTGGTCCCGGCCAGCCGCTCTTCCAGCGTCTCCCAGACCTGCAGGAACACGACCTTCATGTCCGGGCGGACCTTGGCGGCCTGGCCGTGACGCTTGATGAAGGCGACGAGGCGGTCCGGATAGGCAAAACTGTTGTCGCGGAAGGCGATGACGGCGCCCTTCGGGCCGGCATCGACCTTCTCGACATTGGCGCGGCGGCAGTAGTTCTTGATCGCGGCGACCTTGAACAGATAGCGCGTCTCGTCCGGCAGCTTGCCGAAGCGATCGCGCAATTCGGCGGCGAAGTTCTCGATCTCGTCGTCGGTCTCGAGATCGGCGAGCCGGCGGTACAGCGACAGCCGCACGGAGAGGTCGGAGACGTAGTCCTCGGGGATCAGCACGGGCATGCCGATCGTGATCTGCGGCGACCAGCGGTCGACCGTCGGCTCGGTGATGCCGGCCTTGAGGTTCTCGATCGCCTCCTCCAGCATCGACTGATAGAGCTCGAAGCCGACCTCCCTGATGTGGCCGGACTGTTCGTCGCCCAGCAGATTGCCGGCGCCGCGGATGTCGAGGTCGTGGCTGGCGAGCTGGAAGCCGGCCCCCAGCGTCTCCAGCGACTGCAGCACGCCCAGGCGCTTTTCGGCCAGTGGGCTGATCTTGTGCGTCGACGGCAGGGTGAACAGCGCATAAGCGCGCAGCTTGGAGCGGCCGACGCGGCCGCGCAGCTGATAGAGCTGGGCAAGGCCGAACATGTCGGCACGGTGCACGATCAGCGTGTTGGCGCGGGGAATGTCGAGGCCGGATTCGACGATCGTGGTCGACAGCAGGATGTCGAACTTGCCGTCGTAGAATGCGCCGATGATGTCCTCGATCACGGTCGGCGCCATCTGGCCGTGCGCGACCGCGACCTTCATCTCCGGCACGGTCTTGTCGAGGAACTCCTTGACCTCGGCGAGATCGTCGATGCGCGGCACCACGTAGAACGCCTGGCCACCGCGATAGCGCTCGCGTAAGAGCGCCTCGCGGATCATCACGGGATCATGCGGCGCGACGAAGGTGCGAACGGCGAGACGATCGACTGGCGGCGAGGCGATGATCGACAACTCGCGCACACCGGTGAGAGCGAGCTGCAAGGTGCGCGGGATCGGCGTTGCCGACAGGGTCAGCACATGCACCTCGGCGCGCAGCTGCTTGAGCCGCTCCTTGTGGCTGACGCCGAAATGCTGCTCCTCGTCGACGATGACGAGGCCGAGATCGCGGAACTTGATCGCCTTGCCGAGCAGCGCGTGGGTGCCGACGACGATGTCGACCGAGCCGTCGGCGAGGCCCTTCTTGACCTGATTGAGCTCCTTGGTGCTGACCAGCCGCGACGCCTGTGCGACGTTGACCGGAAAGCCCTTGAAGCGCTCAGCGAAAGTCTTTGCATGCTGGCGCGCGAGCAGCGTGGTCGGCACGACGACTGCGACCTGCTTGCCGTCGAGCGCGACCGCGAACGCGGCCCGCAACGCCACCTCGGTCTTGCCGAAACCGACGTCGCCGCAGACCAGCCGGTCCATCGGCCGTCCCGCTTCGAGATCGGCGAGCGTCGCCTGGATCGCGGCGAGCTGGTCCTCGGTCTCGTCATAGGGGAAGCGCGCGCAGAACTCGTCATAGAGGCCGGCCTGCACCGGCAGCTTCGGCGCCTCGTGCAGCATGCGTTCGGCGGCGATCTTGATCAGCTCGCCGGCCATCTCGCGGATTC
The DNA here is from genome assembly GCF_032484495.1 of Bradyrhizobium sp. SZCCHNS3052. Lineage (NCBI taxonomy): Bacteria > Pseudomonadati > Pseudomonadota > Alphaproteobacteria > Hyphomicrobiales > Nitrobacteraceae > Bradyrhizobium > Bradyrhizobium sp. SZCCHNS3052. The sequence goes on along the minus strand of NZ_JAUETB010000001.1, from coordinate 1,374,161 downwards.
GGTTCTTGAGCTTGGCCTTGCGTGTTTGCCAGCCGGAGCCGCCGAGCTTGTCGAGCTCGACATTGGTCTGGTCGGAACCGTAGCGCGACAACAGCTCGATGTTCTCGACCGGCAGATACAGCTTCGTTTCGCCGGCGTAGCGCAGCTCGAGACAGTCATGCGGCGCGCCGGCGACCTCGAGCGTCTGCAGCCCGACGAAGCGGCCGATGCCGTGATCGACATGAACGACGATGTCGCCGATCGCGAGGCTCGTCACCTCCGAGATGAAATTGTCGAGCTTGCGGCTCGCCCGGCGCGGCCGCACCAGGCGGTCGCCGAGAATGTCCTGCTCGGAGATGACCGCGATCTGATCGGTCTCGAAGCCGGTCTCGAGACCGAGCACCGCGAGCATGGTCTCGTTGCGCGGCGTCGCCTGCACCACGCGCCAGGTGTTGACGCTGGTGACATGGATCAGCTTGTGATCCTTCAGCATGCTCGCCATGCGGTCGCGCGAGCCTTCGCTCCACAGCGCGATCACGACCTTCTTGCGCACCGATTGCAGCGCTTGCACGTGCGCCACCACGGCCTCGAATACGTTGACGGCGGAATCGTTGCGCTCGGGCGCGAAGTTGCGGCCCTGTCGCGCGCCGATGTCGACGACGTTGGCGCTCTCCGGCACCGCGAACGGAGTGACACGCGCCAGCGGGACGGCGGCGAGCCGCTCGGCCCATTCGGAGGACGTCAGATAGAGGCGGTCGACCGTCAGCGGCTTGTAGATCGCCCCGCCGCCGGGATGCTCCATCGCCTCGCGGCGCGCGTCGTAATAATCGATGATCTGCTTGAAGCGCTCGCGCGCGGCATCCTCGCCCTGCGGCTCGATCACGATGGGTGTGTTCGGCAGATAGTCGAACAAGGTCTCCATCTTGTCGTGGAACAGCGGCAGCCAGTGCTCCATGCCCGGATAGCGGCGGCCTTCGCTGACGGCCTCGTACAGCGCATCGTCGCGCTCCGGCGCGCCGAACTCGGCGACATAGCCCATGCGGAAGCGGCGGATGGTGTCGGTGACGAGCTGGAATTCGGAAACGGGCACGAGGTCGAGCGAGCGCATGTCGAGCAGGGTGCGCTGGGTCTCGGCGTCGAAGGTGCGGATCGATTCCAGGCTATCGCCGAAAAAGTCGAAGCGCACGGGCTGGTCGAGGCCGGCCGGGAACAGGTCGAGGATGCCGCCACGCACGGCATATTCGCCGCTTTCGCGGACGGTCGACGAGCGGTGGTAGCCATTGTGCTCGAGCCAGGCGATCACCGAATCCATCGGCACGACATGGCCCGGAGCGACCGACAGCGCCTGCCCCGCCATGGTGTCGCGCGAGGGGACGCGCTGCACGATGGCGTTGACGGTGGTCAGCACGATCAGCGGCTTGTCGCTGCCGGCGAGGCGCGACAGCCGTGCCAGCGTGGTCACGCGCTGGGCGAGGATGCCGCCATGTGGCGAGACGCGGTCATAGGGCTGGCAGTCCCAGGCCGGGAACTGCATCACCGGCAGATCCGGCGCGAAGAAGTCGAGCGCTCGCGCCAGCTGCTGCATCCGGTTGCCGTCGCGGCAGACCACGGCGAGGCTCACCGCCGGCGGCTTCGGCTTGGCCGCGGTGGCGCGCGCGAGGTCGGAGACGACGAGGCCTTCGGCGCCCTCCGCGACGTTGGCGAGCGTGAGCGCGCGCCCCGGCGCGAGGTGCTCGGCGGGCGACTTGACCGGGCTCTTCATCAATCGGCGCCCACCGCGCGGAACGCCTTGATGCGCTCGAACAGCGCCGGAGTCTGCTCCGGCGGCAGCGGCCGGGCGCCGGTGACCGCGGCATAGAAGTCCGGGTCGGGGACTTCGAGCAGTTGCTCGAGCTCGGCCAGCTCGCCTTCGCTGAGGGCGCCGATCTCGGCGTCGGCAAAGCGGCCGAGGATCAGATCCATCTCGCGGGTGCCGCGATGCCAGCAGCGGAACAGGAGCCGCTTGCGGCGGTCGTCAAGGCCTTGGCTCGATCGGGTCGTTCCGGTCATCGCGACATCCTGCTGTTCAACGCCAAAAGCCCGGACGGTGCCGGGCGCGGTTGATATAGCGGTGCACAGCGCCCCTGTCAGCCCCTCCCGGGCTGCAGAACCGGCATGCCCGGCACCTCGAACCTGAGAAAAAGACGTGGATGTCTCGGCATTCGCGGCTATTCCGGCTCCCAAACCGCTTTAAGTGTTCGCTCCATGCGCCCCAGCATCCTCAATCCTCTGTTTGCGCCGGTCACGACCCTGTCGGGGGTCGGACCGAAGCAGGACAAGCTGCTGCGCTACCTGCTCGGCTGCACCGAGACGCCGCGGCTGGTCGACCTGCTGCTGCATCTGCCGGCCAGCGTGATCGACCGCCGCAACCGGCCGAAGGTCCGCGACGTCGAGGTCGGAACCGTGGTGACGCTCGAAGTCACGGTCGACCGCCACCGTCCCTCGCGCAACGCGCGCGCGCCATACCTCGTTTACGCCAGCGACGAGACCGGTGACGTCGTGCTGACGTTCTTCCGGCCCAAGGGCGACTACATCGAGAAGATGCTTCCGGTCGGCGCCAAGCGCTACGTCTCCGGCACCGTGCAGATGTATGACGGCGTGCCGCAGATCGTGCATCCCGACCGCATCCTGGACGAGGCCGGCTTCGCCAAGCTCTCGGGCATCGATCCGGTCTATCCGCTGACCGAAGGCTTGGCGCTCGGCTCGCTGCGGCGGGCGATCGCTGTGGCGCTGACCAAGCTGCCTGAGCTGCCGGAATGGATCAGTCCGGAGGTGCTCCGACGCTGCAACTTCCCCTCGCTGAAGGAGGCGCTGACGCGGGTGCACGTCCCGCAGGAGCTGACCGACATCCTGCCTGAGAACCCGTTCTGGTCCCGCCTGGCCTTCGACGAGCTGCTCGCCGGCCAATTGGCACTGGCCCTGGTGCGGGCGCAGCTGCGCCGGCCCGCGGGCAACCGCCATGCCGGCGACGGCCGGCTGCGCCGCAAGATCATCGACGCCCTGCCCTATGCGCTGACGAACTCGCAAGCCGAGGCGATGGCCGCGATTGCCGCCGATCTCGAAAAGCCGGTGCGGATGCTGCGGCTGCTGCAGGGCGACGTCGGCTCCGGCAAGACGGTGGTAGCGCTGCTGGCGGCGGCCGCCGTCGCCGAGGCCGGCAAGCAGGCGGCCCTGATGGCGCCGACCGAGATTCTGGCGCGCCAGCATGCCAAGACCATCGCGCCGCTCGCCGTTCGCGCCGGCATGAACGTGGTCATCCTGACCGGACGCGAGAAGGGCAAGGAACGCCGCGACATCCTCGCCCGGCTCGAAGCCGGTGAGATCGACATCCTTATCGGCACGCACGCGCTGATCCAGGACGACGTGGTCTTCAAGTCGCTGGCGCTCGCCATCGTCGACGAGCAGCATCGCTTCGGTGTGCGCGAGCGGCTGGCGCTGACCTCGAAGGGCGAGGCCGTCGACGTGCTGGTTCTGTCGGCGACGCCGATCCCGCGCACCCTCGTGCTGACCTATTTCGGCGACATGGACATTTCCGAGCTGCGCGAGAAGCCGGCCGGTCGGCAGCCGATCGACACCCGCGCGGTGGCCGACACCAGGCTCGGCGAGGTCGTCGACGCCGTCGGCCGCGCGCTCGATGCCGGCAAGCTGGTGTACTGGATCTGCCCGCTGGTCGAGGAATCCGAGGCCGAGGGCATCGATCATCTCACCAACGCGACGGATCGCTTCGAGAGCCTGCGCGAGCGCTTCGGCGACAAGGTCGGCCTCGTCCACGGCAAAGTGAAGGGCAGCGAGAAGGACGAGGTCATGGGGCGGTTCGCGGCCCATGAGCTGCGCCTGCTGGTTGCGACCACCGTGGTCGAGGTCGGCGTCGACGTGCCGGCGGCCAGCATCATGGTGATCGAGAACGCCGAGCGCTTCGGCCTGGCGCAGTTGCACCAGCTGCGCGGCAGGATCGGCCGCGGCTCGGAAGCCTCGACCTGCATCCTGCTCTATCACGAACCGCTCGGGCCGATGTCGAAGGCCCGCCTCGCCGTGATCCGAGAGACCACAGACGGGTTCCGCATCGCCGAGGAGGATCTCAAGCTGCGTGGCGAAGGCGACGTGCTCGGCATCCGCCAGAGCGGCCTGCCCGGCTACCGCATCGCGCGGCCCGAGGTGCATGCCCAACTGATCACCCAGGCCCGCGACGAGGCGCTGCGGATACTCAAGGAAGACCCGAAGCTGAAGGGCCCGCGCAGCGATGCGCTGCGCTGCCTGCTGTATCTCTACGAACGCGACGAGGCGATCCCGCTGCTGACGGCGGGTTGATCAGCAGAAGGTGCATCAACAAACTCCCCTGTCGTCCCGGCCCTGAGCCGGGACCCTTAACCCCAGGGATCAGTTTGAGGCAGGATGGCGATGGGCTTTTTCGTACCTCACAACCGCCGCGGAGTATGGGTCCGGGTCTGCACCACGATGCGCTATCGCGCGTCGTGGCTTGCACGGGACGACGAGCTGAAATCGTCTACTTCGTTCTGCAACTCTCGGCGAACGCCACCAGCTGCGCCGCGTCGGTGCCCTCGCCCTGCACGTCCGCCGCAATGTGCTCGAACAACCGCGCAAAGCCCTCGTAGATCAGAGCAGCCGGATGATCCTCGCCGAGGAACCCCGCGATCTCGCGCATTTCGGCGACCCAGCGATAGGCCTTCGGCAGCATGTCCGGCAGTGCGTTGGCGAGACGGGCCTGGACGTGCGGCAGGCTCAGCGCCAGCTCGTCGCGCAGCGCGTCGGCTGCGCCGGCGCGGGTGGCGGCCAGCACCATCGCGGCGCCGAGCCCCGTCAGTCCCTTGTTGATGCCGGCATAGGACATCTTCAGCGCCGAAGCCGCGCCGATCGGCCCTTCGATCCGGCGCAGATCGAGCCCGAGTTCGCCCAACACGGCGACATCGGCCGCCGCCTCGCCGCTCACATAGAAGGCCGGTCCCTTCGTGCCGGGCTTCGGCGGCAGACCGATGATGGCGGCGTCGACCAGGCGCGCGCCCGACGACAGCACGATGTCCTCGATGGTCCGGATGGTCTCGACGTTGACGGCGTTGCAGTCGACGATGATGGGCTTCTTCGAATTCCGGTTGATGACCGTCGCGAGCTGCTCCGCCAGCGCCACAGCCTCGCCCGGCGGCACGATCGACAGGATGATGTCGGCATTGGCGATCTCGGCGTCGCTGGCGCCGACCATGCCGGATGCGGCCGCCCTCGCCCGCGTCGCCGCGCTGCGTTCCTCGAGCGACGTCAGAACCTTGCAGCCGTGCTCCACGAGACGGGCGGCGATGGCGCTGCCCATGGCGCCGGGCGCGATGACGGCAATGCTGGGAGGCATGATGACGCTCCGATTCCAACGATGGTCTCGAAGACTATGCGCACCCCATGACAAAATTGAAGGCACGAAAACGAAGGGCAGCCCTTCCGGGCTGCCCTCGCCTTGGCCGCAGCGTCAACGCTCCCCTCAGAGCCCCCGAGAACGCTGACCGCCGCGGCAGACCTCAGAACGCGATCTTCAATCCCCCGCTGCCGAAGAAATCGTCGCCACCCGTGCGTCCGATGGTGCGCGACACGTTCACCGTCAGCGCCACATTGCTCCAGAACGGCGCCACGACGCCGGCGCTCACCCGGCCGTAGACGTTGTGCGAGGTGCCGTTCGGAACCGTCCAGTTGTTGACGATGACGGGCGCCGAGGTCGCGCTGTACTGAATCAGGCGGCCGTTGCCGATGATGTCGTCATCGAGCGTCAGGTTCAGGTACGGATTGATGACGTTGCCCTGCACCTGGAACGGGGTGCGCAGCTGCACGCCGACGCTGCCGATCAGGGTCTCGGCGGTCTGCGAGCCGACCGCGAGCGTGAGCGCAGGATCGCCGGTCTCAGTGAAGCCGTCGACACGGGCGCGGGCATAGGTCAGCCCGCCGATCGGGCCGAGCTTCGCCGTGCCTGCATCGAACAGGTAACCGGCTTTGCCGGCCGCGACGAAGGTGGTGCCGCCGGGATTGGAGGTGATGGTGTCGACCACGCCCGGCCGCGTGTTGCGATAGTCCTGATGGCCGATCGTCGCCAGGCCCTCGGCAAACAGGCTGCTGCTGGCCCAGGCCCCGTAGAGGCCGAACTGATAGGAGTTGGCATCCGTGGTGCCGGCGCTGTTGAACAGCCTCGCCTTTGGATTGGAATAGTCGAAGGCGGTACCGATCATGGTGTTCGCCGACAGCCGGTACTCGACGCCAATGGTGCCGCCGATGCTGTCGAGATTGAAGCCGTTCGAGGCGGCGCTGCCCTGGCGGTCGCTGACGCCACCATTGCCCTGCATGTAGAACGACCATGGACCGACCGGCGCGAGCGGCGGCGCCTTGGTGTAGGGCGGGCGGCCCATTGCCCCATAGGCGTTCATCGTCGACGGAGCAAAGCCCGCGGCCTCGCGGAACATGTCGAGCTTGCCGAACAGGGTCGAGGCGAAGCCCATCGCGGTGATCGACCCCACCTCGCCTTGCGGCGCGAAGGTCAGCGGCGCGTTGAGGCGGTTGACGATGTACTGCCCCAGCACCTCGAAGCCGTGTGACGTCAGGTGCACGCCATCGACGTAGAACAGATACTGGTTCTGCAGCGCAGGATTGCCGATGCAGGCGATCGGACAGGCGCCGACATTGGTGAAGCCATAGCGCGACGGATTGGCCTGGATCAGCGTGCCGATCAGTCCGGTGTCGACGTACTCGACACGCACGCCCGAACGCGCGACGCCAGCGAGCGACTGCTGCATCAGGCTGTTATAGGTCGTGCTGTAGGCCTTGCCGGCCGGAGCATTGGCGTTGCCAACGGCCTCAGGCAAGGTGCTGACATCGCCGGCCGTGAACACGATACTGCGCGCGCCGTCCCCGACCAGCGCGTTGATGCCGGCCATGGCCTGCTGGGCCGTGACGGCCGCGGCCGTCGGCGCGCCAGCGAGCGAGCCGCCGGCGCGGTAATAGGCCCGCGCATCGTTGCCGCCGACCGAGATCTCGACCAGGTCGGTCGACGAGATCGTGCCGGAGAAGCCCGTCAGTCCGCTCCATTCCTGGAAGAAGCCGGGAATGCCGGGCGCCACCACGTTGGTATTGCCCGCCATGGCGCCGCCGATCGCGTAGTTGAGCTGGGGAATGCCGAGCAGCGCCGAGGTCGTGTCGACGAAATTCGTACCGCCGCTGAAGCGACCGGTGGGATAGAGCGGCAGCTTGCCGGCGCCGCCGGTGAAGGTCCAGAGATTGCCCGTGTCGGCGTAGCTGTCGCCAAAAGCCTGAATGCGCGCATAGGTGGTCTGGGCTGCTGCCGGCGCGGTCAGTTGCAGGGACGCCGCAGACAGCGCGACCGCGCACAACAATGTCGTCCTACTCACAGGCATCCTACGCGCCTCCCCAACGCCCTACTTTTGTTTGCCCGATGTTTCCATGGTGACCATTCGAAACACCACCGCCCATTGGTTGTAGGAACGATGACATCCGTGGCTGTGCTTTCCCCGCATCATCATGCAGTGCAAAGCGCCGCGATGCGCACGTTCGCCCGCTGGGCGGACCGGACCGCCACCGACCATGCTCACGAAGGCTGCTGACAGAATCTGGCAGAGGGCTCGGCTAGTCGTGTGGCTGAAGCGCCGCAGCCGGCGCCGCCACCGGAGAGATGACGATGCCCGACTTCAATTTCCTGATCCTCTATGTCGACAATCCGCCGAGGAGCGCGGCCTTCTATGCGGATCTGCTCGGCCGGCCCGCGATCGAACAATCGCCGACGTTTGCCATGCTGCCGCTGCGCGAGGGCGTCATGCTGGGCTTGTGGTCGCGGCACACGGTCGAGCCGCCAGCGACGGGCGCCGCAGGCTTCGGCGAGGTCGCGTTCGCGGTCGGCGATGCCGGCGAGGTCCAGCGGCTGCACGACGACTGGAAGGCGCGCGGACTTTCGATCGCGCAGGCGCCGACACGGATGGATTTCGGAACCACGTTCGTCGCGCTCGATCCGGACGGGCATCGCCTGCGCGTGTTCGTTCCGCAGGATGCGGCCTAGCTCTTCCGCAGTGGCTGGCCTTTCGCGCCAGTCGGCCTTTCAGCCTAGTCCGCCTTGGCCGGCTCGGGCTCGCGGTGCGGCGCTGGCTGCGCGGGTGCGTTGGCGAGGCGCGCGGCGTTGGCCATGTTGGCCAGCGCCGCGACTTTTTTCTGCTGGTCCGATCCCGGCTGCACCACGCCGCAGGACATGATCAGCGTCGCCGCGTCCTCGGCGCTCATGTCGACCTCGATGATCTTGCTCCGCGGCAGATAGAAGAAGAAGCCGGTGGTGGGGTTCGGTGCGCACGGCAAGAACACCGAGATCTGCTCGTCGTCACCGGGCAGCCGGCTCGAAATCTCCGCGCTCGGCGGCTGCGAGATCAGGACGATCGACCACATGCCGGGCGAGGGAAACTCGACCAGGCCGACACGGCGCAGGCTCGAGCCCTTGCCCGAGAACAGCGTCTCGAACACCTGCTTGAGGCCGCGATAGATCGCCCGCACCGCCGGGATGCGGCCGAGCAGCCGCTCGCCGAGGTCGACCAGGGTGCGGCCGATCAGGTTGGCCGTCAGGAAGCCGAGCAGCGTCAGCCCGATCACGGCTACGATCAGGCCGGAGCCGGGCACGCCGAACGGCAGATAGGTCTCCGGACGATAGACCAGCGGCACGAACGGCCGGACCAGCCCGTCCACCCAGGTCACGAACCACCAGGTGATGTAGAGCGTGATGGCAACGGGACCGGCGACGACGAGGCCGGTCAGGAAATAGTTGCGAAACCGGAACATCAGCCCATGGTGGGGCGTCTCGGCCGGAGCATCGGCCAAGGGATCGGTCTCAGGCGGCAGGTCGTCGCGGGAACTCATGCGAACTTCCGGGTCGGATCAAATCTCACCTAGGGGTCTTAGCAGATTTTTGAAGGGCGAAGGCCCTCTTTCCGACACATGCGCGCTTTGCCGCTGACCTGTGGCCCGGCAGCCGGGCACCAAGTCAACGCGCAAGGCGTCGATTTTTCAATCCCTGCTGCGGCGAGGAGCCACTCAAAAGGGCAAACGCGCTGCCCTAGGCGCTACGCAGCGGCAGGGCCAGGCCGACCGCCACGAAGATGCCGCCGCAGACCTGGTTGAAGCGCCGCCCGATCCGGGCGAGCCATGGACGAACCTGGGCCGCCGCGCTGGCAATGGCGACCTCGGTCAGGAACTCGGTCACCGTATAGGTGACGGCCACGATGCCGAACTGTACCGCAAGGCTGCGCTCGGGGTCGATGAACTGCGGCAACAGGGCGCTGAAGAACAGCAGGCATTTGGGATTGGTGGCCGCGGTCAGGAAACCCTGGCGAAACAGCACCTGCCCGCTCGCAACGGCGGGCTCACTGCCGGCATCGACCGCCACCGGCGGCGATCGCCACAGCTTGATGCCGAGCCAGGCGAGATACAGCCCGCCCACCCACTTCAGGACGACCAGCCAGGTGATGGAGGATTGCACCAGCGCGCCGATGCCGAACATGCAGAGCGCGATGATGAGGACGAAGCCGATCAGGCCGCCGGCGATCGTGAACAGCGTCCTGCGCCCGCCATGCAGCGCCCCATGGGTGAGAGCCAGCAGGCCGCTCGGGCCGGGCGTGAGCGAGATACCGATGCTCATGAGCAGGAACAGCAGCCAAGTGTCGAAAGCCATCGTGATCCCCGTGATGGAGCGGACCGCCGAACTCCGTCGGGGACATCGCCTGAAACTGATGTCGGATTGCGGATCAGACGGCAAGCACGGCCGAGTTTGCACGCTCGTGCCCCCCGTGAGGTGTGGGCGCGAAAAAAACGGTGTCGTCCCGGACAAGCCCGGCAACGCGATAGCGTTGGCGGGCGCAGATCCGGGACCCATAATCCCGAGAGGTCGTTTGAGACAGGCTGGAGCCGCCGGCGCTGCGAACCATTAAGCACTGTGGCTATGGATCCCGGCGTTCGCCGGGATGACAGCGAATGTGAAGATGCCGCGTCGCAACTTACGCCGAACTGGTTCTCAAGGCGATGCGAGAGCATCAGCCAAGAGAAACCCGCTGCTACTCCACCGTGACCGACTTGGCGAGATTGCGCGGCTGGTCGACGTCCGTCCCCATCACCACGGCGGTGTGATAGGCCAGGAGCTGGACCGGGATGGCGTAGACGATCGGCGTGAACGTCGCGGCCATGTCCGGCATGATGATCGTGACCAGCGAGTCCACGGTCGCCTCCTCGGCGCCCTTGGCATCGGTCATCAGGATGATCTTGCCGCCGCGCGCGGCGACCTCCTGCATGTTCGACACCGTCTTCTCGAACACGCGATCATAGGGCGCGATGACGACGACCGGCATGGTCTCGTCGATCAGCGCGATCGGGCCATGCTTGAGCTCACCGGCGGCATAGCCCTCGGCATGGATGTAGGAGATCTCCTTCAGCTTCAGCGCGCCTTCCAGCGCCAGCGGATAGGAGGTGCCGCGGCCGAGATAGAGCACGTCCTTCGACTTGGCGATCTCGCGCGCGAGCTTCTCGATCTGCGGCTCGACCGTCAGCGCCGCCGCAATCAGCCGCGGCACCTCGACGAGGCCGTGCACCAGCTTGGCCTCGTCGGCTTCCGAGAGCTCGCCGCGGCCGCGGCCGGCGGCGATCGCGAGCGCCGCCAGCACCATCAACTGGCAGGTGAAGGCCTTGGTCGAGGCGACGCCGATCTCGGGGCCGGCAAGCGTCGGCATCACGATCTCGCTCTCGCGCGCGATCGTCGAGGTCGGGACGTTGACGACGGAGAGCGTATGGACGCCCTGCGACTTGGCGTAGCGCAGCGCCGCCAGGGTGTCGGCGGTCTCGCCGGATTGCGAGATGAAGATGGCGAGATCGCCCTGGCGCAGCGGCGCCTCGCGGTAGCGGAACTCCGAGGCGACGTCGAGCTCGACCGGCACCCGCGCGAAGCGCTCGAACCAGTATTTGGCGACGAAGCCGGCGTAGCTCGCGGTGCCGCAGGCGGTGATCGAGATGCGCTGGATATCTTTGAAGTCGAACGGCAGCCGCGCCGGCAGCATCACGCGCTCGGTGCCCATGTCGACGTAGCGTGCCAAGGTGTGGCCGACGACCTCCGGCTGCTCGTGGATTTCCTTGGCCATGAAATGGCGATAGTTGGCCTTGTCGACCAGGAACGACGACGCGCCGGATTTCAGCACCTCGCGCTTCACCACCGCGCCCGTTGCATCGTGGATGATGCCGGCGTCGCGGGTGATCTCGACCCAGTCGCCGTCATCGAGATAGCTGATCGTATCGGTGAACGGCGCCAGCGCGATCGCGTCCGAGCCCAGGAACATCTCGCCGTCGCCATAGCCCATCGCCAGCGGCGAGCCCTTGCGGGCGCCGATCAGGAGATTGCCGTGGCCCTTGAACAGGAACGCCAGCGCGAACGCGCCCTTCAACTGCGGCAGCGACGCAGCCACGGCCTGTTGCGGGGTGTGGCCCTTCAGCAGATAGGAATTGACCAGATGGACGACGGTCTCGGTGTCGGTCTCGGATGCGAATTTGGCGCCCTGCTTTTCGAGCTCGGCCCGTAGTTCGCGAAAATTCTCGATGATGCCGTTGTGCACCACGGCAACGTTGTCAGTCGCATGCGGATGCGCGTTGCTCTCGGTCGGTTTGCCGTGGGTGGCCCAGCGGGTGTGACCGATGCCGGCGTGTCCCTTCAGCGGCTGCTGCCCGAGCCGCTTCTCGAGGTTCTTCAGCTTGCCCTCGGCGCGCCGCCGGTCCAGATGATCGCCCTCGAGCGTGGCGACGCCCGCGGAATCGTAGCCGCGATATTCGAGACGTTTCAGGGAATCGACGAGATGCTCGGCAACCGGCCCGCGTCCCAGGATCCCGATGATTCCGCACATCAGCGCCAGTCCCCAAATCGTCGAGAGAGATTCAAAAGCGTGGCATTGTCTTAACGAAAACGGCGCGCTTTCAGGTTCAATAATTATTGCGGATTGCGACAGGGTTAAGTGAGAGCCCTAACCGAGGGCCTGCAGGCAACTCCGGTTCGATGCGGAGGTCCAGTTCGGAGCGCACTTAACGCCAGGTCAACGCTTTTGCGCAGAGACTGTCGCGTCGGAGAGGACGCCATGACCTATAGCCGCCGCCCAACTGATCCCAAGGGCACCAGCCCGCTGAGCCTGTCGCATCCGACGTCCGGGAGCCATCTGGCGCACTGGCCGCCGCCGACCTTGAGCAACGAGCTCAAGCCGATGCCTATCAAGCACCGTACGAACGAGCCGGTCAAGCACGCCACCCGCCGCGGCTGGCGTTTGACACGTGCGATGTTCGCCGAGTTCCAGGACGACGAAAGCTGATGTTTCAGCTCACTTCTTGTGGCGTTGCTTGGCATTCCGAAAGCGCGCCGCGGCGCCTTCGCGCGTCGTCTGAGGACTGCGCTCCAGCGCCAGCGCATCGTCGGGCACGTCGCGCGTGATCACCGAGCCTGAGCCGATATAGGCGCGGGCGCCGATGTTGATCGGCGCCACCAGCGAGGTGTTGGTGCCGATGAAGGCGCCCTCGCCGATGTTCGTCTTGTGCTTGTTGAAGCCGTCATAGTTGCAGGTGATGGTGCCGGCACCGATGTTGGAATTGGCGCCGACATGGGCGTCGCCGATATAGGACAGGTGATTGACCTTCACGCCCGCCTCCAGCACTGCGGCCTTGGCCTCGACGAAATTGCCGATCTTGGCGCCTTCGCCGAGCGACGTACCGGGCCGCAGCCGCGCGAACGGCCCGAGCAGGCTGTTGCGGCCGAGCTTGGATTGCACGATGTGCGAGAACGAATGCACCACCGCGCCGTCGCCGATCGACACGCCGGGGCCGATCACGACGAACGGCTCGATGGTCACGTCCTTGCCGAACGTCGTATCCGCGGCGAGATAGACGGTCTCCGGCGCGATCAGCGTCACGCCCGCATCCATGGCCGCGCGGCGCAACCGGGTCTGCATCACGGCCTCGGCCTCGGCGAGCTGCGCCTTGGTGTTGATGCCGCGCACTTCGTCTTCAGACGTCTCGATCACGACCGCGTCGAGCCCCTGCTCGCGCGCGATCGCAACCGCGTCAACGAGATAATACTCGCCCTTGCTGTTGGCGTTGCCGATCCGGTCGAGGATCGCGAGCGCGCAACGGCCGTCCATCGCCATCACCCCGGCATTGCACAGCGTGATCGCCCGCTCCGCTTCGCTCGCATCGGCCTGTTCGCGGATCGCGACCAGCTTCGATCCGTCGAGCAGCAGGCGACCGTAGCCGGTCGGATCGGCGGCGCGAAAGCCGAGCACGGCGAGCGCTGCGCCCTGCGCCAGCGCCGCCCGCAGCCGCGCGAACGTCTCGGCCGTGATCAGCGGCGTGTCGCCGAATGCGACCAGCAGATCGTCTGCGCCGCGCGCGATCGCCTGCCGCGCCGCCAGCACCGCATGCGCCGTCCCCAGCCGGTCGTGCTGGACGAAGATATCCGCATCCGGGCGCAGGCGCCTGGCTTCCTTCTCGACCGCGTCGTGCCCCGGCCCCACCACCACCGCGATGCTGGCGCCATCCCCGTGCGGCGCCGCCGCCAGGACGTGCGCGAGCAGTGATTCGCCGGCGATGGGATGCAACACCTTGGGCACGCTCGTGCGCATCCGGGTGCCCTCGCCTGCCGCAAGCACGATGGTCAGACTGGATCGAGCGGTCATGAAACACCTGGGATGAAGGGAGCGCATAGGTCGCGCTGTCATAATGCGTTTTCTGCGCGGGGCAAGCCGCACCGGCTCAAGCCCCTGGTGGTTTTCCTGTTAATGTTCGCTTCGTGATTCGATTAAGGCAGGTTCATGGCTAGGGACTCCCGCAAATCCGCCGGCACGAATGGAGCTGAGAAGACGGGCGCGACTCTGTCCGGACTGTTTGCCGACGAGAACGAGTTCGATCGCCGCGCGCTGTGGCGGCTCGGCTGGTGGGGGGCTGGCGCCGTCGGCGCCGTCGGCCTGGCCGTTTTCACCAATCAGGCCGCACAGGGATGGCGGCAGGACCGTGTTTCCGCGGCCGATCTGTCGCGCCAGGCGCAACTGCTGCAGTCGCTGGCCCGTGAGACCCAGGGCGAGGCGCGCCAGCTCGGCGCGGCCATCGAGACGCTCAACACCGATCGCGACCGGCTGTACGCGCGCGTGACGGTGCTCGAGCAGGGATTGGACTCGGTGACCGGCGCGCTGGCCAAGCAGAGCGCCCAGGCGACCGCGAATCCCGCCCCCGGCAGCAAGGCGCCCTCCGGGCCACAGATCGCTGCCGTCGAGTCCCAGGCCCCGGTGGCGGCCCCGTCGGGTTCCCCGCCACCCGGCCCCTTGCCCGCATACGCGAACGCGTCGCCGTTCATGCCGGTTCCCAACGGGGCGGCCGGAACCAGTCCGGCTCAGCCGAGTACCCCGCCGGCTGCCGCGAGCGCCGACAAGACGAAACAGGAGCAGGCCAAGCCGATGTCGGCCGGGCTATCGGGGGCTTCGTCATCGCCGGTCTCTTCCGCCCCTTCGCCGACACCGTCAGCCTCGTCCGCATCGCCGGCTGCGACCGGTTCCAAGCCGACTGGTGGTGCCTCGGACCCGGCCGGCAAGCCGGCCGAGACCGACAAGCTCGCAAGAGCCGAACCCGCAGAGGCCGCCGGCGCCAAGGGCAGTGACAGCACCGACGCCGCGGTCACGGCGGTCCAGAAGACCGAATTCGCCGTCGATCTCGGCGGAGCCAACTCGCTCGGCGGCCTGCGGGCGCTGTGGCGGGATCTCGTGAAGACCCATGCCGACCTCGCCCTGCTCAGGCCGATCATCATCCTGAAGGAAGGCCGGAGCGGTCCAGGTATGCAACTGCGGCTCGGCGCCGGCCCATTGGGCGACGCGGCGACGGCGGCGAAGATCTGCGCGGTCCTCGCCGAGAGCCAGCGCGCTTGCGAGACCACCGTCTATGACGGCCAACGCCTCGCGGTCCGCGAGGAGCCGGAGACGGCCAAGCCGGCCGCTCCCGCGGCTGCCGCCCAGAAGCCGGTGCAGCGCCGGCGCACGTATCAGCCGCAGGCCCAGCAGCAGCGTCACGGCAAGCGCGAGGAGCCGCCGGCTGCGGCAGCGCCGGCACCGCCGCCGGCAGAGGCGCCCAAGCCCGAACAGCCGTCGGCGCTGTCGTCGTTCTTCCGCCGCTCCTGAGGCTCGAATCGACGTGCGGCCAAAGCCGGTTGGGACGGATTGTGAAAGCAGTCCGCGAACCGGCTTTGCGGCTTGTCCGCACGTCCTTTCCGCAGCATAGTCCCGCGCATGAAAAAGACCCCGTTCCGCCTCTCGCCCTATCAGGTGCAATGGCTCCTGATCATAGGCTTCGTCACCGTCGGCTATGCCCTCTATCTGCGCTATCTGGCGATCGAGCTGTCGAGCGTCGCGCTCGCCTGCGACGCCGGCCTGCAGACGCTGGCCTGCAAGAGCCGGGCGGTTGCGACCACGCTGTTCAAGAATTCGGTGTTCGGCGCCACGGCGCTGGTGATCGCAGTGCTGCACGTGATGCGGCCGTCGATCGTGCTGCTGACCGGCGGGCTGATCGCCGCTGGCCTCGGCATCGTGCTCTACAACATCGTGCTGTCGGGGCTGGCGATCGGCCTGCTCATCCTCGGCTTTGCGCGGCCCGCGCCCGCCACAGCGTAAACGCCAGCAGCAGATACATCGCGCAGGTCCACATCGCCTGCCAGTTGTCGCGGCCCTCGTTGTAGATCACGTAGACCGAGGAGATCGCGAGCAGGCCGGCGAAGCTGGCCTCGGCGATCGGCCGGGGACCCTGCGCCGGACGATTGCCGAGCAGCATCGCGAACGGCACCACCGCCATGGTCAGGCTGGCGAACGGGAAATCGCGGTAGCGCGGGTCGAACACGAAGCCGAGCGCCGTATCGGCCGCAATCAGCACCGTCACGACGAGGACCAGGCCCAGCAGGTAGGTGATCTTCAACTGCTTGCGGCCGTCATTCGGTCCGAGCAGGTCGAGAAAGGTCGGCAACGGCCGCCCGGCCATCGTCGCATTGGCGCTGAGGATCGGCGCCAGGACGCCGGCCGCGAGCAGCGCCCCCCAATGCAGCCAGCCGCCGGCACCGAGACTCTCATAGAACATCTTGTCCGCGGCCATGCCGAACAGCACGCCCGCCGTCGTCGCGGAGATCCCGACCCCGACCCAGGCCGAGAGGTGCGGCGGCCAGGGCCGGCGCCGCACCGTCAGCCAGCCGGCCAGGAACACCACGAACGACAGGATCATGCCGCCGCCCATCTGCAGCTTCCACAGCGGATAGTTGCTGACCGGCTCGCCCGGCGGATATTTCAGCGCCCGCGTATCGTCGCTGATCAGGCCCCAATAGCCGCCGACCGTGCCTTCGAGCTTGCGCTTCCACGGCTGGTCATAGGCCTCGATCAGGTTGACGCGGAAGTTCTCGCGCTTGGCGAGGCTGAGGATCTCCGACACCACGCGGGCCTGGTTGGCCCGCGACGGCAGCGCGCCCTCGCGCATGCGCCCCTCGCTCGGCCAGCCGGTCTCGCCGATCAGGATCTCCTTCCCCGGAAAGGCGACGCCGACCTGCTGGCGGATGGCGTCGACATGGGAGGCGGCGAATTTCGCGCGCACCGGGATGTCCTCCCAGTACGGCAGGATATGAACCGTGACGAAGTCGACGATGTCGTAGAGCTCGCGGTTGCGCAGCCAGAACTCCCAGACGTCGGCATAGGTGACGGGAATCGTGACCTGCGCCTTGACGCCGCGGATGGTCGCGGCCAGATCGGCTGATGTCATCTCGCCGCGCAGCAGCACCTCGTTGCCGACCACGACGGCCGTGATCACCTTCGGATAGCGCTTGATCAGGTCGACCGCGATGCCGATCTGCTGCTGGTTCTTCAGCTTGTTGGAGCCGAGCCAGATGCCCTGGATCACCTTGATGCCGACGCGGGCGGCGATTCCCGGCACCTGGTCGAGACCGTTCTCGATCGAATAGGTGCGCACGCATTCGGAGATCTTGGCGAGCTGCACCAGGTCCTGCTCGATCTGCTCGGCGTCGATATGGGTGGTCGGATCCAGCGGGCTCTGCTGGCCGCGGAACGGCGCATAGGACACGCACTGCAGCTTCGAAGCTGGCTCGATCGGCGCGCGCGCGAGCATGATCGGCTGGGCCAGCCACCACCACGCGGCGGCGATGACACCCAAGGATATGAGCAGAAGCGCCAGCGGCGTAGGAAGGGATTTCAGTTCCGTGTCTCCAGGCAGGGTGGTGTCGATTACCCGGTCGGCGGCGATCTGCCAAGTAGGCGATCGGGCCCTCCGGCGCTCCCGGCGTACCCGCTCCACATCGCCCTTTTACGATGACGCGAGAAAGTTGGTACGTTGCTGGACAAAATCCGAGATTCCGGTCATTGGGAATCCCGGTTGGCCCCGGCCGTCGCAACGTCGCAACCCAGATTGGGCCCCTGCGCAAGCGCCCGTTAGGAACGCTCTGCGACAGTCGGAATCAATCTCCCGCCGCAATCGGGGCTGATTTGATCGGCATCAACACTGCGTCCGTCAGGGGACGGCACGAAGGCAACAATCGGGGAATTTATGGGTCGACGCGTGCTCCACTCCAAGTTTTCGGTTTCGCGCCTGTCGGCGGCTCTGGGCCTCGTGCTCCTCATCGGCGCGCCCGGCGCGCTCGCCCAGAGCGGCAGCGACCATCCCCAGGACCAAAAGCCGCAGGCGGCCAATCCGGCCGACGTGTCGAAGGAGAACCAGCGCAAGGCCGACGAATTCACCGAAGCGTCCCAGGCGCTCAGTGGCGGCCCGGCCGGCAATCCCGAATGCGTCTGGCTCGGCCGCCGCGTCGTCCAGTTGATGTACAACGACGACCTCGATACCGCCTTCCGCCACCTTGATCTCTATGACCGGTTCGGCTGCCCCGGCGGCCACGTTCAGGCCGCCTTCCGCTGCCTGACGCGCTTCATCCCGCAGATCGATCCGAAGATGCCGAACTCGCTGAACAACCACGTCCACGGCTGCTGGATCAATCCGGACGCCAAGCCGCAGGTGGCTGCGGCGCCTGCGCCGGGCCCGGCCTCGACCCCGGCCGCGCAGGCTTCGCCAGCGCCGACGCAGCAGCCCGCTCCCCAGGCATCGCCCTCGCCCGCGCAGCCTCCGGCGAAGTGACCGGCGCCTGAAGGCAGGCGGGACGCACGATCCCGACGACCAGGCGCCATGCGCGGCTGCGGCATGACAGCGCTCCGATCACGTGGCAGGATACGGCCGAGATACGATCGAGGTCCTCGACGCGCGCCTGAGCCTCGCCCCGGTTCAGGCACCGTTCAGCAGGATTGGGCTCTGTTGGGATGACATATGATGTCGCGGCCTTCGGCTGTGACGGCGTGAGAATGATCGCCTTCGCCGCTCGTCGTCGGACGTCGCCCGCGAACGTGATCCCGGTAGCATCGGATACCCGAGATGGAACGGCGATCGACCGCTCCGCTTCACCGCTGACTTGATCCTAGGAATGGTTGCCCCTCCAATGCGTGCCGTTGTCGCCGTCCTGCTCCTCGTCACCGCTGTGCACGCCGCCCTCTGGGGACTGCTGCAGGACAAACAGGAGGCCCCCAGTTTTACCGGCCTGCTGCAGAGCGTCTCCTACGATCCGCATGAAGGAACCGGGGCTCCCGGCGCCAACACCGTGGCCTCGCCGGAACGCATCCGCGCCGACATGAAGAAGCTCGCCACGATGACGCGGGCCATCCGGCTTTACTCTTCTACCGGCGGCCTCGAGATCGTGCCGCCGCTGGCCGCAGAGGCCGGACTGAAGGTGATGCTCGGCGCCTGGATCGACAAGGATCCGGACCGCAACGAGCGCGAGATCCAGTCGGCCATCACCCTCGCCCGCCGCAACAGCAACGTCATCGGCATCGTGGTCGGCAACGAGACCATCCTCACGGCGACCCAGAAGGTCGATGAGCTGATCGAGAAGATCAAGCGCGTGAAGAAGTCGGTCAACGTGCCCGTTACCACCGGCGACGTCTGGAACAGCTGGCGCGACAACCCCGAGCTCGCGGCCAATGTCGACTTCATCGCCGCGCACGTGCTGCCCTATTGGGAATTCTTCACCGACGACCAGGCCGTCGACCAGGCGGTGGATCGCTATCAGCTTCTGAAGAAGCAGTTCCCCGGCAAGCGCATCATGATCGCCGAGTTCGGCTGGCCGAGCCAGGGCTACAGCCGCAGCGGCGACAACCGCGGCCCCGCCGTGCCGGGCCCGCTCCGGCAGGCGAAGGTGCTGCGCAATTTTCTCGCCCAGGCCGCCTCGATCGGCATGGAATACAACATCGTCGAGGCCATCGATCAGCCCTGGAAATATTTCGAAGGCGGCGTCGGCCCGTATTGGGGCGTCCTCAATGCCGCGCGCGAGGCGAAATTCGCCTGGAGCGGCCCGATCGTGAATCCCGACTATTGGCAGCTCGCGGCCATCGCGCTGCTGGTCGGCGTGCTGCTGTCGCTGCCGATCGTGCGGCTGCGCCAGCCGACCGTGCTGCAGGCCATGATGCTCGCCATCACGGCACATGGCGTCGGTGCCTGGGTCTCCAACGTCTTCGCCTATTGGAACGTGCATTATTTCGTCTGGGGCTCGACCTTCGCGCTGACCCTCGGCCTGATCCTCTTGGTTCCTTTGATCCTCATTGCGATGGCCCGCATCGAGGAGATCGCCGCGATCGCCTTCGGCCGCGAGCCGCAGCGCCTCTTGACCCGCGACAAGGTCGCGCAAGAGCGCGCCGCGATGCCGGAGGGCTATTGCCCGAAGGTGTCGATCCACGTGCCGGCCTATTTCGAGCCGGTCGACATGATGAAGCAGACGCTCGATGCGCTGGCGCGGCTCGACTACCCGAACTACGAGGTCGTCTGCATCATCAACAACACGCCCGACCCGGCGTTCTGGCAGCCGATCCAGGATCACTGCCGCATGCTCGGCGAGCGCTTCAAGTTCATCAACGCCGAGAAGGTCAAGGGCTTCAAGGCCGGCGCGCTGCGCATCGCGATGGAGCGCACCGCCGTCGACGCCGAGATCATCGGCATCATCGACGCCGACTATGTCGTGACGCCGGACTGGCTCTCCGACCTCGTGCCCGCCTTCGCCGACCCCGCCGTCGGCCTGGTGCAGGCGCCGCAGGAGCATCGCGACGAGCACCTGTCGCTGATGCACTACATCATGAACGGCGAGTACGCCGGCTTCTTCGACATCGGCATGGTTCAGCGCAACGAGGAGAACGCGATCATCGTGCACGGCACGATGTGCCTGATCCGGCGCGCGGCGATGGACATGGCCGGCGGCTGGTCGAGCGACACGATCTGCGAGGACACCGATCTCGGCCTCGCGATCCAGGAGCTGGGCTGGCAGACCCACTACACCAACACCCGCTACGGCCAGGGCCTCCTGCCCGACACCTACGAGGCGTTCAAGAAGCAGCGCCATCGCTGGGCCTATGGCGGCTTCCAGATCGTCAAGAAGCACTGGCGCCGCTTCCTGCCCGGCCACAGCCGGCTGACCTCGGACCAGAAGCGCGAGTTCTCGCTCGGCTGGCTCAACTGGCTCGGTGCCGAGAGCCTCGGCGTCGTCGTCGCGATCCTCAACCTGATCTGGACGCCGATCGTTGCCTTCGCCGGCATCGCCATTCCCGACAAGATCCTGACCATCCCGATCCTCGCCGCCTTCGTGGTCTCGCTCGCCCACTTCCTGATCCTCTACCGGCTGCGGGTGGCGGTGAAGCCGTGGCAGATGCTGGGCGCGATGGTCGCGGCGATGAGCGTGCAGTGGACGGTCAGCCGCGCCGTGGCCCAGGGCCTGATCACCGAGCACCTGGCGTTCGCCCGCACGTCCAAGGGCGGCCTGTCGCGGATGTCGATCGAGTTCCAGGCGTTCTGGGAGGCCGTGATCGGCGCCCTGCTCCTGATCGGCGCCACCATCCTGATCGTGACCAACACGCTTGCCATCACCGAGCTCTACATCTTCGCCGCCGTCCTGATCCTGGAGAGCCTGCCGTTCCTCTCAGCGGTCGCCATCGCGCTGCTGGAGATGTCCCGCATCAACTCCTTCGAGTTCTGGCGCCACGCCACCGTCCGCACCGCCGAGCTGATCGGCCTGCGCCCGGTCTGGGTGCCCGAGCTGGCGGGGCCCGGGATGCAACCGGCGCCGTTGAGCGCGGCGGCAACGAAGGCGGCGGATAAGGCGTAGCGCCGAGCGAGGCCTGCGGAAGCCTGCGCCGCGTAGCCCGAATGAGCGGACGCAAGGGCCCGAAGGGCGCAGGCGACAGCGACGTCCGGGGTCATCGCGACGGCCCATGAGACCCCGCATGTCGCCTCCGCCGTCGCTCTGTCGAGCGCCGACGGCGGCTCATGATGGCGGCTCATGGCGGGCTACGGCACCGTCATCGCCGCGCCCGAAACGATCGTCGATCTCCCGTGGTTTCCCCCGCCCGCCCTATTGACCGGAACGGACCCACCCCCTACACAGCGCCCACGACAGCATGCGGCCCAAGGTCGGGTTTTTTTGCCGCCCCGATCTCATGCCGCAGTGAACCACGGCCACGCCTAAAGCGTTCCGATGGGGACCTGCCGACGATCCGGACCGTGACGGCCCTGCCGTCGCACCGCTTCTTGGAAGCGAGCGCGTAGCTCAGCCGGTAGAGCACGTGACTTTTAATCATGGGGTCCCGGGTTCGAGTCCCGGCGCGCTCACCAAGATCCCGAACGATCGAATAGTCAGCCTGGCAGACGCCTCCCTTGGCCACGTCGGAACATCGGTAAGACGATGCGTGGCCTCGATCGCCCGTAAGCGGCGGGCTGGATGGGTCTCGATCGCAAACTCGATTTCATAGTCGATGAGTCGAACGCCCTCGATCCTCACGCGGCTTTGGATCCTCAGTCATTTCCTTGGCTACGATGCTCGTGCGAACCTGGCGAGACGTCTCCATGATCTCTTCCACCAAGGCGATGTCACGAAGAAGCTGCCCGATCACCGCGCGTCGCTCTCGCGCGGCAGCTCGATCATGTCGGCACCTCCACGTCTGCCGGAATTGCAGTCTGCGCAAGCAGGGTGCTAAGGTCGACAACCAAAGGTATCGCAAGTCATTTTCATCGAATTCCAGTAAGGCCTTTTTGGCAAGGCGTTCGCGCCAGTGGAGCCAGCATGTCTGCAAGCTATGGCGCCGTGATCAACCGGCTGCTCAACGGCGTCGGCTTCCAACTCATTCGCCAATCGACGCTCCATCAGCTGGTCTCGTCGGCCCACAATGGACATGCAAGCGAGCAGGACAACGAGGCAGGACCGAACGACGCCGCCGAACTCGATCCCGCGCGATTGGGCAACGAAGGTGAGGATCAGGTCCCAACGGATTCGCAAGCCAGCGAACCGACGGAGACGGTATCGGCCAGCTATCTCCAGAACCTGCAGCGCGAGAGCTTGGCGCTTCGTGAGATGTCGACCGAGCTCATCAAGCTCAAGCTGCAACTGGCCGGAGCGAACGACGGCACCAACTCGAGCGAGCCCTCGATTCCGGACGTTGCCGGCCCCCGGCTCTACACGCCCGTATACGACTACGCGGGATTGCGAACCGATCCCGCGATCGTGCACAACCATGACTTCATGCGGGATCCCCGCTTCGTCGCCGCCTACGAACGTGGCGCCGCCGCCGAGGGCTATGAGCCTCGCTATTTCTGGCGGACGCACGTTGCGCTCTGGTGCGCCAGCATCGGCGTCAGCCTTGGCGGCGATTTCGTCGAATGCGGCGTATGTCGCGGCATGCTCAGCTCTTCAATCATGCACTATCTCGACTGGAACAACCTCCAACGTCGATTTTTTCTGTTTGATACGTTCACCGGTGTCGACGAGCGCCTCGTCACCGATGAGGAGGTCGCAAGCGGCAACCTCGGCTACTTCAGAGAGATGTACAAGACCGACATCTATGAGGATGCCGTTCGCAACTTCTCCGAATACAACAACGTCGAAATCATTCGTGGCAGTGTCCCATCGAGCCTGTCGACCGTCGACATCAATGCCGTCGCTTATCTGTCGATCGACATGAACAATGTCACGCCCGAGATCGCGGCCATCGACCACTTCTGGAGCAAGCTCCAGCCCGGCGCCCCGGTTCTGCTCGACGACTATGGTTTCGTTCGCTACGAGGCCCAGAAGCGTGCGTTTGACGCCTGGGCCTCTCAGCATGGCGTCGCCATTCTCGCGCTTCCCACAGGACAAGGCCTGATCATCAAGCCGCCACCGGCGCCGGGGGCTGTACGCCGGAAGCGGCGCTTCATAGCTCTATTTTTGTGCACCGCCACCGTGAAGCGGCTTTTTGGGATGACGACGGCGTAAGGTTAAGGTTGTCCACATGCCGACTGGCTTGTTCGGCCAATCCAAGGCACAATCGAGCGTTGCAGTCCTTGAATTATTGCCGGGGCGTTTCGATGAATTGGGCAAGAACGGTCGACGCGATTCCATTGGCTGCCATTGCCTTGTCGGGCTGCATCACGACATCGATGCAGGGATATGCCGACCGACAATTGCCGGCGAAGCCGATCGGCCGCATGGTCGCTTACGTCTCTGGACCCGGTCCGCTCGTCACGAGCATTCAGACCAACATCGCCGAGGAGGCGCGGAAACGCGGCGTCGTCGCTGACGACGCGCTGATGCTGTTTCCGCCGACACGGACCTACACCAATGCCGAGGTTCAGCAGGGACTCGCGCGTGACGCGATTGAAGGCGTCCTCGTCATCAGCGTGGGCGATAGCGGTGTGCAGCAACAATACGCCGGGACGATCTTGTCGGGCCAATACACCGGAACATCGAGCTCGATCGGTATCGTCAACACCTTCGGCAACACGTCGACCATATCCATGAATGGGACGTCATCAGGCATGGTGGTTGCCACCGCGGCGCCGAGCGTCAGACCACGTTCACGGCCCGGCTTCTTGAGGCAAGCACCGGACGAAACCTTTGGGTTGGAAATGGTCAGGTCAACGCCGGCGGCCTTCTGTTCGTCGGCGATGGCGCAAATGCTTCGAGCTCAGTAGCGGCGATTTTTGACGACCTGCAGCGCAAGGGCATCATCGGATCGTCGAGTTGATCAGGAGCGGCTTCATGAGTCTCCCGTAACCCACCCCATCGGGGTTATTACGTGCAGTGCACCGCAATTCGAATTCTTATCGTCTCGGCCCGAGCTACCCCTCGGCGGGTCTTTAGCCGCGACTTGCCGTCGGAAGTAAGAACGGCGCCGTCATGTCACGCTAAACGGTAAACAGGCCCATGAATGACGATGAAATCGCTCGGCGCAAGACGCTCACGTTCGCTCAGGCAGAGGGTGAAGAACCACTGCCTTCTCAGTTGAAGCGAACCGAAGTGAGTCGGAAACTAAGGGCCATTCTTTGGAGCTACATACACACCGAACTTGGACGCACGTCCGTTCGGAATACGTATGCGTACGTCGGCGGAAATTGGAAGAATGCGCTGATGCATGCGCATGTGCACCTTTTCCACCTGCCGATCGATGAATTTGACGCTCGTTTCTCGCGCGCTACGGAGGAAGTGAAGTCGGTGATCATGAGAGGAAACTGGTTGACGTTCTACGGTTGGATTGATCACATTCTCCGCCTCAAGCCAACACCTCAATTCTCACATGACATTCAGCGCATCCTAACCTCCTGTCTATCACATTACCGGGTTGTAGATGGCGCCATCCTCTGCCCCCTCGGTTCCGATGAGGAAGCCGCGACGGTCGAGCGCGCTTTCGTAGACCTGAAGGTCGCTCCCGGATTGACCGGCGGACGGGAGCATCTTCGGCTCGCAAGTCAGGCTTTGACCGCGGGCAACTTCGCGGATAGCGTACGAGAAAGTATGCACGCCGTAGAATCTGTAGTTCGCGTGCTTGAGCCTCATGCCGATTTCAGCAAGGCTTTGGCGAACCTCGAAACGAAGACCAACATACATGGCGCGTTGAAGAAGGGATTTCTCGCGATATATGGCTTCACGAGCGACGAGCAAGGAATTCGGCACGCGTTACTAGACAAGGGCGCGCCCGATGTCGACGAGGCAGATGCCTTGTTCATGATTGGGGCCTGTTCCGCCTTCATTTCCTATCTTTTGCACAAAGCACGAGTAACGGGCCTTTTTGACTAGAATTACGGTGACAGTGCTGGACCGCCCCCCTTAAGTGAGACACAGATAATTTCTGTGACAGGCATTTCGAGGACCTGTGGCAGCAAGAGGGACTTACGGTGACAGTGCACAATATTAGCCGTCGCTTTCACCCAGCTAATTAGTACACTGTCACCGTAATCCCCATCGAAACCGGTCAGCGCAACATGGCGATGCTGGAGCAGGCCGTGATCAAGGCCAATACCGTGATGCCCGGGCGAGCGTTACGGCGGACACTCCATCTGGCCCTTCCCGACCGACCAGGCCGGCGCAGCGAAGACCTACACGATCGTGATCGCCGTAGGGACCCGATCTGCACGTCGTCGAGGTGTCACAGGCGCCTGCGGGGGCGTGACGAAGGGTTCGCAAGGAAAGAGCGACGCTGCGCTGAATAGCCCTCTCTTGCGCGACTGTCAGGAGGCTGAACTACTTGATTAAGCGTGCTGGCACCTTATTTCCGCTCGAATAAGCGGCGCTCCAATAGGCGAAAATTACGATCGCCATCCGGCCTCTCATATCGGTCTCGATACACTAGCAAGACCTGATCTGCCTCGCCGGGTGAAAGGTTGCTGATGATCTTCGCTGCCGTCTCCGGATTACACTCATGGATGCGACGTACGGTTGCTTCCGGGGTCTCAAGGAGCATGGTCATGTACCTTTCAAAAAGGGGGGGCTAAATATTCCTCAGACCTGATCTTCTTGTCCATCCCCGCCTATACGGAATGCGCGGTTCGACGATTTCCGCCCCGCCAAACCAAACATTGTGTTTTGTGTGCTGTCACCGTATCCCGCGTATCGCGGGCGAAAAGCCGTGACGATACTCGATCAACAGGTGAGCCGATCCGTCGGCTGATCGAGATCAAGCTGAAGACGAAGAGGAGCGAGTTGACATGAACACGGCATTATGCGCAACAGCTGCAGCTATATCGGCAATTGTAATGCAGGTTGCCTTCCAGATGTCGGCGGCATACGCCCAGACGTACTATTGCGATCGCCCGCGAAAGCCGTCTTGTGTCGACGCAATGGCCATAAGTCGTGATGAAGTGACTTTTCAAACGTGTCGGGATGAAGTGGAGCGCTATCAAAGAAGATCTGTTGAATATCAGGATTGTCTGCGAATGGAATTTGACGATATGGCGTCGGAGAGAAAAAAGCAGATTGATCGCTTTAACTCGTGCGCGCAGAATACTTATTGCTATTAGTGCGCCGAGACGATGGGGCGGCCTGCTGCATTCAAGCCAATGACGAAAGATCCGTCCCTTACCTGCCGGAGGGATCGACCTCCATCACGACCTTCGCTACGGGATAACGCCAGTCGTTCTTCGGGTTACGGTAACAGTGCACTAAACTTCCGTCGACGTCAGGTAACGCGGCCGCACTGCCTTAGCCCCTCACCCGCTCACCGCAAACCCGAGCACCAGCTGCTTCGGACTCTGCTTGAATTCCTTGATCACCGCGGCCCGGACCTTCTCCGACAGCTCCGGCAGCGGCTTGGCGGTGTAGAGCTTGGGGAAGGTCACCATGACCGACGTCAGCGTGCCGTTGTTCCAGTTGAAGCCGACTGCGGGACGCACGCCGGTTTCGGCGAGGAGGTCGGCTTCGACAGCCCGGCTGTAGGCAAGTCCGTTTTGAACGGCGTCGACCATCCCGCAGCCGGCGAGGCATGCGATCAGGGGGATCAGCGCGAGGGCTCTCATGGTCGTCCACTCCAGGGTTCAGTGTCCGGCGACGCGCCGTCGCCACGCGTGGCGCCTGCCGAGGTTGCAGCGGCCGGCCAGCATGAAATGCGGCCACGGCCGGATCATGGCGCGACGGCGCAACGTTTTCCAGCGTGATGCGCCGGGACAGGTTAGACTGGCGTGAGCCATCCATGAAGGCAGACAATCGTCAGGCATTGGCGTGCATGGTGCTGATCGCTGTCCTGATGGTCGCGCTCCTGTCGACCAAGTATCAAGTATGACGACTGCCGGTGGCGCGGACAGTCCGAAACCGAGTGCTTGCGGCAGGCCCGGGGACTGCCTCCGGTCGGGCGGCCTTGAGCGAGAATTCCCGTGCGCTAAATTGACCTCGCTACTTGGCGCGGCAGTTTCATGCACTGTCACCGCAACCGTAACCGCCAATGACGAAAGATCCGTCCCTTACCCGCCGGGGGCATCGGCCTCCAGCACGACCTTCGCCACGGGATAACGCCAGTCGTTCTTCGTGTTGTCGGCGGCGGCATCGATGCCTGCCACGATGACCGCACCAAGGATACCGCCGTTGACGCCGCTGGCCAGACGAGCCTGGCGCGTCGCATCGAACGGCGCGACCGTGATCATCCGCTTTTGATAGCCGGGCTTTTGGCAGGTCACGGCAAGCGTGCTCGACTGTCCGCGATAGAGCGGCACGCGCACCTTCGCGGGGCTCGTCATGGTTGCGCTGAAACCGGAGGCTTCCAGTGAGCATGAGGCCCCGGCCATCTCGACCTCGCCTCCTCCGCCGGGATTGTGAAAAGTCCGCACTTCCACAAGCTGGTCACCCGCGAACTCGGGCACGCTTGCGTCGGTTCGGCGCTTCGGCTCGTAGACGTCAATTCCTCGGCTGCCCGTGCTGGACCTGATGTCGGTCACATTGTTGACCGCAAGCGGCGCAGCACACCCGCCAAGACACGCCCCTCCAAGGATGGCCAGCCAGGTGGCCATCCAACGCAAATAGTCCATTTGAGCCCCCACAGCACCCCTACTGTTGTTGACTAGCGGTAGCAGGGGCCGATCTGGGGAACAATAGCCGCAACCTTAGGGGGAATAGAGCGACTATCAAAAACCGATGACGTTGCGGACAGGACACAGTCGCTGTCGTCCCAGCATCAAATACGTCGGTGGTCATGTGTCAGACGATCGCCAGCGGCGGGAATTCAGGGTCATCAACATGACGCGGTTGCTCCGCCACAACCTTCCTCGCGATCAATGCCAGGGCGGCGCGTTCGGAACCCGCACAGGTTGCAGTGACCGGTGGGCAGCCCGGATCATGGCGCGACGGCGCTGCGCTTTCCAGCAACATGTGCTGTGAGGATGCGCGGACAAACTTATTTCATCAGGCCGCTCAACACGATCACCCCTGTCCAGTCCGCTTCTGAAAAATATTCCTCTTCCATTTTTCCGAAACTCATGATTGACTGTCCCCATCCCGTGCTCCTCGAGAGGGGCGGATCGCGATCGTCACGGACGTTGGGCGCGGGATGCGGTGGCCGCAGGCGGGTCGCAGCGTGCTTGAGGCGCGCGGACGAACGACTCCGTGCGGACGTGAAATCGCGTGGTCCTGGCGCCCCGAAGCTGGCGCCAAGTCCTCCGGGGAATGATGACCCCGAGGGCGACGGTGGCTATCAAGCCGGACACCGGGGAGATCGCGTATAAGCGTGAAGACCATCGCGCGGGGAATGCCGGGTTGATCCGGCTGAACCTGTGGTGACTGCCGCCTGCTTTTTCTTCTGCAGGCGGGCCATGGGTTGCGGCCAGCAGCCCGGCATTCCCCGCGCCCTCTGTTTGCTGGAGGGCAAGACGACCGGCACAGCTCGGGCGCGCAAGGCGTCGCGATGACGGTCGAACACGTCCCCTGCCCCGCCCCCCCTCCTGCATCGTGATGAGGTTCAGATGATCAGGCCGATCGATCGTCATGCGGCGGGACTGAGCGCCGTCGCCCGTTGCGCCCCTGCGGTGCGGACGCACGCGGCTTTCAATCACCGGCTGCCGGGAGCGCGCGCACGAACAGCAACAAGATCTTACATGGCGACATCCGACCTGCGCAAAAGCGCCGCGTCCGCGGCGTGTGTTCGCATCTGTGGCCGCACGCGATCGAACCGATGGCGATCGTCGCGGTGTAGCCGCGACCGCGTCAACCGAATCGTGAGGAAGTCCCGATGTCGTCACCCACGCCAACAGGACGGCGGGCCATGCTCGTCCTGCTCGTCGTTCTCTTTCTCGGCAACATCGCCGCCATCATCGCCTGGCCGTCACATTGCGGCACGAGTCCACGGCTCACGATCGGCGCCATCGTGCTCGCCGGCTGCGGCGAGGCCGACGCCGCCGGCCCTCACCTCGAGGCGATGCAGCGGCCGCATCGGGCGCCGGAGCCGGTTGAAATGGCGAGGGCTCCCTGACATCGTGGCCGTCACCGGTGGTCGGCGGTCGGCGACTCGCCGAGATCGAGCACGGCACCGCTGGGACTGCGGCCGCGCCTTGCCCGCTGATGCGCCTCGTCTCTCCCAAGGAGCTTCCCCGATGTCCTACGCCTTCCTCCTGACCTCGCTGATCGTGGTGGCCTCGCCCGGCACCGGCGTGCTCTACACGCTCGCGGTGGCGCTGACGAAGGGGTCGCGGATGAGCATCGCCGCTGCGTTCGGCTGCACGCTCGGCATCATCCCGGCGATGCTCGCCGCCATCGTCGGCCTCGCGGCCGTGCTGCACACCAGCGCGCTGGCCTTTGCCACGCTGAAATATTGCGGCGTCGCCTATCTTCTCTACATGGCCTGGCAGACGCTCGGCGAGCGCGGCGCGCTCTCCGTGGAAGCCAAGGACGAGGCGCGCTCGGCCGGGCGCGTGGTGCTGACCGGCTTCCTGATCAACATCCTCAATCCCAAGCTGTCGATCTTCTTCCTCGCCTTCCTGCCGCAGTTCATCGCCGCGGACGACGTGCATCCGCTCGCCGCCATGCTCGAGCTGTCGGGCACGTTCATGGCAATGACGTTTGCAGTGTTCGTGGTCTACGGGCTGTTCGCCTCAGCGGTGCGCGATCGCGTCGTCAGCCGCCCCCGGGTGATGGCGTGGCTGCGCCGGGCGTTCGCCGGCGGCTTCGCCCTGCTCGGCGCGCGGCTGGCGCTGAGCGAGCGCTGAGGTGGTCGCGCTGGGGCGAAGCGGTCGCAGATGACGAGACAATCCTCAGCCACACGAAGTTGGTCAATTTGTTACTCGTCATGCCCGGGCTTGTCCCGCCTGCGCGGCCGAAGCCGCTTCGGCTCGGCGAAGGCCCGGGCATCCATGGCGTTCCAAGGACGCCGATCGACGTGGATGGCCGGCACAAGCCCGGCCATGACGGTGTGGAGCGAGTGCGCCACAAACCTTAAGCCGCGTACGCGACCGCACTCCGCCGTTAGGCGTACCATCAGAAAGCGAGACCCGCCTGAAGCCATTGGCTCCAGACGGGTCTCATCAGTTCAGCAGTTCACCCGGCAGAGATCAGCCGAACTGGTTCATCGTGTTGTGCGCGCCGCCGGCCTTCAGGGCCTTCTCGCCGGCGAAGTACTCCTTGTGGTCGTCGCCGATGTCGGAGCCGGCCATGTTCTGGTGCTTGACGCAGGCGATGCCCTGGCGGATCTCGGCGCGCTGGACGTTCTTGACGTAGCCCAGCATGCCCTGCTCGCCGAAGTACTCGCGGGCGAGGTTGTCGGTCGAGAGCGCGGCCGTGTGGTAGGTCGGCAGCGTGATCAGGTGGTGGAAGATGCCGGCGCGCTTGGCCGAATCCGCCTGGAAGGTGCGGATGCGCTCGTCGGCTTCCTTCGCCAGCGGGGTGTCATCGTACTCCGCCTTCATCAGCTCGGCGCGGTTGTACTTGCTGACGTCCTGGCCCGCCTCCTTCATCGCGTCATAGACCTGCCAACGGAAGTTGAGGGTCCAGTTGAACGACGGCGAGTTGTTGTAGGCCAGCTTGGCGTTCGGGATCACCTTGCGGATGCGGTCGACCATCTTCGCGATCTGCTCGATATGCGGCTTCTCGGTCTCGATCCACAACAGGTCGGCGCCGTTCTGCAGCGAGGTGATGCAGTCGAGCACGCAGCGGTCCTCACCGGTGCCGGGACGGAACTGGTAGAGGTTGGAGGGCAGCCGCTTCGGACGCAGCATCTTGCCGTCGCGGTTGATGATGACGTCGCCGTTGCGGGCGTTCTCGGGCGTGACCTCCTCGCAGTCGAGGAAGCTGTTGTACTGGTCGCCGAGATCGCCGGGCTGGCTGGAGAAGGCGATCTGCTGCGTCAGGCCGGCGCCGAGCGAGTCGGTGCGGGTGACGATGATGCCGTCCTCGACGCCGAGCTCCAGGAAGGCGTGGCGGCAGGCGCGGATCTTGGCCAGGAAGACGTCATGCGGCACGGTGACCTTGCCGTCCTGGTGGCCGCACTGCTTCTCGTCCGACACCTGGTTCTCGATCTGCAGCGCGCAGGCGCCCGCCTCGATCATCTTCTTGGCGAGCAGATAGGTCGCTTCCGCATTGCCGAAACCGGCGTCGATGTCGGCGATGACAGGGACGACGTGGGTCTGGAAGCCGTCGATCTTGGCGATGATCTCGGTCTCCTTGGCCTTGTCGCCGGCCTTGCGGGCCGCATCCAGCGCACGGAACAGATCGTTCAGCTCGCGCGAGTCGGCCTGGCGCAGGAAGGTGTAGAGCTCCTCGATCAGCGCGGGCACCGAGGTCTTCTCGTGCATCGACTGGTCCGGCAGCGGGCCGAACTCGGAGCGCAGCGCCGCGATCATCCAGCCCGAGAGATAGAGGTAGCGGCGGTCGGTCTTGCCGAAATGCTTCTTGATCGAGATCAGCTTCTGCTGCGCGATGAAGCCATGCCAGCAGCCCAGCGACTGGGTGTACTTGGTGCTATCATTGTCATAGGCGGCCATGTCGGCGCGCATCACGGCCGCGGTGTAGCGGGCGACGTCGAGGCCGGTCCTGAAGCGGTTCTGCAGGCGCATGCGCGCCACGGCTTCGGCGGTGACGCCGTTCCAGGTCGGGTTGGTCTCGAGCAGCGCACGCGCCGCCTCGACCTCGGCCTGGTAGGACGAGGGGCCCTGGAGAGCCTGGTCGTTCAGTCCACGCGGTTGAAAGTTCATGTCCGTGATCCCTTGGTTAAGGACAACCTGGGACCTGTTGTAAGCACCCGGCGCCGGCGGACCAGACATTGCGCGGAAAACTTGTCACACTTTACAAACTTCTCGTGTATAGCTGTAAGGAGATTACAAGACCGGAATTTGGCCATGACCACCGCCACGGCACGATCGATCTTCATGGGCCCGCGCCTGCGCCGGCTCCGGCGCGAGCTCGGCCTGACCCAGGCCGACATGGCCGCGGACCTCGAAATCTCAGCGCCTTACGTGGCGCTCTTGGAGCGGAACCAGAGGCCGGTGACGGCCGACATGCTGCTGCGGCTGGCGCGGACCTACAAGATCGACCTCGCCGATCTCGCCGGCGACGGCGGCGCCGACCACACCGCGCGGATGCAGTCGGTCCTCAAGGACCCGATGTTCTCCGACATCGACATCCCCGCGCTGGAGATCAGCGATCTCGCCGTCAGCTATCCCGGCATGACCGAGGCCTTCCTGCGCCTCTACACGGCGTATCGCGAGGAGCAGCTCGCGCTGGCCGAGCAGCGCGCTCCGGTGCCGGCCGGCAGCGCGCCGCGCGTTGGCAATGACGGCTTCGACGCCAACGATCCCGTCGCCGATGTCCGCCGCTTCCTCGCCGCCCGCCGTAACAACTTTGCCCAGCTCGACGATGCCGCCGAGCGGCTGGCGCAGGCCATCTTCCAGGGGGCGCCGACGGGGGCTCCGCAGGTCTCCGCCGGGCCGGCCGGCTTCATCGAGCGCTTTCGCGCCCGGCATAATCTCCAGGTCCGCTACATGCCGCCGAACGTGATGCTCGGCTCGCTCAGGCGGCTCGACCTGCACCGCCGTCAGTTGCTGATCGAGGACTCGCTGGACAGCGCGAGCCTGAAATTCGAGCTCGCCCGGCAGCTCGCTTATCTCGAGCTCGACACCGAAATCGGCGCGGCACTCGAGGATGGCAAGTTCGCCAGCAAGACCGCCGAGCTGCTGGCGCGCCGCGCGCTCGCGGCCTACGCGGCGGCTGCGATCATCATGCCCTATTCGATCTTCGCCAAAGCCGTCGATGCCAGGGCCTACGATCTCGAGGCGCTGGCGCGGCAGTTCGGCACCAGCTTCGAGCAGACGGCGCATCGCGTCACCACCCTGCAGAAGCCGGGCGCGGAACGGATCCCGTTCTTCCTGATCCGCGTCGATCCCGCCGGCAACGTGTCGAAGCTGCTCGACGGCGCCGGCTTCCCGTTCGCCCGGCATGGCGGCGCCTGCCCGCTGTGGTCGGTGCATGGCATCTTCAAGACGCCGCGCCAGATCGTGACCCAATGGCTGGAGCTGCCCGACGGCCGCCGGTTCTTCTCGATCGCCCGCACCGTGACCGCCGGCGGCGGCTCCTATGGCGCCGTCCGCGTCGAGCGGGCGATTGCGGTCGGCTGCGCCGCCGAGCATGCGGGCCAGCTGATCTATACCCGGGACGGCCACGGGCCTGACGCCGACGCGCCGACCCCGATCGGCGTCGCCTGCCGGGTCTGCCACCGGCCGAAATGCGCGGCACGCTCCGCGCCGCCGATCGGGCGCGAGATCCTGCCGGACGATTTCCGGACGTCGTCGGTTCCGTTCGGGTTTTCGGCGGATTGAGCAGGGGATGGTCGTGGAACCAGGAACTGGTCCGCATCCCTGGCGCGAGCGAGAATCCGCCGGATCGGGCTGCAAATCGGCCCGGGACGCCATGCCCCTTGACGGAACAGCCATAAACCGGACAAAGATTGCGCCAAAATGTCGCGGCGGAGGTTGGCCATGAGATACGTCGACGGCGTTGTGATGTTCCTCAGCCTGTGGCTGCTGGCATCGATGGTTCTGGACGCCGTGACGCCGCCCGAGCTGAACTTCTACATGATCGGCCCGATCATTGCGCCGGCCGCGATCATCACCGGCTTCCTGTACTGGCTCCGCATCCCCTCCCGCGACTTCGTGCTGGCGTCCGCAGCCATCTGGATGGTCTGCGAGATGACGATGGAGATGGTCACCCCCAAGCCGCTGTCGCCGCTGCTGGCGGTGGCCGCCGTCGCGCCTCTGCTGGTGGCCGGCATCCTCCTGCACGTCCAGCACTGGCGCCAATCGCGCGGCCGCTTGCCACCGCCCGCTTCGACGCCGACGACCAATCTGCCAGGCTCCTCCAACGCGATGTCGAGCCGGCGGCCGTTCTGAGCCGCGCGACGCCGCGGCAATGGCGGATAGCGTGCAGATTTTCCGTTGTTCTACGGGATCGAATGTTTACGAGGAAATCAGAAACCCCCTCTTAAGTTCCGCGGGTCCATCTGTAGCCGACACACCAGCCGCGCGGGGACCATGCTGAACGAACTTCTCGTGATCGAAGATGCCGACGTTCATCTGTCGATCCTGCGCAAGATCGCCGTGCAGGCAGGCTTTGCGACGACCGGCGTGAACTCGGTCGACGGCGCGATGAGCGTGCTTCGCCGGCGCAATTTCGAATGCATCACGCTCGACCTGAATCTCGGCGAGCGCTCCGGCACCGAGGTGTTGCAGCTGTTGGCGGACATCAAATCCCGCACCCCGGTGCTGATCATCAGCGGCTCCGACGATCAGACCCGCGACGTCACGGTCCGCGCCGGCAAGATCCTCGGCCTGAATGTCTATCCGCCGTTCTCCAAGCCGGTCGACCTCGCTTTGCTCCGACAGACGCTGCGCCAGATCGCCGCCGACACCGACCGGCAGCGCCTCGTCAAAGCCAGCATCCGCTAGCCCGAACGCACGCTCGTTTTCCCGCTTGATCCAGATCAAGGCGCCATACCTCTGCCGCTTGTTGGCTGCAGAGGGGCGAGCGGAAATGAGATGCGATGACGGCAGCGAATTCGGCCAGCGAAGCAGAAGCAGTTGTGAACGAGGCGACGCCCTATGAGCTCGTCGGCGGCGAAGCCGGCGTGCGCCGTCTGGCGGAGCGCTTTTACACCATCATGGACCAGGAGCCCGGCGCCAGCCGCATCCGCGCGATGCACGACGCCGATCTCGGTCCGATCAAGCAGTTGCTGTTCGAATTTCTCAGTGGATGGCTGGGCGGGCCAGCGCTTTATTTCGAGCGGGCCGAACATCGCTGCATCATGTCCGCGCACCGTCCGTATCCGATCGGCGACGCCGAGCGCGACGAGTGGATGACATGCATGCGCCGCGCGATGTTCGATTGCGACATCACCGGCGACATGTATGCGTTGCTGGATCAAGCGTTCCTGCGGATGGCGAACGCGTTCCGGAGCCGCAAGGCGAGCTGACAGGAACGCCCGTCAGCCCGACTTGGTGGCGGCCTCCCGCGCCAGACGCTCGGCCCTGAGCCGCTC
Organism: Bradyrhizobium sp. SZCCHNS3052; assembly: GCF_032484495.1. Taxonomy (NCBI): domain Bacteria; kingdom Pseudomonadati; phylum Pseudomonadota; class Alphaproteobacteria; order Hyphomicrobiales; family Nitrobacteraceae; genus Bradyrhizobium; species Bradyrhizobium sp. SZCCHNS3052. Next base: position 1,338,735 of record NZ_JAUETB010000001.1, on the reverse strand, counting down.
GCGGTTGGCGTAAAAGGCCCGCTGGGCCGCCTCGTGATCGCGCATGGCCTGCTCGGCATCAGCCCTGCGGGTGGCGTCACGCGCCCGACGCTCTTCCGGCGAGAGGACGCGAGGCTGTCTGTCTGTGCTATCGTAAGGCATGGGCAGATAACGCCCAAGCGGCCGGGATGTTCCCAGCATACGATGGTTCAGTCCGACTTTCGTGGAAACAGCTGGTCGCGGATGTAGCGCGACGTCGGCGTCAGGCTGAGTCCGTAGGGCTTTTGCCACACCGCGCGGTCGATCTCCTTCTTGTCTCCGATCTCCAGGCGCCCTTTGGCATGCTTGGCGATGAAGATGGCGTCGCTCATCTTGCGACCCGAGCGCTTGTTCTTGGCGGTGACTTCCTTCCACAGCCGCAGCCGGCCGAGCTTGAGCTTGGGAAGCTCCTCCTTGATTTCGCGCTTCAGGCAGTCCTTCGCCGTCTCCTGCGCGCGTTTGCGGCCACCCGGAAACATCCAGCGCCCGTCGGCCCGGCGCCGGACCAGGAGAACCCTTCCGCCCTTGGCGGCAACCAGCTTGGACGCCTTGGTCATGGCCCCGGAGCTCTCACCTCTCGAACAGTGACGAACAATGAAGTGGAGTCTATCAAGATTCGCTCCAACTCCCGCTCCGGAGCTTTGCGGAGATTCGGCCAGAGCTCCGCAGCGGCCAACCAAGCTCACTGCAGCGCGACCGTCGGCAGCGCTCAGTAGCAGGAGCGCGGATCGACCGCCACATACTCTCCCGACGGATATCGATAGTAGCAATCGCCCTGCGACAGATAGTAGCCTGGTCGCGCCGCAGCCGTAGCGCCGGCGATCGCGCCGGTGGCACCACCAAGCACGGCGCCCGCCGCGGCACCGCCCGCCTTGCCGGTGAGGATACCGCCGAGCACCCCGCCGATGATCGCGCCCCCGAGCGCGCTGGCGCCCGGATCGACTTCGGCCGGAGGCGGCGCCGGCTCGTAGGCAACCGGCGGGGGCGCCTCGTAGGCCGCCGACGGCGCATAGACCACATCGTCAGCATAGTCCTCCGACACGTAGGTCGGCGGCCCTTCCATGGGCTCGGGATAATAGTACCAGACGCCGCCGACGTCCCACCACCAGCCCGGGCGGCCGTTGTGAACCTCGTGCCGCCATCGGCCACCCTCCCAGCCGACCCGGCCGCGATAAGACTGCCCACCATAGTCGCGCACCGCGACCCGGCCGTGCGCATAACGCGCATCCGGTCCCCGCCCGGCCATCGCCGGACCAGGGCCCGGGCCGTGGCCCGCTGCGTAGCCCTGACCGGCTCCCGGCGGACGTCCCTGAGGGCCAACGGCAGCCCGCGGCGGTGCGCCCGGCTGTGCTCCCTGCGGCTGGCCGGCCATGGGGCCGGCTTGCCGCGGGATCTGGACATGGGGCTGGCCGGCCGGTTGCCCTCCCTGGGTCGGCGCTTGGCGAATGACAGCCGGCGGGCGGGCCTGGGGCGAATGCCCGGCGCCAGGACCAGCCTGGTCCTGGGTTTGCGCCCAGGCTTGGGCGGGGATCACGACCGCGGTCAGGATCGCGAACGCGGGCAGCCACCGTGTGCTCTGGTTGGACAACGTCATTCTCCCCTACCCTTGATCGCCCGCCGTCTGCGCTGGTTGCCGCGCACGCGGGGTGTGATGCGGATTGATGATCCCGGATCGCCGGCTTCGGCGTGGATGGTCCGGACACACCATAGTTTGCGCGACAAACGGGTAGAATCCCGACGATTTTGCGGCCAAGTCAACCTGCTGCCGTCAACCTGCTGCCGTCAGGTTAACCGAGACGCCGGCTGATTCGCCGCTCCGATCATGCAAACTCGCCGGCGCGGCCTTGCCGATCCCGTACGGGCAGATCGGCGGTCACCGGTCGGGCACGATCACATTGCAGTTGGTTCGTCCCGACATCAGGCAGTCCTGCATCCGGCTTGCGGAGGTCAGGCTGCGGGCCAGCCACAAGCCGAAGGCCACGACGAGCGCCGCGAACACGAGTGCCGCCACGGCGCCACGTCTATCCGGCCCCTGCGTACTCATCGCCGGTGCGCCTAGGCGGCACGCAGGCCAGCGGCCTCACCGTGCGGTTGCTGCTGCTGGCGCGATGCCGGCGAGATCGATTCGATCCGGGTACAGCTCGTCACCCAGAACAGCTGCCCGCATTCCCATTCGGAACCCAGCACACCGGCCGAAACGGGCCTCGGGCGGGCGAGGACCGCCGTCATCACGCATGCGCTGACCACGAGAGCGACGAGCGCGAGGCCGAGCGCCATGCGCCCGCGGCGAACAGAGGTCATGCCGGTCAACTCCGTTGGATGTCGCACCCGGGCGGTGCGCTGGTGCCCGCGAGGCGTGAAGCGACTCACGGCCGGCCGACCTGCGTCAGCGACGGGGATGGTTACATAGCCTCCGGCGAGCGCCATGCAAGCGCCAGGCAGGACGGATGTGGAGGAGCGGCGATAAAGCATTTGTCATCGACGCATGCGATCCTATACACACGGGCTCGCGTCGGCCTCCGCTCGTGTTCACGAACTCGTGGAAGAATTGCCTGGCGGCGCGTGCAGCCCCTGACCGACCACACCCTGATCGAACACCCAAATAGCGAAGTGACGACGTCTCCATGAGAGGATTCAAGGAACCTGGATTTGCCGATCGGCAGAAGGCCGCGCAGCAGGCCCGCCAGAGCATCGTGCAGAAGTTCAAATCGCAGCCGGGACCGGACGATCCCGAAGTCGTGAAGCGACGGCAGGAGCGCGAGGCCGCCGCCGCCCGCCGCGAGCAGCAGCGATTGGAGCGCGAGGCCGCCAAGGCTGAGCAGCAGCGTCTCGAGGAAGAGGCCAAGGCCGCCGAGAGTGCCCGGCTTGCGCGCGAGGCGGAAGAAGAAGCCGCCCGCTTGGCCGAGATGGAAGCCGAGCAGAAGGCGAAGCGTGATGCGCGCTACGCCGCGCGCAAGGCCCGTGGAAAGAAGAAGTAAGCAGCGACGCCGCCGCCACCAGACCTGCGCGTCGTCGCGTCCGGCATCGCGCGACTCCTCAATTCATCGGCGATGGGACTGATACGGTCGTCCCATCGCACGATGCCGTGCGAGACGAGCTAGTTCTTCTTCATCATGCCGTCGTCCTTCTTCATCCCGTCCTTGGACATGGCATCGTCCTTCTTCATGGCGTCTTTCGCCATCGAGTCCTTCTTCATGCCGTCGTGGGACATCGCGCCCTTTTTCATCCCATCGTCCTTGCTCATCTTGTCCTCCGCGAAGGCCGCCGGCGCGACGGCCACGTTGAACGCGAGGGCGGCAGCGGAGATACCGAGGATGAGGCGGCTACGATTGGTCATGATGATCGCTCCTTCGTATGACGGGGTTCGACGGCGACGGACGCGCCGTTCTTGGATATCGACGTTCCGATGAAGGCGATTGTTACGAGCGCGGGCGAGAATTTTGTTCGATCAAATTTGACTCGAATGCGTCCCGTTCCGGAATCGAGGACACAATTTTGCCCGGCAAGATCATGTTAGTACAACCGCGCAAGGGATTCACAGGCCGGTACGTGCGCCGCAGCAATATGTCGCTTCCCATGCATTTGGCCTCGAACGAACTGTCTAGTTCGGCTAGAGGTAAGCTCGACAGATTGGCTGGTATAAGTCACGCCAACGAACCGGGTCGGGAACCCAACCAGAAGTTGTTCAGGGGAAATCTCATGCTCACACGCCGTCATGTCATCGCATCCGCGCTCGCTGCGCCGGCCATGCTGCGTTTTGGAACCGGTACGGCCCACGCAGCAACGACGCTGAAGATCTCTCACCAGTTTCCCGGCGGCACCATTGACAAGGGCGATTTCCGCGACCGGCTCTGCCGGGTGTTCTCCGAGGAGGTTGCGAAGCGCTCCGGCGGCGAGATCGCGACCGAGATCTATCCCAACTCCTCGCTCATCAAGACCGTCGCGCAGTTCTCGGCCATGCGGAAGGGCGCGCTCGACATCAGCCTCTATCCGATGCCTTACGCCGGCGGCGAAGTGCCTGAGACCAACATCGCGCTGATGCCGGGTCTGGTCACGACCTACGACCAGGGCATGCGCTGGAAGAATGAGCCGGTCGGCAAGACGCTGAGCGATTTTCTGGCCGACAAGGGCATCATCCTGCTGACCTGGGTCTGGCAGGCGGGCGGCGTTGCAAGCCGATCGCGGCCGCTGGTGACGCCGGAGGACGCCAAGGGCATGAAGGTGCGCGGCGGCTCGCGCGAGATGGACATGGTGCTGCAGACCGCCGGCGCCTCGGTGCTGTCGGTGCCATCGAACGAAATCTACACCGCGATGCAGACCGGCGCCTGCGATGCCGGCATCACCTCGTCGACCAGCCTGATCTCGTTCCGCCTGGAGGAAGTGTCGAAGGCCCTGACCTCCGGCGCCAAGGCGTCGTACTGGTTCATGCTCGAGCCGCTGATGATGTCCAAGGCCTCGTTCGACAAGCTGCCGAAGAACCAGCAGGACATCCTCCTGGCGGTCGGCGCGGAGATGGAGGCGTTCGGGCGCAAGGGCGCGCAGGACGACGACATCGAAGTTGCCAAGGTCTACGAAAAGGCGGGCGCGAAGGTTGTGGAGCTCGATGTCGAGACCGTCAACAAATGGCGCGACATTGCCCGCGACACGGCCTGGAAGGACTATGGCGGCAAGTCTGCGAACTGCGCCAAGCTCCTCAAGCTCGCTTCCGACGTCGCGGCCTGATTGATGCACGCGCCCGTTATCGATACCGAGGCCACGACAGCCATCGGCGCCAGCGGTCCGCTGGCGCCGCTCCAGCGTGTTGTCTCGCTGCTCAATCGCATCATCGTGGTTCTGGCCGCGTTCGCACTGGTCGCGGCCTGCCTCATCCTGAGCTACAGCGTGGCGGGCCGTGCACTGTTCAAGGCCGCCAACTACTGGCAGGACGAAGCCGCCGTGTTCTTGCTCGTCGGCGCCACCTTCATGACTGCGGCCTATGTGCAGGAGCATCGCGGCCACGTCAGCATCGAAGCCTTCGTTGGGCTGATGTCGCCGCTCGCCAACAAGATCAGGCTCTGGCTGGTCGACGTCGCGAGCTTTTTGTTTTGTGCCTTCTTCACTTGGAAATCCTGGACCCTGACACATGAGGCCTGGGTCGATGGTCAGGTCTCGAATTCGATGTGGTCGCCGCCGCTGGCGATCCCTTACGGCCTGATGGCCGCCGGGATGACCCTGCTGTGCCTGCAGATGCTGCTGCAGATCGTGGCTCCGCTGACCGGAGCGCGTCGATGAGCGTGTTCGGAATTGGGGTTGCCTACGGACTCTCGACCCTGTTTGCGATGTTCGCGGGCATGCCGATCGCGTTCGCGCTCGGCGCCGTGGCCGTCGTGTTCATGGCCATCTACATGCCTGCCGCGTCGCTCGATACGGTCACGCAGAACGTCTACGAGGAAATGGCGTCGATCACGCTGCTATCGATCCCGCTGTTCATCCTCAAGGGCGCGGCGATCGGCCGCTCCCGCGCAGGCCAGGACCTCTACTCGGCGCTGCATGCGTGGCTGCATCGCGTGCCCGGCGGATTGGGCGTCGCCAACGTGTTCGCCTGCGCGCTGTTCGCGGCGATGGCGGGATCGTCCCCCGCGACCTGCTCGGCGATCGGCTCGGCCGGAATTCCCGAGATGCGCAAGCGCGGCTATTCCGGCGGCTTCGCCGCCGGCATCATCGCGGCCGGCGGCACGCTCGGCATTCTGCTGCCGCCCTCGATTACGATGATCCTGTTCGCGATCGCGGCGGAGAAATCGCTGGGACGGCTGTTCCTGGCCGGTATCGGCCCCGGGCTGCTGCTGGTGACCCTGTTCGGCGTCTATTCGGTGGTGCGCTTCCGGCAGGAATATGCGCGCGCGAAAGCCGTCTATGAGAAATCGGGCGCGTGGTCGGACATCCTGACCAAGGACGATTTTACGATGGCGCAGCGCTTCTCCGTGCTGCCACGCGTGATTCCGTTCGTGCTGCTGCTGACCGGCGTCATGGTCGCGCTCTATGGCGGCCTCGCCACGCCATCGGAAACAGCCGGTCTCGGCGGCATCCTCGCGCTCGTGCTGATCGCGATCATCTACCGCGTCTGGAGCCCGGCCGATCTCGCGCCCATCATGAAGGCGACGCTGCGCGAATCGACCATGCTGATGCTGATCATCGGCATGTCGCTGCTGTACTCCTACGTGATGAGCTACCTGCACATCTCGCAGTCGGTTGCGGAGTCCATCGTGGCGATGCACCTGCCGCGCTGGGAACTGTTGTTCGCGATCCTGCTGATGGTGGTCGTGCTCGGCTTCTTCCTGCCGCCGGTATCGATCATCCTGATGACTGCCCCGATCATCCTGCCGCCTCTGCGGGCAGCAAACTTCGACATCATCTGGTTCGGCGTGGTGATGACGATCGTGATGGAGATGGGCCTGATTCACCCGCCGGTGGGTCTGAACATCTTCGTCATCAGGAACGTCGCGCCGGACATCCCGCTGCGCGAGGTGATCTGGGGCACGCTGCCGTTCGTCCTGCTGATGATGGCCGCCGTGCTGCTGCTCTGCTTCGTGCCGCAGATCTCGACGGCGCTGCCGGATCTCGTGATGGGGCCGGATCTCAGCCGCTGACACGCGGCGAATGGCGAATAGGGAGTGGCGAATAGGGAATACGGCGAGTCTGCCTTTCCCTACTCGCTATTCGCCCCTTCAGCCATTTGCTGCTCGCATGTTCTTCGCGTTCAGCGCCGCTGCAACACGGCTGACGGGTGGCCGACCGAGCAGCCGGCTCATGTCGTTGGTGGCGGCCAGCAGTTTCGTCATGTCGACGCCGGTGCGGATGCCCATGCCTTCGAGCATGTAGACGACGTCCTCGGTCGCGACGTTGCCAGTCGCGCCCGGCGCGAACGGGCAGCCGCCGAGGCCGCCGGCCGCGGCATCGATGACGCGGACGCCCTCCTCCATGCCCGCATAGAGATTGGCCAGCGCCTGGCCGTAGGTGTCGTGGAAATGCATCGCCAGATGCGTCACCGGCACGTCGTCGCAGACGGCGCGCAGCATCTGCTTTGCCTTGAGCGGCGTCCCGACACCGATCGTGTCACCCAGCGAGACCTCGTAGCAGCCCAGATCCCACAGCGCCTTGGCCACGCCGGCTACTGCCTGCGGCTTGATCTCGCCCTCATACGGGCAGCCCAGCGCGCAGGAGACGTAGCCGCGCACCCTGATGCCGTCGGTCCTGGCGTGGGCGATCACCGGCTTGAAGCGCTCCAGCGACTCCGCGATCGAACAGTTGATGTTGGCGCGGGAGAAGCTCTCGGAGGCCGCAGTGAACACGGAAATCACCCTGGCGCCGGCAGCGCGCGCGGCCTCATAGCCCTTCACGTTGGGCACCAGCACATGGAATTCGCCGGGCAGCGCAGCCACACTGCGCATGACCTCGTCCGAGCCCACCATCTGCGGGATCGCCTTGGGCGAGACGAAGGCGCCGACCTCGACCGTGGTCAGGCCCGCCGCGACCAGCGCGCGGATGAAGGCGATGCGATCGGCGACGCTGATCGACATCTTCTCGTTCTGCAGGCCGTCCCGCGGGCCCATTTCGATGATGCGCACGCTCTCGCTCATGCCGACCTCTTCGGTTCGAGGATCAGGCGGACGGTTCGAGGTCCGCCAGTTCGACGCCTTCCTGCACGATGTCGCCGACCTTGCACTTGATCGCCTTGAGCCGGCCTGCGAACGGCGCTCGCAGGGTCTGCTCCATCTTCATGACTTCGAGCGTCAGGATCGCCGCACCCTTCTCCAGGACGGCGCCTTCCTGCGCAAGCAGCGCCACGACGGTCCCCGGCAACGGCGCCACGATCTTGTCCTCGCCGGCCTGCTCCTCGTCGTCACCGCCGAACGGATCGATCCAATGCAGATCGAAACGGCCGTTGCGGGTCCGCAGGTACAGCTCATGGCCCTCGATGACGGCCACCACATGGGATTTGACGCCGTCGCACACAAGGTCGAAGCCGCCGTCATCAGTCGGAAGTGCCGAGAACGAGGTCTCACGGCCCTCGATCGACAGGCGCTGCACGCTGGGACCATAGGCCAGCGTGGCGGTCCGCGGTTCATTCGCCGCGCTTTGGCGGAACGAGAACACGCGCTGCCGCAGTCCCACCGGCATCCAACCGGATGCGCGCCACGGCGAGCCTTGCTCCTTGGCCGCGGTCTGCTCGCCGATGAGAATGGCCGCGACGGCGGCACTGAGCTCGAGGTCGCCGGCCACCGCCCCCGACTGGGTCAGATGTGTCAGATGGCGCTCGATGAAACCGGTGTCGATCGCGTTGGCCACGACGTCGGGATGCGTTAGCAGCGACGACAGGAACGGGATGTTGCTGACGATGCCTCGGACGTCGGTGTCCTCAAGGCCGCGGTTGAGCCGCTCGATCGCAACCTCGCGGGTCGGCGCCCAGGCGATCATCTTGGCGAGCATCGCATCGTAATAGGGCGAGACCACATCGCTCTCGCGATAGCCGGCATCGATGCGCAGGCCGCCGGTTTCAGCGGGAAGCCGCCAGGTCTTGATCGTGCCGACCGAGGGCATGAAATTCTTGGCGGGATTCTCCGCGTACACGCGTGCCTCGATGGCATGGCCATGCAAGCGGATCTGGTCCTGCGTCAGCGGCAGCGCTTCGCCGAAGGCGACGCGCAACTGCCATTCGACGAGATCGACGCCGGTGATCAACTCGGTGACGGGATGCTCGACCTGCAGGCGCGTGTTCATCTCTATGAAGAACACGTCGCGGCCGTCGGAGACGAACTCGATGGTGCCCGCCCCGACATAGTTGACCGCGCCGGCCGCGCGACGCGCCGCGGCGCAGACCGTCTCCCGCTGCTCCGGCGTCAGCGTCGGCGACGGCGCCTCCTCGATCACCTTCTGGTGCCGACGCTGCAAGGTGCATTCGCGCTCGAACAGCGACACCAGATTGCCGTGGCTGTCGCCGATGATCTGCACCTCGATGTGGCGCGGGTTCTGGACGAATTTCTCGATCAGCACACGATCGTCGCCGAACGCCGCCTTGGCTTCGCGCTTGGCGCTGGTGACGGCATCAGCGAGATCGCCGGCTGCATCGACCACGCGCATGCCGCGGCCGCCGCCACCGGCGGAGGCCTTGATCAGAACGGGAAAGCCGATCCGCGCGGCTTCATTGGCGAGCGTCGCCTCGTCCTGCGCCTCGCCGTGATAGCCGGGCACCAGCGGCACGCCGGCCTGCTCCATCAGGAATTTGGAGCCGGACTTGGAACCCATCGCGGTGATCATCGCGGCCGTCGGCCCGACGAACACCAGGCCCGCGTCGAGACAGGTCTGCGCGAATTCGGCGCTCTCGGACAGGAAGCCATAGCCGGGATGAACCGCCTCGGCGCCTGTCTGCCTCGCAGCCTCGATCAAGCGCTCGATGTTGAGATAGGAATCGCGGGCGCGTGCGGGGCCGAGCAGCACCGCCTCGTCGGCGAGCGCGACATGCAGCGCGTTTCGATCCGCCTCGGAGTAGACCGCGACGGTCTTCAATCCCATCGCGCGTGCCGTGCGGATGACGCGCACGGCGATCTCGCCGCGGTTGGCGATCAGGAGCTTGCGAAAACGACGATACAATCCGGGACGAGCCATGATCACATCCTGAACAGGCCGAATTTGGTCGGCTCGACCGGGGCATTGGCGGCGGCAGACAATCCGAGCCCGAGCACAAGGCGGGTATCGGCGGGATCGATCACGCCGTCGTCCCACAGCCGCGCCGTCGCGTAGTAGGGATTGCCCTGGGCCTCGTATTGCGCACGGATGGGGCTGCGGAATTTCTCTTCCTCTTCCGCAGGCCAGCTCTCGCCCTTGGCCTCGATGCCGTCGCGGCGGACCTGGCTCAGCACCATCGCGGCCTGCTCGCCGCCCATCACCGAGATGCGCGCGTTCGGCCACATCCAGAGGAAACGCGGCGCATAGGCGCGGCCGCACATGCCGTAATTGCCGGCGCCGTAGGAGCCGCCGATCACCACGGTGAACTTGGGAACCGACGCGGTCGCGACCGCAGTCACCAGCTTGGCGCCGTCGCGGGCGATGCCGCCGGCCTCGTATTTCTTGCCGACCATGAAGCCGGTGATGTTCTGCAGGAACACCAGCGGAATGTTGCGCTGGCAGCACAGTTCGATGAAATGCGCACCCTTCAGCGAGCTCTCGCTGAACAGGATGCCGTTGTTGGCGATGATGCCGACCGGATGGCCCCAGATGTGGGCGAAGCCGCACACCAGCGTCTGGCCGTAGAGCTTCTTGAACTCGTCGAACTCCGAGCCGTCGACCACCCGCGCGATGATGTCGCGCACGTCGAACGGCTTGCGGCCGTCGACCGGCACGACGCCGTAGATCTCTTCCGCCGCATAGCGCGGCTCGCGCACCTCGCGCATGTTCAGCGCGCTGCGCGCGCCCGGCGGCTTCAGCGTGCCGACGATGCGACGCGCGATGCCGATCGCATGGGCGTCGTTCTGTGCGTAGTGATCGGTGACGCCCGACTGGCGTGAATGCACGTCGGCGCCGCCCAGTTCCTCGGCGGTGACCACCTCGCCGGTCGCCGCCTTCACCAGCGGCGGGCCGCCAAGAAAAATCGTGCCCTGATTGCGCACGATGATGCTCTCGTCCGACATCGCCGGCACATAGGCGCCGCCGGCGGTGCACGAGCCCATCACGATCGCGATCTGCGGGATGCCTTGCGCCGACATCTGCGCCTGATTGTAGAAGATGCGGCCGAAATGCCGCTCGTCCGGGAAGATCTCGTCCTGCAGCGGCAGGAACGCGCCCCCGGAATCGACCATGTAGACGCAGGGAAGGTTGTTCTGCCGCGCGATGTCCTGGGCGCGCAGGTGCTTCTTCACCGTCATCGGGTAGTAGGTGCCGCCCTTGATGGTGGCGTCGTTGGCGACGACGACGCATTCGCGGCCGGCAATGCGGCCGATGCCGGTGACGATGCTCGCCGAATGGACGTCGCCGCCATAGAGCCCGTGCGCGGCCAATGGCGACAGCTCCAGGAACGCCGTTCCAGGGTCGAGCAGCAGGTCCACACGCTGACGCGCCAGCATCTTGCCGCGCGACAGGTGCCGCTTGCGCGAGGCCTCGCCGCCGCCCTCGGCGACCAGCCCCAGCTTCGTCCTGAGGTCGGCGACCAGCGCGCGCATGGCGTCGGCATTGCGGGCGAAATCGGAGGACGATGGATCGATCGTGGAGTGAAGCGTCATGACCGGCGTCTTCGTTGCGAGGCTGGAGGGGGAAGCCGTGGGAGCACGCGTCAGAGCGGTCGCGGCCGTTCAGGCCGCTGAGAGCCCGGGTGTACCATCTTTGCCCGCATGCTGTCCTCCCTGCCCGTCGGCGGCCCGGTCCGCGGCCATCCGTCCTTCTCGAATTAAACGATCATACGTTTTTAAATTCTATTCTCAAGCGGATTGTTGTAGGGTCCGGGGCGAGCAGCATTTGCTTGAGACCACGGAATTTTCAGACTTCACTACGGGACCCCCTATCGTGGCGGATCCGCCGCGATCGGCACCGGGATGGTCCAGCGAGGACGAGATGGCGCGCACGATCGGGTCACATGGTCCGACGACGATGGAGGCGATCCGCAAGGCCGGCCTGCGGCTGATCTTCCAGCACGGCTATGAGGCCATGAGCCTCCGCCAGCTCGCCGCCGAGGTCGGCATCCAGCCAGGCTCGCTCTACAATCACATCAGCACCAAGCAGGAGCTGCTGGCGGTGCTGATCCAGGACCACATCAACAATCTCCTGCGCGAGCTCGACCAAGCGCTGCGCGACACCCATGGCCCCGTCGAACGCCTGAGGGCGTTCGTCGCCTTCCACGTCAGCTATCACATGACCCGGAAGCGCGAGGTCTTCATCGCCAATTCGGAGCTGCGCAGCCTCGACCCCCGCAACTATGAGGCGGTGGTGGCGCTGCGCGGCGCCTATGAGCGCCGGCTGGCCGACATCCTCGGCGACGGTGTGGCGCAAGGCGTGTTCGACGTCGACGACATCCAGGTCGCGACCTTTGCCATCATCGCGCTCCTGACCGGGCTGTGCAGCTGGTACCGTCCTGGCGGCCGGCTCACCAGGGAGGCGATCATCGCGGCCCACGAGAAGCTCGTGCTCTCGGGCGTCATGCCCCGCACCGCCGGGCCTGATCAGGGCGGCGGTGGCCGGCCTGATCACCCGACCGGCTGAACGGGCCGCGCCGATGGCTGGCAGCCCGGAGCTCGACGCGATCGATCGCAGGATCCTGGCGGAGCTCCAGGCCGATGGCCGGATCCGCATCAACGAGCTCGCCGACCGGGTGGGGATCTCGCATCCGAACTGCCTGCGCCGGGTGCGGACGCTGCGCAGCAGCGGCGTGATCAAGTCCATCCGCGCCAGCATCGATGAACGGTCGCTGGGCTATGAGGTGGTCGCGTTCGTGTCGATTCAGCTCGACAGCCAGCACCAGACGGCGCTGGAATCGTTCGAGGCCGCGATCGTGACGTTGCCCTGGGTCCAGCAATGCTGGCGGCTGTCGGGAGATGCGGATTTTCTGCTGAAATGCGTGTCGACCGGGGTCGAAGGCATGAGCCGCCAGCTCCGCCAGTTCGCCGCCCTGCCCGGCGTCCGGGCCATCAGGAGCTTCCCGGTGCTCGGCCTGTCCAAGGACGCTCCACTGCCCATCCCCGGCGGGCCGCCTCAAACAGGGTGAACGGATGACGGCCGGGCCGGCCCCTCAATGCGTCCAGGGCTCGCCGCGGCGGAACGAGAAATTGTCGGCATAGGCGATCTGCCGCTTCACCGGCTCCTTCGGCTCGATCACCTGATAGGGAATGCCCTTGCGCTCGCAATAGGCGATCGCCTCGTCCTTGGTGTCGAAGCGCAAGGTGACCTGCTGCTTCATGTCCGAGGAGGACGTCCAGCCCATCAGCGGCTCGACCGAACGCGGCTGCTCCGGCTCATAATCCAACTGCCAGTCCCGGGTCTTGGCCTTGCCCGATTGCATCGCGTTCTTGGCGGGCTTGAAAATGCGTGCGGTCATGGCTGGAAGAGCCCCTGGAAGCTGCGTCGTCATGCGTTTGGCGGAAACGGCCGGGATGGGGTACAGGCGAGCGTCGGCACGGAACGGTGATTCCCATCCTGGACATGACCGTCTATCGTGCCCCGTATAGTCATTCTGCCGTCCCGTGACAATCTCGGTCGACTGCCACGGCGCCTCTGCTCCCCGAACGCTTTCCATTCAAAACAGTGCGTTGAAGCGGCCATGAAAATCAATGCCACGCTGCCCGAGCGAGGGCGCGACCTTCGGCTCGACCTGTTTCGCGGAATCGCCAACTGGGCGATCTTTCTCGATCACATCCCGGACAATGTGGTGAACTGGATCACCACGCGGAATTACGGCTTCAGCGACGCAGCCGACCTGTTCGTGTTCATCTCCGGCTATACCGCCTCGTTCGTCTATGCGCGCATGATGATCGACCGCGGCTTCATCGTCGGCGCCACCCGGCTGTTCAAGCGGGTGTGGCAGCTCTACGTCGCCCACATCGTGCTGTTCGTGATTTATATCGTGGCCATCAGCTATCTGGCGACGCGGTTCGGCGTCTCCGAGATCATCGACGAGTTCAACGTCGCAGGCCTCGTCGACCACGCCAGCGATACGCTGGCCCAGGGACTGATCCTGAAATTCAAGCCGGTCAATCTCGACGTGCTGCCGCTCTACATCGTGCTGATGGGCTTCTTCCCGCCGGTGCTGTGGATGATGCTGCGCCAGCCCGACCTGACCATGATCGCCTCGATCGTGCTCTGGCTCGTGGCGCGACAGATGGGCTGGAATTTCGCGGCCTATCCGGCGGGCACCTGGTACTTCAATCCGTATTGCTGGCAGGTGCTGTTCGTGTTCGGCTCGTGGTGCGCGCTCGGCGGTGCCCGCCGCTCGATGGGCATCATCATGGCGCCGGCCACGCTGTATTTCTGCATCGCCTATATGGTGCTCGCCCTGGTCATGACGATGGCCGGCCGCTTCCCCGAGCTCGGATCGATGTTTCCGAACTGGCTCTATTCGGCCTTCAATCCCAACGACAAGACCAATCTCGCGCCGTACCGCTTCCTACATTTCGTGGTGATCGTCATTTTGGTCATCCGGTTCGTGCCGAAGGAATGGCCGGGCCTGGAGTGGAAGGCGTTCGATCCCCTCATCGTCTGCGGCCAACAGTCGCTGGCGGTGTTCTGCGTCGGCGTGTTCCTGTCCTTCATCGGCCACTTCACCCTGATGCTGAGCTCAGGTTCGCTGCTGGCGCAGATCCTCGTCAGCGCGGCGGGCATCGCGATCATGACCACCGTGGCCTACTACATCTCCTGGTCGAAGCGGCAGGACAAGCCGCTGCCGAAGCCGCCTGCGCCGAAGTAAACCCCGCGCATCATGGGCGCGGGGGGTGGTCCCCGCGTCAGTTGACCTGCATCAAGCCGGCCACGATCGGGCTCGCTAAGGTTTGCTTCACAACGAGTGCCGCCTTCGGCGGCGCGCGTTCCATGGCGAACGCGCAAGGCCGCCACGCGGCGATTTGCTGACAAGGACCAGAATATGCCCACCCATTTCCATGCCGTCGTGTGGCTCGATCACAGCGAGGCCAAGGTGTTCCATATCGGACTGACCGGTGCCGACGAGTTGACGCTGCATCCACACCTGCAGACCAAGCACCTGCACCACAAGGCCAACGAGATCGGCAGCGGCCACGCGGCGCCCGACAAGAATTTCCTCGAGGAGGTCGCGCACGCGCTCGATGACGCCGGCGAGATCCTGATCATCGGCCCGGCCGGCGCCAAGACCGAGCTTGCCAAGTACCTGCACGAGAAGCATCCTGCGGTCGGAAAGCGCATCGTCGGCGTCGAAGCTGCCGATCACCCGACCGATCGCCAGATCGTCGCCTATGCCAAACAGCACTTCAAGATGGCTCCGCCCCGCGTGGCGACGGGTACTGCCGGCTAAGTATAGCCTTTCTCCCGTCGCAGGGTCCGTTCGATCATGGACATGCTGACGCCGGACCGATCCAACGCCATTGCTGCCCCGCCGGCCGTCGATCGCGGCCGGCGTCGTTTTCCGTGGCGCGGCCTGCTCTCGATCATCCTGCTGTTCGGCGCGCTGGCCGGGCTTGCCGCATGGTGGGTGCGTGGACCGCTGATCGCGACCGCCCGCATCACCCGCGGCACGGCGGCCGAGATCGTGTATGCGACCGGCGCGGTGGAGCCTGAGACGTGGTCGCGGAGCACGCCCCTGGTCCGCGGCCGCATCGTCGAGCGCTGCCGCTGCGAGGGTAAGCTGGTCAAGGCCGGCGACGTGCTGGCGCGGCTCGACGACAAGGAGGCGCTGGCCACCTTGAACGATCTGCGCGCACAGGAGGAATTCCAGCGCCTCGAATTCGAGCGGCAGACGCAGCTACTGGCACGCGGCGCGGCCACCTCGCAAGCGTACCAGCGCTCCGAAAGCGATCTCGCCCGCATCCGCGCCCAGATCGCGGCCCAGACCCAGCGCCTCGACTACTTCAAGCTGGTGGCGCCGATGGACGGCGTCGTCCTCAAGGAGGACGGCGAGGTCGGCGACATGGTCGATCCCGGCACCATCCTCTACCGCGTCGGCCTGGAGAAGCCGCTCTGGGTCGTCGCCGACGTCAACGAGGAGGACATCCCCCGTGTCCAGGTCGGGCAGAAGGCGCTGCTACGCGCCGATGCGTTCGGCAACCAGGCCCTGCCCGGGACGGTGAAGCAGATCACGCCGGCGGGTGATCCCGTGGCCAAGACGTTCCGAGTGCGGATCGGCTTGCCCGACAACACGCCGCTGCGCGTCGGCATGAGCGTCGAGGCCAACATCGTTAGCCGCGAGACGGGCGACACGCTGCTCGCGCCGGCCAATGCCGTCGTCAACAACAGCCTCATGGTGATCGATGGCGGCCGTGTGCACCGGCGCGCGGTGCGGATCGGCATCCGCGGCTCCGCGGCGGTCGAGATCCTCGACGGCGCCCGCGAGGGCGAGCTGGTCGCGGCGCCGGCGACGGCCGACATCAAGGACGGCGAGCGGATTCGCGTGATCGAGCCCGAGACGTCCGTGCCATGAGCCTCGTCCTGACCATCGCCTGGACCCATGTGCGCCATCGCGCCCGCCAGACGCTGGTCGCGATCGCCGGCGTGATGACCGGCGTGGCGTTTTCGGTGATGATGGCGGCAATGATGGAGGGCTCCCAGGACGACTTCATCCGCACGCTGGTCGACGCGCTGCCGCACATTTCGATCACCGACGAGCTGCGCCAGCCGACCCGCCAGCCGGCCGACCAGGTCTATGCGGCGGCCGAATATCATCGATTGACCCCGAATATCCGCCGCCCCGGCATCAAGAACCCGATGGCCACCATCGCCTCGCTGCAGGGCTGGGTGCCGGGCGCGCTGACGGCGTCGGTGCAGTCCAAGGCCGTGCTGCGCTTCGCCGGCCGCAACCTGACGGTCGCAATCATCGGCATCGATCCGCGCACTGAAGGCCAAGTCTCGACGCTGGCGAGCCACATGCGGCAGGGCAATCTCAATTCGCTGTACCGGTCCTCGCACGCGATCCTGCTCGGCGACCGGCTCGCGGCCAAGATCGGCGCGCGGGTGAACTCCAACATCACGCTCGCCTCGGCCCAGGGCATCAGCATGAACGCGACCGTCGTCGGCATCTTCCATTCCGGCTTCCGCGGCACCGACGAGACCACCGGCTACGTGCTGCTGCGCACCGCGCAGATCCTGGAGCGCCAGACTGGGATCATCAACGAGATCCGCGTCCGCACCAACGATCCGATGCAGGCGCGCCTGATCAGCGAGCGCATCGGCGAGCAGACCGGCTACAAGGCGGTCTCCTGGCAGGAGGCGCAGGAGGACCTGCTGGCGGCGATCACGCTGCGCAACGTGCTGATGTACACCATCGTCGGCGCCATCCTGCTGGTCGCGAGCTTCGGCACCTACAACATCATCTCGACCATCACCCACGAGAAGACCCGCGACATCGCCATCCTCAAGTCGCTCGGCTTCCGCGACCGCACGGTCCGCACCATCTTCATCGTCGAGGCGCTGTTCATCGGCCTGACCGGTGCCGCCCTAGGCTGGGCGCTCGGCTACCTGCTTACCCGCGGGCTGGCCTCGCTCGAGTTCAAGACGCCGTTCTCCGACTACAATCATCTGCCCGTGCTGTATTCGCTGAAGCACTATCTGCTGGCCGGCGCGGTCGCGCTGATCTCCAGCGCGGTCGCCGGCTACTTTCCGGCCCGCGCCGCGGCGCGGTTGCATCCGGTCGACATCATCCGGGGGGCGACGTGAACCCGCCCCTGATCGAGGCGCGGCAAGTGACGAAGGTGCTGCCTGGCGAGGTGCCGGTGACGCTGGTCGCCAACATCGATCTCGTAATCCATCCGCGCGAGCTCATCGCCATCACCGGACCGTCGGGCTCGGGCAAATCCTCCCTGCTCTACCTGCTTGGCCTGCTCGACCTGCCGAGCCAGGGCGACGTGCTGATCGACGGCCGCTCGACGACCGGCATGAGCGAGGATGAGCGCGCCGAGGTGCGACTGTCGCGGCTCGGCTTCGTCTTCCAGTTTCATTTCCTGCTGCCGGAATTCTCGATCACCGAGAACGTCGCGCTGCCGATGCGCGCGCTGGCACGGCTGTCGCCGCGCGCCATCACCCAGCGCGCCGAGGAGCTGCTGGAGTCGCTTGGGCTGGCCGAGCATCTGCGCAAGACGCCGGACAAATTGTCGGGCGGCCAGCGCCAGCGCGTGGCGGTGGCGCGCGCGCTCGCCAACGATCCGCCGGTGATCCTCGCCGACGAGCCGACCGGCAGCCTCGACACCGCCGCGACCGCGCAGGTGTTCGGCATCCTGCGCGATCTGGTCACGCTGCGCGGCAAGACCGTCGTCGCGGTTACGCACGATCTCAACCTCGCCGCTCAGATGCAACGGCGCGTGCACATCATCGACGGCCGGCTGGCGCAGGGCGAGCTGGCGCGCTGATCCGCCCCCGGCGACCTCGGCACGGCCGACGCGCGAACCGCCTCCTGCGCCTGATTTGATTTAGCGCAAAGACGCGAGATTTCGATTCAGAGGATGCTGACGACCAGCGGATGTTCCTTCCCCGGATTCACCCGCACACTTCGGATGCTCCCGGGTTTTGCCGCTGCGGGAGCATCCGAATTTTTTTGGCCCAGCCGCGCTCGCGGTCGCTCGTGCCGATTGACGGCTGGCGGCCTGGCCGAAATCCTTCTCGCTATCGTGAGCGTCGAGCCGGAGTTCGCACCAGCAATTGGCCTCACCTGGGAAGCCGCGCCGCTGCGGAGATGGTCGGGGCAGCTGGATTCGAACCAACGACCTGCAGTACCCAAAACTGCCGCGCTACCAGGCTGCGCTATACCCCGATGGTCTCGAAGGACGATTGTCCTCGAGGACCCGTCACTACACGGTCGCGGCCTCCGCAGCAAGACTGCGGCCCGTCCGTGAAGATGGAGCCGGCATGAAAAACGGCCCCAGGAAACGCCGTTCCGGGGCCGTCAAATGCGGTGGTCGCAGCAAGCATTCGCTCAGTGCGAGGACAATGCCGGCGAGCCCGTCTCGGGGTGGATCTCGGCCGCCATCATGCCCTTGGAGCCGGGCCCGTAGCGGACCAGCACCCATTGGCCGGGGCGCAGCTCGGTCATGCCGTAGCGGCGCAGGGTCTCCATGTGGACGAAGATGTCCGGGCTCCCTTCCCCGCAGGTCACGAAGCCGAAGCCGCGCAGCCGGTTGAACCACTTGACCTGGGCTCGCTCCAGCCCGCTGGTCGGCGTGACCGTCACATGGGTGCGCGGCGGCAGCATCTGCGCCGGATGGATCGCCGTCGACTCGTCCATTGAGACGATGCGGAAGGCCTGGTAGCCCTTGGAGCGCTGCACGCACTCCACCACCAGGCGAGCACCTTCATAGGCGGTCTGGTAGCCGTCGCGCCTGAGCACCGTGACGTGCAGCAGCACGTCCGGCCAGCCATTGTCGGGAACGATGAAACCGTATCCCTTCGAGGCGTCGAACCATTTGATGACACCGCTGATTTCGACGAGGTTCTCGCCAAGACCGGTCATCGCATCGATTGCCGAGTCGCGCGCGACGCCGGTTTGATATTCCGCCCCGAGCCGGGTTGGTGTCGATACACCAACGACCGGCACCCCAAGCTTCTTGGACTCAAATCCGTCCGACCCCATAACCCCGGACCTCACATATGAATTGTGAGCCGCCACCCCTGCAACGGCGCCCTCATACACGTGCTCACCACCTATACCCACGATGAGTCACGCGAATCTCTCGAATCAAAGATAACATTCCCTCGTGCCGCGCATAGATAAAAATCGGTTTCAGTGAGGCATATGAACAGAGATGCCGACAAAAATGCATCAATTTCCGTTCAATTACGGACGAACGATCCGAGTACTTCGCCGATGTCGTGGTGGATAACGAGGTCTGCAACGTCGTCCTGATCGGTCGGTTCCCGGTTGATGATCACGAGTTGCGCGCCAGCCCGCTTTGCCATCAATGGAAAGCCCGCGGTCGGCCACACAACCAGCGATGAGCCGATCGCGACGAACAGATCGCAGTGCTGCGCGAGTTCGCTGGCACGCTGCATTTCATGCTCGGGCATCGACTGACCAAAGGATACCGTCGCGGTCTTCACCGGCTCCGCGCATTCGGGGCAATCCGGCGCGGCACCGTCGGCCTCGAAGCGCTCGCGCACCCAGTTGAGCTCATAGCGCTGCCCGCATCCGATACATCGCGCGTAGGTGGTGTTGCCGTGCAGCTCGATGACGTGATCCGGGGCGAAACCGGAGTCCTGGTGCAGGTTGTCGATGTTCTGAGTGATGACGGCCGGAATTTTCCCCGCACGGTAGAGCGACGAAAGCGCCAGGTGGCCGCGGCCGGGCCGCGCCGCGGCAAACGTCTCCTGCATCGCGAAGCGCCGCCGCCAAGCCTCGTCCCGCGCCTCCTGGCTGGCGACGAATTCGTCGAAATGGATCGGCCGGTTGCGCGTCCATAGACCGCCGGGAGAACGGAAATCCGGAATGCCCGTCTCGGTCGATATTCCAGCACCGGTGAAGGGGACGATCACCCGCGCCGCAGCGATCATGTCTCCCAGGCGGTTCACCCCGTCGTGCAGATCGGATGCAATCATCAGCGGCGGCCCCGAAGCATGAAACCTCGCATCATCATTGTCCTCCCTTCATAGCACGGCAAGCTGGCCCCCGCCTCTGGGCGTGTCCGGCTCGGCTGCGTCGTTGCGCCACTCCGCATCCACCGGAACCGGTCGTGAACGACGCAACTGCAAGCAAAGCGAGTCAGATTGTTTCGTGTCTACCGGAAGACGTTGGCGTTGCTCGCCTTCCGTCCCCAGCAAAACGCGCGAGCCGCCTGCAGCCGGGGCCGACCGTCCGCAATCACGCCCCAATCGGACATCCACATCGCGCCAGCGATTCGCCAGGAAGTTTGTCACGCGTCTCAGGGCGAGGCTCGCCGGATAGCGACCGGAGCAGAGAGGATCCGTGAGGCAGAACGAGACGCAGGACGACCGCCGCGCGAAGGAGCGCGCCGACATCACCGCAAGGATTGCACGGTTCAAGTCGACCCAGGAGAAGTTCGCGCGCGAACGCGAGGAATATGCCCGCTTGGCGTGGAAGAAGGCGCAGCGCGGCGAGGCCGCGGAATAGCAGGGATGAAAGAAGAGCCCGGAGGCTTTCGCCATCCGGGCTCTCCTTGTCACGACTGGCGCTTACCAGTGATGACGCCAGTGGTGGTAGCGATGATAGTACGGTCCGCCGTAATAGGCATACGGCCCGGGCGCGTAGACGTAACGCGGGCCGTAGTCGTAGTAATCGTAGCCGTAGCCCGGACCATAGTAATACGGGTGCGAGGCCGCGATCGCGCCGGCAGTCAACGCTCCCGCCGCGAGGCCGAATGCGAGACCCGGGCCGATGCCGCGCGCCTGTGCCGGCGCGGGTGCCGCCAGCGCGGTGATGGCGACGGCGCCCGCGGTCGCCAGAACAGCCAATGTCTTTCTCATGATCGAATGTCCTCCAATTCCCATGCGTCCAAACAACGCAGATGCGGGGGAGTTGGTTGCAGCCCGGCTCACCGCCGCGCGCGTTGGAACCGTGACCGTCGCCACACGTTCACCGCCATGAGGGAAATCCCCGATGGCATCCTGGCTGGAACTTCTGTTCAACATCATCGGCTATGGCGGATTCGTCGTGCTTGCGTCCTGTCATCCCAGGACCGAGGCGGCCGGTGCGGCGCCTGAAATAGCTGCGGACGACGGAGCGGATCTGACCGGCGAGCGCCGCTGAAGCCGAGCTTTGCGGGCGAGCGCCGGGCCTTCATCCACAGCGGATCCAACGCTTATCCACAGCTCCTCGGCTGGGCTCTTCGGATCGCGGATCAACGGCTTGCTGCGCCGTATCCACCGGCTTCTCCCCAGCGCGCGCGACGGCGCTCCCGCGCAGGCCGGAGGGCGTACGGGCCGGTCAATCTTCCCGCAAAGACCTTTGAACCTTCCTGCCCCTCCCCGAGACACATCAGTACTGGGGATTTCAGGGCCCAGTTTCGAGGGTGGCGCCACGCGACGAAGATATTCCGTCGCGCTGGCGCTGCTGTCGTTTTTCGGGCCCCCGCGGTGCCAACCTTCGCGGTCCGGGGACGCCGGCGCTTCGGCGACCGCAACACTCAGCCGCGCTGCAACCACACAGCCCGCAACGAAAAAGGCCTCCTTTTCAGGAGGCCTTTGACGTGATCACGACCGTGACTGACGGTTCAGATCAGGCAACCGCGTCCTTGGCGGCCTTGACCGGGCGGGCGCGCACGATCTTGCGGGCCGGCTTGGCCTTGAACATCATCTCTTCGCCGGTGAAGGGGTTGGTGCCCTTGCGCGCCTTCACGGCGGGCTTCTTGACGACGACGAACTTGGCGAAGCCCGGCACCAGGAACACGCCGTTCTTCTTCAGCTCCTTGTGGCCGACGTCGGTGAGCGTCTCCATGACGTTCTTGACGTCGCGCTTGGACAGCTCGGTCGAGGTCGCAATCTTCTCGATCAGTTGCGACTTGGAAAGTTGGGTAGCCATCGTATCTCCTTGTGATTGATACCGGTGAATGACGTGACGACTGCGCGGCTATCAGCGCATTGCTGCGCAGACTGGTCGGGGCTTTCTGGCTGCATTGCACAGCCGGGACTTCAGTCGTCTAGTGGCGTATCACCCCGCGATTTTCGGGATTCTCCTGCATTTCAAGGGGCCCCGAAGCACCCACAGCGGCGCCAAAATTCCAACGGAGCGCGCAGAAGTCAAGCTGCGATGGCGATCGAACGGAGCAAGCGATTCATTTTCCCCTATATTTCCAGGCATTTTCGACGGTCCTGCGTGATTTTGGCCGCACATTGCAGGCGAAACATGCTGAAATCCCTACATGCGGTCGCATCGCGCTCGTCCATCCATGCCGCGAATCACTGCCAAAACAGCGATTCGCTGGCATACGGAGGGGCTCTCGCAACACCGCGCAGCCCCGTCGAATGCGTCGTCGCGCGCACCGCACATCCGAGCGAGCCGGCGCCGCCGCAGCATCAGGCTCGATACACGGGCGGGCGAATTGCTGCTATGGATCGGCGTCCGCAGGCGGCCGTTGACCATCCGCTTCGAGTTCAGGGAGAGAAGACACGATGCGTTATCTCCACACCATGTTGCGCGTGCGCAATCTCGACGCCGCGCTCAAATTCTATTCCGATGCGCTCGGCCTCAAGGAGGTGCGCCGGATCGACAACGACAAGGGTCGCTTCACACTGGTGTTTCTCTGCGCACCCGAAGATGAATACCTGCTGAAGAGCCTGCCGCCGACGCGTGGCGCCCCGCTGGTCGAGCTCACCTACAATTGGGACGAGGAGAGCTATGGCGAGGACCGCTTCTTCGGCCATCTCGCCTATGAGGTCGACGACATCTACGCCACCTGCGACCGGCTGATGAAGCTCGGCATCACCATCAACCGGCCGCCGCGCGACGGCAACATGGCCTTCATCCGCTCGCCCGATCTGCACTCGATCGAGCTGTTGCAGAAGGGCGAGCCGAAGGCGCCGGCCGAGCCCTGGCTGTCGATGCCGAACACCGGACATTGGTGAGTCATTCGCCTTCATGATCCAGCCGGAACATCGTGGCCACCCTCGCGTTGTCGCTCCGATCGATGGAGAGGATACGAGGAGGCCGAGATGGGTCGAGGACTTCTATTGTGGTTGTTGGGCGTGCCGATTCCGGTGATCATTCTGCTCTGGCTGTTCTTCGGCCACTGATCGCCGCGAACGATGCGTTCGTCGGAAAAGCCCCGCTTCGAGCGGGGCTTTTTGCGTAACATGGGCTAATGATGACGCTCGCCCAGAGAGGAGCCGAACGTGTCCGCCGACGACAGACTGACGATCTGGGGCCGCCCCAATTCGGTGAACGTGCAGAAGGTGCTGTGGTGTCTCGCCGAGCTCGATGTCGCTTATGACCGTATCGACGCGGGCATGCAGTACGGCCGCAACAACGAGGCGGACTATCTCGCAATGAATCCGAACGGCCGCATCCCGACGCTGGTCGAGGGCGATTTCGTGCTGTGGGAGAGCAACGCGATCATGCGCTATCTCTGCCTCGCTTATGGCGACGGCACGCCGCTTTATCCAACGACACCGCGGCACCGCGCCGCGGTGGAGCGCTGGCTGGACTGGACGCTGTCGACGGTGCAGCCGATCGAGCGTCCGCTGTTCTGGGGACTGGTGCGAACGCCGCCGGAGCAGCGCGACATGGCCGCCTTGCAGAAGGCGGCCGACGACGCCGCGGCGATGTGGCGCATCCTCGACGCGCATCTGACCACGCGCAGCCACGTCGAGGCCGAGCATTTCACGCTCGCCGACATTGCGCTTGGCGCCTATGCCCGGCGCTGGTTCGGAGTCGAAGGTGTCGTCAAGCCGGAGCTGCCGAGCCTCGCGCGCTGGTACGGACAGATCGCGCAACGCCCGGCCTTCATCCTCCACATCGCGCCGCCGCTGTCGTGAGCACCTCAGCGGCTGGTCGAGGTGCCCATCTCGACGCGCAGGGCGCCGCCGACCTTCACGCAGGTATCGGTTCCCTCGACGCGTACGAAGTTGGCGCCGTAGGACGCGCAGGGATTGCTGGTAGCGGCGCCTGAACGGGATGCGGCCTTATTCGGTCCAGCCGCCTTCGGCCCGGGAAGCGATGGCGCAAGAAGCGACGACCCGGGCGAGCCGGCGGCTGCCACGGTCACGGCGGCGAGCACCGCGAGGGCGCCCAGGATGAGAGATCGACACATGCCGCTTGTTAGCGCGTCTGCCGCAGCGAAGCGACACCGGCCGTCTATTTGCCGATGAACTTGACGCCGACCGAGGCGCCGCGGCGCCACACCACCCGGCACTGGCGGCCCGTTCTTGCGTCGCGCGCGAAGGCGAGCCGGATGGTCGCCGGCAGCGCCGCCGCGTCCTGCAGGGTCAGCTTGGCGCCGGCGCTGGAAATGTCCTGAACCAGGCAATGGCGCACGGCGAACCCGCCATCCAGCGTGATCCACGCCGGCTGCTTCATCGATTTGCGGGCTTCCCGCTTCTTGGGCGCGGCCATCATCCTGCTCCTGCTCGCCCGTTGCAGTACGGCAAGGACCCTAATGGACGGTTGACCGGACCCCGACTGCGCGTGCGATTCATCGCTGCAGAACCTCGCGCCGACCGCGTCTCGGCGCAAACCGTCCGTTTCGATATCGAAGATGGAAGGAAAGCCGGCGCGGAGTGGCGCTCCCTAGCGGAATCGAACCGCTCTCTCCACCGTGAAAGGGTGGCGTCCTGACCGATAGACGAAGGGAGCAATACGCACGATGCCAGAGGGCACGAGGCCCCGGTGCCATCGCCGCTTGCACGTTTCGGTAAAACCTTCAGCAAATCAGCCGCTTGAGGCGATGATCTGCGAGGTCGGCTGAACCACCGACGGTGATTCCGTGCCGCGCGCCGAACGTATAGAGGCGTTTCGCCGGCCGGGCAAGCCACCCCGTGGCGGTGTTTCCGGTCTCTTCCCGCGTGCTCAACGGGCCGCAAACAGCGGAGCGATGCCGTCCGTGTCGATGGAGACCACGCCGTCCTCGACCTTGACCGGATATTGCGCCAGCGCGCTCTCCGGCGGGCGGAGCGGCGTACCGGTGAAAGCATCCCACGTCCAATTGTGCACGGGGCAACTGAGCACGCGGCCGTCGAAGCCGGCCTCCTCCATCGGCGCCGCCGTGTGCGGGCAGACGCCCTGGAACGCTTTGAGCTCGCCATTGTCGGGCCAGGCAAGGATGATGAGCTGGGCGTCGGCGATGACGAGGCGCATGCCGCCTTCGTCGATGGTGTCGGCCTTGCAGACGCGGGTGAACATTCGCGGGCCTCATGCTCCATTGCGACCCATCGCAATCGAAGGACCACGAGCAAAACTCGTTCCGCGGACCGCGCTGTGGCCGCGAGCCCGACAAGACCAAGCCCGACAAGACCATGGCACCCTTCTTGCTGCCCTTCCCGGCATCTCTCGTCGAACGAGCCATCGTGTCGCAAAGGCGACAGACCGCTCGGCGGCGAGTTGCGGCGGAGTGCGACATGACCGACATGACCGAGCTGAGAACACGCAAGGAGCCGCTCAATCTCGCCATCGTGCATGTCGATCCCGACGCCTTCATCGCCAACCTCATGGCTTGGCTCGAGATCACCGCCTTCATCAAGGCGCAGCGCGCCGGCGAGGCCGTGGTGCCTGCCGACGGCAAGACACCCGTATTGTCGGCGGCGCAATTGCAGAACGGCGGCGTCCACGAGGTCGGCAACGACGCGCTGTTCGCCTTCGCGATGACGGCGTCGCTGAAGGGCGACAAGGCCGCGGTCGACAAGGTCGAGACCGCCTTGCTCGACGGCATGGGCAAGGATTTTCCCGGCTCGTTCGCGCTGTGGCACTTCCGCGCCACGATCGATGCGCCGACCACGCTCGACGATTTCGTCGGCCAGGCCGGCAAGAAGATGCTGACAGGCGATCTGCCGCCACCGCCGCTGCGCGCCAAGGAATATTGGAGCGCCGGACTGCGCTTCTTCGAGAAGGCGCGCAAGTCGAACTTCGTCCACGAGATCATGTATCCGCTGGCGAAATGGACGCGGGCGTGCTGGACCGAGACGGCGGAGAAAGGCGTCGCCTTTCTGCATCACATCGAGGACAACGTCCCGGTGCTGCGCGAGGTGCTGGAGGAGCCGCGCAACGACCAGGCGTTCATCGCCAATGTCCTGCTGAAGCTCGCGCCTGCCGTCGATATGGAGTTGAACGAGGAATATCAGGGCTTCCTGCGCTCGCTGGCGCGGCGCAACTGACGCAAGGGTGCGGTGGTCAATTCCAGCCGACCCGCCCACGCAAAAAGGCCGGCGGGCGTTACGCCGCCGGCCTCTTGTCGCGACTGCCGGCTCCGGCCGTCCGGTTCCGTCGCATTCCTGGGGTATGCGAACAGGGTCGCGCGATCTGGTTAATGATAGGTTAACGCACGTATACCGGAATAACCACGATCATGAACTACAACCATGATCCCGGGTTTGCGTTCCGGCCATGAACCAGCGCGGGGACCATCGAGCGGCGAGATCGGACAAGGCCGTCAGCTCAGCTGCAAGGCGCGCTTCGTCTCACGGCGCAGCGCCTGCTCCTGGCAGCCCGACAGCCGGACGAGTTCCTGGGGATACATGTCATAGCCATGGCTGCCAAAGGCACTCTGCTGCGCCATCGGGACCTGCGCAGGGGTTCGGGCCGCATCTGCCCCTGCCCCTGCATTCGACGAACCTCGGACCGGATCGAGCCCAGTGTTCAAAGCGGCCATAGCCAGCTCCGCGAAAGAGTGCCTGCCCCCACTGGAACTATAGTCCACCGGTCGCGGGGCGCAATTGGGCAAAACGCCATCAGCCGGCGGTGGCGCGCGCCTGCTCCGCCTCCTGTTCCCAGCGCAGGATGGTCCGCTCGAGATTGTGGAATTTCTCGGCGACGTCGCCGTCGAACAGCGGGTCCTTGCGGTCCGACATGCGGGCGTCGATATCGGCCCAATCCTCCGCCTGAAGGGCGCGCAGCGCCGCCGGAAACAGCAGGGTCTCCTCCTTGCGCAGATGCTCGCGCTGGCTGTCGATGAACTCATGCACGGCGGCGTGGAAGCTCTCGCGCAGGATCTCCTGGTCCGACAGCACCGCGTTCACGGCGTCGGCAAAGCCGCGCAGCCGCTGCGCCTCGGTCTCGTGCTCGTCGTCGACGTCGCCATAGGCTGCGGCCGCGGCAGGGTCGCGTTCGCGCAGCTTGCCGAAGATCATCTCCTCCTTGGGATGATGACAGCGCTGCGGATAGTCCTCGAAATAGGCGATGATGCTCTGCAGGATGTCGTAGTCCGGCCGCCGATTGTGATCGAACAGCTCCAATTCGTGCTCGAGCACCGAGAGAAGCTTCTCGAGATTCTCGTGCTCCTGCAGCAGCGCTTCGATGATCCTTGCCATGGCCGCCCTCGCCTGTGCGCCGGCTGGGCCTTGCCGAACCGGCATTTTCCCTGAACGCAACAGACTACGCCCGCGCGAGCGCGGGCGGCATTGCGGCAGATCAAACTGACAGACCGATGTGACGGGTCAGCGGAAACGGCTCACTCCGCGGCCAGCGCCTGCGGCGCCCGCGCAAGGCCGAGCCGGTCCCAGACGTCGACCAGCGCCTCGGCCAGGGCGTCGATCAGGCCGTCATCATGGTAAGGCGATGGCGTGATGCGCAGCCGCTCCAGGCCGCGCGGCACGGTCGGATAGTTGATCGGCTGGATGTAGATGCCGTGCTCGGACAACAGCAGGTCGGACGCCGTCTTGCACTTCTCGGGATCGCCGACATGCACCGGCACGATGTGGGTGTCGGACGGCATGACCGGCAGGCCCGAGGCGTTCAGCACGGCCTTGAGCCGCGCCGCCCGGTCCTGGTGCCGATCACGCTCCCACTGCGAGGTCTTGAGATGGCGGATCGCGGCGGTCGCGGCGGCGCAAACCGGCGGCGGCAAGGCTGTGGTGAAGATGAAGCCCGGCGCATAGGAGCGGACGGCGTCGATCAGATTGGCATTGGCGGCAATGTAGCCGCCGAGGCAGCCGAAGGCCTTGGCGAGCGTGCCCTCGAGGATGTCGATGCGGGCCATCGCGCCGTCGCGCTCGGCGATGCCGCCGCCGCGCGGGCCGTACATGCCGACCGCATGGACCTCGTCGACGTATGTGAGCGCGCCATAGCGCTCGGCGAGATCGCAGATCCGGTGCAAGGGCGCGACATCCCCATCCATCGAATACAGGCTCTCGCAGACGATCAGCTTGGGACGGTCGGGATCGGCCGCCCGCAGCAGCTCTTCGAGATGGGCGAGGTCGTTGTGCCGCCAGACCTGCTTCTCGCTCCCGGCCTTGCGGACGCCCTCGATCATCGAATTGTGGTTGAGCGCGTCCGACAGCAGCAGGCAGTTCGGCAGCAGTTTCGCGATGGTCGAGATGCCGGTCTCGTTGGAGACGTAGCCCGAGGTGAACACCAGAGCCGCTTCCTTGCCGTGGAGATCGGCAAGCTCGCGCTCGAGCTCGATCAGCGGATGGTTGGTGCCGGCGATGTTGCGGGTGCCGCCGGCGCCGGTGCCCATGCGCGCGGCAACGTCGACCATGGCGCCGATCACCTTCGGATGCTGGCCCATGCCAAGATAGTCATTGGAGCACCAGATCACGACATCCTTCGGCCCCTCCGGCGAATGCCAGATCGCGCGGGGGAAGCGGCCGGCGAGGCGCTCCAGATCGGCGAAGACGCGATAGCGCCGTTCCTGGTGCAACTGGTCGAGGGCGCGGTCGAAATAGCTGTCGTAGTTCATCACCTGATCCGTCCTTCCCCTGCTCGCGTCCCGAACCTGCGTTCCGGCGCGCCCTTGGAGGCCTGTTCGGGGTCGGACCAAAGCGCAATCCGTCGCGTCCTTCGTTGATCCAGATCAGGGATCGCGCACGATGCCGGGCATCCGGATGCCGCTCGCCGCGGTCCGCGACGCCCTCGGAGGCGTTCAGGCGCGCAGCGGGTTCTCCGCATCGGCAACCTCGAGCCGCAGCGGCGCACCGGTGTCGAGGAAGGCGGACAGAGCTGCCTCGTACGGCGCGGGGTCGAGACCGCGCGCGGAGAGCCATTGCGGCTCGTAATAGGTTTGGCGATAGCGCTCCCCGGAATCGCAGATCAGCGTGACCAGTGAGCCGCTCTGTCCATCCTGCCGCATCTCGGCCGCCAGCCGGCACAGCGCCAGGAAGTTGGTCCCGGTCGAGCCGCCGACCGGCCGGCGCAGCCGCCGCGTCAGGACGTTCATCGCCGCGACCGAGGCGGCATCCGGCACCTTCATCATGCGATCCACGACCCCCGGCACGAAGGATGGCTCGCAGCGCGGACGGCCGACGCCCTCGATCAGCGACGGCCGTTCGCACGTCCGGGCGCTGTCGCCGTTGCAGAAGGCGTCGAAGAAGGCCGAATGCTCGACATCGGCGACGCACAGCCGCGTCGGATGCCGGCGGTAGCGCAGATAGCGGCCGATCGTCGCCGACGTGCCGCCGGTGCCCGCGCCCATCACGATCCATTCCGGGAGCGGACGGCGCTCGCCCTGCAACTGGTTGAAGATCGACTCGGCGATGTTGTTGTTGCCGCGCCAGTCGGTAGCGCGCTCGGCGAAGGTGAACTGGTCCATGTAATGGCCGCCGAGCCGGCTCGCGAGCGCGGCCGCCTCGGCATAGAGAAACCGGCCGTCATCGATGAGATGGCAATTGCCGCCGTAATGCGTGATCGCGGCGATCTTCTCTTCCGAGGTGGTGCGCGGCATCACCGCGTAGAACGGCACGCCGATCATCTGCGCGAAATAGGCTTCCGATACCGCTGTCGACCCGGAGGAGGCCTCGACCACGGGCGTGCCTTCCCGGATGTGGCCGTTGCAAAGCGCATAGAGAAACAGCGATCGAGCCAGCCGATGCTTGAGGCTCCCGGTCGGGTGGGTCGATTCGTCCTTCAGGTAGATGTCGATGCCGGCGAGCGCGGGCACGATCAGCCGGATCAAGTGCGTGTCGGCGGTCCGGCACTGGTCGGCCTCGATGGCCGCCACGGCGTCGTCGACCCAGCCACGGCGATAGCGTGGACCACAGGCTCTGTCGGAAGCTGACCAAGACGGCGAATTCATCGCGGCAACCGACCATGATCCCTTCGCCGCATCAAGCCCGCCCGGCCGCCCATGCCGAGCAAGCTGGGGGCAAATGGCAGTTCGGCGCCGGCTGCCGCGCCTTGGCACCGCAACGGAGCGAAAGGGCTTCGCGTTTGCGCCAGCGAAAAACGCTCGCATCGCTTGCAACTCATGGAATGCACGCGCGAATTTCGGAAGAATTTTTGAATGACGGCGAGAATGGTCAAATATTTGCACGCTTTTGCGGCCAAGCTGGGCATCATCGAATGGCACGACCGAGTCGAGCCTGCATCACGGGCGACCCAAGCCTGCTCCGAGGGGCACCATGAGAGTTCTTTCGATTGTTCTGGTCGCGTGCGCGATCAGTCAGGCCGCTTTCGCTGAAGGTCTGGAATGCCGGCGTGTGGCCGACCCGACACCACGATTGAGCTGCGTGGAAACGCCGACGACCGCCCAGGCGCCAACCACCTCCCGCACCGACGCCTGGACCCCGGTCGAACCGCGCCAGGAGGCCCCGGTGCGCGGCGGCGATGCGACGGCGCCGAGAGCCTCCCGGCCCCGTTGAGACCAGCCGGGCGGCAGCCGACGGCGGCTGCACTCGGCCCTGCAGCGGTCCCTCCCCCAATCGAGCCCCCGGACGGGGTTCTTTCCCTTGAAGGGCGGCTCATTCTGCCGACATGTAGATCTTGCCGTGCGGCCACGGACCGATGTCAAATCCATTCTCCGCGCGGGTGGTGGAGGGTCGGTTCGGCCCCGCCGCATTGGATGATCGGAGACCATGGCTTACTTGCCATCGCAAATGAACCTTCTCGAAGCCCTCGCGACCGTGATCGGCACCGCCGCGATCGCGCCCGCGCTGCTGATCCTCTGGCTGGTGGTCGCCGCCGGTGACAATTCAGGCCCTCCGCTCAAGATCTGGACCGCCTTCCTGCTCGGGGCAGCCAGCGTGCTCCTGCTCGGCATTATCAGGACGCCGTTCCAGCATGTCGGGCTGACATTGGAGAATCCCTGGATCGCCCAGGCGGTCCGGGCCCTTTTTGGCGTCGCCTTGCCGGAAGAGCTCGCCAAGGTCGCGGTGATCGCCGCGCTGTGGTCGCGGCGCCGGCAGGTCGGCAATGCCATGGACACGGTATTCTACGGTGCCGCCGTCGGGCTCGGCTTCGCGGCTTACGAGAACCTGGCTTATCTCGTCCAGCATGCCGAGATGTGGCGCTCGCTGGCGGTGCTGCGCAGCGTGCTCACCGTGCCGTTTCATGGCGCGCTCGGCATCATTGCCGGTGCCTATCTCGCGATCGCCCGCACCAGTACGGCGCTTGGCGCCAACCGCCACAATCGCGAAGGGGCGCGGCTGTCGAGCTGGGCGCTGGTGCTGGCCGCACCCGTGATGCTGCATGCGGCCTTCGACTATCCATTGCTGTTGCTGCAGCGGGCATCGACCCTCGACACCGCCGCGCGCCTCTGGCTCGGCGGCATCAGCGTGCTGATCGGGTTCTCGTCGATCGCCCTTGCCGTGCGGCTGGTGCGCCGGGTCGCCCATCACCACACGCCGCGCACCGAGGTGGCGCGGGCAAGGCTGAGCCAGCTGCGCAGGATGTGGGCGCTGCTCCTGCTCGGCGGCGCCGCCGGCTTCGTCGGGCTCGGATTCGTGCTGACCTCCATCCGGCATTGGCTGCTCAACCCTGACCGCAATGTCGCCGCGGTTCTGGTTCCCCTCGGTCTCACCGCGATCATCGTCGGGATGGCCCTTCTGATTGTCACAACGACGATCTATGTTTTCGGTCGCAACCGGATTCGGACGACGGCATAATCCCGGCATCGCGGGGCCGGCAGAGCAACCAAATGCGCATTGCGCGCTTGTCCGGGCCGCAGGTCCTCACCATGTGCGTGGGCAGGCGGCCGCGGCGTTAAGCGCGTGAGCTTGCCCGGAGTGACGATCATGACCCTTCCCCAGGATACGATTCCGCCCGAGCTCGAGCGCATGAAGTCGCAGATGGGCGCAGCCGTGCGCGCGCATTGGAAGGCCTTCCTGATCGAGGGCATCCTGCTCGCCGTTCTCGGCCTGCTCGCGATGATCCTCACCCCGCTGGCAAGCCTCGCGGTCACGATCTTCCTCGGCTGGATGTTCCTGATCTCGGGCATCGCGGGACTCGCGCTCACCTTCTGGGCCCGCGGCATGCCCGGCTTCTGGTGGTCGCTGTTGTCGGCAGTGCTCGCCATCGTCGCCGGAGTCATCCTGGTGGCGCAGCCGGTCCAGGGGACGGTGACGCTAACGATCGTGATCGGCGTCTATTTTCTCGCAGAAGGCGTCGCCACCATCATGTATGCGCTGGAGCACCGCCGCGAGCTGTCCGGGCGCTGGTCGTGGCTGGCAATCTCGGGCGTGGTCGACATCGCGATCGCCGGCATCATCATTTCCGGTCTGCCCGGCACGGCGTTGTGGGCGATCGGTCTGCTGGTCGGCATCAACCTGCTGTTCGGCGGGCTGTCGATGATCGGCATGGCGCTCGCCGCGCGCAACGGTTGACGCCGGAGGGCTCGATTTTCGGGATGACAAGCGGCCGCGCGGCCGCTATAGGATGGGCATGATCAACGCCGCCACCAGCTTTTATTGGTACTTTAGCTACGACAACTCGCTGGCGGCGGGAGGATCGCGCTCAATCTGACACATTGCAGCAAGATATCCGAACGAGCCGCCAGACCTGGCGGCTTTTTTATTGCCGGCAGGTGCCCACCCAAGAGACCCAGGAGCCCGCCGTGCTGAGCACCACAGACGATCTTCGTATCAAGGAAATCAAGGAATTGAGCCTGCCGGCGGAGGTGATGGGTGAAATCCCCCGCACCCTCACCGCCACCCGTGTGGTGATGGCCGCGCGCAACGCGATCCATGCCATCCTGACCGGCAGCGACGACCGCCTGCTGGTCATCGTCGGCCCCTGCTCCATCCACGATCCCGACGCGGCGGTCGACTACGCCGGCCGCCTCGCCGCCTTGCGCGAGCGCCTCGCCGACCGCCTCGAAATCGTGATGCGGGTCTATTTCGAGAAGCCGCGCACGACCGTCGGCTGGAAAGGCCTGATCAACGATCCCGGCCTCGACAATTCCTTCGACATCAACAAGGGCCTGCGGCTCGCGCGCAGCGTGCTGTCCGCCGTCAACAATCTCGGCCTGCCGGCGGGATGCGAATTCCTCGACATGACGACGCCGCAGTACATCGCCGACCTCGTCGCCTGGGCCGCGATCGGCGCGCGCACCACCGAGAGCCAGATCCACCGCGAGCTGGCCTCCGGCCTGTCGTGCCCAGTCGGCTTCAAGAACGGCACCGACGGCAACATCCGCATCGCCGCTGATGCGGTCAAATCGGCGGCCCACCCGCACCATTTCATGGCGGTGACCAAGGGCGGCCGTTCGGGCATCGCGGCCACAACCGGCAACGAGGACTGCCACATCATCCTGCGCGGCGGCAGCGGCCCCAATTACGACGCCGCCCATGTCGAGCAGGCCGCGGCCGAGCTGATCAAGTCCGGACTGCCGGCGCGGCTGATGATCGACACCAGCCATGCCAATTCGAGCAAGAAGCCGGAGAACCAGCCGCTGGTCGCCGCCGACGTCGGCCGCCAGCTCGCCGCAGGCGAGCAGCGCATCATGGGCGTGATGATCGAGAGTCACCTCATCGCGGGACGCCAGGACGTCAAGCCGGGCGTGGCACTGACCTACGGCCAGAGCATCACCGACGGCTGTATCGGCTGGGACACGACGGTGGAGGTGCTGGAGCAGCTCGCCGAAGCCGTCGCCGCCCGGCGTGCGGCGCTTCGCAACTCCCCGCGTGAGCGCTCGGCGTAACACTCACGACCGATCAAGCGGCGCGCGTCGGGCGCGCCGCAGATCGCGCTCAGCAGCCGCGGCAGATGCCCTTGATCTTGCGATCGAGCTCGCGGTCTTCCTTGGTCGTGCCGCTCATCGAATTGTCCTCGGCCTGCTCGGCCTTCGGCAGGTCGCTGGGGCGCACCTGACGATGGCCGACCGGCGCCTGCGGCGGCATGCCGCTCTTCGATCCGGTGCCGGCGGAGGAGCCGCTGCCGCTCTGCGCCAGCGCGATGCCATCGGTGACGGCCATCAGGAGCCCCATCGCGATCGCAAATTTCTTCATGTTGCTCCTCCGTGTCAGCGGAATCGGCAGGACACTTCATCCCGCGGCGGGCGGATAGAGGTGCGCCTCACCGCAATAGTCAATCACACGATAGCGCGTTTGCGCAGCTGCCGCATGATCCTGCTCAACAGTTTCATCCGCAGTGAGGTATTGCGGCCCCACCGGCGCCTTGCCGTAGCCGCCGGGGATGTCGAGCACGTAGTCGGGCTGGCACAGGCCGGACACCCGGCCGCGTAGCGTTCGAATCAGCGCCTGCCCTTGCGCCAGCGTGGTGCGCAGATGCGCCGTGCCCGGCGCGAGGTCGCCATGGTGCAGGTAATACGGCTTGATGCGGGTCTCGACGAAGCCGCGCATCAGCGCCTCCAGGGTCGCCGCGTCATCATTGACGCCGCGCAGCAGCACCGACTGGCTGACCATGGGAATGCCGGCCTCGATCAGCCGCGCGCAGGCCGCGCGCACCGGCGGACTCAATTCGCGCGGATGATTGGCATGCAGCGCGATCCAGGTCGTTGCGCCCGGCGCCTTCAGCGCGTCAACCAGCGCCGGCGTGATGCGCTGGGGATCGGCGACCGGCAAACGGGTGTGGATACGGACGATCCGGACGTGATCGATGCCGGCGAGATCGGCCATGATCTCCTTCAGCCGCCGCGGCGACAGCATCAGCGGATCGCCGCCGGTGAGGATCACCTCCCAGATCTCGTCATGTGCGCGGATGTAGTCGAGCGCCGCGCGATAGGCCTCCTCCGACAGCGCATTGTCCTTGCCGGGCCCGACCATCTCGCGACGGAAGCAGAAGCGGCAATAGACCGCGCAGACATGCACCAGCTTGAGCAGCACCCGATCGGGATAGCGGTGCACGATGCCCGGCACCGGCGCATGCGAATCGTCGCCGATCGGATCGCCGCGCTCGCCAGGCGCGGCCTTCAGCTCATCCGTGCTGGGCACGAACTGGCGCGCGATCGGATCATTCGGATCGTCGACGTCGATCAGGTCGGCGAGATGCGTCGTCACCGCCACGGCATAGCGCTGCGCCACGCGCGCCAGCGCCGGCTGGTCCGCCGCGTCAGCCAAGCCCTGCGCGACGAGATCCTCGGCGCTGCGCAACGTGGTCGGACGTTCGATCCTGTTCATCGCTCACCTGCCGGCGGCGTCCACACCACCTGATCGATCCTGGTGGTGCCGGCCGCCAGCATCACCAGGCGGTCGAAGCCGAGCGCCACGCCGCTCGCCTGCGGCATCGCGGCCACGGCGGCGAGGAAGTCCTCGTCGAGCGGATAGCGCTCGCCATAGCGGCGCTCCTTCTCGGCCATCTCCTGCTCGAAGCGGCGGCGCTGCTCGGCGGCGTCGGTGAGCTCGCCGAAGCCGTTGGCGAGCTCGACGCCGCAGGCGTAGACCTCGAACCGCTCGGCGACGCGGGGGTCGGCCGCCACCCGCGCCAGCGCGGCCTCCGGCGCCGGATATTCATGGAGCACCGTGAGCCGACCCTGCCCGAGATGCGGCTCGACATGTTCGACCAGCACCTTGCTGAACAGGTCCGACCAGGTGTCGTCGTCGCTGATCCGGATCTTGCCGGCGGCGGCCTGGGCCAGCGCCCCACGGTCGCCCGCACCGTCGCGGATGGTCGCGAGCAGGTCGATCCCGGCATGGCGCGCGAACGCGCCGGCAACCGTCAGCAGCTCTGGCTCGGCGAAGGGATCCGCGGTGCGGCCACGAAAGGCGAACCGCCGGATTCCGGTCGCCTGAGCCGCATGGGCGATCACCACGACCGTGTCGGCCATGATCGCGTCGTAGGGCACCTCCGCCCGATACCATTCCAGCATGGTGAATTCCGGCAGGTGCAGGTCGCCGCGCTCGCGGTCGCGGAACACACGGGCGAACTCGAAGATCCGCCGCTCCCCGGCCGCCAGCAGCTTCTTGCAGGCGAATTCCGGCGAGGTTCGAAAATACCGCCGGTGCCGGGTTCCGTCCGGCGCCGTCAGGTCGGTGCGCGGTGCGTGCAGATGGGTCTCGTTGCCCGGCGACACCTGCAGGATGCCGGTCTCGACCTCGGTAAACCCCTGCTCGTCGAACCAGGCCCGCAACGCCCTGGTGATGGCGGCCCGGGCGAGCAGGAACGGCCTGACATCGGCGTGCCGCTGCGGCGACCACCAGGGCGAAGGCGCGGGCTCCCGGGACATCAGGAGGTCGCCCGTTCGGGCCGCAAAAGACTGGCAACCCCGGACAAAATCAGTATGTTGCCGCCCGAAACCGCATTCCGCGTCGCGTGGCGCCCCGGCTTGGTCCGGCGCCCCCTTTTCAGTGTCAGGAAAACAGCTTTGAAAGTCATCGCCAGCTCTATTCGCAAGGGTAACGTCATTGAGCAAGATGGAAAGCTCTATGTCGTCGTGACCGCCGAGAACATCCATCCCGGCAAGGGCACCCCGGTCAGCCAGATCGAAATGCGCCGAATCAGCGACGGCGTGAAGATCTCCGAGCGCTTCAAGACCACCGACCAGGTCGAGAAGGCTACGATCGAGGAGCGCAACTTCACGTACCTCTACGAGGATGCGGACGGCTTCCACTTCATGAACCCGGAGACCTACGACCAGGTCCAGGTGCCGAAGGACGTGGTCGGCAACCAGGCCGCCTATCTCCAGGAGAACATGACGGTCAAGCTGTCGATGCACGACGTGGTCCCGGTGGCGATCACGCTGCCGCAGCGCGTCACGCTCGAGGTCGTCGAGACCGAGCCGGTCACCAAGGGCCAGACCGCGTCGTCGTCCTACAAGCCGGCGGTGCTCTCCAACGGCGTTCGCACCGGCGTGCCGGCGCACATCACGGTCGGCACCCGCATCGTCGTCATGACCGAGGACGGCTCCTACTGCGAGCGCGCCAAGGACTGAGGCATCTCGAGGATCTGACGCCGGGGGGCGCGGGGGGATTTGGGGGCACGGGTCATCACACTCATCGCCGCCCTGGCGGCGATCATCACGCTGGCCGCGCCGTCCACGACGCGCGCGGCCGATGACTTTGCTCCGCCCGCCCTCACCATCAACCGCGCCGACTGGCGCGCGGCGCTGGAGCAGCTCCGCTCCGAACTCAACGCGGCGCCCGAGGTCGCTGCCGACTTCGCTCTGTCCGCGCACCGGAGCAGCGTTTCGGCCGGCGATGCGCGGCGCAGGCCCGCGCTGGTCCAGCTCAACGGCGTGACCTCGACCATCTTCACGGGGATCGGACGCAGTCCGGTCCCTGTTTTGCTGCCGTTCGACGCCACGTCTTATCTCGCTGCGCGCCGCAGCGCCGCCATCGCGGCGCGCGATCTGCCGCGCTATCAGGCCGACTTCCAGACCGACCTGTTCGATGCCGGCCCGTCCGGCTACGACGCCGTGTTCTCGCTGCCGCCGGAGATGACCTCCGGCCTTCCGCCGCGCGTCTTCGCAAAGCCGGTCGAGATCCAGATCACCGGCTCGCTCCTCACCTACGATGTCGCCGATCCCGCCGGCGGCAAGGGCGAAGGCGTCAAGGCGCTGTCAGCGCAATATCCCGATCTGCGCCGCTTCATCCGCGAGGGCTATGTCCGCTACGCCTTCACGCGCTTCGGCGTGCCCTACGTGGTCTCGATCCAGTGCCTGGACAGCGCGCCGCGGCCGCGCCGGCTCGCCTGCCGCGAGGCCTATCCCATCGCCGAACGCTTTCTCAAGGCGCTGCGCATCGCCGGCGGACAGCCGTCGCGAATCCCGCCGGAGATCGCGCCGCTCGCCGCCGAGCGCCCGCTCACGCTGGATGCCGATTTCACCTATCGGCCTGTTGGCGACATCGTCGCCAACAGCGGCGGACGCGGCCGGAGCGGGCGGGCCGACCGCACCGTCTATTCGCAAATCCGCTATCCGCTGGATGCGCCGGCCTATGTGCATTCGCAGTCGTTCGGCCGCCGGCGCGCGAGCGACAAATTCGACCAGCCATGGAGCCAGTATCCCTGGCGCGACAATTTCTGCGAGGCGCGCAGCTTCAACGTCGGGCAGTGCGCCAGCGGCTTCGGCCATCAGGGCCAGGATCTCAGGCCGGGCGCCTGCCCTGTGCGCCGCGACGGCGCGGACGGCTGCAACCCGTGGCGGCAGCGCGTGCTCGCCGTGCGCGACGGCGTCGTGATCCGCTCGACCCGGCAGCAGGCGGTGACGGTGCAGGTCAACAGCGGCACCGAGCACATCCGCTTCCGCTACATGCACATGAATCCAGCGGCGATGGATGCCGACGGCCTGCTCAACGGCCGCAGCCTTCGCGAGGGCGAGCCGATCGGCGTGGTCTCGAACTATCTCGACCATCCCAACGGCACCACGCGCCATCTGCATTTCGACGTCCAGTTGTTCACGCGCGACGGCTGGATCTGGGTCAATCCCTACGTGACGCTGATCACAGCCTATGAGCGCCTGATCGGCGGCCGCGGCCGCGAGGTCGGGCTGGAGGAGATCGCCGCGTCGCCGCCGTCGACGACCGGCGCACTCGGATCGTCACCGCTCGGACCAGCGGCCGACGCCGCCGCAGGGCGCGACCGGAACTGATCGCCGGCGGGCCCGGAACCGAGACCCACCGCTCCGGGTTGTCTGGTCAGGAGGATCGCAGATGATGACAGCCAACCCGCATCGCAGAGCCGGACCCGCGCTCGTTTCAACCGCGATTGCGCTGCTCTGCGTGGGCGCGCTGACGATGCTGGTGCGCGACCGCTGGCATCCGCCGGAAATCAAGTCCGCCGAGGCGGCACGGCATTCGATGACCGGCCAGGTCGCCCGCGCCGCCGGCGCGCGCGTGATGCCGACCGACCCCAGCCTCGCGGTCGAGCCGAAGCCGGAAGGTCCCCAGCGGGCGCAGCCGGCGAATCCGTTTTGAGCGCAGCCCCCTTGCTGATCGGTTCGAGCTGACTGCAAGCGGCATGTGTCTCTTGCAACTCCAAGGAGACGGCCAAGGAGCAAGAAGTCATGCCGACCACTTGTCCTCTTCGCGGCGGTGCTCCTCGGCGTTGAGACGATCCGCAATCTCTTGCGCCATCGCCTCGTTCTTCGTCGTTGCGATCGGCTTGCCGTCCTGGCGCTGCACGCGCTCCTTGTCGGCTTCCAGCGGAAAATCCTCCGGCTTGAGCGGTTCGTCCGTCCCGGTCATGCGCGCCTCCTCTGCCTCCCGCGTATAACCCGCCGGGCCGTGCTGCGGTTCCGGACAACTCACGAGGCCGCCCGCACCGGCCGCTCCGCCGGCGTCCAGCGGAAGGCGACGCCATAGCGATTCCAGAGATTGATCACGCCGATCGCCGACGTCAGGAACACCAGCTCCGTTTCCGAGAATTCGGCCCGGGCCTGAGCATAGACCTCGTCGCTGACGCCGCCCTGCAGCGTGGTCAGCGCCTCGGTGAACGCCAGCGCCGCGCGCTCGCGGGCCGAGAATTGCGGCGCCTCGCGCCACACCACGACGAGATTGATCTTGTCGGCGGACACGCCGAGCTTCTCGGCCAGCAGCACATGATGCTGCACGCAGAATGCGCAGCCGTTGATCTGCGACGCCCTGATCTTGACGAGTTCGAGCAACTGCTTGTCGAGGCCGGCCTTCGCCGCCTGCTGACTCACCGCAAGGATGGCATCGTAAAGCTCCGGCGCCTGGCTCCGGAATGCGGTGTACTCGCTTCGCGCATGTGACATGGGCCTGTCTCTCGTGTTATCAGATGTCTGACAACTTATCAGGGCTCTGATGATATGCGCAAGGCACCGGAATTGACGACCGCGCGAGCGCCGCGAAAGGCCGGCCCCGCGCGTCGGCCCAGGAGTCAAACCCAGACTCGACCCAGGACGGCGGCCCGCCCGCCATCGCCCGGCGAGGGCAAGCGCGGCGAGGACGGCTACCTTGCCTATCTGCTGCGCCAGGCGCAGGCCGCGGCGCGGTTGTCGCTCGACCGCGCGCTCATCGCGACCGGGCTGACGCATCCGCAATTCGTGGTGCTGACGATGCTGAAGGCCTATCCCGGGCAGTCCGGCGCCGACCTCGCCCGCGTCGCGCTGCTGACGCCGCAGACCGTCAACGTGATCATCGGCAATCTCGAACGCGACGGCGCCATCGAGCGGACGCCGCATCCCGTCCACGGTCGGATGCTGCGATGGAGCCTGACGCGCCGCGGGCTGGCGCTGCTGGCCAAGGCGCGCCGGCAGGCCACCATCATCGAGCGCAGGCTGGCCCGCGGCTTGAAACGGAGCGAGCTCGCGACCATCCGCCGCTGGCTGGCGCACGTCGCGGCCGACCTCCACGGCGCCTAGCCGGTTCCCGCCGCTCCCAAGGCTTTGCCGCGCCCCGCCCTGACCGGGTAGACTGGCGCCATGACCCAGCCCGATTCCATGACCCGCCGCGCCTTGCTCCGCTCCGGCTTTGGCGCTGCCGCGCTGCTCGTCCCCGCGCTGCCAGCGGCGGCTGCCCCAGCCGAATTCGAGACCTGGCGCGACGGCTTTCGCGCCCGCGCGCTTGCCAAGGGCATCTCGCAGGCCACCTGGACCCGCGTCATGGCACGGCTCGAGCCCGACATGACCGTGTTCAAGGAGATGCGCAAC
Organism: Bradyrhizobium sp. SZCCHNS3052; assembly: GCF_032484495.1. Taxonomy (NCBI): domain Bacteria; kingdom Pseudomonadati; phylum Pseudomonadota; class Alphaproteobacteria; order Hyphomicrobiales; family Nitrobacteraceae; genus Bradyrhizobium; species Bradyrhizobium sp. SZCCHNS3052. The sequence continues at coordinate 1,297,711 of NZ_JAUETB010000001.1, read as the reverse complement.
CAGCCGGAGTTCAAGGAGCAGCTCTGGCAATACATCAACCGTCGCGTCTCCGACTGGCGCGTCATCAACGGCAAGATCGCGCTGCAGAAGAACGAGGCGCTGTTCGCGCGCATCGAGAAGGATTTCGGCGTCGAGCGCGGCACGCTTCTCGCGCTGTGGGGCGTCGAGTCCGCGTTCGGCGATCCCCTGGTGCAGCAGAACCACATGCGCCCGGTGTTTCCGGCGCTCGCCGCGCTCGCCTGGAACGAGCCGCGGCGCAAGGCCTATTGGGAGACCGAGCTCACCAATGCGCTGAAGATCGTCGACCGCGGCTGGAGCACGCCGGAGGAGATGCGCGGCTCCTGGGCCGGCGCCATGGGTCACACGCAATGGATGCCCGAGGTCTGGCTCAATGTCGGCTTCGACTATGATGGCGACGGCAAGATCAACCCGTTCGGCCGGCCCGACGACGCGCTCGGCTCGACCGCGCGCTATCTCGTCAACCGCGGCAAATATCACCGCGGCGAGCACTGGGGCTACGAGGTGCGCGCGCCCGGCAACATGTCTGGCAGTCGCAGCTATGCGGCGTGGCAGGCGGCCGGCGTCACCCGCGCCGACGGCCAGCCGTTCCCGCAGCCCAATGCGTCAGCGCAGCTCTGGATCCCGGTCGCAGGCGGCCCCGCCTTCCTGCTCGGCCCGAACTTCTACTCGGTGAAATCCTACAATCCGACCATGAGCTACGCGCTCGCGATCTGCCATCTCGGCGACCGCATCCTGGGGGCACCGCCGTTCCTGCAGCCCTTCCCCGGCTCCGAGCGCGCGCTGACCTTGGCCGAGGTGCAGGAGATGCAGAAGCGCCTGACCGCAGCCGGCTTCGACACCGGCGGCACCGACGGCCGCGTCGGCAACGACACCATGAAAGCGATCCGCGACTTCCAGGCCAAGGCCGGCCTCCAGCCGGCCGACGGCTATGGCGGGCTCAAGGTGCTGGCGAAGCTGCGGCAAGGCGGCTGACGGCCGTCCGCGCGGGTCGGATCGCGCATACGTGCTTACCGCTCGCCGCACGAATTCATCGGGATCAGGAACCTATCGACCGGAGTGAGCAATGACGATGATCGTGGCCGAGCGCACCTACCGGAATGTGGCGACAGGCAACGATGTCGCCGCGCGGGTGTTCGCGCCCGAACGGGTCGACGACTTCGAGTGGCGCTGCAGGATTGCCATCGAGGGGTTGGAGAGCCCCGTCGACAAGTGGATCAGCGGTGTCGACTCGTTTCAGTCGCTGTGTCTGGGGCTGAAACTCCTCTGCAGGCTGCTTACGGAGGACGAGGGGAGCCTCGCCTTCCTCAATGGAGACCCCGGTGACGTCGATGTCCCGCTGATCGCAGACTGCTGCTTTCCGCAAACGCGGACCGAGGCTTTGCGCTTCATCACCGAGCGCGACCGCGAGCTGCTCGACGCCCTGCCTGGTCCGATCCCGTCGGTGCCGCCGGAAAATGTACCCGAGACGAAATTGACCGAGGTCGTCGCCGAGCGTGTGCTGCGCGATGTGACGACGGACACCGCCGTCGTCGCCAGACTGTCCGCGCCCAGACGGGCCGGACCGAGATCCTGGTACTGTGACATTGAAATTCGCGGCTTGGGCAACCCGTTCGAAATGGCCATCTCCGGCGTGGATTCGTTCCAGGCCTTGTATCTGGGCCTTTACCGGATCTGCGTCCATCTGGAGAAGCACGAGCATCACCTGGCCGATGCCGTGGACGGCGCACCGGCGGGAGACGCCAATCTTCCCTTCATCTCGTTCTGTCCGCCCGAGGCGAAGCAAGAGGTCCATCGCGACATGCGCGACAAGCTCACGACGGAGGCCCGGCCGTAGCGACGGCGCGGAGTACGACGACCACTGGTCATTGTTCGCGATGACGGAGGGCTGAGGGCCTCCTCGATTGCGGCCACGGTCACACCTTGGCCGCCCACACGCCGGCTAGACTTCGGTGCCCTAGCTCTGGGCGGCGAATACGAATTGCGGGGATTGTTTGCAGGTTCCGTGAACTACACCATGGGAACTCAAACTTCATAGGACAGTCGTATTGTCCAACTGGACACAATTTACCCATTCTTTTGATCTGATTTCGAGCATCTGACGGCATGTTTATCAGTATGCGTGTGTACATCAACTAACAACGGAGCGACGCCATGCGTGTCGCGTTGATCCTCATCGTCATGGCAACCATGACGTCTCCATCGCAAGCGTCTCCTTCGTGTATGAACAAGAGCGAGGCGCGTCATCACTTCGGTTCGGTGCATATTTACTGGCATGGCTCAAACCACTGTTGGGACGCCACACCAATGACGAGGCGCCGCCACATAGCGAGAGTTGAACGCCAAACTGCCGAGCGCAAGCTGCAGAAGGAGCAGCCGCCGCATTGGCGCGACGCGCGATCGGAAATGTTGGCCGCCGCCCGGCCGTTTGAGCCGAGCACTGAATCAGACGACCCGCCCGAGACGACGATGACCAGATCCAACTGGTCAGCGCGGTGGATCGATGTCGCGCAAGTTGGTCCAGTGTCTCTACCCCAGAGCCTCCCCGCCTCCATACCCGCAGCGTCAAATTCCAAACATCAGGCCGAATCCGGCGCGGAGTCTTATGGCGTCGCCCTGATCGTTGTAGGCTCAATGTTGCTGCTTATCGTTGTCGTCGGATTCATGTTCCGACCTGGCGATACGCGCATAGGAGTGATGTTCGCGGCCGTGCACCGCCGAATGTACTCTTGAGTTCGTGGCCGCTCGCAAGTTCTCTCCGACCACGACACGCTGCCACCGACTGGATCACGATTTGGCCGTCGCCTCGCGGTGGCCGGACCTCGACGCCCGCGCCTTGGGCTGCGACGCGCTCGCCGCCTTCACGCGGATGCGCACCGAGCCGCCGCCCTTGGACTGTTCCTCGATCTCGAAGCCGCCCGTCTTGCGCACGAGGTCGCTGAGCTTGCGGCAGCCATAGGTGCGTGGATCGAAGTCGGAGACCAGGTTGGAGAGCTGCTTGCCGACCTCGCCGAGCGCGACCCAGCCGTCCTCGCTCTCCATCTGCGTGATGACCTTCTTGATCATCGGCGTCGCCGCGCTGATCGGCAGCAGCGACTTCGGCGCCGCAGCGCTGTCCGCGTCCTTGCTGCTCGCCGCGTCGCTGCGCAAATTCTCCGTGTAGATGAACCTGCGGCAGGCCTGCCGAAAGCTCTCCGGCGTCTTCTGCTCGCCGAAGCCGAACACGTCGATGCCCTGCTCGCGGATGCGCGCCGCCAGCCGGGTGAAGTCGCTGTCGGACGACACCAGGCAGAAGCCGTCGAAGCGTCCGCTATGCAACAGGTCCATCGCATCGATCACCAGCGTGATGTCGGAGGCGTTCTTGCCGGTCGTGTAGGCGAACTGCTGCTGCGGCACGATCGCGTGGCGCGCCAGCGTATCGGCCCACGGCCTCGAGCGCGGGCTGGAGAAGTCGCCATAGATCCGGCGCACGCTCGCCTCGCCGATCTTGGCGATCTCCTCGAACAGCCCGTCGACGATCTTGGCGGAGGCATTGTCGGCGTCGATCAGGACGGCCAGACGCGGCGAGCGGGGTTCGGACGGCATCAGATGGTCCTTGAGTAGGCCTTGGTCTCATTCCTTATACGCGGGCCGACGTCCATTCGAATGATTTTCTTGAGGCGAATGACGAGACTCGCGATGCGCGACAGGGCGCGGCCACGCGAGGCGCGGCGTGCAGAGGCCACAGAGATATGCGCTGCTGCGCCCCCCACCATTCGTATACGAACAAATTCCGGGTTCCCGGCCTGTTCTGGCGATCGTTTTCACCTTCCCTTAATTTGGGTCGCACAACGATGCGCCCACCCAACGATGGGATCTGCGGCAGATGATCAAGGAAGGCACTTATTCGGCCTGGTTCAGGACCCCCAAAGGCCAGGGAACCGGGATCGTCGAGCTGGTGGGCGGCAAGGTGTGCGGCGGCGACACCGTGCTGAGCTATGCCGGAAGCTACGAGGCCCATGGCGATCGTTTCACCGCCATCATCAAGACGAAGCGCCATGCCCCGGGACAGCCGTCGTTGTTCGGCCCGGACGAGCTGACGCTCAGCCTCGAAGGATGCTGCAGAGGCACGCCCGTCACGTGCACCGGTTATGCCGCAGAAGCACCCGACGTGCCGTTCGAGGCGTTGCTGCTGTTCTCGGCGTCCGACGACGCCCCATCTCCGCCCGCGCCCCGGCCGACGGCAAAATTCAGTCCCGATCATCTGCCGAAGCCGTCCTGGCGCTAGCATCCGACGCGATTGACGTCATCCTTTCCCCTGGGAACCGAACGCCTACGCGGTCGCCAGCGGCAGCTTGCGTTCGGCCACGATCCGCACCGGCGGAAACACGACGCAATCAATCGCATCGGAGGTTGATCGCCAGGGCCATCGACGTCCTGCTCAAGGAACCGACGCGCTGATCTTGCCGACGAGATCGAGGAAGCGCTGCGTTCGGACGCCTGTCCGATTCACGGCCAGATCGACCAGCTCGACGACCACCAGGTGCTTCGAGGGAACGACCACGATCTGCTGTCCGCCGTAGCCGGAGGCAAAATAGCCGCTGATGCCGGATCGGACGCTGCTGAAGGTCCACCAGAGATAGCCGTAACCCCGTCCGGGCTGCTCGGTGTCCGAGAGACGGCTGGTCGATTCCGTCACCCATGTCGGCGGGATCAGTTGAGCCCCATTCCAGCGTCCGCCGTTCAGGAACAGCAGGCCAAACCTCGCCAGGTCTCGCGCGCTCATCCGAAACACATAGGCCGGATGCGACGAGGAGGCTTCCTTCACGTACACGCCGTCTGCGGCGGAGAAATCCTCCATCCCGATCGGCCGGCCGATCCGTCTGTCGAAGCTTGCGAACACGTCGTCGACGGACTGCCGATAGATCGTGCCGAGCGCGTTGAAATCCCAGTTGTTGTAGTACCAGAAACTGCCCGGCGGATGGCTCTCGCGCGCCGGCCGCCTCTGCTTCATCTGCCCCGTCTCATAGGACGCGAGATGATAGACCCCGGAGCGCGCCATCAGTAGCTGACGCACAGTCGCGGTCTGCTCGGCCGGCGAAAGCCCCGGCGGAACGTCGTCGATCTCGAGCGCGGCAAGCGTGCTGTCGAGGTTGATCCGGCCGGCTTCGACGGCGATGCCATACAACGCGCTGAGCAGACTCTTGCGCACGGACCGGACATTGACCTTCGCACCGAGATCGCCGAACGAGGCAACAATGTCGTCGTCCCTCACGACCATGATCGCTGTCGGCTTCTGTTCGACCGCAAACTCCTGCACCTCGCGTGCGATCGGTGCAGACCAGGGCGTCTCGTCCGGGCTTGCCGTCCGCCAATGCAGTCCCGGCTCGGCCTGAGCCCAGGACCAACCCATCGCAAGGATTGCCAGCACGGCAAGCGGACGTCGCATTGGCACGTTCATTCCCGTCTCGACAAAACCGATGTCGAGAATGCTAGAGCAAGACCGACGGACGGTACAGAGGTCACCGGCCATCGATGTCTCTGTCTGCATGGCCGCGGATCTCCACCGCTCGATGACGCAACATGCCCCGTTGCAATTTTTTTATTTTCACCCGCAGCATCAGCCAGATGGCCGCCGCAGCCAGCCCCGCCCTCAAACTTTCCGCTTGCTTTTGTTCCGAAAATCGGAAATAACATCCGCATCCCGTCCTCATGAGAGGGACGTTTCGCGATCGTCATGAACGTGGAGGGCGGGATGCGGTGGCCGCGATCGTGTTGCAGCGTGCTCGATGTACGCGGACGAACGGCAGGTTGCGGACGTGAAATCGCGTGGTCCTGGCGCCCCGATGCTGGCGCCAAGCTCTTGGGAGATGATGATCCCGGGGGCGACGGTGGCTAACAAGCCGGACACCGGGGAGATCGCGTATAAGCGTTAAGACCTCCGCGCAGGGAATGCCGGTTGAAACGGCTTTGCCTGTGGTGACTGCCGCCTGCTTTTTGTTTGCAGGCGGGCCATGGGTGAGGCCTTCACCCGGCATTCCCTGCGCCCTCTTTCATCGGGAGGGTCCTTGACGATGCATCACTCGGGCGCGATGGCGCGGCGGGATGTGAAATCATGCGCGCATTATGGGAAGCGCGACGGCCGTCATACTCCGATGTCGTCCCGGCCTCCGCGCCGGGACCCATACCTACCGGGAGCAGTTCGAGGCACGATCGAGGTGGGCATCTCGTTCTCACAACAACGGCTGCGGCATATGGGTCAGGATCGGCGCTTCGACGACGCACGCAGCTTGTCCGGGACGACTCGTCGATGTTGCTCTACCTGATCATCGCCGGCCCATGGTCCGGCACGGCGACATCGAGCACGCGCAGCTGCACGCGCTCGACACCCTGGTAGCGGTCGACGGTGAGGGTGCCGGCGACGTGCAGGATCTGGCCGCGATGCTGAACCAGGGCGTTGCCGAGCTTCTGGCCCACGCTGCGGAATGCGATCGCATTCACGGCGGCGCCGTCGCCGGATTTGAAGCGCAGCTTGAGATGCGCCTGCCCGACCTCGTCGGCGTAAACCAGCTGATGCGACGGCAGCGCCACGATGGGCTCGGGATTGCCGCTGCCGAAGGGACCGGCGCGATTGAGCGTCGCGACCAGCTCGGGTGTCGCGGCGCGCGCGCTGATGGCGCCGTCGATCAGGATCTCGTTGACGTGACGTGCGTCGGCGACGTCGGCGGCGAGCGCGCTTTCGAGAAAGGCGCGAAACTCGGCCAACCGCTCCTTGCGCAAGGTGACGCCGGCGGCCATCGCGTGCCCGCCGCCCTTCATCAGGATGCCCTGCTCCACGGCGTGGCGGACGGCCTTGCCAAGATCGACGCCCGGAATCGAGCGGCCCGACCCGGTGCCGATGCCGCCCGGCTCGAGCGCGATCGCAAACGCCGGCCGGGCAAACTTTTCCTTGAGCCTGGATGCGACCAGCCCGACCACGCCGGGATGCCAGCCTTCGGATGCGGTCACGATGACGGCGCCCTTGTCCTCCAGCCCGAGCGAGGCCAGCGCCTCCGCTTCGGCCTGCGCTTCGGCCTGCTGCTCGATGATCCGGCGCTCGCTGTTGAGCCGATCGAGCTCGGCGGCGATGCGCGCGGCTTCGGAGATATCGCTTTCCAGGAGCAGGCGCACGCCGAGATCGGCGCGGCCGATGCGCCCGCCGGCATTGATGCGCGGTCCCAGCATGAAGCCGAGATGCCAGGCTTCGGGCGGACCGTTGAGCCGGGCGACATCCATCAGCGCGGTGTGCCCGACATGGTCGCGCCGGCGCATCGCGATCAGGCCCTTGGCGACGAAGGCGCGGTTGAGCGCGATCAGCGGCGCGACGTCGGCGACGGTGCCGAGCGCGACGTGATGCAGCATGCTGAGCAGATCCGGCTCCGGGCGCGTGCTGCTCCAGAAGCCGCGGCCGCGCAGCTCGCGATTGACCGCAACCAGCGTGACCAGCGTCAGCCCGACCGCGGCGAGATAGCCGAGGCCGGAAAGATCATCCGGCCGGTTCGGATTGACCAGCGCCTCGACCTCCGGCAGCTCCTCGCCGCATTGATGGTGATCGATCACCACCACGGACATGCCGAGCCGCCGCGCCTCCGCCAGCGGCTCGAGGCTGGTGGTGCCGCAGTCGACCGTCACGAGCAGCGTCGCGCCCTTGCCGGCGAGCGCCCGGATGGCGTCGACGTTCGGGCCGTAGCCTTCGAAGATGCGGTCGGGAATGTGGATCAGCGGATCGAGCCCGCAATGGCGCAGATGCCAGGCGAGCAGCGCCGCCGAGGTCGCGCCGTCGACATCGTAGTCGCCGAAGATCGCGACCTTCTCGCCCTTGACCACGGCGTCGGCAATGCGCTGCGCCGCCGCCTCCATCTGCGTCACCGTGAACGGATCCGGCATCAGCTTGCGGATGGTCGGATCGAGGAAGTCGTTGACCGCGTCGATCTCGACGTCACGCCCGGCGAGCACGCGCGCTAGCATCTCGGGCAACTGATAGCGCTGCACCATCGTAAGCGCGCGCGCCGCGCCGCGCGCATCCAGCCGGTCGCGCCACAATTTGTTGGTCAGCGACAGCCGCACGCCCAGGAACGCCTGCGGGGCGCTCAGGGGCAGTGCAAGGGCGGATGGTGCCATGATGCGCGGGGCCTCGCTTGCAGCGCAGCGATTCGAAATGGACGCAGTCGAATCTACAGCAACTGGCCTGCCTCAGCAGGTTCCATCCATGAAACCCACCAGAATCGTCCCAGAACTTGGCGGAACTCACAGGAAATCAGGGAAATGCCGCCATATACGGCTGGTTGCCTAAAATTAGAGCTGCGTTCGATGGAGTGCATTAAACAGCCATTAGGCGAACTCCGTAACATTTCAATCAATTATTACGTCCGATTTGTCCGCCCTCTTCGTGCCGACCAGGAGGCGCGGCAACATGGAGTTCATTGCCGATGCTGACCGCGCCCGAGTTGAAGACGCAGCCCTCCGCCGCTCCGGCACAAACGACTCCCAAGGATGACGAGACCGACGTCTCGGCGCTGATCGCGCGGCTCACCGGCGAGGTCAATCAGATCGCCTGCGAGAAGACCAAATCGATCCAGCAGATCACCAACCAGATGAAGATGCTGGCGCTGAACGCGCTGATCGAGAGCTCGCGGGTCGGCGCGCAAGGCGCAGGCTTCGCCGTGGTGGCCCAGGAGGTGCGCGCCGTCGGCCAACTCGTCGAGACCATCGCGCGCGAGCTGGAGGGCCAGCTCACGACGCGCACCGGCAATCTGAAGAGCTCGATCGAGCGCATGACCGAACGCGCCCGCGGCGAGCGCATGGTCGATCTGGCGCTGAACGCGATCGAACTGATCGACCGCAATCTGTATGAGCGGACCTGCGACGTCCGCTGGTGGGCGACCGACTCCGCCGTGGTCGATTGCGCCGCCGCGCCCGATGCCGCCCGCGTCACGCACGTCTCCGAACGGCTCGCGGTGATTCTCTCCGCCTACACCGTCTATCTCGATCTGTGGCTGTGCGATCCGAGCGGCAAGGTGATCGCCAACGGCCGCGCCGACCGCTTCAACGTCGTCGGCCAGAGCGTCGCCGACACCAAATGGTTTCGCGAGGCGCGGGGCTTGCGCTCGGGCGACGACTACGTCGCCGGCGACGTCGAGTGCCAGCCGCTGCTCGGCAACGCCCAGGTCGCGACCTATTGCGCCTCGGTGCGCGAGGACGGCAAGGCGCATGGCAAGCCGCTTGGCGTGCTCGCGATCCATTTCGATTGGGAAGCGCAGGCGCGCGCGATCGTCCAGGGCGTGCGCGTCAGCGAGAGCGACAAGGCCCGCGTGCTGCTGGTGGATTCCAATCTGCGCGTGATCGCATCCTCGGACGGTCAGGGCATTCTCAGCGAGCGGGTGTCGCTGAAGCTCGATGGCAAACGCAGCGGCTTCTATCAGGACATCTCCGGGCGCATGGTCGCGTTCCACGCCACGCCCGGTTACGAGACCTACAAGGGGCTCGGCTGGTATGGCGTGATCGTGTCGGGCGCGTGAGGCAGGGCGATCAGCAGCCGAGCCGGTCGGCGATGCCGTTGAAATCATCGGCGACGATGTCCCAGGCGCCGGTGGCTTCGAAGTCGCGGCTCTGCAGCGGGCCGTATTCGGTGGGGCGGGCGACGAAGGCGGTCTTCAGTCCGTAGCGTTGCGCCGCCTCGAGATCATTGTTGTGCGCGGCGACCATCATCACCTCGCCGGGCGCAAGACCGAGCAGACGCGCGGCGCCGAGATAGGCTTCGGGGTCGGGCTTGTAGTGCGCGAACAGCTCGGCGGAGAGCACGAGGTCCCAGGGCAGACCCGCGAACTTCGCCATGTTGGTGAGCAGTGCGACGTTGCCGTTGGAGAGCGGCGCGATGATGTATTTGGACTTCAGCCGGGTCAGCCCGGCGACGCTGTCGGCCCACGGATGCAGCCGGTGCCAGCCACGGGTGAGATGATCGAGATCGGCTTCGGTCAAGCCGGTGATGCCGAGCTGGGCGACGAGCGTCTCCAGCGAGCGCCGGTGCAGCACGTCGAGGATGACGTAGCCGCGCTCCGGATGCCTGCGGACCTCGTCCATCGAGCCGACATAGAGCCCGCGCCAGCCATCGACCAGCGCGGTCCAGTCGCCCTGGATGCCGCGGGTCTTCGACCACGCGGTGAAGTCGTTGATCAGGCTGGTGCGCCAGTCGACGACGGTGCCGAACACATCGAACACCAGCGCCTTGACCATGGACAGGTCGGACATGCTGAGCCGCTCTCCAATTTCGTCATTCCGGGATCCGCGCACAGCGCGCAGACCCGGGATCTCGCGCCACAATCTCGAGATTCCGGGGTCACGCTCCGCGTGCCCCGGAACGACTGTGCTGGATCAGTCGAGGTGGAACTTCGCCAACTGGCGATGCTCCGCGCGGATGTAGCGCACCGTGCCGGTGACCGAGCGCATCACGACGGTCTCGGTCTCGATCACGCCGTCCTTGCGGAACTTGACGCCGGAGAGCAGCGAGCCGGTGGTGACGCCGGTGGCCGCGAACAGACAGTCGCCGCGGGCCATGTCCTCGATGCCGTAGATCATCTTGGGATCACCGACGCCCATCTTGTGGGCGCGCTCGCGCTTCTCCTCGGTGTCGAGGATCAGGCGGCACTGCATCTGGCCGCCAATGCAGCGCAGCGCCACCGCGGCCAGCACGCCTTCCGGCGCGCCGCCGGTGCCGAGATACATGTCGACGCCGGTGTTGTCGGGATCGGCACAGTGGATCACGCCGGCGACGTCGCCGTCAGTGATCAGGCGCACCGCAGCGCCGGTCGAGCGGACGCCCTGAATGATGTCGGCGTGGCGCGGACGGTCGAGCACCAGCACCGTGATCGCGCCGGGCTCGACGCCCTTGGCCTTGGCGAGCCGTCGCACGTTGTCGGCCGGCGTCGCGTCGATGTCGACGACGCCCTTGGCGTAGCCGGGGCCGACCGCGATCTTCTGCATGTAGACGTCGGGGGCATGCAGCAGCGTGCCGCCATCGGCCATCGCCATGGTCGCGATCGCGCCCGGCATGTTCTTGGCGCACAAGGTCGTCCCCTCGAGCGGGTCGACCGCGATGTCGACCTTGGGCCCGGCATTGAGGCCGACCTTCTCGCCGATATAGAGCATGGGCGCCTCGTCACGCTCGCCCTCGCCGATCACGACCGTGCCCTCGATCGGCAGCTTGTTGAGCTCGCGGCGCATCGCATCCACGGCCGCCTGGTCGGCCGGCTTTTCCTGGCCGTGGCCGCGCAACCGCGCCGCCGACACCGCCGCCCGTTCGGTCACGCGCACCAGCTCCAGCGTCAGGATGCGCTCGAGCAGCAATTGTTGCGGGACAGAAATCTGCGTCGACATCGATCAACTCCTCAAGACGTCAAGGCGGACATCCGCCATCAAAATCTACCGCTCGCACGCCGCCCCCCTGGGCGGCATCCGGGTCAGGCGGTCGGCACGAACGGCCGCTCCCCGCCTGTCTATTCTCCCGGTTTGAGCATGAACCTATACCAAACGCCACGCGTTTGTTTGAGCAGGGACAAGTGGTTCCCTGGGCATCATGCGCTAGTTCTTCTCGATCCGGATCACCTGCGGCTTGCCGCTGATGACCTTGTCGCGCTGCACCGCCTGGAGCGCGCGATGCACGGCGTCCTCGTGTGTCGCATAGGTGATCAGGATGACCGGCACCGGCGCAGACTTGCCGGCCGTCTTCGCCGGCTCGCTGCCATTGGGATGGCGCTGCACGATCGATTCGATCGAGATCTTCTGCTCGGCGAGCCGGGTGGCGATGGTCGCGGCCGTGCCGGCGTGGTCACGCGCCATCAGGCGGATGTAATAGCCACCCTCGTGCCGCTCCATGGGCGCCTTCTCGGTCGCCTGCAGCCTGTCGACCGGACGCCCGAACGGCGCGGCGCGGATGCCGCGCGCGACGTCGGCAATGTCGGCGACGACGGCGGACGCCGTCGCGGCGCCCCCTGCTCCCGGACCGACCAGCGTGATCGGCGGGATACCGTCGCCGTCGATCGTGACCGCGTTGGTGACGCCCATCACCTGGGCGATCGAGGAGGATTTCGGCACCATCGTCGGGTGCACCCGCTGCTCGATGCCCTTGGCGGTGCGCACGGCAACGCCAAGCAGCTTGACGCGGTAGCCGAGCTCCGCCGCCGCGCGCAGGTCCTCCGGCGCGATCGAGGAGATGCCTTCGACATAGACCGAGTTCTGCGCCACCTGGGTGCCGAAGGCGAGGCTCGCCAGGATCGCGAGCTTCTGCGCGGTGTCGTGGCCATGGATGTCGAACGACGGATCGGCCTCGGCATAGCCGAGACGCTGGGCGTCCTTCAGACATTCGTCGAACGACAGCCCCTCCTGCTCCATCCGAGTCAGGATGTAGTTGCAGGTGCCGTTGAGGATGCCATAGACGCGGCTGATGCCGGTGCCGGTGAGCCCTTCGCGCAGGGTCTTGACCACCGGAATGGCCGCGCCGACGGCGGCTTCGAAGTTCAGCGCACCGCCATGCTTCTCGGCCGCCTTGGCGAGCTTCAGGCCATGCTTGGCGATCAGCGCCTTGTTGGCCGTCACCACCGACTTGCCGGCCTTGAGAGCGGTGTCGATCGCCGACAGCGCGGGATCGCCGGCACCGCCCATCAGCTCGACCAGGCAGTCGATTTCGGGATCGCTCGCCAGCGCGATCGGATCCTTGGCCCATTTGATCCCGGACAGATCGATGCCGCGCTTCTTGGCCTTCGACCGCGCCGTCACGGCGACGACCTTCACCGGGCGCCCCGTGCGTTCGGTGAGCACGCGTCCCTCACGCTCGATGAGACGAACGACCTCGACACCCACGGTGCCGAGGCCCGCGATGCCCACTCTCAGGGGTGCGACCATGGAATCAAAGAACCTGTCGAAAGGAAAGTACGGGAGGGCTCAGCGCCGGTTGGCGATGGGAACGACGTTGTGCAACGTTTCGATCCCGCTTTCAAGGAAGCGGCGGACGCCGCGCGCGGCCTGCCGGATGCGCTGCTCGTTCTCGACCATCGCGATGCGGACATAGCCTTCGCCATGTTCGCCGAAGCCGACGCCCGGCGACACCGCGACGCCGGACTTCTCGACCATGAGCGTCGCGAACTGCATGCTGCCGAGGCTCTTGAACTTCTCCGGCAAAGGCGCCCAGGCGAACATCGACGCCTCCGGCGACGGGATCTCCCAGCCGGCCCGGCCGAACGCCTCGACCAGTGTGTCGCGGCGCTTGCGGTAGACGTCGCGCATCTCGCGAATGCAGTCGTCGGGACCGTTCAGAGCAGCCGTGGCCGCGACCTGCACCGGCGTGAACGCGCCGTAGTCGAGATAGGATTTCACGCGCGCGAGCGCCGCGATGATGCGCTCGTTGCCGACGGCAAAGCCCATGCGCCAACCGGCCATCGAATAGGTCTTCGACATCGAGGTGAACTCGACCGCGACATCCATCGCGCCAGGCACCTGCAGCACCGACGGCGGCGGGTTCTTGTCGTCGAAATACACCTCGGCATAAGCGAGGTCCGACAGGATCAGGATCTCGTGCTTCTTCGCGAATGCGACGAGGTCGCGATAGAAGTCGAGGCTCGCGACATAGGCGGTCGGGTTGCTCGGATAGCAGACGATCAGCGCAAGCGGCTTCGGGATGGAATGAATGATCGCGCGCTCGGCCGCCTCGAAGAACTGCGGCGTCGGCTCGGAAGGCACCGACCGGATCACGCCGCCCGCCATCAGGAAGCCGAAGGCGTGGATCGGATAGCTCGGATTCGGGCAGAGAATGACGTCGCCCGGCGCGGTGATCGCCTGCGCGACGTTGGCAAAGCCTTCCTTGGAGCCGAGCGTCGCCACGATCTGGGTGTCGGGATTGAGCTTCACCCCGAAACGGCGATCGTAATAGGCGGCCTGCGCCCGGCGCAGTCCGACGATGCCGCGCGAGGCCGAATAGCGGTCGGTCCGCGGCTTGCCCAGGGTCTCCCTGAGCTTCTCCAGCACGTGCGGCGGCGCCGGCAGATCCGGATTGCCCATGCCGAGATCGATGATGTCGGCCCCGGCGTTCCGCGCGGCCGCCTTGGCCCGGTTGACCTGCTCGAACACGTAAGGCGGCAGACGGCGGATGCGATAGAAATCTTCCATGGGTCTCTCGGCTCCGGCAACCGGGGGCGGATTCGCCAGCAGAGCTGGCGCTGCGGCGGCGCACGCCATGCCTTGAAACCGGTGCTGGATCAGGAGCTTAGCACGGGCTCGCGGCTTGGCTGGCAACGACACGCGGAGGTGTTGATTCCGGTTGTTTTATCATGGCCGCCGCGCCGCGCCAGACAATTACGCCGCTCCGGGCGGCCGATCGCCCAGCCCTTGTCCCTGGCCGATCATTTGGGCCTGGTGCTGGTGCCCGCCGAGGCTTGGCGGTCGCGCGCCGCGAGCAGCTCCTTTTCGATCTTGTCGCGCTCCTGCGGCGAGATGATCGGCGCATCGCGGTCGCGCGGCACGTCGTTGACGGGCAGATACCCGCCCGGCTCCTTGGGCCGGGCGATCGCATCCGCGTCGAGCGAAGGCATGTCCGCTATTGGACTGGAGCACCCGGCAAGCGCGAGCGCGCCGAACACAACGAGCCCCGCAACAAGGGCGCGCCGTCCCGAACTCCAGCCTCGCCCCTGCGTCCCCACGCGCACGTCCCTCAGCCCCCAACTTCCAGTCGACGGTCCCCGGCCAAACCGCAACGCGGCGCATTTTGCCGCAGCACAACCAATTGTCACTCGAAACGTGACCGGCTTGAACAGGAATTTCATCCAGCTACGTGATCATGATGTCGGAAGCGAGAGATTTTTTCGCAGCGCAACAATCAGAAATCGAATTTGCCGCAAACTCGCGGATTATTGATCTCGCTCGGTGACGAAACGGTCCCGACGCGATAGTGTGATCCAGCCATGACCGACGTTCAGAACAGCAGCAATCCAGAAAAAACATTCGATGCGGAAGCGTTCGCGATGAACATCGCGAAAGCCATGGAAAGCAGCGGCAAGGCGCTCTCGGCCTACCTGAAGCCGCGCGAGACGGGCGAAGTTCAGGACCGGCCACCAACCGAATTGACCGAAGTCGTCAAATCCTTCACCGCCGTCGCCGACTACTGGCTGTCGGACAAGGATCGCGCCAGCGACATCCAGACCAAGATCGCCAAGGGCTATCTCGATTTGTGGGGCTCGGCCGCGCGCCGTCTCGCCGGCGAAGACGTACCCCCGGCCATTTCGCCCTCCCCGCGCGACAAGCGCTTCGCCGATCCGGAATGGAAGTCGAACCAGTTCTTCGATTTCGTGATGCAGGCCTATCTGCTGACGACGCAGTGGGCGCAGGACCTTGTCCACAATGCCGAGGGCCTCGATCCGCACACGCGCAAGAAGGCCGAGTTCTACGTCAACCAGATCACCAATGCGCTGGCGCCCTCGAATTTCGTCCTGACCAATCCGGAGGTGCTGCGGCAGACGGTAGCGTCGAGCGGCGATAATCTTGTGCGTGGCATGCAGATGCTCGCGGAGGACATCGAGGCCGGCAAGGGCTCGCTGAAGATCCGCCAATCCGACCCGGCCAATCTCGAGGTCGGCGTCAACATGGCGACGACGCCGGGCAAGGTGATCTTCCAGAACGAGATGATGCAGTTGATCCAGTACGCGCCGTCGACGGAGAACGTGCTGCGCACGCCGCTGCTGATCGTGCCGCCCTGGATCAACAAGTTCTACATCCTCGATCTGCGCCCCGAGAAATCCTTCATCAAATGGTGCGTCGATCAGGGCCTCACGGTGTTCGTGATCTCCTGGGTCAATCCCGACAAGAAGCTCGGGACCAAGACCTGGGAAGACTACATGAAGGAAGGTCCGCTCACCGCGATGGATGTGATCGAGAAGGTGACGGGTGAGATGAAGGTGCACACGCTTGGCTATTGCGTCGGCGGCACCATGCTCGCGACCACGCTGGCCTGGCTCGCCGACAAGCGCCGCCAGCGCGTGACCTCGGCGACCTTCCTCGCCGCCCAAGTCGACTTCACCCATGCCGGCGATCTGCTGGTGTTCGTCGACGAAACCCAGATCTCGGCGCTGGAGCGCGACATGCAGGCTTCGGGCGTGCTCGAGGGCAGCAAGATGGCGATGGCCTTCAACATGCTGCGCTCGAACGACCTGATCTGGTCCTATGTCGTCAACAACTACCTGAAGGGCCAGCCGCCGCAGGCATTCGACCTGCTGCACTGGAACTCGGACGCCACGCGGATGTCGGCGGCGAACCATTCCTACTACCTGCGCAACTGCTATCTGGAGAACCGGCTGACGCAGGGCACGATGGTGCTGGACAACACGCTGCTGGATCTCTCCAAGGTGAAGGTGCCGGTCTACAACCTCGCCACCCGCGAGGACCACATCGCGCCGGCCGACTCCGTGCTGTACGGATCGCAATTTTTCGGCGGTCCGGTGAAGTACGTGCTTTCGGGCTCGGGCCACATCGCCGGCGTCGTCAATCCGCCCTCCTCCGGCAAGTATCAGTACTGGACCAATGACCAGATCCACGACATCTCGCTGAAGGACTGGATGAAGGGCGCGCTGGAGCACAAGGGCTCGTGGTGGCCGGACTGGCGCGAATGGCTGAGCCAGCTCGATCCGGAGGAGGTTCCCGCGCGCGGCGTCGGCAGCGAGGCCTATCCACCGCTCGAGGATGCGCCGGGCTCCTATGTCCGCGTCCGCGCATAGCGCGATCCGCCGCGATTGACTATAAACGCTCCGTCCCGCCGGGACGGGACGGGAATCAGTTGAGGGGATCTCGATGACGCGCGAACTGTTCTGGCTGACGCTCACGGTCATTCTGACCGGCCTGCTGTGGGTTCCCTACATCCTGAACCGCTGCCAGGTCCGCGGCCTGACGGGCGCGATGGCCAACCCCTCCCGCAACGACAAGCCGCACGCGCCGTGGGCGACCCGGCTGATGTTCGCGCACGACAACGCGGTCGAGAACCTCGTGATCTTCGCGCCGCTGGTGCTGATCCTCAACGCGATCGACTATTCGACCAAATGGACCGTGCTCGCCTGCGCCGTCTATTTCTGGTCGCGCGTCGCCCACGTCATCGTCTACGCGATCGGCCTGCCCGTATTTCGCACCCTTGCGTTCGTCGTCGGCTTCATCGCCCAGGCCGTCCTGGCGCTCGCGATCTTCGGCTGGCTCTAGGCCTGTCGGCTAGGGAAGATTGTCCCGCAGGAAGATGTCGATGCGGATGCGCTCCTGATCGGGGCTGATCGGCTCGCCCGAGCAATGCGCGAGCAGGACCCGCGCAGCCGAGCGCGCCTCGTGGCCGGGATCCTGGTTGATGATGGCGTCGCACGTGCCGCGGACCAGGAACCGCCTGGTGTGCTGGGTCAGCTCATGGGTGATCCAGACCACCTCCCGGGCGCGGCCGGATGCCTCGAGGGCATCGGCGATGCCACGGTTGCCGGCGCCACAACAGTAGATGCCGCGCAGATCCGGATGGCGCGCGAGCAGCGCGGCGGTCAGCTCCCGCGTGCGCTCGCTCTCATCGCGGCCTTCGATTGCCGGAAGCGCGAGCAGGTTCGGGTACTCGCTGGACAGGATCTGGTGAAAGCCGAATTGCCGCTCGGCGTGATCGCGCAGCGACAATGATCCCGCGATCACGGCAACCGTCCCCTCGCGACCGCCGAGATAGCGCCCCATCAGCGTGGCCGCCGTCCGCCCCGCGGCAGGGTTGTCGATGCCGACGTAGTGCAGGCGGCGCGAGCTCGGGGCGTCCGAGACCAGGGTCACCACCGCGACGCCGCGCGCGGTGAGTTCGTCGATCGCGGCGCGCACTCTGGGGTGATCCAGCGCGATGACCGCAACGCCCTGATAGGCCGGCGACAGGTTCTCCAGCGCACCGGCCAGCACGTCAGGATCGAACACGTCGACGTGGAGGATATCGATGAAGCCGCGCTGACCGGCCAGCCACTCTGCCGTGCGCTGGACCTGCTCGGTCAGGATGGTCATGAAGCTGTTGCCACCGGTCGGCAGCACGAAGGCAAAGCGGAAGCTCTGGCCGCGCGCGAGCCGTGCCGCTGCGACGTCGGCGCGATAACCCAGCTTGGCAACAGCGGCCTCCACCCGGGCAACGGTCTTGGCACGCACGCCCTCGCGCCGGTTGATGACGCGGTCGACGGTGGCGAGCGACACGCCCGCCGTCCGCGCGACGTCCTCCAGCGTGGCCCGGACCGGTAACGGGTTCGCGTCAGCCGTCACTCGCGCGCCGCCCATAGCATGCCGCGGGTCATCAACGTCCGGATCTCCGGCACGTCGAGCTCGTAGGCACGGTGGCCGAGCGAGGAATAGAACACCCTGCCCGCGCCGTAACGCTTCTTCCAGACCACCGGCATCACCACCCCCTCGATCCACGGGGCGTGCTCTCCGGTGAAGGTCGTGGTCGCCAACACCTCATTGGCCGGATCGACGTGCATGTAATACTGCTCTGAACGGTGCTCGAAACTTGTCAGGCCCTTCATGATGGGATCGTCCGGCCTGGTCAAGTCGACCCGATAGTCGATGATGTTGCCGGGATGGGCGACCCATTGCCCGCCGCACAGGAACTGGTAGTCGACCGAATCCCGGAAGGCATCGCACATGCCGCCATGATGGCCGGCGAGCCCGACGCCGCGGCGCACCGCCGCGCAGAGGTTGAGCGCTTCCGCCTTCTCGATCTTGGACATCGTGTAGATCGGGATGATCAGCGACAGATCGTGGATCGCAGGATCTGCGAACGCGGCCGTCGTGGTCTCGATCCGCACCTCGAAGCCTTCCGCCTTGAGCCAGCCGCGAATCATCGAGGCACAGAGATCGGGGTCATGTCCTGGCCAGCCGCCCCATACAATCATTGCCTTGCGCATGTCTCTGTCCTCAGTCGATCTGTCCGGTGTCGCGTCCAACAGGCAACATCGCCGGCCGCTCCACGCGGCTCTCGATCTTGACCCGCCGCCCTTCGCTTGCGGAGGTCTGGAACGCCTCCATGACCTCCAGCACGTGGAAGGCGAGCGCACCGCTGGCCCGATGCGGCCGGTCGTTCAGGATCGCGGTCGCCATATCGGCCACGCCGATGGAGCGGAACTCACCGTCGACGTGACCATGCGTCAACGGCATCGTCTGCCAGTCGCCGCCGGTCTTGGCGACCTGCACCTCGCCGCCGAAGCGGTTGGGGTCCGGCACCAGCATGCTGCCCTCGGCGCCATAGATCTCGATGGGCGCGTGCCGGTGCTTCGGAACGTCGAAGCTCATGGTGACCGAGACCACCGCCCCGCTCTCGAACTCGAGCGTGCCCGCGACGTGGGTCGCGACCTCGACCGGGATCAGCGTGCCGTTCATCGGCTGGCTGGTGACCAGGCGTTCGGATCTTGGGCGCGCGGTCGAGCCCATCACGCTCGCGACCGGGCCAAGCAACTGCACCAGATCGGTGATGTAGTACGGGCCCATGTCGAGCATCGGCCCGCCGCCGCGCAGGTAATAGAAGCCCGGCGCCGGATGCCAGCGCTCATGGCCGGGACAGCCGAAGAACGCGCTGCCCGCGACAGGCGTGCCGATCGCGCCGTCGTCGATCAGCTTGCGCGCGGTCTGGTGGCCGCCGCCGAGGAACGTGTCGGGCGCGCAGCCGACCCGCAGGTTCTTCTGCGCGGCAAGCTCGATCACCTTGCGGGCTTCCGCGACGTCGATTCCGAGCGGCTTCTCGGAATGAACGTGCTTGCCGGCATTTAGCACGGCGAGACTGACGTCGGTATGGGCGAGCGGCACGGTGAGATTGATGACGATCTCGACGTCATCGCGCTTCAGCAATTGATCGACCCGCATCGCCGGCAGGCCGAAGGCTGCGCCCTGTCGCTCGGCTGCGTCGCTGCGCATGTCGGCGAGCGCCTTGATGTCCAGAACGGGGAAGCGCTGGGCCGCCTTCAGATAGGCGGTGCTGATGTTGCCGCAGCCGATGATGCCGATGCCGACTTTTCTCATTGGGGTCTCCGTGAGGTCCGGTTCATCCCTTGACCGCGCCCGACGTCAGGCCGGCAACGATGTGCTTCTGCGCCAGGAGGAAGAGGATGATCGTTGGCAGGATGGTCAGGGTGATGAAGGCGAGGATCAGGTGCCACTCAGACGAATACTCGCCCTGATAGACCATGATGCCGAGCGGCCATGGATACAGCGCATCGGTGTTGAGCATCACCAGCGGCAGCAGATAGGCGTTCCAGCTGTTGACGAAGGTAATGGTGCCGACCGTCGCCAGGATCGGGCGCGACAATGGCAACGTCACGTAGCGGAAGAATTTGATATAGCTGCAGCCGTCGACCAGCGCGGCCTCGAGCAGCTCGTAGGGGATGTCCTTGAAGAAGCGGCGCAGCAACAGCACGCTCATGGCGAGGCTGAAGGCGACCTGCGGCAGCGCGACGCCGAAATAGGTGTCGAGCAGCCCGAGATCGCGCACCTTGATGAACAGCGGCAACACCGCGGTCGCCGCCGGAAACAGCAGGCCGAGCGTCAAATAGCTCAGCAGCATCGAGCTGCCGTAGAATCGGACATGGGCAAAGGTGAAGGCCGCCATCGACGCGACGATGAGAGTCAGAACGACCGTCAGCGTGGAGATGATCAGCGAATTGCGCAGGAGCTGCCAGTAGCGCCCGGAGAACAGGATATCGGCATAGTTCTGCCACGCCCAGTGCTGCGGCAGGCCGAACGGATTCACGCGCAATTCCCCGAGCGACTTGAAGCCACCGAGCAGCGTCGCAAGCAGCGGCACCAGCACGAAGATGGCGACGATCGCGAGGAACACCGTCTTGAACAGCACGGCGGGATCGAATGGTGCCCGGAACGTCTCCACCTTATTCATCGCGCATGAACCATCGCTTGTAGGTGAAGGCAAAGGTCACGCAGATCACGAACAGGATGACGCCGATGGCGCTGCCATAGCCGACCCGCATCCGGGAGATGCCGTTGTTGTAGAGAAAGCTCACCATTGTATTCGAGGAGTCGGCGGGCCCTCCGCGCGTCAGCGGCATCACCAGGTCGAACAGCTGCAGCGAGCCGACGATGGCGAAGAACACCGAGAGCCGAATCGTCGGGTAGAGCAAGGGAATGACGATGTGGCGCAGGCTCTGCGACCGCGTCGCACCGTCGATCCGGGCGGCCTCGATCAGGCTCTTGTCGATGCTCTGCAGCGCGGCGATGAACAGCATCATGTGGAAGCCGAAATACTTCCAGACGATCACGATCAGCACCGCCAGCATCGCGGTGTCGGTCGACGCCAGCAGATGCGGCGGCTCGGCGCCGAAGCTGCGCCAGATCGACGCGACCAGGCCATAATCGCCGTCATAGACGAAGCTGAAGATCAGCCCGGTCGCGATCTCGGCGAGGATATAGGGCATGAAGAACAGCATCCGCAGCGCCACCGCGCCGCGGAACCGCTCCGCGAGCATCAGGGCCAGCGTCAGCGCCAGCGGCAACTGGACACACAGCGAGACCGCAATGATCAGGCCGTTGTTGCGCAGCGCGAGCCAGAACGCGCGCGTCTCCAGCACGAAACGATAGTTGTCAAAGCCGATCCAATGGGTCGGCCTGCCGAACCCATTCCAGTTGAAGCCCGAGTACCAGGCGGCCTCGCCGATCGGCAGCACCACGAAGAGCGTGAACAGCAGCAGCGCAGGCGGCAGGAACAGGATCAGGACGGTGAAGCGGCCGTCCCAGCTCGGGCCGCCCACCGCGCGCGTGGAGAGCGATGCCGGCGATACACCCATCGCCGGCGAACTCGCGATCGGACGTGCCACGTCAGTTGCCCTGCTTCCGCGCTGCCTCGATCGCCTTGGCAGCCTCCTGCGGACTCATGCTGCCGCCGGCGATCTCCGCGGAGACATCGTTGACGACGCGACCGACGGAGGGGCCGAGGCTCTGGTCATAGAAGTTCTGGTGATAGTTCGATTTGGCCAGATTGGACGCGATCAGCTTCATGAAGGAATTGTTGAGGCCGGCGTCCGCGCCCTGCACCACCGGGATGATGAAATTTCCCGCCGCCAACCGTGTCTGGACGTCCTTGGAGATGAAGTACTTCAGGAAATCGACGGCTTCCTTGGGCGAGCCCTTGGTGACCAACCAGCCGGTGATGCCGCCGAGCGTATCCGTCGGCGCGCCCTTGCCGCCTTGCACGACCGGAAAATCGAACCAGCAGATCTTGTCTTCGCTCAAGCCGACCTTGTCGGCGGCGAGCGCCCGCTGCAGATTGTAGACGGAGCTGATCGCGAGCGTCATCGCCGCCTTGCCATCGCCGAAATATCCGACGGCCTGCGGGTTCTTGAAGCCAAGAAAGCCATTCTGGAATGGCTGGAGATCGACGAGCTGCTTGAACAGCTCGCCTGATTTGACGAAGGTGTCGCCGGCAAAGCCGCCATTCTCGCCGCGCAGCGCCGCGTCGAATGCCGGCTTGCCGCCGATCCGCACCGCAAGATGCGTCCAGTAGAAATGCAGCGGCCATTTGTCGGCGCCGCCGACCACGATCGGGGTCACGCCGGCCGCCTTCAACGTCTTCACGGCGCTCAGCAGATCGTCCCAGCTCTTGATCGCCGTGGGATCGACCTTGGCCTTGGCCATCAGCTCCTTGTTGCAGGCGAAGCCGACCTGCGACAGCGAGATCGGAAGGCCGTAGACGTGGCCGCCATCGGTGAATGCCGCGAGCGCCGCCGGAGTCACGCTGTCGCTGTAGCCTTTCACCTGCTCGGTGATGTCCTCGAGCACGCCAGCCTCGATCTGCGCCTTCAGGACACCGCCAGCCCAGCTATAGATGATGTTCGGCCGGTCCTTGGACTGCAGGATGGTCGGCAGCTTGGCCTTGTAGGCCTCGTTTTCGAGGAACTGCATCTCGATCTTGACGCCCGGATGCGACGCCTCATAAGCGCGGGCCACCTCCTCCCAGATCTTCACCTGGGCCGGATTGACCTCGATATGCAGCCATTTCACGGTGATGTCGGCGCTCGCGGCGGTGGTCCAGAGCAGGCATGCGGCAGCCGCGAGTCCCAGCTTCGCGAGCACTCTCATCACAATCCTCCCAACCGTCCTTTTTGTTGCGGTAATCCTGTCCTCATTTTTTGAGGTACGCAACTAAAAAACTGACCTGACAACCTCAGACGATGAGCGTCGCGCGTGCGACCGGAATGACGTGCCTCACTCCGCGCGCGTGAGTTCCATTCGACCGCGTGAGCAGGTCGTGGCGCAAAGAAGCGAGAAAGGTGCAGATAAGGCAGCAAGCACCGCGTCGGCGGAGGCGTGTTGCTGCAATGCAATGGACGTCCACGACCTCGCTGCGCGAGGCGGCTGGCGGCCTCAGCCGTCGAGAGCGTCGATCAGCGTTTCGTCGACCAACGGACGCAGGCTGAAATCGTCCTTCAGCCGCGTGCGTCCATACCAGTCGAGCAAGGTGACCTCCTTGCCGAGATAGCGCTGCATCGCCAGGCCGAACAGCGGATTGTCCTTGTTGGCGATCGCAAAGCTCTTGCGGTCGAGATCGCGGTCACGCTGATAGACGGCCTCGATCTCATCCAGGAAGCGGGAGAGCATGCTTTTCAGTCGCGCCTCCACCTCATTCACCGCGGCCAGATCGACACCTGCTTCGACCAAGTGGCCTTTGACGTCGTCCAGCTCTTCATTGAGCGCCAGCCAGGCGATGTCGCGCTCGCGCAGGAACGACAGGCTGCGATGGATGCGCAGGTACCAGGGGCACTTGATCTTGACCATGTCGCCATTGGCGAACTGGATGACGTAGCCTTCCCTGCCCTCCATGTCGGCCAGCGAGTCAATGGCGGCGGCAAGCGACAGCCCGTCGAACCGATGCACCAGCGGAACGCCGTGGCCGGCGACCAGGTCATGAACGGCATGACCGCTGTCCAGCATGACATATTGGCCGGTGACGTTGTCGCGCACATGCAGCAGCCGCAGCTCGGGCTGCTCCTGCGCGACGACGATCCGCGCATCCGGATGGGTCAGCTCGAAGATCGCGGTCATGCCGGCGCTCGCGACCTCCTTGGCGAAGGCGTTGATGTGGGCGTGCTCTGGCTGGTCCAGCAGCCCTGCAGCCAAATGGACCACATCCGAGTTGAAAGACTTTTTCGACCGCCACTTCAGCTGGCCCTCGACCCAGGCGGTCGCGACCATGCTGCCGTCGAGCTTGTCGTAGATCGCGACGATGTCGTCACGCGACAGCAGCCGGTCCGGCGCCAGCCATTCCTTCTCCCCGACGTTGAAGAACTTGTGCAGCGGCCGCGAAACGATGTGGCCGGAGCGGTCGAACGCGATGCCGCGGCACTCCAGCGCCTCCGGCGAGTCGAAGGTCTTGGAGTCCATGAACAGATAGCAGCCGAGCGTGATGCCGTTGGGCTGGGAGAGGAAACGAATCTCCTTCTTCCCAGCGACCGCAGGCTCGACGTCGGAGATGTGCCGAATGGTCTTGAACATCGTTGACGTTCCACAATCCGTATCGTTGGGAGGCGCGCTCAGGTGCAGCGCGCCTTGAAATTTGCGGCGACAAGCTTCGCCATCACGTCGTTGAGATGCGCCTGGTCGCGCGTCTCGATCACCAGCTCGAGCAGGGTCGCCTTGGCCGGCAGGTCCGAGAACGTTCGCTGATGCGACACCTCGATGATGTTGGCGCCGGCATCGGCGAGCAGCGTCGACACGGCAGCGAGTTGTCCGGGACGATCGACGATGTCGATCGACAGCTGCGTCAGCCGCCCCTCGCGAGCGAGCTCGCGGGTGAGCACCGAGGCGATCAGTCGGGTGTCGATGTTGCCGCCGCTCAGCACCAGGCCGACATTGCGGCCGGCAAACTGCGCGGGGTGCGCGAGCACTGCGGCGAGACCGACGGCGCCGGCGCCTTCGACCACCGTCTTCTCGATCGAGATCAGCGTGGCGAGCGCACGCTCGATCTGCGGCTCGTTGACCAGCAGGATATCGTCGACGAGATGGCGGATAATCTCGGTCGTGATCCGGCCCGGCGATTTCACCGCGATGCCCTCGGCGAGCGTGTCGCCGCGCATCGGCAGCTGACTGCTGCGGATGGCGTTGTACATCGACGGATAGAGTTCGGCCTGAACGCCGACGATGCGCAAGCCCGGCTTGATTGCGCGCGCCGCGACCGCCATGCCGGAGATCAGCCCGCCGCCGCCGATCGGCACCACGAGCGTATCGAGCTCGGGGACCACCGCGAGCATCTCCAGCGCCACCGTGCCCTGCCCTGCGATGATCAGTGGATCGTCGTAAGGATGGATCATGGTCATGCCGTGCGCCGCGCCGTGCTCCCTGGCGAACGCGCCCGCCTCCTCCAAGGTGGCGCCGGAAATCACGACCTCGGCGCCGTGCCGCTTGGTGTTCTCCACCTTCACCATCGGCGTGCCCACCGGCATCACGATGGTCGCGGGAATGCCGAGACGCCGCGCGTTATACGCGACGCCCTGCGCGTGGTTGCCGGCCGACATCGCGATCACGCCGCGTTCGCGCTGCTCGGCGGACAGCGCATTCAGCCGGTTCAGCGCGCCGCGCTCCTTGAACGACGACGTGAACTGCAGGTTCTCGAATTTCAGCCAGACGTTGCAGCCGCAGATCTCGCCGAGCGTCCGGCTCTGGTTGCAGGCCGTCGCGAGCACGGCGCCACCGATGGTCTCGGCGGCGGCCCGCACATCGTTGGCGGTGACGGGCAGCGCGTTCAGATCAGTGGCGGTCATGGGTCTGCCCATCCCTCAGCGTGCGTCATTGCACGCGATGCCGGCGGCGCGCCGACCTCGCATGATGTTGCCGATCGTGCCGGCGCGTCTGCGGCCGGACGATCCAGATCGGTCTCAGCTCCCGAGATCGGGCAGTCCGAGCATCAGCCGCATGTTCTGCACGGCCGCGCCCGAGGCGCCCTTGCCGAGATTGTCGAGCCGCGCCACCAGCACCGCCTGGTGATGCTGGTCGCTGGCGAAGACGTAGAGCTCGAGCTTGTTCGTCTCGTTCAGCGCCTCCGGCTCGAGCCGGCCGCTCTTGGCCGCCGCGCCATCGAGCGGCATCACCGAGACGTATTTGCTGCCGGCATAATGCTTCGTCAGGGCCGCCTGCAGGTCCGAGCCTGACGGCTTGCCCGGCAGTGTGTCGAGTTGCAGCGGCACGGAGACCAGCATGCCCTGCCGGTAGTTGCCGACGGAGGGAATGAAGATCGGCCGCCGGGTCAACCGCGAATAGAGCTGCAGCTCAGGCAGATGCTTGTGCTCGAGGCCGAGACCGTACAGCTCGAAGTTCGGCGCGGTGCCATTCTCAAAGGCCGCGATCATCGTCTTGCCGCCGCCGGAATAGCCGCTCACCGCGTTCACCGTGACCGGATAGTCCTGCGGCATCAGTCCGGCATCGACCAGCGGCCGCAGCAGCGCGATGCCGCCGGTGGGATAGCAGCCGGGATTGGAGACCTTGCGCGCATTCCGGATCTTGTCGGCCTGGTCGGCGGCGAGCTCGGGAAAGCCATAGGCCCAGTCCGGCGCGACCCGGTATGCGGTCGACGCGTCCAGCACCTTCGGCGCAGAGCTGCCCATGCCGTCGATCAGCGCCACCGTCTCCTTGGCCGCATCGTCCGGCAGGCAAAGGATGACGAGATCGACCTCGGCCATCAGCGCCCGCTTGGCCGCCGGATCCTTGCGCTTGTCCTCGGCGATCGTCTTCACGACGATGTCCGGCTGGTGCCGGAGACGCTCGGCGATTCCCAGGCCGGTCGTTCCCGAGCCGCCGTCGACGAACACGGCGCGTGTCGCAGTCCCGGAGGCGGCGTGAGCTTTCGGCACGTTGCTGTCGATCACGGTCATGACACGCTCCTTAGGTCTGGGTTTCGCCGGCAAAGGCCTGGGGCCGCGCCTGCCGCATGAGAGAGGAAATCTGTTGCGAGCCAATGTCGGGCTGCTCGCCGAGCCTCGTCGCGATCGTCGCGTAGTCGGCCTCGGACTTGTGCTGGTTGAGCTTGAAGCTGCCTTCGACCTGATCGATCGTCATGACGATGCCCACAATCGCCTTGCGCATCGCCTCGAGGCGTCCCGCCGTCATCTTGTCCGAGGTCCAGGGCTTCTTCGGCAGCAGCCGCTGCTCGAACTTCGCACTGACCTCATCCGTCTGCCGCGCGAGCTCGGCCTCCGACAAGATCCGCGCCGTACCGGTCAGATGCACGGCCTGATAGAGCCAGGTCGGCACCTGGTCGGGCGACACATACCAATCGGCGGAGACGTAAGCATCGGCGCCGCTGACGGCCAACAGCCAGGGCGTCGTACCGTCGGCGATCCTTGCCAGCGGATTGCCGCGCGCGACATGGAAGAACGCCTGCGGCGTGCCATCGTTCAAGGCGCCCAGGTGAAACGGTACCGGTGACGCGATCGGCTTTGTGCCGTCCCACGCGCAGACCATGCCGAAGCCGCGCGCGTCAGCGAAGCCGAGGCTCGCGGCGCGATCGGGCTTGAAGGGCGGTGGCGTGTACATCGGAAACTCCTGCTGGACGAAGGAGCCGCCTGATCAATCGCGCTGCAAGGAGAAAGTCTGCCGCGGGATCGGATCCGGCGGCAGGGGCTGTGATCTAGACGCAGATCATCGCCCGTACCGCGGAGGTACGACGGCGCATTTCGGCGATCATGTGGGTCGCTGCGTTGATCATGGGGGCAGGCCTATAAGGCTGCCGGGTTCCTGCGTCAAGCTCGCAAGTCGGCCCGGCGCGTTCAGGGCTGGCGTCAGACCGCATGCCACAGCCATTCCATGATGCGCCCGATGATGTCGCCGAACAGCAGCAGCACCGCCGACCACACCAGCGCCGACACGAAGTTGGCGATCTGGAACACCATGTAGGGCATCTCGAAAATGCCCGCCGCCAGCGGCACCGATGCGCGCAACGGGCCAAAGAACCGGCCGATGAAGATGCTCGGCACGCCCCAATCGCGCACGAAGGCCTCGCCGCGCGGCAGCAGCTCCGGGTAGCGCGACAGCGGCCACATCTGGGCGACGCGGTCCTTGTAGCGGTAGCCGAACCAGTAGGAGACCCAGTCGCCGAGCGCGGCGCCGATGCCCCCGGCCAGCCATATCGGCCAGAAGCTGATCCCGGTGGCGCCGATCAGGGCGCCGATCGCGACCAGGGCGCCCCAGGCGGGAATCAGGAGCGAGACGAAGGCCAGGGACTCGCCAAAGGCAAGCAGCAGGACGATCGGAGCAGCCCAGGCCTGATGGTCGCGCACGAAGTCGGCAACCGCGCGGCCAAAATCTTCCATCTGCTCGACGCCTTTCTGCTCCGCGGCGCTTAAGTGCTTGAAGGCCTTCGCGGTTCCATGGCGCAGACTGGTACGCCACCGAACCCGCCCACTTCAAGTCACAACAACCGGCTGAACCGCGTGAACAGCGGCGATCCGACGTTCGGAACCGGCCAAGACGTGGCGGGCCGGTGAACGTCGTTGTTTCCCGGGGTCATTGTTTTATGCCGGTCCATGGCATAGTCAGGCCCAACGATTCGTTCCATCTTGCGCACACGCAACATCAGATTCCATGGGTAAGCCGTTGAAATCAGCTGCAAAAGCCAAGGCCAAGAGCGTCACGGACCCGTTGGCGGCGTTCGCCGCCAAGGGCAAGGCTCCGGCCAAGCCAGCCGCCCGCTCGGCGAGTGCCGAGGGCGATTACACTGCCCGTGACATCGAGGTCCTCGAGGGCCTGGAGCCGGTGCGGCGCCGCCCCGGCATGTATATCGGCGGCACCGACGAAAAGGCGCTGCACCACCTGTTTGCCGAGGTCATCGACAACTCGATGGACGAGGCGCTGGCCGGCCACGCCACCTTCATCGAGGTCGAGCTCGACGCCGAAGGCTTCCTCACCGTGACCGACAACGGCCGCGGCATTCCTATCGATCCCCATCCCAAGTTTCCGAAGAAGTCGGCGCTCGAAATCATCATGTGCACGCTGCACGCGGGCGGCAAGTTCGACTCCAAGGTCTACGAGACCTCGGGCGGCCTGCACGGCGTCGGCATCTCCGTGGTGAACGCGCTGTCGACCCGGCTCGAGGTCGAGGTCGCCCGCAACCAGAAGCTCTACCGCATGGTGTTCGAACGCGGACATCCCAAGGGCAAGCTCGAGGAGGTCGGCAAGGTCGCCAACCGGCGCGGCACACGGGTGCGTTTCCAACCCGACCCGACCATCTTCGGCGCCAAGGCGACGTTCAAGCCGCAGCGCCTGTTCAAGATGGCGCGCTCGAAAGCCTATCTGTTCGGCGGCGTCGAGATCCGCTGGAAGTGCGATCCGTCGCTGCTGAAGGGCATCGAGGACGTCCAGGCCGAGGCGACGTTCCATTTCCCCGGCGGTCTGAAGGACTACCTGGCCGCAGCGATCCATGCCGACACGCTGGTCCATCCGGATATCTTCGCCGGCAAGTCGGGCCGCACCGGTGGCCATGGCGGCTGTGAATGGGCGGTCGCCTGGACCGCCGATGCCGACGGCTTCCTGTCCTCCTATTGCAACACGATTCCGACGCCGGACGGCGGCACGCACGAATCCGGCATCCGCAGCGCGCTTCTGCGCGGCCTGAAGGACCACGCCGAGCGCGTCGGCCAGGGCAAGCGATCGGCCAACATCACCTCCGAGGACATCATGGCGGGCGCCGCCATCATGCTCTCGGTGTTCGTGCGCGAGCCGGAATTCCAGGGCCAGACCAAGGACCGCCTCGCCACGGCAGAGGCCCAGCGCATCGTCGAGCAGGCCGTCAAGGACCCGTTCGACCACTGGCTGTCCGGCAATCCGGTGCAGGCCAACCGGCTGCTCGATTTCGTCATCGAGCGCGCCGAGGAACGCATCCGCCGCCGGCAGGAGAAGGAGACGGCGCGCAAGACCGCGACCAAGAAGCTGCGCCTGCCCGGCAAGCTCGCCGACTGCACCGACGCCGGCACCGAAGGCTCCGAGCTGTTCATCGTCGAGGGCGATTCGGCCGGCGGCAGCGCCAAGCAGGCGCGCGACCGCAAGAAGCAGGCGGTGCTGCCGCTGCGCGGCAAGATCCTCAACGTGGCCTCCGCCGGCAAGGACAAGCTGACCGCCAACGCCCAGCTCGCCGATCTCGTGATGGCGATCGGCGCCGGCACCGGCACGTCGTATCGCGAGGAGGATCTGCGCTACCAGCGCATCATCATCATGACCGATGCCGACGTCGACGGCGCCCACATCGCCTCGCTGCTGATTACCTTCTTCTACCGGCAGATGCGGCCGCTGATCGACGAGGGGCATCTCTACCTCGCCGTGCCGCCGCTCTACCGGCTCACCCATGGCAGCAAGACGTTCTACGCGCGCGACGATGCCCATCGGGACGAGCTCCTGAAGCGCGAGTTCAATGCCAACGCCAAGGTCGAGATCGGCCGCTTCAAAGGTCTCGGTGAGATGATGCCGGCCCAGCTCAAGGAAACCACCATGGATCCGGCCAAGCGCACCCTGCTGCGCGTGGTTCTGCTGGCCGAGGATCGCGACGGCACCGCCGACTCGGTCGAGCGGCTGATGGGGACCAAGGCAGAGGCCCGCTTCGCCTTCATTTCGGAAAAGGCCGAATTCGCCAGCGACGAGCTGCTCGACGTCTAGCTTTTGACCCGATTTCACGCCTCGATTGCAGGTTCCATTGGCTCGCGCGAGCCTACAATCGACCTTTCCAATCAGAGGGTTACGAGAATCCCGAGCATCCCGCAGCGCACTTTCCCCTCCGGTGTGCTCAACCTGCAACAGCTTTTGGGCACCAATCGGCTATAGTTCGGGCACATCTGGCGAGGGAATCGCCGCCGCAACCCGGCACCTGCGACATGACGATCTTGGGGAATTGAATATGAAAAAGCTTTTGCTTGCTGCCACTGCGCTGGTTGCGATCACGGGTGCCGCTTCGGCTGCTGATCTGGCAGCTCGCCCCTACGTGAAGGCTCCGATGATGCCGGTGGCGCCGAGCTGGACCGGCTTCTACATCTTCGGTGGTGCCGGCGGCGGCATCTGGGATGCCGACTCGCACACCAACTTCAACGGCGTGCCGGTGACGATCGATCAGCGCGTCGGTGGCGACGGCTGGTTCGGCACCGTCGGCGCCGGCTACGACTGGCAGTTCAATCCGTCCTGGGTCTTCGGCGTGTTCGCCGATGGTCAGTTCGGCAGCATGCGCGGCACCGTGCAGGATCAGATTGCGCCGGCCCTCACTGGCCGCATCAAGATGCAGGATGCTTGGGCCGCGGGCGCTCGCATTGGCTATTTGGTTGCTCCGAATGTCCTGTCGTACGTCAATGCCGGTTACTCCGGATCGCATTGGTCGGGCACTGGTCTGACCACCCTCACCGGTGCTGCCTCGGGCTTGCATACCGACTCGTTCAACCGGAACGGCTGGTTCGTCGGCGGCGGCGTCGAGAACAACCTGAACATCTTCGGCATCTCGGCGCCGGGCTGGTTCATGAAGACCGAATATCGCGCGGCCTATTACGACCGCAAGGACATTGCCGTCCGCTTCGATGGCACCAATGCTCTGAGCACGGACTCCGTCAGCTTCAAGCCGTGGGTGCAGACCATCAGCACCTCGCTGGTCTACCGCTTCAACTGGACCGGCCCGGTCGTCAAGTACTGAGCCGAACGCACTCGGTCTTTCAATAATTCTGCGAAAAGCCCCGGTTGATCCGGGGCTTTTTGTTTTTGGCTCGGATATTGGCGGCTGGAGCCGCTGGTCATCTGCCGCGCCGGCCGCTAGCCTCCTCGTCACAAAACTTCACAAAAAAGACGGCAGCAGCGTTTCCGATGCTGTGACGCGGTCGACGAGGGAGGACATGGTCATGCGGAAATTCCTGATGATCGGCGGCCTGCTCGTGCTCGCCATCGGCCTGCTCTGGGTCGGTCAGGGCACCGGGGTGGTGGCATGGCCGCGGACGAGCTTCATGATCAACCAGCTGCAATGGGCCGGCTATGGCGTCGGCATGGGTGCACTCGGCCTGGTGATGATCTGGCAGGGCACCTGCTGACGTCTGACAACAACGACATGGAGACACGACATGGCGGGCCGTTTCGACCTGAGTGGCAAGGTTGCGATCGTGACGGGAGGCAACGGCGGAATCGGCTTGGGGATGGCGCGCGGGCTTGCCGATGCCGGCGCCGACATTGCCGTGGTCGGCCGCAACGAAACCAAGTCACGGGCGGCGGTGGCTGATCTCGCCGGTCGCGGCGGCCGTGCCATCGCCGTCACAGCCGACGTCAGCGACAAGGACGACGTCGCCGCCATGGTCGCGCGCGTGACCAGCGAGCTCGGTCGCATCGACATCCTCATCAACAATGCCGGCATGAGCATCCGCAAGCCGCCGCACGTGCTCGAGCTGGAGGAGTGGCAGCAGGTGATCGACACCAATCTCACCAGCGCCTTCCTGTGCTCGAAGGCCGCCTACCCGGCCCTCAAGGCGAACGGCGGCGGCAAGATCATCAACATCGGCTCGATGCTGTCGATCTTCGGCGCCAGCTTCGCGCCGGCCTATGCGGCCAGCAAGGGCGGCATCGTGCAGTACACGCGCGCCTGTGCCTGCGCCTGGTCGCCCGACAACATCCAGGTCAACGCGATCTTGCCGGGCTGGATCGACACCGACCTGACGCGCGCGGCGCGCAGCCAGATCGACGGCCTGCACGACCGCGTGCTGGCGCGCACGCCGGCGGCACGGTGGGGCGACATCGACGACTTCGCCGGCATCGCGACGTTCTTGAGCTCGCCGGCCTCGGACTTCGTCACCGGCACAGCCATTCCCGTCGATGGTGGCTATTCGATCATGGCCTAGCCGAGGTCTCAGCGTCGAAAGCTCTTGATTTCGGAGACGCTGCCGTCGCGATAGGTCAACTCCACCGAGACGAACTTCGTCGCTGGCGGCAGCTTCAAATAGGGCGTGGCGTTGGAGGGAATCGCAATGGGATCGCGCATGTCGCAGCCGGGCATGTTGAGGACCTTGTCCGGCACCGCCGTGTCGATGCCGATGCGGACCTCGCGGATGGCGCAGCGATACGACATCAGGTGCGTGTAGTAGACCAGGAGACCGTTGAACTCGCGGAACGACAGCCAGCTCGTCGCGGTCATGTCGAGGATCTTGCGCTGGTCATGCACCAGCGCGGCCTCCGGCTCGAAGCGGATCGGGAACGGTCCCTGCATCTCGCCCGATGCATCGACATAGCGGACCTGGATGGTGCCCGCGGGCGCATCCGACGGCAGCTGGATCGAGGGATTGGGCATGCGCTTGCGCGTGCGCGGATCGAGCACGTCCATGAAGCCGGTCTCGCGAAACTCTCCTGCCTCACCCATGCGCCAGGAAATGCCGAGCGTCGGATCGGCGATCGAGAAGGTGACGGTCCAGCCGCCATTGTGGCGCGAGAACATCGCAATCGGTGCGTTCAGGCTCTCGTTCGCCGGCGGAATGCGCGGCGCCGAGACGGGAGGCAGTGCCGCCAGCTTCTGCTGCGGCTCGGCCGGCTTGTCGGCTGCAGCCGGCCCCTTCGCCATGCCGTTGAGAAAGACATCGTCGACCATCTGGTCGAAATAGACCGGAATCTGCTTGTGCCGCACGGTCTCGGCGAGCTCGCTGACCAGCCGACGGGTGCGTTGCGCCACCTGCACCAGATTGACGCCGGGCTGCGTCAGCTCCTTGGCGAAGGTGCGCGTGAACACCGAGTTTGGATTGACGTCGTCGTTGGAGAGCCGGTCGAGCGCGGTCTGGCGCGGACCGGCCGAGAACACTGAGAATACGCCTTCCGGCAACTGCGTCATCGGCGCCAGGCCACCCCCGCCCGCCACCGCGCGCGTGCCCGAGCGCTCGAACGGATTGTTGCGGCAGGCGTCGAACACCAGGATCGAGGTGCGCGCCTTCTTGTTCTGCAGCCGCTCGATGACGCGGTCCGCGAGGATCGAGGCGTCGCGTACCAGCTCTTCCTGGCCTTCGGTGGCCGCGGGCACGTCGGTCGGCAACAGGAAGTTCTGGCCGGCGATTTCGAAGCCGTGACCGGCATAGAAGAAGAACGCAGTGTCGCCCGGCTCGACGGCGTTGTCGAACGCCAGCAGTGTCTGGCTGAACTGCTGGCGATTGAGATTCTCCGCGACCATGACATTGAAGCCGAGTTGCTTCAGCGTGTCGCCCATCGTCCGCGCGTCGTTGACGGCCTTCTGCAGCTTCGGCACGAAGCGGTAGTCGTTGTTGCCGATCACGAGCGCAA
This sequence comes from Bradyrhizobium sp. SZCCHNS3052, assembly GCF_032484495.1. Taxonomy (NCBI): domain Bacteria; kingdom Pseudomonadati; phylum Pseudomonadota; class Alphaproteobacteria; order Hyphomicrobiales; family Nitrobacteraceae; genus Bradyrhizobium; species Bradyrhizobium sp. SZCCHNS3052. The sequence continues at coordinate 1,263,397 of NZ_JAUETB010000001.1, read as the reverse complement.
CGCGCTTCTCGGCACGCGCGGCCGCCGGCGCCAGAACCATTGCCAGCATCGCCAGCCCGCACGCCAGCCACGTCCGCATCGATCTCATCGTTCGTCCCTGCCCTCATCGCGTGGGCTGCCGCCTTCGGATAGTCGACGGCACCGCGCCACCGGTTCATGCCGGCGGCACACGCGGCTGCTCCCCTGCCGAACACACGCCGCAATTCCGTCGACAATTCGACCAGAGCGCTTTCCGCGACCGGCCGTAGGAAGCTTCGGAGCACCCGAATACGACAGCTCGACGACAGGTTGCCTGCAAATAATGCAAAAACATTAAGCTTTTTCGGTACTTCGCTCCCCTCTTCCATTGACTTTGCAGAATTCGCCCCTATCTTCCGCAGCAGCGCGGCCGGATCGCATCCGATTCCTGAGAGATTGACCGCGGGTCGGCGTTAGTCAGAAAACCCCCAGCTTCGTTAGAGCATGCCGTTTCGGGGTTGAGCGCGACCACAGCCTTTTACCCTCGATTCCTAACGGCGGCGTCGAATAGAGGCCCCGTCGCCTATCGGCGCGTGACATAGAGGCTCGATGTCTTTTTCCAATCTCGGCTTGTCCGACAAGGTGTTGGCTGCAGTTGCGGCCACTGGTTACACCACCCCGACCCCCATTCAGGAACAGGCGATTCCTCATGTGCTGGCGCGCCGCGACGTGCTCGGCATCGCCCAGACCGGCACCGGCAAGACCGCCGCTTTCGTCCTGCCGATGCTCACGATCCTCGAGAAGGGCCGCGCCCGCGCCCGAATGCCGCGCACCCTGATCCTGGAGCCGACCCGTGAGCTGGCCGCCCAGGTCAAAGAGAACTTCGATCGCTACGGCGCCGGACAGAAGCTCAACGTCGCTCTGTTGATCGGCGGCGTCTCCTTCGGCGACCAGGACGCCAAGCTGACCCGCGGGGTCGACGTGCTGATCGCCACGCCAGGCCGACTGCTCGATCATACGGAACGCGGCGGATTGCTGCTCACGGGCGTGGAGCTCCTGGTCATCGACGAAGCCGACCGCATGCTCGACATGGGTTTCATCCCCGACATCGAGCGCATCTGCAAGCTCGTCCCCTTCACCCGCCAGACCCTGTTCTTCACCGCGACCATGCCGCCGGAAATCCGGCGCATCACCGAAACCTTCCTGCACAACCCGCAGAAGGTCGAGGTCTCCAAGCCGGCCACGACCGCCGTCACCGTGACCCAGTTGCAGGTCCCATCCGGACGCGAGGCGCATCAGAAGCGCGAGGTGCTGCGCAGGCTGTTGCGGAACGCCAAGGATCTCAACAACGCGATCATCTTCTGCAACCGCAAGCGCGACGTCGCCATCGTTCACAAGTCGCTGCAGAAGCACGGCTTCAGTGTTGGCGCCCTGCACGGCGACATGGACCAGTCGGCCCGCACCGCGGCGCTCGATCAATTCCGCAAGGGCGAACTGCCCTTGCTCGTCGCCTCCGACGTCGCCGCACGCGGCCTCGACATTCCCGAAGTCAGCCACGTCTTCAATTTCGACGTGCCGCATCATTCCGACGACTACGTTCACCGCATTGGCCGTACCGGCCGCGCCGGACGGACCGGCACGGCAATCTCGATCGTGGCCCCGGCCGACCAGAAGTCGATGGTCGCCATCGAGAAGCTGATCGGACAGGGCATTCCGACGATCGAGGGTGACTACGAAGTGCAGGAATCCTCGAGCGACGAGGATACGCGTGAGCGACGTCCGCGTGACGCCGCGCGTCGCGGCAGCCGCGGCAAGGCGCGGGAGCGCGATGCGGCCCCGCGCGAGCGTGATCCAGCCCCGCGGGAGCGCGAGCCGCGCGCGGCAGCTCCGCGCGCCGCACAGGCAAATTCTCCGCGGCCTGCGCCGAGCGCTCGCAAGGAGCAGCCTCGCAACGAACAGCCTCGCAATGAAGCGCGGCGACCGCGGCGCGACCACGACAACGAGCCCGCCGATCACTCACATCTGCCCGCCTTCCTGCTTCGCCCGGTGCGGGCACCGCTTCCCTGAGCGCGGGCACAAGATTCCGGGCTGCTCCCCCCAATGCGGTCGCCCGGAACATCAGCCGCTGCATTCGTAGACCTGACTTAAGTCGACAGCGCTGAGCTCTCGGCGAGGCGTGCGTCGAGCGAACAGTTCCAGCCCGCGTCAGCAAGTTCCCGGCAGCATCCTATGTAGCTCATTGAACATATGAGCTGCCGTTCCCGTATCCACGGCGCGGCGCATCCGGGACTCTACGGCCGTATTTACCCCTGGTTCACAAACGTCCTTTAGCTTGGCCGGCATTGTTTATTTCATTGCTGTGACGACGACGGCGACGCGGGCGATTGGGGGGAACCTGTGGTGGTCAATGCGCTTGACGAACACGAACGCACGATAGGCTTCGCCGAAGTCGCGCTCAGCCAGATCAGAACGCTCCGCCATTCGGCCAATCCGCGCAATTACGAGGTCTGGTACGTCTACGCGACGGGCTACAACGCACCGCTGAACGAGATCATCAACGAGACGCTTTCGCGCAACGGCAAGCTGTCGCAGTCCGATCTCGATCAGCTCTACGACTCCTACCTCGCGCAGCTCAAGACGTCGGATCGCATCGACAAGGTCGGCGCGCGCGTCGTCGGCGAGATCGACGACCTGGTGAACATGCTCACCGATGCTCTCGGCAGGACGGCGAGCTACGATGCGAGCCTCGCGGGCGCCGATCAACGACTCGCGTCGGCCACCAGCCGCGAGCAACTGGTCGACATCATCGAGGCGCTGGCCCATTCGACCAAGCAGATGCGCGAAACCAACCGGATCCTCGAAGAGCGGCTGACGCTGTCCAAGGACGAGATCAGCGGGCTGCAGCACAGCCTGGAGGTGATTCGGGCCGAGAGCCTGACCGATCCCCTCACCGGCCTCGGCAATCGCAAATATTTCGACCGAATGATCGAGACGACGGTGCAGTCGGGGCTCGCGACCGAGCAGCCGCTGTCGCTGTTGATGTTCGACATCGACCACTTCAAGTCCTTCAACGATTCCTACGGACATCTCACCGGAGACCAGGTGCTGCGCCTGGTCGGGATGACCCTGAAGCACGCCATCAAGGGCCAGGATATCGCAGCGCGCTATGGCGGCGAGGAGTTCGCCGTCGTGCTGCCCAACACCTCGCTACAGCACGCGCTGACGGTGGCCGATCACATCCGCCGCGCCGTCACGGCAAAGGAGCTCAAGAAGAAATCGACGGGAGAGATTCTCGGACGTGTGACCATCTCGGTCGGCGTATCCGTGCTGCGGGCCGGCGATGACACCGACGCCCTGATCGAGCGCGCGGACGCCTGCCTCTATGCCGCCAAGCGCAACGGCCGCAACAAGGTGGTATGCGAGAACGATCCCGAATACGCGACGACGACGCGAGGTCAGGTCGCCTGACGGCAAGGTCGCCAGCGACGCATATGGAGCATCAGCGTGCTCGCGATGATGCTGCGCGCGACGTCTGCCGGCCCCGCGCCACTGTCGCGCTGCGTGTTTTGCGACCGGCGGGACCCTTGTCTGCGCTCTTGTCAACGCTCTTGGCCACCTTTCCCGTCTTGGCCGACTTGGTCTTTTTCACTGCCGGCCTGGTTGGTCCAGGCTTCGCCCCACCCCGGGTCGGGACCAGTCTGTTGCCCCGCGCCGCCCCCTTCTTGCTGGTCCGCTTGCTCAAGGCCGCCCTCTGGGCCGCTGCGAATGCATCTCTCGCCCAGACCGCGAACTCGTCGGTGTCATCGAACAGATGTGCCGGCACCTGCCAATACGACCGCACCGTCATGGTCCGCGCGCGGGTCTCGTAGGAAAACGGCTTGGATCCGGCCTCCTCGAATCTGGCAAAGCTGGTTTCGTCAGCACGGAGATAAAGGCCGCTGCGCAGCGCGAGCGCGAAGTTGATGCCGTCGGCGGAGATGCCGAAGCCGGAGAACATCCGCCGGATCGTGACCGGACCGAAGCCGGCGAACAGATCGATCAGGAATTCGCGGTCCATCGCGCCAGCTCCCGCCAACACCCCACTTGCTCGCCCGGAGTTTTCGGTCGGGAAGGTGGCGCGTGTCAATGTCCGGAACGCGACAGCTCCGGAGCCGCACTGGCTGGAAGCGGACGATCAGACCTCGGCCGGCTTGAGCTGCACCGACTCGCCGCAGCCGCAGGCACTGATCTGGTTCGGATTGTTGAAGACGAACTGGGCCTGCATCTTGTCAGCCTGATAGTCCATCTCGGTGCCGAGCAGAAACAGCACGGCCTTGGGATCGACCAGGATCTTGACGCCCTTGTCCTCGACGACCTCGTCGGTCGGCCGGATATCATGGGCATACTCGACCGTGTAGGACTGACCGGCGCAGCCGCCATTCTTGACACCGACACGCAATCCGATGATCTCGGACTCGGCGCGATCGGTGAGCTCACGGATGCGCTTGGCCGCCGCATCGGTGAGCCGCATCACCTGCGGGCGGGGCCGCGGCTTGGGCTTGGCAACAGGCGCTGTCGAATTCGTCGTGCTGGTCATGGCGTCATCCCGGCGGGGTATGTGATCCGCCCTTACTATTCAAACTTCGTGCCCGCTCGTCTCACCACATGTTCAGGACGAGCCGGGCCTCGTCGCTCATCCGGTCCGGCGTCCATTGCGGCTCCCAGACGATGCTGACGTTGACGACGCCGACACCCGGGACGCTCGCGATCGCGTTCTCCACCATGGTCGGCAGCTCGCCGGCCGCCGGACAGTTCGGCGTCGTCAGCGTCATCATGACGTCGACGCTGCGGTCGTCCTTGATGTCGACCTTGTAGATCAGGCCGAGCTCGTAGATGTCGGCCGGGATCTCCGGATCGAACACCGTCTTCAGCGCCGCGATGATCTCGCTGGAGAGCCGCTCGGTCTCCTCCGGCGGCAGCGCCGAATGCGTTTCGACGGACTGAGTTTTGACGTCGGCCGTGTCGGTCATGCAAACAATTCCCGCGCCTTGATCAATGCCTGTGCAAGCTGATCGACCTCTTCCCTCGTATTGTACATGCCAAACGAGGCCCTGCAGGTCGCCGTGACGTTGAATCTCTCCAAAAGCGGCATCACGCAGTGCGTGCCCGCACGCACCGCGACGCCCTGCCGATCGATCACGGTCGCGATGTCATGGGCATGCGCCCCCTTCATCTCGAACGAGATCACAGGGCCCTTGCCCTTGGCGGTGCCGATCAGCCGCAGCGAGTTGATCTCGCGCAGCCGATCCTGGGCATAGGTGAGCAGGTCGTGCTCATGCGCGGCGATGCGCTCCTTGCCGACCGAGTTGACGTAATCGATCGCGGCACCGAGCCCAACCGCCTCGACGATCATCGGGGTGCCAGCCTCGAACTTGTGCGGCGGATCGCCATAAGTGACCCAGTCGCGCGCAACCTCGCGGATCATCTCGCCGCCGCCATTGTAGGGGCGCATGGCAACGAGGTGGTCGTACTTGGCGTAGAGCACGCCGATGCCGGTCGGCCCGTACAGCTTGTGGCCGGTGAAGACGTAGAAGTCGCAGTCGATGTCCTGGACGTCGATGGCGAGGTGCACGGCGGCCTGGCTGCCATCGACCAGCACCGGAATGCCGCGCGCATGCGCAATGCGCACGACCTCCTTCACCGGGACCAGCGTGCCGAGCATGTTCGACATCTGGGTGATAGCGACCAGCTTGGTTTTCGGCGTGAGCAGCTTCTCGAACTCGTCGATCAGGAAATTGCCGTCGTCGTCGACCGGAGCCCACTTGATCACCGCGCCCTGGCGCTCGCGCAAGAAGTGCCAGGGCACGATGTTGGAATGGTGCTCCATGATCGAGAGCACGATCTCGTCGCCCTCGCCGATGTTCGGTCCGCCCCACGACGACGCCACGAGATTGATCGCCTCGGTCGCGTTGCGGGTGAAGATGATCTCCTCGCTGCGCCGTGCATTGAGAAAGCGCGTGACCCGCTCGCGGCCGCCCTCATAGGCCTCGGTCGCGGCGTTGGCGAGATAGTGCAGGCCACGATGCACGTTGGCGTATTCGCTGGTGTAGGCCTGCGTCATGCGATCGAGCACCGCGCGCGGCTTCTGCGCAGACGCCGCGTTGTCGAGATAGACGAGCTTCTTGCCGTAGACCTGCAGCGCCAACGCAGGAAAATCCTCGCGGATGCGGGCGACGTCGTAGGATCCGTTGGAGACGGCGGGATGCGTGCTCATGCGCGCGCCTCCATCCAGTCCTGGGCAGCAGCAATGACGCGCTCGCGCAAGGAATCGTCCTCGATCGCTTCGATCGCCTCGCCGACGAAGGCCTGGATCAGCAGCGCCTGGGCCTGCTTCTCCGGCAGGCCGCGGGCCTGCAAATAGAACAACAGGCTGTCGTCGAGCGCGCCGGCGGTGGCGCCGTGGCCGCAGGAGACGTCGTCGGCGAAGATCTCGAGTTCCGGTTTCGAGTCGGCCTCGGCCTCGTCGGACAGCAGCAGCGCACGGGTCATCATCTTGCCGTCGGTCTTCTGCGCGTGGGGGCGGACGATGATGCGGCCCTGGAACACGGAATGAGCGCGATCGTCGAGCACCGCGCGGAAGTTTTCGCGGCTGGTGCAGCCCGGCACCGCGTGGTCGACGACGAGCGTCAGGTCGCCATGCTGCTTGTCACGCAGCAGGTTGACGCCGTTGATGATCAGCTCGCTGCCTTCGCCCTTGAGAGTAATGAAGCCCTGCAGACGACTGACGGCGCCGCCTGTCGTCATGTTGAAGAGATTGAGTTTCGACCGCGCACCGACCTCGTACTTGGCTGAAGTGATGTTAACGGCGTCACTGGCATCGCGCATCAGGCGAATGGTGGACAGCGCAGCGTCATCACCGAGGGAGACGACCACGGCGTCATTGGCCTGATAGCCTGAGGCACCATCGGCGGCGATCGCGCTTTCGATCAAGGTGGCCTGCGCGCCGTTCCCTACCGAAAGATGTGAGCGACTGGCACGCGATGCTTGCGATGCTGTCGCGATGTGAATGATCTGCAGCGGATGCGAGAGCTTTGCACCGTCCGCCACGGAGATCAGGACTCCGTCGGTCGCAAGCGCCCCGTTCAACAGGACCATCGCATCGTTGACGGTCGTCTCCAGCAGCCGCTCGCTGCCGGCGCTCTGCAGCGCCTCGCGAAGCGTGTGAACCTTGACACCATCCTCGAAGGCCGAAATATCCGAGAGCTCCGCCACGAACACGCCGTCGACCAGCACCAGCTTCCGAGCACCGTCGACGGCAACAGAAGCTAGCACGGCTTTTGCCCGCGCCAGCGCCGCCGCGTCCGGCGCGTCGGCCAGCGGCAGCACCTCGCGCATCAGCGCACGCAGATCGGTGTACTTCCATTCCTCGATACGACGGTGCGGCAGGCCGGTGCGCTCGAAAGCCGAGAAGGCTTCGCGCCGGATATCGGCCACCTTGCCGGTGCCGGGCAGACGGCCCAAAGCGGCAGAGAGCAAGCTGCTCGCCGCCGGACCGCTGTCGTTCTTGACCAAAGCTACGTTCATCACAGATCCATTCACGCGAGGCTCAGGCCGCGTCTTCGAACTGGGCGTAACCGGACGCCTCCAGCTCGAGCGCGAGCTCCTTGCCGCCGCTCTTCACGACGCGGCCCTTCGACATCACGTGAACGACGTCGGGGACGATGTAGTTCAGCAGCCGCTGATAGTGGGTGATCACGATCATCGAGCGCTCAGGCGAGCGCAGCGCGTTGACGCCGTCGGCGGCGATGCGCAGCGCGTCGATGTCGAGGCCGGAATCCATCTCGTCGAGGATGCAGAGCGACGGCTGAAACAGGGCCATCTGCAGCACCTCGTTGCGCTTCTTCTCGCCGCCGGAAAAGCCGACATTGACGCCGCGCTTGAGCATGTCCTGCGGAATGCTGAGCGATTTCGAGATCTCGCGCACCTTCCTGAGGAAGTCCGGCGTCGAATACTCCTCCTCGCCGCGCGCCTTGCGCTGCGCATTCAGCGCGGTGCGCAGGAAGGTCATGGTGGCGACGCCGGGGATCTCGACCGGATACTGGAACGCCAGGAACACGCCCTTGGCGGCACGCTCGTCCGGCGCCATGGCGAGCAGATCCTCGCCCTTGAACAGGATCTCGCCGCCGGTCACCTCGTAGCCCGGCTTGCCGGCGATGACGTGGGACAGCGTCGACTTGCCGGAGCCGTTCGGCCCCATGATCGCGTGCACCTTGCCGGCGTCGATCGACAGCGTCAGGCCGTGGAGAATCTCGCGCTCCTCGACGCGAACCTGCAGGTTGTTGATTTCGAGTAGTGCCATGATCTGTTTCCGCTCAACGCTTGCCCTGGCGCCACCGATTCCATCGGGTCCGAGGGCGAATGATATCGATGTCAGCACGAGCGGGCCGCGCCGCGGCCCCGCTGCAATGTGGCCTCAGCCGACCGAACCTTCGAGGCTGATCGAGATCAGCTTCTGCGCCTCGACCGCGAACTCCATCGGGAGCTGCTGCAGCACGTCCTTGACGAAGCCGTTGACGACGAGCCCGACCGCCTCCTCCTGCGAAAGACCGCGCTGGATGCAGTAGAACAGCACGTCCTCGGAGATCTTGGACGTGGTCGCCTCGTGCTCGAAGGTGGCCGAGGAATTCTTGGCCTCGATATACGGCACGGTATGCGCGCCGCATTTGTCGCCGATCAGCAGCGAATCGCAGGCGGTGAAGTTGCGCGCGCCGGTGGCTTTGCGATGCGCCGTGACGAGACCGCGATAGGTGTTCTGCGAGCGGCCTGCCGCGATGCCCTTGGAGATGATCCGGCTGGTCGTGTTCTTGCCGAGATGAATCATCTTGGTGCCGCTATCGACCTGCTGATAGCCGTTCGAGATCGCGATCGAATAGAACTCACCGCGCGAATTGTCGCCGCGCAGGATGCAGCTCGGATATTTCCAGGTGATCGCCGATCCCGTCTCGACCTGGGTCCAGGAGATCTTGGAATTGTTTCCACGGCAGTCGCCACGCTTGGTGACGAAATTATAGATGCCGCCCTTGCCTTCCGAATTGCCCGGGTACCAGTTCTGTACCGTCGAGTACTTGATCTCGGCGTCGTCATGCGCGATCAGCTCGACCACGGCGGCATGCAGCTGGTTCTCGTCGCGCTGCGGCGCCGTGCAGCCCTCGAGATAGGAAACGTAGGCGCCCTTGTCGGCGATGATCAGCGTGCGCTCGAACTGGCCGGTGTTGCGCTCGTTGATGCGGAAATAGGTCGACAGCTCCATCGGGCAGCGCACGCCCGGCGGCACGTAGACGAACGAGCCGTCGGAGAACACCGCCGAATTCAGCGTCGCATAGAAATTGTCCGAGGTCGGCACCACGCTGCCGAGATATTTCTGTACCAGCTCAGGATGCTCGCGGATCGCCTCCGAGATCGGCATGAAGATCACGCCGGCCTTCCTCAGCTCCTCCTTGAACGTGGTCGCCACCGACACCGAATCGAACACGGCGTCGACCGCGATCTTGCGCGTCTCGGGGCTGCCGGCGCCGGGCACGGGCTCGACGCCTTCGAGGATCGCAACCTCGCGCAAGGGAATGCCGAGCTTCTCATACGTCTTCAGGATCTCCGGATCGATCTCGTCGATCGAGGAGAGCTGCTTCTTCGGCTTCGGCGCCGAGTAGTAGTAGAGATCCTGGAAATCGATCTTCGGATAGTCGACGCGCGCCCAGGTCGGCTCGGTCATGGTCAGCCACCGGCGATAGGCCTCGAGGCGCCATTCGAGCATCCAGGCGGGCTCGTTCTTCTTGCCCGAGATGAAGCGGACGGTGTCTTCGGAAAGCCCCTTCGGAGCCTTCTCGGATTCGATGACGGTCTCGAACCCATAGCGATATTGGTCGACGTCGATCCGCCTGACGCGGTCGACCGTCTCTTGTACGGCTGGCATTCCATCCTCCGCTCGCGGTTTCAAGGACCGCGGTGGACATCTTCTGGAACCGTCTTACGACGTTTCCTCGACGAAATCACGCCCTTAGAATCGCTCAAGCACGGTTTCGTCGCCACCTTTAAGTAGGGTCAATGACAGCTTTCGCCAAGCCTGCAGGCCGCGATCGACGTCCGCCTCCGTCGTGGACCAGCCCAGACTGAGGCGCACCGCTCCCTGGGCCGCTGCGGAACTGGCGCCCATCGCTTCCAGGACATGGGAGGGCTGGACCTTGCCGGACGAGCAGGCCGAGCCGGAAGACACCGCGATTCCTTCGAGATCGAACCCGATCACGGCCGTCTCGGCCTTCAGCCCCGGCGCCGTGAACAGCGTCGTGTTCGGAAGCCGCGCCGCTTCGGAGGAAAATACCGTCACGCCAGCGGTCTGACGAAGGCCCGTTTCCAGCCGGTCGCGCAGCGCCGTGATCCGAGGCAGGTCGACCTCGAGCCCAGCCAGGGCAGCACCGGCCGCGGCGCCAAATCCGGCAATTCCTGCCACGTTTTCGGTTCCGGCCCGGCGACCGCGCTCCTGGCCGCCACCGCGGAGAACCGGAATCGGCTCCTCCACACCAGCGCCCAGAACCAGCGCGCCGACGCCCTTGGGTCCGCCGATCTTATGCGCAGAGATGGTTACAAGGTCTGCGCCCATCTCTTTGATATCGAGGGGTATTTTCCCAAATGCCTGGACCGCGTCGACCTGCAGCAGGCCGCCCGCCTGGTGCACGATCTCAGCAACTTTCGAAGCCGGTTGAAGCGCCCCGGTCTCGTTGTTGGCGGCCATGACGGATACCAGCGCCGGCGGCCCTCCGGCCAGCAGGGCTTCCAGGCGGCCGAGATCGACCACGCCGGAGGCGTCGACCGGGATCGTCTGCACCGCTGATGGCGCGAACCGGCCGCCGGCCAGCACCGAGGCATGCTCGACCGCCGACACCAGCAGCCGCTCGACCGGGCCGGCCGGCGCGCGCAGGCCTGGGCTCAGGGCGAGCACATTGGCCTCGGTTCCGCCGGAGGTGAACACCACGTGGCGCGCGACGGTACCGAGCCCCCGGGCGATCACCTCGCGGGCCTCCTCGGTCAGCCGCCGCGCCTTGCGGCCTTCGGCGTGAACCGACGAGGGATTGCCGACCAGATCCATGGCGGCGAGAATCGCCGCGCGCGCTTGCGGTCGCAGCGGGGTCGTCGCATTCCAGTCGAGATAGATCCTGTCGGCCATGGCTCGTTCTTATCAACTCGGGCCACGAACGACCATCGCTCGCCCGCGCCATGATGATGCGCGACGGCCAGCGTGATATCGTCGGGCGCAAGATTGAGATAGCGGGTCCCGTGCCATGAACAAGCTTGTCGGCTCGATGCTGCGTCCGAATGATCGGACCTTCTACGCGATCATGGCCGGGCTCTCGCTCGGCATCGGCGTCGTCAACGCCCTTTCCGCCGCCCACGATGCCGTCAGGCGGGGCGCGGCCTATGATCTGGAAAAGCAGTTGCTGTGGGAGATGACGAGCATTGTCGTCCTCATCCTGCTGGCGCCGCTGCTGGTCGCTACGGTTCGTTCCATCCGGCTGGGCCCGGCTGCCATGGCACGTCACATCGCGCTCGCAATTGCCGCCGTGGTCGCCTTCTCTGCGCTTCACATGATCGGCATGGTGACGCTGCGCAAGCTGCTGATGTGGACCGCGGGCGGCGCGTACGACTTCCAGCTCTCGCTGGCCACCATCGTGTACGAGTTCCGCAAGGACGTCATGACGGCGCTCCTCATCGGTGCCACGCTCTGGCTGTACGACGGCTATCGCGCGAGCGCTGTCCGAGAGCCGACACGGCGATCCGAGCCGCCTGCCCCTGCCACGCTCTGGCTGCGCGACGGCGCGAGCCGCATCCGCATCTCGCCGGCCGACATCCTGTGGGTCGCCGCGGCCGGCAACTACGTCGAATATGCCATGGCCGACGGCAGGCGACATCTGATCCGCGGCACCTTGTCAGCCGCCGAGGTCGAGCTCGCCCGCTTCGCGCTCGTCCGCATCCACCGTGGCCGGCTGGTCAACATGGCCCGGGTCGCCGCGCTTTCGGTCCTGCCAACGGGCGATTTCGGCCTGACCTTCGACAACGGACAATCCGCGCAAGGCAGCCGCCGCTATCGCAGCGCCGTTGCGCAACTGGAGCACACGGCGTCGCTGCGCTGAACGGCCGGGCCGCAGACGAAAACGCCAGTATTTTCATCGAATTGCAGGCGCATTCGGATCACGTTCCGCGACCGCTTCGCCCCGCCGCTGTATCGGCGGCCCGGTCTGCATCCCTGCCGCAGCCGCCTTGCCGGGCGTTGAAAATCCTTGCTTTTTGCCCCGCGCTCCATGCTAGAAGGCCAACTTCCAGTCACGCCAGCGCTGCTCCGTCCAAGCGAACGGATGGCGCTCGATCACCACTTTTCCTGCTGAACTCGTCGGCGAGGCGCCAGATGAAGCATGGACGAAGTCGGTCGACGCTCTGCCAAGGATTCTCTGATGCCTGAAGTCATCTTCAACGGTCCGGCCGGCCGCCTCGAAGGCCGTTACCATCCGGCGAAGCAGAAGAACGCGCCGATCGCGATGATCCTGCATCCGCATCCGCAGTTCCACGGCACGATGAACCATCAGATCGTGTACCAGTGCTACTATGCCTTCGCGCATCGCGGCTTCTCGGTGCTGCGCTTCAATTTCCGCGGCGTCGGCCGCAGCCAGGGTTCGTTCGATCACGGCACCGGCGAGCTGTCCGATGCGGCCTCCGCGCTCGATTGGGCGCAGACCATCAACCCCGAAGCTCGCGCCTGCTGGGTCGCCGGCTTCTCGTTTGGCGCCTGGATCGGCATGCAGCTCCTGATGCGCCGCCCGGAGGTCGAGGGCTTCATCTCGATCGCGCCGCCCGCCAACCTCTACGACTTCTCGTTCCTGGCGCCCTGCCCGTCCTCGGGCCTGATCGTGCACGGCGAGCGCGATGCGGTGGTGCCGCCCAAGGACGTCAACACGCTGGTCGAGAAGCTGAAGACGCAGAAGGGCATCGTGATCGACCAGCAGGTCATCCCCGGCGCCAACCACTTCTTCGACGGCAAGCTCGAGCCGCTGATGGAAACCATCACCGCCTATCTCGACATGCGCCTCGCCAATGTGAGGTGAGGTCGCGCGCGTTGCCGGATGTTCGAACGGACGCCCCTTGACGCACTGCTGTCATCACCCGCGAAAGCGGGTGATCCAGTACGCCGCGGCTTCTCGGCTGATCATCAGCGTCTCGGAATACTGGATCGCCCGGTCAAGCCGGGCGATGGCACTGTGAGCGGCGTGAGCGCTCGGTACGACAACAACCTCCCTACGCCGCCTGCTTCAACAAATACGCATCGTGCCGCGCGAGGAACGCGCGCAGCAGCTGCGGATAGTCGGCGCTGACCGCCGTCCTCACGCTCGGCCGTTGCGCGAGCCGATCGCGCCACGCCCGAACCTTCGGCGTCGACGCAAAGATGCCGAGATCACCGTAGCCATCGAACACATCGAAGTAGCGGAAGATCGGCGCGAACACGGCGTCGACCAGGCTGAAGCGGACGCCATCGAAATACGGCCCCTCGCCCAGCGCGGCCTCGACGCGGACGAACTTCGCCGTCAGCGCCTCGCGCTTGGCCGCGAACACCGCGGCATCCTGCGTCGTCTCCAGGCCCCAGAGATCGCCGAGGATCGCTGAACCGAACTCCATCCAGGCGCGATGCTGCGCACGCGCGAGCGCGTCCTCCGGATGCAGCCTCGCGCCGGCTTGCGTGTCCTCGATGTACTCGCAGATCACGTTGCTCTCGAACAGCGCCACCTCGCCTTGCGCCGTCGGCACGACCAGCACCGGCACCTTGCCGAGCGGCGAGATCTTCAGGAACCAGTCGGGCTTGTTGGCGAGATCGATGTCGATCCGCTCGAATGCGACGCCCTTCTCGGTGAGCGCAATGACGGCGCGTTGCACATAGGGGCAGAGCTTGTGGCTGATCAGCTTCAGGGCAGGCGCCATGACATCCTCGGCAGTTTGATGCAGACGCATCAAACTAGATGCATGCGCATGGAACTGTCAAGGTCCATGCAGATGCATGGATCATGGTCGCGCGATCACTCCGCCGGTCATCGGAAACGGCACGCCGGTGGTGGTGGGATAGCTCAGCGGCAGGCCCTTCATGCCGCGGACCGCCAGGAAGCCGAACGCCTGGGCCTCCATGGCGTCCGCCGACCAGCCCAGCGCATCGGCCGATTCCACGCTCGCCGGCGCGACACGCTCCCGTAGCATCCGCATCATGGTATGGTTGCGGGCGCCGCCACCGCAGACGATCCAGCTCGCCGGCGGCTTCGGCAGCAGCGGGACGATGCGGGCAATCGCTGCGGCCGTGAACGCCGTCAGGGTCGCGGCCCCGTCCGCCGGCTTCACATCGCCCAGCTTCAGCGCGGCAAAATCATTGCGGTCGAGAGATTTCGGCGGCGGCAGCGCGAAGAAGGGCATTTCCAGCGCGCTGGTGATCCAGGCCTCGTCCGGGTTGCCCTGCTCCGCCACGCGGCCATCCTGATCGAATGCCTGTCCCGTGGTCCGGTGCATGAAATCGTCGAGCAGCGCATTACCGGGACCGGTGTCGCAGGCGATCAGCACGTCGTCGCCGTCGATATAGGTGATGTTGGAGACGCCGCCGATATTGACCACGGCGATCGGCCCCGCGCGCGACAGCGACTGCGCCAGGGCGCGGTGATAGACGGGTACGAACGGCGCGCCCTGCCCGCCGAAATCGACGTCGGCGGCGCGGAAATCGTGCATCACCGGGATGTGGACGGACTTGGCAAGCACGGCCGCGTCGCCGATCTGCACGGTCAGGCGGCGCTCGGGGCGGTGCAGCACAGTCTGGCCGTGGAAGCCGATGATATCGATGTCCTCGGGCTTGAGCCGGTGCTGCGCCAGGAACGCGGCGACCGCCTCGGCATGCGCCACCGTCACGACGCGCTCGGCGTCGCGCACCCGTCCGGGGCGCGCATCGCGCCGCTCGATCTGCACCGCATCGGCGAGCGCCTCGCGCAGCAGGCTGCGCTCCGCGGCGCTATAGGCCCGGTAGCCCGAGGGACCGAGGCTCTTGATCTGCCGCCCATCGGTCTCGATCAGGGCCACGTCCACCCCGTCGAGCGAGGTGCCACTCATGAGGCCAAGTGCGGTCAGAATCATTGCAGTCGAACCTGAAAACCCTGCCCTGCTTGCCAAGTACGGCCGATTTGAGGTCCCGCCCAGGCCGTGCACATGCTTGTACAAGCCCGGCGCATCTTATAATGCCACAACGCCCGTATCCGTGGCATGTGCCTCCCGCACGTCCCCGCGACAAGCGGTCAATACCGTAAACAAATGCTCAGAGTCGCCGACAATGACTGGCTTCAAGTCTGATTTCCTGAACGTGCTGCAGAGCCGCGGGTTCATTCATCAGTGCTCGGATTTCGAGGGGCTGGATGCCCTCGCCGCCAAGGGCCAGGCGACCGCCTATGTCGGCTACGACTGCACCGCACGCTCGCTGCACATCGGCAACTTCCTGACCATGATGATGCTGTACTGGCTGCAGCAGACCGGGAACAAGCCGATCACCCTGATGGGCGGCGGTACGACGATGGTCGGCGATCCCTCCGGCAAGGACGAGACCCGCGCGATGCGCACGGTCGAGGAGATCGAGGCCAACAAGGCGTCGATCCGCGGCGTGTTCGCCAAGGTGCTGCGCTACGGCAATGGCGCCACCGATGCCATCATGCTCGACAATGCCGAATGGCTGACGAAGCTGAACTGGATCGAGATGCTGCGCGACATCGGCCGGCATTTCTCGGTCAACCGCATGCTGACCATGGACTCGGTCAAGCTGCGGCTCGAGCGCGAGCAGGAGATGAGCTTCATCGAGTTCAACTACATGGTCTGCCAGGCCTACGACTTCGTCGAGCTGGCGCGGCGCACCGGCTGCCGGCTGCAGATGGGCGGCTCCGACCAGTGGGGCAACATCGTCAACGGCGTCGAGCTCGGACGCCGCATGGGCACCGAGCAGCTCTTCGCGCTGACCACGCCGCTCTTGACCACCGCATCCGGCGCCAAGATGGGCAAGACCGCGCAGGGCGCAATCTGGCTCAATGCCGACCAGTGCAGCCCGTATGATTTCTGGCAGTACTGGCGCAACACCGAGGACGCCGACGTCGTCAAGTTCCTCAAGCTGTTCACCACGCTGCCGCTGTCCGAGATCGAGAAGCTCGGTGCACTTGAGGGTGCCGAGATCAACGAGGCCAAGAAGGCACTGGCCGATGCGGCCACCACCTTGCTGCATGGCGAAGAGGCGGCACGCACCGCTGCCGAGACCGCCCGCCGCACCTTCGAGGAAGGCGCCATCGCCGAGAACCTGCCGACGGTCGAGGTGCCGCAGGCCGAGCTCGACGCTGGCCTTGGCGTGCTCAACGCCTTCGTCAAGGCCGGCCTCGTCGGCTCCAACGGCGAGGCGCGGCGGCAGATCAAGGGCGGTGGCCTGCGCGTCAACGACGTTGCGGTCACCGACGAGAAGATGGCGCTGACGCCGGCTGCACTGACCAGCGAGGGCGTGATCAAGCTGTCGCTGGGCAAGAAGCGCCACGTGCTGGTCAGGCCTGCATAGCCGCATTCGCTTTTGCCTGCTTGTCAGGGAAGGCCGAAAGGCGCTCCCTCAGGGCATGACGATCAGCGCGCCGCGAGAGCCTGCGCAAGCCGAGGAAACCCCGACAGCTCCACCACGCGCGCGCATGGCGTTCGTGGTGCTGGGTCTCTGCTTTGCGCTGTCGGTGATTGGCCGCGGGCTGGGAGAAAGCTTCACCGTCTTTCTCAAGCCGATCTCCGACAGCTTTGGCTGGGACCGTTCCGAGGTCGTCTCGATCTATTCGCTGACGGCCCTCGCCGGCGGCCTCGCCGCACCGCTGATCGGGCGGCTGTTCGACCACTCCGGACCACGCACCGTGTATGCGCTCGGCCTCCTGCTGCTTGGTTCCGCCTTCACGGCCGCGGCGCACGCGCAGGCGCTGTGGCAGTTCCAGATCAGCATCGGCCTGTGCGTCGGCATCGGCATCGCGCTGATCGGCAACGTCCCCAACTCGATCCTGCTGGGCCGCTGGTTCGGCAAGAAGCTACCGACCGCGATGGCGGTGATCTATTCCGCCACCGGCGCCGGCGTGCTGATCCTGCTGCCGGGCTCGCAACTGCTGATCGACGCGATCGGGTGGCGCAGCACATATCAGGCGTTCGGCGCCGCCACCTTCATCCTGCTGGTGCCGCTGGCGCTGCTGCCCTGGCGGCTGTTTGCCGCCGGCGCGCCCCACATCACCAGGCCCGTCGCCGACGAACTCGCCGGCGATGCCTGGACCTTGTCGCGGGCGCTGCGCCATCACGCCTTCTGGGCGTTGTTCTCGACCTTCTTCTTCACCGCCGTTGGCATGTATGCGATCGCGCCGCAGGTCGTCGCCTATCTGATCGATGCCGGCTTTGCGCCGCTGCAGGCCGCCACCGCCTGGGGCTTCTCGGGCGTGGTGCTGCTGTTCGGCATGCTCGGCGTCTCGGCCCTCGACGGGCTGATCGGCCGGCGGCCGTCGGTGCTGTTCTCCTACGCCGTATCGATCGCAGGAATCCTGATGCTGTGGGCGCTGCAATTCTCGCCGAACATCTTCCTGCTCACCGGCTTCGTCGTCTGCTTTGGCAGCATGATCGGCTCGCGCGGGCCGCTCCTGTCGGCGACCGCGATGAAGATCTTCCGCGGCAGGCGGCTTGGCACCATCTACGGCACGATCACGATCGGCAGCGGGCTCGGATCGGCACTGGGATCATGGAGCGGCGGCGTCATCCACGATCTCACCCACGGCTATGATGCCGTCATTCTGCTCGCGCTCGTGAGCGTCGTCATCGGCATGATCCCGTTCCTGGTCGTTCCGGCCCTTCGCACGTAGTTGGCCCGCGGTCCAAGCACGATGTGCTTCGCGCTCCGACAGCCGCCCGTCCACATAGTGGACGGCGCACAACAACCACGCGTTCATGCTTAGTAAGCAGCTTGATGATAGTTGTTTCGGCAAGGACGCGCCGTCGAAAGCGCGCGCCATACCGACGGGATCGTCCGCGCCCTGGCCGATGGCGCCAAGCAGATCGAGCACGTCGCCGAGCTGATCTCGAGCATCGCGGGCCAGACCAACCTGCTGGCGCTCAACGCCACGATCGAGGCCGCGCGCGCCGGTGAAGCCGGGCGCGGCTTTGCCGTGGTCGCGGCGGAGGTGAAGAGCCTGGCCAGCCAGACCGGCACAGGCCACGCAGGAGATCGGCGACCGCATCGCCCAGATCCAGAACGCGACGCGGGAAGCGGTCGGCGCGCTCGACGGCATCACCCTGACCATCGAGGAGGTGTCCGCGATCGCGGCCACGATCGGATCGGCGATCGAGGAACAGGGAACGGCCACCGCGGAGATCGCGCGCAACGTCACCCAGACCGCGCAGGCCACCCGCGAGGTCACCGCCAACATCGGCGGCGTCTCGACGGCGGCCAATGAGACCGGGAGCGCCGCCGGCCACGTGCGGATCGCGGCCGGCAACCTCTCCAAGCAGGCCGAGCAGCTCTCCCGCGAGGTCGACACCTTCCTTGCTGGCGTCAGAGCGGCCTGAACCGCATCGATCGGTTCGTTGACGTCGCCGAACGCCGGCGGCCGGCAGCGTCAATTGTTCGGCGGCAGCTCCGCCGGCGGGTATGGCTGCTTGCCGGTGTTGAAGTCCATGATCTTGCGCGTCACGCCCGGCAGCATGGCCGAGATCGGGTTGATGCGCACCACAGGCTGGCTTGGCGTGCCCACAACTTCATAGGTCACGCCGAACAGACCTTCATTGCTGCCGCCGAGGAACAGCCCGACGATAGGGATCTGGTTGAACATGTTGTTCAGCCCGTACAGCGGCACGATCGTGCCCGAAGCCCGGACCTGGTTGACGTTGTAGTCGATGCTGCCCTCGATGGTCAGGCCGAGCGTCGGTCCCTTGACGACGCCGTCGCGGATCGAGAGCAGCCCGTTCTGCCGCGTGAACTCCGCGCGCAGCATGGTGAAGGCGATGCCTTGCGAGGCGCCCTGTGCTGCGCCGGAGGCGGCGCGATCCAGCGCCTGCTCACCCCTGACGGTGAAGTTGCGAACGATCGCCAGGCCTTCCTTTGGGCTGGAGTCGGCCGTCGGCGGCTCCATCGCCAGTTCCAGCTCGCCGCCAGCCATCTTGGAATAGGTGTCGGCGAAGCGCAGCAGCGCGCCGGCATCGTTGGTTACGAGATAGATCACCTCGCGGCCCTGGCGACGCGCGCGAGGATCGGCGCTCGGCGCCTCGCGGCCGACGCGGATGTCGGCGGTGACGGGCGTGTCGCGGCCGACCTTGCCGGTCAAATTGAAGCTCTTGAAGGCGCCGCCGCGCCTGGAGAACTTGAGGTCGACGCTGCGCAGCGCCTCGCCGTTGAAGCCGGCGACGGCGCCGAGCTTGACCTCGGCGTCGAAGTCGAGGTTGGAGCGTGCCTTGTTCTTGTCGGCGTCCTTGTTGGTGCCCGAGATCGCCGACTTCAGGAAGCCGCGGCCGTCGAATACGTCGCCGCGCATCGACAGCTTCAGCACGCCGTCCTGGCCGCGCTCGGCCTTGAGCTGCGTCTTGTCGCCTTCCGACGGCGAATAGGTCGGGAAGTTGGCGTTCATCAGGTCGCCGTTCTGGTCGACTTCCAGCGAGCCCTTGATGGAGACGCCGCCGCCTTCGATGTTGATGTCCTCGAAGCGTGTCGATTGCTGCTTGGCGACAACGTTGAAGGTGGCCTTGCCGGATTTGCCCGGATTCTTCACCCAGCCCGGCAGCAGGTTGTCGAGCTTGAGCTGGGTCAGATCGGCCTCGACGCCGATGCGGCTGTCGCGATCGCTGGAGCCGGCGATCTTGCCATTGAGCTTGAGCGGCACGTTGCCGGTGATCGCGGTGCCCAGATCCATGCCGAGCCGAGCCCGGCTGGCATCGTCGAGGATCGCCTGCATCTTGATGTCGGCGTCGCCTTCCGTCGGCTTGCGATAGTCGAGCGTGGCCGGCTGGCCGTTGATCTTGACGTCGCCCTTCACCTGATAGCCGGCGGTGTTGGCCACGATCTTGAGCGTGTTGGCCTCGAGCTTCTGGTTCATCACCAGTTTGTCGGCGGCAAAGCCATTGAGATCGGCCGTGACCGCGTAGCTGGTGTCGGCCTTGGTCAGTTCGCCCTTGACCGGCATCGCGAGATTGACGCTGGCCTGGAACGTTCCCTTGGTCTGGTTGGGATCGATCGGCATCGACGACAGATCGTTGAGCCGGTCGGAGGCGAGGATCTCGGCGGCAGCGGCGACCTGCCCTTCGACGCGCATGCGTACCCGCGACGGCGACGGCTTCGGCGCCATGTCCGGTACTTCGAACACGACGTCGGAGAAGTTGAGCTTGCGCCCGGCCGGCGTATCCGCGACGCCCTGCCCGATCGTCACCGTCGCGGTGCGGCCGGTGACATGCGCCTTCACGTCGGCATCGCGCACCGACGGCAGGCCGTCGACCGGATGCACGGTGACATTGGTGGCGACGATGTTGACGTCGAGACCATCGTCGGGAATCGGCGGCCCCTTGCGCGGCAGGTTGCGCGTCGGCGAATTGACGGCGACGTCGATCCGCTGCACCGAGCCGCGCTCGATGCGCTCGATGATCCAGGCCCGCACCTCCGGCACGATCAGCGCCGGCCAGATCCGTTTCATCGCCAGCGCGGGCATCGGCGTCGCCGCGAAGCCGAGCTTCAGCCGCGGCTCGCCGGCATAGTCGACGCTGCCGGTGCCGGCGACGCCGATCTCGCCATTGGAGACCTCCGCCTGCGTCAGCAGCACGCGCTTGCCCTCGGTGTCGAAGCGGAAGTTGATCGAGATGCGGTTGAAGATCAGCGGTGGCTCGTTTTCGATGGCGCCGAGCAGAATGGTGCCGCCGTTGAGACCCAGCCGCCAGTCGTTTGCGGTGTCGTTCGGAGGCTCGAGATTGGCGTTGAGCGTGATGCGGTTGGCGCCCGAGATCACCTTCAATGGCGCGATCAGCACGCGGCGCCCGGCGTCCCATTCCATGCTGATCTCGGCGGAGTCGATCGCCATCGGATAGTCGGGCGTATCGGTGTCGATGATCTTGCCCGCGCCGATGTTGATCTTGCCGCGCAGATAGGTCGGCAGCCCGTCGCGCGCGAGCTCGCCCTTGATCTCGCCGGTCATGGGCAGGTCCGCCATGTAGGTGAGATCCTTGAGCCGCATCGCCAGCAGGATGTTGCTGGTGGAGACCTTGTCGGCCTTGATGTCCACCGTGCGCACGCCGTTGGCCTGGGGCCCGACCAGGATGCGCAGCTGCCACGGCTTGGCGCCCTCTTCGCCGAGGCTCAGCGCCACCCCGCCGCCGGACGGCCGGCGCAGGCTGAGGCTGATGTTCTCGAACGTCCATTTGTTGCCGCGCTGCTGGTCGTCGACGATCAGCACGCCGTTCTTCAACCCGATCTCGTTCAGGTTCTGGCCATCGAGCCCGGTGAGGCTGAGGCTGTCGAGCCAGTCCAGGCCGGCGAGCAGGCCGTTCGGCGCAGCGGTCGCGGACACAGTCGACATGGCCGGCGGTGCTGGCTGCGAGCCGGCCTGCGGTCCCGGTGCGTTGGGCGGTGGCGCGGCCTGTCCCGGTCGCGGGAATGTCGGCGGCAGGCCGGCATCGCGCTTGGAGGCGACGCCCGTTGCCAGCGGCTTGGTGGTCTCCCCCGTCGACACCGTGACGGTGCCGTCCGGGGTGATGCGAATCGCGAGCTCGGCGTCGACCAGCTTGAGGCTCTCGGCACGCAACTGGCCCATCAGCAGCGCGGCGCCGGACAGCCGCACCTCGGCCTTGGGCGCGCTGGCGACGATGGCGTGATCCTGATCGCGCACGATGATGTCGCGGATCCGGACCGCGATCCTGATCCGGCCGGCACGCTCGATCTGGGTGCCGCCGACCTCGACGGTGTTGCCGTGGCCGATATTGTCCTCGATCGCCGCCGCGAGCCACGGCGTCGCCAGATCGAGGCTGATCGGGCCCGCACCGAGCCGCAGCCACAGGCCGGCGAAGCCGAGCCCGACGAGCAGCATGAGCGATGCCAGCGTGATGACGATCCGCTTGGCCACGCGGCCGCCCGGCAGACGCGGACGCGCCCAGCCGAATCGACCGGTGCTCCCGCCCGAATCGGGCCGCGACAACAGGCGCCGGGCGCGCTGCCCGACCGTCTCGTCGTGCTCGGCGGCAGCCTCATACTGGTCGGCCACATCCCAGTCGGCCTCATCCCACTGCTGGCCCTGGGTGTCCGCTTGCAGATGGGGCCGGTGGGGTGATGTCTGTCTTGCCATTGCCTCTCGGTGCCGGCCCCTCGTGTCCGAAACATTCGTGCCAACCTGGCCTCGGCCAGGTTGGTCGCCGGTGTGGCCCCGCCCGTTCACGCAGCGCGCGTGCTCACTGCCGGCAGGACTCGATGCCCCAAATGATCCCGTCACGCTTCGGCGGGTGCTGTCAACACGCCGCTGGCGCTTCGCCGGCGGCGCGGACGACGCGCGACATCCTCGTCACTATACCCCGCCGCCGTCAGGTTTGCCCACCTGCTCGCGCCAGCGGACCGGCGCCTCTCCACCGCCGGACGAATTCTGTGGCGGGGACGTCTGATCCGGAGACGGTACGAGAGTCGTCATTGCACTGTGCTCAACTGCGCTGGTGCTCACGCCTGCTGGTAGCCGTGATCTTCGCTTCATCGCAAGAGACACGATCCCCTGCGCGCCGCGAAGCACGGATTCCAGATCGATCCCGGGACACCGGACAAGAACCGAGATACTTTCATTTTTGAGCCGCCGAAAGCGACGAAAGGAAGGCGTATGTCAAAGGAATCACAAAAGAAATCCTCCAACCCGGCGTCCTACGGGGCGATTGACGGGAACCGGCTCGCCACCGCGGCCAAGAAGGCCACCAAGAAGACGGCCAAACCGGCAGTGACGAAAGCCACCAAGACGACCTCCGCAAAGACGACCTCCGCAAAGACCGCGACGTCCAAAGCCGCGACCACCAAAACGGGAGCTGCGAAGGCCGGGCCCAGGACGCCAGCCACCACTGGAACGGGCCTCGCCGAGGGCGTCAAGGCACCCGCGTTCAAGCTGCCGCGCGATGGCGGCGGAACCGTTTCGCTGGCCGATTACGGCGGCCAGAAGCTCGTGCTGTTCTTCTATCCCAAGGCCAATACGCCCGGCTGCACCAAGGAGGCGATCGACTTCACCCGCCTGTCGAAGGACTTCGCCGCCGCCGGCGCCGCAGTGCTCGGCGTCTCCGCCGATTCGGTCAAGGCGCAGGACAATTTCCGCGACAAGCACGATCTCGCCGTGCCCCTGATCTCGGACGAGACACATGAGATGCTGGAGGCCTACGGCGCCTGGGGCGAGAAGTCGCTCTATGGCCGCAAGTTTCTCGGCATCATCCGAAGCACCGTCTTGATCGGCGCCGACGGCCGCGTCGCCAAAGTGTGGCGCAACGTCAAGGTCGACGGCCATGCCGACGCGGTGCTCGCGGCGGCGCGCGCGCTCTGAGAATGCGCCTGACGGCGTTGGCGGAAAATTAACCATGCAGGGGTCAAATCGCTCCCGTAAATGACGCCGCTGGAACGACGATCTCCGGCCGGCGCGGGAGTGCCGATGTCGTATCGTTCCGGCCATCACGCCGAATATCCCCAGCACCATTCTCATGACCGTGGGCACGCCCATCACCATCGGCGCGCCCCCGTCAGCCATCCGGCGCCGGTCGCGGCCGCGTCGCAGAGCGACTACACGCTGGTGCATGCCGGCAAGCAGGTGCGCATCGGCCCGGTGGTATTCTGGATCGTGGTCGGCACCGTCAGCCTGCTCGGGCTGTGGTCGGCGGCGACCGCGACCTATTTCGCGTTTCGCGACGACGTGCTGACGCGGCTGATCGCGCGCCAGGCCGAGATGCAATACGCCTATGAGGACCGCATCGCCGAGCTACGCGCCAAGGTCGATCGCGCCACCAGCCGGCAATTGCTCGACCAGGAGCAGTTCGACCAGAAGCTCGACCAGATCCTGAAGCGCCAGAGCGCGCTTGAAGGCCGCGCCACCGCGCTCGGCAGCATGCCCGACATCACCGGCTCGATCCGCGCCCCGGCGCGCGCGCCTGTCGCGATCGAGCCGCCGTCGGCGCCAGCCACGCCCAAGCCGTCGCCGATCAGCGACACCGTGATCTTCACCGCGCCGCCGGACCGCGAGGCCCGGCTCGAATCGCGCAGCCCCGTGATGGCCAACGCGCAGCCGAACCCATCGACCAAGCTCGCCGGCGTCGACAACGTGCTGACGCGGCTGACGCGCTCGCTCGACCAGGTCGAGGCGCGGCAGATCGCGATGCTGTCCTCGGCCGAGGAGACGCTGGAATCGAAGCTGCGCCGGATGCGCGGCGTCATCACCGATCTCGGCCTCGACATGGGTCAGCTCGAAGCGGCGGCGCCGAAGGGCGGCATGGGCGGCCCGTTCGTGCCGGTCAAGCTCGGCGCCGAATCCGGTCCGTTCGAGCGCCAGCTCTACCGCATCAGCATCACCCGCGCCCAGGTCGAGAAGATGAACCGCACGCTGTCGCTGGTGCCTTATCGCAAGCCGGTGATCGGCGAGGTCGAGTTCACCTCCGGCTTCGGCGTGCGCTCCGATCCGTTCCTCGGCCGCCCAGCCATGCACACCGGCCTCGACTTCCGCGCCGCCACCGGCGATCCGGTCCGCGTCACCGCCAACGGCAAGGTGGTCAACGCCGGCTGGGCCGGCGGCTACGGCCGCATGGTCGAGGTTGATCACGGCAACGGCCTCTCCACCCGCTACGGCCATCTCTCCGAGATCAACGTCAAGATCGGCCAGCATGTGAAGATCGGCGACATCATCGGCGAGGTCGGCTCGACCGGCCGCTCGACCGGCCCGCATCTGCACTACGAGACCCGCATCGACGGCGAAGCCGTCGACCCGCAGAAATTCCTGCGCGCCGGCGTCCGGCTGAGCGCGGGCTAGGTCAGTCAGCTCACATCAAGTTGGTGCGGTGCAGCGCCCCGCGGGGGCGCTCCGGAGCCGGGCCTATCGCTTGGCCGGGAGCATGAAGACCTGCCCCGGATAGATCAGATCGGGACTTCGGATCTGCTCCCGGTTTGCCTTGTAGATGACCGCGTAGCGCGTGCCGCCCCCGAGCAGGCGGCGGCTGATGTGCCACAAGCTATCGCCGCGGGCGACCGTGACCGTCGTCATCTTCGGCTCGCCTCTGGCAGCGGGCACGATCGCCTCACGCGGGTTGCCTGCAGCTGCGACCAGCGTGGACTGAGCGGCCGCGCGAGCCTTGGCCCTCTCGGTCCCCGCAACAGCCGAGGACAGCGATGCAGTCGTCGCGTCGTCGGGCAGGCTCAACGGGACCTCGGCGCGCGCCTGGACGGAGCCGGATGCCGGATCGACCTCGTCGAGCCTGATCCGGTCTTTGCCCGCCCGGCTGACGTCCTTGCCGATCGCGATGCTGAGACGTCCGTCGGCACCCGCCACCGTCGATGAGATCAGGCGATCGTTCAAATAAAGCCTCACCGTCGCGCCCGGACGCGCCCGGCCGTTGACGCGCAGGACGCCATTCGTCTCGTGATCCACCGCGTCCACCGCCAGCGCCTGCGGGATCGCGCCGGCCGGCTTCGACAGAACGCGCGTCGGCTCATCCGGCGACAGCAGAGCCACCGTGGCCTGCTGCCGCCCGGCCTCGACGTTCACCGCCACGCTCTGCTTCGACGTCACCTCGTGTCCGTCGGCGAGCTTCGATCGCAGGGTCAGATCGTAGGTTCCGGCAGGGAGACGGGGCGGCACCATGGCGAACTGTCCGGCCCGGTCGGCAACGACGCGGTCATGAACCTCGCCGTTGCGCAGCAGCTCCACGGTGGCGCCGGGCGCTGCGCGCCCGGCGACGACGGCGTCACCCGAAGGAGCGACGTTGACGACATCGAACGCCGGACCATCGCTTTCGGCGCCCGACTGTGGAACCAGCGGGCCCAGCGCGTCGGCAAGACCACTCGCCTGCTGCTGCATCGTCGCAAGCGGGCTCGCGCCGCGACCATGGTCCGCGGCGGACGGCGCTTGCTCGGCGGTCGGAACCGATGCGGACTGCCCCGGCGCTTCGGCCGCCGGGATTGCCGCTCCGCTCGCGGCCGTTTTGTCCCGCCCGATGATCGGGACGTCACGGACCAGGGCGGGATCGAACACGACGACCAGCGCTGCCGCCAGGACAATGAGGGCCGCGACCCCAAGAATGATCCGGATCACCGGCTTGCCGCTCATGATCATGCCTCGGTCCATTGCTGGTCGCGTCGATCGCGCGTGTGTCGAGCCATACCATCCGGTCCGGCGAAACACCATTGCAGCCGGGCGGGCACGACACCGGACAATTCCGGGATACCGGCCGCCGAGGCCGCCCATGGCTGGCCCGGCCGCGCCCGGACCCGGCCGGCTCACGCCGCGCCGAGCGCATCGACAAAGCGCGACAAATCTTTCCCCAACTCGCCCGGCTCCTCGAGGCCGATGCTGAGCCGCACCAGCACATCCTTGAGCGCCTTGCGCAAGGCCAGATCCTTCGCCGCGATCGGGCCGAGCAGCAGGTCGGAATGGTCGCCGACCGACGGGCACGAGACAACATCCGGTCATTTGCGCGACGCGCGTGCCCTGCTCCGGCCTTCGGACGCAATCTGCGCCGCGCATTCGGCGAACACCTGGCGCAGGAATTTGTGGCTGGGGTCCTGATCCCTGAACGAGGGCCAGATCATGGACTCGTTCAGGCGCGGAATCTCGAACGGGAAGCCGACGAACTTCACGGGATAATGCAGCGCCAGATCCTGCGCGAGCAGCCGATGCAGTGTCGCGATCCGGTCCGTCCCGCACAGCATCCTGGGCAGCAGGCAGTAGGAATCGACCGTACAGGCAATCTTTCGCGGCCGGCCGGCGCGCGGGAAGAACAATTCCTCGAACGAGAAGGAGCCGGCTTCGCCGAGGCGGACGTTGACGTGATCGGCCGCGAAATAATCGTCCTCGGACAGCTTGCCACGCCGCAACGGCCGCTCCCGGCACATCATGCAGACATGATCGTCCGACAGCAGATGCGTCTGCGGATGCGCTATCCGTGATGCATACTGCTCGGGCAATATCAGCAGGTCGATGTCGCCGAGCCCGAACACCTGCTCGACATGCTTGGGCAGATGCGCGATCTCGAGCTGGAATCCGCTCGCGCGCTGCGCGAGCGCGATCGCCACTCGCGACACCAGCACATAGGTCGCGTAGTCGGATGCACAGATCCGGAACGTGCGGCTGATCGTCGAGGGATCGAAGTCCGGCCTCGTGCTGATCGCGGCGCGCGCACGAACGAGCGTGTCCTTGACCGGCTCGACCAGCGCCTGGGCGAGCGGCGTCAGCTCGAACTGCCGTCCGACCTGGGTCAACAACTCGTCCTCGAAGAACTCGCGCAGACGCGCCAGCGCGGCGCTGGTCGCGGATTGACCGAGCCGGAGGCGATCCGCAGCCCGCGTGACGTTGCGCTCGTCGAGCAGCGCGTCGAGCGCCACCAGCAGATTGAGATCGAACCTGTCCAGCCGCATCGCAGCGCGCTCCCTTCCCCTGGACTTGTCACTTGGTATCGATCGTATCGATGACGATGCGCAATTCAATCGATTTTGCCGGATCACGGGTTCGACCTAGCGTGTGCTCGGACCAGCGTCGGCAGAGGGCGCGAAAGCCCGGGCCAAGGGGCCCCCGCGACTGGTCCGTTCACGGGGAGGGAAACATGAGCCGATCGAGCTCGGGTGGAGTCGTGCTCGCCACGTGCCACGTGGCCGGCATGCTGGACCTGGTGGCGCTGCCGGTCTGGGTCGGAACGTTCATCGAATTCTACGGTCTGTCGCCCGCGCAGGCGGGTGCGACCGTCACCAGCTTCCTGGCGGGCATCGTGCTCGCGAGCCTGGTGACCGCGCGATCGTTCACGCGGCTCGACGCGCGCAGCATCGTGGTCGGCGGCTTCATCGTGGCCGCTGCGGCGTTCGGCTATCTCGCCGGCAGGCCGCCAGAGCTGGTGCCATTCTGGGTTCTGCCGATCATCCACGCCATCGCGGGCCTCGCAGCCGGTGCCGCCTTGTCGATGACGCACGGCACGATGGGCCGTACCGACAATCCGCACCGCCTGTTCGGCCTCGCCAATGTCGCGCTCGCCGTCTTCAGCGTCGCCTTCTTCGCCACCGTGCCGGCCCTGATCCATGCGATCAGCCCGCGCCTGCTGTTCGCGGTGTTCGCAGCCAGCATGGCGGTCGCGGCGCTCCTGGCCTCTCTCGGCTTCCCGCGCTCCGTCGCCGCCGCCGAGACCGGCGGCGAGATGCTGCACGCGATGCCCGGCCGAGCCTGGCTGATCATCGCCGTCGTGATCTGCCTCGCCTTCAACCAGTCGCTCGTTTTCTCCTTCCTGGAGCGCATCGGCCATCACAAGGGGCTGTCGCAGGACGACGTCACCAAGGTTCTGATCGCCGTCGGCTTCATCAACCTGCTTCCCGGCGCGCTGGCGGCGGCCCTGCAACGACGCCTGTCGCCGATCGCGATCGGCATTGCCGGCCCGCTGCTGCAGGCCATGCTGGCTTTCGTGATCGTCAATGCCCAGGGCTTCTCGACCTACGCGGCCTTTGCGATCCCCTACGTCTCGATCGTGATCTTCACCCACACGTTCCTGTTCGGACTGCTGTCGCAGATCGACCCGAGCCGGCGCGCAGTCGCGGCGACACCGGCGATGATGATGATCGGATCGGCCGCGGGACCCGCCGTCGCCGGCGCGATCGTGGAGAGCCTGGGCTACGGCGGCCTGAGCTACGTGGCCGGAACGATATCCACGCTCGCCGTCGTCCTGATGCTGACCTTCAAGGCACGCACCGCCGCATCACCGGCCATGCTGCGCTCCGCCTGAGCCCCCTGCCCCCAAGGAGAGTCCCATGAACAAACACGTCACGCAGCACAACGGCCTGGAGTTTCCGCAGGATATCGTGTTCTCCGGCTATGCAGCTCCGGTGCGGATCGAAGGCGAGGTGCACGACCTCGAGGTGATCGGCCGCATTCCGGCGGGGCTGGAAGGCGTCTACTACCGCAACAGCGCCGACCACACCTACCCGCCTCTGCTGGGCAAGGACATCTTCCTCAACGGCGACGGCATGGTGCACATGGTCCGCATCCAGAACGGTCATGCCGATCTGGCGATGCGCTACGTCCGTACCCGCAAGTTCCTGATCGAGCGGCAGGCGCGCAAGGCGCTGTTCGGCGCCTATCGCAATCCGTTCACCGATTCACCCGAGGTGGCGGGCGAGGATGCCAACACCGCCAACACCTCGGTGATGTGGCACCATGGCAAGCTCTATGCCCTGAAGGAATCCGGCCGCCCCTACGAGCTCGATCCGGTCACGCTGGAGACCCGTGGCGAGACCGATTTCGGCGGCCAGCTCCGGAGCCGCACCTTCACCGCCCATCCCAAGATGGACCCGCTCACCGGCGAGTGCATCGCGTTCGCCTATAATTGCGAGGGCACGGCCAGCAATGACATCGAGCTCTACACCATCGCGCCGGACGGCGAGTTCACCCGCACCGAGCGCTTTACCGCGCCCTACTGCTCGATGGTCCACGACTTCCTGGTATCACGCAACTACATCGCCTTCGTGATCTGCCCGATGGTCTGCGACTGGGATCGCGTCAGGAAGGGCGAGCCCTATTGGCATTGGGACAGCCACAGGCAGACCCATGTCGCCGTGATCCCGCGCCGGCAGGGCGTGGCCGGCATCCGCTGGTTCACCGCGCCGAAGCTCGCGATGCAGACCCACACCTTCAACGCCTGGGAGCACGGCAGCCGCCTGGTGCTCGACCAGTTCGTCACGGAGTCCGGCTGGCTCAGCCAGTTCCCGGACATCCGCGATCCCGAGGCCAAGGAGCTGCCGCCCTTCGGCGAACGTTGGACGATCGATCTGTCGAGTGCATCTGGCGCCATCGACATCTCGCGCTTCATCGGACACATCGGCGAGATGCCGGTCATCGACCAGCGCTTCGCGATGGCCCGCGTCCGGCACTTCTGGTTCGGCACCAACAATCCCAAGCTCGGCCCGATGCTGCCCTTCGGCCCCAAGGGACCGCCCTTCACCTGCCTCGGACATTTCGACGAGGAGACAGGCAAGCTCGACTTCTACTACGCCGGCCCCGAGAGCTCGCCCGAGGAGCCATGCTTCGTTCCCCGCAGCGCGCACGCAGCCGAGGGCGACGGCTGGCTGCTCAGCATCGTCGGACGGCGGGCGGAGAACCGCACCGATCTCGTCATCCTCGACGCACGCAATCTGTCGGCCGGCCCCATTGCGACAATCCGCTTCCCGTGCCGGGTGCACGAGGGTTTCCACGGCATCTGGGTGAACGCCGACGTCCTTTAACGCATCCGGCCACCGGAGGCGCCAGCCGCGGATCCGCCAGCGCCTCGCGCTGAACGACAAACACTCCAATGACAAAGAGCCTCGCAGCAGGCCTGTCACAACCGGGGAAACACCATGATACGTCTGTACGGCTCGATGCACTCGCGCGCGCATCGCTGCGCCTGGATGCTGAAGGAGCTCGCGCTCGACTTCGAGCACGTTCCGACCGGCTTCACCGACGGCAGCACCCACACGCCGGACTTCCTGAAGATCAATCCCAACGGACGCGTGCCCGCGTTCGTCTCCGACGAGATCCGCCTGTTCGAGTCGCTCGCGATCAACCTTCATTTGGCGCGCCGCTACCGCAGCGACCTTTCTCCGGCCACCCTGGAAGAAGACGCGCTCGTCACCCAGTGGAGCTTCTGGGTCGTGACCGAGATCGAGAAGCCCCTGCTTCTCGCCGCAGCCAATCGCGTCCTGTTCGATGCCGACAAGCGCGATGCCGACGAGCTCGGGATCGCGCTCACCAAGCTCGGCCGTCCGCTGGCGGTCCTCGATCGGCATCTCACCGAGAGGCCCTATCTCGTCAGCGGCCGCTTCACCGTGGCCGACCTGAATGTCGCCGCCGTCATGACGCTGGCCCGGCTCGGCACGCTCGACATGTCACCATGGCCCCATGTCGACCGCTGGCTCGATCGCTGCCTGGAACGGCCGGCCGCTGCGGACTGGAAGACGATCAGTTTCCGCGTTCCGCGGCCCGAGAACCCTCTCGGCATCCTCGCGATGTTCGTCTGAGGCACTATCGCAGATTGAATGAGGAACCGCACATCATGCTGATGCTCGCCGACGCAGTGATCATCATCGACGCCGCGCTGCGCGAAGCGCGTGCGAAGAACCTCGCGCCGCTCGCGGTCGCCGTGCTCGATCCAGGCGGACACCTGATCGCCTATCAGCGCGAGGACGGCGCCGGCATCGTCCGCTTCGACATCGCCTTCAGCAAGGCCTTCGGCTCGCTCGGCATGGGCTTCGGATCACGCGAGCTGAGCCGTCGCGCCGGCAACATGCCGACATTCTTCACGATGCTATCAGCCACGACCGGCGGCCGCCTCGTCGCCTCGCCCGGCGGCGTCCTGGTGCTCGGACCGGACAGGCAGGTGCTCGGCGCCGTCGGCATCTCCGGCGATCTCGGCGACAATGACGAAGCCTGCGCGATCGCCGGCATCGCCGCGGCGGGCTTTCGAACGGAAGAGCCGCCCGGCGCGTGAACCGGTGAAGAACGGCCAAGCGGACCGCCGAAACGGTCCACGCGGCTGATCATCGCTTGGCCGGGAGCACGAAGACGTGGCCGGCCCCACCGCGGGCGGGTGCCCATCATTCGGCTGAAGGGGAGGACCACGCCCGGCAGCAACTCCCTCATCCGAATTCTCCCACGCGATTTTGTTATTTCTTTTTTCCAGAAATCATGTATGATCCCCCCATCCTGCCCTCTCTGCGAGGGGCGTACGCGTCGTCACGGACGTTGGGGCGGGATGCGGTGGACGCGGGCTGCGATGCACGACGGGCATGGCGGTCGCGGACGATGAAGTCGCGTGGTCCTGGCGCCCCGATGCTGGCGCCAAGTTCGTGCCGGTGCAGATGCGCTGGCGCGGATGACGGGGGCAAGAAAGCCGGTCCCCGGGGAGATCGCGTATAAGTTGTTAAAACCATCGCGCAGGGAATGCCGGTTACGGCTTTGCCTGTGGTACCTGCCGCCTGCATTCTTCTCGCAGGCGGGCCATGGGTGAGGCCTTCACCCGGCATTCCCTGCACCCTCGCGTCGAGGGGGCGCTGCCGAAGACCCCGGGTGCACCGCGCCGCGGGAGCTCTTTCTGCACGCTGAATCACATACTTGCGCGCGAGAGCGAGCATTCCATACAAATTGCAACCTTTATGAGCAGTGCGTAGTCGTACGGTGCCTAGGTTTTACGCAACTTTTAAGGAGTCGGCGCCTTCTAAGCGGTGATCTGAAACTCTGCATCCAGTGTCCGCATGCAGGTGGGACAATTTGGAGTCATACCGTGCGCAAAAATCTGCCTGTCACCCACAACGAATACCCGATCACCGACGAGACGCTGATCGTCTCGCGCACCGATCTGAAGGGCAAGCTGACCTACTTCAACGACCAGTTCGTCGATGCCGCCGGCTTCACCCCCGACGAGCTGATGGGCCAGCCGCACAACATCATCCGCCACCCCGACATGCCGGAGGCCGCATTCGCCAATCTCTGGGACACGCTGAAGCAAGGCAAGCCGTGGGCCGGCGCCGTCAAGAACCGCCGCAAGAACGGTGACTTCTACTGGGTACTGGCGAGCGCATCCCCCATCCGCGAGAACGGCCGGATCACGGGCTACACCTCCATCCGCACCAAGCTGCCGGCCGAGCAGCGCGCCGAGGCCGAGAAGGTCTACGGGCTGTTGAATCAGAACAAGGCGCAGGGCTACGCGATCAGCGCGGGCGTCATCCGCCGCCGCTCGGTGTTCGACCGCCTGTCGCTCTTCACGGGTACGCTCAGGGCGCGCCTGACGACCTTGGCCGCGGTGCTGGGCGTGTTCATGCTGATCATCGGCGCGGCCGGCCTGCTGTCGACCCGCTCCACCAACGTCGCCATGAAGTCGCTGTACGAGGATCGCACGATCCCGCTGGCGCAATTGCTCGAGATCAACGATCGCACCTTGCAGAACATGTCGTCGCAACAGTCTGCGGCGGCGAACGGCAAGGCCGGAAAACCGATCGACGGCATCAGGGCGCTGGTGGACGGAAACAGCGCCAGGATCACCAAGGTCTGGGCCGACTACATGGCGAGCTACCTGACGCCGGAGGAGAAGATCGTCGCCGATGCCTTCGCGATCAAGCGCAAGGCCTATCTGGAGGAAGGCATCAGGCCGGGATTGGCTCTGCTCGAGCAGGGCAAGTTCGACGAGGCGAGCCAGCATATCGCCACCAAGGGGCATGATCTGTTCGAGGCCGCCAAGCACGAACTCGACAAGCTCGTTCAGATCCAGGTGAAGGAAGGCAAGGCGCTCTACGAGGAGGCCGAGAGACAATATCTGGTGGTGCTCGCGATCATTTCTGTGATGATCCTGGCCGGTATCGGAATCGGCGCTACGTTCAGCCTGCAGAGCATCCGCGCGGTGCTGCGGCCGCTCAAGGTGCTCAACGACGCCATGCAGAACATCACCGCCGGCAAGCTCGACAACCGCATTCCGGTGGAGCGCGACGACGAGCTCGGCGAGGCGCTGCGCAACCTGCAGACCGTGCAGGCGATCGTCCGTTTCAACAGCGAGGAAGTGAAGGCCGTGCAGCACTCGGCCGAGGTCAAGCGCAAGGCCGGAATGAACAAGCTCGCCAGCGAATTCGAAAACGCGATCGGCGGCATCGTGCAGACGGTGTCCTCGGCCTCGTCGCAGCTCGAGACGTCCGCCGGCACGCTGACCTCGACCGCGACGCGCTCGCAGGAGCTCGCCACCACCGTGGCCGCCGCGTCCGAGCAGGCCGCGACGAACGTGCAGTCGGTCGCCTCGGCCACCGAGGAACTGACCTCGTCGGTGACCGAGATCAGCCGCCAGGTGCAGGAATCGGCGCGCATCGCCAACGGCGCCGTCGATCAGGCGCGCACCACCAACGACCGCGTCAACGAGCTCTCGAAGGCAGCCGCGAGGATCGGCGACGTGGTCGAGCTGATCAACACCATCGCCGGCCAGACCAACCTGCTGGCGCTGAACGCCACCATCGAGGCGGCGCGCGCCGGCGATGCCGGCCGCGGCTTCGCCGTGGTCGCGTCCGAGGTCAAGGCGCTCGCCGAGCAGACCTCGAAGGCCACCGGTGAGATCGCCCAGCAGATCTCGGGCATCCAGGCAGCGACACAGGAATCGGTGTCGGCGATCCGCGAGATCAGCAGGACGATCGAGCGGCTGTCGGAAATCTCCTCGACCATCGCCGCCGCCGTCGAGCAGCAGGGCGCGGCGACGCAGGAGATCTCGCGCAACATCCAGGAAGCGTCGCGCGGCACCACCGAGGTCAACACCAACATCGTCGACGTCCAGCGCGGCGCCTCGCAGACCGGCTCTGCTTCGGGCAACGTGCTGTCGGCGGCGCAGTCGCTGTCGCGGGAGAGCGACCGGCTGCGGCAGGAGGTCGACCGATTTCTCGGCAACGTGCGGGCGGCCTGAGCCGCCCCGCGCTCACCGCCCGGTCAGCCGGATCGGGCGGCCCTGACTGATGAAGGCGTAATGGCCGGCGCCGATGCCGCCGACCATCAGCGCCTCGACGACGGGCTCGGCAATCTCACCGGTCGCGGCCCAGTCGATGACGAAATTGGCGCCGGTGCCGCCGCGGGTGTCCTTGATGGGCACGAAGACCTCGACGGTCGCGAACGGCCTCAAGGCGACGGGCTCGCGCAGATGCGCCTCCACCAGCGTGCCGGCCGTATCGTAATAGTTGATGCGCCGGACGATCAGCGGCCGCTGCTCGGAGGCGTTGTGGATGCTCAGCGTCACCGAGAAATCGGCCTGGACCCGGCCCGGGGTCATCGCGACGCTGGAATAGACGGGGACATAGACGGCGCCCGTGACCGTGACGGGCTCCGCCGGAACTGGCGTCAGCGAGCTCGCGAAACCGGTGGTCACGTCGTCGGCGGCCTGCGCCGCGCCGGCCGCAACAGCTGCGATGAGCAGCAGCGCGAATGCGCCCGTCCGGATGTGACAGATTGCGGGTTTCCTTGCGCGGCGGCACGACATAAGTTGCCGCCTTGGGGGTTGCTTCATGCATGAACTGATCGGCGACATCACGCTCTGCATCCTGTTTGCGTGGGTGCTTGGACTGGCGGCACATAGATGGCGCCAGCCCTCGATTCTCGCTTATCTGGTCGCGGGCTTCGCCATTGGCCCCTTCGGCACCGGCTGGGTCAAGTCCCAGGAGTCGATTTCGGTGATCTCCGAGCTCGGCCTGATCTTCATGCTG
The DNA here is from genome assembly GCF_032484495.1 of Bradyrhizobium sp. SZCCHNS3052. NCBI lineage: Bacteria > Pseudomonadati > Pseudomonadota > Alphaproteobacteria > Hyphomicrobiales > Nitrobacteraceae > Bradyrhizobium > Bradyrhizobium sp. SZCCHNS3052. The sequence goes on along the minus strand of NZ_JAUETB010000001.1, from coordinate 1,227,939 downwards.
TTCATGATCGGGCTCGAGATCGACCTCAAGAAGATCATCCGTGCCGGCCCGGTGATTCTGATCGCTGGTGGGGTCCAACTGCTCGGGGGTGCCGCGCTCGGCATCCTGTTCTTCGTCGCGATCGGCATGCGGATGGGCGCCGAGAGCTACGACGCACTCTATCTCTGCGTCGCCTGCGCGCTGTCCTCGACCGTCATCATCGTCAAGGTGCTGTACGAGAAGCGCGAGCTCGACACCCTGCCCGGCCGCATCACGCTCGGCGTGCTCGTGCTGCAGGACGTGTTCGCGATCCTGTTCCTGGCGGTGCAGCCGAGCCTCGACGACCTCCATGTCAGCGTGATCCTGCTGTCGTTCGCCCGCGCCGGCACACTGGTCGCGATCGCCCTGCTCCTCAGCCGCTACGTCTTGCCGCCGGTGTTCCATCGCATCGCGCGTACTCCGGAGCTGATCCTGCTCGGCGCGCTGGCCTGGTGCTTCCTGATCGGCGAGATCGCTGAAAGGCTGCACCTGTCGCGCGAGATGGGCTCGCTGGTCGCGGGCGTCTCGCTATCAACCTTCCCCTACGCGCTCGACGTCACCGCCAAGGTCACCACGTTGCGCGATTTCTTCATCACGCTGTTCTTCGTCGCGCTCGGCATGACCATCCCGATCCCGACGATGTCCGTGGTGGGGCTGGCGCTCGTGATCGCGCTGTTCACGGTGGCGAGCCGGCTGCTCACGACGTTCACACCGCTCTACATGATGCGGCAGGGCCTGCGTGCCAGCCTGCTGCCGGCGCTCAACCTCGCCCAGATCAGCGAATTCTCGCTGGTGGTGATCCAGACCGGCGCCGCCGCCGGGCACCTCAAGAACGGCACGTCGAGCGCGGCGTCCTTTGCCTTCGTGCTGCTCGCGGTGCTCTCGACCTTCGTCATCGTGCGCTCCGATCCGATTGCGCGGCGAAGCATCCCGCTGCTCAAGCGGATCGGTCTGCGCGACCTCGATGCAAGCAAGGATGGCGAGGCCGGTCATGAGGGCGGACACGGCGCCGGACGGCCGATCGTTCTCCTCGGATTCTTCCGCACGGCAAGCGCCCTGCTCAGCGAGATCGAGCGCAACGAGCCGGCGCTGCTGGAGCAGATCGGCGTGGTCGATTTCAACCCGGTCGTATTCCGAACCTTGTCCGATCGCGGCATCCAGGTGACCTATGGCGACATCAGCAACGTCGACACGCTGATTCATGCGGGGGTGGGCCAGGCCGAGCTGATCATCCTGAGCATCCCGGATTCGCTGCTCAAGGGTGCCAATAACGAAAAGCTGGTGCGCCATGTCCGCAGCATCAATGCAACGGCCAAGATCATCGCGACCGCCGACCTGCTCGCCGACGTCAACGACCTCTACGCTGCCGGCGCCGACTACGTGACCGTGCCGCGGCTCAGCGAAGCGCAGGTGCTGCTCAACCTGATCCAGGACGTCAGCGCCGGGCTCCTCTCCGAGCGCCGCAGCCAGGCGGAGACGATGCTCGCCGACCGCCGCGAGGTGCTGCCATGAGCCCGGCACGCATCCATCTCCCACAGAACCTGCGATCCTGCTGGACTTGAATCATGGCAAACACGAGCGTTCACGTCGTCGATCACCCGCTGGTCCAGCACAAGCTCTCCTTGATGCGCGAGCGTGACCGCTCGACCAAGGGCTTCCGTGAGCTGTTGAACGAGATCGGCATGCTGCTAGCCTACGAGGTCACGCGCGACCTGCCGCTCGAGCTGGTCGACATCGAAACGCCGATCGCGCCGATGAAGGCGCCGAAGATCGCCGGCAAGAAGCTGACGCTTGCGCCAATCCTGCGCGCCGGCGTCGGCTTCCTCGACGGCATGCTGGCGCTGATGCCGTCCGCGCGCATCGCCCATATCGGACTCTACCGCGATCCCAACACGCTGCAGGCCATCGAGTACTACTTCAAGGCGCCGCAGGACCTGAGCGACCGCACGGTGATCCTGATGGACCCGATGCTCGCGACCGGCAACTCCGCCTGCGCGGCTGCCGAGCTGCTCAAGACGCGCGGCGCCCGCGACATCCGTTTCGTCTGCCTGCTGGCGGCACCGGAAGGCATCGCCAAGTTCGAGAAGGAGCATCCGGACATCCCGATCTGGACCGCGGCGATCGACGAGAAGCTGAATGACCACGCCTACATCGTGCCCGGTCTGGGCGATGCCGGCGATCGGATGTTCGGCACGAAGTGATGGTGCGCGTGCAGTTCAGCAGAACGGTCGCGGTGAAGGGCGAATGACGCTGAAGATGCGACCGTCGATCACCAGCAGCGCACTCCCGATCACCAGCGCACCGCTGATCTCTCCCAACGAGATACTTTCACCGAGCACCAGCGACCCGAGCAGGATCGTCGTCAACGGGATCAACAACGTCACCAGCATCACGTTGGTCGCCCCGGAGCGGCGCAGGATTTGGAAGAACACGATATAGGCGAACGCCGTCGACAGCGCCGCAAGGCTTATGACCGCGACCCAGGTCTGCAGTCCGGGAAGCGGGAGACGCCAGGGCTGGTCGACCGCGCCGGCGACCATCAGCATCATCACGCTGGACGCCGAGAGCTGGAAGGTGGCGGTTGCAAGCGGCGGCGAATGGGCGAGATGGCGGCGCACCAGCAGCGCGGCGATGCCGTAGCTGAGCGACGCGCCAAGACCGAACAGAATGCCGTAGCCGCCTGCCGAGCCGCCGAGCCCCGGTCCGCCCCGCAGGATCACGACCCCGACGAGGCCGACGACCAGACCCGCTGCCCGCCGGGCCGACAGCCTTTCCTCTCCCGCGGCGGCCATCACCACGATTGTGAACAGCGGCGTCGTCGCATTGAGGACGGCAGCAAGGCCGGAGGTGATGAACGTCTGGCCGATCACGATCAGGCAGAACGGCACGACATTGTTGAACAGCGCCACGGCAAGGAACGGCAGCCAGCCGACAACCCCCTTGGGAAAGCCGAGCCCGCGCAGTCGCGCCACCGGCAGCAGAATCGCCGCCGCCAGCACGATGCGTAGCAGCACCAGCGTCAGCGGGGGCAGTTCCTTCAAGGCGAGGCCGTTGAAGATGAACGATCCGCTCCACAGCAGCGAGAGCAGGCCGAGCAGCGACCAGTCCCGCGCGTCCATGCTCTCGTTCTGGGATGTCATCGCCGCAAGCCGCTGTTTCATCTGCGCGAGCCTTGCAGGCGAAGACTCGCGCCGTCCACCCGCTTTCCGTTGGTGTGTCTACGGCATGGATCTCGGCCGCGACACCAGCTCGATCATGCGGCCTTCGTCCTCATCCGGCATCGCCGCCTTCGCCCGCGCATAGGCATCGACGGCTGCCTGGGCCATGATGGGACGCTCACCAAGCAGCTGCTCGGCGAGCTGCAGCGCATAGGCTGCATCCTTGTGACGGAGCGCCGCGGTGAAGCTTGCATCGGCGAAGTTGCGCGCGATCATGCGCGGCGCGTGGCGCAGAACCTGGGGGCTCGCCGCGACGCCGCTCTGGATCGCCTCCAGCACGAGCTTCATGTCGAGGCCGGCCTGCTCGGCGATTGCGAGCCCCTCCGCAAGACCTGCGATCTGCATCGCGCCAAGCAGGTTGTTGATCAGCTTGTAGACTGTCCCGGCGCCCACGGGCCCGAAATGGCGAATGGCCGAGCCGATCGGCGCCAGATACGGCCGCGCGCGGTCGAGATCGGCAGCGTCGGCACCGACCAGCAAGGTCAGCTTGCCGCTCGCGGCCGCGTCGGGCAGCCCGGTCACCGGGCAGTCGAGATAGGTCACGCCGCGCGCATCCAGCTCGCGCGACAGACGCAGCGCATGGTCGCGCGATACGGTCGAGCATTCGATCGCGATCGTGCCGACCCGCATGGTGGCCGCGGCGCCATCCGGCCCGAGCCAAACCGCGCGCGAGGCGTCGTCATCAGCCACCATCGTAACGACCGCATCGGCATCGATTGCCGCATCAGCTGGCGAGGTCGACCAGCGCGCGCCGCGCGCGATCAGATCCTCCGCCTTCGCCCGGCTGCGATTCCAGACCGCCACGGAATAGCCTGCGTCGAGATAACGACCGGCCATACCATGGCCCATGCGCCCGAGCCCGATGAAGGCAACGCGCGCCACGCTCAATCGACGTCCTCGATCGCAGCGCCTGGCGTCGTGCCGAACGCGCGCTGCGCCAGCGTCGCCGCCATGAACTCGTCGAGATCGCCGTCGAGCACGCCGGCGGTGTCGGACGTCTGCACGCCCGTGCGCAGATCCTTCACCATCTGATACGGCTGCAGCACGTAGGAGCGGATCTGGTGGCCCCAACCGATCTCGGTCTTGGCCGCCTGGTCGGCCGCCGCTTTCTCCTCGCGCTTCTTCAACTCGATCTCATAGAGACGTGCGCGCAGCATGTCCCAGGCCTGGGCGCGGTTCTTGTGCTGTGACCGGCCAGCCTGACAGACCACGGCAACGCCGGTTGGGATGTGCGTCAGCCGGACCGCCGATTCGGTCTTGTTGACGTGCTGGCCGCCGGCGCCGCCGGACCGCATGGTGTCGACGCGGACATCGGACTCCTTGATGTCGATCTTGATGCTGTCGTCGATGACCGGGAAGATCTGCACCGAAGAGAACGAGGTGTGGCGGCGTGCATTCGAATCGAACGGAGAGATTCGGACCAAGCGATGCACGCCAGCTTCAGTCTTCAGCCAACCATAGGCATTATGCCCGGAGATCTGGATGGTCGCCGACTTGATGCCGGCCTCTTCGCCCAACGATTCTTCGAGATACTCGATCTTGAAACCGTGCTTCTCGGCCCATCGGGCGTACATGCGCAGCAGCATCTGCGCCCAGTCCTGGCTCTCGGTGCCGCCGGCGCCGGCATGGACCTCGAGATAGGTGTCGAACTTGTCGGCCTCACCGGACAGGAGCGCCTCGAGCTCGCGCCGCGCGACCTCCTTCTTCAGCTCCTTCAGCGCATTCTCGGCTTCAGTGACGACACCGGGATCGTTCTCGGCCTCGCCAAGCTCGATCATCTCGATGTTGTCGCTGAGCTCACGCTCGACCTTGCCAATGCCGGTGAGCGAATCCTCCAGCGAGGTCCGCTCCTGCATCAGCCGCTGAGCTTTTTGGGGGTCGTTCCAGAGATTGGGGTCTTCGGCGAGCTTGTTCAGCTCGGCCAGCCTTGCCGTCGATGTCTCGACGTCAAAGATGCCTCCTCAGCAGCCCGACCGACTGCTTGATCTCTTCTACGATTTTCTCGATTTCCGCGCGCATGTCGCTCTCTTCAGGCCACGGCTCGAAGCGCCGCAGCATCATCTCTCACAGGGGGATGTAACGGCGCTCGGCGCAAAGCGCAATCGCTCTGCACCGCACCAGCATCAGTTTCAGCCCGGCCCAATGCCTAATAGAGGCTTCCCGTGCCTGGACGGATGATGAAGCTGCCAGCATCAGGCTGGCCGCCGCTCTGCGACGGCATCACGCGTCCATCGGCGTCGGCGACACCGATGACCGAGTAGTTGTCCGGCGGCGCCGTACCAGGTTTGAACGCTTCCATGATCGTGCGGCCGCCATCGCCGGGGCTCGCGCGCATGCCAGTCTTGGCATCGACACGGACCAGCTTGATGCCGGCCGGGATCTTGAAGGGCGTGGCCGGCTTGTCGGCCAGCGCGAGCTTCATGAAGTCTTTTGCGATCGGCGCGGCCAGATGACCGCCGGTCGCAGCATTACCCCTACCGAGCGGCCGGGGCTTGTCGTAACCCATGTAGATGGCGACGGCGAGGTCCGGCGAGAAGCCGACGAACCAGGCGTCCTTGGCCTCGTTGGTGGTGCCGGTCTTGCCGGCGATCGGCTTGCCGACCTCCTTCAGCACGGTCGCCGTGCCCGCCTGCACCACGCCCTCGAGCATCGAGGTGATCTGGTAGGCCGTCATCGTATCCAGAACCTGCTCCCGGCGGTCGACCAGCTGCGGCTCGCTCTGGTTCTTCCAGCCGTCCGGGGCGTCGCAGCCGCGGCACTCGCGAGCATCATGCTTGAAGATGGTGTGGCCGTAGCGGTCCTGGATGCGGTCGATCAAGGTCGGCTTCACCCGACGGCCGCCATTGGCGATCATCGAATAGGCCGTGACCATGCGCATGGCCGTGGTTTCGCCGGCGCCGAGGGCGTAGGAGAGGTAATTCGGCAGTTCGTCATAGACTCCGAACCGCTTGGCGTATTCGGAAATCAGCGGCATGCCGACGTCCTGCGCGAGACGCACGGTCACCGTGTTCAGTGACAGACGCAGCGCGTTGCGCAAGGTCGTGGGCCCGAGATATTTGCCGTTCGAGAAGTTGTCGGGGCGCCAGACCTGCCCGCCCTGCCCCTGGTCGATCTCGATTGGTGCGTCGACGACCTGGGTCGACGGCGTATAGCCGTTGTCGAGCGCCGAAGAATAGACGATCGGCTTGAATGACGATCCGGGCTGCCGGTAGGCCTGCGTTGCGCGGTTGAACTGGCTCTGGTCGAAGGAGAAGCCGCCGACCATCGCGAGCACACGGCCGGTGTTCGGGTCCATGGCAACCATCGCGCCGGACACTTCGGGCAGTTGCTCGAGGCGATACTGGCCTTCGACCGGATTGCCTTCCTTGTACAGCGGATCGGCATAGATCACGTCGCCCGGCTGCAGCACCTGGGCGACCGACGTCGGCACCTTGCCACGGCCGTTGGCCGTCGCAGCCCGCGCCCATTTCACGCCGTCAAGCGTGATCAGGCCAGTCTGGCGTTCCTTGCTGACGGCGCCGCCGAGTTCGCGCGGCGGCTGGAAGCCGATGCGGGCGGACTGGTCACTGGTCTCGAGCACCACGGCCATCCGCCACGGTGAGATGTCCGAGAGCGATTTGATGTCGGCGAGCTTCACCCCCCAATCGCCCGAAGTATCGAGCTTGGAGACAGGCCCGCGATAGCCCTGCTCCTGGTCGTACCTCACGAGTCCGGCGACCATGGCCTTGCGCGCCATGACCTGAATCTTCGGATCGAGCGTCGTCCGGACGGACAGGCCGCCTTCGTAGAGCTTCTTCTCGCCATAGCGCTCGAAGATGTCGCGGCGAACTTCCTCGGCGAAATATTCACCCGCAAAGATGTGGGCGCCGGTGTTGCGGCTCGCGATCGTCAGCGGATCCTTGCGCGCCTTGTCGGCGTCGGCCTGCTTGATCCAGCCGTTCTCGAGCAGACGATCGACGACGTAGTTGCGGCGCTCGATGGCGCGGTCGCGATTGCGGATCGGATGCAGGCTGCCCGGCATCTTCGGCAGCGCGGCGAGATAGGACGCCTCCGCCACGGTGAGCTCGTTCACCGACTTGTCGAAATAGACCAGCGACGCCGCGGCGATGCCATAGGCGCCCGAGCCGAGATAGATCTCGTTGAGATAGAGCTCGAGAATCTTGTCCTTCGAGTAGGTGCGCTCGATGCGCATCGCCAGCAGCGCTTCCTTGATCTTGCGGGCGAACGACACCTCGTTGGTCAACAGGAAGTTCTTGGCGACCTGCTGGGTGATGGTGGAGGCGCCCTGCGGACGGCGATTGGAGCCGAAGTTCTGGGCGTAGACCACGGCGGCGCGCGCCATGCCGGTGAAATCGATGCCGCCATGCTCGTAGAAGTTCTTGTCCTCGGCGGCGAGGAAGGCGTTGATCACGAGCTTGGGAACCGCCTGGATCGGCAGGTACAGCCGGCGCTCCCGGGCATATTCACCGACCAGCGAGCCGTCGACCGCGTGCACGCGCGTCATCACCGGCGGCTCATAATCCTGCAACTGGGAGTAGTCAGGCAGGTCCTTGGAAAAATGCCAGATCAGGCCGGCCGCTGCTGCCACACCGACCAGGAACAAGACGGTACCGGCCGCGAACAGGAAGCCCAAAAACCGCACCAGAAAGCGCATCGGCGAATATCCGTTCCAACTCTTGTTTCGTCTCTCGGCTCGGACGCGGCGCACCCACAGGCGCTACCGCCAAAAATCACACGGTCGGCTGCAATGCCGCGTGACCCATGCCAGAGAAACGCATGGTCAAGCCTATCAGCGGTCAAGCCTATCACAAGTCTGCCGAGAAGGAATCCTCACTGATTCCGGGTGCCTCGCAGCACGTTTATACGGATGTTGCTGTGGCCAAACTAGGGCTTTGCGCGTACCGCCGCCGGCTTGTCCGGCCTCTCGGGGCCCGCGTTGGCGATGCGCTTGGCCAGAAAGGCATCGATCGCCCGCGCCATTGCGTCCGCCGTGCGCGACCGCCATGCGTCGGAGACCAGGTTCCCCATATCGCCCTTATTGGAGACATAGCCGAGTTCGACCAGCACGGATGGCACGTCGGGCGCCTTGAGCACGCGGAAACCGGCCGATTTCAGCGGGCGCTTATGCATATGCACCGCCGTCTTCATGTCGTTCATCAGCACACGGGCGAACCTGTTGGAAAACGTGCGGGTTTCCCGGCGGGCCAGATCGATCAGGATGTCGGCGACGTCAGCCGGCTCCTCGGTCAGATTGACCCCGCCGATCTGGTCGGCCCGGTTCTCGGCCTCGGCCAGCCGTTCCGCCTCGACGTCGGACGCCTTGTCCGACAGCGTATAGATGGTCGCGCCCTGCGCAGTGCCCTCACCTCGCGGCAGCGCATCGGCGTGGATGGAGACGAACAGAGCCGCCGACTGCTTCTGGGCGATGCGGACCCGGTCTCCAAGCGGGATGAAGGTGTCGTCGTCGCGAGTCATGATCACGCGGAACTTGCCCGACCGTTCCAGCCGGTCGCGCAGCGCCTGGCCGAAGGCGAGCACCAGATTCTTCTCCGGCACCTCGCCGCCCTGGGTGCCGTAGTCGATACCACCATGACCGGGGTCGATCACGACCACGGGCCGGGTGTCCGGCGGACCATCCGTCGGAGGGGGGGCGATGGCGACCGTCGTCGGCGGCGGCCGGACTGCCGGCGCGGGGTTTCCTGCGACCGCGACCGACGCCGTCGCGGAACCTGAATCGGCAGGCCTGGGCGCAAGACGGCTGTCGCTGCCGATGGCGCGGGCGAAGGTCGCCTCGTCGACCTCCTCCAGTTCGAGCACCAGCCGCGGCGGCTGACCGTTGGCGGCATCCAGCACCGTGGAGTTGGCGATTCGAGCCGGGCCGGTGAGATCGAAGACGATGCGGGACCCACCGGGCATCACCATCCCATAGCGGAACGCCTTCACCAAACCACGGCCGCTGGTCCCGGCTCCAGTGGGCAGATGAAAGCTGACCTGGGGCAGGTCGACGACGACGCGATAGGGTTCGCTGAGCAGGAAGGTTCGAAACGGCACCGTCCGGTCGAGATCGAGCACGAATCGGGTCTGTCGGGAATCGCCGGCGACCCGTGCGTCGGTGGCGATGGGGAACCCGGGCCCGACCACGGCAGGCGGCACCTGGCCGACCGGCCCGCTCTGGGCGCGGGCCGGAATGACCGCCGCACATAACATTTGCGTGACGCACAGCGACGCGCATCCCAGCAAGGAAAGGTAATTCGCCCGGCCAATTGCCAAATCGATGCCTCCGCGGGATCGTCTTACCGCAACCAATCCCAGGGGTTAACCGCCAAATTTTGTCATTTTCGTTAAAGGCCACCGATTGTTGCGGTTCCGCGACGCTTCGCTTGCGCGACCTGACCATTCCTCGTATGTACGAAGGGCTGAAGGCTAATCCTTACTGCCGGTTGTGTCGCGTTCAACCTCCGGTGAAACGCCGGAAGCTTCGTGATCGGGGTGCTCGATATCGGGTCCTCGGTCGTTGCGAAGAGTCCAGCGCCTTTCCGACGCTCCACCAAAGCCTGCGCGATCCCGCGCGGCCGCAACGGAGAGCCGGTCACGAGCCGAGTGGCGCCTGTCAGGGCGCCTCCTCGCAGAGACCGCCCGGGCACCAGGTCAGACACGGTATAGCCTGATACCGCACCCGTGACAGGGTGGGTATTCGATCCAGGCAAGCGTTTCGGCGCAATCTGGCCTTCGGCAACAGAGAAGGCGGCACCCGCTGCCGCCCACATATTCCAGACGGGCCGACGCTTGATGCGCCAGACTGAGTTGCCAACCATGACCAGCGGACGATCCGCGCCGATGCGGGGCCAGACCCCCGTCCGGCCAATCGCCCCGCCGGCATCAGGGTTGGCGCGGCGCGACCAGCTGCGTTTAGGCCTTCCCCTCACCCCCGAATCAGGTGGACCGTCGCGTCATCCGACAGCGCGCCACGCGCTCGCGGCCAATCGCGCCCGTCGCCTCCAAGAGTTCCAATATGCCCAACAAGATGTTGATCGATGCTACCCACCCGGAAGAGACCCGGGTCGTTGTCGTCCGCGGCAACCGCGTCGAGGAATTTGATTTCGAAACGGCCCAACGCAAGCAGCTCCGCGGCAACATCTACCTGGCCAAGGTTACCCGGGTCGAGCCCTCGCTGCAGGCCGCCTTCGTCGAGTATGGCGGCAACCGCCACGGCTTCCTGGCCTTCAGCGAAATCCATCCGGACTACTATCAGATCCCGGTCGCCGACCGGCAGGCTCTGATCGAGGCCGAGGAGCGCGCGCACCGCGAAGCCGAAGAGGAAAGCGAGAACCGCTCCAACCGCCGCCGCAACCGGCACCGCAGTTCACGGCGCCGCGGCAGCGGCGAACGGGTCCAGAGCGAGATCGTCGAGGTCGCCGAGGCGGGCCTCCCTGCCCCGACCGAAGGGCACGAGGCCGACCACGAGGCGCAAGACCACCGCGCCTATGCGCAGGACGATCAGCCGCACGCCGACGCGACCGCTCCCAGCGAGGCGCAGGGCTTCTCCGAAGGCCCGGTCGAGGCTCAAGGTCGGGACGCCTCGGGCGAAGCTTGGCAGGGCGCAGCCGACGAATCGCGCGAGCATGCCGACCGCCAGCCTGATGCCGTCGCCGCGCAGGACCATGACGCTGCTGCCGAGCAGCCCTCCGGCGAAGCTGCGGAGGCCGCGAGCGCGCAGACCGGCGGCTCGCACCCTGCCGAGGCGGCCAGCCCGGCTGTCGCGGCAGACGAGCACGACGACGAGCATGACCATGAGCACCACGGTCACGACGAGCATCATGACGGCGAGCACGAGCATGATGAGCACGAGCATCACGAATACCACCATCATGAGCATGATCACGATGAGCACGACGACGATGACGTCGCTGCCGTGGGCGAACATGCTGATCACGGCGTCACCATCGTGCCCGGCGACGAGAACGGCTCCGACACCGCGTCCGGCGACCATGAGGACGACGAGGACGACGGCGAGGAGATCGAGGAAGAGCTCGTCGAATCCGTCGGCGGCGATGACGTGCTGGAGGAAGTGCCGGAGCGCACCTTCCGTCCGCGCCGGCAGTACAAGATCCAGGAAGTCATCAAGCGCCGCCAGGTGATGCTGGTGCAGGTCGTGAAGGAGGAGCGCGGCAACAAGGGCGCGGCGCTGACGACCTATCTGTCGCTGGCCGGCCGCTATGCCGTGCTGATGCCCAACACGGCGCGCGGTGGCGGCATCAGCCGCAAGATCACCTCGGCGCAGGACCGCTCGCGCCTGAAGGAAGTGGTGCAGGACCTCGACGTGCCCGAGGGCATGGGCGTGATCCTGCGCACCGCCGGCGCCAACCGCACCAAGCCCGAGATCAAGCGCGACTTCGAATATCTGCTGCGTCTCTGGGAAACGGTCCGCGACATGACCCTGAAGTCGCAGGCCCCGACCCTCGTGTATGAGGAAGGCTCGCTGATCAAGCGCTCGCTGCGCGACCTCTACAACAAGGAGATCGACGAGATCCTCGTGGCCGGCGAAGACGGCTACCGCGAGGCGCACGATTTCATGAAGATGCTGATGCCGACCAATGTCCGGGCGGTGAAGCAGTATCGCGACGGCCAGCCGCTGTTCTCCCGGATGGGCGTCGAGAGCCAGCTCGACGCGATGTTCTCGCCGACCGTGCAGCTGCGCTCGGGCGGCTATATCGTGCTCAACCAGACCGAGGCGCTGGTCTCGATCGACGTGAACTCCGGCCGCGCCACGCGCGAGCATCACATCGAGGACACAGCGCTCAAGACCAATATGGAGGCGGCCGAGGAAGTGGCGCGGCAGCTCCGTTTGCGCGACCTGGCCGGGCTGATCGTCATCGACTTCATCGACATGGACGAGAAGCGCAACAACCGCTCCGTGGAACGCAAGCTGTCGGACTGCCTGCGGCAGGATCGCGCGCGCATCCAGGTCGGCCGGATCTCGCATTTCGGCCTTCTGGAGATGTCGCGGCAGCGCATCCGGGCCAGCGTGCTCGAAAGCTCGACCGAGCCGTGCGCGCATTGCGGCGGCACCGGTCACGTGCGCTCGGTGTCCTCGGTGGCGCTGCAACTGCTGCGCAGCCTCGAAGAGACGCTGATGAAGGGCGCCACCCACAATCTCGTGGTCCGCACCCGCACCGAGGTGGCGCTCTACGTGCTCAATCACAAGCGCGGCCATCTGCGTGACCTCGAGAACAGCTTCAAGGTCTCGCTCGCCGTCATCGCCGATCCGAGCGTGAGCGGCCAGCAATCCTTCATCATCGATCGGGGCGAGCAGGTGCACACGCTCGAGGCCGCCAAGGCGCTGCTCGCCGCGCAGGCCTCCGCCCCGCCGCTGGCGGCCGAGGAAATCTACGACGAGGAAGAACCGTTCGATATCGAGACGGAATCCGAGGTCGAGACCGAGGAGACCGAAGGCCTGTCCGAGGACGCAGCCGACGGCAGCGCAGCCGAAGGCGAGCGGGACGGCGCGCGCCGCAAGCGGCGACGGCGCCGGCGTGGCCGCGGCAGCGAGGCCCGCGAGGGCGCGCTCCCAGAAGGCACGGCCGGACTGCAGCCCGCCGAGCCGGGCTCTGCCGCCGAGCAGTCAGCCGAGGACACCGACGGCGAAGACGACGAGTCGGAGGAACAGCCTGCGTTCGCACAAGGCGAGCAGACGGATCAGCCTGGCGGCGAGCGGCGTCCGCGCCGGCGTGGACGCCGCGGCGGTCGTCGTCGGCGCGGTGGCGCGGAAGAAGGTCTCGCCGCGTCGATCGGCGACGAGCTCGCGCCGGCTTCGGCATCGGAGGCAGAGGCCGCCGTGGCCGATTTCGACGGCAATGGCGCTTCCCACCACGACGAGGAAGAGCCGGCAGAACCTGCGGCGCCGGTCCATGCGTCGGCCGCAACCGAGGCCGATGAGTCAGTCGCTGGCGCCTCCGTGCCCATGCCACAGGCTGCTCCGGGGCAGCCCGAAGTGCAGCAGAGCGAGGCTCCGAAGACGGAATCCGAGAAGACCCCACGCCGTTCGACGGTTCGCGAGAAGGTCAGCTTCCTCACCGAGCCGAGGCCGGAGGGCGCGGTTTCAGCCGTCAACGTCGCCGAGAGCAGCGCACCCACTCCGGCTGTCGACGTCGCGGCGTCCGGACCGGTTGCCTCCGAACCGGCGGCCACCGATTCCTCGTCCCCTGCGGCCCCGCGCCGGGCCGGCTGGTGGTCCCGCCGTTTCGGTGGCGGGCAGTAAGCCCCCGCTCTCCGACGCTTCGATGCAAAACGCCCGGCCAGATTGGCCGGGCGTTGTTCATATGGCGTTCTTCGTATGGCGATCGTTCTTGACCGTGACGACCGACCGGAGGCCGCTCAGCCGGTCGTCACGGCCGGCTCGACATCCGACGGATCGATCTGCTGATTGAGCCGTCGCTGCAGGAGATCATGGTCGAGTTCGTCTTCGCGCCACGAGACGAACACGGCGGCGATGCCGTTGCCGATGATGTTGGTCAGTGCACGCGGCTCGCGCGCCCTAGCCTAACCAGCGCGCGATCCGGGCCACCGCCTCACGCATGTCCTCGGCCGAACGCGCATAGGAAAAGCGCACGAAGCTGCGGCCGTGGATCGGATCGAAGTCGACGCCCGGCGTGGCCGCCACATGGGTCTCCTCCAGCATCCGCTTGGCGAAGTCGAAACTGTCGGAGGTGAAGTCGGACACGTCGGCATAGAGGTAGAAGGCGCCGTCGGCCGGCAGGAACCGGGTCAGGCCGGCCTTCGGGAAACCCTCGATCAGGATGTGCCGGTTCTCCTGGTAACCGTGCTTGATGGCCTCCATTTCGGTCCGGCCGTCGAACGCCGCTTCCGCCGCGATCTGCGACAGGGTCGGAACCGAGATCGCGAGGTTCTGTTGCAGACGCTCGATCGGCCGCACCAGCGCATCTGGCACCACCATCCAGCCGATGCGCCAGCCCGTCATGCAGAAGTACTTCGAGAACGAGTTGATGATCAGGGCCTCGCGCGACAGCTCCGCCGCCGTCACCGCCGGAAACGCGTAGTCCAGACCATGATAGATCTCGTCGGAGATGAAGCGGATGCCGGCGTCGCGTGCGGCTGCGATGACACCGCCCAGCGCCTCACGCGACATCATGGTGCCGGTCGGATTGGCGGGACTTGCCACCAGCACACCCTTCAGCGGCGTCTTGCGGTGCGCGGCGAGCAGCGCTTCGCCGGTCAGGGCGTGACGGTTCTCCGCCGTGGTCTCGATCAGCACCGGCTCGCAGCCCAGCGCCGTCAGGATATGGCGATAGGGCGGATAGCCCGGCACGGTCACGGCCACGCGGTCGCCGGGCTCGAACATGGCCAGGAACGCCAGGATGAATCCGGCCGAGGATCCCGTCGTGATCACGATCCGCGCCGGATCGACCTCGCAAGCGTGCGTCTCGCGATAGTGCCGCGCGATTCGCTGTCGCAGCGACAGCAGACCGAGCGCCGAGGTGTAGTCGATGCGGGCCTGATCGAGCGCGGCATGCGCGGCCGCAATGGCCGCTCGTGGCGCAGGCGCCGCCGGTTGGCCGACCTCCATGTGGATGACATGTCCACCGCCCGCCTCGATCCGCTCGGCCGCAGCCATCACGTCCATCACCATGAACGGCGGAACATTGCTGCGCGCGGACGGTGCCGTCAGGTCGGCGATCCGCTGTTCCAATGTCGGTATCACTGTCGCATCCACCATCGATATCTGCTATTGACCCCGGCTGTTCGGACCCGCTCCGTGAACCGGTCGGGGTCAGCCCATGGGCCTCGTTCGCCGCAGATGAGCCGCATTCCGCCGTTTGGTGGGCAATAGCCCGTCTCGCGCCTCGCGCCAATTGCAAAGATCGCCTGATGTCGCTCCGTATCGTGCTTCGCAAGAAACTGTCCGGCGGGCTTGCCGCGGTCGTCGCGGCGGCCGTGACGCTGGCGCCGCTCGCGCCTGCATCGGCGCAGCAAGGCAAGGGACCGCCGATCCTGCGCGACACCGAGACCGAGGTGCTGCTGCGTGAATATACCCGGCCGATCCTGCGCGTCGCCGGGCTCGAAAAGCAGAACATCCAGATGGTCATCATCAACGATGCGTCCTTCAACGCGTTCGTTGCCGACGGCCGCCGCATCTTCGTCAATTACGGCGCCATCCTGCAGTCGGAAAATCCGAACCAGCTGATCGGCGTTCTCGCGCACGAGACCGGCCATCTCGCCGGCGGCCATCTCGCCAAGCTGCGCCAGCAGCTCGCCACCGCCCAGACCCAGATGATCATCGCCACCATTCTCGGCGCCGGCGCCCTCGCGGTCGGCGCGCGCGGCGGCGGCAGCGGCCTTGCCAATGCCGGCGCCGCGACGCTGTCGGCCCCGGGCGAGGTCATCCGCCGATCGCTGTTGTCGTATCAGCGTCAGCAGGAGGAGAACGCCGACCGTGCGGGGGTGAAATTCCTCACTGCGACAGCGCAATCGCCGAAGGGCATGTACGAGACGTTCAAGCGCTTCACCAATGAGAGCCTGTTCGCCGCGCGCGGCGCCGACCCCTATCTGCAATCACATCCGATGCCGGCCGATCGCGTCGAGGCGCTCGAGGGCCTCGCGCGCCAAAGCCCCTATTGGGACAAGAAGGACGACCCCGCATTGCAGCTCCGCCACGACATGGTCCGTGCCAAGATCTCGGCCTTCATGGAACGGCCGGACACGGTGGCACGGCGCTATCCATTGTCGGACACCGGCCTGCCCGCCCGCTACGCCAGGGCAATCTCCACCTACCTGCATGGCGACCTGCGCAGCGCCCTGAGCCAGATCGATGCCCTGATCCAGGTGCAACCCAACAACGCCTATTTCTACGAGGTCCGCGGCCAGGCCCTGCTGGAGGGCGGCCGCCCCACTGAGGCGATCGCTCCGCTGCGCAAGGCGGTGCACCTGTCCAATAACGCCCCGCTCATCGAGATGTTACTTGGTCAGGCCTTGGTGGCATCCGAGAACAAAGCCTACACTGACGAGGCGATCTCGATCTTGCGCGCGGCGGTCGCGCGCGAATCCGAGGCGCCGCTCGGCTATTCCCAGCTCGCGATGGCCTACGGTCGCAAGGGCGATTATGCGGAGGCGGATCTCGCCTCGGCGCAGGCCGCCTTCCTGCGTGGCGACAACAAGACGGCGCGCGAGCTTGCCTCGCGTGCAAAAACCCGCTTCGCGGTCGGCTCGCCGGGCTGGGTCAGGGCCGACGACATCGTCACGGCAAAGCCGCTTTCCGGCCAGTAGGTGTCGGACAGCGGAGTTGGCGCCCGCTGAAGTTTTGAACTACTGCTATCATCCGATCCAGAATATCAAAATACCGTCACGACCATCGACAAGGACCCGATCATTTGACCCAGAGGACCTCCTTCATGCCGTCAGTCCGCACGCTCATTCCCGCGATGTTGCTCGCGCTTTCGCTCTGCGGCGTGCCTCAGCTCGCGTCGGCGGAGAGCTTCTCCGACAGCCAGCGGGGCGAGATCGAGACCATCGTCCGAAACTACCTGATCGCGCATCCCGAGGTGCTCGAAGAGGCGATGGCCGAGCTGCAGAAGCGCCAGACGGCAGCCGAGGCGGCCAAGCACGAGGCCAGCGTCAGCAAGAACGCCGAGACCATTTTCAACTCGCCGCGCGGCGTCGTGCTCGGCAACAAGGATGGCGACGTCACCTTCGTCGAGTTCTTCGACTACAATTGCGGCTACTGCAAGCGCGCGATGGCCGACATGATGGAGCTGATGAAGAGCGACCCGAAGCTGAAGGTCGTGCTCAAGGAATTTCCCGTGCTGAGCCAGGGCTCCGTCGAGGCCGCGCAGGTCGCCGTCGCCGTTCGCATGCAGGCCCCGCAGAAATATCTCGACTTCCACCAGAAGCTGCTGGGCGGCCGCGGCCAGGCCGACAAGGCCCATGCGCTCGCGGTCGCCAAGGATCTCGGGCTCGACATGGCGCGCGTCGAGAAGGACATGGCGAGCCCCGAGGCCAAGGCGACGATCGAGGAAAACTTCAAGCTCGCCGAGGAGATGGGCATGAACGGGACGCCGAGCTACGTGATCGGCAAGCAGGTCGTGATCGGCGCCGTCGGCGTCGAGGGCCTGCGCGAGAAGATCAGCGCGGCCCGCTGCGGCAAGGCGAGCTGCTGAGCATCTCTGCCAAAGCGTCTCGCCATCACGGGATCAATCGAAGGCCGGCTGTCTCAGCCGGCCTTCTGCTTTTGCCGTGAGCCGGTGGCGAAGCGGCAGCCGGGTGGCGGCAGCGCCCTCGCCTATCCCTTCAGCTTCATGCCGAGCCGGGTTCGAAGTGCCTCGCGGATGTGCCCGCGTGCAATCGCCTCGGCCCGATCGGGATCGCGGATCGCGATCGCTTCGACCAGCTCACCATGCTCGGCCGCGGCAGTTGCCGCACGTCCTTCGGCCGCAAACGTCGTGGTTCCCAGCAGCGCTGTCGCGACATGCATGTCCTCGAGGGCGGCATCGAGGTAGCGGTTGCGCGCCGCGCGCTGGATCGCACCGTGCATCAGCCGGTTCAGCCGCGCTAGCTCGGCGGCGTCGTCCCCCCCGCTGACAAAGCGTGCATGAATGTCGCGGAGCGCCGCGATCTCGGCCGACACGGCATACTGCGCGGCGAGCCGGGCGGCGGCGCCTTCGAGAATTTCCCGCATCGCGTACAGCTCGAGGACTTCATTCTCGTCGAGACTGCGCACGATCAGGCCGCGTCCACCAGCCGGCTGCACCCACCCCTTGGCCACCAGCTTGCCGAAGGCCTCACGGACCGGCGTCCGGCTGACGTTCAGCTTCTGGGCGACCTCGTCCTCACGCAGCCGATCGCCGGAGCGATAGAAGCCGTTCTCCAGCGCATGGCACAGCGCACGAAATACCGCTTCGCCGAGAGAGACGTTGTCACGATCGATGGTGAGCGATGGCGCTTCCGAGGACATGGGGTCACCATTTCACAATCTCGTTGCGAACAACAGCCTATCTTGCATATTTTTGTATACAATAGCATACTATTTCTATGCCCACTGTAGCCTTTACTTCCGTACCATCCATCATCGCTTGGCCGACGGCTGACATGCCGATGGCGTTGCTGTGCGGACCAAAGCCGATCCAGGCCCCGCCGCCTTGCGTCCGCGAGGGCCTGCAATGACTGATCAGAGCGATCTCGCCGACCATCCCCTGACCTACGACGTCGTCGTGGTCGGCGGCGGCAACGCAGCCCTCTGCGCCGCCATTGCGGCACGGCGCGCCGGGGCCTCGGTCATCGTGCTGGAGGCCGCCTCCAAGTTCTATCGCGGTGGCAATACGCGCCACACCCGCAACATGCGCTGCGCCCATGACGCGGCGACCGCGACGTTGAGCGGCCCCTACACCGAGGACGAGTTCTGGGACGATCTCCTGCGCGTCACCGAAGGCCAGACCAACGAACAACTGGCCCGCCTGATGATCCGCGAGTCCAAGGACATGCTCGACTGGATCGTCGCACAGGGCGTGCGTTTCCAGCCGTCGCTCGGCGGGACGCTGAGCTTAGGGCGGACCAACTCGTTCTTCCTGGGCGGCGGCCGGGCCATGCTCAATGCGTTGTATCTCACCGCCGAGCGGCTCGGCGTCGACGTGCTGTATGAGGCGGAGGTCGTCGGGCTCGACATCGATGAGACCCGTTTCGACGCTGCGATCATCCGACAGCGTGACGCCAGGACGCGAATCTGCGGCAAGGCGCTGGTTGCGGCAGCGGGCGGCTTCGAAGCCAACATCGACAGGCTGGTCGAGGGCTGGGGCGAGATCGCGCGCAACTTCCTGATCCGCGGCACGCCCAACAATCGCGGTACGGTGCTCGACATGCTGCTCGGCGCCGGCGTCGACAGCATTGGCGATCCGACCCAGTGCCACGCGGTGGCGATCGATGCGCGCGCCCCCAAATATGACGGCGGCATCATCACGCGGCTCGACTGCGTCGTGTTCGGCATCGTCGTCAACAACAACGCTGAGCGATTCTACGACGAAGGCGAGGACGTCTGGCCGAAGCGCTACGCGATCTGGGGACGCTTGGTTGCCGCTCAGCCGGACCAGATCGCCTACATCATCTTCGACGCGAAATCGGCGAACCTGTTCATGCCGTCGCTCTACCCCGCGATCGAGGCGGCCAGCATCACCGAGCTCGCCGGCAGGCTCGGCCTCGATCCGGACAAGCTGACCGCCACCGTCGCGCATTTCAACGCATCGGTGCGCGACGGACAATTCAATCCCGACATCCTCGACGATTGCCGCACCGAGAACCTGACGCCGCCGAAATCGCATTGGGCGCGCCGCATCGATAGCGGCCCCTACTACGCCTATCCGGTTCGGCCCGGCATTACCTTCACCTATCTCGGCGTGCGGGTCGATCACGCCGCAAAGATGATGATGAAGTCCGGCGGTCCCGCCGACAACATGTACGCCGCAGGCGAGATCATGGCCGGCAACGTGCTCGGCCGCGGCTATGCCGCAGGAATCGGCATGACGATCGGCAGCGTGTTCGGGCGTATCGCCGGCCAGGGAGCAGCGACACATGCAGCGCAGTGAAGCGTTGACCGAGGCGGATCGGCTGATGACGATTTGCAATTCCTGCCGCTATTGCGAGGGACTCTGCGCCGTGTTTCCGGCAATGGAGATGCGCCGCGCCTTCACCGGCGGCGACCTCAACTATCTCGCCAATCTCTGCCATGCCTGCGGGGCCTGCTACGTCGACTGCCAGTTCTCCCCCCCGCACGAGTTCGACGTTCGCGTCCCCTCCGTTCTGGCCCGGCTGCGGCACGAGAGCTATGCCGACTATGCCTGGCCGCACGCGCTGGCGCCGCTGTTCAGGCGCAATGGTCTCGCGGTGTCGCTCATCGCGGTGGTCAGCATGGCCGCGTTCATCGTCGGCATCGTGGCCTTCAACGATCCCGCCGCGGTGTTTGCAAGCCGGCACGGCCCCGGCTCGTTCTACGCGCTCATGCCCCACAACGCGATGGCGCTGTTGTTCGGCGCCGCCTTCCTGTGGGCCATCATCGCCTTCATCACGGGCGCTCGGGCGTTCTGGAATGATATCGGCGAGCCGAGCTCGACCTTGACGCGCCCACGTCCACTGCTGCGCGCCGTTCGCGACGCAGCCAGCCTGCGCTATCTCGATGGCGGCGGCGTCGGCTGCTACAACGAGGACGAGCGGCCACGCGACACCCGGCGGTTCTATCACCATCTGACGTTCTGGGGCTTCATGCTCTGCGTCGCATCGACCAGCGTCGCGACGCTCTATCACTATCTTCTGCACCGTGAGGCGCCCTATCCGTTGTGGGACCTGCCGGTCGTGCTCGGCACGCTGGGCGGATTGGGCATCGTGGTCGGTCCGCTCGGACTCTACACCGCCAAGCGCAGGCGTGAGCCTGCGATGATGGATGCGGGCAGTCGCGCCATGGACGTCGCGTTCCTGGCGATGCTCGTCCTTACCGGCGCAACCGGGCTCGCCCTCCTCTTGCTACGCGAGACCAGCACGATGGGCCTGCTGCTCGCGCTCCATCTCGGTGCGGTGTTCGCGCTCTTCATCACGATGCCCTACGGCAAGTTCGTGCACGGCCTCTATCGATTCTTGGCGCTCGTCCGCTACGCGCGCGAACGTCACGGCGCGTAGCTCATGCGAGGTCGCCGACGACACGCAACGGATCACTGTTGTCGTCATGCAGCATTCATGACCCTGAGCATCCGTTCATAAAGTTGCGATCTGCGACATTTTTCCGGAACGATCGGCGACGCACGGAACGACTCCTACCTCCTGCCGTTGTCGGCGCGGGCAGTGCAAATACGAGGAGGATAGAGGATGACCAATCGCTTGATGGTATCAGTTGCTGCAATCGCGCTCCTGGCGGGTGCAGGTTTTGCTCATGCGCAAGGTACCGGCGGTGCGGGCGGCGCAGCTGGACAGTCCGGCGGCGCAGCCATGCAGGGCGGTGCGACCGGTGGTGCTGCCGGCGGAGCATCGAGCGGTGGCATGAACGCGCCCGGCGGCGCGATGCATCGCGACAGCGGCTCGCCTGCGTCCGACATGCGCTCCAGTCAGTCCGAGCAGAAGCCCGGTGCGACCAAGGGCCAGCGCGCCGAGGAAGGCATGAAGGGTCCGAATGCCAAGGGCGCGACCTCCGAGACCGACAAGGCCGGCTCCAAGAACATGAAGGCCGAGGGTCGCGACAGCAAGAGCGGCACCAGCACGAACGCCGAAACCAAGACCGGCAGCGACCGGTCGCAGACCACCACCGGACAGGCCGGCGCCGGCGCCAAGCTCACCACCGAGCAGCGCACCAAGATCACCAGCGTGATCCGCAGCCAGCGCGTCGAGCCGGTGACCAACGTGAACTTCAACATCTCGGTCGGCACCCGGGTGCCGCGCGACGTTCACTTCCACCGGCTCCCTGCGGAAGTCGTGACGATCTATCCGGAATGGCGCGGATACGACTTCATCTTGGTGCGTGAGCAGATCATCGTGATCGATCCCCGCACCTACGAGATCGTCGCAGTTCTCGACGCCTGATCCCGACCAGGCAGGCGATGAGGACATGGGGCGGGCAGCAATGCCCGCCCCATTCTATTGCGCAAAGAGCACGTAAGGGCGATCACACGCAGCCCGTGCAGCCCCGTGGACAAACCTGGTTAACCAGCAATTTCGTACACTTAAGACGGTTTTTTCGTCTGACGGACCAAGCCTCGGGCAGCCGGCCCGGCTGCCGAAAGGCTTCCCCTTGGCGGCTTTGTTACCTATAACGCCGCCCACTGCCGCCACACCGCCGGGATGGGAATGGCCGACGCCGCGCACAACACGATCTATGTCCTCAACGGACCCAACCTCAACCTGCTTGGCACCCGCGAGCCGGAGACCTATGGCCATGCCACCCTGGCAGACGTCGAACGGCTCTGCGTCGAGACGGCCGCGCGCTTCGGCCTGACGGCGGAGTGCCGGCAGTCGAACCATGAGGGTGTGCTCGTGGATTGCATCCATGAGGCCCGCAGCCGCGGTGCGGTCGGAATCATCCTCAATGCCGGCGCCTACTCGCATACCTCCATTGCCTTGCACGACGCGCTGATGGGGGTGAAGATCCCCACCGTCGAAGTGCACATCAGCAACATTCACGCCCGCGAGCGCTTCCGGCACCATTCTTTCACCGCGAAGGCCGCGTTTGCCTCGATCTGCGGCTTCGGCATCGACGGCTACCGGCTGGCGATCACCGGCCTCGCCGCCAAGATCGGCGCCAAAGCCGTCACGCAGACCGACATCTAGCGCAAGCCTGACGTCACAGTCCTCACGCACCCAACGTTCCGGATCAGATCATGGCGCCCCAGCCCGACGACAAGACCATCGCGAAATCCGAAGACAGCCAGCTCATTCGCGAGCTCGCAGCGCTGCTGGATGAGACCAGCCTGACCGAGATCGAGCTGGAGCGTGCCGGCCTTCGCATCCGCGTTGCCCGCAACGTGACCGTTGCGGCGGCCGTCCATTCGGCCATCGGAACAGCCGCCGCTGGCGTTCCCGTGGTCGCAGCCGCCACCGCGGCAGCCGCCGGCGCGGACTTGTCAAAACATCCCGGCGTGGTGCCCTCTCCCATGGTCGGTACCGCCTACTGGGCGCCCGAGCCCGGCGCCAAGCCGTTCGTCGAGGTCGGCTCCAAGGTGTCCGTCGGTCAGACCCTGATGATCATCGAGGCGATGAAGACGATGAACCAGATTCCGTCACCGCGCGCCGGGACGGTGACGCAGATCCTGGTCGAGGACGGCCAGCCCGTGGAGTACGGCGAGCCGCTCGTCATCATCGAATAAGCGCGACTAGCGGACGGCGAAAGCGAATGGTCCACCATTCCATGTTCGCCGCTCACTACTCGCCACTCGCGCCCGAGGCACCATGTTCGACAAGATCCTCATCGCCAATCGCGGCGAAATCGCCCTTCGCATCCTCAGGGCCTGCAAGGAGCTCGGTATCTCCACCGTCGCGGTGCATTCCACCGCCGACGCCGATGCGATGCATGTCCGCCTCGCCGACGAAAGCGTCTGCATCGGGCCGCCGCCGTCGAAGGACAGCTATCTCAACATTCCCGCCCTGCTCGCCGCCTGCGAGATCACCGGCGCGGACGCCGTGCATCCCGGCTACGGCTTCCTGTCGGAGAACGCGCGCTTCGCCGAGATTCTCGCGGACCACAATCTGCATTTCATCGGGCCGAAGGCGGAGCACATCCGCCTGATGGGCGACAAGATCGAGGCCAAGAAAACGGCCAAGCGGCTGGGCATTCCCGTCGTTCCAGGCTCGGATGGCGCTGTCACTCCGGACCACGACGCGATGGCGATCGCCAAGGAGATCGGCTTCCCGGTGCTGGTCAAGGCAGCCGCCGGCGGCGGCGGCCGCGGCATGAAGGTCGCCCACACCGAGGCCGACCTGCAGCTGGCGCTGACCACAGCGGCCAACGAGGCGAGATCGGCGTTCGGCGACGCCTCGGTCTATCTGGAGAAGTATCTGCAGAAGCCGCGCCACATCGAGATCCAGGTGCTCGGCGACGGCCGCGGCGGCGCCATCCATCTCGGCGAGCGCGACTGCTCGTTGCAGCGGCGCCATCAGAAGGTCTGGGAGGAAGGCCCCTCCCCGGTGCTTGACGCAGCGGCCCGGGCCAAGATCGGCAACACCGTCGCCAAGGCGATGCAGGAGCTGAAATACATCGGCGTCGGCACCATCGAATTCCTCTACGAGGACGGCGAATTCTATTTCATCGAGATGAATACCCGCATCCAGGTCGAGCATCCCGTCACGGAGATGATCACCGGGATCGACCTCGTGCTGGAGCAGATCCGCATCGCCGCCGGCGGCGACCTGCCGATGACCCAGGACCAGGTTGTCATCAACGGCCACTCCATCGAGTGCCGCGTCAATGCGGAAAACCCTGTCACCTTCCGGCCCTCGCCGGGCAAGATCCTGCAGTACCACCCGCCTGGCGGCCTCGGCGTCCGCATCGATTCCGCCGTGTATCAGGGCTACGTGATTCCGCCCTATTACGACTCGCTGGTCGGCAAGCTGATCGTCCACGGCAAGACTCGGGTCGAGTGCCTGATGCGGCTGCGGCGCGCGCTGGACGAGATGGTCGTCGACGGCATCGAGACCACCCTGCCGCTGTTCAGGGCCCTTGTCCGCGAGCCGGCCATCATCGATGGCGACTATCACATCCACTGGCTCGAACAGTACCTCGCTGGCCAGAAGGCGGAGTGAGCGGCCAACCGCAAAATTCCACTGACGCGCCGGAACCCTTCAGCCCGCACTGCGTTCTGCTCTTTCGGCGGTTCCGCTGAGGGGGCAGGTATTTCAATTGGCATGCGAGTGAGCGGTGGCGCCTGAGATTGGACAAAGGCGCACGCTGGGACAAATCCTGCTGCTGTCGGCGGGATTCCTGGTGCTGGTCGTCGTCAGCACGGCCTCGGTGCTGCTCGTCAACAAGGCCCGCAAAGACAACGCCTGGGTGGTGCACACCATCGAGGCGGAGAACCAGATCAACGCGCTGCTGCTCGAGGTCCGCCGGGCCGAGAGCGGCGCCCGCGCCTACCTGCTGACCCAGGACAATACGTTTCTGACCGATCACGACGCCGCCGTCACCGCGATCGCGCCGGTGCTCGACAAGCTCGGAACACTCGTGGCCGACAATCCTGCCCAGGTCGAGCTGCTCCGCCAGGTCCGCGCCGAAATCGACACCCGCCTCGGCCAGTTCAGGCGCGAGAAGGAGCTGGCCGCGCAGGGTGACCTCGCCGCCGCCGCCGCGCTCGTACGGAGCGCCGCTTCCGGCAACACCAGCATCAACATCCGCGATCTCGCCAATCGCATGCGGCTGGAGGAAGAGCGGCTGTTCGTGCTGCGCACCGCCAATGCCGACCGCAGCCAGCAGCTGGCGACCGTCGTGACGGTGACTGGCTCGGCCCTGGTCGTCCTGCTCGCGATCATCTCGGTGCTCCTTGTGCGCCGCTCGACCAGCGCGCGCGACGAGGCCGAGGCCAGGCTGCGCGAGAGCAACCTCAACCTCGAAGCCACCGTCGACGAGCGCACCGCGGACCTGCGCGAGGCCAATGAGGAGATCCAGCGCTTCGCCTATATCGTGAGCCACGACCTGCGCTCGCCGCTCGTCAACATCATGGGCTTCACCAGCGAGCTCGACGAGCTGCGCAACGACATCTTCCGGCGGATCGCGACGCTGGCGCGGGCGGCCTCCGACGCGCCGCCGCCGGCGGAAGGCGCCGAGCCCGAGCTCGAAGGCGCCGACCAGCAGCTGTCGGAGGATTTCAGCGAGGCGCTCGGCTTCATCAAATCCTCGATCGCCAAGATGGACCGGCTGATCACGGCCATCCTCAACCTGACCCGCGAGGGCCGCCGCGAGTTCGTGCCGGTGCGGATCGATACCCGCGAGCTGATCGAGGGCATCGTCTCGACGCTTGCGCATCAGGCTGCGGAAACCGACACCACCATCCGCGTGGAACCGTTGCCGGCCATCGTCAGCGACCGCCTGGCGCTGGAGCAGATCTTCTCCAACCTGATCGACAACGCCATCAAATATCTCAAGCCGGGCGTTCCCGGCGACATCGCCATTCGCGCCCGTACCAAGCTCGGTTTTGCCATCTTCGAGGTTACGGACAACGGCCGGGGGATTGATCCCAGGGATCATCAACGTATCTTTGATCTGTTCCGCCGCGCCGGGACCCAGGACCGTCCGGGTCAGGGGATTGGATTGGCGCATGTCCGCGCGCTGGTGCGCCGGCTCGGCGGAACCATGTCGGTTGCGTCGGAACT
Source organism: Bradyrhizobium sp. SZCCHNS3052 (assembly GCF_032484495.1). Taxonomy (NCBI): domain Bacteria; kingdom Pseudomonadati; phylum Pseudomonadota; class Alphaproteobacteria; order Hyphomicrobiales; family Nitrobacteraceae; genus Bradyrhizobium; species Bradyrhizobium sp. SZCCHNS3052. The sequence goes on along the minus strand of NZ_JAUETB010000001.1, from coordinate 1,201,864 downwards.
CGACCAGGGCAGCACGTTCACCATCACGCTCCCGATCAACTGGAACGCCTCAAACCGGAACTCAGACCGATGACCATGCCCGTGACTATCATCATGATCGAGGACGACGAAGGCCACGCCCGCCTGATCGAGCGCAACATCCGCCGGTCCGGCGTCAACAACGAGATCAAGCCGTTCACCAATGGTACAGATGCCGTGAAGTATCTGCTGGGTGCTGACGGCACCGGCCTCGATCACAAGGGGCACGCATTGCTGATCCTGCTCGACCTGAACCTGCCGGACATGACCGGCATCGACATCCTCAAGATGGTCAAGCAGAACAGTTTCCTGAAGAGCGCGCCCGTGGTCATCCTCACCACGACCGACGACTCGCAGGAGATCAAGCGCTGCTACGAACTCGGCTGCAACGTCTACATCACCAAGCCGGTCAACTACGAAAGCTTCGCCAACGCCATTCGCCAACTCGGCCTGTTCTTCTCCGTCATCCAGGTTCCGCCCGCCGCATGAGCTCCGCCGCCCCCACGCTGCTCTATATCGACGACGACGCAGCGCTGGCGCGGCTGGTCGAGCGCGGGCTCAAGCGATTGGGCTTCACGGTGGAACACGCCGCCGACGGCAGCGCGGGCTTGCAGCGGCTGGAGCGCGGCGGCATCGACGTCGTGGCGCTCGACCAGTACATGCCAGGCTTCGACGGGCTCGAGACGCTGGAGCGCATCATGGCGCTGCCCGAACCGCCGCCGGTGGTGTTCGTCACCGCCTCACAGGATTCCAAGATCGCGGTCACGGCCCTGAAGGCCGGCGCGGCGGACTACCTGGTCAAGGACGTGCAGGGCGAGTTCATTCCCCTGCTGCAGGTCGCGGCCGAAGGCGCGGTGCGCCAGGCCCGGCTGCAGAAGGCCCGCGACGAGGCGGAGGCGGAAGTGCGGGCGTCACGCGACCGCTACGCGGCGCTGGCGGCCGAGCGCGAGGTCCTGCTGCGCGAGGTCAATCACCGCGTCGGCAATTCGCTGCAGATCATCGCCTCGCTGCTGCATCTTCAGGCCAACTCCAGCACCCAGGACGACGTCAAGGCCGCGCTCACCAATGCAATGGGCCGCGTCGCCGCCGTGGCGCAGGTGCATCGCCGCCTCTACACGTCTCAGGATCTCAAGAGCGTGCTGCTCAACCAGTATCTGGATTCGCTGCTCGACGACCTGCGCCGCTCGGCCGAGGGCAACCGGATGTCGCGGCTGACCCTGAAGGCGGAGCCGGTCGAGATCGACCCGGATCGCGCGGTCGCGATCGGTATCGTCGTCAACGAGCTGGTCATGAACGCGGTCAAATACGCCTACCCCGATGGGCCGGGCCCGATCCATGTCGAGCTGAAGCTTGCAGGTGAGGACATCGTGCTGTCGATCGCCGACAACGGCGTCGGCCTCAACGCAACCAGCGATCCGCGCTCGACCGGAATGGGCCAGCGCATCGTCAGCGCCATGGCGACCAAGCTCGACGCCACCGTCGGCCCCGATCCGAGCCATGCCGGCACCAGGATCGTGGTCCGCTTCCGCCTCGAAAAAGATGCTCCCAAGCCCGCGGCTGCCGCGGTCGGCTGAGCCGACGCAGCCGGCACGCAACCATCGCGCGCCCGGCATCGGCCTGCTATGCTGATCCCATGAATACGCGCGACTCTGCAGCGTCCGAGATTACGCCCGAGGTCCTGCTGCGTGCCTATGCCTGCGGCATCTTCCCGATGGCCGAAAGTGCCGACGACCCGACCTTGTTCTGGGTCGAGCCGGAGCTGCGCGGCGTCATTCCGCTCGACGGCTTTCGCGTCGCCTCGCGCCTTGCGCGCACGGTCCGGTCGGACGCCTTCGCCGTGACCGTGAACCAGGCGTTCAAGGCGGTGATGGATGGCTGCGCCGAGCCGCAGCCTGGCCGCGAGGACACCTGGATCAACAAGCGTATCCGCGAGCTCTACACCGGCCTCCACGCGCTTGGCCATTGCCACAGCGTCGAATGCTGGCAGGATGGCGAGCTGGTGGGCGGCCTCTACGGCGTCAGCCTGGGCCGCGCCTTCTTCGGCGAGAGCATGTTTCACCGCACCCGCGACGCCTCGAAGGTCGCGCTCGTGCATCTCGTCGCGCGGCTGATCGCCGGGGGCTTCGAGCTGCTCGACACCCAATACGTCACCGAGCACCTCAAGACCTTCGGCGCCGTTGAGATCCCGCGCCGGCGCTACACCGTGCTGCTCGAAAAGGCCCTGAGGGGGCCGGCCGCCAATTTCGCCAGGCTGGCGGTTGATCGGCCGATCTCGGGCACCGAGGCACTCGCGATCATCGCAGCGCGCGGCTGAGCGAGGTTATCTGAACACTCCGCCGAACGGTCCGCCCGCCTGGGGCGGCGGCGGTGGTGGCGGCACCTGCTGGGTCTGATTCTGCTGCGGCGGCGATGGCGGCCTGGGCGCCGCCTGCCGCTGCTGCGGCGGACGCTTTTGCGCAGGCTGCGGCGCCGCGGCCGGCTTCTGATCCGGCGCGGCGGCGCTGACAACCGTGGTCTGCGGCTCTTTGCAGTCAACCAGCCAGATGTCGTAGATCGGGTGCTCGACACCGTGCAGACCGGGGCTGGCCGCGAACATCCAGCCCGAGAAGATGCGCTTCACCTCGCCCTGCAAGGTGATCTCGTCGACCTGCACGAACGCGTCGGTGTTGGCGGCCTCGGTGGCTGGCCTCGTGTAGCAGGCGTCGGTCTTTACCCGGAGCGCCCCGAACTGCACGGTCTCGCCGATATCCTCGTCGAAATTGATGATGCGGCCGGTGATCTTGTCGAGCCCGGAGAAGCTCGCCTTCTTGTTGACGATCTTCTGCGCCGGCGGTTCGGTCACGACCTCGTCGCCCGGCTGGATGGTGGCCGGGGTCTGCGGTACCGCGCCGTTCGGCGGGATCGCTGCATTCTGGGGTGCGCCGCGTGGCGGTGCCTGCCGCTGACCAGGCGCAGCCCCCGGCTGGCCGGGTGGCGGCACGGCCGCGACCGGAGGATTGTTCTGTGGCAGGATCGTCGTTCCCGGCGGCGGCGCCAGCGGCTGGGATTGGACCGGACCCGGCAGGGCGGCGCCCTGCCCTGGCGGCGGACGGGTTGGCGCCGGCAGCACCCGGCCCTGCGGCAGCTCCGGGATCTCCTCCTCTTCCTCGGGAGGCGGAATCGGCTCGCCACGGCGCGGAATGTTGCCCGGCGGGCGCGGAACGGGATCGGAGAAAATGGTACCGATCTGCGCGCGCGCCGGCACGGACAGCGTGAGGGATGTGGCGGCCAGCAATGCCGCGATACCGGTCAGGACGATTGTTCGGTGCATCTCGCGCGGCTTTATCAGGCGAATCGGGGTTCGGGACAATCAAATCGCGTCATGACCCATCCGCCGCTCTCGATCAGCCCTCCCGTTAACATGTCGAATACGGCGGGGGAAGGGCGAGCTGCCAGCACTCCGCGTGCTGGTCAGCCGGTTCTTCCAATGAGATAGTCGTGATCAAGAGCCGGATCGGAACCGGCGCCAAAGGGAAGGAAATCGATGTCTGATTCGATCCGTCTCGACGGCCGAGTGGCCGTCGTTACCGGCGCGGCCGGCGTCATCGGCGCCGCGACCATGCGGCTGCTGGCCGCGCGCGGGGCCCGCATCGTCGCCGTGGACCGGCGCGAGGCCGATCTCGCCGCCGCGACGGCCGCCCTGCCGGCGAGCGCCGAGGCGCTCGCCGTGGCCGCCGACGTCACTGACGAGGACCAGGTCGCGGCTTATGTGCGACAAGCGTGCGATCGGTTCGGCACCATCGACGTGTTCTTCAACAATGCCGGCATCGAAGGCGAGATCAAGCCGATCACCGCATATCCGCTGGAGGCGTTCCGTCGCGTGCTCGACGTCAACGTCGTCGGCGTCTTTCTCGGCCTCAAGCACGTGCTGCCGATGATGCTGAAGCAGAACCGCGGCTCGATCATCAACACCGCCTCGATCGCCGGCCTCATCGGCTCGCCGCAGATCGCCGTCTACAGCGCCAGCAAGCACGCGGTCATCGGCCTGACCAAGAGCGCGTCCTGGGAGTGCACCGGCACCAATGTGCGTGTGAACTGCATCTGCCCCGGGCTGATCGAGAGCCGCATGCTGAGCGCAATCATCGAAGGGCGCAGCGGCGCCGCGGTTCCGGCCGACAAGGTGGTCGATCGCGTCCCCGCGCGCCGGCTCGGCCAGGGCGCGGAGGTCGCCTCGATCGTCGCCTTCCTCGCCTCCGACGATGCCAGCTACGTCTCCGGCGCGGCCTACACCGTCGATGGCGGCCGCACCGCCGCCTGACGTCCCTTCAACGTGACCGTCTTTTCAACCCGACAGGTTTTTGCAATGCCCGTGCAACTCGATGCCGATGCTGCTGCCGTCTACAAAGCATTTCAGGAGGCCGGTCGGCCGGCCTATGAGACGCTGACACCACAGGAGGCGCGGGACTACTATCTGGCCGCGCGCGTCGTGAGCAATCCCGAGCCGCCCGAGCTTGCGGACGTCAAGGACCTCGCCATCCCTGCCCCGCATGGCACAATCCCGGCACGGCTCTATCGGCCAAGGACGGTGCGGCAGACCAACGGTCTTGCGCCGGGATTGGTGTTCTATCACGGCGGCGGCTGGGTGATCGGCAATCTGGAGTCGCATGACGTGGTCTGCCGCGCGCTGGCGCACGAAGGCGAACTGATCGTGATCTCGGTCGACTACCGCCTCGCGCCCGAGCACAAGTTTCCGGCCGCGGTCGACGACGCCGCCGCGGCCATACGATGGATCGCCGACAATGCTGCCGCGCTCGGCATCGATGCCGCCAGGCTCAGCGTCGGCGGCGATTCCGCCGGCGGCAATCTCGCCGCCGTCGTCGCGCTCTTGGCGCGTGACGGCAAGGGCCCGAAGCTCTCAGGCCAGGTGCTGATCTATCCGGCCACCGACTTTTCGATGAGCCATCCCTCGCACAGCGAGCCCGAGACCAGCGTGCTGCTGACGCATTCGGTGATCCGCTGGTTTCGCGACCATTATCTCAACAGTGCCGCCGACGTCCACGATTGGCGGGCCTCCCCGGCGAAGGCGGAAACCCTAGCCGGGCTACCGCCCGCCTATGTGCTCACGGCCGGCGCCGATCCGCTGCGCGACGAGGGCGACGACTACGCGCGCCGCTTGCGCGAGGCCGGCGTGCCTGTGACGCATCGCAACCATCCCGGCCAATTCCACGGCTTCTTCACGATGGGCAAGCTGCTCGACCAGGCCAATGTCGCCGCACGCGACATCGGCGCCTGGCTGAAGCAGCTCGACCGGCCCGGCGGCATCTGAGCGTTACCGCGCTGAGCTCAGAACGCACCGACCCGCGAGTTCGCGGGTCGTGCTCACATGCGGCCGAAGTCGTCGCGTGTGAGATCGGCTTGCTCGCGCTCGAGCAGCAGCTACATCCCGCGCAAGCCGGCCGGGACGACTGGACAGCTCACATTTCATTCCTCGCAGCAGGAGACTCCCACATGAAGACCGTGAACCTCGCCGACAAGCTGAGCCAATTCTCAGGCCATTGGGACCCGCACGTGGTCGCGGACTACAACGACAATGACGTGATGGTCGTGAAGTTCATGGGAGAATTCCCGTTCCACAAGCATGACACGACGGATGACTTCTTCCTGGTCCTGGAAGGCGAGATGGAGATGGACATTCAGGGGCAGCCGTCGCGGACGGTGAAGGCCGGCGAGTTGTTCGTCGTCCCCAAAGGGGTCGTCCACCGGCCGCGCGCGGCCAAGGAGGTCAAGGTGCTCCTGATCGAACCCAAGGGCGAACCGAACTCCGGCGACTCCGACCGGGTGCCCGCGCCCAAGCCGCGCATCTGACTCGCCGGAAGGCGTCAGACCTTCGGGCCTCCGCGAGCTTGAGATATCATTCAGAGCGGACAGGTGAGCAGGATAAACACGGAGCCAACTCTGGAGATTGCGCTGGCTTGGTTCAAGCCCGAAGAGTGGGAGGACATCAGGCGGATCTGCCCGGATCTGCACGACACTTATGAAGAATGGCTGGCCAGCGCTCAGGAGGTCATCGACACGATCGGCAGTCGCCCGGACGAGCGGATCGTGAAAGTGATCCTGACCGCGGCCGAGCTTCGGAAATGGCAACGTGCGACAGGCCGCAAAGTCGATGGCAGGGTTCGCTCACAGCTTGCCGCCAGGCGCGCGCGCAAGATCCGCAACGAGTCCCCACAGCCGGCTCCCGAGCCCCGTTCTGGCTCAGAAGGCAGTCGCTGACGCTTGTCGCTCAGTTCGCTCAGGCGGGCCACGGCAAGTTCTGAGGGCGCAACGGCCGCCCATGCAGCGAACGAAGCGGAGCATCGCCGAAATGTCCGCTGTTCTTGCGCTGCAACCGAGATAGTGTCCCGTCGCCCGCAAGGACGGCTTATGGCCGTCTGGCAGGCCCCTCCTCCAATAGGATCGCTCCGATGTTCGACCGCTTGACCCGCCAGCCCGAGGATCCCCTGCTCGCTCTGATCGGCATCTTCAAGGCTGACCCGAGAGCCGACAAGGTCGATCTCGGCGTCGGCGTGTATCGCGACGAGGCCGGCCATTCGCCGATCTTCCGCGCTGTGAAAGCTGCGGAGCGCATCATCTGGGAGAGCCAGGACAGCAAGAGCTATGTGGCGCCGGAAGGCGACCAGCTCTTCCTCGACCTGTTGTGGTCGCTCGTCGGCGGCCCCGCGCCCTCGGTCCATGCCGCAGGCGTGCAGACCCCGGGCGGCTCGGGTGCGCTCCGCCTCGCCGCCGATTTGATCCGCCAGGCCGGCACCGGCAAGATCTGGCTCGGACTGCCGAGCTGGCCCAACCACGCCGGCATCTTCGCCGCGGCGGGGCTCGAGGTCGAGACCTATCCCTACTTCGACGTTCCGTCGCAGACGCTGCAGCTCGACCGCATGCTGGAGGCGCTGCAGCGCGCCGCGCCCGGCGACGCCGTCCTGATCCACGCCTCCTGCCACAACCCGACCGGCGCCCCGCTCAGCACCGAGGACTTTGCGCGCATCACCGCCGTGATGGCCGCGCGTGGCCTCGTGCCGCTGATCGACTCCGCTTATCAGGGTTTTGGCGCCGGTCTCGAGGGCGATGCCGCCGGCCTGCGGGCAATGGTCGCGGCCCTGCCCGAGGCGCTGCTGGCGGTGTCCTGCTCGAAGTCCTTCGGACTCTACCGCGAGCGGACCGGCGCGCTCTACGCCGTCGCCTCGGCACAGGCCGCAGCCGAGACCGCGCGCTCCAATCTCGTCTCCATCGCCCGCACCAGCTATTCGATGCCGCCCGACCATGGCTCGGCGATCGTCAAGACGATTCTCGACACGCCGGACCTCTATGCCGACTGGAGCAGCGAGCTCGAGACGATGCGCCAGCGCCTCGCCGCGCTGCGCCGCTCTTTTGCCGAGGCGCTCGGCGGGCGCTGGTCCAACACGATCGCGATCGGCGTCCAGGAAGGCATGTTCTCGCTGCTGCCGGTGACGCCGGCCGAGGTCATGACTTTGCGCGAAAAGCACGGCGTGTACATGCCGACCTCGGGCCGCATCAACATTGCAGGCCTGAAGCTCGCCGAGGTCGCGCGCGTTGCCGGCCTGTTCAAGTCGCTTTGAAACATCGCCTGCAAGGATCAAGGCCGTGACAGAGATCGTCGCTCAGGAGCGGCACAAGCTCTACGAGGACGCGATGGCGCTGACGCTGGGCACGCTGTTCGTGTCGCTCGGCATGCTGATCTACAGCAAGACGGTGCTGCTGGTCGGCAGCACCGCCGGTCTGTCGCTGCTGTTGAGCTACATCAGCGGTTATGGTTTCGGCGTCAGCTTCTTCCTGATCAATCTGCCGTTCTATGCGTTGGCCGTCCGGCGCATGGGCTGGCCGTTCACGATCCGCACCTTTGTCGCGGTCGGGCTCGTCGCCCTGTTCTCACGGCTGACGACGTCATGGATCGACATCAGCCATATCGATCCGATCTATGCCACCGTAATCGGCGCCGGCCTGACCGGGACCGGCCTGTTGATGCTGTTCCGGCATCGCACCGGGCTTGGCGGGATCAACATTCTGGCGCTGTATCTGCAGGAGCACTGGAAGATCCGCGCCGGCTATTTCCAGCTCGCCGTCGATTTCCTCATCATGATCGCCGCGTTCTTCGTCATCCCCGTGAACCGGCTGGCGCTGTCGATCCTCGGCATCGTGATCGTCAACGTCATCATCGCGATCAACCACAAGCCGGGGCGCTATATGGCGCTGAGCTGAACGGCCGAGCTCCAAGCGCAAGGTCGATCTGCGCTCGGATAGCCCCACCGTGACACGCGCCGGATGCCGCACGAGTGCGCTGCACCTTGCCAGACGGCGCATTCCGTGGGATGAAAGCTCTGGTATGCCAGCAACCGAGGCAATGGGTTACCGCATCCGTCCGCTCCTGCCGGACGCCTGACGGACTCGTCGGTACGGCTGGATCGCCAACAAGAAACGCGAACGCAAAATCTCGAACCGATCTCTGGGGACGACCAAGGTATGGCACGCAACATTCTGATTCTCGGGGCCTCCTACGGCTCCCTCCTCGGCACCAAGCTGCTGATGGCCGGCCACAACGTGACGCTGGTCTGCCGCAAGAAGACAGCCGAGCTGATCAACCGCGACGGCACGGAAGTCCGCATCAAGCTGCGCGACGAGCCGGCGCATCGCTCGATCTTCTCGCGCGACCTGCCGGGCAAGCTCGACGCGGCCACGCCCGATAGCGTCGACCTGTCGCGCTACGACCTGGTCGGTCTTGCGATGCAGGAGCCGCAGTACACCAACCACACCATTCGCGTGCTGATGGTGAAGATCGCCGAGGCCAAGCTGCCGTGCCTCTCGATCATGAACATGCCGCCGCTGCCCTATCTCAAGCGCATCCCGGCGCTCGCCAACGTCGACCTCGACGAGGCCTACACCAATCCCGCGGTGTGGGAACGCTTCACGCCCGGGCTGGTCACGCTGTGCTCGCCGGATCCGCAGGCCTTCCGTCCGCCGGAGGAAGCCGCCAACGTGCTGCATGTCGGCCTGCCGACCAACTTCAAGGCCGCCGCGTTCGAGGACGAGACGCACAACGCGCTGCTCCGCGAGCTGGAGCGCGACATCGACGCGGTCAGGCTCGACGGCCAGGACGTGCCCGTGAAGCTGAAGGTGTTCGACTCGCTGTTCGTGCCGCTGGCGAAGTGGTCGATGCTGCTCACCGGCAACTACCGCTGCATCACCCGCGGTGAACCGCAGGCGATCCGCGATGCCGTTCATGGCAATCTCGCCCAGTCGAAATCGATCTACGAGCATGTCGATGCCATCGCCCGCAAGCTCGGCGCCGATCCGAGCGACCAGGTGCCGTTCGAGAAATACGCCAAGGCGGCCGAGAGCCTGCTCAAGCCGTCGTCGGCCGCGCGCGCCGTCGCCGCGGGCGCGCCGTTCATCGAACGCGTCGACCTTCTGGTGAAGCTGATCTCGCAGCAGCTCGGCATGCCCAACCCCGAGATCGAGCAGACGGTGCAGACGGTCGACTTCAAGCTCAACGAGAAGATCGTGGTCGGCGGCTCCAGCGCGCAGTGATGCGCAGGCGCCGACATCGTCCGTAACCAGATGTGACTTTGCATGAACGCGCGGCCGACGCATGGTTCGCGCGTTCATTGATTCCCATCGTTCGGAATGAAGATGCCGTCCTTCGGGCCTCTCGCTTTTCCTCTGCAGGCCCTGAGCTGGCTCGGCAATCAGGGCACCCGCGCCATCGTCGCGGTTCTGCTGGCGGCAATCGCCGTGCCGCCGCTGGGCGAGCTGGCGCGGCCCTACGTCACACAGGCGATCTTCCTGCTGCTCTGCATCTCCTTCATGCGCGTCGACGTCGCGATGCTAACAGCGCATCTGCGCCGCCCGCTGCTGGTGGTGGCCGCGACCGCATGGACCACGATCGCCGTGCCGACGCTGGTCGGCACGATTGGGCGCATCGCCGGCGTCGATGCCACCGCGCCCGACCTGTATCTCGCGCTGATGCTGCAGGGGACGGCCTCGCCGATGATGGCCTCGCCCGCACTCGCCGCGCTGATGGGGCTCGACGCGACGCTGGTTCTCATCACGCTGGTGACCTCGACCGCGCTGGTGCCGCTGACGGCGCCGCTGTTCGCCTATGTGTTTTTGGGCGAGACATTGTCACTGTCTCCGGCCGCGCTCGGGCTGAAGCTCGCCGCCATCCTTGCGGGCGCGCTGGCTGCGGCCGCCGCGATCCGCCTTGCCTTCGGCATCGATACGATCCGCCGCCATCGCGCGCCGATCGACGGCTTCAACGTCCTCATCCTGTTCGTGTTCGCCTCCGCCATCATGGCTCATTTCCTGGCCGACCTGGCCGCGAGCCCGTTCCGCATGCTGGGACTGGCGCTGCTCGCCTTCACCGTGTTCTTGCTGTTGCTTGGTACCACGATGCTGCTGTTTCGCGGCGCGGGCCGCGAACGCGCCATGGCGCTCGGCATGATGGTATCGCTGCGCAACATGGGGCTGATGCTGGCGGCGACCGAGGGCGCGATCCCCGGCACCACCTGGCTGTATTTCGCGATGAGCCAGTTCCCGATTCACCTTGCCCCGCAGTTGCTGCGGCCGCTCGCCGAGCGCCTGCGTCCGAAGGCGCTTCCATCTGGCGGGACCGATCACGGCTTGACCAGCCCTGCATCGGAATGAGGCAGAGCAGCAACGGCATGCGGCCGCTTCGGCATGACGCGACGGCCAGCCGCTTACTATCAAGGCCGACATGGTTGTTGCTGGCGTGCAAGGCCGGCGCTACGCTCCGTGGCTGTTGGTGCAGGAGGATTATGTGACCACGTCAGACGATCAGAAAATTTCCGAAGACCGCCGCGATGCGCTGCGCTACGCGCTCGCCATCGGCTCCGGTGCCGCGCTCGCGTCCGCCATGACGACGACGCCCGCCTCGGCGCAAGCGGCCGACAACACGCTCGACCGGGTCCGCGCCAACAAGGTGCTGCGCATCGCCGTGCTGCCGGGCGAGCTGCCCTATTTCAACAAGGACCTCGCCTCCGGCACGTGGTCGGGCTTCTCGATCGAGATGGCCAACGACATCGCCAAGCTGCTCGACGTGAAGCTCGAATATGTCGAGTCGACCTACGGCAATTCGGTGCTCGACCTGCAGGCCGGCAAGATCGATCTTGGCTTCGCGCTCAACCCGACGCCGCAGCGCGCGCTGGTCATCGACTTCTGCGGCACGGTGTTTCCGCATCCGTTCGGCGCGATGCTGAAGAAGGGGATGGAGGCCAAGACCTGGGCCGACATCAACAAGCCCGAGGTCAAGATCGCCGTCGACGTCGGCTCGGCCAACGAGGCGGTGGCGCGCCGTTTTGCGCCGAACGCGACCATCAAGTCGCTGAAGTCGCGCGACGAGGTGATGCTGGAGATGGCCTCGGGCCGCGTCGACGTCGTCGTCAACGCGCTGATCCTGGGCCTCACCGCAATCGCCAAGAACCCCAATCTCGGCACCTACAAGATCCTGCAGTCGCCCTCGGTCGCGATCCCCTCCAGCATGGGCGTGCGCCGCGAGGCCGACAAGCGCTGGCGCGACTTCCTCGCGGTGTGGATCGACTACAACCGCGGCATCGGCCAGATGCGCGAATGGTTCGTCAAGGGCCTGGGGCTGGCCGGCGTCAAGGCCGAGGACGTGCCGGTCGAGGTGAATATCTAAGCGAAGCCACGCTCTCTCCTAGCGTCATTGCGAGGAGCGCAGCGACGAAGCAATCCAGGACCGCGCGTGCCGCCCTGGATTGCTACGCTTCGCTCGCAATGACGGAGGCATTCGATGATGTATCGCCTCACGCCTTGTCGTACGTCATGCCGCGCTCGAAGCGACGGCCCAGGAGCGTCGCCGGAAACAGGATCGCGAAATAGATCAGCGCGATGATGGTGTAGACCTCGAGCGGCCGATAGGTGTCGGCGTTGATCAGCGTCGCGTTGTAGACGAGATCGGGCACCGCGATCACCGACACCAGCGAGGTGTTCTTCAACTGCGTCACCGACTGGTTGACGTAGGGCGCCAGCATCGGCTTCAGGGCCTGTGGCAGGATCACGAGCCGCATCATCCGCCACGGGCGCAGGCCGAGCGCGCGCGCCGCATCCCATTGCCCGCGCGGTACGCTCTCGATGCTGCCGCGCACGATCTCGGCATAGAACGCCCCCGCGTAGAGCGACAGCACGGTGACCGCGGCGACATGCGCCGGAATGTTGACGCCGATCACCACCGGGAACGCGTAGTAGAACCAGATGATCTGCACCAGCAGCGGGGTGCAGCGGAACAGCTCGATATAGCCGATCAGCAGCCAGTCGATCACGACCGGACGGCGCAGCCTGACGATGCCGACGACGAGCCCGATCACCGAGCCGAGCAGGATGGTGCCGAGCGTGTACGCCATGGTCCAGCCGAGCCCCAGCCAGAACAGATGGCTGTACTTGGCGAGGATGGCGAAATCCCAGGTATAGTTCATCGCAGCTCCGGCGTGACGCGGTCGCGGCCCCTCACAGATACCGGCTCGGAGCAAAGGCGGAGACGTCGAACGACGGCGTCTCGCCCGTGATCATCGCGGCAATCGCCGCGCCCGTGGCCGGCCCCGTGGTGAAGCCGATATGCTGATTGCCGAATGCAAGCCACAGGCCGGAATGGCGCGGCGCCGGCCCGATCATCGGCAGCGAATCCGGCAAGGTCGGCCGCGCGCCGCGCCATGGCTGGGCCACGGCCTCGCCGAACTCGACCACGCCGCGCGCCAGCGGGACCACCTGCTCGAGCTGGGCGAAATTCGACGGCGCATCGCGATCGGTCAGCTCGACGCCGGAGGTGACGCGCACGCCGTTCTCCATCGGCGTCATCAGGAAGCTGCCTTCGGCGTCGTGGATCGGACGGTGCAGCATGCGCGCCGGGTTGGGCGTGAACTCCTGGTGATATCCGCGCTCGAACGCCATCGGCACCCGGTAGCCGAGCGACCTGAGAATATCCGGCGACCAGGGACCGAGCGCAACCACGACATGGCGGGCGCGAATCTCGCCGTCGCCGAGCACGACACGCCAGCCGTCCCCGTCGGACAGCACCGCCCTGATCTCGGACTGCCGCAGCACGCCGCCCGCGCCCTCGAACATCCGCGCATAGGCTTTCGTCACATTGCCGGGCGAGTCGACCGACGCGGTCTGGCTGTGCAGCAGTCCCACTTTGTAGACCGGCAGCATATTGGGCTCGAGCGCGGAAATGCCCTGGCGGTCGAGCAGCTCGCTCTTGATGCCGTGTTCGGCCAGGAAAGCCTGCTCCGCCTTGGCCGCTCCGACAGCGTCGCTGCGCCACGCCTTGAGCCAGCCGGTCTCGCGGATCCGCTGCGGCTCGCCGGCGCGAACGATCCAGTCGCGATGCAGTCTCAGCGACGCACCGATCAGGCCATGCAGCGCGGTGGCGCGCGGCTTGACGCGGGACTCCACGGCATTGGCGAGAAAGCGCAGCACCCATTCGACATTGCGCAGCGTCCATGCCGGATCCCAGCGCAGCGCCGCGCTCTTGTTGCCGAGATAGGACGGCAGGGCCTTGAACAGCGAGGGCTTGTTGAGCGGAAGGATCGAACCGGAGGAGAGAATGCCGGCATTGCCGTACGATGTCTCCTCGCCCGGCGCCTTGCGGTCGACCAGCACCACCGAGAGCCCGCGCTCCCGGATGGCGTAGGCGGAGGAGACGCCGACGATCCCCGCTCCCAGCACGACCACGTCGGCTGTCTGCTGCACACGCTCCATCGTCTCTCGATCCATCTGCTGCTTACATCAGGGTCAGGCCGCCATCGACCGGCAGCACCGCGCCGGTGACGTGGCCGGCGTCTTTCGACAGCAGGAAGGCCACGGCCGCGGCGATGTCGTCGGGCTCGGCGAGGCGCTGCTGCGGATTGGCCGCCGCCGCCGTCTGCCACGCGGCCGGATCGAGCGAGCCGAGCCGTCCCGCATCCTTGCGCGTATAGCCGGGCACGACGACATTCGCGGTGCCGCCGCACGCAGCCAGCTCGATGGCGAGGCATTTCACCAGCGCCTCCAGCGCCGCCTTGGCGGCGGCCGAGGCCGGGAAGGTGCCGCCCGGCACGAAGCGGTGCGCGACGAAGCTGGAGATCGTGACCACGCGCGCATGGGTGCTCTGCACGAGGTCAGGGAGCGCGGCGCTGGCGAGCTCATGAAATGCCGCGGGCATCACTGCGAGTGAGCGGTCGAGCCCGTCGCGCGGCAGATCGCGAAAGCTGCGGCGGTCGGCAAAGCCGGCAGCATGCACCACCGCGTCGATCCGGCCGAACCGCGTTCGTGCCGCAGCCGCCAGCTCGGTGGCAACGCCCTGCCTGGCCAGATCGCCGCAATGAAACTCGGCTTCGGCGCCGGCCTCCCGGCACGCCGCGGCGACGTTCCGCAGACGCGCGAGACCTGCTTCGTCAGCCCCCTGCCCGTGCAGCATCAAGGCCTGCCCAGGTGAGGCCATGCGGCGCGCCACCGCAGCGCCGATGCCGGCCCCGCTGCCGGTGATGATGGTGACACGCATCGCGCCTCGTCTACCCCTCGGTTTCGCGGGGCGGACTATAGGTCTCACATCTGCCGATGCCAACACGCGGACGGACATGCGCCGATGTCCGTCGCGCGGGACTTCTTTCGCCTCGGACGTTCAGAACGTCCAGGTCGAACGGCTGAGTTCGCCGCTCAGCACTTGCCGCCGACTTTGCACTTGTTGGTCGACTGTGAAATCGTGCCGCCCTTGCCGCTGCAGGTGGCGGCATAGGCATTCACGCAGGCGACCTTCGCGGATGTGCAGCCCGCATGATCGTTCTTCACACAGATCGTCTCGCTATAGGTCTCGATCGTGCTGCCGCCTTTCTTGCAGACGCACATTCCGGTGACTTCGGCTTTTGCCGCAAAAGCGCTGTCGACACTGCCGACCGCGGCAGCAGCAAACAAAATCAGGGACAGAAATACGCGCATCGTATCCTCCATGGACAAAGTGGCAATGCGCGTACTATGCGCGCTTCGCGCATCTCACACAACTTTAAATTGTCTCAACTGCCATCGAGGATCGTCGCCCGCGGCCGCTCGTCCACTGATCCAGGTCAGGCGGTGAGGCGTGCCGCGCGCCGCAGGGCCTGCGGCGGCTGGCCGAAGGCGCGAATGAAGGCGCGGCGCATCCGCTCAGGATCGCGAAAGCCGGTCGCCTCGGCCACCAGCTCGATCGGCTGATGCGAAGCCTGCACGCGATCGCGCGCCACCTCCAGCCTGAGACGCTCGATCGCCTTCGACGGCGTCGTGCCGGTCTCGGCCACGAAGGCGCGGGTGAAATGCCGCGTGCTCATGCCGGCACGCTCGGCAAGGTCGTCGACCGTCAGCGGCGCATCGAGATGCTCGCGCGCCCAGGTCAGGAGCTCGGCGAAGCGGCCGCTCGGCGCCTTCAGCTCCAGCAGCGAGGAGAACTGCGACTGCCCGCCGCTGCGGCGATGATACAGCACGAGCTGACGTGCGGTCTTCTGCGCGATCTCCTCGCCGTGATCGTCGGCGACCATGGCGAGTGCGAGATCGATGCCGGCAGTGATCCCAGCCGAGCTCCAGACATTGCCGTCGCGGACGTAGATGCTGTCAGGCTCGAGCTTCACTTGGGGGTAGGCTCGCAGGAACTGCCGCGTGCGCTGCCAATGCGTGGTCGCGCGCCGGCCGTCCAGCAGGCCCGCTTCGGCCAGCACGAAGGCGCCGGAACAGATGCTGGCAAGCCGGGTGCCGCGCTGCGCGACCTTACGAACGAAGTTCAGCGTGCATGCGTTGCGGCTCGCAGCTTCCACGCCCTCGCCGCCAGCGATCAGCAGCGTGGTCAGCGCCGACACCGGACCGAATTTGCGCGCCAGCATTTCGGCCCCTGACGACGACCGCACGGGTCCGGGCGTGGCGGCGACGACCCTGATCGATGGCGCGGCGCGCGCATAACGCGAAGCGATCTCGAACACCGAGATCGGTCCGGCGGCGTCGAGCAACTGAAAATCGGGGTAGATGAGCACGCCGATCATGGTGGATGGCTCCGTGAGCCCAAGTCCGTGAGCCCAAGTGTGAAATCCCAAGCCCGTCCGGAAACGAGGGAACTTTGGCATATGCGCCATCCAGCGGACCATGCAGAATGCCCGCCGTCAAGCACCACACCTGCGAGCACCGCCATGGCCCAACCGCTCTCGATCGCTCTCGTCCTGTTTCCACATCTGACCCAGCTCGATCTCACCGGTCCGGTGCAGGTGTTCTCCAGCGTGCCGGGGGCGACACTGCATCTGGCGTGGAAGAGGATCGAGCCGATTCCGACCGACTCGGTCCTCACACTGATGCCGACCACCACCTTCGCTGACTGTCCGCGGGCGGACGTGATCTGCATTCCCGGCGGCTTCGGCGTCGACGCCATCCTCGATGACGCCGAGGTCATCGGCTTCATCCGCCGCCAGGCCGAAGGAGCCAGGTACGTCACCTCGGTGTGCACGGGCTCGCTCGCGCTCGGCGCCGCCGGCCTGCTGGATGGCTATCGCGCGGCAACCCATTGGAGCGCGCGCGAGTGCCTGCCGCTGTTCGGGGCAACCGTCAGCACCGAGCGCGTCTGCATCGACCGCAACCGGATCACCGGCGGCGGCGTCACGGCCGGCATCGACTTCGCGCTGACCCTGGTGGCGCAGTTGGTCGATCGTCAGACGGCGGAGGCAATCCAGCTCAGACTCGAATACAATCCGGCGCCCCCTTTCACCGCTGGATCCCCCGACACGGCGCCGCCCGAGGTGGTGTCACGCATGCTGGAGCGGATCGCACCGTTCCGGAAGCGGCGAATCGAGGCAGCGGAGCATGCGGCGACCGCCCTCAGGACCAACCCGGCGTAGCGCAGGCTTGGCAGGCTCCCGAAAGTAAAGAGGCCGCCCGGAGCTCGGGGCGGCCTTTTCCGATCGGGTCATCTCGAGCGAAATCGAATCAGCCGCCAGGAGTCCAGGGCTGATAATCACCGGTGGCCTTTGGCCTGCGACCGCTGCCCAAGGTCGAGCCGGCCGGGCGATACGCCAGCGCAGTCCCCGTCAGGTTCGGCTCATGCGGCTTTTCCCACTCGCGCGGCTTGTAGCCCTCCTGAGTCGGCGGCACGTCGACCATATGATGCATCCAGCCGTGCCATTCGGGCGGAATACGGCTGGCTTCGGCCAGGCCGTTATAGATCACCCAGCGCCGCTCGAAATGCAGCACCGGGTCGATCTTGCCGCCGGCAGTCCGATAATAGCGGTTGCCCTGTGCATCCTGCCCCACGAGCTCGCCGAAGCGCCAGGTCCACAATTGCGTGCCGAAAGTCTGGCCGTTCCACCACGTGAAGAGCTTTAGAAAGAACTGTTTCATGGGCTTGGGGCCGGTTCTGTGAAGGTCCCGGTTCTGATGCCACCCCGCCCGCATCTTGTCCAGTGTTGCACCGCTCCGCCCGCGACGATGTATCGGTTCGCGGCGGGGAACGACATCCGCGGCCTGCGGTTAGGTCACTTTCCCCCCTGATGGAGCGATAGCGATGACCAGACTGAAGAGATGGAGCACTGCGGCGGCAGTGGCGCTGATTCTGCCGCTGGCGGCAGCGACGACGAGCTTTGCCCAGGGTCCCGGCGGCGGTCGTGGTCCGGGCGGCGGTGGTGGTGCCGCCATCGGCGGGGGCGGTGGCGCGGCCATCGGTGGTGGCGGCGGCGGAGCGATCGGCGGCGGCGGACGCGGCGGCTTTGCGGCCGGCCCGGGTGGCGCCGGGATGAGCGGCGGCAGCTTCGCCGGACGCGCAGCCGTTGGCGGCGCAGCGCTGGCGGGTCGCGGTCCGGCGGCCGGCGCCAACGTCGCCGTCAACACGGGTGGCGGCCGCGGCAACTGGAGCGGCGGCAATTGGAGTGGCGGCGGCTGGCAGGGCGGTCACCGTGGCGGCTGGCATCACCGCGGCGGCGGCTTCTGGCCGGGTGTCGGCGTTGGCGTCGGGATCGGATTGGGCAGCAGCTATGCCTACTACAACGATCCGTATTATTACGGGCCCGACTATTACTCCGACTACTCGTACTATGACGACTCCGCGCCTGTCGCCATCGTTGGAACCGAAGGCGTCGACCCGAGCTACTGCGCACGCAGGTACCGCTCGTATGATCCGGCTTCGGGAACCTATCTCGGCTATGATGGCTTTCGCCATCCATGTCCGTAAGAGTCTGACATAGTAGCTGCGACAACAGAGGGCGGCGAGCCTATGCTCGCCGCCTTTTTCGTGCCGTATTGTTGTTTGTTCTGTGTCTAATGCGCCACGTTGCAGGCCGATTTTCGCCCATATTCCAAAATGTGCCCCGCGACGTGCAGATGATCGTCCCGTTTCGGTCCAATATTGTTTGAGCTCGTGATTCTGCCCGTTTGGCCGCTTCGCAGGCTTGGTTGATATCAGTTGATGGACACATGGATTTTCGCGGGACTCGCGCAGTGCAAACGCCGCGGGTGAGCAGCTTGGGCCTGCCGCCCGCGAACGCGCCAAGAACTTCGAACAAGGAGGCGCGCCTTGCCGACATATCTTCACTGCTTGGACGCAGCTGCATCGAAACTCGGATGCATGGGGCTGGCCGCGATGATCCCCGGCCCAGCTGGCGGACATGTCGATGATTGAGAAACGCAGATGACCTATCAGCGCCTCGCATTGGGGCTCGGTCTTGGAACGCTGCTGGCGATCGGCGCCGCGTCCACGGCGCTCGACATCAAGTCGCGCCACGACGCGGCCTGGGTGAATTCATCGCTCGACATCCTGCAGAAGACCTCCGATCTGCGTCTGCTGCTACGCGAAGCGGAAGCGACCTCTCGCGGCTACGCACTCGTCGGTGACGATCAGTTCAGGACGGAGTTTGCCGATGTCAGCACGAGAATTCCGGTCGCCATGGTCGAGCTGCGGCGCGCCGTGGCCGACAATCCCGAACCGCTGAAGCTTCTGACCGAGACCGAAGCCCTGATTGTCCGCAGGGTCGAGCTCGCTGCGGAGCTGATCCGGTTGCACGCCGCCTCGGATCGTGCGGGGCTCGAAGCCCTCAGAAGCCGCGCCGAAGGGCCGGCGACCATGAGCGAGATCACGGCCCATCTCGACCGTTTCGTTGCCGATCAGCGCAAGCTGCTGACGCAGCGTTCGATGACGTCGAAATCCACCGGATCGCTGCTGCTCACGATCGACCTGTGCGGTCTCGCGCTGCTGCTGATCATCGCCTTCTACCTCATCCGGCGGACCTATCTCCACGATCGTGCGCTGCGCGCGTCGCTGGTCCGCTCCGAAGCCGAGGCCAACTCGCTGGCGGAAAAGGCCGAGCAACAGCATCTCGACCTGATCGCCGCCCATGAGAAGCTGCGCCATTCCGCCGAGATCCTGCAGAACACGTTCAACAGCATGGCAGAGGGCGTGCTCGTCATCGATGCCACGGACACGGTGGTATTCTCGAACCCCGCGGTCGAACATCTGCTCGGCTACAGCCCGGAAAAGAATCTGGCCGACGTCCGCGCGCGCCTCCGCGTCTACGAAAGCGACGGCGTGACGCCTGTCGCAGCACACGACCTGCCGACGCCGCGAGCGTTGCGGGGCGAAAGCTTCGACCGCCGCGAGCTGATCGTCTACCGGCCCGACCGGGACGAGACGCTGCGGCTGATGATCTCCGGCCGCCCGCTGCGCGACGCCGCGGGCGGCATTACCGGCGCGGCGATGGTCTATCACGACATCACCACGGCGCACGAGACCGAGCGGCTGCTGCAGCAGGCGCAGAAGCTGGATGCGATCGGCAAGCTCACCGGCGGCGTCGCACACGACTTCAACAACATGCTGACGATCATTACCGGCACCATCGAAACGCTGGCCGACGAGGTGAAGGACCGCCCCGCCGCCGCGGCGACCGCGGCGCTGATCGGACAGGCGGCAGACCGCTGCACCGAGCTGATCCGGCATCTGCTCGCCTTCGCCCGCAAGCAGCCGCTGCATCCGCGCGACAGCGACGTCAACAGCACGATTCTCGACATCGCAAAGCTGCTGCGTCCGACCCTCGGCGAGCAGATCGAAATCAACTCGATCCTCGAAGAGGAGACGCTGATCACGCACATCGATTCGGCGCAGCTCGCCAACTCGCTGGTCAACATGGCGATCAACGCCCGCGACGCGATGCCCAATGGCGGCAAGCTGCTGCTGGAATCGCGCAGGGTGGAGCTCGATGAGGCCTATGCCTCAGCCAACGCCGGCGTGACGCCCGGCCCCTATGTCATGGTCGCCGTCAGCGACACGGGTACTGGCATGTTGCCGGAGGTCCGCGACCGCGCCTTCGAACCCTTCTTCACGACGAAGGAAGCCGGCAAGGGCTCCGGCCTCGGCCTCAGCATGGTCTACGGCTTCGTCAAGCAATCCGGCGGCCACATCAAGATCTACAGCGAGGAAGGACGGGGCACCACGATCCGGCTCTACATCCCTGTGCCCAAGGGACAGGCTGCGAGCCCTGCTCCGCCCGAGCCCCCGCCGCCGCGCGGCGAGGAGACCATCTTCATCGTCGAGGACGATCCACTGGTGCAGGACTTCGTCGTCTCACAGTTGCAGAGCCTCGGCTACAAGACCATCACCGCATCGACCGGGGTCGAGGCGCTGGCCAAGATCGACTCCGGCCAAAGCTTCGATCTCCTGTTCACCGACGTCATCATGCCCGGCGGCGTCAACGGCAAGGAGCTCGCCGAGGAGGCGCTGCGGCAGCGGCCCGGCACCAAGGTGCTGTACACGTCCGGCTATACCGACAATGCGATGGTCGAGCACGGTCGCCTCGACCAGGCTGCGCTGCTGCTCACCAAGCCCTATCGCAAGTCGGAGCTCGCCAAGATGGTGCGGCTGGCGCTGGCAGGCCCCGTGGATGACGCCTTGGCCGATGATGCCTTGGCCGAGAACGCCTTTTCCGAGGACGCACCGACGCGCGCTCACTTCTCCTGACTTGACCATCGCGCGGATCGGAACTGCGATCGTCACGGATCTGGGCGCCACAAATTCCAATGGAAACCTACCCCATGCAATTGGCAGGACGCGACGGCATCCCGCGCCATTGGAGGCCACCGATGATCCGTCGGCGGGTGGTGATCGGGCTCGGCCTTGGAACCCTGCTCGCGATCGGCGCCGCGTCGACGGGACTGGACATCAAGGCGCGCAACGATACCGCCCTGGTCGAGCACACGATGGAGGTGCTGGAGAAATCCTCCGAGCTCCGCGCCCTGCTGCGACAGTCAGAAGCCGCCTCGCGCGGCTTCGCATTGTCCGGAGCCGACCGGTTCATCGCAGAGTTTCAGGCGACGAGTGGACTTATTCCTGCGGCCTGGGCGGACCTGCAAGGGCTCGTCCGGGACAATTCCTCGCAGAGCGAGCGGCTGCGATCGATTTATGGCATCGTGCAGCGGCGCATTCAGCTTGCCGGCGAGCTGATCCGTCGCCACGCGGCGAACGATCGCGACGGCCTGCAGGCGCTGGCGGCGAGCGCGGCCGGTCCGGCGGCGATGACGACGATCAACCAGGCGCTCGACGCCTTTACCGATGAGGAGCGCCGGCTGCTGGCGGACCGCGCCACGATCTCGCGACGAACCGGATCCTGGCTGCTGGCGATCGACCTCGCCGGCGTCGGCCTGCTGCTCCTGATGTCGGCCTATCTCGTCCGGCGCGCTCATCTTTCCGACCGGGCGCTGCGCTCGTCCCTCACCCGGTCACGGGAGACCGCGACCTCGCTGGAAGCCCAGGCCGTGCAGCAGCGCAGCGATCTCGCCGCCGCCTATGACGCGCTGCGCCGCTTCTCCGCCATTCTCACGAACACCTTCAACAGCATGGCCGAGGGCGTCCTCGTCGTCGATCCCGAAGGCACGATCATGCTGTCGAACCAGGCGATGGGACGTTTCCTGGGAACGAATGTGGGCAAGACCTTCGCCGAGATGCAGGCCGCCAACCAGTTCTACGAGAGCGACGCCGTCACCCGCATCGTCGATGAGGAGCTCCCGATCGCGCGCGCCTTGTGCGGGCTGTCGTTCGACCGCCGCGAGGTCGTGGTCAAGCCGACCGACGGCCGGCCGCAGTTTCGCCTGATGGTCAGCGGGCGGCCGCTGCGCAATTCCGCAGGCGCGATCAGCGGCGCCGCGCTGGTGTATCACGACGTCACCGACGTGCACGAGACCGAGCGCCTGCTGCAGCAGGCGCAGAAGCTCGATGCCATCGGCAAGCTCACCGGCGGCGTCGCGCACGACTTCAACAACATGCTGACGATCATCACCGGGTCGATCGAGGTCCTGATCGACGCGGTGCAGGACCGGCCGGCGGCGGCCGAGTTCGCGGCCCTGATCGGCAGGGCCACCGATCGTTGCACCGAGCTGATCCGGCATCTGCTCGCCTTCGCCCGCAAGCAGCCGCTGCGTCCGCGCGACATCGACGTCAACGCCACGGTGGAGGACATCGCCAAGCTGCTGCGGCCGACCCTCGGCGAGCAGGTCGAGATCAGGACCGTTCTTGCCGACGAGGATCTCATCGCCCATGTCGATTCCGCGCAGCTCGCGAACGCGCTGGTCAACATGGCGATCAACGCGCGCGATGCGATGCCCGATGGCGGCAGGCTGCTCCTGGAGACGGCGAAGACCACGCTCGACGCGGCCCATGCAGCGGCCAATCCCGGCATCGTGCCCGGTTCCTACGTCATGGTCGCGGTCAGCGACACCGGCAGCGGCATGCCGCGGGAGGTGA
Source organism: Bradyrhizobium sp. SZCCHNS3052 (assembly GCF_032484495.1). Classification (NCBI taxonomy): domain Bacteria; kingdom Pseudomonadati; phylum Pseudomonadota; class Alphaproteobacteria; order Hyphomicrobiales; family Nitrobacteraceae; genus Bradyrhizobium; species Bradyrhizobium sp. SZCCHNS3052. The sequence continues at coordinate 1,179,060 of NZ_JAUETB010000001.1, read as the reverse complement.
AGGACCGCGCCTTCGAGCCGTTCTTCACCACCAAGGATGCCGGCAAGGGCTCCGGTCTCGGCCTCAGCATGGTCTATGGCTTCGTCAGGCAGTCCGGCGGCCACGTCAAGCTTCAGAGCGAGCAGAACCGCGGCACGACGATCCGGCTCTATCTGCCGGCGGCGCAGGCGACGCAGCAGATCGAGACGGAGCACGAGCAGGCGCTGCCGCATGGCCGCGAGACGATCCTGGTGGTCGAGGACGATCCGCTGGTGCGCGACTTCGTGCTCGCGCAGTTGCAGGGCCTCGGCTACACCACCCTCGTCGCCTCGCAGGCCTCGGAGGCGCTGGCCATCGCCGCGCGGAACCAGCCCTTCGACCTGCTGTTCACCGACGTCATCATGCCCGGCGGCATCAGCGGCCGGCAGCTCGCCGAAACCATCATGACCACGCGCCCCGCGCTCCCAGTGCTCTACACCTCCGGCTATACCGGCGATGAGATGGTCGAGAACCGGCAGCTCGTGCCGGACGCGCTGCTGCTGACCAAGCCCTATCGCCGCGCCGAGCTCGCGCAGATGGTGCGGCAGGCGCTGGACGGCAAGCCGGCGGCCGGCTGGCGCTAGCCGCGGGTCGCCATCGCCACCGCGGCCAGCGTGAAGGCCAGCGCGGCCACCTGCCCTGCCCCGAGCGGCTCGCGCAGCGCGATCGCGGAGGCCAGGACGCCGATCACCGGCACCGCCATGGTGCCGATCGCCGCCACCGAGGCCGGCAGCCGCGACAGCGCCGCGAACCAGGCGACATAGGCGACGCAGAACTGGATCACAGTGGAATAGAACATCAGCGCCCAGTCGAGCTGATCCAGCTTCGTCCAGTCGGAATGCTCGACCGCGAAGCCCACGAGCACGATCGGCACGCAGCCGATGCCGATCTGCCAGGCCGCCGCCGACAGCGGCGGCAGCCTGATCGGGAGCTTCTTGGCCATGACCGTGCCGAGCGCGAAGCCGAACGCGCCGCCGAGCACCATCAGGATGCCCGGCAGCTTGTCGCGGCTGGCGGTGAGCCCGTTGCTGCCCATGATCGAAGCCAGCCCCGCGAACGCCAGCACCAGCGCGAGCACGCGCAAGAGCGTCGGCCGCTCGCCGAGAATCGGCCAGGCCAGCAGCGAGGCCCACACCGGCATGGTGTAGGCGATCAGCGCCGCCTCGCTCGCCGGCAGCCACAGCAGAGCCAGCCCCATCAGCACCATCCAGGCGGTGACGTTGAGCATCCCGGCCAGGATCAGCCGCGGCCAGACCTCCCGCGGCACGGCGAGGCTCTGGCTGCGGATGACGGCCAGCAGCGCCAGCAGCAGCGCGCCGACCACCCCGGTGGTGCCGCGCAGAGTGAGCGGCGGCAGCACGCCGACCAGATGCTTGGTGACCGGCCAGTTGAAGCCCCAGCCGAGCGAGGTGATGGCGAGGAACATCAGCCCGGCGGGCGTGATCCGCCCGCTGGCCACTGGCTTGTCTGTCATGGAATCACCGGCGCCGTCCGTGGGACAATGAGCTTGCCGGCGTTTTCCCGGCCACACCAGGGATTGTGGGGCATGCCTGCCCCGCGAACGCTCCGTAGGCGCCCGTGAGTCCCGCCGATGCAAGCGAAACACGTCATTGGCACGCGAATAAATCTGCCCCTGTGAACAGCGGGACGAAGCCCTGTGGACAGCCTGCGGCACAAATTTTTTCGGTTTCGAATCCGCGAGGACTCGCCGATAGTTACGGCCATCACGATACCGGCACACGCCCTGGTTATCCCGTACTTTCCCCCATATTTAGTGTTTGGTTAGGGAACCCCCACTAGTCCTTGACGCGGGAAGCGGAGTCGTCCTAGCTTCCGGCCCGGTTCGGCGCACAGTCATGTTTCGGGTCTGGCCGGCCGCTTCCCTCGAGAGGGTTCGAAGACGACCACGCCGCCGTCGCCACGGCAGCGGGCGTGGGTCGCCGTCTGCCCTGTGGACCATCGCTGCGCCGCCGCGCCCCAACGGGGAACCCACTAGATGTGGGGGCCTCCCCTGCAGGGACGACGGAGCGGAACGGCGGGAGTGACGCGTTGAGAACGGACGGTGCGGGCAGCGGACGGGCTGCACGCCCCGCGCAGGAAGACGGGGCGAGACGCCGGACAACGGCGCAAGGCCTTCGCCTTCGAGGCTGAACAGATGCGGACCGGGCAACCGGTTGAACTGCGGCGGCAGACGAATTTTCCGGCAGCGTCCGGGGACTTCCAGCCGTCGCCCTTGGATGCAATGATCCCGGCCGCCAAGCGCGGTCCGGCAAGAACTATTGGGGCTCGCGATGCGGATTGAACGGCGCAACACCACCGAAGGACAGTCGCCCTATGCAGGGATCGACTTCCGCCTGACCACGTCCGAGATCAAGAATCCGGATGGCTCCGTGGTGTTCCGGCTCGAGAATGTCGAGGTCCCCGAGTTCTGGTCGCAGGTCGCCTCCGACGTGCTGGCGCAGAAGTATTTCCGCAAGGCCGGCGTCGCCGCGCGCCTGAAGAAGGTCGAGGAAGAGAGCGTGCCGTCGTGGCTGTGGCGCTCGGTGCCGGACACCGAGGCGCTGGCCGCTCTCCCTGAGAACGAGCGCTACGGCAGCGAGCGCTCGGCCAAGCAGGTGTTCGACCGTCTCGCCGGCTGCTGGACCTATTGGGGCTGGAAGGGCAACTACTTCTCCTCGGAAGCGGACGCGCAGGCGTTCTATGACGAGCTCCGCGTCATGCTCGCCAAGCAGATGGTCGCGCCGAACTCGCCGCAATGGTTCAACACCGGCCTGCACTGGGCCTACGGCATCGACGGCCCCGGCCAGGGCCACTATTACGTCGACTACAAGACCGGCAAGCTGACCAAGTCGAAGTCGTCCTACGAGCATCCGCAGCCGCACGCCTGCTTCATCCAGGGCGTCGAGGACGACCTCGTCAATGACGGCGGCATCATGGACCTGTGGGTGCGCGAGGCGCGCCTGTTCAAATACGGCTCCGGCACCGGCTCCAACTTCTCGCGGCTGCGCGGCGAAGGCGAGCGGCTGTCGGGCGGCGGCCGCTCGTCCGGCCTGATGAGCTTCCTCAAGATCGGCGACCGCGCCGCCGGCGCCATCAAGTCGGGCGGCACCACGCGCCGCGCCGCCAAGATGGTGGTGGTCGACGCCGACCATCCGGACATCGAGGCCTATATCGACTGGAAGGTGAAGGAGGAGCAGAAGGTCGCGGCGCTGGTCACCGGCTCCAAGATCAACCAGAAGCACCTCAAGGCCGTGATGAAGGCCTGCGTCAATTGCGAGGGCTCCGGCGACGACTGCTTCGATCCCGAGAAGAACCCGGCGCTGCGTCGCGAGATCAAGCTCGCGCGCCGCGCGCTGGTGCCCGACAACTACATCAAGCGCGTCATCCAGTTCGCCAAGCAGGGCTACAAGGACATCGACTTCCCGATCTACGACACCGACTGGGATTCGGAAGCCTATCTCACCGTCTCGGGGCAGAACTCCAACAACTCGGTGTCCCTGAAGGACGACTTCCTCCGCGCGGTCGAGACCGACGGCGACTGGAGCCTGATCGGCCGCACCAACAAGAAGGTCGTCAAGACGCTGAAGGCCAGGGACCTCTGGGAGAAGATCGGCCACGCCGCCTGGGCCTCGGCCGACCCCGGCCTGCACTTCAACACCACGATGAACGACTGGCACACCTGCAAGGCGTCCGGCGACATCCGCGCGTCCAATCCGTGCTCGGAATACATGTTCCTGGACGACACCGCGTGCAACCTGGCCTCGGCCAATCTGCTGACGTTCTACAACACGGAAACGAAGCACTTCGACGTCGGCGCCTACGAGCATCTCTGCCGGCTCTGGACCGTCGTGCTCGAGATCTCCGTGCTGATGGCGCAGTTCCCGTCGAAGGCGATCGCCGAGCTCTCCTACGAGTTCCGTACGCTGGGCCTGGGCTATGCCAATATCGGCGGCCTCTTGATGACCATGGGCCTGTCCTACGACTCCAAGGAAGGCCGCGCGCTGTGCGGCGCGCTCTCGGCGATCATGACCGGCATCGCCTACAAGACCTCGGCCGAGATGGCCGGCGAGCTCGGATCCTTCCCCGGCTACAAGAAGAACGCCGCGCACATGCTGCGCGTCATCCGCAACCATCGCCGCGCCGCGCGCGGCGAGGCGACCGGCTACGAGGCGCTCTCGGTCGCCCCGGTGCCGCTCGACCACGCCCACTGCCCGCAGGTCTCGCTCGTCAGCCACGCCATCCAGGCCTGGGACGACGCGCTCGCGCTCGGCGAGACCAACGGCTATCGCAACGCCCAGGTCACCGTGGTCGCCCCCACCGGCACCATCGGCCTGGTGATGGACTGCGACACCACCGGCATCGAGCCTGATTTCGCGCTGGTGAAGTTCAAGAAGCTGGCCGGCGGCGGCTACTTCAAGATCATCAACCGCGCCGTGCCCGCAGCCCTGCGCGTGCTCGGCTATCGCGAGAGCGAGATCGCCGAGATCGAGGCCTATGCGGTCGGTCACGGCTCGCTGTCGAACGCGCCGGGCGTCAACGCCACCACCCTGAAGGCCAAGGGCTTCACCGACGAGGCCATCGCCAAGGTCGAGAAGGCGCTGCCGACCGCGTTCGACATCAAGTTCGTGTTCAACAAGTGGACGCTCGGCGAGGACTTCATCGTCAAGCAGCTCGGCGTCACCACTGATGCGATCGCCGCCCCCACCTTCGACCTGCTCACCGCGATCGGCTTCACCAAGCGCGAGATCGAGGCCGCCAACGTGCACATCTGCGGCGCGATGACGGTCGAGGGCGCGCCGCATCTGAAGGCCGAGCATTATTCGGTGTTCGACTGCGCCAATCCCTGCGGCAAGATCGGCAAGCGCTATCTCTCGGTCGAGAGCCACATCCGCATGATGGCGGCGGCGCAGCCGTTCATCTCGGGCGCGATCTCCAAGACCATCAACATGCCGAACGACGCCACGGTCGAGGACTGCAAGGCGGCGTATCTGCTGTCGTGGAAGCTCGCGCTGAAGGCCAACGCGCTCTATCGCGACGGCTCGAAGCTGTCGCAGCCGCTCAACTCGCAGCTCATCGCCGACGATGAGGACGAAGATGATGCGGTCGAGTCCTTCTACGACAAACCGATGGCCGCGCGTGCCACCCAGGTCTCGGAGAAGATCGTCGAGAAGCTGGTCGAGCGCATCGTGGTGATGCGCGAGCGCGAGAAGATGCCGGATCGCCGCAAGGGCTACACCCAGAAGGCGGTCGTCGGCGGCCACAAGGTGTACCTGCGCACCGGCGAGTATGATGACGGCCGTCTCGGCGAGATCTTCATCGACATGCACAAGGAGGGCGCGGCACTGCGCTCCTTCATCAACAACTTCGCCATCGCGGTGTCGCTCGGCCTGCAATACGGCGTGCCGCTGGAGGAGTATGTCGACGCCTTCACCTTCACCCGCTTCGAGCCGGCAGGCCCCGTGCAGGGCAACGACTCGATCAAATATGCGACGTCGATCCTCGACTACGTGTTCCGCGAGCTCGCCGTCAGCTACATGTCGCGCTTCGACCTCGCCCATGTCGACCCGTCCGAAAGCAATTTCGACGCGCTCGGCCGCGGTGTCGACGAAGGCAAGCCGTCGGAGGACGGCCCGAGCCAGCAGGCCACGAAATACGTCTCGCGCGGCCTGACCCGCTCCCGCACCGACAACCTCGTCGTGATGCGCGGCGGCTCCTCGTCACCCTCCCCTGCAGGGGGAGGGTCGATCGGAAGCTCCGCTTCCGATCGGGGTGGGGTGAATCTCACCGCCCTCTCCCATGCCCGCACCGGCGACGCCCTCGACGGCGCCGTCGCCCTGAAGCAGGAGCCGCAGCACGACCTCTCGCCCACCGAGAAGCTCGAGGCCCTGCAATGGAGCAAGGCCGGCACGGCGAACACGCAAGTGGCTTCCAAGGCCGAGCGCCGTGCGGAGGCCAAAGCCAAGGGCTACGAAGGCGAGATGTGCTCGGAGTGCGGGAATTTCACCCTGGTGCGGAATGGCACCTGCATGAAGTGCGATACTTGCGGCAGCACGACGGGGTGTTCGTAAGAGAAGCGAGATTCTTTGATCGACGAATATGAGCAGCAGCCCGGGGGAAAACGTTTCGCCCGGGCTGAAGCAGTGCTGCGATCGAACCAAGAGCAAAAGCACTTTCACAAGAATAACCCGCAATGGTTGCAAGGATCACATCAATAGCTAGAATAGTAGATACGCAGAATTGATTGCCAAGTTTTTGGGGAGCGCTCCTTTGCCAAAAGGCCACACCGGACCAATTACGCTGTCGGAGTTCAATTTTGGCGAATACGACGCAAGGCGCGAATTCCTCCGCAGCCAATCCTATTTCATGGAAACCTTCATCGATCCAATATCCTTTCCGCTTGGTACATTAAGCAACAAAACCAATTACATAATCGTTGGCCAGAAAGGCGCCGGAAAAACGGCGTGTCAGCTGTATTTGGAAAGCGACCGAGCTCAACGTCAAGGATATTTGAGCGGCCTCATAAGCTTCTATGACGACCTTACTCCGGACGACTACACAGACTTCGCTTCAACGCAACGAATGAATCTTATTAGTTTAGATCAATTGACATCGATCGAAAGCCAATACGACTTCAAGGAAGTCTGGAAACGAATATTATTCATTAGGATCGCCAAGATCCTGCAAGCAGAAGGATTCAGCAATTCCTTTACAGCATTTTGCCTAAGCACCACAGGGGGTACAAACAGCATCATCGACGGAATAAAAAAGAGCCTCAAGGTCGAGGTCAAGGTACCACTGCATTTTCTGGAAACGAAACTTGAGTTCGACCCATCGAAGCTGGCAGCGCAATCCAACGAACTCACTGTTCCAGAATTCAATAGGATTGCAGAGCAATTGCTCGTCGCCGATTGCGTACAATACCGCCTCTACTTCTTTGTCGATGAACTTGTCATTTCAAACCTCAACACGAAGTCTGATGAGTATCGAGCCAGACTATGCCTCATCCGCGACATCGTTCGTACATGCTGTTACTTGAACGATTTTTGCGTAACAAATGATCTTGATATGCACTTTATCTGCAATCTGCGTCCGGAAATACGCACCAAGCTCAACGAGCTCGACCCAGAAATCAGTAAGGTTATGGACGGAAATGACGTCTTCTTGGGCTGGGACCGAGATTCCCTTCTTGAAATTCTGACTCAAAAAATCGTTGTTGGCGCTCCGCGCGGAACTGAGATCAACGCAGACGAATTTATCCCAAAAACTATCAACTTTGGTCACCCAATCGACTTCATGTCGTTTCTTCTGAACAATTCGTGGTTCAAGCCCCGAGATATGATCCGGTTTCTCAAGGTCTACGCAAAGGTACATCCAAGGCACACTCGAATAACCGAAGAAGGTACAAAGGAGTGCTTGAACGAGTACGCCAGGATTTCTGCCACTGAACTCTTCGAACAGATCTCGGTACAATATCCCGCGAACGTCCTAGCCGGAATCAGAATGGGTATACGGAGACGTCGTTACTCGAACGCCAATGATCTTGCTGAAGCACTAAAGCCACACGTCGATGTCGACCCAGCGAAACTGGTAGAACAATTGTACATGGTCGGGATTATCGGCAACATCGATCACGTGAAGGGAAAGCCTCGTTTTTTCTGGAGCTTTCGACAGGAGGAGTATTTAGACTATGAGATGCCCGTAACCGTACACGACGGCTTGCTAAACTATTTCAATATTCGTCATCGATAGTGTGCCTGGCAGGCGTTGGGCGGATTGCCGGAGCGCAGTCTGCTGCTTACCGAAAGCGGCGCGTTACGCTTCGCTAACGCGCCCTACGAAGCGAGCCCTGGGCTCCACCTCCCGGCCCCAATGCACCTCCAAACCTTCTCCGATCTCCACGCCGACATGGCCGACATCAAGCCGATCGCGGCCCTGCCCGGGGTCGATGTGGTCGTGGTCGCCGGCGATGTTGGCGAGGGGGCGGGAGTTACGGTGACGCTGCACTTTACTGATCGATCTGTTTGCGCTCGAACGCCCTCACCCACTCCCGCTGATCTTCCGTATCCGGCACACGCACGCCGCGTGCGGCGGCGATCCGGTCGAAGGCCTCAGCTCCATCAATGCCCAGCCGAATCATCACACACGCCGCGATGACGGCCGAGCGGCCGATACCGGCCCGGCAATGGATCAGGACCGTCTCGCCCTCCGTCAGCCGCACCGCTAGGCCCTCAGCAAGCCGCACCGCCGCACTGCGGCTGTCAGGCAGGCGGCGATCGGGGATCGGGAATGAGACGAAGACCATGCCGTGGCCCTCGCACAGCGCGGCCTCGCGCCGCAGGCCGAGATCATGCACCTCAGCTTGCTCCAGCAGGCTGACGACGACGGCAATGCCCTCGCCCACCCAGGCCGCGATGTCCTCCGCCAGCCAGTCCTCCGCCCTCGGCCGCGCCGCGATGGCGAGGCGGCCGGCGGTGGGCAGGTCGATCCGGTTCAGGCGGGACATGGTGATGGTCCTGTCATGAATGAGCGTTCGTAACCCGGATGAGCGAGAGCGACATCCGGGATCGCGGTTGCCGAGACGGATGCACTCTCAGGCCCCCGAACATCATACCGCGTCCGCTACACGATCCCCAGGATTTCCCGGTGCAGCGGAACGATCGCCGACACGCCGCAGTTTACTACGAACCAACAACGAAGGAGGTTCGTTCATGAAGATGGCAATCGTCTTGACGGCGGCTCTGTTCGCCGCTTCGCCTGTGTTCGCCGCAGAGACCGGCGCAAGTTCGCACGGCGCGTCGAAGAAAGCGCCCGGTCAGCAGATGCAGCGTAACAAGACGTCGACGGCGCCCGGCGCTTCGGAGTACGCGCCCGGTCATCAGAGCAACACCGCCGCCGGCCCGGGGCATTCCGAGAGCGCTCCCGGCCAGCGCATGACGACCACCGGCTCCAGCACGCATAGGAAGTAGTGGGCGCGCGAACGGGATTCGATCCCGCTTCCCGGCCCCCCTTTCGCTTGAAGACACAGAAAAGCCGTAAGCCTCTCAGTTCATCGTCAGACATCCGAGGGAGTCACATGCGCAAAGCGATCTTCATCCTTGCAACATCGATTTCAACCGCGCTGGTCGTGCCCGCCAGCGCGTTGCCTCGCGCTCCCCTTCAGGTCGATCGCGGCGCATCTGATCTCATCGAGGTGAGAGGCGGTCATGGCCATGGTCATGGTCATGGCTGGGGCCGCGGCGGCGGTCACCGGGCCTTCGGCTGGAGTCGCGGCCGAAAGGTGGGTTGGCGCGGCCATCACTGTCCGCCGGGCCACTGGAAGAAGGGATGGTGCTGATCGGCCGGACCAGGAGCGTTAGCAAGCGTAGGGCGGATGAGCGGAGCGTAATCCGCCGCTTGACCAGGGCGGCGCGTTACGCTTCGCTAACGCGCCCTACGCGGCGAGCCCTGGGCTCCGCCTCCCTGCCCGCCATGAACCTCCACATCATGGCGTGCCGATCGTCATGGTGATGGGCAACCATGAATTTGATCACCGCACCTTTCCCGAAGAGCTGAAGCTGGCGCGCGCCGAGGCGGCGCGGTTCGGCGTGCATCTGCTGGAGAACGAGGCGGTCGTGCTCGCGGGCGTACGCTTTGCGGGCGCCACGCTGTGGACACGACCACGCGCTTCCCGCGCGCTTTGGTTGACCTGCATCAACAGCGTCGAAGTGAATCCGCATCAAGCTGTCATCGTCAGAGAAGCGGAGGCAGTATCATGGCCGACTCGCAAGCATCTCTCGTCCCATCCCACGACGCGCCCGATCCGCACCGTCAAATCGATTCAGCCGCTTGGGCCGTCTTCTTCATCTGGCTTGGCGTAGTCATGCTCGCAGGGCTTCCCTGGGGCTGGTTCCTGGTGGGCGTCGGCATCCTCATCCTGGGCGCACAGATGGTGCGGACGCAACGGAGCCTAAAGGTCGACAGGTTCGGCGTGGTCATCGGGGTCATCATTCTTGCGGCCGGCCTGTGGGATCTTCTTGCCTTGCCGTTGCCGCTCATGCCGATGATCCTGATCGTGCTGGGCGGATATCTGCTCTGGAAGACGCTTTCGACGACGGAATAACCCCTAAAGCGGCGCACGAAACATCAGGAGGCTCGGATGAGCGGGACAGCCCGTAGGGTGCGGGCGGTTCGCAATGGTGGGCACGCGCCGCCTTGCGGCGGCGCTTTGCCCGCCCTACGGCGCTACTTGAAACACACCGACTTGTCGTTCGGGTCGAACGAATTGCCCGGCATCGGGCGCAGCGCGGTCAGCTTGGGGTTGGCGGCCAGCAGCCGCTTCGAATAGGCGCCCAGCGCGGCGTTCATCGTGTTCAGGCGGTCCTGGGCGCCGGTGCGTTGCAGCGGCAGGGTGACCACGCCAGAGGCGTAGACCTCGGCACGCGACCATTGCTGGCCCTGCACGATGCGGCCGACGAGGCGGGACTTCAGGTCGGCCGCGCTGTCGCCGGCGGCGCTCTTGGCGCCGACGACGTTGGGCGGCAGCAGACTGGGGTTGACGATCCAGCCGCGCGGCTTGGCGACGGTGTTGCCGAACAGGATCAGCTCGTCGACGGTGTTGTTCAGCGCCACATAGTCGCGCAGCGGCAGGCTGGCGTCGCCGGTGCCGGTCTCCTGGACGTGGCTCGCGAGATGCGGCCCCGTCGCGCAATAGGTGCCGAAGCTGAGCTTGATGCTGCCGGAGCTCATGGCCATGTAGCTGCCGACATCCGAGCCGCCCGGCGGCGACGGCGCGTCGTCACCACAGAAGGTGCCGTGCGACGAGGCATCCTGCAGGGAGTGCAGATAGAGCCCGATCCTGGCGATCTGCACCGGCACCGGCGGCTTCCCGGGGTCGTCGAACAGCACGCCGGTGGTCCGGCTCTTGTCGTCCAGCCAGGATTTGAGCTGGGTGTAGTCGACGACGCCGTTGCTGTTGTCGAGCACCTTCGGTCCCGAGGTGATGTTGAGGGCCGGCCCGATGGCGTAGTTCTCCAGCAGCGGCACGTTGCCGCTGATCGGCACGTTCGCCAGGCATTGCGGGCCGCTGAAGTTCGAGGAGCCGTTCGGCACCGTGTATCCGGCGGTGCACAGCAGGCCCGGGCCGTCGTCGGGCTTCATCGCCCATTGCCGGAGATCGTACAGCGTGCCCTGATAGACGCTGTCGATGGTCACGGGATAGCCGGGCGGCGGATAGTGGAACGGATACACCGCCTGCACGCCGCTGGCGCCGTGCACGTCGGTGCCCTGCCCATTCGGTGAGAAGTTCAGGAGATAATGATAGAGCGGCCCGTCGGTGGTGTTGTTGGTGCGCTGGAAGCCGTTGAACTTGGCGGTGATGTAGCTGGCGCCCGAATTGGTCGATGTCGCCTGCCCGCCGCACTGATCGATCGGCGCATATTGCGCGTAGTCGGAATTCTCGTTGTAGGCGGCGATCCAATACGCCACGTCGGCGCGATAGCCGAGCGCCTGGGCGATGAAATAGGTGGAGTCGGCGTGGATCATGCTGCGGCCCGGCGGGATGACGGCGAACTGCACCGCCTCGAGCAGGCAGCCCCGGTTGAGCGCTTCCGCCGGATTGCGGCACGCGCTGGCCGGCGCGAGACAATTCCTCAAGCCTTCCTTCACGCGCGGGATACAGATGTCCTCCAGGAACGCCTGCGCGGGGTGCGGCGCGGTCAGGCCCCAGCCGAGAACGGACGATCCCACGACGACGGAGAGGGTCGACAATGCAAAGCCAATGCGCATGAAAAACTCCTTGGTGATTGAAATCCAGCCGGTCGGGAGCTGAACCATGGCCAAACGCCACGTCTCTCAAGCCACACGAAACGCTGCGTGAGGCTTGCCTCGCGGATTCGGCGAGGATGATTTGTCCCCATCTCGATCAAAATATCAACCTATAGTTGTTATGACAAATGCATCGCCTTCGCAAAGATGCGCGCTGCTTGGCCCGCCGACGGCTCGCCGTTGACGCAGGTCTTTCAGACTCGCATCATCACGCCCTGATGTATCGCGATGTCACCGAGCCGCCGTCGGAGGTGCGCTATCGCTGCCCGTGCTGCCGCTTCCTCACCCTGGGTGAGCGCGGCGGGTTCGAGATCTGCCCGGTCTGCTATTGGGAGGACGACGGCCAGGACGACCACGATGCCGACCTCGTCCGTGGTGGTCCCAATGGAGCGCTGTCGCTGACCGAGGCACGCGCCAATTTCAAGACCCACGGCGCCTCGGAGGCGGCGCATCGTGCGTGCGTCCGCCCCCCCGGCGGACGACGAACGCTAGCTCGTCGCACGATGCGGGACCGTCATCGGCCCGACGGGAGACGCCGGATGTTGTCATCGCTGGATGCCACCACGCCAGCATAGCGATCGCAGGCGAGCACCAAGCGCTAGCGTCATGTCGCAGGGAACGAGCCGTTCAGCTCGCTCCGTCTCGTTTGCCATGAGCGTCGTTCTTCTCGCGCTGAGGAGAGATCTTCCAGTCGCGACCTGCCTTACGGTGGTCCCAATCGATGCCGGGTCCCATCCGATGCAGCGTGTGCTGCTTCTGACGTTCGCTGGTCGACTGCCCCTTCTCTCTTGCCGGCACGCCTGAACTCGCTTTGGTCTCCGCGGGATTGGGGGAAGGTTTTCCTTGCCCCTGAGCGAACAAGGGATTGAGGCTGACTGACGCCAGCAAGACGATCATGAAGGCAAAAGTACGCATGGAACGGCTCTCCCTTTGCATGTCACATCGACCATCCGGCCACGACCTCGACAGGAGCACTCTGAAGGTCGCGGACGGCTGCGGATTGATCTGGATCAGATATCCCGCGGGACCAGGCAATCGCGGCTCGCCGGAGCGGATTGACCAGCGATGGATGGAACATGCCTTTGCCTGAGCCGTTCCTGGGTGAAGTGCGGATCGCGGCTGTTTACAGAGCAGACAGATGACCAAGTTTGCGAAGGGCGACCACGTCTCCTGGAACTCGGAGGCCGGCCGCGTGACCGGACGCATCGTCGCGGTGCATGTGCGCGACTTCGACTACAAGGGCTATCGTCACCGCGCCAGCAAGGACTCTCCGCAATACGAGATCAAGAGCGACAAGAGCGAGCACATCGCCGCTCACAAGGAGAGCGCCTTGACCAGGGTGAGCGGCGATGAGGCTCGCGGTTCGCAGGGATGACCGAGCACTCACCCGCCAAGACCGCAATGACACGGGCGCGCGACGCGCTTCCCGTCTTCACCATCGGGCACTCCACGCGGACGATCGCCGAGTTCGTCACGCTGTTGCGGGCCGGCGAGGTTCAGCTCGTCGTCGATATCAGGCGCATCCCGCGCTCGCGGACCAACCCGCAGTACAATTCGGAGGTGCTTCCGGCCGAGCTCGCGCGCCATCAGATCGGCCATCTGCGCATTGCCGAGCTCGGCGGCCTGCGCAAGACGAGCGGCATTTCACCGGACACGAACGGCTTCTGGACCAACAAGAGCTTCCATCATTACGCTGACTACGCCCTGTCCGATGACTTCCGGCGCGGCTTCGATCGCCTGCTGACCGTGTCGGCCGCGCAACGCACGGCCATCATGTGCGCGGAGGCGGTGTGGTGGCGCTGTCATCGTCGCATCGTCGCCGACTACCTGATCGATGCCGGCCGCGCCGTGTATCATCTCATGGGCCACGACGAGGTTCGTGCGGCGACGTTATCTGAGGGTGCGGTGCGAGCCGGCGACAAATTGACCTATCCCGGCTCGAACAACGAATGACACGCAACTCGCGGCGCAGCCGACGCGCTCCGCAGGCTAGGTCTCCTCCTCCATCGTCACCGCGACGGCGCCGATGGCCGACAGCCGCACCTTGTCGCCTTCGACCTCGGCGACGAGACCCTTGTCGATGAAGTGATGATGCCCCTTGTGGCTGCCCTCGCCGCTGTCCTTCCTGGTCAGCTTGATGCGGTTGCCGTCGACGCGGTCGACGGTGCCGACATGCACGCCGTCGGCGCCGATGACTTCCATGTGTTCCCTGATGTCCTGCATGACGCGTCTCCTTCGTGGCTGATGATGGGTCTGAAACTGCCTCAACCGGCGGGGTGCCCGAACTGTTCCGTCCGCGTACCTAGCCGTCGGGCGGATCAGCGCAGCGTGATCCGCCATTCCTCCGCAGGCAGCGGTTACGGCTGCGCCAAACCCCGCCCTACGGACTCTCGTCATTGCGAGGAGCCGAAGGCGACGAAGCAATCCAGGGCGGCACGAGAATTCTGGAGTGCCGCGGATCCTGCCACGGGCTGCGCCTCGGCGCGGACCCGTCGGCTGGCAATGACGCGAAAATCCGCCTGCGCCGACAGGCCATTTTCATCAGCGGCCTCAAGCTGATCTGGCCTGTCCAGTCCTTCGGTGAAAAATAAATTACTTTCGCTTTTTCAAAAATCATGATTGTCTACGCCCATCCCGGCCCGCCGAGAGGGGCGTATCGCGATCGTCACGAGACGTGGGCCGGAGATGCGGTGGCTGTGAGTGTGCCGCAGCGGGCTTGAGGCCCGCCGACGAACGGCACGCTTGCGGACGTGAAGACGCGTGGTCCTGGCGCCCCGAAGCTGGCGCCAAGTGCGGTGGTGATGATGATCGCGCCGTGCGACGGTGGCTAACAAGCCGGACACCGGGGAGATCGCGACATAAGCGTGAAAACCATCGCGCGGGGAATGCCGGGATGCCTCGGCTGAACCTGTGGTGACTGCCGCCTGCTTATCTTCTGCAGGCGGGCCATGGGTGCGGCCAGCGCCCGGCATTCCCCGCGCCCTCTCCCTTCAGAGGGCCGACGACCGGCAAGGCTCGGGCGCCATCTGCGTCGCGGGATCGCGCCCGCTTGGCGATGCTACGCCTTGCGCACGGTGCCGAGGAAGCCCTCCACCGCCACGCGGAAACGATCGGCATCGGTGGACATGCGGCGGACGGAGTCGACCATCGCCGCGCCGGCATTGCCGGTCTGGCGGTTGAGCGCTGCGACCGAGCCGATCGTGTCGGTCACGGCGCGGGTGCCCTGGGCGGCATGCTGGAAGTTGCGCGAGATCTCGGTGGTGGCGGCGCGCTGCTCTTCGACCGCCGCGGCGATCGCCGTCATCTTCTCGTCGATGCTGGAGATGTTGTGGCTGATGGCGCGGATCGCCTCGACCGACTCGCCGGTGGCGGCCTGGATCTCGGCGATCTGGCGGGTGATGTCGTCGGTGGCGGTCGCCGTCTGCGCCGCGAGGTTCTTGACCTCGCCGGCGACCACGGCGAAGCCGCGGCCGGCTTCGCCGGCGCGCGCCGCCTCGATGGTCGCGTTGAGCGCCAGCAGGTTGGTCTGCGCGGCGATCGCGGTGATCATCTTAACCACCTCGCCGATGCGGTTGGCGGCGCGGTCGAGCATCTCGACGGTGGCGTTGGTCTGCGCCGCCTTCTCCACCGCCTGGCGCGCATCGGCCGCCGAGGCCTGCACCTGGGCCGCGATCTCGGAGACCGACGCGGTCAGCTCCTCGGTGGCGGCGGCGATGGTCTCGAGATTGGTGGTCGCGGTCTCCGCGGCGCTGGCGACCGCGGCCGTCTGCTCGGTGGACTCATCGACCAGCTTGCGGACCTCGCCGGCGCTGGAATCGAGCTGGCCGGTCGAGTTGCCCATGCTGACGATGACCGCCTGCACGGTGTCGTCGAAGCTCTTGCAGGCGCTGTCGATCGCCTGCGAGCGCTCCAGCCGGCGGCCCTGGTCGAGCTCGCGCTCGCGCGACAGCTGCTCGGCGGTGGCGGCGCTCTCGCGCAGGCCCTCGAGGGCGGCAGCCATGGCGCCGAACTCGTCGGCATGAGCGAACTGCGGCACCGGCGTCTGGTAGTCGCGCTGGCCGATGCGCTGGATCGCCTGCATCAGGACGCCGACCGGGCGCATCAGGCGGACGCGCACCGCGCGCAGCGCTAGGCCGGCCACCACGAGCGCGGTGATGAAGGCGAGCGACTGGACGATCAGGCTGCTCAGCGCCGCGGTCTTGATCTCCTCGGCGCGCGCGATCGAGCCGTCGAGCGCGGTCATGCCGATGGCGATGATGCCGGCGAACGGGCCCTGGCAGAACGCGTTCCATTCCGGCGCCGGCATCGCCGGCTTGCCGCTGCCGTCAAACCCCTTGGCGAGATGGTCCATGCGCTGATGCGCGGCCTCGACCTCGGCGCGCGAGGTCTTCACGGCCCCGGCGAGCCCGGTGCTGCCGCCCCCCGCCAAGAGGTCGTCGAGCCCGGACCAGCCGGCCGCGACGGTGCCGCGCCATTGCGCGATCGCGCCCTTCTGGGTGTCGTCGAGCGGCTTGGAGGCGTTGATGTTGGGACGCAGCGCCGAGCATTGCAGGCCATAGCGGTCGCGGACCTGCCAGGCCAGCCGCCGCGCCTGCACCATCTTGGCGATCGCCGGATCGGTCATCCAGGCGCGGTTCGAGACGGCGAGCGAGGCAGCGTTGGCGACGTCCAGCGTCTTGGTCATTGCCTGGTACCAGGCCTGCGTACGCGCCAGCACGCGTTCGGAGCGCGGCTTCGCGGCTTCATCGAACAGCAGCTTGAACTGCGGAACCGTGGCGTCCCAGCTCGATTTCAACCCGGCCATGAGGTCGTCGCGCTCGGGCATGTCGACGCCGGCGAGCGCGGCGCCGATGCCGTCATAGCCCTTGGCCTCGATGCCCTGATATTCGGTGAGCTTGGCGCGCGGATCGTCCTCGCTCAGCAGCACGCTCTGGATGTCGCCGCGGTGGGCGCGCATGACCAGGACGTTCTGGAAGATCGCCTTGTCGGCCGCAGTCAATTGCTCGGTCGCGACGCTCTCGCGATAGCGGCCCGCGGCGCCGCTCATCAGGATCGCCGTGGACACCAGGATGCCCGCCGCCAGCACCGACAACAGCACCATCAGCAGAGTACTGACCGATTTCTTCATCACGCCCCGCCCCACACCAGAAAGTGGCAGGATGACGCGATTGCGCAAATTCTTCCTTAACCATGGACCGGCACACCGGCGGCCGAGGTAATCAGTTGCCGAAATCCCCTGCCCCACACCAACAAAAAATGCGCAAGCCGCAACGCGGCAGCCGCTGGCGCGCGCTGCTGCGCGATGCGAAGCGAATCGCGGGGCGCGGTGCGCAGTGGCTGGGCCGGACGGCGGGCGCGGCGCCGCGGTGGATCAAGATCGCCTGCGGCGCCTTCGTGCTGCTCGTGACCTTCGCGCTGGTCAATCTGGCCTATCACGTGCTGCGCAAGCCGACCGAGCTGTTCGTGGTGACGGGTCATTCGCTCGACAAGGAGCCGGAGGAGACTTGGCGCCAATATGGCGCGCTGTTCCGTGAGAGCTCGACACGATCGATCACGCCGGAGCTGCTCGCCGCCCTGGCGCAGACCGAGAGCTCGGGCAATCCGGTGGCGCGCACCTATTGGCGCTGGCGCTTCGCATGGAATCCGTTCGCGCTGTATCAGCCGGCGTCCAGCGCCGTCGGCTTGTTCCAGATGACCGACGGCGCCTTTGCCGACGCCGCACGGTTCTGCATCCGGGATCACGAGGTGGTCAGCGACGGCTGTGGGTCGCCGAGCCTGTACGTCCGCGCATGGCCGGCGCATGCGGTGGCGCTCACGGTGATCTCGCTCGACCGCCAGGTCTCCGCCGTGCTCACGCGGCAGCCTGGTGCCAAGCCGAGCGCGCAGCAGCGGCAGGATCTCGCGGCCGTCATTCATCTGTGCGGCGCCGGGCCGGCGGCCGGGTTCGTGCGCCGTGGCTTCAAGCCGGCGGATGGCGAGCGCTGCGGCGACCATTCGGTCGCCGGTTATCTCGGCCGCGTCAATGCGATGAAGAAGCAGTTTCAGAAGCTCTCGACGGCGGAGCAGAGCTAGCGCATGGCGCCCGCTCGGCAACATCGCAGCCCGCCCGGTTCCGCGTTAAGCACGTCGGATTCACTGATGTGGGCAAAGCGCGCCCGTTAAGACATTGGCAACGAACTGCCGCGCATTTTCTCCGTCCCATTAGTACAGGAGTCACCATGTCAGAGATCGGCATTCCCGGCGCGCGCATCCGGTCCTTCATCGAGCGGATCGAGCACCTCGATGGCGAATTGGCGGAGCTGAACGAGCAGAAGAAGGAAGTGTTCGCCGAGGCCAAGGGCGAAGGCTTCGACGTCAAGATCCTGAAGGAGATCATCAAGCTCAGGAAGCAGGACCAGGACGAGCGCGACGAGCACGAGACGCTGCTCGACACCTATCTCCGGGCGATGGAAGCGGCCGAGACCGGGCCGGCCAGCAAAACCCCCGAGCGCAAGGCGGCGTGACGCTGCCGACCGACGATGGCGGCGCGCAGCCCATCTGCGCCGCGCGCTGCCCTCCCCCGGGATTTTCCTTGCCCGGTTCCATCCGAGCCTCTAACGCTGCGCTACGCTTCTGCCCGCGCCCGAGGATGAGATGACCGACGCAATGACCTGCCCGCAATGCCGCTCCGAGCACGCCTATCAGGACGGCGCGCTATGGGTCTGTCCCGAATGCGGCCATGAATGGAGCGGCGACGCCGCCGTTGCGGCATCGGCCGGCGACGACGCCAGCATCCGCGACGCCAACGGCAACGTTCTGGCCGACGGTGACAGCGTCATCGTCATCAAGGACCTGAAAGTGAAGGGATCGTCGTCGGTGGTGAAGGGCGGCACCAAGGTGCGCAACATCCGCCTGCAGGAGGCGAGCGACGGCCACAACATCGCCTGCAAGATCGACGGCATCGGCCAGATGAACCTGAAGTCGGAGTTCGTGCGCAAGGCGTAGAGCCTAGTGCTCCCGGAACATTCGCGACGCCATGGCGTTCGGATCAACAACGGGAGGATGGCCATGCTGACGGACGACCAGATCGCGACGCTTTCGGATATCGGCCAGGCGATCGCCTTCTCGCCCGACCGGCAGGACGAACTCGATGGACTGATCCGCGAAGGTTATGTCGCCAAGGACGGCGACATCTACGAGCTGACGGCGAAGGGGCAGAAGATCCTGACCGATCGAGGTGCCGGATTGAACGAGGCCTGACGGACCGGAGGCTCGCAGCACCGGGCATCGGGGCGTCGGTATCAGCGCCACCGGAAAGTCCGGCATCCGGCCAAATATCATGCGGGGAATCGGCGGTTCGTGCAGACACCCTTGCGAATCGAACTCTGATTCACCCGATGAACGGCGATATTCCGCCCGAAGACCGAAAACAATGTCCGCGGGCGCCGCAGGACTGCGCAGGCGCTGCCTGTTATTTGACGCAACAGGTCCGGCTCAGGCCCGGCACTCAGGCCGAACAGCACAACACGGGCAAATCGCCAATTGATCGAGCAGCAAACGCAGGCCGGTTGCCGAACGCTGCGTGATCCAAGCAGTGAATCCGTCACGCTTCTGTCGCCATGAAGTGACACCCGTAGCAATCCGTTCCGTAGCAGCACGGCGTGGATTCATAACTTGGCATGAACTCTGCTTTCCCGATCCTGACCGGGTCCCACTCTTTGGAGGCAGAATCAACGTGCTCGTCACTCTCGTCGCAATGCTATGCAACGGCCAGCTCTGCATGGAGAAGGTCGTCACCAACAGCGAGATGTCCGGCATCACGATGACATCCTGCGCCGTCAGCGCGCAGATCGGAATCGCAGACTGGATGTCCAAGGGTCCCTATCACGAGTGGCATCTGCAGGGTTACAAGTGTGTCGCCGGCAAGTACGTGCCGAAGACCAACGCCTGATCCGCTTTGCACGTCCGGCTGGCGCCCGGATATCCGGGGCCTGCCGGCCGGGCGGAAGAGCTCTGCACTGCTGTCGAATGTTCGACCCCAGCCGCGTCGCATTCGGGACATGCGCAGCAAAAAACGCTGCCGTTAGCGTGCAAACGCGCCCTGAATCGGCGAATTCGATGCGCAATGGCGCTGGCCCGCTTCGTGCAATGCCCCTCAGCGACAATGAGGGGATGACGTCATGCCGTTCTACAGCTTCCATTGCGCAGCCTGCGCAGAGGATGTCGAGTTGCTGATCGGGATTTCTGAAAGGCCAGTCTGTCCGACCTGCGGCAGTCGCAAGCTGACCCGCCTACCCTCGCTGCCGGCGCCGCCAGCGCGCAGCCCCGGCCTGATCAAGGCCGCGCGCAGCCAGGCAGCACGGGAGGGGCACCTCAGCAACTACAGCCGCGCCGAACGGAAGAAGCGCTGACCCGGCCGCGGCCGCCGGCCCTCGGCCTCAGTCCGACGTGATCTGCACCTCGGGCACGTCATCCTCGGGATCGTCGATGTCGAGGCCATCCTCCTCGTCCAGATCGATCCCGGAGAGGCAGATGTCACCGTCGTCGATCACGAGCTCGACCGGGGACAACGTCCGGCCCTGGCAGGGCCCGATGAAGCATTGTCCGGTATCGAGGTCGAACTGCGCACCATGCTCGCCACAAACGAGGAAATTGCCTTCCTCGTCCATGAACTCGCCCGGATGCTTGTCGAGGCGGGCGCCCTGATGCGGGCAGGCATTCTCGAAGCCATAGAAATTGTTGCCCTTGCGCGTGACCAGGATCGGCCAAGGCTTGGCGCTGCCGTCGGGCTCGCGGCGCTGGAGAACGAAGCCCCGCGCCGCGCCATCGTCCACCTCATAGGTCGCGCAGATCGCAAACAGCGTGCTCATCATCCGCCTCTTCTCGCCTCGCCCGGCGTTCTTGGCGCATCCGCGACATCACAGGCGCGCTGAAGAGGGTCGCAGCAAGCAGCATGCCAGCCAGTGCCTGACAGGCAGATCGCGGGCCTCAGGCCGCTGGCATGCCGAGGCGGCCGATCCCGGGAAATTTCAGCGCCGGCCGGCGCAGATCGACGCCGAGAACTCCCCCGAAGAAGTTCAGCTCGACGCCCTCGATCCACCCGACGGTGACACCGAGATAGCCGCCGAGCGATACGAACAGACCGGTCCCGGAGGCCGTGCGCCCCCACCAGCCGTCAAAGGGGAAGTCCTTGCCGATTGCAGTCGGCGGCAGCACGGCGTTCAGCTCAGGAACCGCGTTCAGCGCCGCCTGCACGAAGGTGTTCGAATTCGGCCCCGGCCAGGCGTTGTAGTCGCCATGGGCGCGGAAGCGGTAGTTCTCGATCACGCTGCGGATCCTCGGGATCACCCGCTCGGCTTCATCGCCGTCGACGGCCAGCACTGTCTCCGGCAATGCACCGAACCAACGACCGTCGGGCGCGAAGCCATCGACCCGGATCGGCTCACCCCACGCGGTGTAGTCGTAGCGGGTGTAGCGCGGGCCGCCCTTCTCCTTCACGACGATCCAGGTGTGGACCGCGAAGATGCCGCGCCAACGCACCGTGCGCGCAGCGAATACGCGCACCATCGCGTCGGCATGCTGCGCCGGCGATGGCAGCAGGCCCGCGCTCGAACGGTCCGCAGTCTGCCAGCTGCCGCGACGATCGCCGCGCAGATAGTTCGCGGCCGACAGCGAGATGGGCACGAAGATGAGCAGGAGGAAAGCGAGCACGGGCTTTTTCACGATGGGCGAGAACAATGGAGGCACCGAGGAATGACAGCCATGTAGTCATCGCGCCCGCCGTCGCCAGCGCCGGCCGGCACGCCACCTTCACAATCCGGACACCAGGGCAGCGCTGAAGACTCAGTGCCGGCGGAAACCACCGTCCGGGCCGGAACGCCCGCCGCCGCCGCGAGGGCCGCTGACGCCGACACGCGCAGCGCCCATGGCGGGGCCGCCCCCGATATGCGCCAAACCGATTTGCGGCGAAGTCCCGATCATGCGCATGCCGCCCATCTGCGCGCGGGCGCTCTGCGGCGCACCGCTGCTTCGGCTCATCAATGGCTGCACCATGGGTGGCGTTGCAGCTCGAGCGGGAGCACCAGCCACGACCGGAGGTGCGCCGGGGCCGGCGGCAGTCGCAGGCGGCACACGACCTTGCATGCCCGAAGGCGGTCCGGATCGTTGGCCCGTGCCGGCGACCGCGCCCGCTCCGGCGCCAGGCTGGATCATCCCGCCGGGACCACGACCCGGCATCCCCGGGGTCATGCCAGGCTGAGGCGGATTCTGCGCCATGACCGGCGGATGGCGATGCCAGTAGCGGTTCCAGAACGCGTGCCGATGATACCAAGGCCGTCCGAAATAGAAGCTGCTCCAATAGGTGGTCAGCGTGAAGCCGACAGTCGGCACGTACTCGACATATTCGGGCAGGTAGACGTACTGCTCACGATACAGATAGGCGAGCGTCCGCGCCGCGACCCAGCCGCGTTCGCCTCCGAAGCTGACATCGCACCATGCGCCGCCTTGAATGCAGCCATGGATGGTGATCCTGGCGCCGACTGGAATGCGCTCGACGACGGGAAAACCGGGGCCGGGTCCTGCGCGCATGGTGGCCGCGGTGCGCACCAGGCCCGGCGCGGCCACCGCCAGCGAGGCGGGCGTGACAATCAACAGCGCAGCAACAAGACACGGTCTGAGTTTCACCACGGGCGCCCTCCTGTCTGTTTGCCCGAGCGAGCTCGGGCGCGAGACTCTCGCGCCCCGCATGCGCGGCTCAGGCATCCGGTCCACGGGGATGGTTGCAGACTATCGCGGCAACCTCACGGCGCTCCGTTGTCGGAGAGGAGTTGCGCTGCTCCACCGAGAGCACGGCGAAATGCCTCGTCGAACGTCACGCCACGGAATTGCCACCGATCTTGCTTGCCAGCGCGATCGAGGCGCCATTGCGTGACCCAGCCCAGTTCGGCATCGTCCCAGGTGAGATCTCCAAAGAGCATGACATCAGCGCCGGGAAACCACGACGCAACCGCCGCGGGCTGGACATCGTTCAACTTGGTCCGCTCAATAGCGGCCTTCGAGACCTCGGAGGCGCTTGGCAGAGCGATCTCGAGTCCACGCTTGACGGCCGCTGCGCGCAGCGCGTCGCGCTGCAGATCGGACCTCCGGTCGTCGGATGCAACGAAGAAAGTACGACCGCCCGACGTCATCGCCACGATCACGGCAATCGACGGGCGCGGCGCCGGCCACGGCTTGATGTTCAAGCTCGCAAGCAACTGATCGATCCGCGCGCGATCGAATGACACAGTCAAGTCATATGGACGGTCGCGCGTGCCCTGCTCGTCGTGCTTCGGCTTGCCCGACATCTGATCGTGATAATCGAAGCCGGTGACGAACTCCGCTGCCCGCGCCTCGAGTGGCGCGAGCCTTGCGTCGTTCCTGAGCTGAAATGCACCGGACACCTTGATCAGCACGTCTTCCAGACATGCTGCAAATGCCGCCCGGCGATTGTCCTCGCCCTGACCGGTCACGACCGTCTGCGCCTGGTACAGGTCGGTCGGGGCCGCATTCGCAATAGTGCAGGCCCCGACGACCATCATCGCCCAGAGCCCGAGACGCCATACGCCCCAACCGCGGAGAGCACCGCACTGCCTCTGCCTCATCGCGCCCTCGATCCGGCTATGTCGGCTATTTCTGCCGGTCGAGCTTGACGATCGTCGGTGTGGCGGCGTCGGACGTCGAGAACGTCACGCGATCGCCCGCGTGGATGTTCTCGATCATGGCATTGTCCTTGATCTTGAACTCCTGGGCCGCTCCGGCCGTGTTGGCGCCGACGGTCCCGTTGGGAACGCGCTTGATCGCGATCGTGCCGTTGAGACGGTTGATCCCCGTGACCATGCCCGCCGTGTCTTGCTCCGCTGCCAGAGCGGGCCAAGTCCCCGCAAACAGGGCGACCGTCGCCAGAGTAATGCCAACTGCTCTCATCGCTGTTCTCCTGCCTTGCTTCTCGCGGCAAACAAAACACCACGAATTCTTTGGTTCCCGGAACCTTCAGCTTCGTCGCTGACGACTTTGGGCCGTCTAACGCGCCACAATCAAATGCGCCGTGCAGCCCGTTTGTCGCCCCCAAGCACTACGCCTACATACAACATGCTGATCGTCTCCGCCGCTGCGGACGACGCGCGCTCGACCGGGCGCAATCGCGAACCTTCTTCGACCGACACGGCTCGGCCACCCTCATGTAGTGATTTGCACGGATTTGTCATCAGACCAGCGCGTGATCAAAGTTTTCCTGCACTCGCAGTATCGACGCCCCGTAACGCCGAATTCATCAATGCGTCAGGATGCGCCTTGACAGCACAGGCAGCCGGGAGGACGATAACCGCGTCGTCCAATCTCGGTGGCCGTTCCTGACGACGCCGCGATGTCCGAACGACAACAACCCATCTGATTGCAGGGAGGTTCTATGACTCCACCTCCGTACCAGATCCGCTGAGTGCGACGGGACTCGCTTCGGACCATCGCATAGCGGCAAATCACGAACGGCACGCCGGGTCGCGGCTTAGTGGGCTGCATCAGCGAGGCATGGCCCCTTGCCCGCCCGGCGCTGTTCCGTCCATCTGGATCGCTTCAGCGCGAGCGTGGTAGCTATCTGCGGCTCTGCTCGCGGCATCGCCGCATTCCCAATGTCCCCGACCAATGTCCCCGAAACGAAATCCTTCATCGCCTGATGCACGGCGGGTGCAGGCGTCACCCGCCGCCGAAGCAATCTGCCGCAGCTACTTGCTGTAGTCGTAGAAGCCCTTGCCGGTCTTGCGGCCGAGCTGGCCTGCGGCCACCATCTCCTTCAGCAACGGCGCCGGCCGATACTTCGGATCGTTGAAGCCGTTGTAGAACACCTCCATCACCGACAGCATCGTGTCGAGACCGATCAGATCGGCCAGCGCCAGCGGACCGATGGGGTGATTGCAGCCGAGCTTCATGCCCTCGTCGATGTCGGCCGCGGTCGCAATGCCTTCCGAATACGCGAAGATCGCCTCGTTGATCATCGGGCACAGGATGCGGTTTACGGCAAAGCCCGGGCTGTTCTTCGCGGTGATCGCGACCTTGCCGATCCGCTTGGCGAAATCGGCGGCGGCCGCATGGGTCGCATCCGAGGTCTGCAGGCCGCGGATCAGTTCGAGCAGCGCCATCATCGGCACCGGATTGAAGAAGTGCATGCCGATAAAGCGGTCGGGCCGGTCGGTGGCGGTGGCCAGCTTGGTGATCGAGATCGAGGAGGTGTTGGTCGCGATCAGCGCCTCGGGTTTCAGACCGGCAGAGAGGTCCTTGAGGATCTTGAGCTTCAACTCCTCGTTCTCCGTGGCGGCCTCGATGACCAGGTCGCAGTTCGACAGCTTCGCCTTGTCGGCGGTGCCGGTGATGAGCGACAACGCCCTGTCCTTGTCGGCGGTCGTCATCTTCTCCTTCTTGACCAGGCGATCGAGGCTGGAGCCCACCGTCGCCAGCCCGCGCGCCACGGCCTGCTCCGAGATGTCGACCATGACGACCGGAACGCCCGCGGCGGCGCACACCTGCGCGATGCCGTTGCCCATGGTGCCTGCTCCGATGATGCCGACCGTCTGAATCATTGCCGCTTCCTCTCAATCTCGTATCCGCGGGGACCGCCCCGTCCTGCGCCGTTGCTTAACAGGCTATCGGCCGGCCGGGTAGACCCAAGGCGGCGGGCTGAGAAGGGGCCGGCTGCCCCGCGGTTCGGCGGCATCGGAAGCGAACGGTCGCCCCGGGGTCCAAACGAAGAGCCGGCAGACAACTGGCACGGCGCCCAGCCAGAGCCAGCCGCCCGCACCCGCGCCGACGGCGCCGCGCAACGACGTGGCCGGCGACAGCGCGCGCGGCACCGGGCCGCTGAACAGGAGCCGCTGACCGACACGCCGGCACGGGCGACCGGGCGGCGGCGGCCGTCGCGTGACGTTGCGTGAGCGCCACGCCAAATCCGTCGGTGTCATCGGAACACCTGTTGAGGCCGACGGTTCTCCACGCTGCAACAGGTCCAATCGAGGAGACCGCCGTGGCGACCGCCGAAACCACCCGACCATCCCTGGAGCCAACGGCGCAGATCGCGCGGCATCCGATCCACCCGATGCTGGTGCCGTTCCCTATCGTCTGCTTCATCGGAGCGTTCGTCACCGACATCGCCTATTGGCGGACCGCTGAAATCATGTGGGCGGATATCTCCGCCTGGCTGCTGCTGGTCGGACTGATCATGGGCGTGCTGGCCGGCATCGCCGGGCTCATCGACTTCCTTGGCAATCGGCTGATCCGGTCGCAGGCACCGGCCTGGCCGCACATGGCCGGCAACCTCATCGCCCTGGTGCTGGCCTTCTTCAACAACTTGGTCCATTCACGCGATGCCTGGACCTCGGTCGTGCCGACCGGCCTCATCCTGTCGCTCGCCACGGTGCTGATCCTGCCCGTCACCGGCTGGCTCGGTTGGTCGCTCGTGTATCGTCACAGGGTGGGAGTCGCACGATGACGCCGTCCGGCTCCTCCCGCCTCGCGCCTCTGCTCACAGCCCTCCTGCTCGGAATATCCGCGCTTGCTCTCACCGCGTGCAACGAAGGCGGCGATCCGAACGCCGAGATCGGCGCCAAGGTCAAGCTCCCCGCATTGACGCAATACCTGTTGCCGCCGATGAACGTCGCCACGGTGGTCGGCTGGAAACAGGGCGAGACTCCCAAAGTCGCGCCGGGCCTGAAGATCGAGGCGCTCGCGACCGGCCTGCAGCATCCGCGCTCGCTCTACACGCTGCCGGACGGCGACGTGCTGGTGGTGGAATCGAAAGCGCCGCCCCCGCCGCCGGCGAAACGGCCGAAGGACATCGTGATGACCCTCGTCGAATCCTGGGCCACGTCGGGCGGCAACACCGGAACGAGCAACCGCGTCACATTGTTGCACGACGCCGATGGCGATGGCATTCCCGAACAGCAGAGCGTGTTCATCGACCATCTCAATTCGCCGTTCGGGATCGCTCTGGTCGGCAACGATCTCTACATCGCCAACACCGACGCCATCGTTCGATATCCCTACACGCCGGGCGAAACCCAGATGAAGGACGCGGGCACGACGCTTGCCGCGCTGCCGGGCGGCCCGATCGATCATCACTGGACCAAGAGCCTGGTGGCGAGCCCCGACGGCCGGTTGCTCTATGTGGGCGTCGGCTCCAACAGCAACATCACCGAGAACGGCATCGAGGCCGAGAAGAACCGTGCCGCCATTCTCGAGGTGGATCGCACCACGGGACGCTGGCGGGTATTCGCGAGCGGCCTGCGCAATCCGAACGGATTGAGCTTCGAGCCGCAGAGCGGCGCGCTGTGGGCGGTCGTGAACGAGCGTGACGAGATCGGTCCGGACCTCGTGCCCGACTACATGACCTCGGTGAAGGACGGCGGCTTCTATGGCTGGCCATACAGCTATTACGGCCAGCATGTCGATCCCCGCGTGCAGCCGCAACGGCCGGACCTGGTCGAAAAGGCCATCGTCCCGGACTACGCGCTCAGCTCGCATGTCGCGCCGCTCGGCATGACGTTCTACACCGCCAGCGCACTGCCGCAGGCCTATCGCGGCGGCGCGTTCGTCGGCGAGCACGGCAGCTGGAACCGCACGCCGTTGAACGGCTACAAGGTGGTCTACATCCCCTTCGATGGCGGCAAGCCGAACGGGGAAGCCCAGGACGTCGTGACCGGCTTCCTCAATGATCGGAACGAGGCGCGCGGCCGGCCGGTCGGTCTCGCCGTCGACAAGACCGGCGCCCTGCTGATTGCCGACGATGTCGGCAATACGGTCTGGCGCGTCACGGCATCCGGCGGCTGACGGCCTTCAGCCGAATGACGCGAAGAATGGAGGACGATATGGGACTGGCTCAATACGCCATCGTTGCAGTCGGCGATCATTGGAGCGTGCTGCATGACGGCAACGCCCATGGCGACTACGCGACCAAAGAGGCTGCGTTCGAATCCGCTGCATCGGCTGCGACGCTTGCCATCAAGCAAGGCCACGAGGTGCATCTCAGCGTTCCGGGCAATGAACCCGATCGATCGAACAACTAATCAGCACCACGACACTGTCGTCTTGTTCCAACAGAACCTCCAGGGATAGTGAACTGCACGCTAACGTGTGTTAGCGACACCAGGCCGACAGGCTCGCAGACTTCTGCTCGAAGCAACAGGAGTTCGCCATGAGCGTCACCCGGAACCGGCGTAAGCAGACAGTGTCGTTCCGCCAGCGGCTGCAGCAGGCTGCAACCGCTGCCCGCGAGGCGGCAGCACGTCTTCCCGCAGGCCCCGAACGCGACATCATGCTGAAGAAGGCGATGCAGGCGGAGACGGCGGCGCATATCAACGAGCTGTTGAGCGCGCCGGTGCTGCACGCCGCGGCGCGCTAGACCACGCGCCGTATCGTCTGCCGCGGCTTTGAAAGGAACCCGAACGCCATCACGACGCTTTGCTTTCGAGGTCTTGTCTCGGCGAGAGGACGATGATGGCCCGGGTCGTGATAGGCACATCGGGATGGCACTACGAGTCCTGGCGCGGCGCGTTCTTTCCGCCCGGACTGCTGATCAGACATCGGCTGCCCTACTACGCCAGCCAGTTCGAGACCACCGAGCTGAATGGCGTGTTCTACAGGACACCGACGGAAGCTGCCGTCCGCGGCTGGCGCGATCAGACCGGGCCCGATTTCGTTTTCGCATGGAAGGCCTCCAAGTTCATCACGCATTGGAAGCGCCTGTCTGCGCGCTCGGTCAACAGCATCGCGCTGATGGAGAGCCGGCTGTCGCTGCTCGGCGACAAGGCCGGCCCCGTGCTGTTCCAACTGCCGCCGCAATTCGAAGCGAATCCAGAACGGCTCGAGTCGTTTCTGCCGCTGCTGCCGACGCACCGGCGCTACAGCTTCGAATTCCGTCACCCGAGCTGGTACACACCGGCCATCATGCGCCTGCTGAGGGATGCGAACATCTCGCTCTGCCTGTCGGACCATCACGACGCGCCGGCGCCGTGGAGGCGCACCGCCGATTTCGTCTATGTGCGCGGCCATGGTCCGGGCGGCCGCTACAAGGACAACTATCCGGACGCGACACTCGAGGCCTGGGCCAAGCGCATGCGCGCCTGGGCGTCGCACGGCATCGACGTCTACGTCTATTTCGACAACGACCAGAAGAGTGCGGCACCCGCCGACGCTCTGCGGCTACGCCGGCTGCTCGCGGCGTCTTCTCACCGGGCAGGCCGCGCAGCGCGCGCCAGCTCGTCGGAACATCGTGCACATCTCTCGGTTTAGGTCTGCAACCAACGAGAGGAACGATCCGCGCGACGCACGCTCATCACGCTCGGCTTCCTGATTCTGGCCGGCCCTGCCCTCGCCCAATCAGTCGGCGAAAAGACCGGGGTGAATTCGGCGCTCGGCATTGCGCCGGGCACGGAGGACTTCGTCAAGCAGGTCGCCATCAGCGACATGTTCGAACTACAGTCGAACCAGCTCGCCGAGCAGAAGGGCAACGCGCAGGAGAAGAGCTTCGCCGCGCAGATGGTCAAGGATCACACCAAGACGTCGACCGAGCTGAAGAGCATGGTCGAGAGCGGCAAGGTCAAGGTCCAACTGCCCGCCGCTCTCGACAGCGCGCATCAGAGCAAGCTCGACAAGCTGAAGGCCGCGAGCGGCAAGGACTTCAGCTCGGATTTCGACGACATGCAGGTCAGCGCCCACAAGGACGCGGTGTCGCTGTTCGAGCGCTATGCGAAGGGCGGCGACAATCCGGCGCTGAAGGAATGGGCCGGCAAAACCCTGCCGGCCCTGCAGCATCATCTCGAAATGGCGCAGAACCTCGACAAGGGCAAGCGAGCGAACGATATGAGCGCCGGTCCGAGCTGGCCCTCATGATGTTCGGATGCTGTGCCGTGCAGTCCCGTCGTCAGGCGGCGCGGACGGAGGATTGCCGAGTTGATCGATGCTCGACTCGATCCGTACGCGATCGACCTCGATCCGGCCTTGCGGCGCGGTCGACCATCGCGCGCACGTCGGTGAGCTTTGCCTTGGCAGCGCTCAGTCCGTCGAAGATGGCTTGGCTGTCGGAGAGCGTCTCAACGGCCGCTTTCGCTTTGGCGAAGGCGGCGTCGGCCTGCTGCCCGGCCTTGTCGACGGACTTGATCGCTTCGGTTCTGCTCGCGTAGGCGCGATAGTGAGATACCAGCACCTCGGCCCCCGAGAACACAGGCAAGCGCCGTGACCGAGAGCATCGATGCCGCAAAGAGCTGACCGGCTCGCATTGATGCATTTCCAGTTGCTTGTTTTGATCAACCCAGAAGCCGGAACTAAGGGGGCCTTAACTACACAGGTTTCGCCGAGCGCCAGATCGTCGCGATCACGCATCGGGTCCCGTAATTTCACGGGCTTCGACGGTGATGCCGCATCAGATTTCATGAGAGTTCCACGACAGGGGCGCGAAGGACTGGTCGGACTCGCGCGATGTCGACCAGCTCCGAGCATCGCTGAGGGCAGGAGCATCGCCAAGATGCCGCAGCAGTCCCCGGCCGCGGGCCGCACTTTGGTTCCGCGCGCAGGTGCAGAAAGATCAGCGGTCAACGCGGTATCATGCTAACATAAGTTATTGAAGTCGCACCGAATGGAACCCCAATAAACCAACTCGGGGGAACCACTCTTTGAGTCATCTGGTCCGCAAGCTCGAGAATTTCGTCCGCCTCTCTGCGGCCGACCGCCTGATGCTCAACCGCGCGGCGGCTCAACGGGTAAGGACCTTCGCGCCACGCACCGACATCGCGCGCGAAGGCGAGAAGCCCAAGGACGTGCATCTGATCCTGAACGGCTGGGCCTGCCGCTACAAGCAGCTCGAGGACGGCCGCCGCCAGATCGTCTCGTTCTTCCTGCCTGGCGATATCTGCGATCTCAACATCTTCATCCTGCGCGAGATGGACCATTCGATCGGCACCATCACGCCGGTGTCGATCGCCGACCTGCCGCGCGAGTTCTTCGACGAGATCAGCGCCGGCTATCCGCGCATTGCGACGGCGTTCTGGTGGGAGACGCTGGTCAACGCCGCAATCCAGCGCGAATGGACCATGAATCTCGGGCAACGCACCGCGTCCGAACGCATGGCTCACCTGTTGTGCGAACTGTTCTTCCGGCTGCGCCTGGCGGGCCTGGCCGACGACAGCAGTTGCAGCTTCCCTCTCACCCAGGCAGATCTCGCCGAGGCGACAGGCCTGTCGAAGGTCCACGTCAACCGCACGCTGCAGGAACTGCGCGCCAGCAACCTGATCGTGCTCAAGGGCAAGATGCTGGTACTTCCGGACCTCGAGCGCCTGATGAGCGCCGGCCTGTTCAACGCGAATTACTTGCATTTGGACCGCGAAGGCCGTCAGCTCGACGCGAATGAGTGAGAGGTTCGGAGCGCTGGCGCTTGCGCTATGCTGACCGTGTCGGCACTCTGCCGGGGAAACGGCGATGGTCGAACAGCGCATGGTGGACGGACCCTTCGAGCAGGAGATCGTGCAGCGCCTCGGGCTGATGCCCAACCTGTTCAGGTCGGCGCCGTCAGCGCCTGAGGCGACCCGACAGCTCTGGCAGTTCGCCAAATGCGCCTATCTCGACACCCCGCTTCCGGCCCTTTTCAAGGAGCGGCTCGCCGTCCATCTGTCGCGCCTCAACCGCTCGCCTTATTGTCTGACCCGGCATTTCGGATTTCTGGTCGGATTGGGCAAGCCCGCGGGTGACTCGACGTCTCGCCCGGAGACGATCGATCGGGCGCGTCACCTGCTCGCGCGGCCGCTCGCGGATCCCGCGCGCGCCGCGGCGGCGCTCGACCGGCTTGAACTCGTCCAGCCCCCGCTCGACATCCCGGAGCCGGGCAGCGATGGTGAGGCGGACCTGTTCGAGGCCGCGTCGGTGCTGTTCATGCAGCGTGCTGATTCCGACCGCTCGCGGCGCGCAATCCGACATGCCTTCGGCAACACCAGGTTCGATCTGCTGGCGGCCTTCCTCGCCTATCTGCGCACAGCCCATTTCTGGGCCGATGTACACCTGCTTGCGATCGATTCGGACGTGCTTGCCCTCGCACAGACCGATCCCGAGCTTGCCGTCTGCCTCGGGTGCAGCGAGCTGCCGGAGGCAGGGCCGTCCGCACGGCAGCCGCATTCGAACGGCGGCGATGCCGGCGATCATCGGCTGCGCCGCCTCCTCGAGATCGATTCGGTCGGCGTGCTGTTCTTCGATCATGCAGCCGGCACCCTGATCGACGCCAACGAGGCCTTCTTGGCGATGACAGGCTATTCGCGCCAGGACATCGACAGCGGCGAGCTGACCTGGAAGAGCCTGACACCCCCGGAATGGATGCGCACATCGAGCGACCAGATCGAGCTGCTGCGGCAGACGGGCCGGATCGGTCCCTATGAGAAGCAGTATTTTCGCAAGGACGGGGAACGCGCCTGGATGATGTTCGCCGGCCGTGACCTCGGCGACGGCACCCTGGTCGGGCTCGCGATGAACATCGACGACCGCAAGCGCACCGAGGCCGCGCTGCGCGACAGCGAGGCGCGCTTCCGCCAGTTCGGCGAAGCATCCTCCGACGTCGTGTGGATCCGCGATGCCGAGACCCTGCGCTGGGAATATCTCAGCCCCGCATTCGAGACGATCTATGGCGTCCCGCGCAGCGCTGTGCTCCGCGGCGACCATCTGGCATCGTGGACCGAGCTCATGCTGCCGGAGGACCGGCCCCGCGCCATCGAGAGCCTCGAGCGCGCCCGGCGTGGCCAGCGCGACAGCCTGGATGTCCGTATCGTCAGCCAGCCGGACGACGTCACGCGCTGGCTGCGCATCCGTAGTTTTCCCATGGTCGACGAGCTGGGACGGGTGCAGCGCATCGGCGGCATCACCCAAGACATCACGGCGCTGGTCTCGGCCTCGGAGCACCAGAAGCTGCTGCTCGCCGAGCTGCAGCACCGCGTCCGCAACATGCTCGCCGTGATCCGCTCGATCATCCGCCGCACGGGCGACTCGAGCGACAGTGTCGAGGATTTCGCCAGTCACCTCGAAGGCCGCATCACTGCGCTGTCGCGCATCCAGGCGGTCGTCACGCGCGATCCCCTCGCCGGTTTCGATCTGGCCGAACTGATCGCCGATGAGCTGCGCGCCGGTGCCGCGCGCGAGGACAGGCAATTCTCGCTGTCGGGCCCCCAGGTGCGACTGAAGCCGAAGGCGGCCGAGAGCATCGGGCTTGCCATGCACGAGCTCGCGACCAATGCGCTGAAATACGGCGCGCTCACAGTGCCGCGGGGCTTCATCAGGATCGAATGGCGGCTCGATGAGCGCGACGCGGCCGACTGGCTGGTCATCGACTGGACCGAGACCGGCATGTCCGGCCGTCCGCTGGGTGCGCAGCGCCAGGGTTTTGGAACCGTGCTGCTGGAACAGATGCTGCCGTACGAGGTCGGTGCCCGCGTTGTCCGGCGCTTCGAGCCGAGCGGCCTCTGCTGCGAGATCCGAGTGCCCACGGGCGACATTCTCAAGCGTTGACGGGCCGATCGACGCTTCATTTCGCGGCACCGGTCGGTAACAATGGCCAGGATCTCGCCGGCACGGCGAAACGCTGTCGGCATAGCCTTCGCGGTGCATTCGGGGTATGCTCCGCCTGCGGCCAGAGGTGGAGGTCGCATGGGTCGCGCAACCGCCATGTCTTCGCCTTGGTTGGGGCGGATATGACCAAGTGTCGATGAGAATGGGAATCAGCAGAGCGTCGGCGCGACGGAACGATGATGGGACGTTCCCGAGTATGCGGCTCTGGCCAAGATGGATCACCGTGAACATGCAGATGCGTGGGCACGAGGGACAACCGGTATCCAGGTTCTGTGCTGATGCGGCCGGAGAGGCCGAGCGTTTCGTGGCGCAGTCGTCATCCGACGTTGGTGTCACGAAGCGTCAGTACGATGCAGCGTGAGTACGCGAAGCGTGGGTGCACGAGGCGTTGGTAGGACGACGCATCGGAACAGAGCCGAGCGCCGCCTGCGAGGCGGACGACAACGGAGGACGGAGCGTCAATGCTTGCAACGACGACCAAGGACGGCGATCAGCAGCCTCATGCCGTGATCGATCCCGAGATCGTGCTGGCGGCCCGCGCCGATCGCACTGCCGCCGAAGCGGACAGGCGCAGCTCGCAACGGCCACCGGACGTGCCCTCGCCGAAGATCGACCCTGACTACAGGACGCAGGCGACCAGCGACTTCGCGGTCACCGGAGAGCGCAGCACGTTCGCCACCTGGGCCGTGCGCACCATTCTGGCGGTGCTGTTCGCGGTCGGCAGCGCCGTCGCCGCAGCCGCCTGGCAGAGCTATGGAGACCAGGCCCAGGAGATGATCGCGCATTGGATGCCGCGGATCTCGCTGGCTTCGAACGCCGACAAGGATGCCGCGGCACAGCCAGCCGCGACCGCGCCCCAGCAGGCGGCCGCAGAAGCGCCGGCCGAGGCGCAGGAGCACGCAACGAGCGCGGTTGGCGCGACCTCGCAGGAGCAGGCGCAGTTGCTGCAATCGATGGCCCACGACCTCGCTGCCTTGAGCCAGCAGATCGGCGAGCTGAAGACGAGCCTCGCACAGTTGAAGGCCGGGCAGGAGCAGATGGTCCGCGACATGGCGCGGGTCGCCGAGGCCAAGTCCAGCGACAGGCCCACCGAGCGGCCGAGCGAGCGGACCGCGGAAGCACGGTCGTTCGATCCGCGCGCCATCGAGCAGACGATCCGGCCGCCGCGCCCGGCCGCGCGCCCTGCAACGGCGGCCGTGACCCCGGCACAGCCTGGTGCGGCAGCACCGCACCGGCCGCGCATGCCGCCGCCGGCCGCAACCAGCATGGCCCCTCCGCCGCCCGCCCCGATGCCGCTGCCGTCGGCGCCGGTCGATCCGGATCAGCCCGTGGTGCGCCCGCCAATGCCGGTGCGCTGAAGGATCCGCACAGGCGCCCGCGCTGGTCCGCGCCGATCGGCGCAGCGGTGATCGATGTCGTCGATCCACTTGTGGCGACGCGGCTTTCCGAGCTAAGGAACTGCGCCTGACAATGCGCATCCCCGAGGGGTTCATGAGCCTGACCGATCC
This sequence comes from Bradyrhizobium sp. SZCCHNS3052, assembly GCF_032484495.1. NCBI lineage: Bacteria > Pseudomonadati > Pseudomonadota > Alphaproteobacteria > Hyphomicrobiales > Nitrobacteraceae > Bradyrhizobium > Bradyrhizobium sp. SZCCHNS3052. The sequence continues at coordinate 1,144,135 of NZ_JAUETB010000001.1, read as the reverse complement.
GACCGTCCTGTCCGCCTCCGACCTCGCAGACCGCATCGCGATCCTGCGCGACAACATCCGCCAGATCACCGAGCAGGCCGCCTCGCAGTCGGGTGCCGCGGACGAGGAGCGCAACGCCGACCGCCTCGCGCAGCAGAGCGAGGAGCTCGACGTTCTGCTCAAGGAGCAGGAGCGGCGGCTGAACAAGTAGCCGGCGACCCCTTCGATCAATTCGCGCGTGCTGCACTGCGCTCGTTGTTGCCCGCGCTTCGCCCACAGGCTAGCCTCGCCGAAAACAAGCGGGAGGTAGCCAGAGAATGCGAAACGGTCTGCTTTACACGTCAACCCTTGCGGCATTGACCATTGCGGCATTGCTGGCGGCCCTGACACCGGGCAGCGCCGAGCCACGCCACATGTATACGACCATGGTACTGGAGGCGTTCGCCACCAAGGTCGAATGTCCCGGCGTCGATGTCGTCTATCAGGATCTGGTCCAGAAGGCGCAGGACATGAAGATGCCTGACGGCACGACCGAGAAAGTGCGCAAGGCGATCGCCTATATGCACACCGGCGGCAAGATGGGCGAGAAGCAGGACGACGAGCTGATGGCGGAGGTCGCCGTCGCCACGCAGGCCATCGACATGGATCAGCGCCGCCTCGGCATGACGAACTGGTGCGAGGAGCAGAAGAAGACGCTGGCCGGCTTCATCCGTCCCAAGGGCTGACCCCGGAGCGGCCGCGAGGCTGGCGGAAAGACCTCGCGGCGCGTTGCCGGCAATGGCCGAATGACGCGCCGGTCGTCGACCAGCGCACCGCCATAGCGGGCACCGGCACAGCCCTGCGGCGGGCAGGAACCCGGATGGCCGCTGCCGCTTGGCCTTGAGCTGCTACGCAGCAGACATCCAGCCCGGAGCGAGCCATGCGCATCGAAACCGCCTTCCTGTTCGACCTCGACGGCACGCTGGTCGACAGCGTCTATCAGCACGTGCTCGCCTGGAAGACGGCGCTGGATGCCGAGAACATCGAGCTCTCGGTCTGGCGCATCCACCGCAAAATCGGCATGAGCGGCGGCCTGTTCACCAATCAGTTGCTGCGCGAGACAGGTTTTGCCATCGAGCCCGAGCGGATCGAGCGGCTGCGGAAAGCGCATGCGGCGGCCTATCAGAAGCTCGGAGGCCAGGTCCGGCCCCTGCCCGGCGCCCGCGAGCTGCTGGGTTTCCTGACCGATGCCGGCATCCCCTGGGCGATCGCGACCAGCGGCAGAATGGAAACGGCGGCCGTCAATCTCGCCGCGCTCGGCGTCGATCCCAAGACCAGCGCCGTCGTGACCCGCGACGAGGTCCGCTACGCCAAGCCTGATCCCGACCTGTTTCTCGCCGCCGCCGCCCGCCTCGACGCGCCGATCGAGCGCGCGGTCGTGATCGGCGACAGCATCTGGGACATGCTTGCCGCAACCCGCTGCCGGGCGCTCGGCGTCGGCCTGTTGAGCGGCGGCTATGGCTCGGAGGAATTGCGCCAGTCCGGCGCCATCCGCGTCTACGAGGACCCGGCCGACCTGCTCGACCACATCGACGAGGTCGGCGGCCGGCGTTGACTCCAGCCAGTCAACTCTGCGGGCCCGACAGCGAGATGTCGCGTTCGGCGCGGAACACGTTGGCATAGAGGTTGGCGATCCACTGGCGCCCCGTCGATGTCATGTTGAGATAGCGGATCTCGGTCTGGATGTGCGGGGCGACGCTGTTCCAATAAAACTGCGGATAACGATTGACGATGTCGGCCGGTGACTCATAGCCGAGCTGCCGGTTGATGCCGACCTCCTCGAACTCGTGATACAGCGCGTTGGCCTTGCGGATGTAGTTGGGGTCGCCGAGCTGGCCGATCAGGTCGGCGGCGCGCACGATCGACTGCTCCTCGTCGAACTGCTGGCCGGCGAGCGGCGGAAAGCGCGTGCCCTCGATGGCGCGGGCGATGCGGTCCTTGTCCAGCGGCGCCATGCCTTCGATGCGGTTGATCACGTACAGCTTCGAGCGGTCGACGTGATACGGCATCAGGCTGGCATCGGAGGAGCCGCGCGGCAGGCAGATCTTGCGGCCGCCGCGATCGACGACGAAGCCATTGACATCGTCTTCCCTGAACAAGCCGCGGACATAGCCGATGTCGTGAAGCAGGCAGGCCAGGATGACGTGGACGTAGTCGTCTGCCGTCATGTGGCTGTGCAGCGCACGGCCGCGCAGGATCTCGTGGCCGGCCAACGTCACCAGCAAGGTGTGCTCGACGTTGTGATACAGCGCATCGCTGTTGCCGATGCATTCCAGCGCAATGCGCGCAGCTGCCGGAAGCATCTCCGTCAACTGGGTATGAGACGATCCGAAACGGCGTCGCATATAGGAGCTGAGGAAACGCTCCAACGCCGCTGCCGCGAGCTCCGGTAAGGTCATCATCGCCGCTGCCCCGCCTCAGACAGCCTAAACACAACGTCAAAAGACATAACGCCCGAAAACACAATCACGATAACGCGGCTCGTGGCACGATTGAGACGTCACGATGATCCGGCTCGGGACGGCCAGCTTCGCACGGACACGCGCGAGATCGGCCTCCCGGGGGCGTCGAGCACCTTGGCCGACGAGCATAGCCCAGGTCGAGGATATCGGCCACACCCGGACGAGCACACACCGGAAAACTGCGGGCCGAGCGGCTGCACCTGAGCAGCTCAAATTCGATCGCCGCGGCCCGTTCACCTCACGTGACGAGAGAGGCGGAGCGCGACGTGCAGCGCGCTCGCTAACGTCCCCGCACCGGCAGCGGCGGCCGCGGCGGTCGTGTCTCACCACGATGGGCCGGGCGCCGCGAAGGGGGACGGCGGGCCGGTGCGGCTGCCGGGGCATCGACCGACTGCAGATAGGTGCTCAAGGCCGACGCGGCGTCGTCGCTGCTGGTGTAGTGCTTCTGCAGGAACAGATAGAGCGTCAGGCGAAAGCGCCCCTTGGCGAGCCCACGTGCCGAGCGATGACAGGTGGCGCAGCTGTCCGCAAACAGCCGCGCACCGGATTTGCCGGCATCGAGATTTTCCGCCCGTGCACCGCTGATGACAATCAGCAGCAGCACGGCCGATCCAACAAGCCTCAGCCGCGCTCCGGCGCGCCTGCGCGCGTGGACGCGCTCAGGCGACATCAGCCTGCGGGCTTTCCTCGGCCTGCGCACCCAGCGCATCGAGATCGACCAGCGCCGGATCGTCGGGCATCGGCTCGCTCTGCTGCTGTCCGCCGCCATGGACGTGCATCAGCGTCTGGACCCGGCGCGCGTTAAGATAGTCGACGTGCTGATGCGCCAGCGCCAGCGGCAGCAGGGCCTTGGGCAGCGCGGTCATGGTGAACGCGGCGACGCGCTTCACCTCCTCGCCCTCGCGCCAAGTCAGGGGGCTCAGCGTATAGATCATCTGACGGTCGGTCTCGGGCGCCGGCAGTTGCCGCGTCTCGGGCGGCGCCAGCAGGGCCACATTGATGTTGCCGGCCCGCGTGCGGCTTGCGGCCGCGCGCAGCTCCCAGCAGATCAGCTCCGCGGCGGAGAGCACCTCGCGGCGGATGTCGTCGACATCGGATGCGAAACGACTGGCCTCGCTGAGCGCCGCGCGGCCGCGCGTGACCGCATCGACGAGCGCCGCCGCACCGATTTCGAAGCGAGGAACCGCCTGCTCGATGGCGGTGGCGACGGCCTCGATGTCGTTGGCGGCGCGGTCGCGGTCGCGCTGCGCCACCGCGTCGGCGAAGGCGCGCTCCGCCAGGATGATCTGCTCGTCGCACTCGGCGACGGATGCGCGCAGCGCCTTGGCCTTCTGCTCGACGGCCTGCATCTTCGATTCGGCACGATCGAGCTGCCCGTTGCTGGCGCCGGCCTTGGCGAGCCGCTCCGCTGCGACGCGCTTCTCGTCCAGTGCCGCCTCGGCCACCCGGAGACGGTCCGTCAGCCGCTGCCGCGCGGCCTGCTTGTCCTTCAGCGCACGCTCGAAGATCTCGACGGGGCTCAGCTCACGCTTGAAGAAGACCATGGCAATAATCCCTGGACGGCGGGCGCGCCGGCAACGTTGGTCAGCGGCGAATCCACTGCCGAATCATGTTGCCCGATTCTTGCGTGGAAAATGGGTCGGAAACCAGGATGAGATGCGGCACACGTCCCCCTTGACGGAACGTATCCACCGCCGGCTGGTGCGGAGCATCAGTCGGCGGATCCGACGGACCGCGCGGCGATATTCGGTAAAATGGAATCCGATGTCAGCTCTGATGCGGACCGCGCATCATCCTCATGGCGTCCGCGATGTGGCGCCATTCGCGGGCCTCCTCGGCCTCGCCACTGGCTTCGCATTGCTGCGCCTTCTGCGCAGCCTGCGCGACGGCCGAGGCGCCGTGCATCTCGAGCATCTGCCGGGCGATCGCGTGGATCTGGACTTCAGACATCATGTCGAGCTCCTGTCGCCGGATCGAATGGTCCGCGACAACTTCCTCTGCGCCGATGCGTTCCGTGAGCTGGATCACTGCACGTCCGGTTCCACCGGCCCAGACTGCGCCCCGTAATTTACCTTACGTGATCAATCCGATTTCGCGCGCGCCGCCACGCTGTTACTTCTGACTGAGATTCGCCGGAGGGCGATTGAGGAGACGGACATGACGCAGGTCTTCTTCCACTGCTCCAATCCCGATGAGTTCCTCGTCGATCGGCGTGGAACCGCGGTCATCGATCTCGCCGAGGCCTGTGATCACGCCGAGCGCGTCATGCAGTCGCTGATCTCGTCCGAGAGCGAGGAGGATTGGCGCGACTGGGTGCTGCACATTTCCGACGATCTCGGCGAGGAAATCATCGCCATGCCATTCACGTCGGTGCTCGGCCCGATGCATTGAACGGAGCTGCGAACTGCGCCCTCCCCGGCGCTGAGACATTGTGTCCGCATTAGGGTTACCGGCTTCCTTACAAGTTCCGCTCCTCGCATTCTTCTCGCCACATTTGTCCGCCATTTCGGCGCTGTTGCGACGGAGGGGACATCTCATGACCAGACTGCTGACGGCCGCGGCCTTGGCGCTGACATTGACGGCATCGGCGGCGATGGCCGACGAGCACCGCGGCGGCGATGCCGCGCTGGGCGCCTTGTCGGGCGCCGTCGTATTTGGACCGGTCGGGGCCGTTGCCGGCGCCGTCGTCGGCTATACCGCAGGTCCTTCGATCGCGCGCTCCTGGGGCTTCCGCCGCTCGCGTGCAGCCCGGTCGCAGCAGGTCCGGCGTCCGGTCAGGGACAGCCAGGCTGCGATGACCGAGTCGCAGCCGCAGGCCGCGCCGCGCAGCGCACCCCCGCCTGCACGGACCATCGCTGTCGCTCCGCCGGCGCCGCGCGGTCCGGTGGCGCCCCCGGTGCAAACGCTCGAGTAGACCCGCAGGCTGATCAGTAGCCGCGGGCGCGATCCACGACGTTCAGCAACGGCTCTCCGCGCAGCAACCGCCGCGCATTCTCCGCGACCTGCTGCGCGATCACCTCCCAGGAGGCGATCGCCGCCATGTGCGGCGTCACCAGCACGCCCGGCTCGCGCCACAGCGCATGGTCCGCGGGCAACGGCTCATGCGCGAAGACATCGAGCACCGCGCCGCGCAGATGGCCGCTGCGAAGCAGCGCGACCAGATCCTCCGTCACCAGGTGCTCGCCGCGGCTGCACAGGATCAGCGCGGCCCCCTTGGGCAGCCGGCCCAGGCGACCGGCATCGAGCAGGCCCACGGTCGAGGCCGTCAGCGGCAGCAAGCAGATCAGGATCTCCGTCTCGCCGAGGAAGGCGTCGAGCGCATCGGCGCCGCTATAGGTCCGCACACCGGCGAGCGCCTTGGGCGAGCGCGACCACGCGCTCACCGCGAAGCCCAGATCGACGAGACGGATCGCGGCCGCGGAGCCGAGCTCGCCGAGCCCGAGAATGCCGACCCGACGGTCCTTCGCGGCACGCTGCTCGTAACGCCGCCACACGCCGTTGCGCGCATTGCTGACCACGCGGTCGAAGTCGCGGTGGAAATACAGCGTCCCCCACAGCACGAACTCGGTCATGGCCGCGGAGATATCGGGATCGACGATCCGGCACAGCGGCACGTCCGGCACGGTCGGATCGGACAGGATGTTGTCGACGCCCGCTGCGATCGAATGGATCAGCTTCAGCTTCGGCATCGCCGCCAGCGCGCCGGGCTCCGGCTTCCAGCACACGGCAAGCTCGGCGCCGCGCGCCGCGGCTTCCGGCCATGACGCGACGGTCACGCCCGGCAGCTCGCGCGCGAGCAGCGCCTGCATCGGATCCATCAGTCCGGGACGGCTGAGAAGCGCGACCGTGATCATGCCGGCCGCAGTCCACACCATTGCGCGACGAACATCGCGATCGACAGCGTGGTCTTGCGCACGCTGTCGAGATCGACGCGCTCGTCGAACGCGTGCGGACCGATGCCATAGGGCCCGTAGCACAGCGCCGGGATGCCATAGTCGACCTGATAGTAGCGGGTGTCATTGACCGCCGTAGAGAGCCGCACGTCGAGCGGCTGCTCGAACACGCGCGCATGTACCTCGGCGAGCGCGGCCTCCGCGGCGCTGCCGGGCTCGCACACCGCAGGATCGGCCTGAAAGCCGCTCCACACCAGCTCGACCGGATTCTCCGACAGGAAGCTGTCTGCGGCCTGCGCCTTCGCGAGACACTGCTCGATGCCGGCCATGGCCTGCGCCGGCGTCTCGCCCGGCAGCACGCCCAGCCGGCAATCGAGATCGCACCACGCCGGCGTCGAGCTCGCCCAATCGCCGCCCTTGATGATGCCGACGTTGAACTTGATCGGGTCCTTCACCGACGCGAACCATGCGTTCGATTTGGCGCGCGCGTTGATCCCTTGGGTGTGCTCCTGGAAGGCGCGGATCAGATGCATCGCCGAGAGGATCGCGTTGGTGCCGGTCTCGGCATAGGCAACGTGGACCGGCGTGCCGCGCACGCGCAGCCGGAACCAGATGGCGCCGACCTGCGCGCGGGTCAGCGTGTGGCCGGTCGGCTCCGGGATCAGGCAGGCATCCGCCGTGTAGCCGCGCATCAAGGTCGAGAGCGCGCCGTTGCCGGTGCTCTCCTCCTCGGTCACGGTCTCCAGGTGAATGCGTCCGTCCGGCACGAAGCCGGCGGCCTTGATCGCGTCGAGCGCGAAGATCATCGCGGAGACGCCGGCCTTCATGTCCTGCGCGCCGCGGCCGATCATCCAGCCGTCGCGCACGATCCCCTCATAGGGTGGATCGTTCCAGAGATCGGTCGGGCCCTCGGGCACGACGTCGATGTGGCCCTGCAGGATCAGGCTGCGTCCCTTGCCCGCGCCGTCCAGCGTCGCCACCACCTGCTGCGAGCCGTCGAGCGCGATGCTGTCCATCGGCGCCGCCTTGGGATGGCGCATCAGGTCGACATCCTCGAGGCTGAAGCGGTCGACCTGATAGCCGCGGGTCGCGAACTCGCGAGCCAGCCAGTCCTGCACCGGCGCCTCCTCGCCACGCAGGCTGCGGAACTGCACGAGCTGCTGCAGGAAGGCGACCTGCCTGGCGAAGTTGGCATCGACAGCGGCGGCGAGCCGCTCCATCACGTCATTCGGCACAGCCGCCGCAGCGTCAGTCACGTTTCAAACCTCCAGCCTTCCCGTTCATCTCGGCCGCGCGTCAGGCGGCCAGGCACTTCTCCAGGATCGCGAGCCCTTCGTCCACGATCTCGTCGGACGCGGTCAGCGGCACCAGGATGCGGATGGTGCTCGCGGTGACGCCGCAGGACAACAGGATCAGTCCGTTCTCGTGCGCCACGCGGGTCACGCGCTTGGTCATTTCGGAATCCGGCTCGTCGCTGCCGCGCTGCTTCAGGATATCGAATGCAACCATCGCGCCAGGACCGCGCGGCCCGGAAACCGGAACCAGGTTGTTGGCGCGCGAGAAGCGCTCGATCGCCGCGCGCAGCCGCTCGCCGATCGCATTGGCGCGGTCGAGCAGCTTCTCCTGCTCGAACACGTCGAGCACGGCGAGCGCCGCCGCGCAGGCCAGCGGATTGCCGCCATAGGTGCCGCCGAGGCCGCCCGGCTCCGCGGCGTCCATGATTGCGGCACGTCCGATCACGCCGGACAGCGGCATGCCGCCGGCGAGACTCTTGGCGACGCAGATCAGGTCCGGCTGCACGTCGTAGTGCTCCATCGCGAACATCTTTCCGGTTCGGCCGAAGCCGGTCTGCACCTCGTCGGCGATCAGCACGATGCCATTGCTGTCGCAGATGCGGCGCAGGCCGCGCATCAGGTCCGGCGGCGCCTGGTGGAAGCCGCCCTCGCCCTGCACCGGCTCGATGATGATGGCCGCGACCTGCGAGGCGTCGATGTCGGCCTTGAAGATGAAGTTGATGTAGGACAGCGTATCCTCGACCGTCACGTTGCTGCCTGAGATCGGGAACGGCGCGTGCCAGACGCCTGGCAGCGGCGGCCCGAAATGCTTCTTGTACGGCATCACCTTGCCGGTCATCGCATTGGCGAGCGCGGTGCGGCCGTGGAACGCGCCGGTGAAGGCGATGATGCCGCTGCGCCCCGTGGCCGCGCGCGCGATCTTGATGGCGTTCTCGGTCGCCTCCGCGCCGGTCGTCAGCAGGATCGACTTGGCCGGCCCCGAAATCGGCGCCAGCGCGTTGAGCCGCTCGCTCAGCCGCACATACGGCTCGTATTGCAGCACCTGGAAGCAGGTGTGGGTGAAGCGGTCGAGCTGCGCCCGGATCGCGGCAACGACATGCGGATGGCAGTGGCCGGTGTTGAGCACCGCGATGCCGCCGGCAAAGTCGACATAGCGCTTGCCCTCGACGTCCCACACCTCGCTGTTGAGGGCGCGGTCAGCAAACAGCGGCGTCGCATAGCTCACGCCCCTGACGACGGCCTCGTGTCGTCGCGCCAGCAGGTCTTCGTTCGCAGCCGAATTCGCAACCATGGCTCAACTCCTCGTGGGAAAATCGAGCCGCAGGCTACGCCGAGAGCCGTCGCGATCAATCAGCTTGTTCCCGACGACAGGTGCCTGCAATGCACCGGACCCAGCGGGATGAGCGCGCAGCTACGCGGCGAGCACATTCTTCAGCCAAGCCCGCAGCGCGACGATCGCGGGCTCGTCCCAGCGCTCCCGAAGGGCGACGAGCTGATAGGCTCCCATGCGGAGTGCCGAGGGGATCACCTCGACCAGCGCACCGCTGCGCAGATCATCGGCGACCAGCACCTCGTTGGCGAGCGCGACGCCCTGGCCGAAGCGGGCCGCCTCGATGGCGAGATGCGCGTGCCACAGCCGCTGGCCGCGCAACGTGACCGGCTCCCGATACCCCGCCAGCTCGAACCATTGCTCCCATTGCGCGGTGGACTCCTCGTGGATCAGCGAGGCCCTGGCGAGGCCCGGGAGTGTCGCGATCGCCGGAAACCTTGCCAGATAGGCCGGGCTTGCGACCGGGAATACGCGTGGGCGCACCAGCTCCTCAGCGACCAGGCCGCCGCTCCGGTCGACCGCTTCGGCATAGACGATCTCCGCATCCGCTTCGCCGCGCTGCAAATCGGGGTGCGCCAGCGTCGGCTGCAGATTGATGTCCCAGTTGCGCGGCGGGCCGCTCAGCTCGGGCAGCCGCGCCAGCAGGCGGCGATTCGCGAGGCCCGGAATGCACCAGATGTTCAGGGTCGGACGCGCTGCGGGCCGCACCGAAATTGTCGCGCGGGCGATGATGTCGAAGGCCTGGCTGACCTCGGCATGAAACTGGCGCCCGGCCTCGGTCAGCGCGAGGCCCCGCCCCTCGGCACGCACCAGCGCCACGCCCAGGCTGCGTTGCAGGTTCTGCAGATGACGCGAGACCACGGTGTGGCTGACGGCGAGTTCGTCGCCTGCGGCGCGCACGCTGCCCTTGCGGCCGACGGCCTCGAAGGCACGCAGCGCGATCAGGGAGGGCAATCGGGGTCTCGTCATGCTCGCACAGTTCTCAGCCTGCGCGATCTCCCTCCCGCCCTGAAGCGGAACCGCCACGATCCGTCTGTCGCGCGGCTGATGTCGGAGCGCCGGCTGCCATGGCGGCGTCCGTTGACCGCACAAGGCGTTCCGGGCGGAGCGCCGCATCGCGGTCACGAGGGCGCTTTCGCGCGTCATGCCGCTCTTAGCGTCAGCATTGGCGCAACGCCAGCCCGGAGAAAGCCACACGCGCGGCCGGGACCTCCGCGGACGCCTTACGAGGCAGGCCACGTCGCAAACGATCCTTAAGCCTCCCGCCATGGCAGGCGCCATTTGCCTAAAAGTTTCCACAATTCGACTTTGAATCGGGAGTGCTTCGAGCAGGAGAACCCCCAAGATGCGGATCAGCCAAATGATCTACGTCGGTTCGCTGGCAGCCCTCGTCGCGACGGCCGCCCCCGCACTGGCGAAAAGCTCCCAGACGCCCAAGCCGGATGATCAGACCACGTCGTCCCTGCCGTGCCGCGCCTACCAGCAGGCCCCCGACGGGACCTGGATGGAGCGGCCCTGTCAGGGCCAGGGCGCAAGCGCCCCGGCGCGTCAGCGCGCGGTCACCAACGGGACCGGCAGCGCCGAACAACGTTAGCGGACCTGGTTCGCGGACTTGGCGCGAGAGCCGGAGCGCTTGCGCTCCGGCCTGCACTGATGCCCGCGCTCAGTAAGGTGGCGCCCGGCGCGCCCGCTGCTCCCTGCCCGCTTCGACCCACCACAAGAGATCGTCGGCAAAACGCGGAAACGCGCGTTCCAGCGATTGGCCGGAATCGCCGGTCGGCCTGCCGTCGGCGGACAGCGCCTGACCGATCGGGCCGACGGCAAGCGTGCTCGACACCACCACCATGCCCATCTCCGACAACGTGCCGTGCCACGCAGTAGCGGCCCGCGCCCCGGAGAGCCGGCCGGCGGAATAGCTCGCGATCGCCGCCGGACGCCAGAACCATTCCTCGAGAAAGTGGTCGGTGAGGTTCTTCAGTCCCGGCTGCATGCCCCAGTTATATTCGCCGGTGACGAACACGAAGCCGTCGGCGGCACGGATCTTGGCCGCAAGCTCGGCCATGGCCGCTGGCGCCTGGCCGGGCGGATATTCCTTGTACATGCGGTCGAGCATCGGCAGGCCGACCGCCCTGGCGTCGATCAGTTCGACGTCCTGGTCCTTGGCGCGCAACCCGTCCACGACGAATTGCGCGAGCCGGATGCCCATCCGGTCGGAGCGATAGGAGCCGTAGAGGACGAGGATGCGGAAGCTCATGGCGCGTCAACTCCTGGCGCGGACGATCCGCGCCAGACTACCACGCCGTCATGTCATGGAGGTAGTTATGGTCACGCCGCAGATCGATGGACCGGCGGCGCGTGGTTGCAGAAACGAGGCGAGGCAGGCTCAGCGCGTCACCGTGGCCGACGCGGAGCGCTCGGATGGCCGGCCGAACACGCTGCGGCAGCCGTCGCTGAGGCTGGCGCGCTGCTTCATCATGCAGGCAATGATGCGGTCGCGATCGGGAATCTCCGACGAGCACAACCGGAACACGTCGCCCGTGCACAGCCGCCGCTGGTCGTCCTCCGTGAAGGCATGGCCTGCGCGCGGGCTGGCGACCATCGCCAGCGCAAGCCCTGCCATTGCCACATTCCAATTCCGCATCCTGAACAGATGAGTTCGCATCGCCGTCCCCAATTCGCCCGCTGTTTGTCCGGTTCACCCGCTGCTTTCACTGATGTCGCGAAGCAGTTGCCGCCGCAGAATCAAATGATGACACGTCGCGGCGCGCCTTCAACAAGCGCTCTCGTTCCTGCACCACAATTTTGCGGCCTGTTGCATCTTCGACTCCTTTTGCGCTGCCGGAACCCGTGAGACGCCGCCAAATTGTCATTAGGCGAACGCAATCCGGCCCAGCCGCGCTCACACTCTTACGGCGTAGTGGCGGCGTCCTGATGGTGCTTCGGACCATCACGTGTCCCGAGTTCAGGTGTGGGAGTCAGGTTCATGGCGTACACGATGGTGGCTGAGCGGGAGCAGCAGACAATCCGCAAGCAGCGCGAAAGCGCCCTCATCGTTCTCGCCAACGCACAGGTGATGGAGGCGGAAGGCTGGCAGGTCGTCATCACCGACGAGGACGGCAACAGCATGCCGCTCGCCGAGTTCGAAGCTGGCATCTCGCAGAAGTTTTCGTCCTGGTACAAGGCCAAGCAGCGGCCGGTGGTGCCCACCACCATTCCCGCCCCCAACCTGTTCGCAACGCCGGCCAATGACGACGCCGGGCCGGAGGCCGTCGTGGCCGCCGAACTCGCCGCCGAGCAGGTCGAGACGGCCGAGGTCCAGGAGGCTCCTGTCCAGGAGATCGCCGAGGACGATTTCGAAACGGCCGAGACCGCCAACGCTCCGACGGCCGAGAAGGCCGAGCGCGAGGAGATCGCGCTCGACGCCGCCGAGATGGCCGACTGACGCTGCGGCCGCGCCGCAGCATCAGCGAGAGTCACTCGCCGCCTTCGTAGAACAGCTCCAGCGGCAGCCCGGCCTGGGTCTCGCCGATCCACTCCCGCGCAATGGCGTTGGACTCCCCCATGCGTGCATCGCCGCATGCACGCAAAGACCATCCCCCGTCGCTTCGCGTGGCGCGGATCGAGCGTGCTTCGGCCTGCCTTCGCTTCCTCGCGATCAGCGCGCGCCGGGCGACTAACAAACATGTTCGCCCCGCGGCTCTCGGTCGAACAACGATCATCGGAACGAAGCGACCATCTGCCCGTCGGGCAAATCAAGGCGCATTTCCATCTCGCGGCGTCACCTCCAGGGCCTGAATCGGCAGCAACGGCGGTGCGCGCGGAAACGATTTTCCGCAGGCCCATCAAGCTGATTTGGCCTGTCCAGTCCCGCCGCCGAAAATATTCTGCTTTTCCTAAATCTAATTCAGTGCTTTTGTCGCGCCATCTCCCGCTCGCAGGAGGGGCGGTTCGCGGTCGTCACGGACGTGGAGCGGGAGGAGCGGTGGACGCGATGGCAGCGCAGCGCATCTTGCGCCGACGAACGCTGACGTCGCGTACGGTCAAGTCGCGTGGTCCTGGCATCCCGACGCTGATGCCCCCACGGTGGCGCGCCCAAAACGCGTTGTCGTGCACGGTGACCAGAACGCCCGGCGCACCGGGGAGCGCGCGAAGCAGCCGTTAAGATCATCGCGCGGGGAATGCCGGTTGCCCGGCTGAACCTGTGGTGACTGCCGCCTGCTTTTTTTCTGCAGGCGGGCCATGGGTTGCGGCCAGCATCCCGGCATTCCCCGCGCCCTCTGCTGTGCGGAGGGCAAGACGGATGGATCACTCGGGCGCATCAGCGCGGCGAGAACGCGAGGGCGTGCGTGAATGAGACTTCGCAGGACGGTGCTTCAAATCGCTCGGTGTCATTCCGGGGCGCGCGGAGCGCGAGCCCGGAATCCATACGCTGCAGCAGAACTGATGGAGCACGCTGGAGCGACACACCTGCCCGACACGCCCGCTCGTGGTTATGGATGCCGGGCTCGCGCATGCGCGCGCCCCGGCATGACGATGTTGAGAGACCGTGGCGCCACCCGCCGTCATGCCCCGCCCCCGGGTCTCGCCTTCGGCGAGCCCGAGGACAGGCTCCGGCGGGACATCCACTACGCCGCGGCCTCTCGATCAATCACGACTGCGGCGGCGTACTGGGTCGCCCGGTCCCGTCTTCGCCCGATGGGCTTCGACGCGGCAACGAGCGCCAGGGCGCGCCGCAGCTTTAGCGGAGGCGGCAAGCCGGGCGATGACACCGAATGTAAAGCAGGCATCAACACGAGCCAGAGGCCGCGGGTGCCCTGGGGGATGATCCAGTCTCACAACAGCTTCGCGCTCACGAACAGCGTGCGCACGGCGTTGGTGGCCTGCACTGTCATGATGGCGTTGTCGGCCGCGGCCTGCAGGGCGGCCATGGCCTGGTCGTGCAGCGACTTGAACTCCATCCACTCGACGGCGTTGAGGCTGGTGAGGAACTGATGGGCCTGCCCGACCGTCGAAATCACGACCGGCTTGCCGTTCACCTTGATGTTGAAGGTAGTACGCAGACGCGTTTCCGAGTTTGCGGGATCAATCATGGGGACCTTCCGGAAGATGCGACGGGCGTCACCGCCGAGGTCGCGCCGAGGCCCAGCAACAAAACGTCACTCGGTCTTTTGCGCGGTCCGCGTCGGGGTGCCAGCCTCGAGCCCGACGACGACAACGAGTCGGTTGAACTCGCCGTCATCATACGCCTTCAGGAAGCGATCGTAATTCTTGATCGAGACGCAGCCGTTCGAATCACCCTCCGGACCCAGCATATAGGGGTGGGTCAGCAATCCGCTCCGGCCGAGGGTCGATCCTTCCACCACGTTCATGCGCAGGGCGCGAACGCCGTGAAACGGTTTTTCGCGCGGCTTCAGGTCATAGGTGGCGGGCGGGGTCGCGCCAACCATGCGCTGATTGACGTGCTCGGGGTCGTCGCGCAGGCTGCCCATGCCGGAATGGGCCTCGAGCCCGATGCCGGACGGCAGATACACCATCTTGGCCTTGATGTCGTACACGGCGGTCTTGTCATAGCCGAGCGCACCGAGATCGATTCCGGATCGGACGATGCCGCTATCCGGACCGAGCGAGGCGAACTTGGTCGGGCTCGGCAACAGGTCGGACAGCTTCTGCAGGATGGAGCGATCGTCGACGCGTCCGACCGCTTCAGGCGCACTGGCCGAAACCAGGCTGGTCGGCAGGTTGGCGACGGACGGGCGCGGGCGCGGCAGCGGCACGCCCGGTGCAGGCATCGTGACGGTATTGCCCTCCGTCAACATCGGCCGCCAATCGCTGTTGCTGGGGTCGCGAGCGCCCGGATCACGCGCTTCCATGCCCTTCACCAGCGCGGCCCGGGCATCGAGCAATTGGCGGTCGATCGCGCCGCGAAGGGCGAAACGGTCGAGCGCGCGAACCGCGTCTTTTTCCGAATAGGCCGTGGCCGAGGCGGAGGCCGGCGCGAAACGTGTTTCGAAGGTCATGGACGGCGCGGCGGCGGCCGGAATCGCCGCGCTCGCAAGCGACGTCTCATCGCTGTTGGCTCCGACCCATGCAGCCGCGCCCGCTGCGACCGCAAGTGCTGCAAGCACGAGTGCGATCGCTTCGGAGCGCCCGAAGCGGCCTTGCGACAACAGAACGTCTACGCTTGCTTCACTGGAAGCCATCACGTCCCCGATATACCCCCTTTTCGGACCACCCGGGAAAGGTGACCGACCCCAAGGGGTACGATTCGACCCGTCATGACATAGGATGGCAAGAGTGCGGCATAATCTAGACAAACGCCAGCCCGGAGTGATCCGGCGTGAACCGACGCCCAAGCCTCGCACGGGCTGCGCCGCAACCGTCCCAGAAAGCCGATTATATCGATGAATCAGCCGGTTGGAGGAATGTATGAACGCCGAATGGGATGATCTCGGCCGATTTGCCGACGCACAGGATTCGATTTATTCGCGCGTGACCGCCGAACTTGCGGCCGGTGCCAAGCAAAGCCACTGGATGTGGTTCATCTTTCCCCAGGTCGAGGGGCTCGGCAGGTCCGCCATGGCGCAGCGCTACGCGATCCGCTCCCGCGCCGAGGCCGAGGCCTATCTGGCGCATCCCCTGCTCGGCCCGCGGCTCGTCGAATGCACCCGACTGGTGCTCGCGGTGCAGGGCAAGTCGCTGCGCGACATTCTGGGTGTTCCGGACGATGCCAAATTCCGCTCATGCATGACGCTGTTCGATTCGATCAGCCCGAACGGGATCTTCGCGCAGGCGCTCGATCGCTATTGCGACGGTGCGCGCGACCCGGCGACGCTCGCGTTTCTGCAGCACAGCACCGCATGAGCACACGGTTACCGCAGATGCGCATCTCGGCCTCATAGGGCTGACACGGTAATGAACCAACTCTGCCCTGCGGCCGGATTTCGGGTGACAAGCCCGAACAGGAAACTTGATCGCGCCCAGATTTGCGGGTCCCATCCGCCGCGTTGTTTGTCCCAAGGAGACACGCTCATGAAGAAGTTTTTCCTGATTGCCGCGCTCGCGACCTTCGCCGCCGGATCTGCCTTCGCCCAAGACAGCTGCGAGACCAAGGCCGTCGGCAAGGACGGCAAGGCGCTCGCCGGCGCCGCCAAGACCTCGTTCATGAAGAAGTGCATGGCCGAGACGTGTGAGACCAAGGCGGTCGGCTCCGACGGCAAGAAGCTCGCCGGCGCGGCCAAGACCAGCTTCATGAAGAAGTGCGAGGCCGGCGGCTGACGCGCTGGCGGCCGACGACACTGGCGCCCCGCCATGATGCTTGGCGGGGCAAAGCCATGCCGGCGGGCTCCATCAGCGCGAAGCGTATCGGCAAGCTACGACGCGGGCGGCGAGCGCCTCGATGTCGAACGGCTTGGTCAGCAGTGCGCAGCACGCCGCCATAGAGCTCGACCCAGCCCTCGGCCGGCACCATCTCGCGGACCTTCTGCCCGATCACGTTCAGGATGCCCGCATGCAGGGCGTAGGCCGGGTTGGCTTCAACGTGGACGTAATCGCTCAGCGGGCCCTGCGGACCGTCGAAGAACTCGATGGGCGAGTGGTGGAGAGCTGAGGAGGACCGGCACACTGTTGAACCGAGGGGAACCCGCAGGACACCACTGCATGTCGCCCGCCCTGGCGGGCCCATGCGAGATCAACATGCTCACCGCATCCGCCCTGCTCTGGACCCGTGTCGCCGCCGGCATCTTCGGCTTTCTCGCCCTCAATTCCGGCTACGGACTCTGGCTTCAGCGCAAGAAGACCAGCGGCGGCCGCGCCTGGCCGGTCGTCGAGGGCGAGATCGTGGCCTCGGCGGTGTCTGTCGCGGCGACGCATCGGTCGGCAGATGACACCGATGCCAAGCCTGACATCCGCTACCGCTACGAGGTGTTGGGCAAGAGCTACGAAGGTTGCCGCATCCGTTTCGGCAGCCCGAGCCGCGTCACGCGCCTGCAAGCCGACGAGATCGCCGGCAAATATCCGCAAGGCGCGAAGGTCCGCGTTTTTTACGATCCGAAACGCCCCTCGCAATCGGTGCTCGAGCCTACCAATGCCAGCGGCACGGCGGCGCTTGTGGCGCTGTTCGTCGTGCTGTCGGCCGTGACCGCCGTGTTGGTGGCGCATTCGCTCGCCGGCAAGGTGCTCACGACCGAGGCTGGCGTGCCGCTGTTCGCCTTCCTGATGCCGTTCGCCCTGTTCGGCTTCGGAGCCGTCGCGCTCGCCTCCTACTGGAAGCTGCGGCAGGAGCGCCTGGCGAGCCGCTCCTGGCCGAATACGCCGGGACGCATCACGCGCTCCGGCGTGACGATGGAGATCACACGACGTGAGGACGATCGCGGACGAGAAACGGAAGAGGAGCGTTTCCGGGTCACGATCGAATACAGCTACACGGTGGATGGTCGCTCTTTCCACAGCACGCATTGGAATTGGGGCTGGACCGCGCTGCATTCCGACAGGTCGAGCGCTGAAGCCGTCGCCGCCAAATACCCGGTCAACACCGACGTCACCGTCTACTACGATCCGATACAACCCGAGACGGCCGTGCTCGATCCCACAAACAAGAGCGGCGTCGCGGCGCCGCTCTGGGTCGGCATTATCCTGATCGCGATCGGCGCGCTGTTCCTGTTCGTCTTCACCCACGTCCAGATGAGCTAGCCGGGGATGATGCGAACAAGGCGCAAGCAGAGCACGAGCGACGAGTATGGCCGCGTCGTCAGCTGCGCAGGCCCGGCGCTTCGTGGCCGCTGCGGGCGACATACTCGGTATAGCCGCCGCCATACTGATGGAGGCCGTCAGGGGTCAGCTCGAGCACGCGGTTGGAGAGCGCGGCGAGGAAATGACGATCGTGCGAGACGAACAGCATGGTGCCCTCGAAGTTCGACAGGGCCGCGATCAGCATCTCCTTGGTCGCCATGTCCAGATGGTTGGTCGGCTCGTCCAGCACCAGGAAGTTGGGCGGATCGTAGAGCATCTTGGCCATCACGAGCCGTGCCTTCTCGCCCCCCGACAGCACCCGACATCTTTTCTCGACGTCGTCGCCGGAGAAGCCGAAGCAGCCCGCCAGGGCCCGCAACGAGCCTTGACCGGCTTGCGGGAACGAATGCTCGAGCGACTCGAACACGGTCTCGTCGCCGTCCAGCAGGTCCATCGCATGCTGCGCGAAGTAGCCCATCTTGACGCTGCCGCCGATCGTCACCGAACCGTCATCGGGCTCCGCGCTACCGGCGACGAGCTTCAACAGGGTCGACTTGCCAGCGCCATTGACGCCCATCACGCACCAGCGCTCGCGGCGCCGGATCATGAAGTCCAGCCCGTCGTAGATGCGGCGGCTGCCGTAGCTCTTGGACACGCTCTTCAGCGCTACCACATCCTCGCCCGAGCGCGGCGCGGGCAAAAAGTCGAACGCCACGGTCTGGCGCCGCTTCGGCGGCTCGACCCGCTCGATCTTGTCGAGCTTCTTGACCCGGCTCTGCACCTGCGCCGCGTGCGAGGCCCGCGCCTTGAAACGCTCGATGAACTTGATCTCCTTGGCGAGCATCGCCTGCTGGCGCTCATATTGCGCCTGCTGCTGCTTCTCGTTCAACGCCCGCTGCTGCTCATAGAAATCGTAGTCGCCGGAATAGGTCGTGAGCTGGCCGGCGTCGATCTCGATCACCTTGTTGATGATGCGGTTGATGAATTCGCGGTCGTGCGAGGTCATCAGCAGCGCGCCCTCATAGCCCTTGAGGAAATGCTCCAGCCAGATCAGGCTCTCGAGATCGAGATGGTTGGACGGCTCGTCGAGCAGCATCACGTCGGGACGCATCAGGAGGATGCGCGCCAGCGCGACGCGCATCTTCCAGCCGCCGGACAACAGGCCGACGTCCTTGTCCATCATCTCCTCGGAGAAGCCGAGGCCGGCCAGCGCCTCGCGGGCGCGGCTGTCGAGCGCGTAGCCGTCGAGCTCCTCGAACCGCGCCAGCACCTCGCCATAGCGCGCGATGATGTCGTCCATCTCGTCGGCGCGGTCCGGATCGGCCATGGCGGCCTCGAGCTCCTTGAGCTCGGCGGCGACCGACGACACCGGCCCGGCGCCGTCCACCACCTCCGCCACCGCGCTGCGGCCGGACATCTCACCGACATCCTGGTTGAAATAACCGATCGAGACGCCGCGATCGATCGAGACCTGCCCCTCGTCGGGCTGCTCGCGGCCTGAGATCATCCGGAACAGCGTCGTCTTGCCGGCCCCGTTGGGGCCGACCAAGCCGATCTTTTCGCCGCGCTGGAGCGCGGCGGAGGCTTCGATGAAGAGAATCTGGTGGCCGACTTGCTTGCTGACGTTATCGAGGCGGATCATGAGGGCTCAGGCGGTGGACAGGTTGCCGCCGCTCTTAGTCGATGCGCGGCGCCGGTGGAAGGCGCAATTTGGGCGCCCTCCCCGCACCGTCCGCCCCGCGCCGGTCAGCGGCCTGGAGGCCGAAAATCCTGGTTGCCGAACGGTTTGTCGGTCGGGATGCGGATCGCGACGTAGCCCCGATCCATGGTCGCGTGGCAGGCGTTGCATCCCGACGTCAGCTCGGTCACGGCGGAAGCGAAACGCTTGCCATCCTTGGCGGCGATGGCGTCCGAGATCGACTGGATCGGCTGGCCGAGCGTGGTGACATTGTTCACCGGCAGGCCCGAATAGAAGACCGCGGCGTCGGTCAGGCTCTGCCTCAACTGGGCGAGCTCATAGGACGCGAGATCCCAATTCTTGGACTGTCCCGCGAACCAGAGCTTCGCGTGTCTGACCTGAATCAGATTCATGATGTCGCCGAGCCGCGGCAGATATTGTTCTGCACTGGACTGCGACTGCCCTGCAGCCAGGGAGATGGCCGAACAGGCGATCAGAACGCCTGAAACCCACTTGCGATAGCTCATTCCATGCCCCGCTTCCAAACAAACCGCTACGGAAAGACATACCGCTGCGATCGAAACCGGACTTGCGATTGATCAAGGCCGAGTCGGCCTCCGATCGTTCGAGCCCGCCAAACGAATGATCCGCCGAAGCGGCTGCTCCGGCGGATCATCATATCAGCCCCCGGCCCCGGGGTATTGTGGTCGGCGTCTTAGGCTGCGGCTTTCGCGCCGGTCGGAACCATCGCGATCGTCTTCAGGACCTGAGACGCGATCTGGTAGGGGTCGCCCTGGGAGTTCGGACGGCGGTCCTCCAGATAGCCCTTGTAGGCATTGTTCACGAAGGAATGCGGCACCCGGATCGAGGCGCCACGGTCGGCCACACCCCAGCTGAAGGTGTCGATCGAAGCGGTCTCGTGCTTGCCGGTCAGGCGCATGTGGTTGTCCGGACCATACACGGCGATGTGGTCGGCGCGAGCTTCCTTGAAGGCGTCCATCAGCTTCTCGAAATACTCCTTGCCGCCGACTTCGCGCATGTACTTGGTCGAGAAGTTGCAGTGCATGCCCGAGCCGTTCCAGTCGGTGTCGCCGAGCGGCTTGCAGTGGAACTCGATGTCGATGCCATACTTTTCGGTCAGGCGCAGCATCAGGTAGCGGGCCATCCACATCTGGTCAGCAGCCGTGCGCGAGCCCTTGCCGAACACCTGGAATTCCCACTGGCCCTTCGCCACCTCGGCGTTGATGCCTTCGTGGTTGATGCCGGCCGCGAGGCAGAGGTCGAGATGCTCTTCGACGATCTTGCGGGCGACGTCGCCGACGTTCTTGAAGCCGACGCCCGTGTAGTACGGGCCCTGCGGCGCCGGATAGCCGTATTCCGGGAAGCCGAGCGGACGGCCGTCCTTGTAGAAGAAGTACTCCTGCTCGAAGCCGAACCACGCGTCTGGATCGTCCAGGATGGTGGCGCGGGCGTTCGACGGATGCGGGGTCTTGCCGTCCGGCATCATCACTTCGCACATCACCAGCACACCGTTGGTGCGGGCGGCGTCGGGATACACGGCGACCGGCTTCAACACGCAGTCGGAGCTATGGCCTTCGGCCTGCATCGTCGACGAGCCGTCGAAGCCCCAAAGAGGCAGCTGTTCCAGGGTCGGAAAAGAGGAAAATTCCTTGATCTGTGTCTTGCCGCGCAAATTCGGCACCGGCTTGTAGCCGTCGAGCCAGATGTACTCGAGCTTGTATTTCGTCATTGAGCCTCTCTGTCTTATCGAAAGGTGGGAGCCCAGCAATCGAAGGCTCCCCGCTTACCCGGCCACGATCGGCCAGCGCACTCTTAAGCATGGAATGTGCCAAGTCCCGCGACGTCCCGTCGCATGGACGAAGACCGATCGGGGCCGAGCTGCCGGCCGGTTTTGCACGTCAGGGGTGCGGCAAAGCAGCGCGACCGGGATTGCACGGAGCGCATGGCGGAGCGGAGAGCTTGTCGAAAACCCGCTTGATTCCTTGGCATTTGCGGCGACGCGCAAGAGAGGCCGAACAAGCCGTCAGCAGTTACGGGACATTTTCGAAAAGAGTTGGAGCTCTGTCCGCAACCTTTGGTCCAGCCCAAGTGTTGGTCAGATGAACATTGCTGCTGGGGGAGCACATGCAGAAATGCCTGCAAAACGCGCAACATGTGATTTCGTTTTGATCATGTTGCATTACCTCCGGGCAGCACTGATATCGACGCTGGTAACCACAACGGAACGAGTCGGGCGCAACCTGATGTGTGGCCGATGGAAGGAGAATGAGGAATGGGCACCAATGTGGACGAGGGATCCGCAAGGATCTACCAGTTTCCGCGCGGAGGGCGAGCGGGTCTTGCACCTCGCCAATCCGGATCGCCGCCTGAGCGGCCGATCGCGCCGTCGATCCAGCCGACGATCTACAGCGCGAGCTGGTATCATGACGAGGCGATTCAGGAAGCCAAGCCGGTGTGGGACCGCTGATGTCAGACTGTACCGTGACGCCAGCACGCCTTTGCTGAAGGGTCGGACCGACAAGGTTCCGGCCCTTTTTTCTTGCGCCGCTGTCTGCATGTCTCTCGCCGCTGCTGACGGCCGCCGGCGGGCTCGACGTGCCAGGGTCAAACAGGCCGCCGTCGTGACCCGTTTCATGGTCTTCCCTGTCCTGTCGAAGGCTACGCATACGCGTCGCGTCGATGAAACGGCGTTTCACATCGAAGCCCGCATCCCCTAGAATGGGTTGATGTCTGCCCATCCGCTCCGCCATCTCGGCCTTCACGGTGCCAGCAATTTCAGAGATCTCGGCGGATATCCCAGCAGGGACGGCCGGCACGTGCGATGGCGGCAGCTGTTTCGGTCGAACCATCTCGGACAGCTGACCGAGCCCGACGTCGCGGTCCTGCGGGAGCTTGGCGTTCGGACGGCGTTCGATTTCCGCGGTCGCAACGAGCGCGCTGCCGGTCTCTGCACCATCGCCGAGATCACCGTGCATTCCGTGCCGATCGAGCCGAGCGTGGTGCCGGCGCTGCGGGCTCTGGCGACACGAGGACAGCTCACAACCGACCATGCCTTGGAGCTGATGCGCGAGTCCTACCGCAACTACGTCCGCAGCTACACGCCGCGCTTCCGCGCGCTATTCCAGCATGTTCTCAATGAGGACGCCCCGTTGGTGATCCATTGCACGGCCGGCAAGGATCGCACCGGTGTGGCCTGCGCGCTGGTCTTGCACGCGCTCGAGGTTCCGGATGACGCCATCTTGGAAGATTACCTGCTCACGAACCAGCTCTATCGTCGCGAGACTGCAGCTCACCCGGATCTTCCCGCTGATGTCGTCCAGACGATCGGGACAGTCCAGGCCTCGTTCCTGGCAGCTGCGTTCGACGCCATGCGTGATGATTTCGGCGACGTCGACACCTACCTGCGCGACGGTCTCGGCATCGACGGCGCGGCACGGAAGACGCTACAGGAGCGCTATCTCACGCTGTGAGCCTGGGCGGCCCGAATACGCTTGAGCGATCAGGCCGCTTCGATATCGGCTGTCTCGGCGGCTTCCATCGCGTCGAGATCGGCAATCACCTCCTCGAATGCGGAAATCGCCTGTTGAACCGCCGCGATCTGCATCAATTCCCAGCCGGTCACCGGACCTGCACGGTTCTGCAAGGCGACCACCAGATCCCGCCGCTGCTCCTTCAGCTGTACCAGCGGCAAACCATGGTCCGGCAGATGTCTCATCATGTCAAAGCTCCAACGCCCCTCAAGCGGCATAGCGACAGGCTAGCGGGCCGCGCTGGCAATCCACTTACGAAAGTCCGGCTAATTTTATCGATCAGGCCAGCGCGACCGGCGCCGTCATGATGGCGCTGGCCAAAACGTCGCTGATCTTCGCGGTGGCGGCTTCGCTCACATGCAAGCGGTCGCCGTGCCCGTCGTCGAGCGCCGACAACGGAATCTGGCCGGCCTCATGCCAGCTCTTCATCAGATTCCAGCGCCTGAAGACATTGACGTCGGCCGCAGACGTGACCTTCTCGATGCGACGCTGAATGTCCTCGGCACGCGCCAGCCTGCTGGGCACCGTCACGATGGCAGCCGTATATTGCAGGTCCATCACGATGGCATCGATGGCCAGCCCCGCCAGCCATCGAAGGCCGACGCGCAGCGCCGCCTCGACGTCATCGGGACTGTAGACCTCGGGCCTGTAGGCGGCGTTGGTGCCGACCTGCCAGATGACGAGCGAGGGCTGCTCCGCAATCACGTCGCATTCGAAACGCGAGAGCTCCTCCGGGGATTCCTGTCCGCCCACACCCCGATTGAGGACGTCGATCAGGCAGCCGAAATTGGTCTTGCGCAGCGACTGCTCGATCCGGGCCGGAAAAGCGACAATTCCGTTGGTGCCGGCGGTGGAAGATGAGCCAAGCGCCACGATCCGGGTCTTGCGCTGCGCATCCAGACTCTGCCTGAACCGTCTGATCGGACGAGGAAAACCGGTGGAAACGTCGGGAAATTCGAGAGAGCCTGTCGCGGTCATGGTCACCTCTGACGAACCACGCTTTCTGATTGCAATTGCATGCCCCGGCCGCCCGGCCATTGCAACTCATCGGCAGGGCCATAGTATAACAAGCGGCGCTGTGGGGCGCGTCAACGGAGACCAGGGACGGAATGAACGGAGCAGTGATTGTCATTACGGGTGCGCAAGGGGCGCTCGGACGCAGCGTGGCCGATCTCGCGCTCGCACGGGGCGCGCATGTGGCCGGGATCGATCATGCCCAGGCCGAAATCCCGGCGAGTGACGACCGCATCGAGCTCGGAGGCGTCGATCTCTCCGACCCCGAGCAGGCAAAGGTCGCGATCGACTCCGTCGCCGCCCACTTCGGCACTCTGGATGCGCTGATCAACATCGCCGGCGCGTTCGCGTTCGAGACGACTGCCGACGGCGACGATTCCGTCTGGGAGACGATGCATGCGCGCAACCTGATGACCGCGCTGCACGCATCGCGCGCGGCGATTCCGCATCTCGTCCGCTCCAGCACGGGCCGCATCGTCAACATCGGCGCCATGGGCGCGCTCCAGGCCAGTGCCGGCATGGGCCCGTATGCGGCCTCCAAGTCGGGAGTGCATCGCCTGACGGAAGCACTCGCGGCCGAATGGAAGGGCAAGATCACCGTCAACGCCGTCCTGCCGTCGACGATCGATACGCCGGCCAACCGCGCCAGCATGCCCAAGGCCGATTTCGACAAATGGGTGACGCCGCAGGAACTCGCGGAGGTCATTCTGTTTCTAGCCAGCGACGCCGCGAGCGGCGTGACCGGCGCGCTGCTACCGGTTGTCGGCCGGGTGTAGCGAAGCCAGCCGTTCACCCCGACTTGGCGCTGACATCACCGGACTCGGCGGGCTAGACTCGCGCGCGCTCTGAGTCGCACACATCGGACGGCCCCTTGGAAACCGCGCTCTACCTTCCCGTCAAACGCTTCCTCGAAAACCTCGGCTTCTCGGTCAAAGGGGAAATCGGCGGTTGCGACGTGGTGGCGCTCAAGGGCGACGACCCGCCGGTGGTCGTCGTCTGCGAGCTGAAGCAGGTCTTCAACCTGGAACTGCTGCTGCAGGCAGTCGATCGGGCCGGTGCCTGTGACGAGGTGTGGGTTGCGGCGAACCTGTCGGCACGCGGCAAGGGCCGCGAAAGCGACTCCCGCTACCGCAATCTGTGCCGCCGGCTCGGCTTCGGCATGCTGGCCGTGACCTCAGCCGGACACATCGAAGTGCTGGTGCAGCCGCCCACCACGGCGCCGCGCAAGAACCCCAAGAAACGTTCGCGTCTCGTGATCGAGCATCAGCGGCGCAAGGGCGACCCCGTCGCTGGCGGCTCGACCCGGGCTCCCATCATGACGGCCTATCGGCAGCAGGCGCTGGCCTGCGCCTCGGCGCTGTCGGGCGGGCCGAAACGCGTCCGCGACCTCCGAGCGGACATTCCGGATGCGCCGAAGATCTTGCAGCGTAACGTCTATGGTTGGTTCGACCGCGCCGAGCGCGGCGTCTATGTCCTCACGAAAGCCGGGCTCGCGGCCTTGCGCCGCTGGCCCCAGGATATCCACATGACGCAGGCAGCGTTGCCCAATCGCGACATGGTGAACGCATAGCTGGGCTGCCCCGCGGAATATATATTGCAATGCAACAATCCTGCTTCTAGGTATCCCGGACGATTCACGAGGCCCCCATGAGCGAAGATTGGAACACCAAGTACGGTCCGCGTCGCGTCAGGCGTGATCCCCCGACACTGGAAGAAGCGATCTTCGCTGCGTCAGGCATCACCGACGATGTGCAGGCTCAGGCCGAGATCGCGTCGGCGCTGATGGGTCTGCCGCTCGAGCAGGTGCTCCCCGAGGTGAAGAAGGCAGTCCGCGTTGCCGCGCGCACCAACACGCGCGTCATCACGGCCGACCAGGGCACGCAGCAGCGTGCCGTCGTGGTCGAACGCCGCACCGTGCGCCGCTTCAATTTCGACAAGCGCACCGGCACCTGAACGCCGCCCTCCGGGGCGCATCGGCAATGCAATCAAACGAAAAGGCGCGGCAGCGGTGATCGCTGTCGCGCCTTTGTCGTCGCAGCAACGGCTCGGATCAGGCGGCGCGCTTGTCGCCGTACATCCGGGTCACGAGCTTCCAGCAGGCGCGATTGAGGGTGAAGAACGCGCGCGCTGCCGCGATCGGCGCATCGATCACGAGCTTCGCCAGCTCATCCTGGGGCTGCTCGGTCAGATCGATCGTGCCGGTCGATTCGCCGTGACGGAACGCCAGATGCGCACCGAACTTGGCAGCCAGCGCCCGCATCGCATGGTTCTGCGATCCCGTCGTGACGCGGAGCTTGCGATAGCCCTTCCACCGCGCCTCCGAGATCACGCGCTGGAACAGCAGGCTGCCGACCCCGCGACGACGCACGCAAGCCTCCACGCTGAACGCAATCTCCGGAAGCCCGTCCTCGGACTGCTCCGGCGGATGCAGCTCGGCGGCGCCGCGCACCATGCCATTTTCCATGTAGGCGACGACGATCGTGCCATCGGCCGCACAGCGGGCCGCATAGCGTTCGATGAAACTGTCATCGAGGAAGCCGTTGAATCGATCGTGCCGGCTTTCCGCATCGAGCCGCAACAGATGATCGCGCAGCAACGGCAGTTCTTCGTGCTGGCTGAGGGTCCGCACATAGCCGAAGCCCGGCCGGGGACGAAAAGTATCTACCTGTGACACTGCCTGAGACTCCTCTCGAGAGCCCTCGCACACAGACGTCTTTCCCTAGACAGGAGCTATATTGTGCATCGCAACATTCATTGCAAGCCCCGCGCTCTACGGAGAGAACATGCGGCCATGCAAGGATCGCGTGAGTTAACGATTCGTTTGTGTACGAATCATCACAGCACGAGCTGAGTCTGGGTCACGAGTGCGACCAGCCTGCCGTCGTCGGTCTCGATCCGGGTTTGCCACACCTGGGTGCGGCGGCCGCGATGCACGGGCGTGGCGGTTGCCGTCACCACCGTCCCCTCCTTGGCGCCGCCGATGAAGTTGGTCTTGCTCTCGATCGTCGTGGTGCCCTTGGCGTCCTGCGGCAGGTTGATCACGGTTGCGGCCGCGCCGACCGAATCCGCCAGCGCCATGACGGCGCCGCCATGGATGGTGTGATGCAGAGTGCAGAGATCCGGCCGCACCTGCATTTGCGCCACGACGCGATCGGCGCTGGCCTCGGTGAAGGTCACACCCTTCAATTCCGCGAACGGCATCTTCATCGCATTGATCTTGTCGAGTGGCGTCATGCCTTCCCTCCCCCGTTGATCGGACGACCCGTCTTCGCGGGTCAGCGCCGCATCTGGATGCGCCGGGCTTCGAACCCGAAGCAATGACCTGAGAGGTCATTGCTTCGGTCCGATCGTGCCGCCGCTCAGACCTTCTCGATCCCGCACCACTCCGCGATGAACAGCGCCATGGTCTTGGTCACCTGGCGCAGCGAGTCGAGCTCGACATATTCGTTGAAGCCGTGCATGGCGGCGCCGGTCGCGCCGAAGCAGAGGCTGGGGATGTTGTAGTTGAGCCCGTAGAAGCGGGTATCCGTGAGCGCCGTGAAGACGAGATCCTGGACCTCGCCGCCGTAGACGGCGGTGAAGGCCTTGCCGAACGCCGCCTCCGGCTCGGCCGAATTGGTCAACTCGTAGCCTTCGGACAGGAAGCCCGACCACTCGACGACCGGCGGATTGTTGGAGAGAAAACGGTGATCACGCGAAGCCGCGGCGACGCAGGCGAGGATCTCGTTCTGGCAGTCCTTGACCGACCAGCCCGGCAGGATGGCGATGCGGCAATCGACGTCGCACCAGGCCGGCACGCTCGAGGCCCAGTCGCCGCCTTTGATGATGCCAGGATTGAAGTTGATCGGATGCGTGAGCGTCCTGAAATGACGATCGCTCTTGGCCCGCTCGTTCCAGTCGGCTTCGAGCTTCTCCAGCGCATGGATCAGATGATAGCTCGCCTGAATCGCATTGGCGCCGACGCCGGCTTCGAACACATGCGCCGGGAAGCCGCGCACCTTCAGGCGGAACCAGATCACGCCCACCTGAGAACGCACCATCTTGCCGCTGGTCGGCTCCGGGATGAAGCAGGCATCCGCGCGGTAGCCGCGCTGCAGGGTCGACAGGGCGCCGACGCCGGTGCTCTCCTCCTCGATGACGGATTGGATGTGAATGCGCGCCGTGGGCTTGAAGCCGGCCGCCTTGATGGCATCGAGCGCATAGAGCGCGCCGATGGTACCGGACTTCATGTCGCAGGCGCCGCGGCCATACATCCGACCGTCGCGGATCACCGGCGAGAACGGCGGCGTCTCCCACATGTCGAGCGGACCGGCCGGCACCACGTCGCAATGGCCCTGCAGGATCAGCGATCGCCCGGCCGACGTCGCCGGCCGGTAGGTTCCGACCACGCTGCGTGCTCTCGAGAAGTCGTGCTCGATCGGGCCGTAGCCGCGCATCTCCTTGAGATCGTCGAGATCGATGTGCCAGTCGTCGACCTCGTAGCCGCGCGCGCGCAGGAGATCGCCAAACATGTCCTGGCACGGCCCTTCGGCGCCGCGGGTCGAGGGAATGGCGACGAAGTCGCTCGTGGTCGCGAGCTGCCGGTCGAAGTCGGCATCGACGGCGTCGACGATGCGCTGCGTAATGTCCTGGGTGATCATGCCTGTCGAGGTTCCAATTGCCGATGACTGCAGCAAATCACAATCTCATGCAGAGTTGCACCGGATTCGCCGCTGCTTTCAGAATCGCAAGGCCGCCCGTACATTCGCGCATACGAAAATGACCGCAACATACTTTGGAATTTAACATGTCGGATCACCGCAATATCCTTTATTTCCTCCTCGGCATTCTCAGCGCGGCGATCATCGTGCTCGGCTACAATTTCTATCAGGCCAAGAAGCAGCCGGAGGGTGTCCAGATCAATATCGGGCCAAACGGACTGAAGATCGAAGGAAAGTGATGCGTTCTCAAATCTCCTCGTTCGCGAATGTCGCAGCGCGCCCTCTCGGCGTCCTCGGTGTCCTGCTTTTGGTTGCCGCACCCGCGCAGGCGCAATATGTCGGGCGCGAGCAGGACATCACCGATCTCCGGCTCGGCCAGCGCGTGCTGGTCGATGACGGCACCTGCCCCGCCGGCCAGGTGAAGGAGGTCTCCGGCTCCAAGATGGCTGAAACCGGTATTGTCCGCACCACGAAATGCGTGCCGCGCTTCGGGCCGAAGAAGAAGTAGCTGACCTCGTTCGATGCGGCTCTCGCCGCCGACCTCCGGCGCGTGACCTTCCGCACAGTCCCACAGCCGCGCATCGACGATGCTCCTGCCCGTGGACAAGCGGGGACGCAGCATGTCGATGTCAGCGGTGCAGGATCACGGCTTCTTCGAAGCGGCCGACCGGCCGCAGCCGGTCAAGGCCGATTTCAGCCGCTACGCCCTGCTCGGCTATCTGTCGATTGCGCTGGTGTTCGGCGGCTTCGGCGTATGGGCCGCCTACGCCCCCCTCGATCGCGCGGCGATCGCACCGGGCACCGTGTCCGTCTCCGGCGATCACAAGGTGGTTCAGCACCGTGAGGGCGGAATCATCAGGGAGATCCTGGCCAAGGAAACTCACGCCGTGCATCGCGGCGACCTGCTGTTTCGGCTGCAGCCGACCGAGGCCCAGGCCAACACCGACCTCCTTCGCAAGCAGATGGACGCGTCGCTGGCCGAGGAGGCGCGCCTGCTCGCCGAGCGCGGCAATGCGCGGATGATCACGTTTCCCGACACGTTGCTCAACCGCCAGAACGTGCCGGAGGCGGCGCTTGCCATCGCCGACCAGCAGCGGCTGTTCGTCGAGCGCCGCAATGGCCTGATCAGCCAGATCAACATCCTCAACTCGCAGATCGCCCAGCAGCAGCAGGAGTTCGCCGGCCGTGACCGCCAGCGCGCCGCGCTCTCCGCGCAGCTCGCGAGCTTCGAGACGCAGATGAACAATGTGCGCCCGGCGGTCGCCGCAGGCTATTATCCGCGCAACAAGTTCCTCGAGCTGGAACGCGAGCGCGCCCGCGTCGAAGGCGATCTCGGCCAGGCGCAGGCCGACGTCGCGCGGCTGACGCAGACGGCCGCGCAGACGCGCCTGCAGATCGACCAGACGCTGCAGAAATATCTGACCGAAGTCGGCCAGCAGCTCGACGGTACCCGGGCCAAGCTGTCGGACCTGCGCGAGAAGCTGGTCATCGCCGAGGACGTGCTGCGCCGGGTCGACATCCGCGCCGAGCGCGACGGCATCGTCATGAACATGAAAGTCCACACCGTCGGCGCCGTCGTGAAGCCCGGTGATACGCTCGCCGAGATCGTTCCGGTCGGCGAAGGCGTCGACGTGATGGCGCACGTCTCGCCGCGCGACATCGAGAGCGTCGCCATCGGCCAGAGGGCCGAGGTGCGCTTCTCCAATTTCTCCTCGCGCACGACGCCGACGATCTTCGGCAAGGTCTCGAGCGTCTCGGCGGACGCGATGTCGGACGAGGCGACCAAGCAGAGCTACTATTCGGCGCGCGTCGTGATCGACTATTCGACCATCCCGCCCGAGATCGCCGAGAAGATCCTGCCGGGCATGCAGGCCGACGTCATCATCTCCACGGGAGAGCGCACCGTGCTCGAATATCTGGTCGGCCCGCTGCTCAACACGCTCGCCAAGACGTTCCGTGAGAAATGAGCCGAGACACCTATGCCGACGGCACCGGTGGCGCGCCCGCGACGACAGCAAGATCGCGGGCACGCCGCACGCCGATGGCGTCCAGCTCGCTGCCCTGTTCCGGATCGGCAAGCCTCTCACGTATCGCTCCATCAAGATCAGCAAGGCCGGCTGCTGCCGCCACGCCCCCGGACATCGCGAGCTGCCAACCTCTGGTGTCGGCCAATTCAGCTAGAAGCGCCGGCCACTCCGTCCCGAGCCCGAGCACAGCCACCTGCGACGTGCGTCCAAGGGTCAGTTGCCCGACGACGATGTCGCCAAGGTGAGCACCAATCGCCAGCTCGACGGGCCGACCGATCTCCGCGGCGATCTTTTCGTTGACGCGGTCCATGACCACGTCCATGGCGCCGATCGCCTGCAGCGCATCGCGGCAGCCTTGTTCTGCTCCCTGCTCCTCGCCGAAGACGGCGAGCACGCCATTGCCGAGGAAACGATCGATGCGCCCGGAATGGGCTTCGATCGCCCTGCCAATGGCGCCGAAGATCTCGTTCATCATGAACCCGAGGTCGGATGGCAGCCGGTCGCGCGCAATGGCCGCAAGCGGACGGACGCGGACGTGGACCAGGCATACCGCACGGCGCTCGGCGGGAAGGTGGTCGACGAGGGGCGCCCTCTCCGCTTGATCGCCGCCGAGGAGACGCGTGATCGTCAGCGGCGCCGCCGGACGGATCTGGCAGGCCAGGCGCACATTCGCCGGTGCCGCCAAGTCGGCGAGCATGACGCGCTCCGCGTGGCCGGGCGGTGCCAGCGTCTCCGCACCTTCATCAACGCGGACGCGACAAAGACCGCAGCGGGCACGGCCGCCGCAGTCGGATCGCTGCGAAAGATCATTGCTGCCGATGATCTCCAGCAGCGTCGGACCGACCGCGGCCCGCACCGTCGCACCACCCGTGAAAGCAATGGCGATCTTCGGCGCCGCGAGGGACGCGACGTGACGGAACACGATGATCGTCACGCCTGCAACGAGCAGCGCGACGACCGCGATCTGCGCCGAAACCTGCAGCAGGGCGATCCACTTCCCGTCGAGTTTGCTCGGCCAATGGGTGACCTGGCGCATCTGCTCGGCCATGCCGGGATTGCCGAGAAACGTGGCGACGGCGCGTCCGGACACCACGAACCCCATCAGCGCCGCCATCGGCACCGCGACGGCGAGAACAACCAGCAGCGGCTGGACGAGGCGGTACCAGCTCCGGAATTTCAGCCAGTGATGCAGGCCGACGCAGCCGTGGATCCAGACCAGCAGCAGCAGAGCGGTCTGAATCCAGGCCGCCTTGGGCCACAGCAACGCCAGCGCATAGAGGTAGCCATCCTGAACGCCGAACAGCGCATGAGCCATGTGGGTCTCGATGACATGCGGCAGCAACAGCAGCGGGATCGCAAATCCGGTGGCGATCTGAACAAACTCCCACGAGGACAGCCGCCACGTGCCGCGCTGAACCGTCTTGGCGAACGCCAGCACGACATGCGCGAGCAATGCCGCCGACAGCACGATCATTCCCGGCCACGATCGGGTGACGACCAGTCGCCATTCCTGCACCTCGTCCATCGCCTCGAGGCTGAACAGACCCACCGCATGGTTGAGAAAATGCGTCGCGGCGAACGCAAACAGGACGAGGCCGGACATGAGCCGGATGTTCTGGGACGTTACGGCAGGCATGAGCTCACTGTGATTCAGGCAAGCTGCGAAATCTGAGCACGGCTGAACCATCCGGTAGCGGCTGCCACCGGCCAACTCAAGCGCCGGCAGATCAGCCTCGAGCTATGTGAGGTCAGTCACGGTCGACGACGGGTGCCCCAGGCGAAGCTCCCAGCACCATCGCAAGGGGATCCGACATGACGAGCACCACCCGAAGCCCGCTGGGAACCGCGCTCCGCGCCTGCTTTCCCGCGCTCACCGCGACCTTCGTGCTCAGCCTCTTCATCAATGCGAGCATGCTCGCCTCGCCGCTCTATTCCATGCAGGTCTACGACCGCGTCCTCACCAGCCGCAATCTCGGCACGCTGGTCATGCTGACGCTCATCGTGGGTGTCTTCCTGGTGTTGTATGGCGTCCTCGAATTCGCCCGTTCCGGCGTTTTGGCCCGGGCCGGCGTGCAGTTCGAAGGCACGCTGCGCCACCCGCTGTTCGAGACGATGATGAAGGCGGAGCTGTCGCCGCGGCATCGCTTCGGCCAGCAGATCATCCGTGACGCCGAGACCATCCGCGACTGCATCTCCAGCGGCACCGCCGCCATCGCCTGCGATCTGCCGTGGACGCCGGTGTTCGTCGCGCTGTGCTTTCTGCAGCATGCCTATCTCGGCATCCTCTCGCTGCTCGGCGCGATCGTGCTGTTCTCGCTGGCGCTGCTCACCGAATTCTACACGCGCGCCAGCGTCGAGCGCACCAACGCGCTGGCCAACGAGGCCTCGCGCTTCGTCGCGGCGGCGCTGCGCAATGGCGAGGTCGTGCGCGGCCTCGGCATGGGCGACATTGTCATGGACCGCTGGAGCTGCCGGCAGTCGGCGATGGTCGATGCCCACAGCACCCTCGTCGAGCGGGGCGCGGCGATGCATTCCGTCACCAAGTTCGCGCGCATGGCGGTGCAGACCTCGCTGCTGTGCATCGGCGCCTGGCTCGCGATCGAGCAGCAGATCTCGCCCGGCGCGATGATGGCGACGTCGATCATCATGGGCCGCGCGCTGGCCCCGGTCGAGCAGGTCGTCGGGCAGTGGAAGCGCATCATCGCATTCCGCTCGGCCTACCGCAGGCTGGAGGAGCTGTTCCAGGCCTTGCCGGTCACGGCCGCCCCGACCGCGCTGCCGACGCCGCGCGGCGACATCGACGTCGAGAACGCCGTGGTGTGGCCGCCGGCGGCCGGCCGCCCCTCGGTCAAGGGCGTCAGCTTTTCACTCAAGGCCGGCGAGAGTCTCGCGATCGTCGGCGCCTCCGCCAGCGGCAAGTCGAGCATGGCGCGCGCCATGGCCGGCGTCTGGCCGCTGCGCGAAGGCGTGATCCGCATCGACGGCGCCGCCTACAGCCAATGGGACCCAAACCGGCTCGGCAAGCATATCGGCTACCTGCCGCAGGACATCGAACTGTTCTCGGGGACCGTCGCCGACAACATCGCCCGGCTTGCGAAGGTCGACGAGGCCGCCGTTGTCGCTGCCGCCAAGGCCGCCGGCGCGCATGAGGTGATCCTGCGCCTGCCCAACGGCTACGACACGCCGATCGGTGAAGGCGGCGTGGCATTGTCCGGCGGCATGCGGCAGCGCGTCGGCCTCGCCCGCGCGCTCTACGGCAATCCGCGGCTCCTGATCCTCGACGAGCCGAACTCGAACCTCGACGAGGACGGCGAGCGGGCGCTGGCGCAGGCCATGGCCCAGGCGAAGGCCGCCGGCCGAACCGTGATCGTCGTCACGCACCGCCCGCAGCTTCTGGCGCATGTTGACCGCATCATGGTGATGGCCTTCGGCAAGACGCTGGCATTCGGCCCGCGCGACGAGGTGATCGCCAAGATGCGCGGCCAGCGTGTCGTCGTCGCCCACGACCGGGCGACGGCCAGCGCCGCGGCCTGAACGAACCCAGTGCAGATCTCACACCGCAAGGAGCCGGCCATGATCAAGTTCACATCGTCTACGAGGACCCTGCAGCTGGCCTTCGCGACCGCCGTCCTGTTGCCGATCTCGGCCTCGGCGGAGACGCCGATGACCGCGCGGCAGATGCTGGCCCACGCGCAAACTCAAGCCCTCAATGTCCCCAGCGATATCAGGAAGCCCGAGCTCGACCGCAGCGAAAAGATCACCAGCGAGGCCGCCTCCGCAGGCAATGCAGCCATCGCCGCCCCGCTTCCGGTGATCGAACCGCCGGCGCCGATCTCGCCGCCAGCCCCGGCGCTCACCGCACTGGCTGCGCCCGTCCCGGCGCCTGAGGCAGCTTCGTCGCAGACGCGTACCAACTCGCTCACGGCCGCCGCCCCCGTTGCTGAAGCTGCCAAGAAGTCGAATCCAATGCTCGCGACACCGCCCGTGGCCGCCACCACCGAAACACGCCCGATGGCACCGGCCGCGACGCCGCCCGTCACGGCCGCAGCTTCACCGGCCCTCGTCCCCGCGACCGCTCCCGTTGCCGCGCCGCCCCAGTCCGGCCTGCCGGCCGCGGCGGCCACCCAGACCACGGGGACGCAACCGGCCGCCTCGTCGTCCGCCGAAAAGCCCGCTCCTGCGGGACATCAGCCAACCCGTGCAAGCGCGGCAGCGGCCCGCCCTGCGCCCAAGCCTACTGCGAGATCGTCGAGACACAGCGACGAGGATGCCATCAGTACCCGGATCTCGCGCATCATGCGCCGGCCGGACGTGCAGTCATTGATGTCGCAATATGGCCTGGACTGACGACGAGCACCGCGGACGATGGACGCGGATCGACATTCGGTTCAGGCAGCCAATCAGTTGGCCGGATCGAACATGCACTGCAGCGCGGGCTTCGCGATCTTGGTGAACGTGGGACCGATCTCCGCTCGCTTCGGTGCGGGCACCCAATCGGTCTCGATGGTCGGCACGCCGGTCTCACTGATCCCGCGCAGCAGCGCCTCACGCAAGTCGGCATCCTCCACCATCGCGGCCGCATGGTCATGCAGGCAGGAGCAGACAGCTTCAGGATGCGTCCACCGGTCGAGCATATGAGGCGCACACTGCCGTACGAACTCGCCGCGCAGATCTGGCAATCGGGTCGCCGTCCGCGCCTCGACGAAGGACCAGAAGAGGCACGGCAGCACGGCAAGCGCCGCAGCATCCAGTCGAAAACGCATGGTGGACCGCTGGTGTTTGTTTTTCGTCATGTCATCCACGCAGGCCGCGACGACACGATTCGCATGCCGCTCACGCTTTCATACCCGCTTCACGTTTCAAGCGGCCTGCGGCACGGGCACAAAATGGTTTCATGGGCCCGCCGCTCCGTTTCATCGCGACCCACCCGACGACACAAAATACAATCAAAACGAGAGTGATCTAAAGCGCCACCTGCTTTGGCCGAGCCAGCGCGATCCGGGGCGACCGTCAATCTGTCGATGGAGAGCTTCTTAACGACCTGGCGTTAACCGTGGCCGGCAGGGAGAACCTCCCAGATCGCTACGGCGACCCAGCAGCGCGGCGCGTTTGGGGGCCGACGTTGCTCCGCAGGGTCACCATGGGCAGGCGCTTGCACACACCCAAACCGAAGGTATCTCGCCGCGGCTCGCCGGCTACGCCGATGGCGCAGCAGCGAACCGAGGGCTATGCCGGCTCGACGCCACAGAGCCTGGTCCGGCTGATCGGCTGCCACGATCCTGCCAAGCACAAATTGCCCAGCGAGGCTTTCGGCAGCCGATCGTCCCTTGGCAGGTCCCTTATTGAATGAAATCACCGCACTTCTGGACTGCGCCGTCATCGGATTTGCCCCAAGGCATGATCGGGACGGAGGAGGTCGAGTTCTTCGGTGAGCCCTCGATCAGCCTGTCCGAGTAAACCATGTAGACCAGCACGTTGCGCTTGGCATCGCAGCCACGAACGATCTGCATCTTCTTGAAGAACAGCGACCGCCGCTGCCGGAACATGTCGTCGGCCTGTTCGAGCTTGCGCTTGAACCTGATCGGGCCGATCTGCCGGCATGCGAGCGAGATGTCGGAGACCTCCTCGGCCAGGCCCAGCCAACCGACATAGCCGCCCTTCTGCGGCACCGTGAAGTGGCAGGCAACGCCCTCGACCTCTGGATCATCAACGCCATAGGTCGCGAGCTTGTCATTCGGGCTGAGCAATTTGAACACGGTCGACCGACGGAAGATCAGATCCGGCTCGTCCGCGGCGTATGCTGAGATCACAGGCGAGGACAATCCGATAAGCAGCAGGCAAGCGAGGGTTTTCAGCCACAGATCAAACCGTTTGGTGGCTCTGAACGACATGTCGGTCTCCGTTATACCGCCGATGCTCGGCATACCGCCCATGTAGGGACACAAATGCCTGCAAGGAAGGCGCTCCAGCCCGTGACCTTCCACTACCCGT
Source organism: Bradyrhizobium sp. SZCCHNS3052 (assembly GCF_032484495.1). Taxonomy (NCBI): domain Bacteria; kingdom Pseudomonadati; phylum Pseudomonadota; class Alphaproteobacteria; order Hyphomicrobiales; family Nitrobacteraceae; genus Bradyrhizobium; species Bradyrhizobium sp. SZCCHNS3052. The sequence goes on along the minus strand of NZ_JAUETB010000001.1, from coordinate 1,107,449 downwards.
TTAACGGGATGTGAGGCTTTTCTGCTACGATTGGAACGAAATCACGCAGGGCAGAAGCCCCAAGCTGGTGAACGCAGACTCCGTCTGCGACACTAAAGACCAGATGGTTCTTGAGGATTTGCCGGAATGCTCTGCGTTCGTGCAGCCGCCAGGGGGCGGTTCTATTGTGCAGCAATCGTTTCAGTTCCGCTTGCCATAGCAGCGACCTCACAGGCTGACGCAGCGTCATATTACTACTGGAACGACGCTCAGCCCGTCACCATTGCTCCGACCATACGCCCGGCCATGCCGCGCAAGCCCAAGGCGCGCCACCTCGACAAGCTGACAAAGACCGAGAAGGAGGCTGCCAAGCCGCAAGGACCGGTCACGATCGCGGTGTCGATCAACAAGCAGCAGCTCAAGGTCTACGACGCAAACGGTCTGTTCGCGGAAGCACCGGTCTCGACCGGCATGAAGGGACATTCCACGCCGTTGGGCGTGTTCAGCGTCATTCAGAAGCAGAAATTCCATCGCTCCAACATCTATAGCGGCGCCCCGATGCCGTTCATGCAGCGCATCACCTGGTCGGGCGTCGCGCTCCATGCGGGCGTGCTGCCCGGCTACCCAGCCTCGCATGGCTGCATCCGCATGCCGGCAAGCTTTGCAACCCGCTTCTATGGCTGGACGCGCATGGGATCCCGGGTCCTGGTCACGCCGAGCGAAGTGGCTCCTGCGAGTTTCTCGCATCCGATGCTCGCTGCCCTGAAGGCACCGCAGCCGAGCGCATCGGTGCAACCCGATGCGACTGCGCCGGCAGCGATCAAGTCGGACAAGGGCGCCGCCGTCACCACCGCGATCACAGTCGCGACGACGGATCTGCGCGCCACGATCGGTCATGCCGAGAGCCCGCGCTCCGGCGAAGGATCGCCCGCCGCGTCGCGCCAGGTGCGGACCGCCGATGCCAGCAACGCCAACGGACTCCCTCCGATGGTCTCGGACGCTTCCCCAAGCGCCGAACCATCGCGCTCGCTCCCGATGGAGGTTCAAAGCGATACTGCCGATCTGAAGCCCAGTGTCGCCGAGATCAAGATTGAGCCCGCGACCGCCGACGCAGAGGCGAAGTCTGCCCCCGGCGACGTCGCTCCGGCGAGCGAGCCCACGAATGCTGCGCAGGTGGCCGCTCCGGCTGTCGAGAAGCCGGCTGAGGCATCGGCGAACGCCGAAGCCACCGGTTCGACCGAACTCAAGCCTGCTGAGTCCAAGTCGGTAGAGTCCAAGCCTGCCGACGCCCCGATCGCGGAGCAGCCTGCGTCGCCGCCCACACCGGCGGCAGAGGCACCGGCGAAGCCGGTCGATCCCAACGATCTCGCCAAGGATCAGTCGCGTGTTGCCGCACCGGACAAGCCGATTGCGCCCAAGCCCGAATTGAAGCGCAACAGCCAGATCGCGATCTTCATCAGCCGCAAGGATTCGAAGCTGTACGTGCGGCAGAACTTCGCTCCGGTGTTCAACACCCCGATCACCATCGCACCGGGCGACAAGCCGCTCGGCACCCACGTGTTCACCGCGACGGCTGACAAGGCCGATCCGGCGACGATGCGCTGGTCCGTCGTCTCGCTGCCCTCCTCGGCGCGGAGCACCGAGGCGAACGATGGCACTGCCAGGGCGGTCCGGCGGGGTAAGAAGTCCGCGGGCGCCGATGCCGAGCCGAAACAGGTCGTTCAGCTGAGCAGCGCGGCCGAGGCGCTCGATCGCATCACCATTCCCGCCGATGTCATGACGTGGCTCGGCGAAGCCCTGTCGACCGGAAGTTCGCTGATCGTGTCCGATCAAGGCATCAATCAGGGCGAAACCGGCGAGGGCACCGAGTTCATCCTTTCGCTGCGCTGACGACCGACGACGTCCCTCTTTCCGCCCCACGGCAGGGGTATCCCCGTGCCGGAACGCAGTCTGATCCAGCGCAACGTGGCGGCCGTTGAAGCAGCGGCCGGTCGAGCGCGGGCACATTCATGCTGACGGGGCTGGCTCTGCTCAGGGAGATTCACATGATCGATCGCAGGATGGTTGTTCTCGGCATCGGCGCCTCGTTGTCGGGTGCGACGCTCACGTCGCAGGCTGCTCGTGCCGACAATGCGGCCAGCAAGATGACCGCCTATCGCTTCTCCTTCCCGGCGCTGGCCGGTGAGCCGATTCGGCTCGCCGATTTCGCGGGCAAACCGGTGCTGGTCGTCAACACGGCCTCCCAGTGCGGCTACACCCCGCAATACACCGGGCTCCAGAAGCTGTGGAGCGAGTTCCATGAGCGCGGGCTGACGATCATCGCCGTGCCGTCCAACGACTTCAACCAGGAGCCTGGGATCGCCGGCGACATCGCCGAGCAGGCCAACAAAGACTATGGCGTGACCTTCCCGATGACCGCAAAAGCGGTGGTCACCGGTTCCAACGCCCACCCATTCTACCGCTGGGCCGCCGAGGCGCGGCCCAAGGAGACGCCGCGCTGGAACTTTCACAAATATCTGATCGGCCGTGACGGCTACATCGCCGACGTGTTTGCCTCCTCGGTTGAGCCGACGGATACGCGGGTCAAGACCGCAGTTGCCCGGTTGCTGGCGAACGGCTGAGCAACACTCGGCAGGAATGCGGCGGAAGCTGGCAACTTCCCCGTGTTTTTGCCTTGTTTCCTTTTGGCGCCACTCCGGCTGCTGGGCTAATATCCCGGCCGGATGACGGAGCGACTCTCGACGCTGGCGCTCCCGTTGCAACAACCCCGAGGAAACACGATGCGGATTGCAGCAGGATTGGTGTTCGCAAGCTCTTTGGCGGCTTCGCTGTTGACGTCTGGCGCGGCCTGGTCCCAGGCGCAGCGCACGGCGGCGGCGCCGACCCCGGCCGCTGCTGCTCCCGCACCGGCCCCCGTTCCCGCCGCCGCTGCCCAGACGCAGCCGCCGCGCGCGCCCTGCATGAACCCCGATGCGCTCGGCGTCGGCCGCACCGTCGAGATCGATACGACCGGAGGTCCGGGATTCGGCTTCGAGCACTTCAAGGACCTCGACTTCCTGAAGGATCACGAGGTCGTGCTGACCTTCGATGACGGTCCGTGGCCGGAGAACACGCCCAGCGTGCTCAAGGCGCTTGCCGACCAGTGCACCACCGGCATCTTCTTCATCATCGGCAAGCATGCGACCTATTATCCGGAGATCCTGAAGCAGGTCTACAATGCCGGCCATACGGTCGGCACGCACACCTGGTCGCATGCGGCGCTGACCAACAAGAAGCTGACCGAGGATCAGCGCAAGGAAGAGATCGAACTCGGCATCAGCGCCGTGAAGTGGGCGCTCGGCGGCAATTCTCCGGCGCCGTTCTTCCGCTTCCCGGCATTGCAGCATCCGCCGGAGATCGTGACCTATCTCGGCACCCGCAACATCGGCATCTTCTCCTGCGATCTCGACTCGTTCGACTTCAAGGCGCGCAATGCCCAGGCGGTGATCGACGTCACCTTCAAGAAGCTCGACAAGCTCGGCAAGGGCATCATCCTGATGCACGACTTCCACAAGCACACCGCCGAGGCCCTGCCCGAGCTGCTGCGCCGCCTCAAGGCCGGCGGCTACAAGGTGGTCGCGATGCGCGCCAAGGCGCCGGTGCAGTCGCTGCCGCAGTATGACGAGCAGCTCAGCAAGGTCGCGAAGCTGCCGACGGTGAGCCAACGGCCGGTGTCGAGCGTTGTGACGACAGTGTCCGAATGAGACGGGATTCCTTTCGTCAGTGACCCAGCTTCGTATCGAAGGTTACGTGATCGTGTCGGCCGACGGGATGTTGGCCGACGCGAGCAATGCGATGCCGCCCGCCCTGAAATTTCCCGGCGACGCCGCATTCTTTTCCCAGGCTCTCGATGGCGCCGATCTGATCGTCCACGGCCGCAACTCCTATGAGGACCAGCCGAACTCGCCGAAGCGCCGGCGCATCGTCGTGACCGGGAAGGTGGCGGGACTGGCGCCGGATCCGGAAAAGCCGCTCTCCGCCCTTTGGAATCCGGCGGGGGCCTCCTTCGAAGCCGCCTGTGAAGCCGCGGGCGTCAGCTCTGGCACGGTGGCGGTTATCGGCGGTCCCGTCGTGTTCGAGATGTTCATGGACCGCTACGACACCTTCTTCCTGTCAATGGCCCCCCACGTCTCCCTGCCCGGCGGCGCACCGTGCTTTCCCGGCGTCGGTCCCGACCGTTCGCCGCAGCAGGTGCTGACGGCCCACGGCTACACGCCCGCCAATCACCTGATGCTCGATCCTGCCCACGACGTCAGCGTGACCGCCTGGAAACGCAACGCTGAGAGCTCCCTCTATTAGAGCTCCCTCTAGATGTCTCCATACGCGCTCTGATCCGGTGCCCTCGGACCCTTGCCATAGCCGAAGATCATGAACAGCGCGCCGATGATCGACAGGTTCTTCAGCGCGTCGATCAGGGTCTTGGCGTTGTCGGGCGGGGCCTGGTTCCAGAAGTCATGGAAGTAGAAGATGGTCGCGCCGACGAACACGATCATCAGAGCTGCGAAGAAACGCCCGAGAAGGTTGAGCGCGATCATCACGCCGGCGAGCACCTCGAACGCGCCGGCCGCGATCGCCAGGATCTGCGGCATCGGCATCTTGGCAGCGGCCTCGAGCTGCGCCGCATAGGGCGCGAGCATCGTGGGAATCGTGACCTTGGCGGCGATGAGATCGGCGGTGGCGGGAATGCCGAACAGCTTGGTCGCGCCCGTGTAGATGAAGATCACGGCGAACAGAACGCGCCCGAATGTAATGAAACCCGGCATTCTCGCCCTCACGGATCAACTTCAAACGATGTGTCGCCGGCCCACCGGGCCGGATATGTGACGTCGCGAACGCTTTTCAACAATAAAGGCGGGCGGAATACGACCGAAACCGGACGAATTCCGCCACACTTCGATCACGCCAGCAGCGTCACGCGAACAGCGTCGGCTGCGCCCTCCCCGCCCGTTCCTGGGCTTCGACCGCGGCCACCGCTGTCATGTTGAGAATGCCGCGCGCCGTCACCGACGGCGTCAGGATATGCGCCGGCCGCGCCGGACCGATCAGGATCGGCCCCACCGGCACCGCATCCGCCAGCACCTTGATCATCTGATAGGCGACGTTGGCGGCGTCGAGATTCGGCATGATCAGGACGTTGGCCGAGCCTTCGAGATCCGAATGCGGCAAAATCGCCTTGCGCGCGGTCGCCGACAGCGCGGTGTCGCCCTGCATCTCGCCGTCGGCCTCGAGGTCGGGACGATGCTGCTTCAGCAATGCCGTCGCCTGCCGCATCTTGCGCGACGAATCCGTGTCGTAGCCGCCGAAATCCGAGTGCGAGACGAAGGCGATCTTCGGCTTGATGTTGAAACGCGTGACGTGGTTGGCCGCCAGCGAGGCCATCTCTGCGAGTTCCTCGGCGGTGGGATCCGGCCGCACCTGGGTGTCGCCGATGAAATAGGCGCCCTTGCTGGTGATGGTGAGCGCCAGCGCCGCGTAGTCGCTGACCCCCGGCATGAAGCCGATGATCTCACGGACGTGGCGCAGATGGCTCATATAGCGTCCCTCGACGCCGCAGATCATCGCATCCGCCTCGCCCCTGACGACAGCGAGCGCCGCAATCACGGTGGCATTCGTGCGCACCACCGTGCGCGCCGCATCCGGCGTCACGCCGCGCCGTCCCGCGACCTCGATATAGCTCTGCACATAGGAGCGGTAGCGCGGATCGTCCTCGGGGTTGATCAGGTCGAAATCACGCCCGGCCTTGATCGACAGGCCGAAGCGCTTGATGCGGGCCTCGACCACGGAAGGACGGCCGACCAGGATCGGCCTCGCCAGCTTCTCCTCCAGTACCACCTGGGTGGCGCGCAACACGCGCTCGTCCTCGCCCTCGGCATAGATCACGCGGACCGGCTGCGTCTTTGCCTTGGCGAACACCGGCTTCATCACCAGGCCGGAGCGGAACGCGAAACGCTCCAGCAGCGCAGTGTACTCGTCGAAATTGGTGATCGGCCGCGTGGCGACGCCGGACTCCATCGCCGCCCTCGCCACCGCCGGCGCAATGCGCAGGATCAGGCGCGGATCGAATGGCGAGGGGATCAACGAGCCCGGACCAAAGCCCTGGGTCTCGCCGGTATCGAAGCCGCGGGACACCGCGTCCGACGGCGGGTCCTGGGCGAGCTGCGCGATCGCATCGACCGCGGCCTGCTTCATCGCCTCGTTGATCGCGGTGGCGCCGACGTCGAGCGCGCCGCGGAAGATGAACGGGAAGCAGAGCACGTTGTTGACTTGGTTCGGGAAGTCCGAACGCCCCGTGCAGATCATCGCGTCCGGCCGTGCCGCGCGCGCCTCCTCCGGCATGATCTCGGGGTTGGGATTGGCGAGCGCCATGATCAGCGGCTTCTCGGCCATCTGCTTGAGCAGCTCCGGCTTCAGCACGCCGCCGGCGGACAGCCCGAGGAAGATGTCCGCGCCGCCGATCACCTCGGCCAGGGTCCGCTTGTCGGTCTTCTGCGCATAGACCGCCTTCCAGGGATCCATCAGCGTGTTGCGGCCCTCATGGACGACACCGTCGATGTCGCAGACCCAGATGTTCTTGCACTGCGCGCCCATCGACACCAGCAGGTTGAGGCAGGCGATGGCAGCGGCGCCCGCGCCGGAGGTCACGATCTTGACCTCGGAGAGCTGCTTGCCCGCCAGGGACAGCGCATTCTTGATCGCGGCGCCGACGATGATCGCGGTGCCGTGCTGGTCGTCATGGAAGACCGGGATCTTCATGCGCTCCTTGAGCCGCGCCTCGATCTCGAAGCATTCCGGTCCCTTGATGTCCTCGAGGTTGATGCCGCCGAAGGTCGGCTCCAGCGCCGCGACCGTCTCGACCACCCGGTCGATCGTGTCGGCCGCAATCTCGATGTCGAACACGTCGATCCCGGCGAATTTCTTGAACAGGACCGCCTTGCCCTCCATCACCGGCTTGGAGGCCAGCGGGCCAATATTGCCGAGCCCGAGCACGGCGGTCCCGTTGGAGACGACGGCCACCAGGTTGGCCCGCGCGGTCAGTGAGGCGGCCTCGGCCGGGTTGCCGGCGATCTCGGTGCACGCAGCGGCAACGCCGGGAGAATAGGCCAGCGCCAGGTCGCGCTGGTTGGCGAGCGGCTTGGTGGCCTGGATCTCCAGCTTGCCGGGCCGCGGCAGGCGGTGATAGGCCAGGGCTGCGGAACGAAGATCTTCAGAATAGGACGACGACATACGTGCTCCAGCGTTTCCGACCCGGATTTTTGGTCTCTTGAGTCTCGGTCAGACGTCGGTTTTTCCGGCCGGTGGAAGCGCATGTGATGCACGTTGGGCGGCTTTCATGCAACATCCGAAACCATGCTCGCCGGCATCCCGGGCCAGCGATTCCCCAGTTCGCAGAAGCACATCCCTACTCCATCGATTTCATTGAGACCATCACCACTTGCTGCCTAAGCCTTGGGCGGAGCACATCAAATGACCCGTATCCTGATCGGAATTGTCACGGCCGTCGCGCTGGCCGTCGCCGCCTTCGTCGGCGTGCCCTGGTACGCCCAGGGCCGCGCCGAGCGCGAGGTCGAGGCAAGCTTTGCCCAGATCCGACAGAGCGGCGCCACGGCAACCCATGGCAAGGTCGCGTTCGACCTGTGGAGCCGCAAGTTGACAATCGCCGATGTCAAGCTCGAGTCGGCCACGCAGCCGCCGGCCAGCGTCACGTTCGGCACCATCACCGCGACCGGGCTGAGCCAGCATGATTCCGAGCATGTCACGGCCGCCAGCATCGAGATCAGCGACATCGCCATGGCCGGCCAGATCGCCGGCCCCTCGCCGCTCCGCCTGAACTACAAGCTGCCGCAACTGGTGGTGAGGGATTACGCCGGCCCCGCGCGGCTCGCCGCGATCCCGGCCGGTGCGGGTGCGCTCGAGACCGCCCGCGCCCTCGCCCAACAGCTCGCCACCATCAGCGCCACCTCGGCCACGGTGCCGCGGGTCACCGGCACCATGGAAGGCGGCCCCTCGGTCGGGCCGACCGAGTTCGGCTATTCCGGGCTGGTGGTGGACGACATCAAGGACGGTCGAATCGGCAACTACAAGATCCAGGAGGTCACCTTCAGCACGGCGGCGCAACCGCCGAACGGCAAGGTCGAGACGGTGCGCGGCCGCATGCTCGACATCGTGACCAAGGACATCGACGTCAACGCCATCGCCGGCCTGTTCGCGGCCGAGTCCACCAAGGACGATCGTGCCATTCGCCTGAGCGGCTCCGCCGGGATGGGCCTCTACGAGATCACGTCCGATCTCGGCATGCGCATCCACATCGACAGCCTGACGATGGACGAGTTCGGCGTGCGGCCGTCGCGCATCCAGCTTCCGGCGCTGGTCGCCGCCCTGACGCCGACCTCGCCGCGAACGAGCGCCATGACGCCCGACCTCATCGACAAGGTCGCCAGCATCTATGATGGCGTCCTGTTCAAGAACGTCGAGGTCAAAGGCCTGGCGGTCGAGACGCCCGACGGCCCGGTCAAGGTCGCGCTGACGCGGTTCGACCTCGACGACGGCAAGGGCGACGTCGCGTTCGAGGGCTTCGACGGACGGACCCCGAACGGCCCCGTCAAGCTCGGCCGCTTCGCGGTCAAGCGCTTCGACATGGGCGGCCTGCTGCGCCACACCGCCAAATTCGCCGTCCCCGGGGCCAAGCCCGGTGCGGCCGAAGCCATGGCGCTGTTCAAGCTGATCGGCGGCATCGAGCTGAAGGGGCTGACGACCTCCTACAAGGCGAGCACCAAGCCGGTCCAGATCGACAATTTCAGCCTCGACTGGGGCCAGTTCGTCGGTCCCATCCCGACCCAGGCGCACCTGGTGGCCAAGATGGCCGGTCCGCTGGATGCGTCCAATCCGGCCTTGCTGCCGCTCCTCATCGCCGGCATCGACACCGCCGCGTTCGACGCCGATCTCGGCCTCGGCTGGACCGAGAGCTCGGGCGCGTTCGCGCTCCAGCCGTTCAAGCTCGAGGTCAGCAACCTCATCGCGGCCTCCGCCAATGTCTCGCTGTCGCAGGTGCCGCGCGACGTCTTCACCATCGACCTGCAGCAGGCGACCACCGCGGCGGCGCAGATCGAAGCCAGCGGACTGGAATTGACCTTGCACGATCTCGGCGCGGTCGACCTGCTCGTCGCCAACTACGCGCGCGGTCATGCGATCACGCGCGATGCCGCGCGCAAGGCGCTGGTCGATAGCATCAAGGCGATCGGCGCCCAGGTCGCGGCCGACAACATCGATGTCGCCGGTGCGGTCGACGCCATCGGCCGTTTCGTCCAGACCCCGCGCCAGACCCTCACGCTGAAGCTCTCGCCGCGCGCCAAGGTCCCGGCCCTGCAGCTCGCCCAGCTCATCGCCATCGACCCACCAAGCGCGCTGGCGCAATTCAAGATCGAGGCCCAGACCACGCCGTGATGTCTTTCCTGATCTAGAGAGAGAGAGAGAGAGAAGAGAGTCCGCCCTCCTCTCCTCCGTCATTCCGGGGCGCGCACAGCGCGAGCCCGGAATCCATACTCCCGACAATGATTGGCGAAGGAGTCGACGGTGCAGGCATCTCGATCCTTCTCGCACGGTCGTGGTTATGGATTCCGGGCTCGCGCTGCGCGCACCCGGAATGACTCGCTGAGGGAGCGTGCTCGTAACCGCCGATGCTGCGCACTGGGACTCGCGCTACGCCATCGATGAACACGGCAAGTCCCCTTCACCCCAAGACGCGCGTCCTCAATCCCGCGGCGCGATCGCCCGAGTTTGTCCGGTCGTTCGGCCCTCTCATCCGAAGAGGGCGCAGGGAATGCCGGGTGCTGGCCGCAACCCATGGCCCGCCTGCGGAAAAAATGCAGGCGGCAGGTACCACAGGTGCTGCCGATCATCCGGCATTCCCTGCGCGATGGGCTTTTCGGCTGCTTCGCGCTCTCCTCGGGGACCGGCTTGTTTGCCCCCGTCATCCGCGCGATGCCCGAAGGCATCGACGCGAACTTGACACCAGCATCGGGGTGTCAGGACCACGCGACTTGACCGTCTGCACCGTGCCGTTCGTCGACGCGCACTATCAGCACGTTGCGAACACGGTGCAGCCACCGCCTCCCCGCCTCACGCCTCGTGACGACCGCGAACCGTCCCTCTTCATCGAGGCGGGATGGCCGGAAATGTGAAGGTGATTTGCCCGACGGTACAAGGGGCAAAGCTGCGGCAAACTAACACGACGGGCAATTAGCGCATGGCGGAGTTGCTGGGATTGCCTGTCGGGCAGAGTGCAACGTAGCTACTGCGATCATGTGAGAACCGTGAGAGATGTCGACGCGCATCGCAAGATGTAGGGCTTATGGGCCGGCCTCCCCGCCGGATGCCGTGATCCAAAGAACGCAACATAACAATCGTAGCCGCCGATCTCTTCCTCCAGCCAACAGTGCACGACGACGCCATATTCCGGGACACCATCCTCGACACCATCATAACGGACCGCCGTTCCCGGCAACAGATATCTGTCAGGAGTAGATTGATTGCTGGACATGCGAACTTGTTCTTCCCCAATGCTGTCGTCCAGGCGAACCCGGCCGGGCTTGCACCAAACGGGCTCCATACTCACGGGATTTGGTTGGAGGGCGCGCACACGTCGCTCAAACCTTTCCTCACAAACCCGCTGAGGTGATGGGTCCTGGGTCGGCGCCGCACCGCGCTGTCGCACGGCACGGCTTGCACAGGACGACAGCGGAGGCAGGCCCCTACAGCCGTCTCTCGAAAAACGCCGCCCCCTGTCTGAGTCCGCTTTGCCACGTCCGAAGGATTGCCCTACACATCTCCTCACCCAACAAAGAAATCCGATGCCCGACCTCCCCACCTTCCTTCTATTCCTCTCCGCCGCCCTCGTCGTCGCGCTCACGCCCGGCCCCGGTATCTTCTACATCGTGGCGCGCACGTTGGCCGGCGGGCGAAGCGAGGGACTGGCGTCCAGCGTGGGGCTTGGGCTCGGCGGCCTGGTTCACGTCGTCGCCGGTGCGGTCGGCCTGTCGGCGCTGGTGATGGCGAGCGCGGAGGCGTTCACGGTGCTGAAGATCGCGGGCGCGTTCTATCTGATCTGGCTCGGCATGAAGACGTGGCGGGAGGCCCGGGTCGCCCAGCCGGCCGAGGTGACGACGACAGGCAGCCGGCGCGCGTTTCGCGAGGGCATCATCGTCGAGGCGCTCAATCCGAAGACGGCGGCGTTCTTCCTCGCCTTCATCCCGCAATTCGTCGATCCCGCCGGCGACGTCGCCGCGCAGTTCGTCGTGCTTGGGCTGATCTCGGTGACGCTCAACACCAGCGTCGACCTGGTCGTGACGTTCTGGGCCGCCAAGGCGCGGCATCGTCTCGCCCAGCGGCCAAGCCTCGTGACGCGGATGCGGCAGGCGTCTGGCGCCGTCATGTGCAGCCTTGGCGGCGCGCTGTTGTTGGCGCGGCGCACGAGCTGACGACCAGACTGGCGCCAAGTCGTCACGTTCATACGCACATTTGCGCGGCGTGCCGGCAGCGCCATGCCGGCGCACACGAGCCGATGCTGCTTTGCGACCACCCCCGCTGAGCTAGTCGCGATAGCGGCAGAACTCGTCGCCATTTTCGTATTCGTAGCAGATCTTGACGCGCCGGTAGGGCCGTTCGCCATCGAAACTGCGCGCGCGACGATCCATATCGTCATCATCGCGTTGCATTCGCGCGTTTCGACCCGTGGTGCGATGGTCCATGTCCTGGTCCATCATGCGGCCCATGCGGTGCTGGCGCATCCGATCCATGTCCATGCGATCCATGCCCATGCGGTCGTCATCGCGCTGTTGTGTCGTCCAGTCGCGGTTCACCCGCGTGTCTTCGGCCCTCTGGCGCTCGCGTTCACGGGCCTGGTCCGACTGCTGGGGCGTGCGTTCCGGCTGCACGGGAACGGCCTGGGTCTGGCTGGTTCCCGGCGTGCTGTCGGCCTGCTGGGCCCACGCGCCTGCGGAGAGGAGACAAGAGGATAGTAACACGACGGTCGCTGCTGCTGGAACGCGCATGGTTCATCCTCCAAGGGAATGCTGTCTAACCGCGCGGGTCAGCGTTGGTTCAAACGACATCGCCTGTTTTGGTGCTGCGCCGCACAGATGACAGCCGGACGCAGAAGCGAGCTGGGCCGGGGCGGCCGCGGGCCGCTCTCTGGCGTCAGCCCGAGATCAGGTCGTGGTTGATTCCACGCCGGCGCCAATATCGCGCACGCAGCCGCGGTGCGATCTGCCACGAGACAATGGCTGACAGCACCACGCTCAGGGCAATCATGACCGGCATTGCGAGCATCGCGTGATTGCTGAGCGGCGTGAGAAGAATCGTCAGAACTCCCGCACCGAACAGCACGGCCTGAACCATCATGAAGACCATCGCCGAAATCTGTGTTCGCATGGACATTGCGGTCGCTCACGGTTGTTGCGCCTGCAAGTCAATGAAGCATCCGTCGAACAGTTCCGGCATGATCTCGAGGTCGGATCCGTGTCGCCCGGCCGCCCGCAAGCCGGCCGGGGGACGTTGTTTGCACTGCGGCGTTGACGGGGGGACGACAAGTTCGGCTGCCTCCCCCCGCCCGTCATTCCAGCTCGATCGCCTGGTAGGTGCCGGTCTCGTCGAGTGCGGTGCCCCAGATCTTGTGCGAAGCTTGGTGCTCAGCGCGTCCGAACGACAGCTTGCTGCCAAGGCCGAGGTCGATGCTCTGCATCGACTCCAGCGTGTCGACCAGCCGCTCGGTCTCGAGCGGCGTCGTCTGCTTCAGGGCCTGGATCAGGATGCTTGCCGAGATGAAGCCTTCGAGCGAGGTGTAATCCGGCGCTTCGCCGGGGAAGTACTTTTCCAGCGCGGTCTTGTAGTCGAGCACCAGGCTCGAATAGCCGGCGACCGAGGGAACGCCCTGCGTGACGATGACGCCGTTGGTGTATTTCGAGCCGAGCAGCTTCAGCTCGGCCGCGAGCGACGACGATCCGACCGCCGAGATGTTGGCATAGATCAGCCCTGGAACCGCCTCGTGGGTCTTCTCGATGAATTTCGCCGCCGCGCGGTCGGTCGCGATCATGATCACGGCCTTGATCGGCGGCTTGGTCTGCGCCTTCAGCTTGCCGACGGCCTCGTCGACGTCGAGCGTGCCGCGCGGGAAACCATAGCGGATGATCGGATCGGTGATGCCGTTCGCGCGGAACGCCTTGGCGACACCGTTGGCGCCGTCGTCGCCATAGGCGTCGTTCTGCGCGAATACGGCGATCTGCTTCGCCGGAATGCGCTTGACCTTCATCAGATAGCGCACGATCGCCGCGGTCTCTTCGGCATAGCTCGCCCGATAGTTGAAGACGTAGCGGTCGGGCGGATCGCGGCGGACGACGGCGGAGCCGCTATACGGCGCAAAGAACAGCGCACGACGCTCCAGCGCATAGGGGATCGCCACCGCATTGTTGGCGGTGCCCATGTTGCCGATGTAGCCGAACACCTGGTCCTTCTCGTAGAGCTGCGTCATCGCACCGAGCGTCCGCGTCGGATCATAGCCATCGTCGGCAGCGATCAGCCGCAGCTTGCGGCCGTTGATGCCACCGGCATCATTGGCGCGGGCGAACGCGGTCTCGATGCCGAGTTTCATCTGGCGCGCGGACTCCTTGCGGACTCCGGAGAACGGGATGACGGTGCCGAACCGGATCTCGGTGTCGCTGACGCCGTGCGGAAGCGGAGGCGGCAGGTTGGCCGTGGGCTGCGTCGACGCGGCCGCGGTCGACGGCGCCAGCGCGAAGGACAGCGAGGGAGCCGCCGACTGCTGCTGGCTGAGTGACCGCTCAAGCTCTGCCAACTGGCGCTCTGCGGTCTGACAGTTCACCTGCGAGGACGCGACCCGGCCGCGCCCCTCGGCGATATAGCTGTTGAAGGTGCGGATGAGCCCATCGCGCTCGCCGCCATTCGAAGAGCCCTGGCGGATCACTTCGCTGAATTGATCGATGATGGTCTGGACGCGCCCCTGGGCGATCTCACGGCACGTCGCGGCCTGGCCGACGACCGGTCCGACGCGGGCGGCGAGATCACGAACGACATCGGGGGAAATGGGGACAGCAGAGGCGGCAGGGACGAAGAGGCAAGTTCCGAGCAGGAGCGCACACCAGCGAACGGTCATTTTGAACTATCCGTCTTCTTGTGATTGGTTGGCTATGTTCACTACATGAGTCAGACAGGCTTCCTATTAAGGACAGGTTGCATGACACCGCAACCGCCATTCGACTGATCGGTGCCGCCTGGAACTCATAGCGGCCCACACCGCTCGATCGCGTTACGCGCCGCGTCGCGCAAGGTGCCGAACTAACAAGCGGCACGAACGATTAGTTCTCAGAATCAACGGTTTGCCGTAGGGGCACGATGACCGCTCTGGCCGGCCGCTCGACCACGTCAGCGCGATGCTCCCGATGCGTCCGGCGCTGCCTGGACGCGACCGGAGACCCGGATGAAGTTGTTCGCAGTCTTAACCAGCATTAACGCGAGAACATCAAATGCAGAGCGACGCCTTTAAGGCCGGGTCATCTTGCGCCGCAGTCTCGAGTCACCGGCGACGACATGCCGCAGCTCAGCATCCGATAACGACGAGGTGAGACTGAATTGACGGGAGAAGCGTCTTGACCCGCCGGCCCATCGCTGGCTCGCTGCCGATTTTGGCGATAGCAGCAGATCGCAGCTCATAACAGTGGGAAGAGGTTCGTGATACCATGGAAGAATACGACGATGGAGTTCGGTGCGATCGCCAAGCTCTTCCACTGGACCGGCGCCGCGGCCTTCATCGCGGCCTATGCCGTCGTGTACTATGTCATCTGGTTCATGGACGACACTTCCCCGGAAGCATTGCCCGTGCTCAACGTCCATTGGGTGCTGGGCATGATCGTCGGCCTGTCCGTCCTGCCTCGCCTGCTGTGGCGGCTCGTCAACGTTCAGCCCGATCAGCCGCATGCATCAGATGCCGAGGCGTGGCTCGCGCACGCAGCGCATTGGGGATTGTACGTGCTGCTGATCCTGATGCCGCTGACCGGCTATATCGGCACCGATGCCGCCACCGACTTCGGAGCGTTCGCGCTGCCGAACTTCCGTGAGACGGCGCTATTCGGCTGGATCGAGACGCGCTGGGGGATCACCTGGGAGGCGTTCGAGCCGCCGGTCGACGCAATCCACCATGTCGTCGGCAAGTGGATCGCGTGGATCGTGGTGGCCCTTCACGTCGCGGCCGCGCTGTTTCATCACGTCGTCCGCCGCGACGGCGTCCTGACACGGATGCTGCCGGGCCGTTCGGCCGCGTGAACGATGCGCGACCCGTGACGACCGCTCTGCGATCCCCACACGATCGTCATTGCGAGGAGCCGCAGGCGACGAAGCAATCCAGAGTCCTCGTGCCACCCTGGATTGCTTCGCTGCGCTCGCAATGACAAAGATTCGTGCATCACCCTCAGTCCGCCGAACTACTTGTTCGGCAAGTTGGTCCTGATGTGCAGCTCGCGGAGTTGCTTCGTGCTGGCCTCCGACGGCGCGCCCATCAGCAGGTCCATGGCCTGCTGGTTCATCGGGAACAGCGAGATCTCGCGCAGGTTCGTGGTGCCACAGAGCAGCATCACGATGCGGTCGACGCCGGCGGCCATGCCGCCATGCGGCGGGGCGCCATACTGGAAGGCGCGGTACATGCCGCCGAAGCGGTCGACCACCTCCTGCTCGCCGTAACCTGCGATCTCGAACGCCTTCACCATCGCCGCCGGCTTGTGGTTGCGGATGCCGCCGGAGGCGATCTCGTAGCCGTTGCAGGTGATGTCGTACTGGAACGCCTTGATGGTCAGCGGATCCTGCGTCTGCAGCGCCTCCAGGCCGCCCTGCGGCATGGAGAACGGGTTGTGCGAGAAGTCGACCTTCTTGTCGTCCTCGTTGTACTCGTACATCGGGAAGTCGACGATCCAGGCCAGCTTGAACTGATCCTTGTCGGACAGGTTCAGCTCATCGGCGACCTTGTTGCGGGCGAGGCCTGCGAACTTCCAGAACTTGTCGGGATCGCCGGCGACGAAGAAGGCGGCGTCGCCCTCCTTGGTGCCGAGCTGGCTGCGGATCGCAGCCGTGCGCTCCGGACCGATGTTGTTCGCCAGGGGACCTGCGCCCTCGCCGCCCTCGCGCCACATGATGTAGCCGAGGCCGGGCTGGCCCTCGCCCTGCGCCCACGAGTTCATGCGGTCGCAGAACGCGCGGCTGCCGCCGGATGGCGCCGGGATCGCCCAGACCTGGTTCTTGGGGTCCTCGAGCATGCGCGCGAACACCTTGAAGCCGGAGCCGCGGAAGTGCTCGGAGACGTCGGCCATCTCGATCGGGTTGCGCAGGTCGGGCTTGTCGGAGCCGTATTTGCGGATCGCCTCGGCGAACGGGATGCGCGGCCAGCCCTTGGTCACCGGCTTGCCCTTGGCGAAATCCTCGAACACGCCGGTGATGACCGGCTCCATCGCCGCGAACACGTCCTCCTGCTCGACGAAGCTCATCTCGACGTCGAGCTGGTAGAACTCGCCGGGCAGGCGGTCGGCGCGCGGGTCCTCGTCGCGGAAGCACGGCGCGATCTGGAAGTAGCGGTCGAAGCCCGACATCATCAGCAGCTGCTTGTACTGCTGCGGCGCCTGCGGCAGCGCGTAGAACTTGCCGGGGTGGATGCGCGACGGCACCAGGAAGTCGCGCGCGCCCTCCGGCGACGACGCGGTCAGGATCGGGGTCTGGAATTCGAAGAAGCCCTGCTCCTTCATGCGCCGGCGCATCGAATCGATGATCGCGCCGCGCGTCATGATGTTCTGGTGCAGCTTCTCGCGGCGCAGGTCGAGGAAGCGGTATTTCAGCCGGATGTCCTCCGGGTATTCCTGCTCGCCGAACACCGGCAGCGGCAGCTCGTCCGCGGGGCCGAGCACCTCGATGTCGGAGACGTACAGCTCGATCTTGCCGGTCGGCAGATCGTCATTGTCGGTGCTCTTGTTGTCGGCGCCGGCCGGGCGGCGGCGCACCTTGCCCTCCATGCGCACGACCCATTCCGAGCGCAGCTTCTCGGCCAGGCTGAACGCCGGCGAGTCCGGATCGACGACGCATTGGGTGATGCCGTAATGGTCGCGCAGGTCGACGAACAGCACGCCGCCATGGTCGCGGATGCGATGGCACCAGCCGGACAGCCGGACCGTCTCTCCGATGTTGCTCTCGCGGAGCGCGCCGCAGGTGTGGGTCCGGTAGCGATGCATGGTCGTCCTGAATGGTCGTCGTGAGGAGAAGGAATCGGCGCAGCCGCAGGGGCGCGCTCCGAATGCGCGCAGGGTTTAGCCGAGCCGCCCCGGCGCGGCAACCGCAGGAACGGGCCTTTTCGGCTTCGCGCCGGAAAAGGCCGCCCGCCCTGGGCCTCACCGCAACGTCGGCGCCGATGCTGAATTGAGCTGGCGCCGAAACGCTCACCTGACGGCCGTTTGGGCTCGAAAAGCGGCCGCCCCGCGCCTATCTTGGAGCCATGACCGTGCATTTCCCCTTCCAGAACTCCTACGCCACGCTGCCGGACAATTTCTTTGCCCGGGTGGCGCCGACCCCGGTCGCAGCGCCTCGTCTGATCAAGCTGAACCGGCCTCTCGCCGCGGAGCTGGGGCTGAACCCGGCCGAGCTGGAGACGCCGGAGGGCGCCGAGATCCTGGCCGGCAAGACCGTGCCCGAGGGCGCCGAGCCGATCGCGATGGCCTATGCCGGCCACCAGTTCGGGCATTTCGTGCCGCAGCTCGGCGACGGCCGGGCGGTCCTGCTCGGCGAGGTCGTCGACCGCAACGGCGTCCGCCGCGACATCCAGCTGAAGGGCTCCGGCCCGACGCCATTTTCGCGCCGCGGCGATGGCCGCGCGGCGCTGGGGCCGGTCTTGCGCGAATACATCGTCAGCGAGGCGATGGCGGCCCTGGGCATTCCGACGACGCGCTCGCTCGCTGCGGTCGTGACCGGCGAGCAGGTCTATCGCGGCACCGCCCTGCCCGGCGCGGTGCTGACCCGTGTCGCCACCAGCCACATCCGGGTCGGCACGTTCCAGTATTTCGCCGCGCGCCAGGACGTGGACGCCGTGCGCCGGCTCGCCGACCACGTCATCCACCGGCACTATCCGGATCTCGCCGGTACCGAGCGCCCCTACCACGCCCTGCTGGATGCCGTGATCGCCCGCCAGGCCAAGCTGATCGCCGAGTGGCTGCTGGTCGGCTTCATCCATGGCGTCATGAACACCGACAATACCTCGGTGTCCGGCGAAACCATCGACTACGGCCCCTGCGCCTTCATGGACGCCTACGATCCCAAGCAGGTGTTCTCCTCGATCGACGAGTTCGGCCGCTACGCCTTCGCGAACCAGCCGCGCATCGCGATGTGGAACCTGACCCGGCTTGCCGAGTGCCTGTTGCCGCTATTCGGCGACGACAAGGACCAGGCGATCAAGGAGGCCGAGGCTGCGCTCGACGGCTTCGCCACCCAGTTTACGGACGCGCACCAGGCGGGCCTGCGCCGCAAGCTCGGCCTGGCCACGCAGCGCGAGGGCGACCAGCCGCTGGCGCAGGCATTGTTCGACGCGATGGCGGCGGCCCGAGCCGATTTCACGCTGACGTTCCGCCGTCTCAGCGACGCCGCCGGCAGCGGCGATCTCAGCGAGGTCCGCGTCCTGTTCGCGGATCCCACCGGCTTCGACGAATGGGCCCAGCGCTGGCGCCAGCGCCTGGCGGAGGAACCGCAGACGGCGGCGGAGCGGAGCGCGGCCATGCGCAAGGTCAATCCCGCCTTCATCCCGCGCAACCACCGCATCGAGGCGGTGATCACGGCAGCGGTCGAGAACGACGACTACGCGCCGTTCGAGGAGCTGCATGCGGTGCTGGCCCGGCCCTATGACGACCAGCCGGACCGGGCTGATTATGCCGATCCGCCGCAGCCGGAGGAGCAGGTGTTGCAGACCTTCTGCGGCACCTGACACGCGGTCTTAACCTCGCGTCCACCATCGCCCTGACAGCGCCCGGGCCCTTAAGAAACGATCAACGCAGCCCCGACAAGTTGAACCAACAAGTCGGGGAGGCCTGAGACGTGGACGCGCTGGTGTTCGAATTCATGGGTCTGGCGATGATCGCCTTGTGCCTGATCGTGCTCGCGGTGCCCTCGGCGCGCCGGCCTGCGGGCCGCGTCCGGCATCGCTGACCGGCGCCGGACGCGCCCTATCATCAACCATAGAGCGATCAGCTCGCGTCGCGGTGCTTGCGTTCGGGGCGGATTGGGCCGACAAGCGGACACGAATTCGTCCCGTACCCTTTGCCGACACCCTTGACTTGTCAGCGTTTTCGGACGACGGCGTAAGAGCCTCGTCATGGATCGTTCATGGACTTGATCACCACCACCGCGGACCTCGCAGCCGCCTGCGCCCGCCTCGCCCGCCACCCGGTCGTCACCGTCGATACCGAGTTCCTGCGGGAAACCACCTACTATCCCCTGCTCTGCGTCGTGCAGATGGCGAGCCCGGACGAGGCCGTGGTGATCGATGCGCTGGCCGAGGGCATCGATCTCAAAGCCTTCTTCGAGCTGATGGCGAACGAGAAGGTCCTCAAGGTCTTTCATGCCGCCCGCCAGGACATCGAGATCATCTGGCACCGCGCCGGCATCGTGCCGCATCCGATCTTCGACACCCAGGTCGCCGCGATGGTGCTGGGGTATGGCGATAGCATCGCCTATGACCAACTGGTCGAACGCATCACCGGCCATCGCCCCGACAAGACCCACCGCTTCACCGACTGGTCGCGCCGGCCGCTGACCAAGGAGCAGGCGCACTACGCCGAGGCCGACGTCACCCATCTGCGCGACGTGTTCGCCGCGCTCGATGCCGATCTGAAGAAGCGCGGGCGCAGCGACTGGGTCAGCGAGGAGATGGAGATCCTGACCTCGCCGAAGACCTACGACTTCCACCCCGAGCGCGCCTGGGAGCGGCTGAAGACCCGCGTCCGCAAGCCGAAGGAATTGGCCGTGTTGATCGAGGTCGCGGCCTGGCGCGAGCAGGAGGCGCAGAGCCGCGACGTGCCGCGCAGCCGCGTGATGAAGGACGACGCGGTCGGCGACATCGCCACCCATGCCCCGACAACGATCGAGAAGCTCGGCAATCTGCGCTCGCTGCCCAAGGGCTTCGAGCGCTCCAAATGGGGCTCCGACATCGTTGCCGCCGTGCAGCGCGGTCTGGCGCGCGATCTCGCCGCTTTGCCCAAGCTGGAAAAGCCGCGCAACAACTCCAACGGCGCTGCGATCGTCGAGCTGCTCAAGGTCCTGCTGCGCATGACCTCGGAACGCCACGCCGTGGCGAGCAAGGTCATCGCCACCGTCGACGATCTCGAGCAGATCGCCGCCGATGACAATGCCGACGTTGCTGCGCTGCAGGGCTGGCGCCGCGAGCTGTTCGGCGAGGCCGCGCTCGCGCTGAAGCACGGCAAGCTCGCACTCGCCATCGAGAAGGGCCGCGTCGTCCGGGTCGACCGGGCCTGATCGGCGTCGCAGCGGCTCTGGCCGGCTGCGTCTTCCCGAGTCTGCCAAGTTGATTGCAGCAGGCGGCACGGGTGGTCATGATGCCGCCCATCATTCGGCGCTGGTCTGCCCCCTCAACTCCGCCTCGATTGTCTGGGACACCTCAACCAGAGCCATCGAAAGGATGTAGGCGCTGGTCGGCAGATTGAGCTGGCGCGCCTTTGCGATGGCTGCCCGGAGGCTGCTCGCCAGCTCTTTGAGCTCTTCCTCTCGGGTCATGTCGTGGTCTCGGTCCTGGAGCTGCCGCGTGAGCAAAGACGATTGCGAACCGCCGGAACAGAGGCTGCTGCGGCTGCTCAGCGAGAATCCGGTCGACCTGCACGTCGTCGAGGCCCTTCGCCTCGTCGTCGCGTTCAACAAGATCAGCGATCCGGCCGATCGCCGTATGATTATCGATCTGGCCGAACGACTCGCCTCAGGATGATACCGCCAATAGCCGCCGCGGTCACACCGCGAGCCGGCCGCCGGCGCCGATAAGCTCGGCGCTGTCGAGGACGCCGGCAAAATTGCCGATCACCTTGGTTACAACCAGCTTGTACAACGCGGCGTCGCCGGCGCAGGCCTGCCGGCAGGCGACGGCGTCTCCGATCACCTGATAGCGGTGACTGCGGTGAAAGCCGTCCACCACCGTCGAGAGGATCGTCTCGTCCAGCGAGAAGCCGAGCAGCACGCAGCGCATGCTGCGCATGTTCGCCATGTACTCGGCGAACCGGGCCGAGCTATAGGCCGAGGGCAGTGGATGCTCGAACGCGAGCTCCCCCGGGGTTGGCTTGAAGTCCGGAAGCCAGTTCGTCAGGTTGGAGGCCGGGTTGAACCAGGCTGCCTGTGCGATCCGCTTGAGATGGACGACCGGCCACAGGTTGTCGCGCCAGAGCGCGATCAACTGCCGGCACAGCGCCATGACGACGTCGCCATCGGCGATCAGATGCCTGCGTCCCTCGGCGAGATATTCGCACTGCAGATCGGCGCAGACGAGAACAGGCGGATCCGCCTCGGTGGCACCGAACAGATCTCGGCCCGCCATCACGGTCTCGCTGCGGCGAAGTCGTGCAAGGGCGACGATGCCGGCCGGCCGGCCGAGAGATCGAGCACACCCGGCCGATCCCAGTCGCCTTCCGGACGAATGATCATGTAGGGATCGCTGTCGAGCGTGATCGCATCGTCGCACGGCTCAAGGTCCAGCACCATCTCCGTGTAGGAGAAGTCGGAGAATGTGAGCTTGCGATTATGGCCGAGCGGCTTGGCGCCGAAATGCGCCCAGAAATCGACGAGACGATCCTGCGCGTGGCCATAAGCCTTCTTGAAGCCCTTTCGCCTGCAATAGTCGAGCGCCTCGCGAACCAGCTTGAACGACAGCCGCGAACGCCGGTACTGATGGCGCACCGCCAGCCGCTCGACCTTGGCGAAGTCGCCGAAGAAGCGCACGCGTACGCATCCCGCCGGCTCCTTGCCGACGAAACCGAGGAAGTGGGCTGCAACCAGATCGTTGCCGTCGAACTCCTCCTCCATGGGACAATCCTGCTCGGTCAGGTAGACCGCCGAGCGGATCGCCGTAACGAGCATGAGGTCATTCGGATCGCGCGCGATGCGCACCGTGATCGCGCGGGAATTTGTCTTTGCCGCCATGGCCGAACTAATGCTGTGCATCCGCAATGCTCCCTTGTTCGAAACCCTTCATCGACTGGATCGAAGGCGCGATCATCTCCGGCATCCGGTTCCACGGCCGCTGATACCACCAGAGATCGGGCTGAAAGCTCGGCACCGGCGTGAAGCCGAGCGCGCCGAGAAACGCGCGCCCTTCCGGACTCGATGGTTGCGCATAGTAGTCGGCTGCGCGAAATCTCGCGCCTTGCAGCGCCTGCGCGACATTGCCGAGACCGATCGCTCCTCGCCCTTGCGCGACGAGCGCCCAGACATAGATGGCGGCTACGTCTTCGTCCGGCCGCGCCAGAAATCTGCGCGGCGGATCATTCAAATTGAACTCATCCAGGAGCAACGCATCGAGGCCTGAGCAGTTGAGATAGAGGAAGGCGATGCCGCCGAGCAGGTTCCTGCCGCGGTAGAGCGCGAAGATCGATTCCGGATCGTGCCGCAAGAACTCCGCAAGCTCGTGTTCTGAGGCACGAACGCCCGGTATTTCCCGGCGTGCGAGCGCCGTGAGCTCGCCGAGCCGATCGAGCGTGACCGCCTGAGCCGCGACCCGATCCGTCCGCGGCAGCGCGTCGAGCTGATGTCGCAGCGTGAATTCTGTGCTTCCGCGGTGAGGGTTCTGCATCTATGTTTCCAGCTTGGCTTTGATGACGTCATCATACTTGTCGGAGCTGGAGTGTATGCGGCAACATTTGCATCGGGGTGCTGCATCCACGCAGCGCAGGAAGTCTGACGAAACGCTTAACCCCTCATGGGAGGATTTGAGAGCATTTCTGCTCTGTACGCGTCACCGCAGCTTCCGAAACGCGGCGGATGTTCTCGGACTGACCGGCACAACCCTGATGCGCAAGATCGACCGGCTCGAGGACGAGCTCGGATGCAAGCTCTTCATCCGTGATCAATCCGGCCTGTCGCTCAGCGACGAGGGACGATCGTTGCTGTTCGACGTCGAGCAGATGGAGCGGCTGAGCTTCAACATCTTCCGGCGCGCTTCGCTGTCGACCGACACTCAGGGGTCGGTGCGCGTCGCCGTGACCGAAGGCCCCGGCAACTTCTGGATCCTGCCGCGACTGATCGATTTCCAGAAGACCTATCGCAGGATCACCGTCGATCTGAGCTGCGCGATGCAGCAGGCCGACGTGTCGCGGCTGGAGGCTGACATCTCGATCCAGTTCGAACGGCCGACCAACCCTGACGTGATCGTTGCAAAGCTCGGCCGTCTGCACATCTACGGCTTCGTGTCGGAAGCCTATCGCGACGCGCATGGACTGCCGACATCACTGGCGGAGCTCAAGGATCACCGCATCATCAAGCAGCACGGCGTGCAGCTCGACGAGACCGGCTATGCGCGCATCCTCGGCTTGGAGTCCCTCGAAGGCATCGTCGGCATCTCAACCAATTCGAGCGTTGCCGTGCTTTACGCGGTCGAGCGCGGCGCCGGTATCGGCTTTCTGCCGACCTCGGCGGTCGCGCTCGGGGCGCCGCTCGTTCCTGTGGATCTCGGCATCAACTACCACATGGATCTGTGGCTGACCTATCACAAGGAGTTTCGCAACTCCGACCGGCACAAGGTCGTCATCGACTGGTTGAAGCGCATCTTCGATCCGAAGGTCCATGCCTGCTTCCGGGACGAGTTCATCCATCCGCTGAATCTCGTGCCTCTGATGGCGCCCGCGCGGGATGTCGTCGGCTTCAACGGCTACGTCGCGCCGAAACCCGTATGAGGAGCTACCATTTGAACTCGACGCCGAGCGTGCCCTGGTGCGATTGCAGCACCGAGCGAAGCTTCGCATCGTAGTTGAGATAGAGGCGTGCCGTTCGATTCAGGGATAGCGACACTGCCGCGCCGGCGTCGGCGCCGTAGCGGCCCTCGCCAAGGCCCTGCAGCGTGATGCTCTGCGGACCGAGGCTGACGGTCACCGCGCCGAGATTCTGGCTGAAATTGTCGACCAGCTTGCCATAGGCCGAGACGTCGAGGATCTTGCCGTCGACAATGAAGTAGCGGCCGAACTCGGCGCCGACGAGAACGCGGGCGCGCTCCAGCGAGGTACCGCTGACCGACAGCGGATCGAGCCCGCCCGCTTCCTGGAATGCCGCCGTCGTGGCGCGCGTGTATTCGAACGCAAGCTTCGGAACGATCCGGCTCTCACCGATGCTCCAGTAGTAGTCAAGCTCGCTCAGCACGCCCGTGATGTGGGCGCCGTAGACCGACGTCGCCGTACCGAGGCTGGTGTCGCGCCGCGCACTGATCCCGCCGAAGCCATGGACGACCGCGATCGCCCAGGTCCAGGGTCCCTGGTCGACCGAGGCGTTGAACCCGAACTGTGTGAGATCGAGCGTCGCCGCTTGCAGCGCCAGCGGCACATCGACCCAGGTCCGGCTCTGGTCGACGGATAGTCCGACATTCACACCCGGCACGAGACGCATGCCGATACCGGCGACGCCGCCCCAAGTCGTCCTCTTGTCGCCGACGAAGTCGCCTTGCGCATTGCTGCGGACGGTTACGCCATACATCTCGCCCCAGGTCCGGAACCGAGGCTGTTCCGAAGCCTCCGGCGCGCCGCCGCCGCCGGGATTGCTCCGCTGCAGCCGGGTGGCGCCCTGCGTGGCCTGGGTACCGAGCCGTTCGAGGAAGCTCGCGCCGAGATCGAGCACGGTTCGGTCGGCCGAGCGTTCGGAACTGATCGCGCCCGGTGCAGGACTGGGCAGCGGGCTCGGCGTTGGTGTCGGGCTTGCGGCGATGCTCGGCAGGCTGGCCTGCGCGGCGCACGGCGAAGAAGCGGCGACCAAACCGAGCCCGCCGATGAGCAGCATCGCCCCGGATGCACCGCTGCGCATTCGCCAATCCAGCCTGGCCTGAGACGCCCCGCGCATCGATGCCCCGTTCGCCGCCCGCTCAAATTCGCTTCAATATTGCAGCGATGTTCTGCCCGCAGTTCCCGATCGCGGTCAATGAGGATTGCCATGTCGCGGCTGCCCTGCAAGGATTTGTGGTTCCAGCGCCACAAGCCACGCAGTTGCAGCAGCAGCCGGCGACGCGACGCCGCGACGCGTTCTCATCAGTCCGCCAACCTTGATATCGGCGGAAAATCGTGTTGCAATCTCCCGTACAATCGGATTGGCCGTTCGACTGTGCGTTTCGCGACTTCGGAAATTGAGCAGATCCCGGGAAGCCCGTTTGTGGCGTGGCACGCGCGAGCGTGGCCGCGTCTTTTTTTCGTCTAGACGAAGGAGACAGCGATGCCGACCTACAAGGGCAGCGTGAAGTGGTTCAACCCGACCAAGGGATATGGCTTCATCAAACCGGCTGGCGGAGACAAGGACGTGTTCGTCCACATCTCGGCCGTGGAGCGTGCTGGACTGACCACGCTCAACGAGAACCAGACGATCGAATATGATCTGGTGGAGAGCCGCGGCAAGACGTCGGCAGAGAACCTGAAGCTCTCGTGAGCATCGTCCCGGCGGAGGGCGCCACAGCGCGGGTTCGTAAACCAACTCACGAGCTCCGCGTCACGCTCGCTCGCCGCGGATGATCAGACTTCGTCAGCCTTGATGTACCCCGGCCCCGCCGGGGATTTTTTTCGTCCGGCGACAGCTACCGGACGACGGGCCAGATCAGCGCGTGATCGCCCTGCTCCACGGACGACGTCCGGCAGAGATCGCCTTCGAGCCGCACTAGGCCCTTGGCCAGCAGCTTCAGCGCCTCGGGATAGATGCGATGCTCGACGCCGAGAATGCGCGTCGACAGGGTGTCCGGCGTATCGTCGTCCCTGACCACGACCGCGCCCTGCATCACGATCGGACCAGCATCCGTCTCCGGAATGACGAAATGCACGGTGGCGCCTGACAGCTTGACGCCGGCACGCAGCGCCTGGCCGTGCGGATCAAGGCCGGGGAACGACGGCAGCAGCGACGGATGAATGTTCAGCATCCTGCCATACCAGCGCTGCACGAACTCCGCCGTGAACAGGCGCATGAATCCGGCCAGGCAGATGATCTCGATGCCGCGTGCATCGAGCGCCTGCTGCAGTCTGGCTTCGAACCCTGCGCGGTCCTTGCCGAACGGCTTGCTCTCGATGATTTCGATCGCGACGCCGCTTTCCTGCGCTTTCTGCAGTCCGGCCGCATCGGCTCGGTTGGAGATCACGATGGCGACCTCGGCCGGAAAATCCGGCTGCGACGCCGCGTGGATCAGCGCGGCCATGTTCGACCCACGGCCCGAGATCAGGATGGCGACGCGGCGCTTCATCGGCTCACCCGTCTCACAGAGCCAGATCGAGGGCGCCGGTGTAGATCACCCGCTCGTCCCCTGTCGCAGCAACGACCTCGCCGAGCCGTGCGACGTGCTCGCCATTCGCGGTGAACACCTCGATGACGGCATCGACGGCCTCGGCCTTGACGATCGCGATCATGCCGATCCCGCAATTGAAGGTACGCAAGAGCTCGCGCTCTGCAATGCCACCCTGCTCCGCCAGCCATTTGAAGACCGGCAGCACCGGCAGGCCCGTCAGGTCAATCGAGACGCCGAGATGCTTCGGCAGCACGCGCGGAATGTTGTCGGTGAAGCCGCCGCCCGTGATGTGTGCGAGCCCCTTCACCGCACCGGTCTCGCGGATGGCGCGAAGGCACGACTTCACATAGAGCCGGGTCGGCGTCAGCAGCGCCGCGCCGAGAGTCAGGACCGGCGCGAACGGTGCCGGCGCATCGAAGCCGAGGCCGGACTGGGCGACGATCTTGCGCACCAGCGAATAGCCGTTGGAGTGGACGCCGGAGGATGCGAGTCCCAGCACCACGTCACCGGCCGCGATGTCGGGAGACGGCAGCAGCGTCCCACGTTCCGCCGCGCCGACCGCGAAACCGGCAAGATCGTAGTCGCCGTCCTTGTAGAGGCCCGGCATTTCCGCGGTCTCACCGCCGATCAGCGCGCAGCCGGATTCCCGGCAGCCTTCGGCGACACCGGCGACGATCGACGCCGTCGCCTCCGGGTCGAGCTTGCCGCACGCAAAGTAGTCGAGGAAGAACAGCGGCTCGGCGCCCTGCACGACGAGATCGTTGACAGACATGGCGACCAGGTCGATGCCGATGCCGCCATGCAGCCCGGTCTCGATCGCGATCTTCACCTTGGTGCCGACGCCGTCGGTTGCCGCGACCAGCACCGGATCCTTGAATCCGGCGGCCTTGAGGTCGAACAGGCCGCCAAAGCCGCCGATCTCGGCATCCGCGCCGGCGCGGGCGGTTGCGCGCACCATGGGCTTGATCAGATCGACCAGACGGTTTCCGGCATCGATATCGACGCCCGAATCTGCATAAGTGAGCCCGTTCTTGCGCTCGGTCATGGTAAAAACCCCTAATCTGGCCGCTGGTTACGTCGGAATCCGGCCGCGCGCAATGGCTCGCAAGGGGCTCGTCCCCATACTATCTAGGAACGGACCGGTTCGCCCTGTTTCGGAATCGGATTGTCTTTTGATCGAGTCGTCGTCGGGACCCGCTGCGTGACCATTCCCCACAGTATCCCCAATCTGATCACGCTGGGTCGAATCCTGCTGGTTCCGATCGTCGTCTGGGCCATTGCGGCCGGCCAGATGGAGATCGCATTTCTGGTCTTCGTGGTCGCGGGGGTGAGCGACGCCGTGGACGGCTTCCTGGCCAAGCGCTTCAACCTGCGGTCCGAGTTGGGAGCGCTGCTCGATCCTCTCGCCGACAAGGCGCTGCTGGTCTCGATCTTCGTCACGCTTGGCATCTGGGGCGCGATCCCGCGCTGGATCGTCATCCTGGTGGTCTCGCGCGACATCATGATCGTCTCGGCGGTGATCGTGTCCTGGCTGTTCGACCGGCCGGTCGCGATGAAGCCATTGATGGTGTCCAAGCTGAACACGGTCGCCCAGGTGGGATTCGCGGCGCTCGTGCTGGCCTCGCTCAGCTTCGGCTTCGAGCCCCAGCCCTACGATGTGGTGCTGATGGTGCTGGTCACCGTCTTTACCCTCGTGTCGGTCGGGCTGTATCTCGTCGACTGGGTGCGCCACATGAGCACCATCGAGGTCCGGTGATCCTCCGCGGAGGGCCCGTCCCGACCTCACGCACCACACGATACGGAGCAATTCGATCTTGGCTGGCCATATCCCCCCTCGTCAGCTGGCCTTCGCGCTGCCGCATGCGGAGAGCCTGACGCGGGACAATTTCTTCGAAGGTCCGGGCAACGCGGCCGGGCTCGCTCTGGTCGACGCCTGGCCGGAATGGCCGGCGCGGACCATGTTCCTGGTCGGCCCCGACGGCTCTGGCAAGAGCCACCTCGCCGCCATCTGGGCCGAGCGGGCTGGCGCCCGATCGCTGTCCGCGCATGCCCTCGAGGCGAGCGTGGTCCCTGGGGCGCTCGCCACCGGCGCGCTGGTGCTGGAGGATCTGACGGCAACCGATCTCGACGAGCGAGCGCTGTTTCACCTGCTGAACCTCGCCCGCCAGGACGAGGCCTTCGTGCTGATCACGGCGCGCGAGGCCCCAGCGGCCCTGCCCATCGCCCTGGCCGATCTGAGGTCGCGGCTGCGCGCCGTCCCGGTCGTCACGCTGCTACCGCCCGACGACCAGCTGTTCCGCGCCTTGATCGTCAAGCTGGCCGCGGACCGGCAACTGGCGATCGACGAGACCGTGGTCAGCTATCTCGCAAGCCACATCGAACGGTCCTACGCCGCCGCCCGCCAGACCGTCGCACTGCTGGACGACGAGTCCCTGCGGCTCGGACGGCCGGTCACCCGGGCGCTGGCGGCGGAGCTGCTCCGCCCGCTGTGACCCGCGGCCATCTTGACGGCGGACGGGCACGGAACCCCAATGGTGCCGGCAACGTCATCCCCTGGTTACCCAGATTGGGCTACGGTCGACCGTTCGCGACTGGTTCGCGACTGGATGGATATGGATCGAATTCCGATGGATACCGAGCAAGTTACTGAAATCTCAGAGAAAGAACCGGTCGCCGCGCCGTCCATCGAGATTGCCTCGAGCCCCGAGCGATTCATCAATCGGGAATTGTCCTGGCTTCACTTCAACCGCCGCGTTCTGGAGGAATCGGTCAATCCGCGCCATCCCGCCCTGGAGCGGGTGCGCTTCCTGTCGATTTCCGCCAACAACCTTGATGAATTCTTCATGGTCCGCGTCGCCGGCATCCGCGCCCAGGTCCGCGAGGGCATCGCCGAGCGCAGCCCCGACGGGCTGACCCCGACCGAGCAGCTGAAGCTGATCAACGAGACGGTGTCGCAGCTCGCGATCGACCAGCAGGCGATCTGGCGCGACCTGCGCAAGTTTCTCGGCGAACTCGGCATCGTGCTCGTCGACGGTCAGGACGTCACCAAGAGCGAGCGCGCCTGGATCGAGGACCACTTCCTCGCCAACATCTTCCCGCTGCTGACGCCACTCGCGATCGATCCGGCGCATCCGTTCCCGTTCATCCCGAGCCTCGGCTTCACAGTGGCGCTGCAGCTGATCCGCTCCGCCGACGGGCGCCCGATGAACGCCCTGATCCGCATGCCCGGCAAGATCGACCGCTTCATCCGCTTCCCCGGCTCCAAGGATGGCGTGATCCGCCTGATCACCCTGGAACAGGCGACCGGCCTGTTCATCGGCCGGCTGTTTCCGGGCTACACCGTGAAGGGCCAGGGCGCCTTCCGGATCATCCGCGACAGCGAGATCGAGATCGAGGAAGAGGCCGAAGACCTGGTGCGGCTGTTCGAAACCGCGCTGAAGCGGCGCCGTCGCGGCTCGGTGATCCGGCTCGAGATCGAGGCCAACATGCCGGAGGAGCTGCGCCGCTTCGTGCAGAATGCGCTCTCGACCACCGATGACGAGGTGTTCCTGGTCGACGGCGTGCTGGCGATGAACGAGCTGTCGCAACTGACGCGCGTCGACCGGCCCGACCTCGAATTCGCGCCCTATGTGCCGCGCCATCCCGAGCGTGTCCGCGACCATGGCGGCGACATCTTCGCCGCCATCCGGCAGAAGGACCTGATCGTCCATCACCCTTACGAGTCGTTCGACGTCGTCGTGCAGTTCCTGCAGCAGGCGGCGCGCGACCCGGACGTCGTCGCGATCAAGCAGACGCTGTACCGCACCTCCAACAACTCGCCTATCGTGCGCACGCTGGTGGAAGCTGCCGAAGCCGGCAAGTCGGTGACGGCGCTGGTCGAGCTCAAGGCGCGTTTCGACGAGGAGGCCAACATCCGCTGGGCCCGCGATCTGGAGCGCGCCGGCGTGCAGGTCGTCTACGGCTTTCTGGAGCTGAAGACGCATGCCAAGCTGTCGATGGTCGTGCGCCGCGAGGGCGGCAGCCTCACCACCTATGTCCACACCGGCACCGGCAACTATCATCCGGTGACGGCGCGCATCTACACCGACCTGTCCTACTTCACATCGGACCCGGTGATCGGCCGCGACGTCACGCGGGTGTTCAACTACATCACCGGCTATGCCGAGCCGATCGACATCGAGAAGATGGCGGTGTCGCCGCTCACGCTTCGCAAGCGCATGATCGAGCACATCCACGGTGAGACCAGCTTCGCCCGCCAGGGCAAGCCGGCCGTGATCTGGATGAAGATGAACTCGCTGGTCGATCCAGACATCATCGACGCGCTGTATGAGGCCTCGCAGGCCGGCGTCTCGATCGAGCTGATCGTGCGCGGCATCTGCTGCCTGCGTCCCGGCCTCCCCGGACTGTCGGAGAACATTCGCGTCAAATCGGTGATCGGCCGCTTCCTCGAGCATGGCCGCATCTACTGCTTTGGTATGGGTCAGGGCCTGCCGAGCGCCAAGGCCGCCGTCTACATCTCCTCGGCCGACATGATGCCGCGCAATCTCGACCGCCGCGTCGAGGTGCTTTGCCCGCTTCAGAACCCGACCGTGCATCAGCAGGTTCTGGAACAGATCATGGTCGCGAACCTCAAGGACACCGAGCAGAGCTGGCAATTGTTGCCGGATGGGTCGTCAACGCGTATGAAGGCCGCGAAGGGCGAGGAGCCGTTCAACCTGCACAATTACTTCATGACGAATCCGAGTCTGTCCGGCCGTGGAAAGTCGCTCAAGGAATCATCGCCGCGCCGGCTCACGCGCCGGAATGAACGCTCTCCTTCATAGGGGCTGTCTGCACCGGGGCCTTCTGCAACGGGACATGCCGTGGTGAAGCGGCCCGGCACGAGGTCCGCCAGCGTCGGTGTCATCGACATCGGCTCGAATTCGGTCCGTCTCGTCGTCTACCAGGCGATGGAACGCAGCCTCGTGACCGTGTTCAACGAGAAGGCGCTGTGCGGGCTCGGCCGCGAGGTCCAGACCACCGGCCTGCTCGCGGCCGATGCCGTCGACAAGGCGCTGACCGCGCTGAAGCGCTTCCGCGCGTTGTGCAAGGTGCAGCGGGTGGGGCAAGTGCATGCCATCGCGACCGCCGCCTGCCGCGATGCTTCGAACGGCGCTGATTTCATCGCCAAGGCCGAGAAGATCTGCGGCGTCCCGATCCAGATCCTCACCGGCCCCGAAGAGGCGCGCTATTCGGCGCTCGGTGTCATTTCCGGCATTCACAAGCCCGACGGCATCGTCGGTGATCTCGGCGGCGGCTCACTTGAGCTGATCGACGTGCGCGGGCACCAGGTCCGCAGCGGCGTTACCCTGCCGCTCGGCAGCCTGGCGCTGCAGGATCTCGCCGAGAAATCGCTGAAGAAGGCGCAGCGGATCGCGAGCGAGGCGCTGACCGACCTGCCGCAACTGCTGGCCGGCCAGAACCGCACCTTCTATGCGGTCGGCGGCACCTGGCGCGCGCTGGCGCGCATCCACATCATCCAGAGCGGCTATCCGCTCGGGGTGATGCACGGCTATGCGATTCCGGCGGCCGATGCGCTGGCCTTCGTGCGCCGGCTGCGCCGTCTCGTCGCCGCCGACATGCTGGCCGACATCGAAGCGATCGCCGAGGCGCGGCGCCCGCTGCTTGCCTATGCTGCGCTGGTGCTCGAGCACATCATCCGCGTCGCCAGGCCGACGACCGTCGTGTTCTCGACCTTCGGCGTGCGCGAGGGCCTGCTCTACTCCAAGCTTCCGGACGCCGAGCGCGCCAAGGACGGGCTGCTGTGCGCGGCGCAGGGCCTCAACGAGCTGTTGTCGCGCTCGGCCCAGCATGCCCGCGAGCTGATCGACTGGACCGACCGCCTGTTCCGCGTGATGCACATCCGCGAGACCGAGGACGAGCGCCGGCTGCGGCACGCCGCCTGCCTGTTGTCCGACATCGGCTGGCGCATGCATCCGGACCATCGCGGCGAGCAGACCTACGGCATCGTTCTGAACGGCAATTTCGGCTCGATCAACCACGAGGGCCGCATCTTCGTCGCGCTGTCCGTGTTCTTCCGCTACGAGGGCCTGCGCGACGAGGCGGCGGCGCCTGCCCTCACCGAGCAGCTGAGCCCGGCCCAGATCGATCGTGCGCGCCTGCTCGGCACCGCGTTTCGCGTCGCGCATCTGATCTCGGCGGCGCGGCCCGGCGTGCTGCCCGCAACGCATTTCCGCACCCAGGACCGCAAGCTGATGCTGGTGTTCGAGCACCAGATGGTCGACCTCGTCGCCGACCGCGTCGGCGGACGCTTCAAGCAGCTCGCGCGCCTCGTCGGCCGCTCCGGCTCGATCGTGCGCAGCTAGATCCGGATCAGGACCGCGGAGCGCCGACCGAAATTGCGATCATGCGCTTGGCGATGACGCCATAGACCTTGCGCCAGGCCTGCTCGACCTCATCATTCCAATGCGGACCAAGTCCTTTGGCGAGGCTCCACAGTAGTGCTTCGCCGACCACCGGATAGTGCTCAGGCCGGACCCCATAGCGCGCATGATTGCGGCCGAGGATGTCGGTGCTCGACAACAGACCAGTCGTCTGATCGAGGCTGCCGACGAGGACCGCCAGGGTCGCGATGAAGTCCCGTTTCAGCACGTCCATGTCGGCGGGAAACATCGCCCGACATTCCGGCGCGAGCTCGAAGACGCGGTCATAGAACGTCGTCGTCATCCGTGTAGCATTGGCAAATACCAAGTCGAACGACGACTTGACGTGCGCAATCTCATCTGCAGTCAACAGGCGCAAGTCCAATTCGAAACAATTCCAATCATGGCCCGATCAGTGGAGCTCGACGTGGTGGTGTCGCGGCGGCGCGAACGGGTTCAAGATTATAAGAAACAGAGGACCGCGCCCTGCGGTACCTGGCAAAGGCGCGGCACCGTGCCGCAGCACTGTGGATTGGCTTGTGATCCTGCCGCCAAGATGGCTGGCCGACTCAGTGATCGGAGACGGTAACGGCAACAAACACGACGGCCATCGTGCTTCTCACAGGCCATCGGAGGACGCCGACACGCCAGCCGCCGACCGGCGCCAAGGCCGACTGATCCGTTGGATCGCGCAGACGGCCGCCGATGCGAATGGCGGCCGTCCGCGTCAGCCGACGCCTGGCTCACACCGCGAGGTTCATCCAGACGGATTTCGGCTCCGTGAAGTTGTCCAGCGCGGCCGTGCCGTGCTCGCGGCCCAGTCCGGAGTCACGATCGCCACCCCAAGGCAGCCGCACATCGGTGTAGCCATAGGTGTTGATCCACACGGTGCCGGCGCGCAGGCGCTTGGCGAAGCGATGGACGCGCCCCATGTCGCGGCTCCAGACGCCGGCGGCCAGGCTGTAGGCCGTGCCGTTCGCCATCCGCAGCGCCTCGGCCTCGTCCCTGAACTTGATCACGCTGACCACGGGTCCGAAGATCTCTTCCTGCGAGATCCGCATGTCGTGCGTGACGCCGGCGAAGACGGCGGGGCTGACGAAATAGCCGCGGGCGGCCGCGCGCTGGCCGCCGGTGACGAGCGTGGCGCCTTCGTTGCGTCCGATGTCGACATAGTCGAGGATCGTCTTCATCTGCCGTTCGGAGATGACCGGTCCGAGCGAGGTTGCGCGATCGAGCGGATCGCCGATCCGCAGCGCCCGTGCGCGCTCGGTCAGGCGCTCGACCACCTCGTCATACACGCGCTCGTGCACCAGCACCCGCGATCCGGCCGAGCACACCTGCCCGGTGTTGAAGAAGATGCCGCTGGCCGCAGCCTTCGCGGCGGCCTCGATGTTCGCATCGTCGAAGATGATGTTGGCCGACTTGCCGCCGAGCTCGAGCGAGACGCGTTTGAAGTTGCCGGCCGCCGCCTTCATGATGCCGCGGCCGACGCCGGGCGAGCCGGTGAACGTGACCTTGTCGACATCGGGGTGGTTGACCAGCGCCTCGCCGACGGTGCGCCCGGGGCCGGTCACGATGTTGAGAACACCGGGCGGCAGTCCGGCTTCGAGCGCGAGCTCCCCGATCCGCAGCGCCGACAGCGACGTCAGCTCGGCGGGCTTCATCACGACG
Source organism: Bradyrhizobium sp. SZCCHNS3052 (assembly GCF_032484495.1). Taxonomy (NCBI): domain Bacteria; kingdom Pseudomonadati; phylum Pseudomonadota; class Alphaproteobacteria; order Hyphomicrobiales; family Nitrobacteraceae; genus Bradyrhizobium; species Bradyrhizobium sp. SZCCHNS3052. The sequence goes on along the minus strand of NZ_JAUETB010000001.1, from coordinate 1,072,799 downwards.
GTGCAGCCGCAGGCCAGCGCCGGCGCTAGCTTCCACATCCCGATCATCAGCGGGAAATTCCACGGCACGATCGCCGCGACCACGCCGACCGGCTCGCGCACCGTATACGTCAGCGCATCATCGCGCGTGGAGACGACTTCACCGCTGATCTTGTCGGCCCATCCGGCGTAATAGGTGAGCGTATCGATGGCGGCGGGAAGATCCTGGCGCAGGATCGCCGACACCGGCTTGCCGGCATCGAGGCTTTCGAGCTCGATGATCTCGTCGGCATGGTCGCGCAACAGCTGCGCCCATTTCAGAAGGATCGCGCCGCGCTCCGCCGCACGCATCGTTCGCCACGGCCCTTCGAAGGCCTTGCGGGCCGCGGCGACTGCGAGATCGACATCCTCGGCATTGCCCTCGGCGACCGTCGCAATCGCCTGCTCGGTTGCAGGATTGAGCGACGTGAAGGTGCGTCCCGAAACCGAGGGAACATGCCTGCCGCCGATCAGGAGCTGGAACGGCTTCGTCAGATAGGACGTCCCCCTCGAGCCGCGCTCGTAATCATATGCAATCGACATCATATTTCCTCCGTTTGTTGTATACCAATGAAGGTAAGAACAAATATCTGTTCGTAAATATGATATCTGTTGCCTATGGCCGGCGGTCATATGAAGCCGACTTCACAAGCGGGCCCTGATGTTGCGGATCGCGATCGAACCTGTCTGGCGCTTCTACAAGGACGACGGCCCGCAGAGCATCGTCGTGATGCTCCGCGTGCTCAGTGAAATCGGGAGGACGGGTAAGATCACCAGCGCGGCCAGTGACGCGCATCTTTCCTATCGTCACGTCTGGAATCTGATCGAGCAGTGGTCTGAATTCTTCGGCGTGCCGCTGGTCGAGACCCAGCGCGGCAAAGGATCGAAGCTCACGGCGTTCGGCGACAAGCTGGTCTGGGCGGGCGAGCGCATGCAGGCTCGCCTCGGCCCGCAGCTCGACAATCTGGCGCAGGAGCTGGTGACCGAGATCAAGCCGTTCCTGCAGTCGCATCCTGGCGTGATCCGCGTTCACGCCAGCCACGGCTTTGCCGTCGCCAAGCTGCGCGAGCTGTTGGATCGCGAGTCAGGCGTCGGGGTCGATGTCCGCTATGTCAGCAGCCAGCATTCGCTGGCCTCGCTGGCGCAAGGAGAATGCGACCTGTCGGGGCTGCATCTGCCGCGCGGCGAGCTGCGTGCCCAGAACATCCAGGCCTGCCGGGATTGGCTCGATCCCAAGCAGGACTGCGTCATCAGCTTCGTGACCCGCGAGATGGGGCTGATGGTCAAGCGCGGCAATCCGCTGTCCATCCGTTCATTGGCCGATCTTGCCGACGGCAGGGCGCGCTTCGTCAATCGCGATCATGATTCCGGCACCCGCCTGTTGTTCGATCAGTTGCTCGCGTCACAAGGCATCGACGAAACCAGCATCAATGGCGCGCAGCAGATCGAGTTCACCCATGCCGCCGTCGCCGCCTATGTCGCGAGCGGCATGGCCGACGTCTGCTTCGGCGTCGAGGCTGCCGCGCGGCAGTTCGGGCTCGACTTCATCCGTATCCTCACCGAGGACTATTTCTTCGCCTGCCATAAATCGTTTCTGGAAACCGACCCGATGCGGCGGGTGCTCGAGGTGATGAAGGGCGACGAATTCCATCGCGCCGTTGCTGCCCTGCCCGGCTACCAGCCAGCGGCCACGGGATCGGTCCACACCGTCCGCGAATTCCTCGATCGGCTGGATGCGGAGTCCTGACGCCGCCCGGTCGGATGCGGCGCGTCCTGACGATCAGCTACGGCAGATCGACGCCGCGCGCCGGCACCGGCTGCAGCTCGCTCTCGGCCTGACGCTGCAGCGCGCGGCCGCGCCAGATCGAGCCGGCGATCAGCACCACACCGGCGCCGATCAGCGACATCAGCGTCTCCATGACATCGACATGGCTCGCGAGATTGGTCTTGCCGGCGAACAGCGCCGAGGTCGCCTCGATGTTGATGAGGACGGTGCCGTCGAGCAGATGGTGCAGCATCGGCTCGATCGCGGGATCGGTCGCGATCACCTCGCCGGCCACCCAGCCGAGCAGCATCGCGCCGAGCCAGACCAGCAGCGGGACCCGATCGAGCACCAGCATGATCAGCGCGGCACCCGCGATGATCAGCGGGATGCTCATGGCAAGGCCGATGATCAGCAGGGACGCCTGGCCGTTGGCGGCCGCAGCCACCGCGATCACGTTGTCGAGGCTCATCACGAGGTCGGCGAGCGCGACGATGCGGACCGCATGCCACAGCGTCGTGCCGGCCGCGATCTCGTCGTTCTCGTCCTCGGGCACCAGCAGCTTGGCGGCGATCACGATCAGTGCCAGCCCGCCGATCAATTTCAGGTATGGCAGCGCCATCAGGGTGGCGACGATGCCGGTAAAGGCGATGCGCAATGCGACGGCAATGCCGGAGCCGGCCACCATGCCCCAGAAGCGATGCTTGCCGTGCAGGCCGCGGCAGGCGAGCGCGATGACCAGCGCATTGTCGCCCGACAACAGCACGTTGATCCAGACGATCTTGCCGAGCGCGAGCCAGAAGCCCGGGCTCTGCAGGTCGGCCTCGAATTGAGCGAGCACATGGCCGAAGCTGGCGGAATCGGCGAGTTGCGATAGCCAGTTCACGGCCGGGCCTTTCAGATAAGTTCAGCGCAGAGCACGAAGGTCGTGCGGCTGAGGGGGCCTCAGCCGCACGAGGATCGATCAACCGACGATCTCGTTGCCGGAGAAGAACTGCGCGATCTCGATCGCTGCCGTTTCCGCCGCGTCGGAACCGTGCACCGAGTTCTCGCCGATCGACTTCGCATGCAGCTTGCGGATGGTACCGTCGGCCGCCTTCGACGGGTCGGTGGCGCCCATCACGTCGCGGTACTTCAGGATGGCGCCCTCGCCCTCCAGCACCTGGACCACGACCGGGCCGGAGATCATGAAATCGACCAGTTCGCCGAAGAATGGCCGCGCCTTGTGCACGGCATAGAAGGTCTCGGCCTGATCGCGGGTCATGCGGATGCGCTTCTGGGCCACGATCCGCAGGCCGGCCTTCTCGATCAGCGCGTTGATCGCGCCGGTGAGATTACGCTCGGTCGCGTCGGGCTTGATGATCGAAAAGGTGCGCTCAATCGCCATGATATCGTCCTTGGAGGTGCGGGATTTCGGTGAGTTGCGGGCTTATATCGACGCGATCGGCCGACGGCAAGCGACCGGGCTCCCTGCCGGAGCGCGACGCCTTACGACAATTTCACGATTCTGAACATAGTCTGAAGGCTCCGTGCCACCCGTGTTCAGCTCGAAGCTCCTAGGGTGTTGGCATCGGGCGAGGACGAGCCAGCAATACGACCGGTGGCCGCCCTCTCCCAGCCTCATCCGTCGGACAATTTCGGCGCCACCAGCGCTGTCATCCAGGAGACGATCATGTTGCGCAAACTCTCCCTCATCGCGGCGGCCACCGTTGCCCTCGGCGCAGCCGCCCTCGCCCCGACTGCCGCCTCGGCTCACTGGCATGGCGGCTGGCATGGGGGCGGTTGGCACGGAGGCTACGGCGGATGGCACCGTCCGTTCTACGGCCCGCGCTTCTTCGTCGGTGGCCCGGTCTACAGCTACGGCTATGGCGGCTGCTACGTGCGCCGCGTGGTTCCGACCCCGTGGGGACCGCGCTGGCGGTGGATCAACCGCTGCTATTGATACGAGCCTCGGCGCGGCACCCGCCCCCCGCCGCACCGAACTCGCATCGCCCCGGCGTCTCCCCCACGCCGGGGCTTTTTTTGTGCATTTTCAACCTCATTTCGGGGTCTTCCGGTCGGGAGCGGGAAACAAATCGAGCGGTCACGACTTGTTACGGCATCGTCCTGCAACTGCTCGTGGAACTCCCTCATGTCTGGCCGCACCGCCGATTTCAGCGAGGCGCTCGATCGCAAGACCAGCCGGTCGATCTGCGAGGCCGTCGGCGAACGCCTGCAACGCAGCCTGCCGCCGGACGGCTCTCGTCTGCCGGCTCAGCTTGCGGACCTGATGAACGAGTTGCGAAAGCGCGACGAGACCGGGATGAGCCTCTCCGGCCGCTGAGACCGCGACAAAGCGGTTGCCTTTGGCCGCGCGCGCGGTGACAAGGCGCGCATGCTTTCCATCACCGACATCTCCATCCGCCTCGCCGGACGGCTTCTCATCGACCAGAGCTCAGTGCAGATTCCGCCCGGCGCGCGCGTCGGACTGGTCGGCCGCAACGGCACCGGCAAGTCGACCCTGTTCAAGGCGATCCGCGGCGAACTGTCGCTGGAGACCGGCAGCATCACCGTGCCGCCGCGGTGGCGCATCGGCAGCCTGGCCCAGGAAGCCCCGAGCGGGCCCGAAAGCCTGATCGAGGTGGTTCTCCGGGCCGACCTCGAGCGGCATGCGCTGCTGCAGGAGGCCGAGACCGCCCATGACGCACACCGCATCGCCGAGATCCAGACCCGGCTCGTCGACATCGACGCGCATTCCGCCCCAGCGCGCGCGGCCGCTATTCTCAGCGGCCTTGGATTTTCCGCCGCGGATCAGGCGCGAGCCTGCGCCGAGTTCTCCGGCGGCTGGCGCATGCGGGTCGCCCTTGCGGCAACGCTGTTCGCCGCGCCCGACCTGCTCCTGCTGGACGAGCCGACCAACTATCTCGACCTCGAGGGCACGCTGTGGCTCGAGGATCATCTGGCGCATTATCCGCGCACGGTGATCGTGATCAGCCACGACCGCGATCTCCTGGAAACCTCCGTCGACCAGATCCTGCATCTCGACCGTTGCAAGCTCACGCTGTATCGCGGCAGCTACTCCTCCTACGAGGAACAGCGCGCCACCCGCGAGATGCTCGATGCCAAGGCGGTCAAGCGCCAGGAAGCGGAGCGCGCGCGGCTGCAGGCCTTCGTCGAGCGCTTCAAGGCCAAGGCCTCGAAGGCGCGCCAGGCGCAGTCCCGCGTCAAGATGCTGGAGCGGATGAAGCCGATCACCGCGCTCGTCACCCAGGACGTGCACGAGATCACCTTCCCCGCACCGGAGCGACTGCTGTCGCCGCCGATCATCGCGGTCGACAACGCCTCGGTCGGCTACGATCCCGCGCAACCGGTGCTCAACAGAGTCACCTTACGCATCGACAATGACGACCGCGTCGCATTGCTCGGCGCCAACGGCAATGGCAAGTCCACGCTGGTGAAGCTGCTCGCCGGCCGGCTCACACCGTTTTCCGGCAAGGTCACGCGCGCCGACAAGCTGTCGATCGCCTATTTCGCCCAGCACCAGCTCGATGAGCTGGACGAGACTGGATCGCCGTATAGTCACGTGCGCAAGCTGATGGGCGATGCGCCGGAATCGAAAGTGCGCGCGCGCGCCGGCGCGATCGGATTTTCCGGCAAGGCCGCCGACACGCTGGTGAAGAGCCTGTCGGGCGGCGAGAAGGCGCGGCTGCTGCTCGGGCTCGCGACCTTCTTCGGCCCCAACATGATCATCCTGGACGAGCCGACCAACCATCTCGACATCGACAGCCGCGCCGCGCTGGCCGAAGCGATCAACGAATTTCCCGGCGCCGTGATCATGGTGTCGCACGATCGCTATCTGATCGAGGCCTGCGCCGACCGCCTCTGGGTCGTCGCCGACCGCACCGTGAAGACCTATGATGGCGACCTCGATGACTACAGGCGCATGGTCTTGTCGACGCGCAGCGCGCCGGCCCGCGACAACGAGCGCTCTCAGGTCGCCGAGAAGACCGAGCGGCCCCGCAGCGACAACAAGCGCAGCGGGCTGAAGCAGAAGATTGCGGCAGCCGAAGCCGAGATCGCCCGCATCACCGAGATCATCGCCAAGATCGACGGCGCGCTGTCGCTGCCCGACATCTTCACGCGCGACCCGAAGCAGGCCGCGCAATTGTCGAAGGCGCGGGCCAATGCCGCCGACGCGCTGGCGCGCGCCGAGGAGCAGTGGCTGGAAGCCAGCACGCTGCATGACGAGGCGGGGAGCTGAAGTGCCCCGAGCCTCGGATCGGCATTCGGCCGAAAGTCGCCGATAGCTCGGCTTTCAGCTGCTTCCAAGCCGAAAGCCTTCGCGGTCGGCGGCTAGCACGGCTGAAGGCGGGATCGGTGCGAGCGACCGGATCAATTGGTTCGCTGGAACAGGTCGGCACCCGGCAGATTGCCGAGATCACCGTTGGGCTGAATGTAGAAGAGATTCCAATTCGCCCGAAGTTGATTGCCGCCGACTTGGCCTCTCCAACGCGTGATGGAATTGCACTGAGCAAAAGTCACGACCAGCATAACGGCGCTGCCGGCGGATCTGCCGGATACCGGATAGGGAATACCCTGGCATGCGAACCCAGATGCGTTGTTGGTGAATTGCCCTCGCACCTGCCCATCGGTGACTGACCAGATCTCGAGAACCGAGCCTCGTTGATTGGTCCATCTCGACGGCGCCGGCAGGACGTCGGCAAGCGCAGCAATCGACGAAACCACGACAATCATGCCTGCGAAAAGATACTTGCTGAAGAACCACTTCATGGCGCGCCTCGCTATGCCCAGAGCTAGAGGTAGCAACGATGACTACATACATCCATAAGATTGAAAGCGCCATTGTAGCAGAATCAAAATTGCTCTACTTTTGGTAGCCGACGTTGATGTTTGAGGTTCGATTGAGGCGATTCAGGAGGACGAAACATGAACAAGCAGCTTTACGCTCGACTTGACGGCCTGCTCTACGACGTCTGCGTCAAGGCCGGCCAAAAGGTGAAGACCGGTGAGGTCCTCTACGTCATCGAGGCGGCCAAATCACAACTGTCGGTGAAAGCTCCCTACTCCGGGACAATCAGTCAGGTCAGGCGCAAAGCGGGCGATACCTTGAACGCGACCGATGTCGTGATGGAGCTGGATGCGGAGGACGCGGCAGCTTAATCGTCGCCGAAGTTCGGAGTCCTCTGCAGATGGATCGGCGACGACGCGCCGTTGTAGACCGTCGCTCGATCCAGCACGCGCTCGGCCTCGGCGGACGGCCAGGATCTTTCGATCTTGGGCCGCTTTCTGTCGAAGGCGCATTGCAGCCCCTCCGGGAGATCCGACCAGAACGGCACGAAGGACAATACGATCAGGGCTCGGTCTTCGCTCGAATTGTTCGCATGGGATGCGTGAAGGAGCCTGCCGTCGCGAACGATGAGATCCCCCTTCCGAACAGCAACATCAACTTCGTCTGGCCTTGTGGAAACCAGCACGTCGTCGACAGGCAGAACCCGATCGGGATGTGTCGGCCTGCCCTCGATCAATTCATGTAGATCGTTCTTGCGCCGATGACTGCCGGGAAGCACGCGCAAGCATCCGTTTGCAGCGCTCGTGTCGGTCAAATAGTACATGAAATAGAGAATTGGAGGCGTGGCGCCGTAACTCACGGCGCTCGACCAGCCCCACCAATCCTGGTGCCAGTGCAGCCTCGGACATCCGGCCGGCTTGGAGATCAGAAATCCAGCAAAAAAGCGCGCATCCCGGTATCCGGCGCGCTCCAACAATTCATATTGTGCATCGAAGAGAATGATCGGCGCGAAATCGACCGAAAAGTTGACCGAGACAACAAGCCCGAGATGGGGCTCCGCTCTCGCCTCACGACTGGCCCGAGACTTGATTCGATTGCCGGCCTCCAACAATTCGCGAGGAAGAAAATCACGGCGCACCGCATACCCGGCCTCCTCCAACTCGCGACGGAGGCCGGTTATTTGCATGGCCGCCTCCCGCCGTCAGCTCGTCCGCTTCTTCGCCTTCGGCTTCGCCACCTTCGGCGCCGGTCCCGGATCGGGCGCGCGCTCGACCGAGGTCAGGCGGCCGGAGCTGAACGTGTAGACGCCGGCGCGTGCGCCGCGCAGCCAGGTCACCGTGGCCACGCGCTCGCCGCCATTGCTCGAGATGTTGACGTTGTCGGGTGCACCGATGCCGCGCACCACGTCGCATTCGGTGTGGCCGAGTGCGACGGTGCCGCCGGCAGCCGGCGTCGCGGCGGCGGGATCATTCGCCAGCGCGTTCGCGCCCGCAGCATCGGCCGCAGGCGCCATGCCCGGGCATGCGCCTTCGGCGCTCACAAGATCCTCAGCCGTGACCGGCTTGTCCGGCGTCAGCGGCGGCGCGTCGATCGAGATGTTTCTGATGAACAGGCGCTGCGGCCGGTTGAACCACTCGGCGTCCTTGGACAGGAAATCGGGCGTGCTCGAGCATCCGGCGACGACCGGGGCAAGCACAAGGAACGCCAGAGCGCGCGTCAGCTGTTTGGTGTGGTCTCGCACGATGAACCTTGCTGAATTGCAACCTGTGGACACTCTAACGTGTTGTCCCAACATCACTTTGCGGCACGTTCGTGACTTTGCCAACGCTCTGCCGGTAAATCGGCAGATTATCATTAATCACGCGGCGCTGCCATCATCGGCGCTTCACGGGCCTCCGTATCATTGTCGGCGCTGCCAGCGCCCCCGTTCATCCGCCTGCCAGTAGGTGACCTCGAATCCCCGCGATTTGCAATCGGTCCACGCCGATCTCGCAGCCGCGAGCGCGTCCGCATCATCGCCGTTGAACACGAGCACCATGCGCTCGTAGCTGTGCGAGTCCGATGGCAGCGCCGCGTTATCCACCAGGAAACGGACGTTCGCGCCGTTGGGATTGCTTTCTTCCACCGCGAGCACGATCGGCTGGTCGGCCACATCGGCCACCCGCCAGGTGGCGTGCGGCAGAAACGAATCGTCGCGATAGGTCCACAGATGCGCATCGAGCGCATCCGCGCGCTCCTCCGATGTCGACTGCACCACGACGCGCCAACCGCGCTCGAGCGACTTCTCGAGCAGCGGCGGCAGCACGCCTTCCACGGTCATGTTCTGCAGGTGGTAGAACAGGACTTCGGTCATCGCCCCGCGTCACGCCTTGGCGCCGGATTTGGCTTCGGCTTTGGTGTCGGATCTGGATTCGTAGGAGTCCCACACCAGCCGATCGAGCAGCCGGACGCCATAGCCCGATCCCCAGCTCTGGTTGATCTCCGATTTCGGCGCGCCCATCGCGGTGCCGGCGATGTCGAGATGCGCCCACGGCGTGTCGTTGACGAAGCGCTGCAGGAATTGCGCGGCGGTGATCGAGCCGCCATGGCGCCCGCCGGTATTCTTCATGTCGGCGAACTGCGAATCGATCAGCTTGTCGTATTCGTGGCCGAGCGGCATGCGCCACACCTTCTCACCCGTCTCCTGCCCCGCCTTGAACAGCTTGTCGGCGAGATCATCATTGTTGGTGAAGAGACCGGCATGCTCGGTGCCGAGCGCGACCATGATCGCGCCGGTCAAGGTCGCCAGGTCGATCATGAATTTCGGCTTGAACTTGGTCGCGACGTACCACAGCACGTCGGCGAGCACGAGGCGGCCCTCCGCATCGGTGTTGATGATCTCGATGGTCTGGCCCGACATCGAGGTGACGATGTCGCCCGGACGCTGGGCGTTGCCGTCCGGCATGTTCTCGACCAGGCCGATGGCGACGATCACGTTGGCCTTGGCCTTGCGTGCGGCGAGTGCATGCATCAGGCCGACGACGCAGGCCGCGCCGCCCATGTCGCCCTTCATATCCTCCATCGAGCCGGCCGGCTTGATCGAGATGCCGCCGGTGTCGAAGCACACGCCCTTGCCGATGAAGGCGACCGGCTGCTCGCCGCGCTTGCCGCCATTGTAGTGCATCACGACGGTGCGGCTCGGCCGTGCCGAGCCCTGGCCGACGCCGAGCAGCGCGCCCATGCCGAGTTTCTTCATCGCGGGCACGTCGAGGATCTCGACGGTGACGCCTAGCTTGCGCAAGGCGGCAGCGCGTTTGGCGAACTCCTCCGGGTAGAGCACGTTCGGCGGCTCGTTGACGAGATCGCGCGCCAGTATCACCCCGTCGGTCACGTGGGATCGCGGCGCGAAGGCCTTCTTGGCCGCCGCGACGTCCGCCACGGCGATCGAGACATTGGCGCTGACGGCGCCCTCCTCATCCTTCTTCTTGGTCTTGTAACGGTCGAACCGATAGGCCCGCAGCCGGATCCCGGCGGCCAGCGAGCTGACCTGATCCGGCAACAGCGGTCCCGAAGGCAGCTCGGCGAGCACCGCCACCGCTTCAGTTCCGGCGTTCAGCTTTCCGGCTAAAGTCCCGCCGTATTTGAGGAAATCCTTGTCCTTGAGATCCGAGCCCTTGCCGATGCCGATGACGATCAAGCGCTGAATCTTGATTCCCTCAGGAGCCAGCAGATCCAACACCGCGCCATCCTTGCCCTTGAACCGGGCTGCGCCGGCCGCGCGCTTGATCAGGTCCGAGGCTCCCCCGAGCGCCTTCTCGGTCGCGACTCCAAGTCGCAGGGTGTCATCGCAGAACGCCACAACGATGCCACGCGGGGCGGTCGACAGCGGGACGAAGCCGACCTTGACGGCGTCGGACATCAAGCAATCCTCCAAATTTCGACGTGATGAGCCGCCACGTCCGGCCGAAAACCTCAAGGGCCAGACGCGGATGGCGGCAGTTCGGAACCCAACTTGGCAGCAGTATGGCCTGCCCGGACCGCGGCTGCCAAGCGCCGCGTGGCGGGCCAGTCACAATCATGAAATTTTGACCGTATTTTCGGGGCGCCACGCCACAGCCATTTTGTCGACGGATCAACGAGATGGTAATGATATTCACTGCTCTTGGAACGTCACGGCGACAGCGGCCTTGGGGGACCCGTTTCAAGGGGGGCTGCAGCGCTCGTTCCGGGACTGCTGATTGGGGATCGAGCGCAGACGATGGGGTCCATCGACAGGTACATCTTTCGCACGACGCTGGCGTCGTTCGCGCTGGTGTTGGTCAGCCTCACCGGCGTGATCTGGATTACGCAGGCGTTGCGCGGCATCGACCTGATGACCAGCCAGGGCCAGACGATCCTGACCTTCCTTGGCATCACCGGGCTCGTGATTCCCTCCCTGCTCGGCGTCATCGCGCCGATCGCGCTGATGATCGCGGTCTCGCACACGCTGAACAAGCTGGCGACCGATTCGGAGATCATCGTCATGAACGCCGCCGGCATGTCGCCGATCCGGCTGTTCGTGCCGTTCGCCTATGCCACCTGCGCGGTAGCCGTGCTGGTGACGGTGATCGCCGCCTTCTTCGCCCCCGACGGCCTGCGTCGGATCAAGCAGTGGGATGCCGAGATCACCGCCGACGTGCTCGCCAACATCCTACAGCCCGGGCGGTTCGCGCAGCTCGACCAGAACCTGACCATCCGGATCCGCGAGCGCCAACCCGGCGGTGAGCTGTCCGGCATCCTGATCGACGACCGCCGCGACCCCAAGGAGCGAATCACGATCATCGCCGAGAAGGGCACCGTCGTGAAGAATGCCGACGGCTCGTTCCTGGTGCTGGAGGACGGCAATCTCGAACGCTTCGAGCTCGGCAAGCGCGAGCCGGCGATGGTCGCGTTCGCCCGCTACGCCTTCGACATGTCGAAGTTTTCGAACCAGGGCCGCGACGTCACGCTCGGCATCCGCGAGCGCTATCTGTGGGAACTGATGGCGCCCGCCGAAAACGATCCGATCTACAAGCAGATCCCCGGACAATTCCGCCAGGAATTGCACGACCGCTTCCTGGCGCCGATCTATCCGTTCGCCTTCGCGGCCCTCACCTTCGCATTCCTGGGCGCGCCGCGGACGACACGCCAGAGCCGCAACTTCTCGTTCGGCAGCGCCATTCTCGCCGTGTTCGGCGTCCGCATGGCGGGCTTCGCCTGCTCGGTCATGACTGTGAAGACGCCGATGGCGGCGCTGGTGCAGTACCTCATGCTGTTCGGCGTGCTCGGCCTCAGCATCTGGATCATCATCGGCGGCGTGGTGGTCGAACCGCCGGCGCGGCTGATGGAAGCCATCAACCGGTCGAACGCGCGGATCGCACGCCTGTTCGGAAGGCCGGCCACCGCATGAGCATGGTCACCAACACGCTCGGGCGCTATTTCGCCGGCCGCTTCCTGGTCTCGGCGGTCGGCGTGTTCGCGAGCATCTTCATCCTGCTCGTGCTCGTCGACTACATCGAGATGGTGCGCAAGACCTCCGGGCTCGCCTCGGCCTCGGCGCTGATGGTGGCGGAGACGTCGCTGTTCCGGGTGCCGCAATTGCTCGAGAAGATGATGCCGTTCTGCGTCCTGATCGGCGCCATGACCTGCTATCTCGCGCTGTCGCGCCGACTCGAACTCGTGGTGGCACGCGCGGCCGGAGTCTCCGCCTGGCAGTTCATCGCGCCGGCGCTGGCAAGCGCCATCGTGCTCGGGCTGATGGCGACGACCCTCTACAACCCGATGTCGGCAAATCTGCGCGAGCTCTCCAAGCGCATGGAGGCCGAGCTGTTCGGCGCCGCCCCGGGCGGCGGCGTGCAGGACGCGGCCGGCTTCTGGCTCAACCAGATCAACCCCGACGGCTCTGTCATCATCAATGCCGCGCGCAGCGAGCAGCAGGGCGTCCGCCTGACCGGACTGACCCTGTTCCGTTTTGATACGGACAAGCACTTCAAGGAACGAATCGAAGCGCGCGAGGCGACCCTGGAAGAAGGCCGGTGGGTCTTCCGGTCCGTGCGCCGATTCTCCCTCGATGCGCCGCCGGTCGACGAACCGACGTACATTCTTCCGACCAGCCTGACGCCGGCACAGGTCCGAAACAGCTTCTCCACCCCCGAAACTGTGTCGTTTTGGCAACTTCCGACATACATCCGCTCGTCGGAGAGCTCGGGCTTCGCGACCGCGGGGTACAAACTGCAGTATCATAAGCTGATCGCGCAGCCGTTTTTGCTGGCTGCGATGGTCATGCTGGCTGCGTCCGTGTCGCTCAGGTTCTTCCGAATGGGTGGCGTACAGAAAATGGTTTTGAGTGGCGTGGGCGCCGGGTTTCTGCTCTACGTTCTGTCGAAAGTAACTGAAGATTTGAGCAAGGCTGAGTTGATGAATCCGATCGCTGCGGCGTGGCTGCCGGTGTTCGTCGGCGGCCTCACGGGCTTCATGGCCTTGCTCTACCAGGAGGACGGCTAGTGTCGTTCGTTGCCGTCCGTCAGACAGCGCTCGCCGCGCTTCGGCAGCATGCCGTTGCGCGCGTTGGTTGCGCGCGCGTGCGTCGCGCCGGGTCTGGCGTACTTGGATTCGTTTTGGCCTGCGGGCTCGGCCTGATGGTCGCTGCTGCGACCGCGGTCGTGGCGCCGACCCCTGCCGTCGCGCAGGGCTTCACCTACAATCCGCGCCCGCCCAAGGCGCCGCCGCCGCGCGTCGCCAACGACAACCAGATGCTGGTGCAGGCGACCGAGGTCGATTACGACTACAACAACTCGCGCGTGTCGGCGGTCGGCAACGTGCAACTGTTCTACAACGGCACCTCGGTCGAGGCCGACCGGGTGATCTACGACCAGAAGACCAAGCGCCTGCATGCGGAAGGCAACATCCGCATGACCGACGCCGACGGCAAGATCACCTACGCCAACAGCCTCGATCTGTCGGACGACTATCGTGACGGCTTCGTCGATTCGCTGCGCGTCGAGACCGAGGATCAGACGCGGATGGCGGCGACCCGCGCTGACCGCTCCAAGGGCAATTACACCGTCTTCGAGAACGGCGTGTACACCGCCTGCGCGCCGTGCAAGGACGATCCGAAGAAGCCGCCGCTGTGGCAGGTCAAGGGTGCGCGCATCATCCACGACCAGACCGAGAAGATGCTGTATTTCGAGAACGCCCAGCTCGAATTCTTCGGCGTTCCTCTGGCCTACATCCCCTACTTCTCGACGCCCGATCCGACCGTGAAGCGCAAGAGCGGCTTCCTGATGCCCGGCGTCACCCAGACCGGCGGCTACGGCTTCGGCGTCGACATCCCCTATTACTGGGCGATCGCGCCGGATTACGACGCGACCTTCACGCCGCGCATCACCTCCAAGCAGGGCGTGCTGCTGCAGACCGAGTTCCGCCAGCGCCTCAGCAATGGCGGCTATCAGGTGCGCCTGTACGGCATCGATCAGCTCGACCGCAACGCCTTCGCCGGCCAGCCGGGCGACCGCCAGTTCCGCGGCGGTGTCGACACCAAGGGCCAGTTCGCGCTCAACGACAAGTGGGTCTGGGGCTGGGACGGCATCCTGCTGTCCGACTACATGTTCCTGTCGGATTACCGGCTGGCGCAGTACCGCGACCCGTTCAACTCGTTCATGAGCCTGCCGACCGAGGCGATCTCGCAGCTGTATTTGACCGGCGTTGGCAGCCGCAGCTTCTTCGACGTCAGGGCGATCCACTATCTGAGCTTCTCGGGCAACCAGCAGACCGTGCCGGTGGTCTATCCGGTGCTGGATTACTCGAACGTGCTGAACTATCCCGTGTTCGGCGGCGAGTTCAGCTACAAGACCAACTTCGTCAATCTGAGCCGCCAGACGGCGGTGTTCGATCCGATCACCACCACGGCCAACACCAACGGCCTGTGCACGACGACATCGGCTGACCCGCTTGCGCGCCTGCCGACGCAGTGCCTGCTGCGCGCCACGCCCGGCACCTACACCCGCCTGACTGCGCAGGCGGAGTGGCGGCGGTCGTTCACGGATCCCTACGGCCAGATCTGGACGCCGTTCGCGATCCTGCGCGCGGATGCGATCAACGCCAACGTCTCGAACCAGCCGGGTGTGGGCAACTTCCTGCAGACCGGCGACACCCAGGCGCTGCGGCTGATGCCGACGGTCGGCCTGGAATATCGCTACCCGTTCATCAACGTTCAGCCGTGGGGCACGACGACGATCGAGCCGATCGCGCAAGTGATCATCCGGCCGAACGAGACCTATGCCGGCCGGCTGCCGAACGAGGACGCCCAGAGCATGGTGTTCGACGCCAGCAACCTGTTCAGCGTCGACAAGTTCTCCGGCTACGACCGCGTCGAGGGCGGCGGGCGCGCCAACGTCGGCGTCCAGGCGACCACGCAGTTCGACCGCGGCGGCACCATCAACGTGCTGTTCGGCCAGTCCTATCACCTGTTCGGGATGAACTCGTTCGCGGTGCAGGACGCCAACAACACCGCCATCGGCTCCGGCCTGGACAAGAACGTCTCGGACTACGTGGCGCGGGTCGACTACTCGCCGAACCGCACCTACACGTTCAGCATGCGCAGCCGGTTCGACCAGCAGACCCTGAACATCCAGCGCTTCGAGGCGGAAGCCAAGGCGAACTTCGACCGCTGGTCGGTGGCCCTGACCTACGGCAACTATGCTGCCGATCCGGCGATCGGTTACCTCACCCGTCGTGAGGGCATCCTGGGCAGCGGCTCGGTCAAGGTGGCACCGAACTGGGTCGTGACGGGCGCCGCGCGGTGGGACCTCGCTGCCAACAAGATCAACCAGTATGTGATCGGCGCGGGCTATGTGGACGACTGTTTCGTGCTGGCCGCCAACTATGTAACGTCGTATAACTATACGGCAGGCACCACTCCACCCGTTCTGAGCCATGCCTATATGCTCCAGATCGGGCTTCGGACGCTTGCCACGACCTCGTCGACGGGAACCGGGGCTGGCGGCCTTCAGTAGTGCGGGCCAGTCTCCGACGGGCCGCTCCGTGGGGTTCGAAAGTCCCTCGTCGGGAGCCGTGGCGCGGCTTCCAGTTGGATCAATAGCGACAGCGAAGCTTGGTCATGACGATCGCGTTCTCTCCTCGCCTTCGGGCCCTGGCCATCTGCACTCTTGCCGCACTCGCCTGCGGCATCGGAACGATGTCGGCTCGCGCCCAGAGCATCGTCGTCATGGTCAATGGCGATCCCATCACCGACTATGACATCGAGCAGCGCACCAAGCTGAACTTCCTGAGCACGCGCAAGCATCAGTCCCGCCAGGAGATCATCGACGAGCTGATCGACGACAAGGTGAAAATCAAGGAAGGCAAGAAGTTCGGCGTCGAGCCGACCGCCTCCGACGTCGACCAATCGTTTGCTGGCATGGGCTCTCGCATGAGACTCAACCCGGAACAGTTGACCAAATCGCTGGAGAGCCAGGGCGTGCGGCCGGAGACGCTGAAGGCCCGCATCAAGGCCGAGATCGTCTGGAGCAGCCTGGTGCGCGGCCGCTACAAGGAGCGCCTGCTCGTCTCCGACAAGGACGTCGCCGCGGCTGTCGCCGCCGCCGGCGGCGACGGCGATCAGCAGGGCCAGGCGTTCGAGTACAAGATGCAGCCGATCGTGCTGATCGTGTCGAACTCCTCGAACCAGGGCTTGATGGAAGCACGTCACAAGGAGGCGGAGGCGCTGCGCTCACGGGTGCAGACCTGCGCCGAAGCCAACAACATCTTCAAGACGACGGCGAACGCGGTCATCAAGGAAATCGTCGTCAAGACGTCCGCCGACATTCCGCCGAATCTGCGCAAGCTGCTCGATGACACACCGATCGGCCACCTGACACCGCCGGAAGCGACGCGGCAGGGCATTCAGATGGTGGCGCTCTGCTCGCGGACTCCGACCACGATCGACACGCCGAAGAAGCGCGAGATCAAGGAGCAGATGTACACCAAGAAATACGAGGCCACCTCCAAGGCCTATCTGCAGGAAGTCCGCAAGGCGGCGATGATCGAATATCGCTGATGACGAAGCCGCTCGCGCTGACCCTGGGGGAACCGGCAGGCATCGGCCCCGACATCACCCTGCAGGCGTGGCTGCGCCGCGCCGAGCTCGGACTCCCCGCCTTCTACGTGCGCGGTGATCCTGCCTTCCTGGCTCAGCGCGCCAAGCTGCTCGACCTCCCCGTCACCGTGGACGAGGTTCGTCCCGAACAAGCGGCGCAGGCGTTTGCGACCGCGCTGCCCGTGGTCCCCACCGGGCACGCCGTGACGGCCCTGCCGGGCCGCCCGGACACGACGAGTGCCGAGGCGGCCATCGGCTCGATCCGGGAGGCCGTGGCCGACGTGAGGGCCGGACGCGCGAGCGCCGTCGTGACCAACCCGATCGCCAAGGCCGTGCTCTACCGTGCCGGCTTCTCGCATCCCGGCCATACCGAATTTCTCGCCGAGCTCGCCGCGGATGGCGGAGCCACGCCACAGCCGGTCATGATGCTGTGGTCGCCTGTTCTCGCCGTGGTGCCTGTGACGATCCACGTCGCGTTGCGCGATGCGATCGACCAGCTGACGAGCCCGCTGATCACGTCGACGACGCGAATCGTCGCGGCGAGCCTGCGCCGCTATTTCGGCGTATCGCGGCCGCGCATTGCGATGTCGGGCCTCAATCCGCATGCGGGCGAGGACGGCACGCTCGGCACCGAAGAGGACACGATCATCGCGCCCGCGATCGCAACCTTGCGCAATGCCGGCCTCGACGTGCAGGGACCGCTGCCGGCAGACACGATGTTTCATGAAGCCGCGCGCAAGACCTATGACTGCGCCATCTGCATGTACCACGATCAGGCACTGATCCCGATCAAGACGCTGGCGTTCGACGAGGGCGTCAACGTGACGCTCGGCCTGCCCTTCATCCGCACCTCGCCCGACCACGGCACGGCGTTCGACATTGCCGGCAAGGGCACCGCCAATCCGGCGAGCCTGATCGCGGCGCTCGAGCTCGCGGCGCGCATGGCCAGCCAGTCGTCATGAGCGCGATCGACGACCTCCCGCCGCTGCGCGAGGTCATTCGCGATCATCAGCTGTCGGCTCGCAAGGCACTCGGCCAGAACTTCCTGCTCGATCTCAATCTCACCGCCCGGATCGCGCGCGCCGCCGGCCCGCTGGAGGACGCCACCGTGGTGGAGATCGGCCCCGGTCCGGGAGGCCTGACGCGGGCGCTGCTCGCGCTCGGCGCGCGCCACGTGATCGCGGTCGAGCACGACGAGCGCGCGATCCCGGCGCTGCAGGCGATCGCCGCGCGCTATCCGGGGCGGCTCGAAATCGTCTGCACCGACGCCCGCACCTTCGACGTCCGGCCCTACCTCGGCAGCACCAAGGCGAAGATCGTCGCCAACCTGCCCTACAACATCGCGACGCACCTCCTGATCGGCTGGCTTTCCGCAGAGCCGTGGCCGCCCTGGTACGACATGATGGTGCTGATGTTTCAGCGCGAGGTCGCCGAGCGCATCGTCGCGCGCGAGAACGAGGACGCCTATGGCCGGCTTGGCGTGCTCGCCAACTGGCGCTGCGAGACCAAGATCCTGTTCGACATCTCGCCGTCCGCCTTCGTGCCGCCGCCGAAGGTCACGTCGTCCGTGGTGCGGCTGGTGCCGCGCCCGTCGCCCGAACCCTGCGACCGCCGCGCGCTCGAGCAGGTCGCCGCCGCCGCCTTCGGCCAGCGCCGCAAGATGCTGCGGCAGAGCCTGAAGTCGCTGCCGGCGGATCCCGCGCGGCTCGCAGCCGCCGCAGGCGTCGATCCCACCCGCCGCGCCGAGACCATTCCGGTGTCGGGCTTTGTTGCCATGGCCCGCGAATTGACCAATAGTCGCGACGCGAACAAGTCTTAATCAACAAGCATTTCAGGGAGTTTCATCATGGCGTTGATGCGCCGTCAGTCGCTCGTCAAGTTCGACGCACCGCTGTGCGAAACCATCGTCGAGACGCCGAAGCCGCAAGGCCGGGAAGTTCTGGTTCGCATCGAGCGCTGCGGCCTGTGCCACTCCGACCTGCATATCCAGGACGGCTATGCCGATCTCGGCGGCGGCAAGCGCCTGGACACCACGCGCGGCATGACCCTCCCCTTCACGCTCGGACACGAGATTGCCGGCGTCGTCGATGAGGTCGGACCCGACGTGCCGAAGGAACTGATCGGCGCGCGCCGCGCAGTGTTTCCGTGGATCGGCTGCGGCCAATGCCGCGACTGCGCCAATGGCGACGAGAATTTGTGCGCCAAGCAGCGCTTCCTCGGCGTCTCGATTGACGGCGGCTTCGCCACCCACGTGCTGGTGCCGGATGCGAAGTATCTGCTGGAATACGATCCGCTGCCGGTCAATCAGGCCGCGACGCTGATGTGCTCCGGCGTAACGGCCTATGGCGCGCTCAAGCGCCTCGTGGATCGGCCGCGCCAGCGCAATCTGCTGCTGATCGGACTCGGCGGCGTCGGCATGATGGGCCTGTCGTTCGCGCAGGCGATGTTCAAGCAACCGATCTCGGTGGCCGACCTCTCGGCGGCCGCGCGCGAGACCGCGCTGAAGAATGGCGCCGCGACGGCCTACGATCCGGCCGAGCCGGATGTGATCAAGCGCATCCTCAAGGAGACCGAGGGCGGCTTCGACGAGGTCGTCGACTTCGCCGGCAACGAGAAGTCGATGGCCTTTGCGGTGTCCGTCGTTGCACGCGGCGGCAAGATCGTCGTCTCCGGACTGATGGGCGGCCAGTTCACCCTGCCGATGGTTCAATGGGTGTACAAGCGCATGACCATCGAGGGCTTCATGGTCGGCACGCTGACTGAGGCGCACGAGTTGATGGCGCTCGCGCGCGCCGGCAAGATCAAGCCGCCGCCGATGCGCGAGGAGCCGATGGCTGACGTACAGAAGTGGATCGATGCACTGCGCGCCGGCCATGTGGTCGGACGTGTGGTGCTGACGAACTGATCCCTCGTCCGTTGCGACATCGCACGCGGCGGCGGTGCTGCACCGCTGCCGCCGTGGCCAATCATTTGTCCACAAACGTAGAGGTTGTCGGCGCCGCGCCTCGGATCCCTGAGGGTGAAAAGTCAGGTCCATCTTCACGGATGTGACCGATTTGGCGCGCTAGCGCGGCCAAAATCGAGGCGGGATGCGGATCCTTTTGTGGGAAAAAAGCCGCACTCGGGCACGAAAGGATCGCGACAGAATTAATCCGGAATTGCGGCTCATTGCCACCCAACTTCTCTCCGAGAACGCGCCGTTGCGTAAGCGTATCCGGAGTCTTCAATGGCAAGCCGAACGGCAGGAGTTGCGTTTGCCATTGCAGCCGGAATCGCCGGCACCGTCGTGCTCGTGCTGCCGCGCGTCGTGTTGGCGGCGGAGGAATGTCTGACCGAGCCGACGGGAGAGAAGTCTGACGCGCAACGCTGGTACTATCGTTTCGATCGTGGCACCAATCGGCGTTGCTGGTATCTGAAAGACGCCAACGGCAATACCCGTGACGCCGCGGCACCGATGCGGGCCGCGCAGCAGCCGACTCCCTGGGACTTCGCCCAGCCCGCTCCACCCAAACTGACGCCGAGACGCACCGATGGCCCAGTCGCTCGCACCAGCGACGCCCTCGCCGAAGCGCCGCAGCCGCGGCTGCGTGCCGATCTCGCCGTGCGGGGCACGCCGAAGCCGCAGAATCTCGCCACGCCGACGACGCTGACGGCATCGGACACCAGCCTGCCGCGCAGCCTCGATAGCTCGCCCTGGCCCTCTGCCCCGCCGCAACAGGCGGACCCGATCGCGGCCGATGCGCCACCACCGGCAATGGCCGACGACGGCAATGCGGAGCCGGACGCGAATGCGGCGCCGACTGCCGACGGGCCGATCATCGCACCCAAGCCGAGCAAGCCCGAAGCGCCCATCCACGTGCTCATGCTCGTGGTCATCGGCGCACTCGCGATTTCAGGACTGCTGGCCAGCGCGCTCTATCGGCTCAGCCGGATGGGGCGGCGGCAACGGCGCAACGGCAGCTGGCACGCGGACGCAGTACGGATGCGCCGCAGTCGCATCAAACCACGGTCCAAGGCGCCGCAGGGCGGGATGCGTGCGAGCCGCGGCAGCATGCCGGCGGCACCATCCCATCCAGGCGGCGGCCGCGGCTCCCAGCCGGCTTCGGCGCTCGACCTCGCCAGCGCGCGGCTGTCCGCTTCAACGGACCAGATCGACCCCCGTGCGCAGCGACCGGCGCCGTCTCCCCAGCATCAGGATCACCCGGCCGTGGCCGCACGCCGACGCGACCGGGACGCGGCTGCGGAGATGCAACGATCACAATCCACCGACGCAGTATGGCAGGCGGTCGATGAGTTGGTGGATCGCGCAGCAGTGCGCCGGGCCGAGCCTTCCGGGGCACAGATCGCTGCGACCAACGCGCCGCCATCGCCGGTTGCCGCAACTGCCGCATCGCCTGCTGCTCCGGCGCAGGCACAACTGACGGCTGCCCAGATGGCCGCCGCGCAGGCCGCTGCCGCCAAGATTGCAGCAGCCCAGGCGAGCGCCGCCGCTGCAGCCGCCTCGCCGCGCTCGCCGACCTATGCGGCACCGACCGCGCCCGCCGAGCCCTGGCCGGCGGCGCAGCGGGTTGAACCAGCGAATCCCACCCGCATCCAGGCAGCCGCAGCAATGCCGCCAGCCGCCCCGCCACCGGCGCAAGCTGCCGCGACCGCCGCCCCACCTGCCCCTGTCGACGTCAGCGAAATCGTGTCGGCGCTGCGCAAGGCCCGAAGCAGCGATGTCACGTCCCCCTCTGCCGGCGCTCCGATCGACGCCGCCAAGGTGATTGCCGCGCTGCTGGTGTCGCGCGCGGCCAAGCGGCACGCCACGCAACCCGGCGAGGCTAGCGATGATCCGGCTGCAGCGGCCCTCGCTGAGACGGCTCCGCCAACGCAGGCGGACGCTGCACCCCGGACCACGCAGGCGTCGCAACATCTGACGAACCATCCGCGTGGCGGCCAGCCCGTCGCTCAGCCCGTTCCCGGGACGCCCGATCAGCCTGCCTCCCCGCGCGCGCCGTCAACGGCGCCAGCCGATCCAGCGGCCGCACTGATCGAGACGCTTCGCGCGCATGCGGCACGACAACCGGCCCCTCAGCCTGACGATGACATCGCCGTGGGCGGACCCGCGATGATGTCGGAAGCCCCTGCCGCCGAAGACGATGAGCTCGACGATCCTGCGGCGGCGCTGATCAACCTTCTGCAGTCGCGCTTTTCATTGCCCGAAGACGAGCTGGAGGCAGAGCCGCAGCATGAGGAGTTCTCCGTCGAGGCTCAGCAGGACGTCGTGCACATGCATGATGATCCCGCGGCCCGACTGATGAGTCTCCTGGAATCGCGGTCGTCGATCCCCGCCGCGCTACCTATCGACAGACCGCAGGCGCAGCAGCAGCCACAGCGCCCGTCGCAGCAGCGTCCCCTGTTCGTGCCGACGCCGTTCGAGGATCCGGCGACCCCGCCGCTCGACTTCATTCCGCGGCCTCCGGCGCTGCGGCCGCGGCCGCGCAACATTCAGCAGGATGATGAGCTCGACGGCATCCAGGACATCCTGGCGCGCCTCGGCCGGCGGGCGTAGACGGAAGGCGTTTCAGCTCTCGAGCTGGCGCTGCAGTTCGCGCACGAAGGTCGTCAATCCGGTCCGGCGCTCGCGCTTCAGGCGCTCGGCCTTGAGGATCGACTGCACCTCGGCGAACGCATCGTCCACGTTGCGGTTGATGACGATGTAGTCGTACTCCGCCCAGTGGCTCATCTCGTGGCTGGCGCGGCTCATGCGCCCGCGGATGACCTCGTTGGAGTCCTGCGCGCGCGTGTGGAGACGCTTCTCCAGATCGGCGGCGGACGGCGGCAGGATGAACACGCTGACGACGTCCTGCCGCGCCTTCTCGCGCAGTTGCTGCGTGCCCTGCCAGTCGATGTCGAACAGCACGTCCTGGCCCGCCGACAACGCCGCTTCGACCGGCGCGCGCGGCGTGCCATAGCGATTGTCGAACACGGTGGCCCATTCGAGCAGCTCGTTGCGCTTGGCCATGTCCTCGAAGCGCGCCCGGTCGACGAAGTGATAGTCGCGGCCGTCGACCTCACCAGGCCGCATCGGACGCGTCGTCGCCGAGACCGACATCCGCAGGCCCGACATGCGCTCGATCAGCAGGCGCGACAGCGTCGTCTTGCCTGCCCCCGAAGGCGATGACAGCACGAACATCAGCCCGCGCCGCTCGACCCCATCGAAGCTTCCGTCGTGAGCCGCCATGGATCACTCCAGATTCTGAACCTGTTCGCGAAACTGCTCGACCACGGTCTTCATCTCCAGGCCGATGTTCGTCAGCTCGATGTCGTTCGACTTCGAGCAGGTGGTGTTGACCTCGCGATGGAATTCCTGGGCGAGGAAGTCGAGCCGGCGGCCGACGGGCCCGCCCTTGCCGAGCATCTCGCGCGCCTGCGCGATGTGCGAGGCGATGCGATCGAGTTCCTCGCGCACGTCGGCCTTGGCCGCGATCAGCAGCGCCTCCTGCGCCAGGCGATCGGGATCGAAGCGGTCGGAGGTTTCGAGCAGGGCTGCCACCTGTTCGGCCAGCCGCGCCTTGATCGCCTCGGGCTTGCGGCCCGGCGACGCCTCCGCCCTTTTCGCCA
Organism: Bradyrhizobium sp. SZCCHNS3052; assembly: GCF_032484495.1. NCBI lineage: Bacteria > Pseudomonadati > Pseudomonadota > Alphaproteobacteria > Hyphomicrobiales > Nitrobacteraceae > Bradyrhizobium > Bradyrhizobium sp. SZCCHNS3052. Next base: position 1,049,532 of record NZ_JAUETB010000001.1, on the reverse strand, counting down.
ACGCCTCGATTTCGTCGACGCGCTGATTGAGGATCTGACCGAGCGTGTCGCCCTCGCGCCGGCGCATCTCGACGAGATGTTTCAGAGCGGTGTCGAAGCCTGCAATCGCCGCCTCTTTGGCGGCCTTGTCCTCGGCCTCGTCACTCTCCGGCTCGGCCACCTCGATCACGCCCTTGATCGACAGCAGCCCGTCAATGCTCGGTGCGACCGCGTCAATCCTGCCGGCGAGCGAGCTCGCCATCTTCACCACCGCAGCCAGCACGTCCTCGTTGATTCGCACCGTCGACCCGGTCTCGGTGCGCTTGACGGTGAGATTCGCATAGACCGTGCCGCGCGACAGGACTTCCGTCGCGCGCTTCTTGGCGAAGGCCTCGACCTCGTCCCAGCCCTGCGGCAATCGCACCCGGACGTCCAATCCCTTGGCGTTGACCGACTTCAACTCCCACTCGAACGAGTAGGGACCGCTTGCCCCGTGGCTACGGGCAAAGCCGGTCATGCTCGACAGCGCCATTTCGTCCATGTCTCCGGCACATTGGGAACGGGGACAGACTCAACCCCCGCCGAAAGTGCGCGAACCTTACGGCCTTTTGGGCAAATGTTAAGCCCGGTTCTGCGCGGCCGACATGCGTGGGAAATTATTGCTGAACGACCGGCGGGCTCGGCTGCGCCGCCCCCTGACGGGCGCCGTTGCCAGGTGCGGCCCCCGGTGCAACTCCGCCGGTGGCGCGGTTGGCCGGCGGCTTCTTTGCCGCTGCGGGCGCCCGTGGGGTCGCTCCGGCCGCCGGATCGGCCGCGCCACCCGCGACGGCAGGCGGCGCCTCGTCGGGCTCGACGGTGTCGTTCTGGGTCTGCCGCTCCATCGCCCTGAGCTTGGCGACGTTCTTCTGGTGCAGGTCGTAGGTTTCGGTGAAAGCATGGCCGCCGGTGCCGTCGGCGACGAAATAGAGATCGCGCGTGCGCGCCGGATTGGCTGTCGCCTCCAGCGAGGCGCGGCCGGGGTTGGAGATCGGTCCCGGCGGCAGGCCCTCGATCACATAGGTGTTGTAGGGCGACGGCTGGGTGATCTCGCTGCGCTTGATCGGACGGCCCAGCGTGCCCTTGCCGCCGACCAGACCATAGATGATGGTCGGATCGGACTGCAGCTTGATCCTCTGCTTCAGCCGGTTGACGAATACTGCGGCCACCCGGCTGCGCTCGTCGGGCTTGCCGGTCTCCTTCTCGACGATCGAAGCCAGCGTCACCAGCTGCTCCGGCGTCCTGACCGGCAGATCCGGACTACGCCGTTCCCAGATCTCGGCCAACACGCGCTTCTGCGCCTGCTGCATGCGTTGCACGACCTGATCGCGGCTGGTGCCGCGCGGAAACTTGTAGGTCTCCGGCAACAACGTGCCTTCGCGCGGAATCTCGCGGACGCTGCCGGTGAAGATCTCGTTCTCGGACAGGCGGGCCACGATCTGCTCTGACGTCAGGCCCTCGGGCACGGTCACCGAATGCTGCACGACCTTGCCTTCGACGATGACGCCGATCACGTCGCGCAACGATGCATTCTTCTGGAACGCATACTCGCCCGGCTTGAGGTCGGAACTGGCCTTCAGGGCATAGACTCCACCGATGAAGATCCACGGATTGACGTCGATCACACCTTCACGCGCGAGCACGTCGGCAATATCGCGTTTGCCCGCGCGCTGCGGGATGTTGACGACCTTGTCCTCCTGCAGCGGTCCTGCCGCTTCCAGGATCTGCCGTCCATAATAGTAGGCCGCGCCCACGCCGAGCATGGCCAGGATGAGCAAGGTGATGATCGCGTTGCCGACAACCACGAACGGATTGCGGGCGCGGTCGGAGCGGCGCGGCGGCGGCGGCACGCGTTCCGGCTCCAGCGCTGCGCGCGGGCTGCGGGGCGAGATGGGCGGCCGTTCACTCATCGATGCAACCTTCAGTCCTGTCGCTCTCGTCGTGGCCGTGCGCTCCCCAACGCAAGCGACCTGAAGTCCACGCCCATTTAACGATTCGTCATCTCGTCATCGAATACGGCGAAAAGGTGTTTTCGCCGGGCCTCACCGCCATGCGCATCCACTTACCGCATCGGCGCCGAAGGCCGACCTGCGAAAGACACGCGAAGTCTTGGGTTCTAGTGTGGCTGCAGTCGGATATCCGCGTGACCAAGCGACAATCGGCCCGCGCGGCATCCGTCCTTCCGCACTAGGTCACCACGCGCCGTAAAACCACCGACGCGTTGGTGCCGCCGAAACCAAACGAGTTCGACAGTGCCACGTTGATCTCGCGTTTGCGAGGTGCATGCGGCACGAGATCGATCGCGGTTTCCACCGACGGGTTCTCCAGATTGATCGTCGGCGGGGCGATGTTATCCCGAATCGCGAGAATGCTGAAGATGGCTTCGACGGCGCCGGCCGCGCCGAGCAGATGTCCGATCGACGATTTGGTCGACGACATCGAGATCTTCGAAGCGGCATTGCCAAGCAGGCGCTCGACCGCGCCGAGTTCGATCTCGTCGCCGACTTGAGTCGAGGTGCCGTGCGCGTTGATGTAGTCGAGGTCGGCGGCCGTGATACCGGCGCGCTTCAGCGCCGCACTCATGCTGCGAAAACCGCCGTCGCCGTCCGGAGATGGCGAGGTGATGTGATAGGCATCTCCGGAGAGTCCGTAGCCGGAGACCTCGGCGTAGATCCGCGCGCCACGTGCCTTGGCGTGCTCATACTCCTCGAGCACGACCACGCCGGCGCCCTCGCCCATCACGAAGCCGTCGCGGTCCTTATCGTAAGGGCGCGACGCGCGCTCGGGCGTCTCGTTGAATCCGGTCGACAGCGCGCGCGCCGCGCAGAACCCGGCCATGCCAATTCGGCAAATCGGCGATTCGGTGCCGCCGGCGACCATGACATCGGCATCGCCGAGCGCGATCAGGCGGCTGGCGTCGCCGATCGCATGCGCGCCGGTCGAGCACGCAGTGACGACCGAATGATTGGGACCCTTGAGCCCGTGCTCGATCGAGACATAGCCCGAGGCGAGATTGATCAGACGTCCGGGAATGAAGAAGGGCGACACTTTGCGCGGACCGCGCTCCTTCAGGAGGATCGCAGTGTCGGCAATGCCCGAGAGGCCCCCGATGCCGGACCCGATCAGCGTGCCGGTGGCACAGCGGTCCTCTTCCGTCGCAGGATGCCAGTTGGCGTCATCGAGCGCCTGACGCGCCGCAGCCATCGCGAAAATGATGAAATCGTCGACCTTGCGCTGGTCCTTCGGCTCCATCCACTGGTCGGCATTGAAGGTGCCGTCGGAGCCATCGCCGCGCGGCACCTGACAGGCCACCTTGGCGGGAAGATCGGAGACCTCGAACGACTCGATCAAGCGCGCACCGCTCTTGCCCTGAAGGATGCGCTGCCAGGTCGTTTCCACACCACAGCCAAGCGGCGAAACCATGCCAAGGCCAGTGACGACAACCCGCCTCATGTTCGTTTCTCCAGACCCGACCTTGAGCGCTTGTGCATCGGCTGACGGCCGTCGCCGCACCTCGGGTCAATTGTTCGAGTAACACGTTCTGGCCGGGCAGCGCGTCCGAATCGTCCATCGCCAGCCGCCAGATGACGGCTCATCACGACGCCGCCAACAGCAAGAAACCGGTCGACCGCACAAGACGGATCGGCCGGTTTCGCGCAACTCTCGCCGGAGCGTCAGCTCTTGGCGTTCTTCTCGAGGAACTTGGTGGCGTCGCCGACGGTCAGGATCGTCTCCGCGGCGTCGTCCGGAATCTCGCACCCGAACTCTTCCTCGAAGGCCATGACGAGCTCGACCGTATCGAGGCTGTCAGCACCGAGGTCGTCAATGAAGCTCGCGTTGTCGACCACTTTCTCGGGCTCGACACCAAGGTGTTCGACCACGATCTTCTTAACCCGCTCGCCAATCTCACTCATCGTTCAAACCTCGTGCTTGTTCCTTTAAGACCCGACCCCCGGATGATCCGCATCACCCCGGCCGCTAAACTTCCTTCGCGATCGCGCAAAACCAGATTTGCCCCGCAGCGCCCCTTTACCGAAATTTGGCGGACGACTTGCGGTCCGAAAACTTCGGAAACGGGGCCACTCACAAACTCCAATCCACACTCTCCATGCGGCCGGTACGCCTCCGATCCAGAGCGCTCAAACAGGAACCCGGATCAGCAGCACCAGCCGACGGAGGCCCGGCGAACGATGGCAGCTCGCCCCGCCAATATACAGGGTTTGGAAATCCTGCAATGGCGTTCTTCGTGCCCCCATCAGCCGCCCGGTTACCATACACGCGAATCATTGACCACACGGCCCGGTATAGTGGTCGCGACGTCTTTTCGCCGCATTCCGAGCCACGGCAGAGCCTAGATCATGGCCATGCCGCCATTGACGTGGATGGTCTGCCCCGTGACATACGCCGCCTCGTTGGAGGCGAGGTACACCGCAGCTGCAGCAATGTCCTCCGGCGTGCCCAACCGCGCCGCCGGCACCTTGGCGAGGATCGACTCGCGCTGCTTCTCGTTCAGAGCGTCGGTCATCGGTGTCTTGATGAAGCCGGGTGCGATGCAGTTGGCGGTCACGCCGCGTTTGGCATATTCGGCGCCGAGCGTCTTGATCATGCCGATGATGCCGGCCTTGGACGCCGTGTAATTGCCCTGCCCCGGATTGCCGGTGACGCCGACGATCGAGGTGATCGCGATGATGCGGCCGAAGCGCTTGCGCATCATCAGCTTGGTGGCGGCACGCGAGAGACGGAATGTCGCGGTCAGGTTGACCTTGATCACCTCGTCCCAATCCTCGTCGCGGAGCTGCACGAACAGGTTGTCGCGGGTGATGCCGGCGTTGGCGATGAGAATGTCGACCTGCCCCATCGCCTGCTCGGCGGCCGGCACCAGCGCCTCGACCTCGGCCGCGTCGGACAGGTTGCAAGGCAGCACATGCACACGGCTGCCCAGCTCGCCGGCGAGGGTCTCAAGCACCTCGCGCCGGGTGCCGGAAACGGCAACGGTCGCCCCCTGGGCATGCAAGGCCTTCGCGATCGCGTTGCCGATGCCGCCGGTCGCGCCAGTCACCAGCGCGGTCCTGCCACTCAGATCGAACATCCAACTCTCCTCAATGCCGCTTCCAAGCGGCCACTTACGACGTTTTCGCCGCGGCCAGCGCATCCTTCGCGGCCACGATATCCGACGGGCCGCCGACGGCGACGCCGACCGCACCATCCGCGATCCGCTTGACCAGGCCGCTGAGCACCTTGCCGGCGCCGATCTCGAAGAACCGTGTCACGTCCTGGCCCGCCATATATGCGATCGATTCGCGCCAGCGCACCGTACCCGTGACCTGCTCGACCAGGCGACGGCGAATCTCGTTGGGATCGCTGATCGGCGCCGCGAGTACGTTCGAGACCAGGGGCGAGGCCGGAGCCTTGATCGTGACCTTGGACAGCGCCTCCGCCATGACGTCCGCCGCCGGCTGCATCAGCTTGCAGTGGAACGGCGCGGAGACCGGCAGCAGCATGGCGCGCTTCGCGCCCTTGGCGCGGGCGATCTCGACGGCGCGATCGACGGCGGCCTTGTTGCCGGACACCACCACCTGGCCGCCGCCATTGTCGTTGGCGGCCTGGCAGACCTCGCCCTGGGCCGCCTCTTCGGCGACCGCAACAGCCGCCTCATAATCCATCCCGAGCAGCGCGGCCATGGCGCCGACGCCCACCGGAACGGCCTTCTGCATGGCAAGCCCACGGGTGCGCAGCAGGCGGGCAGTATCCGCAATCGTCAGGCTGCCGGCGGCGGCCAGCGCCGAGTATTCGCCCAATGAGTGACCTGCGACAAAGGCGGCGTCGCGTCCAACCGAGAATCCGGCCTCGGTTTCCAGCACCCGCAAGGTTGCCATCGAGACCGCCATCAGAGCGGGTTGGGCATTTTCGGTCAGCTGCAGGGTCTCGGCCGGACCTTCCCAAATGATGGTCGTCAGCTTCTCACCGAGGGCGGCATCGACCTCCTCGAACACCGAACGAGCCACCGGGAAGGAGTCGGCGAGCGCCTTGCCCATGCCGACGGCCTGGGACCCCTGCCCCGGAAAAGTGAATGCTGCCGTCATGGCCGCCCCCTGAACGTTCCAAAATCCCTGGAATTGAGTAACTTTGGCCGGAAAGACACTGGCCGGCCCTGTGATGTCAAGCACGTGACGGGCGCAATTCGACCACTTTCCCTTGCCTTGGCCCCGAAAATCGGTATAAGGCGCGCCATCCGTGGATCCCGAGCCGGGAGCTGAACGGACGGTCCCAGCAAATCACCTTGCTCAACCTTGGGGATTTAACCTCTCCAAGCTGTCCAGGCGACTTTGATGTGGCAGGGCCAGTCGGCCCGTCGTCCCGTGTTCCCGCCTTCTGAGCTGACGTCTGCGAGTCCTTTCCACAAGGTCTCGAAGGGCTTGACGCCGGGATTTGCGCCAACTTGGAAAGGACAGCCATGCCGCTTTACGAGCATGTATTCCTCGCGCGTCAGGACGCGAGCACCCAGCAGGTGGAAGAACTGACGGCTCAGATGACCGGTATCGTCGAAGGTCTCGGCGGTAAGGTCACGAAGTCCGAGAATTGGGGCGTTCGCTCCCTCACCTACCGCATGAACAAGAACCGCAAGGCCCACTTCGTGCTGCTCAACATCGACGCGCCGTCCGCGGCGATCGCCGAGATCGAGCGCCAGGAGCGGATCAGCGAAGACGTGATCCGCTACCTCAGCGTCCGCGTCGACGAGCTCGAGGAAGGCCCGTCGGCGATGATGCGCAAGGCCGATCGCGACCGTGAGCGCGACGACCGCGGCGGTGGCTTCCGTGGTGAGCGCGATGGCGGCGGCTTCCGTGGCGATCGCGGTGACCGTGGCGATCGCGGCCCGCGCCGGCCCCGTGACGAAGAAACTGCGGACGAGGAGTAAGATCAATGGCTGAAGCCCCCGCACGTCGCCCGTTCTTCCGCCGCCGCAAGACCTGCCCGTTCTCCGGGCCGAACGCGCCGAAGATCGACTACAAGGACTCCAAGCTGCTGATGCGCTACGTCTCCGAGCGCGGCAAGATCGTGCCGAGCCGCATCACGGCCGTGTCCGCCAAGAAGCAGCGCGAACTCGCGCGCGCCATCAAGCGCGCCCGCTTCCTCGGCCTGCTGCCTTACGTCATCCGCTGATTGCGGACCTCGGACCGGCGGCCCCGCGCCGCCGGCTCCTTCCGTTGAATTCTCATAAGGCTTCCGGGTCGTCCGGTCGCCGATGGTTGGGGCGAAGGCGCCTCTAACCGCTCGAAGGGAGCGGGACAGCTGATGATCGGAACGCTTCTCATCGCGCTCGCGGCAGGCGCTGCCTCCGCGGTCATGTTCGCCTCGACCGGATCGGGCGTGATGACGGCGCTCGTGCTTGCGCTGCTCGCGCCCGTGCCGCTGCTCGTCGCTGCAATCGCCTGGGGCCGGCTTTGCGCCGTCATCGGCGGTCTCGTAGCAACCGCTTGCGTGCTGGCCATCTTCGGCTTCGATCGCGCTCTCGCCTTTGCCGTCTCCGTGACGCTGCCGGCCTGGTGGCTCGGCCACCTCGTCCTGCTCGGCCGTCCGACGACCAGCCCGTCCGGCCAGGATGGCATCGAATGGTATCCGCCCGGCAACATCCTGCTGTGGATCGCGGTGATCGCAGCGCTGATTGCCGCGTTCTCCTTCGGCACCGACATGACGGCCACCAATCAGGGTCTCAGGCGGCTGCTGTCGCGCGTGCTCAGCAATACCGTCACGTCGACCGATGCGGTCGACATTCCCCGGCTGGTCGAGATCCTGGTCTTCATGGCGCCGCCGATGGCCGCGGTGATCATGACCACGATCCTGTCGCTCAACGTCCTGGCGGCCGCAAAGATCACGGCGATCTCCGGCCGGCTGATGCGCCCATGGCCGCGCCTGCGCGACACCAAGCTGCCGCTGATGACGCTGCCGGCGCTGTTTGCGATCATCGCGTTCTGCTTCCCGGGCGGGCTGATCGGCATGCTGGCGCGAATCGCCGCCGCAGCGCTGCTGACCGCCTATGCGCTCACCGGCTTCGCGGTCCTGCATACGCTGACCTTGCCGCTGCGCACCCGGCCGCTTTGGCTCGGTCTCGCCTACGCGCTGATGCTGACCTTCATCTGGCCGATCCCCATGCTGGCGATGATCGTCCTCGGCCTCGCCGACGCCGCCTTCGACCTCCGTCACCGTTACGGCCCGCGGCAGCCGCCGCCTTTGCCGGTGCCGTAAAAGTTCAACCTCACACCAACCGCTTCCGAACATCACAAGGAGAACATCGATGGAAGTCATTCTGCTGGAACGTGTCGCCAAGCTCGGCCAGATGGGCGAGATCGTGAAGGTCAAGGACGGGTTCGCCCGCAACTTCCTGCTGAAGCGCAAGAAGGCGCTGCGGGCCACCGCCGAGAACAAGGCCAAGTATGAGGGCATGAAGGCCGAGCTCGAAGCCAACAACATCAAGGCCAAGGGCGAGGCGGCCAAGGTCGCCGAGAAGATCGACGGCCGCGACATCGTCATCATCCGCCAGGCCTCCGAATCCGGCCAGCTGTTCGGCTCGGTCTCGGTGCGCGACATCGTCGCCGCCCTCGCCGCCGACGGCATCACCGTGAGCCGGCCGCAGGTCTGGCTCGACGCCCCGATCAAGACGATCGGCAAGCAGACGATCACCATCGCAATCCACCCGGAGGTCGAGACCTCGGTGACCGTGACGGTCGCCCGCAGCGCCGACGAGGCCGAGCGCATCAAGCGCGGCGAGGACATCTCGACCCGCCAGGAGGACCGCGACGCCGCCGCCGAAGCGATCGCGGCCGCCGGCGAGTTCTTCGATCCGGAGGCCCAGGACGAGGGCGCTGCCGGCGAGCCTGCGCAGCAGTAAGCGCGCCAGCCCATTTGCGGAAAAGCCCGGCTCCCCGAGCCGGGCTTTTTCATTGTCGTCTCACCGCGAGGGCGAGGACGGAACCGAGGGATCCGACGGCACCGACTGGGTCGTGGCCGGCGCCGGCGTCACCGGCGGGACCGGGTCGGCGCGCAGCGCCGGCGCGGCCTCGCTCGATCTTGCCGGCTCGACCCGCGGCGGCTCGGAGCCGGCAGCGCTGTCCTCGCGCGACGCCGACGGGCGGGTCGCACCGGTCGGCTCGCCGCGCGTCTCTTCCGCAGCCGAGCCCTCCTGGGCCGGCTTCTTGCGCTTGCCGAGCCGGCCCTTCTTCGCGGGCGCGCTGCCCTCGCCGTCGGCCGGCGCAGCGGCTGGATCTGCTGCCGCGTCGGGCCTCGCCTCGGCCGGCGCGGAGCGCTTGGAGTGATGACCCGAACGGCGGCGCGGCTCGCCTGGGCTCGCAGCAGCATCCGCGGCGGCCGGTTTCGCCTCGGGCGGCTCGGTGGCGGCTGACCGGGCGCGGCGCTCGGACCGCGTCTCCTTGCCGGAGTGGCCCGTTGATCGCGCATCCGCAGCGCCGTTCGCAATCAGGTAGTTGGCGAGCACGCCGGCCATCTCGGGGCTCGTCGTGTAATGCTGGCGCAGAAACCCGGGCAGCGAGCTGGCCGAGGTGTTCTTGGCCAGGCCGCGCGGCGACTTGTGGCAGACCACGCAGGTCCCGTTGTAGATCTGCGCAGGACTCTTGCCCGCATCGAGATTTTCCTGCGCAACGGCGGCCCCCGCGAAGCCCATGCAGAACACCGCCACCACCGTCGCCAAATTGAGCGCTCGGCCCACCATTCTCATTCTCCAGCTATGGTTTCGCCCACACGGCGCCGCCCCGCGCGACATCCGCTGCCGTGTTTCCTCTCGCTATCAGCCGAACGTGACAGCGGACATTGCGGTCGCTCCACGCCTTCGACGGCGATCCCTTCAGACCTCGTCCGGCGGTCAGATGCCGGACACCGGCCAAAAGGCCGGCGGCCGCGGCCTTTTTAACGGATTGCGGAGCGAATGAAAGCGCACAGATGTTCCTGCGCCGAGATGTCCATCGATCAATGACGGTTCGGAATATCGGCGTTGTGTTCATGGCAGTGGCGTCGGCTTGTGCCCGCCGGGTAACATAACAACGTGATGATAGGGAACCAATCGGTTCTCAACGCGTCGAGTGCGACGGCCGGGAAAGTCAGCAACTCACGGGAATAGCTCGTTGGGTGGTGTGGATGGACCGTTTGCTGCGAAGTCTGTTGAGTAGCTTCATTCGCCGTGGCTCGATCAGCTTTACGACCGCCAGCGGCACGTCGTTCAGCTGCGGGGATGGAACCGGCGTCCCCGTGGCGGCACGATTTCTGACTCGTGAAGCCGAGCGCCGGATTCTGGCCAACCCCGAGCTCGCGCTCGGCGAGGTCTATATGGACGGCTCGTTCGTGGTCGAACGAGGAACGATCGCGGACCTGCTGTCGATCGTGATGAGCCAGCCGGCCGTGGTGCCCGACTGGGCCAGGCCGCAATGGTGGCTGCGCTATCTGATCCGGCACCTGCGCCAGCTCAATATCCGGGCACGCGCGCGCCGCAACGTCGCCCATCATTACGATCTCGATGGGCGGCTGTATTCGCTGTTCCTCGATGCCGACCGGCAATATTCCTGCGCCTATTTCGAGACGCCGGACGCGACGCTGGACGATGCCCAGCTCGCCAAGAAACGTCATCTCGCGGCCAAGCTGCTGATCGGCCGCCGCCATCGCGTCCTCGACATCGGCTGCGGCTGGGGCGGGCTTGGACTTTACCTGGCCGAGATGTGTGATGCCGACGTGACCGGCGTGACCTTGTCGGCCGAGCAGTTGCAGGTTGCCGAGGCCCGCGCGGCCGAACGGCACCTCTCCGCCTCCGCCCGCTTCCTGCTGCAGGATTATCGCGACGTGCCCGGCACGTTCGATCGCATCGTCTCGGTCGGCATGTTCGAGCATGTCGGGGTCGCCTTCTACGACTCCTTCTTTCGCCGCAGCGCCGAGCTGCTCGCGGACGACGGCGTCATGCTGCTGCATTCGATCGCACGCTCCGTGGGCCCTGATGCGACCAATCCCTGGATCGCCAAATACATCTTCCCCGGCGGCTACGTCCCAGCCCTCTCGGAGGTTCTGCCGGCGATCGAGCGCGCCGGGCTCCTCGTCTGCGACATCGAGATCCTGCGCCTGCACTACGCGGAGACCCTGAAGGCGTGGCGCGAACGCTTCATGGCCCGGCGCGACGAGGCCGTGCAGCTCTATGACGAGCGCTTCGCGCGGATGTGGGAGTTCTACCTGGCGGCCGCGGAAATGGGGTTCCGCAAGCAGAACCTGATGAATGTCCAGATCCAGCTGACGAAGCGCCAGGGCGTCGTGCCGATGACGCGCGACTACGTCCACCGTGAGGAGACGCGGCTGCGGGCGCGCGAGCGCGGCAGCCGCCCGGCGCTGCAGATGGCGGGTGAGTAGCGCGCGCGGCCCGCGACGACAGCGGAGGGCGGCGCCAGTGCAATGGTCCTGCAGAGACGGACGGCCGCATTCCCTCGGCTGCGCCGCGCCGGTCTCGACTTCAATTCTGAGATGCTCGATGGACGCCTTGCATCCCAAACGCGAGATTATGCCCATCCGACTCAAATTTTCAAACAAATCGTGCGGTCTGTGAACTGGCTCACAGACCCCGGGGAAGCCCGGCCGTAGTGTCCTGGCATGTCCCCGAGCCCCGCCAGAGCCATGTTGGAACCCCAGACCGACTTCAGCACCGACTACGCGCTGATCGCCGCGGGCGTGGGAGCATCCCTGATCGCCCTCCTGTATCTGCTGCTGGTCTGATGCCGGGCGCGGATCCACGCGCGGCCCTGGCACGCCCTGCCGTACCGGCTCTCGTTCCCGCCTCGCCGACGTGTCGAACGATCGCGCCGGTTGATTGCACCGGCGTGTCGCTCGCGCTCGCGCGGCGTTGAGTCCTGTCGGTTCCGTCAAGCGCGGCATCTGGCGAGTCCGGATTCATCCACCAGATTTACCAGACGGTGAATTGCGCTCAGCTTTCGCTTCCGCTTCGCGCGCGACTGGCGCTTTATCCCCTCCCCTTCAAAGCTGCTAAACACGCGGTCATGGCACTCACCGATTCGAACGTTCACAAGCTGGCGTCGGCTGACGCAGCAACGCCGGCCTATCGCAGCGCTCCTCACAACATCGAGGCGGAACAGGGTCTGCTCGGCGCGATCCTGGTCAACAACGACGCGTTCTATCGCGTGTCGGACTTCCTCGAGCCGAAGCATTTCTTCGAGCCGCTGCACCAGACCGTGTTCGAGACCGCGTCCAGCCTGATCCGGATGGGCAAGGTCGCGACGCCCGTGACCTTGAAGACGTTCCTGCCGGCCGACGTCGACATCGGCGGCATGACCGTCGGGCAGTATCTGGCACGGCTCGCGGCCGAAGCGACCACGATCATCAACGCCCAGGACTATGGCCGCACCATCTACGACCTGTCGTTGCGCCGCGACCTGATCGGCATCGGCGAGGACATGGTCAACGTCGCCTATGACGCGCCGGTCGACTTCGCGCCGCGCAACCAGATCGAGGACGCCGAGCGCCGGCTGTACGAGCTCGCGGAGTCCGGCCGCTATGACGGCGGGTTCCAGAAATTCTCCCAGGCGCTGACGACCGCGCTCGACATGGCCGCCAAGGCCTTCCAGCGCGACGGCAAGCTGTCCGGTATCTCCACCGGCCTGCGCGATCTCGACGCCAAGATGGGCGGCCTGCAGCACTCGGACCTGATCATCCTCGCCGGCCGTCCCGGCATGGGCAAGACCTCGCTCGCGACCAACATCGCCTACAACGTCGCCCAGGCCTATGTTCCCGAATTGCAGCCGGACGGGACCTATCGCGCCGCCCAGGGCGGCGTGGTCGGGTTCTTCTCCTGCGAAATGAGCGGCGAGCAGCTCGCCACCCGTATCATCGCCGAGCGCTCTGGCATTCCCTCCAGCCACATCCGCCGTGGCGGCATCACCGAGGCCGATTTCGAGAAGCTGCGCGAGTGCTCGATCGAGCTGCAGTCGCTGCCGTTCTATGTCGACGAGACCGGCGGCATCTCGATCGCGCAGGTGATGGCGCGCGCCCGCCGGCTGAAGCGCCAGAAGGGCCTCGACCTCCTGGTGATCGACTACATCCAGCTGCTGTCGGGCTCGGGCAAGCGCGGCAACGACAACCGCGTCCAGGAAATCACCGAGATCACCACCAGCCTGAAGGCGCTGGCCAAGGAGCTCAGCGTTCCCATCATCGCGCTGTCGCAGCTGTCGCGCCAGGTCGAGAATCGCGAGGACAAGCGGCCGCAACTGTCGGACCTGCGTGAATCCGGCTCGATCGAGCAGGACGCCGACGTGGTGCTGTTCGTGTATCGCGGCGAGTACTATCTGGCCGCCAAGGAGCCGCGTCCCGGCACCGAGGAGCACCAGAAGTGGCAGATGGAAATGGATCTGGCGCTCGGCAAGGCCGAGGTGATCATCGGCAAGCAGCGCCACGGCCCGACCGGCACGGTCGAGCTGCACTTCGACGCCTCGGTCACCCGCTTCGGCGACCTCGCCCATGACGGCCTGCCGCCGCAGCACCACGACTATTGACCTGACGCGGTTGAACCGTGACGCCGCGGCGCGTAAAAGCGCCACATGAGTGTTCCCGAACAGAAACCCGCCGAGCAACCTGTCTCGGCGGTCGACGACGCTGTCCCGGCCAGCGCCACCGGCGTGCTGACCATCGATCTCGATGCGCTCGCCGCCAATTGGCGCAAACTGGAAAAGACCGCAGTGCCGGCCGAATGCGCCGGGGTGATCAAGGCCGACGCCTATGGCTGCGGCATTCCCCAGGTGGCGCGCACGCTCGCCGCGGCCGGCTGCAAGACCTTCTTCGTCGCGACGCTCGCGGAGGCAAAAGTCGCCCGCGCCGCCCTGCCGGACAGCGCCGCGCTCTACGTGCTCGACGGCTTCTTCCAGAACACCGGCGAAGACTACGCGGCGATCAACTGCCGTCCTGTCATCGGCGACCTCAACGAGCTCGCCGAATGGGACATGTTCTGCCGCCGCACCGGCTGGAAGGGCGGCGCGGCCATCCATGTCGACACCGGCATGAACCGGCTCGGCCTCAGCCCGATCGATGCGCAGGGCATGATCCCGCGCATCCAGGGCGGCGACCATGGCATCACGCTGGTGATGAGCCATCTGGCCTCCGCCGAGCAGATCAACAGCCCGTCGAACGCGCGCCAGCTCACTGCGTTCCGCGAGGTCGCCAGCGTGTTCACCGGCGTGCCCGCCGCGCTTGCCGCCTCCTCCGGCATCTTCCTCGGTGCCGCCTTCCAGTTCGACATGGTGCGGCCCGGTGCCGCGCTCTACGGCGTCAATCCGACGCCCGAGGCCGACAATCCGATGCAGCCGGTCGCCGAGATCAAGGCGCGCATCGTGCAACTGCGTGACCTCGCGCGCGGCGACACGGTCGGCTATGGCGGCACCTGGACGGCGCGCCGCCCGACAAAGATCGCGATCCTCTCCGCCGGCTATGCCGACGGCTATTTCCGCGCGGCGAGCTCCAACGACGGCACCCGCGGCGCCGACGTCATCATTGCCGGCCAACGCTGCCCGATCGCAGGGCGCATCTCGATGGACCTGATCGCGGTGGATGTCACCGACCTGCCGCCGAAGGCAGCCCGCCGCGGCCACTTCGCCACGCTGCTCGGCGAGGGCATCACGGTCGACGAGCTCGCGCATCATTTCGGCACCATCGGCTACGAGGTCCTGACCAATCTCGGCCGGCGCTATCATCGCATCTACAAGGGCGGCGCGGCGGCCGCGGAAAGCTGATCGCGCGCAGCAACGCTCTCTGTCTGACGTGCATACAGCTGCTTCCACATCGTCATTGCGAGCGCAGCAATCCAGAGTCCCGCACACCACCCTGAATTGCTTCCGCCTTCGCTCTTCGAGCTACGGCGGACAAGTCGCTGCGCTCGCAATGACGGTGAACTGACATGAGCCATCGTTCTCGCGGCATGTAACGCCCGAGGCTTGCATCTCTTTTTCACCCTCTTCGAAAGACGAGGGCGCAGGGAATGCCGGGTGAAGGCCTCACCCATGGCCCGCCTGCAGAAAAAAAGCAGGCGGCAGTCACCACAGGTTCAGCCGGTCAACCGGCATTCCCCGCGCGATGGCTTTACGCCTTATGCGTACTCTCCCCGGGGATCGGCTGTCTTGCCCCCGTGACCGGCGGATCATCATCACCACCGGCGTAGCATCAGCGTCGGGATGCCAGGACCATACGTCTTCGACGTGCGCCTCGTGCCGTTCGTCCGCACGGCCTCAAGCCATGCTGCGACCCCAAGCGCCCACCACATCCCACCCCGCGTGTCATGACGATCGCGATACGCCCCTCGTGTCGAGGCGGGACGGCGGGAGTGAACCATAATTTTCTGAAAAACGAAAGTCGAATATTTTCGCGGTAGGGACTGGACAGGCTGATTCGCGTTGAGATTGCTGAGAAAATCGTGCTTTGGCGCAGGTGATTCTAGTCCAGCCGATCGCTCCTGCGCCTCGCCGAATGGGGGGCACAGCAAGACGCGAGCCAAGTCCTATGATCGCCCCTCGTCACCGATCTCGGTCGTCCGCTTCATCTCTCGCGCGAGATCGTCAACAACCTGTGCCAGCGAGCGTCCATCGCTAGTGGTCAGCGATTTCCGAAGCTGCCGTGAGCTCCATAGGATAGCGGCAATGAACATGAAAAAGGGAAGCCAGGAGACGATCAGGCTTACATACCAAGGCACATCATTAGCCATACCCGAGCTCTTCCCTACGATTGCCTTCGATATCAGTCAGTCTGGCTCAGATGATCCGCGCGGCGGGTTACCATCTTCTATCATTCACGCGCTTCATCTCCTCCGCCAGATCACCGACGACCTGCACCAGCGAGCGACCGTCGTCGGTCATCAGAGATCTCCGAAGCCGGCGCGTGCTCCATACAACGGCTGAGACGAACATGATCAATGGCAACCAGGCTATGACGAGACTTACGTACCAAGGCACATCGTCACTCATGCCTAACCTCCACGCATGACCGCCGCCTGAGGACCAGGATCATCGATATGATCCAATCATTAAGAAATCAGCTGGAACGCAGTGGCAACGTCCCCGCAATGAGCAGGTGGATGGGTATTAAGGTGACAGTGCTGAACTGTATAAAACGGGGGGGCCGGCGGCATAGCCGCCGACCGCACACCCACTGGGGCGGGTGGCCGCCCGGGACTGGGGCGCGATCTGCCGACCAACGCGGGGGGACTAACGCCCAAGCCAATCCATAACGCTCTATGACTCTCACGAGGGGTCGCTAGCGTTCCCCCGGCACTCGCGTGGTGAGTTCTATTTTATCTGGACTCTTCCAGATTTTCGGCCAAGTTTCTCCCGGTTTGAAACACCACACGGGTCTTGAGGCGTCGAGGGCACCCATATGCAACGAAAATTGCCATGGCCCGCGGAAGGCTCGAAAGTATGGAGGTCATTAGCAGGGTTTGAAGCCATCCTCGCCACTGGTCTCTATTGGATCTGGCCTTTATCCCTTTCTTTTTATCTTCAGAAAATACCCGTTGCTCGCCGACGCCCCGATATTGCGATCGAGATCTATGTATCAGTTTGCTTGGGACTGACGATTTGGTTCTGGCTTCGACCGATTGAGCTAGTGATCCCATTTTGGCTTACGCCGAGAGAATGGGCAGGCGCCCTTTGCGCTTATTTTTCGACAAGCTCGGTTGTCGCATTGTTGGACGTGGTCTTTCTCTCAAAAGTCTTGGGGAGCGTCGAATCTACGGAGCGATCACTTATCCTATTTATCTGCAACGTCGCTCAGATCATTTTTATGTTTGCTATTTGGTATCAAATTGTCGGAACCAACGTACGCAAGGAAGACGCTCTGTTTTCGTCGATTACGGTTCTTGGCACCCTCGGCTATCCGCCCGGTGCAAACACGGTCGTAGGTTTGCAAATTGCTACGGATCTGCTCCTATTCGCGATCTTCTTATCACACCTCGTTGGACGAGTAGGAATACCGCCCCGAACCAACTCATAGTTAGCCCCAGCACAGTTTGGGACGCCGCCTGTACTGAATTTGCGGCGTCCCTTTCAAGGCTCGAGACAGCAAGCGTAGCCCGGATGAGCGTAGCGACATCCGGAATCACGAGACCGTTGCGGATGTGCCGCGCCATGGGTCCCGCATGTCGTGGCGCTCATCCGGGCTACGCATTGTGCCCCCACCCGCGCGGATCCGTCTTCAGCAACGCATACAGCATGTCGTCGCGCCATTCGCCGCCGACGCGCAGGTGGTCGCGCAACTGGCCCTCGCAGCGGAAGCCGAGCTTTTCGGCCAGTTTGCGCGACGCGGCATTGTCCGGATGGATCAGCGCCTGCGCGCGGTGCAGGCCGAGCTCGCCGAAGCAGAAATCGAGCATCGCAGCGACCGCCTCGGTGGCGATGCCATCGCGCTGCCGGGCAGGATCGACGATGTAGCCGATCGTGACGCGCTTCGCACGCATGTGGCCGTCGTGATAGTTCACCATACCGATGCAGCGGTCGGTCTCGGCCTGTGCCACCGCCCAGAACCGGTAGTAGGACGGCGTGCAATCGATGAACCGGCGGACGGCACGTTCGCTCTCGATCCGTTTGGTGTGAACCGGATGATTCCAGAAGCGCATCGCATCCGGATCGCTGAAGCACCGGTGCATCGCTTCGGTGTCACCGGGATCGAACTGTCGTAGGCGCAGGCGGGCGGTCGAGAGGATCGGGTGCGGGATGGGCTGTTTTGCCATGGCGGGCTCATGCAGGGATGAACCAGACTAGCAGCGATGACGGCAGGAGCGCTACGTTCAGTCGCCTCTCGCCCGAAGGCCCCAATCTCCGCGTCGCCGTCATTGCGGGGCGCGCGGACGACACGGTGCCGGCGTCGTGCCGATCGCATGAGGCCGGTGGCAGTGCACAAGACTCGCGCGCCCCCTGCGCTTGGCTCGTGCACTTCCCGCGGTCGCGGCCGACGCTCACGCCTTGAAATAACCCGGTTGGCCGATGTCGGCGATCAGGCCGATGCCCTCGGGCGTCCAGCCCAGGCGCTGCTGTGTCAGGACGCTGGAGGCCGGCATGTCCAGGCCCGCGAACATCGCCAGTGGACCGTAGTAGTCGCCCGCCTCCTCCTTGCTGATCGACACGACCGGCACGTTCAGCGCGCGGCCGATCACCTCGATGACCTCGCGCATGGGGACGCCCTCCTCGCCGACGGCGTGATAGATCGCGTCTGCAATGCCCTTCTCCAGGGCAAGCCGATACAGGCGGGCGACGTCCGATCGATGCGCCGCGGCCCAGCGCTCGGTGCCTTCGCCGACATAGGCGGCGCGGCCCTTCTGTCGCGCGAGTTCGACGAGATAGGAGATCAGCCCGGCCTTTCCGGGGGCGCCGTGCACCTGCGGCAGGCGGATCGCCATCGCGCGCACGCCACGCGACGCATAGGCGAGACCCGTCTGCTCGGACACGCGCGGGACATGCGCTGACGACTCGCGCCGCATGTCTTCGGTGACCACCACGTTGGCCGCAACGAGCCCCGTTCCGGAGGTGACGATGAACGGCTTGTTCGTACCGGCCAGCACGTCGCCCATGGCTTCGATGGCGGCCTTGTCGATCGCGCCGTTCTCCGCGAATTTCGCGAAGTCGTGGATGAAGGCGAGATGGATGACGGCATCGGCCTCCTTCGCGCCGCGCTTCAGGCTCTCGATGTCCTGCAGCGAGCCGCGATGAACCTGCGCGCCCAGTTGCTCGAGCGTGCTGACGTTCTCGGCGGAGCGCGCGAGGCCGATGACCTGATGCCCGGCGGCGATCAGCTCCCTGGTGGTTTCGGAGCCGATGAATCCGGCGGCGCCGGTGACGAATACGCGCATGAGACACACTCCCTGTTCAGACCGCCGGGATATTGCTAGGCTGCTCATGCGGGTAAAGTCGTGACTTTATACGGGTATAATCGCTAACAGGATGACGGACGCCAACCCTCTCGGGACCTATCTCAGGGATCGCCGCGCCAAGCTCGATCCGACCGCCTTCGGCCTGCCGCTGCAGCGGCGGCGAACGCCGGGGCTTCGGCGCGAAGAGGTGGCGCAGCGCGCCAATGTGAGCGCCACCTGGTACACCTGGCTCGAGCAAGGGCGCGGCGGCGCGCCCTCCGCCGACGTGCTGGACCGCATCGCTCGCGCCATGATGCTGACCGACGCCGAGCGCGAGCATCTGTTCCTGCTCGGTCTCGGCCGGCCACCCGAAGCCCGCTATCACGCGATCGACGGCATCTCACCCCGTCTCCAACGCGTGCTCGACACGCTGGAATACAGTCCCGCCTTCGTTCGCACGGCGACATGGGACATCCTCGCCTGGAACAGGGCGGCTGCGGCTGTCCTCACCGACTACAGCACCCTGCCGGAGGGCCAGCGCAATGTTCTGCGCATGATGTTCCACGACAGCCGTGTCCGCGCAGCACAGCCCAACTGGCAGGCCGTGGCGCGCTATGTGGTCGCGTCCTTCCGCGCCGACGTGGCCCGCGCCGGCGCGGCCCGCAATGTCCAATCGCTGGTCGACGAGCTCTGCGCGACGAGCCCGGAATTCGCGGCGATGTGGCGCGACAACGATGTGCAAGGGCGGCACGGTGACGGCGTGAAGGCTCTGGAGCATCCCGTCGCCGGATCGCTCTCGATAGAATTTTCGGGCTTCGCCGTCGATGGCCGGCCCGACCTCACCATGGTGATCTACAATCCCGCGACGCCGGAGGATGCCGACAAGATCCGTGCGCTGGTGACGTCGCGACCGAAGTAGATGCGTGCGCCTCTCGACTCGCGCCGCCGAGAAGCGCGTGGGTTGCCTGACAGGCCGGGCTTTCGTAGGCAGCCTTGGCTGCATCGACGCTGCCGCGTGAACAAAAAGCCGATTGCGAGCTTGGTCATCCGGACCATCCCCACGGCGACGGGCCTCATGAAGATCGCGACCTTCAACATCAACAATGTCCGGCGGCGGCTCCCCAATCTGCTGCGCTGGCTGCGCGCGGCCAAGCCCGACATCGTCTGCCTGCAGGAGCTGAAATGCACCCAGGCCGATTTCCCCGTCGATGCGATCGCCAAGGCCGGCTATGGCGCGGTGTGGCAGGGTCAGAAGACCTGGAACGGCGTCGCGATCCTTGCGCGCAAGGCCGAGCCGGTGCTGACCCGCACCGCCCTGCCCGGCAATCCCAGAGACGAGGAGGCGCGCTACATCGAGGCCGCGGTGCGCGGCCTCGTCGTCGGCTGCCTCTATTTGCCGAACGGCAATCCGCAGCCGGGGCCGAAATTCGACTATAAGCTCGCCTGGTTCAAACGCCTGCAGAAACACGCGGCTGATTTCATCAAGGACGACCTGCCGGCCGTGCTCGCCGGCGACTACAATGTGGCGCCTGCTACGCTCGACATCTATCCGACGCGATCCTGGGACAAGGACGCGCTGATCCAGCCGAAGAGCCGCGCCGCCTTCAAGGCGCTGGTCGATCAAGGCTGGTGCGACGCGATCCGGATGCTGCATCCGGACGCGCCGATGTTCACGTTCTGGGACTACAAGCGCAACCGCTGGCCGCGCGATGCCGGCCTGCGGCTCGACCACCTGCTGCTGAGCCCGCAACTCGCGCCGCGCCTTGCCAAGGCCGGCGTCGACCGCGCCATTCGCGGCGAGGACGGCGCCAGCGACCACGCACCGGCCTGGATCGTGCTGAAATATTCCGAACTCGCCTGTCCGCGTCGGAGCCTCAGCCGCGGTCGGGCCAGGTCTGCTGCAGATTGGTCGCGCGCTCGGGCAGGCCCTCAGTCAGCACCGCCATGCCGCCGCACACCGGCAGATGCACGACGAGGCTCGCGGCATCCGGCACGTTCGGACGCGGCGTCACGTTCCACAGCATGATCTCCTGGCGCGTGCGGCGGATCTCCTTGAACTCGTAACTATACGTCTCCGAGCCGCGCGGATATTCGCGCCAGAGCTGGCCTTCCTTGCGGAAGCTGCTCTGCGTGCCGTCATAGCGATCGGCATAGGACAGGCAGGCCGGCACGTTCAGCGCTTCGAGCACGGCCGCGCCGACGTTCGACGCCGCGGGAAGGACGCTGTTCACCGCGCCGATCGCGGCGAACACGGTCGTGATCGCGCCGGCGGCCATCGCGAGCCAGCCGGCCTTGGTCGCGGCCGGCCGCGCGGGCGCATTCGCGGCGGACACCTTGGATGCAAGTCCGCGAGGGGACGTCAGATGGAGCTGGGCCATGACGCGTTCTCCGATGGTGCGGCGAGGATGGATGCCCCGCTGGGCTGCATTCATCGGAGATCAGTCTGGCCGATCGCGCTCCCGGCGAATGTGATGCCGATCACAACCTGAAATGATGACCGCCCGGCGCCACACCGGGAGCGTGACGACACGCGCCGTCAATCGCGTCCCGCATCCATGATCGCCTGCGCGAGCCGGCCGGGATCGGAAAAGCACAGCTCATGGCTGCCGGGCAACTGGACCAGCCGGAACAGGCCGAGCTTGCCGGACAGCCGCGGATGCCATGGCAGGCAGTGCGGCAGCGCCGTGTCCTCGGTGCAGTTGATGTAGGATTTCGCGATTGCCATCTCGGCGGGATTGGCGCGCAGCTTGATCTTGTCGGTGAAGGTCTTGTTGGGATGCGGATTGAGCATCTCATAGGTGCGCGTCGCGGTGGCGAGATCGGCGTCGTTGATGAAGGCCTCGCGCCAGACCGGGAACGGCAGCACCACCGAACCGTCGCCGCGCTCCGCAGCGACCGCGTCGAACAGCGCAACATAGTGCGGTGGTACCATGTCGTTGAGGCACTCGCCGTCGTTGGGCACGAACGCATTCCAGTAGACCAGGCGGCGGATGCGCTGAGCGATGCGGTCGGCGACGCCGGTGATGACCATGCCGCCATAGGAGTGCCCCATCAGCACGGCGTCGGTGATGTCGTGCTCGCTGAAGTAGTCGCAGATCGAGGCGATCGCCTCGTCGAGGCCGGTGGTCTTTGCGTCGCCGGGGCGGTTGCCGCGGATGGTCGGCAGATGGACGGTGTGGCCGGCGGATCGAATATGCGCGGCGACCGCCTCGAGCTCGGCGCCGGTATGCCAGGCGCCATGGACCAGGACGTAGGTTGACATGATCACGTTCCTTTGCACGATGGAAGGCGGTGCAAGGACTATGGGCCGGACCGCGCCCGCGGCGCTTGGCTGCAACTGAACCCGATTGGTCTCGGAGTGAACCGATGGGCGCCGAGCCGGAACGGCAGCGGAGCTGGAATACGGCGGCGGTGCGGCCGGAGGAGCAGTTCTCGTATTACCGCGAGGCGATCTGCCAGGCCTTCATGAACTTGACGCCGGAGCCGGCGCGCGGCATCGGATTCGCTGCGGAGGTGCAAAGCATCAGCCTCGGGAGCGGCGCCATCAACCGCGTCAGCTTTCCCGAGCACATCGTACGCCGCTCGCGCACGGACATCGCCGCTTCCACCCAGCGCTGCTTCTATCTCAACCTCAAGCTCGCCGGCCGCTGCACCATCCTGCAGGACGAATGCGATGTCAGCCTGTCCGCCGGTCAGGTCGGCATCTTCGACAGCGATCGCACCTTCGTGCTGCAGCACGATCGCGGGCCGTCGCTCGGCGTGATCTCGTTCCGCGTCCCCGCCGATGCGCTGTGCAGCCGCCTGCCGGCGGAGCCGGACATCGCGCCGACGCGGCTGTCCGACGATCCATGCGTCGGCGCACTGATCGTGGAGACGGCGCGCTCCCTCAACGCCAATGCGCTGCGGCTCGCGCCCGACGATGCGTCGGCGCTGTTCGGCGTGCTGCTCGATCTGGTGGCGCTGAGCCTGGCGCGCCGCGGCCGCCGCGAGCCGCATGCGACCACCTCATTTGCCGATGCGACGACCTTGGCGCTACGCCGCGCCATTCACGAGCG
The DNA here is from genome assembly GCF_032484495.1 of Bradyrhizobium sp. SZCCHNS3052. Taxonomy (NCBI): domain Bacteria; kingdom Pseudomonadati; phylum Pseudomonadota; class Alphaproteobacteria; order Hyphomicrobiales; family Nitrobacteraceae; genus Bradyrhizobium; species Bradyrhizobium sp. SZCCHNS3052. Next base: position 1,026,585 of record NZ_JAUETB010000001.1, on the reverse strand, counting down.
GGTGCGCGAGCCCGGCCTGACGGTGGCGACCATCGCATCTGTCGTCGGGATCAGCGAGCGCTACGTGCACAAGCTGCTGGCCCGCGCCGGCACCAGCTTCTCCGACCTGGTGATGGAGCGCCGGCTCGATGGCGCAGCGCGCGATCTGCGCGATCCCGCCCGATGCGGCCGGGACATCGGCCGCATCGCCTTCGACTGGGGCTTTTCGGATCTGTCGCACTTCACGCGCCGCTTCAAGCAGCGCTTCGGCATGCGCCCGCGCGACTGGCGCGCGGAGACCGCGCGTCACTCCGGCTGACCACCGCCTGCGGTCAGCGCGGACTCCGTTCGCGGGCTGCGCCCCACAACCAGATTGCCGCCAGCAGGACCAGCGAGCCGACGAACGCCGCGACGACATCGCGCAGCGAAATGACGATGCTGCCCATGCCTGGAAACAACCCGAACAGGTTGAACAAGACACCACCGATGAGGGCGCCGACGCATCCCAATCCGATGTTGGTGAGGAGCCCGAAACCGGCTCGGCGGCGCTTCACCAGGATTCCGGCAAGGCCGCCACCAATCAAGCCGACGACGAGCCAAGTCCCTGCATGTGCCAGTGTGAACATTCTTCACTCCGTCGGTCTGCCGTCACCCCTCAGCTGGAGCATCACGGCCAGCAGCAAGATCATGAGAACACATTGCCGAGCGAAGCGAGACCGCCAGTTGCTACACGGAAGCAGCCAGATCAGGGGTCTTGCTCGCAGAGCCACACGAATCGCACGCTTGCAGGTTACATCGATTTCGTTGCCATGAGCTGAACTCCGCACATCGGATGAGTTCGCAACCCAATCGCAAACTGGCGCAGGCCGGCGTCCATGACAAGGTGATGCGGCCCTGCTTGCTTGGCCATTCCGCTTCGGACGTCGCGTACTTCCTCCCGAAATGACAGTCATTCGAATCTAATCGTCTCGAACACGCACGGCTCATGCGAACGCTTCGCACGCGAAGGGCTACGTAGTTCCCCCGAGTTCATTTGATCCGCGGAATCAAGAAGAATGCGTTTCCCGCAGAGCGTGTAAGGGTGAATGCATGTGCATCGCATGCAACTGGGCAAGATTCCGTGGTTTGCTCCAGCTTGATTTTGGCTCCGTCAACGAGGCCGAGCCGTCACGACGCAGGCTCCTGCAGGCAGGCGCGGCGTTCGCCGCAGCCGGCGTTGCCTCGGTGTCCGCTCCGACGAACGCCGAGGCGCGAACCGGCGGCGGCAAGGCCGACATCGTGTTTCGCAACGGCCCGGTCTACACCGTGAACGGCGGCCGGGAATGGGCCCGCGCGGTCGCCGTCAAGCAAAAGCACATCGTCTATGTCGGCGATGACGCGGGCGTCCGGTCCTTCATCGGCCCGAAGACCCGCGTCGTCGATCTCGCCGGCAGGATGCTGCTGCCCGGCTTCGTGGAAGGACACATCCATCCGATAGCGGGCGCTGTCGTGACTCGGGGTGTCGATCTTCAATACGACACAAGGGAGGAGATGCTCGACGCCCTGAAGGCCTATCGCGCCAAGCTGGGCCAGGCCGGCATCGTCCGCGGCTTCGGCTGGCGCTATAATGCTTTTCCGCCGACCGGCCCTCGCAAGGAGGATCTCGATCAGATCTGGCCGGACACGCCCGTCTTTCTCGTCGGGATCGATGGCCATTCCGCCTGGGTCAATTCCAAGACGCTGGCGATTGCCAAGGTGACCAAGGCGACCAAGGATCCGTTGCCCGGCTACAGCTACTTCGAGCGGGACCCGGCCTCGGGAGAGCCGACCGGCTATCTGGTCGAGCCACCGGCGATGTTTCCGGTCCTCAACGCGGTCTCGCCGTTCACGACCGGCTATATTGCGGACTCGCTCGCACAGTGGCTGCCGAAGGCGTCGGCCGCCGGCATCACCAGCGTGTTCGATGCCGGACTGCTCGTTCTGCCCGAGGAGACAGGCTACGAACTCTATCAGGATCTGGAGCGCAAAGGAAAACTGCCGTTCCGTGTGGTCGGATCGACCTACCACAACAATCCGGCGATCGACCCCGTGCCGATCGCGAAGGCCCTGCGTCGACGCTTCAATTCCGAACTGGTGCAGGCGCCCGTTCTCAAGCTCAACATCGACGGCGGCGAAGCCCAACGGACCGCCGCATTGCTGGCCCCCTATAGCGACGATCCGAGCACGAGCGGCGAGACGCTGGTCCCGCCGGAGCAGTTCAAGGACATCATCCGCCGCGCCGACAGGGCGGGCCTCAATATTCACATCCATTCCTACGGTGATCGCGCCAACCGCCTGTCGCTGGACGCGTTCGAAGCCGCGATCAAGGCCAATCCGCCGCGCGATCGCCGGCACACGCTGGCGCATCTCGTATTTGTTTCACCTGACGATCTGCCGCGCTTCGCCAAGCTCGGCGTCACCGCGCAGTTCTCCGCCCAATGGTCGGTGGCGGATGCCTCTTGGCAGGGCGTGATGCGGCCGCGCGTCGGCGCGCGCGCCGAGCAGGCGTTTCGCACCGGCTCGATCCTGCGTCATGGCGCCAACATCTCGCTCGGCACCGATTGGCCGGCCGCCGGCTATTACAGCACCTACAAGCCGCTGGATGCGATCGAGATCGCGGCCACGCGGCGGGAGTTGAACAAGCCGGATCAGCCGGCTTTGGTGCCGCTCGACGAGCGGATCAGCCTCGAAGAGGCGATCCGCGCCGCCACCATGGGCCCGGCCTATCAGCTCGGGCTCGACCAGAAGGTCGGTTCGATCGAGGTCGGCAAGCTCGCCGATCTGATCGTGCTTGAAAGAAACCTTTTCGAAGTCGCCCCGCACGACATCCACAACACAAAGGTGCTGATGACCGTCATGAACGGTCAGGTCAGGCACGAACAGCGAAGCTGACTCCGGCGACGTCTCGGACCGACACCTTCAGGACCACATCGACATACTCAGACCGATTCCCGGACATGCGGAGGCGCATATGATCGACAGAAGAATGCTCATCAAAGGCGCGGGAGCGGCGTTGGTCGCGTCCGAGCTCGGTTTGCCGGCCGCGCGGGCCGAGTCTGCCGATCCGCTCTGCTACGCGTCGGTCGCCGATCTCATCGCCATGTTCCGGGCCCGCAAGGCGTCGCCGGTCGATCTCTTGAAGGCGCAGATCAAGCGGATCGAAGCCTACAACACGAAGGTCAATTGCATCACCTACGAGCATTTCGATCAGGCGCTCAAGGAGGCCAAGCTGTCCGAGGACCGCTATCGGCGCGGCAACCAGAGGCCGCTCGAAGGGATCACGGTAGCCATCAAGGACGAATTCTCCAGGCCGGGCTGGCGGACCACACAGGGCTCGCTCCTCTACAAGGACTCGCCGCCGGCAACGGAAAACTCGGCCATCACCGACTTGCTCGAGGCAGCCGGCGCCGTCATGCCGTTCCAGACGACCGTGCCGGAATTCTACCTCTTCCTCGGCGCGTCCACCCGCGCCTGGGGCACGACACGCAATCCATGGAATCTCGAATACTCTCCGGGCGGGTCGTCGGCGGGATCGGGCGCGGCGCTGGCCGCAGGCTTCACGACGCTCGCCATGGGCTCGGACATGGGCGGCTCGATCCGAATTCCCGCCTCGCAATGCGGTCTCTATGGCTTCAGGCCGCCGTTCGGACGCGTGGCCGGTGGGGAAATCCCGTTCGCGACCTCGGGCCCGATGGCGCGGCGCTTCGACGACCTCGTCCGCCTCCAGAACGCGATCGTCGGTCCGTCCGAGCGGATGATGGCCGCGATGCGCCCTCGCCTCGACTATCCCACCCGTTATCCGCGCCTTTCCGGGTGGCGCATCGCCGTGGATTGGGGCGCCGGCATTGCGGACGTCATACCGTCCGTGAAGGCTGCGATGCTGAGAGGCATCGAGGCTCTGCGCGCCGCGGGTTGCACGGTGGACGAAGTCGATTGCGGCTTCACGAAGGCCCACAAGATGGTCTTCATCCGCGGGCTGATGTCGACGTCCATCGGCACTGCGATCGAGATCTCGAATGCGCATCGCGATCAGCTCTCGCCCTACATGACCGAAATGCTCGACCAGGTCGGCCCGGTCGGACCGCGCCAGGCCGAAGAAGCCGAAGAGCTGCTGCAGCGGCTGCACCGCCAGGTCCAGCAGCGCGTGTTCGGCAAGGGGTACCGCATCCTGCTCATGCCGACCATGGCAACGCCTCTTGTCGGGGCCGACATGTTCAAGAGCAAGGAAAACAAGGTGGACCCGTGGGTGGGCACCGGTCTGGGCTTGGCGCTGACGTGGCACTGGAATCTGCTCAACCGCTATCCGGTCGTCGATGTCCCGCTCGGCTTGGTCGAGGACCGCATGCCCTCGGGCATGCAGGTGATCGGCCAGACCTACACCGATCTCGACACGTTCCAGTTCGCGTCCAACTGGTCTCGTCTCCGGCGGTCCCTGTTCGCGGGCGAGCGTTTTCCGACCTTCACGTGATGCAGCGGGGCCACACGGTGCGGGCGCGAGACAGTGGCTGCAAGAGCGGCGCTTCGACAGCGAGGTCGACAAGGACGCCGAGAGCCTTCCGACACGTGGTTCTGTTGCTCCTGATCTCGGCACTCTGCCATGACTCCGGCGCCCTGGCACAGCAGGCCAAGACGCCGTCGCTCGAAGATCTGGCCAAGGCGGCGCAGAACCCGATCGCGGACACGATCAGCGTCGGCCTTGAGAATATCGCCATGCCGAATACGGGCCCGTACCGGCAGACGGCCGACGTCTTCAAGATCGAGCCGGTCATCCCGTTCCAGCTCAATGCCGACTGGAATCTGGTGACGCGCACGACCATTCCCGGCATCGCCCAGATCCGCTTTTCCCCCGAGCAAGGCCGGATCGGCGGGGTCGGCGACATCAACCAGATCTTCGCGCTCACCCCGTCCCATTCGGGCGCCCTCATCTGGGGTGTCGGCCCGACCTTTTCCTATCCGTCGGCGACCGATCCCGCCCTCGGTTCGGGAAAATGGAGCGCAGGTCCGACCATTGTCGCGCTGACCATGCCGGGTCCATGGGTGCTCGGGGTGCTCGCCAACAACATCTGGTCGTTTGCAGGTCCGAGCGACCGCGCGCCGGTGAACCAGATGATGCTGCAGTACTTCGTGACCTACAACTTCTCCGACGGGTCCTACATCAGCTCGAGTCCCATCATTACGGCGAACTGGCTCGCGAAGGGCAATGATCGCTGGGTCGTCCCGATCGGCGTCGGCGTGGGCAAGCTCTTCATGGTCGATAAGCAGCCGATCAATGCCGAGGTGGGCGCGTACTACAATCTGCTGAAGCCGGACCAGGCATCGCATTGGCAGTTTCGCGCCAGCCTGGCTTTCCTGTTTCCAAAATGACGCTGCTTGGAACGAGCGGCCTCTGTGGCCGTGAGCAGCAATCCGGTCTGCAATCCTGTCTGGAGGCATTCGATTTGAATTTTCACCATCAGCAAGCATCCAGAGCGTCAGTCTGCGTGCGCACGCTCGACGCCTTTGAGGCCGAGTTGATCGCGGTCAATCCTGGCGGGCGCGGAGGAACGTAGTTTAGCGTTCGATCAGGGAATAATGCGGCTCACGCGGAACGCTGGCTTTTCGGAGCAGGACAATGTGCATCGCATGCGGCTCAGCCATCGGTTCGCTGTTCGCGGCGTCGAAGCCGGAGGGCGGCGGACTGACCCGTCGCCAGATGGTTGCAACAACGGCTGCCGCCGCAGCATTCGCGGCCGCTGGCTCGGCTCCGGCCTTCGCCGCCCCCAATCGCACGACCGTGTTTCGCGGCGGGCGCGTCTACACGGTGGAAGACTCGCAGCCCTGGGCGGCGGCCGTCGTCGTCAAGGGCGACAAGATCGTCTATGTCGGCGACGATGCCGGAGCGATGAAGTTTGCCAGACGGGGGGCTGAGGTCATCGACCTCAAGGGCCGCATGCTGATGCCGGGCTTCGTCGAGGCGCATTGGCATCTTTGCACTCTGGCATTTGCCCGCGGCGCCTGGGTCAACGAGGAAGATCCTGAGCGCATCTCCGAGATCCTGCGCGATTACGCCAAGACGCATTCCGACGAGAAGTTCATTCTCGGCTTCGGATGGATCGCGGGCGCGTTTCCCGCCTCGGGTCCCCGCAAGGAACCGCTGGACGCGATCTTCCCTGACCGGCCGGTCCTGCTCGTCAGTTGCGATCTGCACAGCTACTGGGTCAATTCCAAGCTGCTGGAGATGGCCGGCATCACGAAGGACACCCCACGCGACGTCGTGCCCGGCTCCTCCTGGTACGAAAAGGATCCCAATGGCGAGCCGACTGGCTTCATTTCGGAAGTACCCGCGCTGTTCGCGGTACTGAAGACGCTCGAAAAGCACGGCATCGAACCGTTCGGCCTCAAGTCGGCCGCCGCCGCCATCGAGGAATGGCAGCCCAAGCTCGCAGCCGCCGGCATCACCACCCTCTTCGATGCCGGCTTCAGCGCCTGGCCGACCGAGCAGCATCACGGTTTCGACATGCTGGTCGACCTCGAGAGCCGCGGCAAGCTGCTGCAACGCGTGATCGGCAGCCTCTATCACAACGACCCCAACGTCGATCCGCTGCCGATCATTCGGGCCTATCGGAAGCGCTATCGCACTCCGCTGGTCAAGGCCGAGGTGCTCAAGCTGATCGTCGATGGCACCGAGCTGAGCCGCACCGCCTACCTGCTGGATCCCTATGCCGGACGCCAGGATTGGCGCGGCGAACCATTGTTGCCGTCGCCCGTGTTGAATCGAATCCTGCGCGAAGCCCATGCGGAGGGAATCGATACGCACCTTCACGCCGTCGGCGACGCCGCAGTTCGTATGAGCCTGGATGGATACGAAGCCGCGTTCGGCAGGCAGGGCCCCGGCAACCGTCGCCATACCATCTGCCACGCGTTCCTCACCGCGCCCTCGGACATTGCGCGCTTCAGAAAGCTCGGCCTGATTGCGAACACCCAGATCCAGTGGGGCGTGCCGGATACGAGCCAGCGTCGCATCCGCGAGATCTACGGCGAAGAGCGCTGGAGCCGCATGTACAGCTTCAAGACGTTCATCGACCAAGGCGTCACAGTGTCGTTCGGAATGGATGCCCTGGCGACCGGCTCCAAGGTCGTGGTCAAGCCGCTCGAGGCGGTACAGGCCGGCCATACGCGCCAGGAGCCCGGCAAGCCCGACGGCCTGGTCCATCCGCCCGCTGCCGAACGCCTGAGCCTGCCGCAGCTCATCCGAGGCTACACAATCAATGGAGCTTACCAGATGCGCATGGAGGATAAGATCGGCTCCATCAAGGTCGGGAAGCTGGCCGATCTGATCGTGCTGGAGAAGAACCTGTTCGATGTCGGGCCGCACGAGATCGGCAAGGTGAACGTTCAGCTGACGATGATGAACGGCCGGATCACGCATCGCGACAGACTCTGAATGGGAATGAGGACGGTGCACGAGATGGCGAATGCACGGACTGAACAGAATTTTGCGCCGGCGGATTCGCCGATGTCGAAACGTAATCGCTGGCTGATCCTCCTGACCGTCTCCAGCGCGCTGGCGCTCGTCGTCATCGACATGACGGTGCTCTATACCGCGCTGCCCAGCCTGACCCATGAGCTCGGAGCAACCGCTTCGGAGAAATTGTGGATCGTCATGGCCTACGGGCTCGTCGTCGCCGGTCTGCTTCCGGGCTTCGGCTCACTCGGCGATCGCGTCGGGCACAAGAGGACATTCGTCGCCGGCCTCATCGTCTTCGGACTGGCCTCGGTCGTCGCCGCCTATTCGCCGACCGCCACGATCCTGGTTGGCGGACGCGTCCTGCTCGCGATCGGCGCCGCGCTGATGATGCCGGCGACGCTGTCGATCATTCGCATCACCTTCTCCGATGACCACGAACGGGCGCTCGCCATCGCGATCTGGGGAGCCGTTGCGTCCAGCGGGGCGGCAGTCGGCCCGTTGGTCGGCGGTGTCCTGCTGGAATATTTCTGGTGGGGCTCGGTCTTTCTGATCAACGTGCCGCTCGTCGTCCTGGCGCTGGTCGCCGGCCTGCTGCTGATTCCTGCACCGGCCGATCGTGCTGAGCGCGACTGGGACCTCCTCGGTTCAGTGCAGGTGATGGCCGGGCTGATCGGCTTCGCCTACGTCGTCGAGGAGCTCGGCAGTCGCCAGTCTTCCTATGTCGTCCTTGGCGGCACGGCTGTCGCGACGGTCATCATGTTGACGGTGTTCGTACGCCGTCAATTGCGTCTCGAGGATCCTTTGCTCGACTTCACCCTGTTCCGAAACGTCGAGTTCACGCTCAGCGTGATCACCGCGATCGTGGCTTCACTTGCCATTGCGGGGACGGAGCTCGCGATCAGCCAGCGCCTGCAACTCGTCCTCGGCTACTCGCCGCTGCAGGCGGCATTGTACATCCTGCCGGCCCCGCTCGGTGCATTCATCGGCGGGCCGCTCGCGAGCCTCATGCTCCGTCGCGTGGGCGCCGCCACCACGATGTCCGGCGCGCTGTTGATCGCCGGCATCGGCGCGGCCGGCTACCTGCTCTGCTACAACGCCAATCTGGCCCTGCAATTGGTCTGCATCGCGATCAACGGGCTCGGGCTCGGAGCATCCATTGCCGCCGCCTCCAACTCCGTGATGAATCACGCGCCTGAAGGCCGCGAAGGCATGGCCGCGTCGATCGAGGAGGTGTCGTTCGAGCTCGGCGGCACGATCGGCATCAGCATTTTCGGGAGCATCCTGTCCGGAGTCTATACGGCGTTCATGGTTCTGCCCGACGGCCTCGGCATTCCCGCCGTTGCGCGCGACAGCATCGACGAGGCGCTGATCGCTGCCGAGCGGCTGCCAACCGAAGTCGCTGCCATCGTCACCTCGCACGCTCACCGCGCCTTCGATCAGGCGTTCCTGACGGTCGTCTGCGTGGCGATGGTCGTCCTGCTCGGCACCGCCTTCCTGGTCCGGCCCCGAGCAGAGCGAACGACATCGAAAGAGGCTCGTCAGCATGTCCATTAGACAGACGACGGCAATCATGTGCCGTCGTCCGTGGTGGAGACCAACATGCTCGCCAACGCAATGTCACCGTCCGTCACGTAGTGATTGACCCGCTCAGGGAGGCTCTGACCGGCTTTGTACAGCTCCACGATCTCGATCGATCGTGTCCTGATCAGTTCGGCCATGATGTAGTCCCGCTCGGCGTTGACATCCGGATCGGTGGCGTGCGTGACCTGAAACGTCAATCGAGTAAACGATAGGCCGGTGTCCTTCGTGCCGGCTCCGACCCACAGAGCGGATTCATCGACCGCCGGCCGATCGGCGTTGGACCAGAAATCGCCTGCATTCCAGGTTTGCTCTGCGTGTGCCAGGCCAACAGCCCAGAACCTGACGTGATGGCGCTGTCGCGGGCTGTTGCCGATGGCTTTCTGAAAGCCGATATCCTGGCCGCGTCCGAACAGATAGAGCGTGCTGAACGGAGCGGTGGGGTAAGGCGTATCGAGGACGAAGCCGCGGATCATGGCCCAAGAGCTCGTCAGGCCCAATCGGTCCGCTTCAGACCACCCCACCGCAGCAAAGCTTGCGCGAAGCTGTTGGAGCGTCCCGACCAGGGCGAGATTGACGGGGTCGCCGGGCAATCCATCACCCGTGATCGTGTAGCTGGGCACTCGCCGCTTCTGAAGAATCCTGAGACTCAACCGGATCACGCGTGGCAGAACGACATAGGCCGCGAACGCGTAGCTGACGCCGACTGCGACAATCCAAGGCAGCCTGCGGTTCGCGGTCTCGAACACCACGAAGACGATCAGCCAGACCGTGAAGATCCCCAGCCCGGCGACCAGCACGCGTTGCATGAGGCGTATGAGCAGTCGCACTGGATCGGTCCGGCGAAAGGAGTGAACAGCAGTCGGTGCTTTCGGGAAGGTGTCCGATCTTCATCGCGATGGCAACACCGCACCTGGACGCATGAAACCGCCCGGTCGGCGGCGTTTCGACCAGCTCATCCGCGCCCGGTTGCTCGACATACGCAGTCCAACGCAATCGGACTGCGCGGGGCTTACGCCGACAGCCGCTCGGCGTTGGCCGCGACATAATCCCGATAGAGATCGACGACCGCCGCCGGGCTGGCGCCGGCCATCAGCTTCGCCGTCGCCTCCAGGGCTGCGGCGAGCTTTTCGCTGACCATCAGCTCCGCCTCCTCGCCCGCATCGGCTTCGCCGCGCGCGAATTTTTCCAGCCGGAGTCGGATGACCTCGCCGGCTTCCATGGCCAGCATCGCGGCCGTGAACCAGGGGAACTCCGCCTCGGCGGTTGCCGTCATGGACGGCCGCATCTGCAAGGACATTGGCGTTTTGCTCATCGTCATCGTCCGAGAACATCGGCGGACGTGCGAGGAATACGCTTCAACTTTTAATGATGCGGACGCACAATCATCGCCGATTTCGAGTCGGCTCGAACCACCCGTTAACCACCTGGGCCCTGCTTCTCTCATCCGTCATTGCGAGGAGCGAAGCGACGAAGCAATGCAGAGTCATGCGCGCGACTCTGGATTGCTTCGCTTCGCTCGCAATGACGGGGAGAGATCTTGCCCGCCATCACGAAGGCGCGAAAATCTTGGGCTTCCTCTTCGTTCTCGCGGTCGGCCTCGTGGCCGGCACCTTGTCCGGCATCGTCGGCACCGGCTCGTCGATCATGCTGATGCCGGTGCTGGCCTACGAGTACGGCCCGAAGGAGGCCGTGCCGATCATGGCGGTCGCTGCGGTCATGGCGAACCTGTCGCGCATCCTGGCGTGGTGGCGCGAGGTCGACTGGCGCGCCTGCGCGGCCTATTCGGTCACCGGCATTCCGGCCGCCGCACTCGGCGCGCGCACCTTGCTGATCCTGCCGTCGCAGGCGGTCGATATCACGATCGGGCTGTTCCTGATGGCGATGGTACCGGTACGGCATTGGCTGACGCGGCACGACCTCAAGGCCAACCTCTGGCATCTCGCGCTCGGCGGCGCGATCATCGGTTTCCTCACCGGCATCGTGGTCTCGACCGGACCGCTGAGCGTGCCGCTGTTCCTGTTCTATGGCCTGTCGAAAGGCGCCTTCCTCGCCACCGAGGCCGCGAGCTCGCTCGGGCTCTATGTCTCGAAATCCATCACCTTCCAGCGCTTCGGCGCGCTGACGCCTGACATTCTGCTCAAGGGTCTGATCGCCGGCGGCTCGCTGATGGCTGGCGCCTTCGTCGCCAAGCGCTTCGTGCTGCACATGAAGCCCGATGTGTTCCGCGTGGTGATGGATGGCATCATGCTGGCCGCGGGCCTAAGTATGTTATGGAACGCCACCCACTCCTGACCGCACCGATTCTCACCTCATGGCCAAGACCACGCTCTCCTTCGTCTGCCAGAACTGCGGCGCGGCCTATTCGCGCTGGCAGGGCAAGTGCGAGGCCTGCGGCGAGTGGAACACCTTGGCCGAGGAAGACACGACGGGCGCGACCTCCGCGCCGGTCTCGCTGCGCTCCAAGCGCAAGGGCCGCACGTTCCAGTTGGAATCGCTGACCGGCAAGACCATCGACGCGCCGCGACTGTCGTCGGGCATGACCGAGCTCGACCGCGTCACCGGCGGCGGCTTCGTTCGCGGCTCGGTGCTCTTGGTCGGCGGCGATCCCGGCATCGGCAAATCGACGTTGCTGACCCAGGCGACCTCGATGCTGGCGCGCGCCGGCCATCGCGCGGTCTACATTTCCGGCGAGGAAGCTGTCGCCCAGGTGCGGCTGCGCGCCGAGCGCCTCGGGCTTGCGGATGCGCCGGTACAACTGGCGGCTGAGACGTCGGTCGAGGACATCATCGCGACCCTGTCCGAAGGCGGCGTGCCGCGACTGATCGTGATCGACTCGATCCAGACGATGTGGACCGACACCGTCGAATCGGCGCCGGGCACGGTGACGCAAGTGCGCGCCTCGGCGCAGAAGCTGATCAGGTTCGCCAAGAAATCCGGCGCCGCGATCATCCTGGTCGGCCACGTCACCAAGGACGGCCAGATCGCCGGGCCCCGCGTCGTCGAACACATGGTCGACGCGGTGCTGTCGTTCGAGGGCGAGGGCTCGCAGCAGTTCCGCATCCTGCGCGCGGTCAAGAACCGGTTCGGCCCGACCGACGAGATCGGCGTGTTCGAAATGACCGGATTGGGTCTGCGCGAGGTCACCAACCCCTCCGAGCTGTTCCTGTCCGAGCGCGATCTCGGCAGCCCCGGCACCGCGGTCTTTGCCGGGATCGAGGGCACGCGCCCCGTGCTGGTCGAAATCCAGGCCCTCGTGGCGCCGACCTCGCTCGGCACGCCGCGCCGCGCCGTGGTCGGCTGGGATCCGAGCCGGCTGTCGATGGTGCTGGCCGTGCTGGAGGCGCATTGCGGCGTCAAGCTGTCGGGCCACGACGTCTATCTCAACGTCGCCGGCGGCCTGCGCATCAACGAGCCTGCGGCGGATCTCGCCGCGGCCGCGGCTCTGGTCTCCTCGCTGGTCAACGCTCCGCTGCCGCCCGATGCGGTCTATTTCGGCGAAATCTCGCTGTCGGGCGCGGTCCGACCGGTGGCGCAGACCTCGGCTCGGCTGAAGGAGGCTGCCAAGCTCGGCTTCGGCCGCGTGGTACTGCCGGAGCGCGCCCGCGGCGAGGCCGGCGGCGACGCCGGGCTCAGCCTCAATACCGTCGGCGGATTGACCAGCCTGGTGGCCGACATCGCCGCGCGCGGCACGCCTCGTGCCCGACACGACAGCAGCCGCGAAGACGGCGACCAGGGCCGCCGCGGCCCCAGCCATGCCGAAAAAAATGCCACACCAGCGAGATTCCGCCGCCAGGACGGCTAGCCGGACCGTGACGTTCGCGTGACTCGCCGCTATACAACGCCGCAACCGGTCGCCCACACGGGATCGTGCAGCCGTCCGGACTTGCCGGGGAACCTCGCTGTCCTCCTCCCGGAGGGGGCGGTCCTCCGTCGATTCGAAGCGAACCTTGGACCTGTGAAGCGGACCTGAGCAGCCGATGCCGATAACGATCCTCGATCTCATCCTGCTCGGCGTGATGCTGGTGTCGGGGCTGCTCGCGATGGTCCGGGGCTTCATGCGCGAGGTGCTGTCGATCGCAGCCTGGGGCGCGGCCGCCCTGGTCACGCTTTATTCATTCTCCAAGCTGCTGCCGACCGCCAAGACCTATTTCAACAACGATACCGTCGCGAGCGTGGTCGTCGTCGCCGGTACTTTCGTGGGCACCCTGCTGATCGTCTCGGTGATCACGGTCAAAATCTCCGACATGATTCTCGATTCGCGCATCGGCGCGCTCGACCGCACCCTCGGATTCCTGTTCGGACTGGGCCGCGGCCTGCTGATCGTGGTCGTCGCCTTCCTGTTCTTCAGCTGGCTGGTGCCGGACAAGCAGCGCCCGGACTGGGTCACCGGTGCCAAATCCCGCGTGGTCCTGCAGGGAACCGGGGATTGGCTGATGTCGCTCTTGCCTGATGATCCCGAGAACACCATTTTAAAGAAATTCAAGAAGAACAAGCCGGACGACGACCAGACTGACACCGAGTCGCCCGGAGCGGGCGGCGATGGGTATAGCAAGCCTGCCCGCGACAGCTTGAAGAAGCTGATCGAGAAACCCGCGGCCAAGTGAGCTCAGCCCAGAAGAGAGGCGCGATGGACCTGCACCACGATTCTTCCGGCGAAGCCCAAGCGGATACTCACGCGGATCTGGACTTCGGACCTCAAGCCTACCTCAGAGACCCAGACCTTGACGGAGACACGCTGCGCGAAGAGTGCGGCGTGTTCGGCATTTATGGGCACAATGATGCCGCCGCGATCACCGCGCTCGGCCTGCACGCGCTCCAGCATCGCGGCCAGGAAGCCGCCGGCATCGTCTCCTATGACGGCACGCGCTTCCACAGCGAGCGCCGCCTGGGCCTCGTCGGCGACACCTTCTCCCGCCGCGAGGTGATCGAGCGCCTGCCCGGCAATGCCGCGATCGGCCATGTCCGCTACGCCACCACCGGCGCCACGATCCTGCGCAACGTGCAGCCGCTGTTCGCCGAGCTCAATGCCGGCGGCTTCGCTGTCGGCCACAACGGCAACCTCACCAACGGGCTCACGCTCCGCCGCGAGCTGGTGCGCGCCGGCGCCATCATGCAGTCGACCACCGACACCGAGGTGATCCTGCATCTAGTCGCGCATTCCCGCCGCACCAATTTCATCGACCGCTTCATCGAGGCGCTGCGCGCGCTCGAAGGCGCCTACTCGCTGGTCTGCATGACCAACAAGAAGCTGATCGGCGCCCGCGATCCCCTCGGCATCCGCCCGCTGGTGTATGGCGAGCTCGAGGGCTGCCCGATCCTGGCCTCGGAGACCTGCGCGCTCGACATGATCGGCGCACGCTACATCCGCGACATCGAGCCGGGCGAGGTCGTGATCTTCGATGAAAACGGCGCCCACAGCCACAAGCCGTTCCCGCCGAAGCCGGCGCGTCCCTGCGTCTTCGAATACATCTACTTCGCCCGGCCCGACTCAGTGGTCGGCGGCCGCTCGGTCTACGAGGTCCGCAAGGCATTCGGCGCGCAGCTCGCGCGCGAGAGCCATCCCGACGTCGACGTCGTCGTGCCGGTGCCTGATTCCGGCGTGCCGGCGGCGATCGGCTACAGCCAGCATTCGGGCGTGCCGTTCGAGCTCGGCATCATCCGCAATCACTATGTCGGCCGCACCTTCATCCAGCCGACGCAGGCGATCCGCGAATCCGGCGTGCGCATGAAGCACTCGGCCAACCGCGCCGCGATCGAAGGCAAGCGCATCATCCTGATCGACGACTCGCTGGTGCGCGGTACCACCTCGCGCAAGATCGTGCGCATGATGCGCGACGCCGGCGCCACGGAGGTGCATTTCCGCCTCGCCTCGCCGCCGATCCTCTACCCCGACTATTACGGCATCGACCTGCCGGACCGTGGCGGCCTCTTGGCGGCGACGCATTCGCTCGAGGAGATGCGCGAGCTGATCGGCGCCGACTCGCTGGCGTTCCTGTCGATCGACGGCATGTACCGCGCCATGGGCGAACCGGCCCGCGACCCCGCCGCGCCGAAATACGCCGACCACTGCTTCACCGGCAGCTATCCGACCCACCTCACCGACCAGTCGCTGGTCGAGCCGACCCAGCAGCAGTTGTCGCTCCTGGCCGAGGCGAGCTGAGGCTCTCTCCCCACACCGTCATTCCGGGGCGATGCGCAGCATCGAACCCGGAATCTCGAAATTGTTTTGTGCGCCTGACCTCTAGATTCCGGGTTCGAGGCCTAACGGCCTCGCCCCGGAATGACGGCGTTCGATCGGCCGTCGTCCCGGCACATGCCGGAGGCCCTGACCACCGGCCGTCGTTTGTCGGGCAGGACTAGCCACAGCCACCCAACTCCATCATAACCGCCGCGGAATATGGATCCCGGCGTTCGCCGGGACGACGGCTGAGAGATGATCGTGATGACCCTTCCCCTCGCCAATCGTATTGCCCTCGTCACCGGCGCCTCGCGCGGCATCGGCCATGCGACCGCCCGCGCGCTCGCGCGCGCCGGTGCGCATGTCGTCGCCGTCGCCCGCACCCAGGGCGGGCTGGAGGAACTCGACGACGAGATCCGGAAAGAGACCGGCAGCGGCGCCACCCTGGTGCCGCTCAGCATGACCGACAGCGACGGCATCGCCCGGCTCGGCGCCGCGCTGCATGAGCGCCATGGCAAGCTCGACATCCTCGTCGGCAATGCCGCCGTGCCCGGCCCCTCCTCACCGCTCGGCCATATCGACCTCAAGCCGTGGAACGACGTCGTCGCGGTCAACCTCACCGCCAACTTCCAGCTGATCCGCTGCATGGAGCCGCTGCTGAAGGCCTCCGACGCCGGCCGCGCGGTGTTCCTCACCTCAGGCGCCGCTCACAAGGCGCAGGCCTATCTCGGCCCCTACGCCGTCACCAAGGCGGCGCTGGAGACCCTGGCTCGGGTATGGGCGCACGAGACCGAGCGCACGCCGCTGCGCGTCAACCTGTTCAGCCCGGGCCCGATCCGCACCCGCATGCGCGCCACGGTGTTCCCAGGTGAAGACCCGATGACGCTCGAGACGCCCGAGCAGGTCGCCGAATTGATCGTGCCGATGTGCCTGCCGTCGTGGACCGAGACCGGCAAGCTCTACGAGTACAAGACCCGCGCGCTGAAGAGCTTTCAGCCACCGGCGTAGACTATCGCGTCGACGGCACCAGGGCGGTCGCAGGCTCCACTCCTACGTCGCGCTGTCACCCGCCGCGACCTCCACGAGATCGATGGCGCGCTCCGGGCAAGCCACCACGCACAGGCCGCAGGCAAGGCAGAGATAGCTCTTCGGCGTGTAGGCCGTCTTCATGCCGTGAAAGCGCACGCGCATCCTGCCGAGGAAGGACAGCGCGCGGAAATCGTCGCCGCTGATCGGCGCAACGTCGAACACGTTGTAGGGGCACACCTCGACGCAGTCGCCCTTGGCCTCGCATCGGGTGCGGTCGACGACCGGCACGAAGCTGCCCGGCTCGGCCTTGCAGCCGGCGCCCGGACGTTTCGGATGCTGCGCGGCCTTGCGCACCTTGGCAGCCTTGGTGCGCTTCGAGAGCGGTGGTGTCGGCTCGGTCTGGTCGGTCACGCTGTCGGCTCCATGGGCGGATGAATCAGGGTTCGGCGGTCAGCATCAGCGCGGTGCCGGCGGGATCGCGCAGCACGTACTGATCGCCCCGCACGATCACCTCGTCACAGCCGCGCAGCGCGGCGTCGAGGCGCGCGCGGGTGTCGAAGCGGATCGAGAAGCCGCGCAGCCGCGCCACGCCTGCGGGTGCTGGCGGCGCATCGATCCCCTGCCAGACGTTCAATGCGATACGGTGGGTGTAGGCGCCGCCGGCGCCGAGATCGGCAAACCCCAGCTGTGGCGCGAATGCGCCGGGCAGGAAGCCAAGCCGGGTGTAGAACGTGCGCGCAGCCTCGATGCGCGGGACGTGCAGATGCAGATGGCCGATCCGCGCGGCGTCGGCGAGCGGCGCCGACAGCGGCGGTCCTTTCGCCTGCGCCAGCTCGTGGCGCACGTCGAGCGGGCTCCTGCCACTGCAGGGCCGGCCTTCGGCATCGAACACGGTGAAATCAGTCTCGAACGTGCCGTAGCCGCCGAACCGCTCCGGCGTCTCCAGCGTGAACTCGATGCCGAGCCCGTCAGGATCGTTGAGATAGATCGCCTTGGACATCACGTGATCGACCGGCGAGATCGGCGTGCGGCTGGCGATCAGCCGGCGCAGCATCCGCGAGAATTCCGCCTGGTCGGGCACATGGATGGCGATATGATAGAGGCCGGAGAAGCCGCGCAGCGCCGGGCGTTTCGCACCGGGATGCAGCACCACGAGCGTCTCGCCCGCCGTGCCGAGCTCGGCCGCGCCGTTGCGCTTGCGCAGGCGCAGACCTGCGGTCTCGCACCAGAAATCGATCGCGCGCTCGAGATGCGTGACCTCCAGATGCACCGGCCCGAAGGTCGCGATCTCGCCGGATGCGCCGGTTCGCGGCAAGGTCAGATGGTCCATCTGCGATCTCCGATTGGTCCGTCGTTGCGGCCGCGCCCGATGCGGCGGGGCCACGTTAGACGGCCGACGCGTCCTGATCGCCGGGCGCCCCGTTGAGGCTCGCATTCTCCGGGGTGAATGATCCGGGCCGGACAGCGCCGCTCCGCCCGCGGCCGGCGCCTATCTCGGTCCGGCAGGATCTGCCGCGGCGGGTTTGGCGGCTGCCGACTTGCCCGCAGCCGCCTTCGCCACAGCCGGCGCCTGGCGATCGCGCACCGCCATCAGCTCCTTACGCAGCTTCTCCTGCTGCTCGACCGACAACACCGGACGCTGGTCGTCATGCGGCACGTCGTTGACGGGGAGATAGTTGTAGGTGTTGTGGAACTGCGTGGTGGCGTCGGGCGGCGGCGTGGACGACGTCGCGCAGCCGCCGAGCAGCAATGGTATCAGCAGCACGGCGCGCGCAGCGGAGCTCACGACAGACCTGCAGCTTCGCCAGATCATCGCGCGGCAGCCGCCATCGTGCGCGCCGGGATCTGCGCGGTGATGCCGTGCTCGTTGGCTTGCAGGCCCGGCAGGCTCTTCACCCAGGGATAGCCGCGGCGGCCCATGTCGTGGCCGCGATCGAACAGCGCGGTCATGTAGCTGCGGTCGAACGGCCCATCGGCCTTGGCCTGGAAATCGGCCGGCACGCTGGCGAGGTTGAAGTCGATGCCGTTGAACTTCGCCACCGAGTAGATGCGGTAGATGTCGCCGATGCCCTGGTTCTTGATCAGGGTGGAGAGCGAGCGCTGCGTCACCGAGAGCACGTCGGCACCGACGCTGTCCCATTGCGGATCGATGCGGGCGTTGCGGATGACGTAGAGATGCGCGCCGCTCACGCTCCGGCGCGGGCCGCGGCCGGAGACGAGGCGCAGCACCGACGGACCGATGAACACCTGCCGCGTCACGCCGCCGTCGACATGCAGCTCGTCGTAGTCCTTGTCGCCGATCCGCACCTTGATGCGAACCGGAGCGAAGGCGCCCGGCACGGTCGCGGACGCCAGCAGCACCTGGCGGAACAGCGCGATCGCCTCGGGCGTATCGGCGGCTGCGATGCGGCCCATGTCCCACAGCACCGGGCGCTGCGCATCGAGATTGGTGGTGCCGACCAGCAGCACCCTGCCCTTGCTGCTCTCGCGCGCGACGTCGCGGAGAAACTCGCGATCGACATACTTCTCGATCAGCCGCGACAGCGGCGTGTTGTCGGCCAGCGCCGAGCCCTGCAGCAGGCCGGGAATGTTGACCGTGAAGATGTCCTTGCGCTCATAGGCGGTGAAGATCTCGCGCAGCTTGTCATCATGCTCGCGCCCCAGGAAGACGAACGGCGCGATCAGCGCGCCGGAGCTGACGCCCGTCACCATGTCGAACGACGGCCGGTTGCCGGCCTCGCCCCAGCCGGCCAGCAGCCCGGCGCCGAACGCGCCGTTCTCGGCGCCACCGGAGATCGCGAGGAAATTCAGCGGACGCGAGATCGGGAGTTCGGCCGACGCGCGTGACATCGCGGCCTCGGCAAAGCGCGGCGCCGGCTCGTCACCCCAGTAGCGGACTTTGCGGAAGCCGACCGGGTCGGCGCTGACAGCCGCCGCCTCCGGCAACGCGTTGCGTGGCATGACGGCTGCGCACGCCGCCAGCAGCAGCGACGCGGCGCACGCGAGCAGGACACGCGGGACAAGCACGCGGAAGGAGGCGGCGGACTTCATCGCGACGCTTGCTGCTCCACGCTTGCGATCTCCGGCGACGGCTGCGGCGCGTCCGGCCTGGCTTCCTCGGCGCCCTTGTCGGTCCAGCCCGGCGGCAGGCCCAGACCGGCACCGACGAAGCCCTTCAGGCCGGGGAAACGTCCGTACTGCTCACATGCGGCATATTTGGGAGCGGCGCCGAGCTTGGCCGGCACGCTCGACACCGAAGGCAGCGAGGTCAGCGACGGGACGCCTCCGAACGGCGACTCGCCGGTCGACACCAGCTTCGCGAAGTCGGCGCCGAATTCGGAAGCGAGGTCGTAGGCGTCGCCGTCATTGGCCATGCGGGCAGTCGAGACCGAGTTGGCGCCGCGCGCCCACACCATTGCGGCCTTCTGGAACCCGGCGAAGTCGCGCGCCTCGGCCTCGACGGACAGCGTGCCAAGCCCGACCGGCAGCCGCGGCACCGGCACCGGGACGCCCGGCAGCGCGACGCTCTTGGCGATGGACGCCGCCTGCGAGGCGGCCGAGGCGGTCGCGTTGGTCGCCGTGGCATGGGTGACGGTCGCCTTGACCGTCAGATCGGCCTCCTCACGGGGTCCGACGATCTGGAATCGCTCGCTGAGCCGCAGGCACATTTCCCGGCTGATGACGTTGGCCACCAGCTTGCGCTCGCTCTCGTCGAGGGCGATGTCGGGACGCGGCGGAAACGCGGTCGGCTCGATCCGGATCGTCTTGGCCTCGAGCAGCTCCTTCTTGTTGGCCTTGATCTGCGCGCGCGTCACCAGGCCGTTGGCGTCGGCGAGATGATCGTAGTTCTTGAGCGAGCCGGCCCGCTCGAGCGGGGCGGTGGCGCAGCCGGCCGTTGCCAGCGCCAGGGAAACCAGGGTCATCGACTTCAGCGGAGCGAGACGCATCGAAACGGCCAGACCCATTGATAGACAACTCACTCTAATTAAGTCTCACAAGCCGTAGCGCTTGTCCAACTAAACTAGATCAAATTCTCTAGATTAGAGCGGCGAGAAATATTATTTTATATTACAAGCAGTTGGCGGAAACGACGAATGTGGCGAGAGTTGGCCCGGCAGGACACGCGATGAGAAAGGTCGATCCGGTCAAGCACGAGCAGAAGCGCCGGGAGATTCTCCAGGCCGCCCTGTCGTGCTTCGTCAGGAACGGATTTCACGGCGCCAGCACCACCGACATCTGCGCCGCCGCCAAGATCAGCCCGGGCCACCTCTACCATTACTTCCCCAGCAAGGAGGCGATGATCCAGGCGCTGGTCGAGCAGAATCTGAGCCACGCTGCATCGCGCCTCCAGGCAATCCTGGCCTCGCCCGACGTGATCGACGCCCTGGTGCAGGAGCTCGAGAGCACCAGCATTCACCAGCCGCAGGCCCAGGTTCTCAGCGCCGAGGCTTTGGCTGAGGCCTGCCGCAATGCCGACTTTGCAGCCATCGTCCATGCCCATGCGCGCGCGATGCGGGCGCTGCTGGTCGACTTCCTCACCAAGGCACAGGACCGCGGCGAGGTCGATCCCGGCCTCGATCCGGAGGCGACCGCGAACATCCTGTTCGTGATCGTCGACGGCGCACGCGCGCTGCCGATCCGCAATCCGAACGTCGACATCAAGAAGAGCAGTGAGCATCTGCGGCTCATGCTGACGCGCTTTCTGCGGCCGCCCACGTTGCGGACGCCGCCGAAAAAGGAAGCGGTGGAGCAGGCGCCGGTCTGAGCCTGCCGATCGGCGTCCCCCCGCGCGATTGACACTCCGCCATGCCCGCGATTGACTGCGTTCATAAGCGGATGACCGCAGCACATATCGGGGAGGACGGCATGACGCGAGCACGACGCGGACGCGCGACAAGGCCTGCCCTGGTCATTCTGCTGTTCGCCGTTGCGGCCGGCAACGTCCTCTTCTCTCGCAGCACCAGCGCCGCAGCAGAGGTGCCCGCGTTCGCCGTCGAGCCGTCCTGGCCGAAGCAGCTCCCCAACAACTGGATCCTCGGCCAGGTCGGCGGCATCACGGTTGATCACCAGGGCCACATCTGGGTCATTCACCGGCCGCGCTCGCTGACCGACGACGAGAAAGGCGCCACGCTCAATCCGCCGCGATCGAAATGCTGCATGCCGGCGCCCCCGGTGCTCGAATTCGATACCGACGGCAATCTCTTGCGCGCCTGGGGCGGCCCGGGCCCGGGCTATGAATGGGTCGGCCGCGAGCATGGCATCGAGGTCGACGAACGCGGCTTCGTCTGGATCGGCGGCAATGCCGACAATGACAACGCCATCCTGAAGTTCACGCTCGATGGCAAGTTCGTCGCTCAGATCGGAACGATGGCGCCGAGCAAGGGCTCCAACGACACCACCCAGCTCGGCAAGCCCGCGGAGACAGCGATCGACAAGGAGGCGAACGAGATCTACGTCGCCGACGGCTACGGCAACCGCCGCGTCATCGTGTTCGATGCCACCACCCTCGCCTACAAGCGGCATTGGGGCGCCTATGGCCATGTCCCTGACGATGCCAGGCAGCCACCGTATGATCCCAAGGCACCGGTCGCCCAGCAGTTCGGCAATCCCGTGCACTGCGTGAAGATCGCCGACGATGGTCTCGTCTATGTCTGCGACCGCATCAACGACCGCATCCAGGTGTTCAGGAAGGACGGGACATTCGTGACCGAATGGTTCTTCGAAAAGAACACGCTCGGCAATGGCGCGGTGTGGGACATCGCGATCTGGCCGGATCCGAAGCAGACCTACCTGCTGTCTGCCGATGGCGAGAACAATGAGATCCGCATCATCAGGCGGGATGACGGCAGCGTGGTTGGCGGCTTCGGCCACAATGGCCGCAATGCCGGCCAATTCCATTGGGTGCACGCGATGGCTGTCGACCGGCAGGGCAACGTTTATACCGCCGAGGTCGACACCGGTAAGCGCATCCAGAAATTCCGGCTGACCTCGGACGCCCTGCGTTAACGCTCAAGCGAAACGCACAAACCTTGGGCGCGTCTCGCGCCTTTTGGCGCATTGCCGCAACTGACAAGACCGGCTATCCAGGGAATCCGACGGCAAAGGGCGCCCAAGAAGCCCCGCCGTGACACGATACCAGGGAGGACTTTGATGACGACGTCTCATGCGCGGCGGATGGCTGCGCTGCTTGCCGCCACCACGCTCAGCTTTGCCGGCTCCGCCTTCGCCGACGACAAGGTCGTCAAGATCGGCGTGCTCAACGACATGTCCAGCCTCTACGCCGACATCGGCGGTCCCAACTCGGTCGCGGCCGTCAACATGGCGGTCGAGGATTCCGGCCTGAAGGCCAAGGGCTGGACCATCGAGGTCATCAGCGGCGACCACCAGAACAAGCCCGACGTCGGCGTCAATATCGGCCGGCAGTGGATCGACACGCAGAAGGTGGACGTGATCATGGACACGCCGAACTCGGGCGTGGCGCTGGCCGTCTCCAACCTGGTCAAGGAAAAGAACTCGATCCTGTTGAACTCCGGTGCCGCCACGGCGGACCTGACTGGCAAAGCGTGCAACGCAAACACCATCTCCTTCACCTACGACACCTACATGCTCGCGAACGGCACCGGCAAGGCGCTGACCAAGGCCGGCGGCGACACCTGGTTCTTCCTGACCGCCGACTATGCCTTCGGTCACGCGCTGGAGCGCGACACCTCGGCCGTGGTGACCAGCAGCGGCGGCAAGGTGCTGGGCTCGGTGAAGCACCCGCTCAACACCGCCGACTTCTCGTCCTTCCTGCTGCAGGCGCAGTCGTCGAAGGCAAAGGTCATCGGGCTTGCCAATGCCGGCGGCGACACCACCAACTCGATCAAGCAGGCCTCGGAATTCGGCATCGTCCAGGGCGGCCAGAAGCTCGCCGCACTCCTGCTGTTCGTCAACGACGTGCATGCGCTGGGGCTGAAGGTGGCGCAGGGCCTGACCTTCACCGAGTCGTTCTACTGGGATCTGAACGACCAGACCCGCGAATGGTCCAAGCGTTTCCAGAAGCTGTCGCCGAAGGGCACGATGCCGTCGATGACGGTGGCGGGCAACTACGCCGGCACGCTGCATTACCTCAAGACGCTGGAAGCGCTCGGCGGCAATCCGCATGACGGTGCCAAGGTCGTGGCCAAGATGAAGGAGATCCCGACCGACGATCCGCTGTTCGGCAAGGGCCCGCTGCGCGCCGACGGACGCCGCCTGATCCCGGCCTATCTGTTCGAGGTCAAGAAGCCCGAAGAGTCCAAATACCCGTGGGACTACTACAAGCTGATCGCCAAGATCGCGCCTGAGGATGCCGCCAAGCCGCTCGAGGCCAGCGACTGTCCGCTGGTGAAGAAGTAAGCCGATAGCTCCGATGCGGGATGCGGTGGATTAGCATCGCGTCCCGCCAGTGCCGCTGCGCAGACGATGCGACATTCGCTGCGCCGAATCACGTCATCGTCAGCGCAACAGGCTCGCGAGGCGGCCGATGCCTTCCTCGATCACGGCCTCCTCGGGCAGCGAATAGGACAGGCGGATCGTGTTGGCGCCGCTGCCGTCGTGGAAGAAGGCTGCCCCGGGAACGAACGCCACCTGGGCCTGATTCATGGCCCGGTCGAGCAAGGCGGCACCGGACACGCCGTCCGGCAAGGTGAGCCAGACGAAGAACCCGCCGTCGGGCCGCGTCCACCTCGCTTCTGACGGCATCTGTGCCTCGAGTGCCCTCAGCATCGCATCGCGCTTGAGCCGATAATGCGCGCGCGCCCGTGCAATCAGCCCGGCATGCCCTCCGTCTTTCACGAGCCTGTGCATCACGATCTGATTGATCGCTGACACGTTGAGGTCGCTCGCCTGCTTGATGAGGACGAGACGGCTGATGATGGCGCGCGATGCACAAATCCAGCCGATGCGCAGGCCCGGCGCGACCGTCTTCGAGAACGTTCCGAGATGGATGACGCGGGAAGCATCGAGCGAGCCGCGGCGACGGACGTCCAACGACTGCAGCGACGGCATCTCGTCGCCGTCGAAACGCAAGGCAGAATAGGCGCTGTCCTCCAACACCGGCACGTCCAGCTCGCCGGCGAGATCCAGGACATCGGCGCGCGCCGAACGCGACAGCGTCTCACCGGTCGGATTGGCAAAGTCCGGCACGACATAGACGAACTTCACGCGCGCCCCCGCAGCTTCTTTCGCGGCTTCGTCCGCGTAGGAGGCCGGGGTGCGGTTCGCAGCGCGTGGACCGATCGAATCGTAACGCGGCTCGTAGGCCGAAAAGGCCTGCAGCGCGCCAAGATAGGTGGGAACGGTGACGAGCGCCGTATCCGCGGGCGTGAGCAGCAGCTTGCCGAGAAAATCGAGCGCCTGTTGCGATCCCGCGGTGACGAGGATGTTGTCTGGCGAGGCCGCTATGCCCTGCGCGGTCATGTGCTCGGCGATCCACTGGCGAAGCGGACCGTAGCCCTCGCTGACGGCATATTGCAGAGCAGCGGAAGCCACATTGGGCGATGCCAGCGCATCGGCATAGACCTGCGCCGCCGCTGCTGCAGGAAACAGCGCGGGATCGGGGATGCCGCCGGCGAACGAAATCATGCCGGGCCGCTCCAGCACCTTGAGCAGCTCGCGGATCTCCGATGCCTTCATGCGATCCGCGCGGCGCGCGTAGACGGGCTTCCAGCTCACCAATATTCCTCCCCTGATCCGGATATTTATGTCAGCATTATTGACCTATTTTGAAGTGTGTGCAATCCCCGTCCCGCGAGAGCGCGAGAGCTGCATCGGTGGGGTCAGCGGATGAGAACCTTCAGGCCGGCGCGCTAGTCTAGCTGTTCTTTGTCGAGGACAGCGTCCGCACCGCAATCAGGAGAGCGACGATCAGCAACGCCGACGCCAGCAGGAACGGCGCGCCGGGCAGATGCGCCGGCGCGGCCGCTCCGATGAAATAGGCAAAGGTCAGCGTGAACAGGAAGGGACCCGCGAGCTGGGCCACGCTCTGCACGCTCGACGTTGCGCCCTGTAGCTGGCCCTGCTTGTCCGGTGGGACGAGGCGGGTCATCAAAGCCTGCATGGCCGCGCCCGACACGCCCCATAGCGCCATCACGGGGATGCCGAGCCAGCTCAGCGGTCCCGTCGGCGCCACGCCGAAAATGAAGAAGCCGACCATGCCCGCCGACAGGCCGAGCATCAACGCGCCGCGCTCGCCGAACAGGCGGACGATCAGCCCGACCGCGCCGCCCTGCACGATCATCGCGCAGACGCCGACCATCGCCAATGTGAGGCCGACGGTGCGGGTGTCCCAGCCGTAGCGGTAGGTCGCATACAGCACGAAGGTCGACGGCAGCACGACATGGGCAAGCTGGGTGATGAAGTTCACGGTCGACAGCCCCGCCAGGATGCGGTCCGATGCCAGCAACCGCAGCGCACCGAGCGGGTTCGCCGTCCGCCACCGGAATGGACTGCGCCGTTCCGGCTTCAGCGACTCCGGCAGCACCAGGAAGCCATAGAGCGCGTTGGCGAAGCTGAGCCCCGCAGCCGCCCAGAACGGCAGCCGCGGATCGATGTCACCCAACAGTCCGCCGGTGGCGGGACCGAGCACGAACCCCGCACCGAACGCTGCGCCGATGCGGCCGAAGATCGCGGCCCGCCGATCCGGCGGCGTCAGATCGGCGATGTAGGCAAAGGCGGTGGAGATGCTGGCCGAGGTGACGCCGGAGACCAGGCGCCCGACGAACAGCCAGGCGAGCGACGGCGCCAGCGCCATCAGCACGTAGTCGGCGGCGAGGCCGAAGTTCGACAGCAGGATCACCGGCCGTCGGCCGAAGCGATCGGACAGGCTGCCGAGCACCGGCGAGAACACGAACTGCATCAGCGCCCAGGCGGTGCCGAACAGGCCGAAGATGCGGGCCGCCTGCGCGGTGTCGTTGCCGACGAAGCTCTCGATCAGCTTCGGCAGGATCGGCATGATCAGCCCGAGCGCGAGCATGTCGAGCAGGATGGTGACGAAGATGAAGGCGACCGCGCCGCGGCGCGGGGCCGGCGCACTTTCGGTCGCGACGCTCGGCGGACTTGCTTCCATGGCCGGACCGCTTCCGCTACCGCAACTGATCAGTTCGGCCGCTTGCGCTTGTGCGCGAACGGATTGGCCTTCTCGCGCAGAGTGATGCGCACCGGCGTGCCGGGCAGCTCGAAGGTCTCGCGCATCGAGTTGGTGAGATAGCGCAAGTAGGATTGCGGGATCGCGTCGGCGCGCGAGCAGAACAGCACGAAACTCGGCGGCCGCGCCTTGGTTTGGGTGATGTAGTTCAGCTTGAGCCGGCGGCCCGACACCGCCGGCGGCGGATTGTCGGCGATCGCCCCCTCGAACCAGCGGTTCAGCGCCGCGGTCGGCACGCGCCGGTTCCAGACCGCGTAGGCCTCGACGATCGCCTGCATCAGCCGGTCGATGCCCTCGCCCATCAGGCCCGACACCGCCACGATCGGCGCGCCCGCGACCTGCGGCAGCCAGTGGTCGGCATCGCGGCGGAGCATCGAGATCTGGCCGGGGTTGCCGTCCATCAGGTCCCATTTGTTGACGGCGATGACCAGGGCACGCCCCTCGCGCTCGATCAGGTCGGCGATGCGCAGATCCTGCTCCTCGAAGCGGTTCTGCGCATCCATCATCAGCACGACCACCTCGGCGAAGCGCACCGCGCGCAGCGCGTCCGCCACCGACAGCTTCTCCAGCTTCTCCTCGATGCGCGAGCGCCGGCGCAGACCTGCGGTGTCGAAGATGCGGAAGCCGCGGCCCTTCCACTCGATTTCGACCGCGATCGAATCGCGCGTCGTCCCGGCCTCGGGACTCGTGAGCAGCCGCTCCTCGCCGAGCAGATGATTGATCAGGGTCGACTTGCCGGCATTGGGACGGCCGACGATCGCGACCCGGATCGGCCTGTTGGCGCGTTCCTCGTCGGTCTCGTCGCGCTCGTCGTCCTCGTCGTCGGTGGGCGGAACGAGCTTGCTGACGGCGTCGTAGAGCTCGCCCATGCCCTCGCCGTGCTCGGCCGAGATCTGGATGGGATCACCGAGGCCGAGCGCGTAAGATTCCATGGCGCCGAGCTCGCCATGCTTGCCCTCGCTCTTGTTGGCGAGCAGCAGCACCGGCTTGTCGGCGCGGCGGGCGAAATCGGCGAAGGCGCGGTCGGCGGGCGTCAGGCCGATGCGGGCATCGATCACGAAGAACAGCGCGTCGGCGAGCGCGATCGCGGTTTCCGTCTGCTCCTGCATGCGCGCGGTCAGCGAGCCCTTGGGGCCCTCGTCGAGGCCGGCGGTGTCGATGATCGTGAAGTTGAGATCGAACAGCTTCGCTTCGCCCTCGCGGCGGTCGCGCGTGACGCCCGGCACGTCGTCGACGAGCGCCAGCTTCTGCCCGACCAGACGGTTGAACAGGGTCGACTTGCCGACGTTGGGCCGGCCGATGATGGCGATGGTGAAGGGCATGATGATCCGTGCGCGTGAGCGCGCAGCTTTAGCGCATTCGGCCGCAAAACCGAACGGGCGATCCGCCGATTCGCAGGTGAGATTAACGGCTGAAGGAGCCGCTCGGCATCGGCGCCGGGAAGCCGCCGCCGGATCGCTGGGCCGCCGGCTGCTGCGCCGGGGCAGCATCATCCGGCGGTGGTGCCGTGGTGCGGCGGCGCACGATCTTCTTGGGCTTCGGTGCCGGCGGAACGGCGGCAGCGCCCTCCTCGACCGCGGCAGCCTCGCCATCCTGCGGATCGGCCGTCGTCGGGTTGTTCACGGCCGCCTGCCGCCGGCCCTTTTTACCCTTGGGCTCCTCCACCGGAGGCGCCGGCGGCGTAGCCGCCTGAGCGCCTGGGTCGGTCACCGGCTGCTGCTGGGCACCCTTGTAGAGTTCCTTCGGCACGCCCTGCTCGAGACCCGGCACGCCCTCCGGGAACACCGGCTTGCGGTCACCCGGCAGCTTCTTCTTGGTGTCCAGGAAGTCGAGCATGTCCGAGGGGTCGAAACTTCCCCCGCTCGCGCAGCCGCCCAGCACGCCGGAAAGCGCAACGAGGACCGTGAGGGCAATGACACGTTGGGGGCGGCGCATGATCGTCGTTCCAATCAACTCGGTTCGCCGTCGCGAGGTTCGCGATCAGCTCTTGGCGACTGCAGGCAATAGCGCCTGCAGCGCTTCGGCGCGCGAGCGCAGGCCCGGCGGGGTCTCACCATCCAGCGCAATCATGTCGAGCCATTGACGGGCCGCCGCGGCATCGTTGGCCTTCCACGCCGACAGCGCCAGCAATTCGCGGGCGGCGTGGCGGAACGGCGCGCCAGGCGCCGTTTCGCCTTCGAGGCGCTGCTTGAGGTCGGCGTAAGGCGCCGTATCGGCCAGCAGACCTGCCGCGCGCAGCCGCGCCATCGACTGCGGCTCGGCCCCGATGCTGCGGTCGGCAGCAAGCTCGTCGTAGATCTTCACGGCAGCCGCCTTGTCGCGCATGGCGGCCTCGGCAGCCTGGTGGAAGCGGGCCAGCATGCGGTATCCCGATGGGGCCCTGGCCGCGACATCGGCAAAGGCCTTCTCCGCATCGGCATGCTTGTTCTGCTCGGAGAGTTCGAGGGCCTTGTTGAAGGCTGAGCCCGCCTCGGCCGCCTTCTGGCCCTCGAGATACTGGTAGCCGCGCCAGCCGCCGACGCCGGCGATGATCAGCACGGCAAGGGCGATGATAAAGATCGAATAGCGGTCCCACAGCTTCTTGAGCTGTTCCCGACGGACCTCCTCGTCTACTTCATCAATAAATTCAGACACCTAAGGACATCCCGTCAGGTTCGCTGCGAGCGCGCGCGCATGCGTTTGAAGTGCCGCGCGAGCGGCCCGTTGCCCGCGCGCCGGCGCCGATACCGCATCGGCATGGCGGTGGCAAGGCGAGTCCAGCCGAATCAAGGCGTTACTCCCCGGTTCTGCCACAGGGTCCGAACGCGGCTATCACGCCGTCAAGGCTTCGCGCAACTGCCGTTTCATCACCTTGCCGTTGGCGTTGCGCGGCAGGGGGTCCGCGGTCACGGTCAGGGTTTCCGGAACCTTGTAATCCGAGACCCGCTCGGCACACCAGCTGCGCAGCGCTTCGGCGCTCATCGGCTCGCGGGTCACGACCACCGCATGCACGCGCTCGCCGAGCACCGGACATGGCCGGGCGATGATCGCGCTCTCGACCACCGCCGGGTGGCTCGCCAGCACCGATTCGACCTCGGCCGAGTAGATCTTCAGCCCGCCGCGGTTGATCATGTCCTTCTGCCGGTCGAACACCCGGACGAAATTGTCGGCATCGACGGAGCCGAGGTCGCCGGAATGCCAATAGCCGGCGGTGAAGCTCTCGCCGGTGGCCTTGGGATTGTTCCAGTAGCCCTTGATGACCTGGCCGCCGCCGATCCAGATCTCGCCGATCTCACCGCGCGGCAGCTCCCGCCCCTGCCCGTCCATCACCAGGATGCTGGCGCCCGGACACGGCAGCCCGACGCTGTCGATATGGCGCGCGGTCAGATCCGAGGGCATCAACGTCGCCGGCGAGGTGGTCTCAGTCGAGCCATAGGCGTTGACCAGCCGGAGGCCCGGGATCTTGGCGGCCAGCCGCTCGATGGTGGCGACCGGCATCGGCGCGCCGCCGAAGCCGCCGATCCGCCAGCATGAGAGATCATGACTGTCGAAGTCGCGCTGCAACAGGCAGAGATTGTACATCGCGGGGACCATGACCGTGTAGGTCACGCGCTCGCGCGCGGCGAGCTTCAGATATTCGCCGGCCTTGAACTCCGGCATGATGATCAAGGTGCCGGCGCAGCGCGCCATGCTGGTGATGTTGGCGACGACGCCGGTGACATGGCCGAGCGGCACGGCGGCGATCGAGCGGTCGGTCCGCGTGAGCCCCAGGCAGGCCTCGTAGACCGTCGAGGAGTGGATGATGTTGCAATGGGCGAGCATCGCGCCTTTCGGCCGGCCGGTGGTTCCGGAGGTGTAGAGGATCATCGCGGTGTCCTCTTCGGCCACCTCGACGTGATTTTCGTGCGCGGCATGATCGGCCAGCGCTGCAAAATCCGACCGCGCCGGACGATCGTCGACGGCAATGCGCCCCGCCAGCTCCGGCGTTTCCGCAGCGGCCGGCAACCGGTCAGCCAACGCAGCCTCGTGCAGCAGCAGCCGGGCGCCGCAATCCTTCAGCACATAGGCGATTTCCGGCGTCTGCTGCCGCGTCGACAGCAGCACCGTGATCAGCCCGAGCTTGGCTGCGGCAAACAGCGTGAGCACGAATTCGATGCGGTTGCCGAGCAGCAGCGCCAGCCGGTCGCCCTTGCGCAAGCCCCTCGCCTGCAGCCCGCCGGCGATCCGCGCGGCGGTCGCGGCGACCTCGCGCCACGACAGCCGCACGGCCCCGCAGACCAGCGCCTCGCCGTCGCCGTTGCGCTCCACCGCTTCTTCGACCATGGCCCAGAGGTTCGCGGGCCGCTCCGTGAACAACGGAACCACGCGATCGCCGAAACGGGCTTCGCGCCGCATCGGCGGCGTTACATAGGTCGACCAGTCCATGGAGTTTCCCCGAGCTTGGCTTCTTGTCGTTGTTCGCCGCGACGCGGACCAGCCTGAAACATAACCAAGGGATGACGCGCTTGGCTATCTCCGCCAGCGCCGGAGATTCATCCCGTGACGCCGCGCGCACCACGACGCCAACGGGCCGATCAAGCGAGAGGCGCCCGTCAGGTCTTTGACTTCATTCCGTAGACATGTTCCGCCGCCGGAAACGCACGGGTACGCACGTCGGCCGCGTAGCGTTCGATCGCCTCGTCGATCGCCGGACCCAGATTGCCGTAGCGGCGGACGAATTTCGGCGCCCGCGGCGACAGGCCGAGCATGTCCTCCAAAACCAGCACCTGACCGTCGCAGGCGGCGCTGGCACCGATGCCGATGGTGGGGATCGCGATCTGCTGCGTGATCTTGCGCGCCAGCGGCTCGGCCACGGCCTCGATCACCACCGAGAACGCACCGGCCTGTGCGATCGCCGCAGCGTCGTTCTCGATCGCGGCCCAATCCGCCTCGTCGCGGCCCTGCGCCCGGAACGAGCCGAGCGTGTTGATCGATTGCGGCGTCAGGCCGACATGGCCCATCACCGGGATGCCGCGCTCGCTGAGGAAGGCGACCGTCTCGGCCATCCGCGCCCCGCCCTCGAGCTTGACCGCTCCGCATTGCGTCTCCTTGAGGATCCGCACCGCCGCATGAAACGCCTGCTCCTTCGTGGCCTCGTAGCAGCCGAACGGCATGTCGACCACCACCAGCGCCTGGCGCGAGCCGCGCATCACGGCGCAGCCCTGCAGGATCATCATCTCCAGGGTCACCGGCACGGTGGTCTCGAAGCCGTGCATCACATTCCCGAGGGAATCGCCGACCAGGATCACATCGCAATGGCGATCCACCAGCGCCGCGGTATGGGCGTGGTAGGACGTCAGCATCACGATCGGCTCGCCGCCCTTGCGGGCGCGAATCTCGGGAGCCGTCTTGCGGCGGACGGTCGATTGCACCGACATCGCTACCCCCCGATGACGGGAATGCCGAGCACGACAGGATGGAACGCGAAGGCCAGCGCGAGATAGACGACGATGCCGACCACCACCGCGATCACGTCATTGCCAACGCCGCCGACCGGGATCGGCGGGCCGCCGGCGTCGGCGCGGCGCTTCAGCGAGATGCGGTCGAACACCGCCCATGCCAGGATCGAGCCGAACAGGATGATGCCGCCGAGATCGCCATTGGCGAGCAGATGCCCGAACGCCCACAGCTTCACGCCGGCCAGCATCGGATGCTTCAGCACGGTGTAGATGCGGCCGCGGATGTAGGCGGCGACGATCATGATCACCGCCGGCAGCATCAAGGCGAGATTGATGTGCTTGAGCGCCTTCGGCGGCGTCCAGACCTGGATCCAGCCGCCGTCGTGGCGGTACGCGGCAAAACCCCAGACGATCAGGGCGAGGCCGGCAAGGGCCACGACAGTATAGACGAGCTTATACGTGCCCTCGCCCAGCCGCGCGATGACCTTCGCGCGCGCCTCGCGCCGGGTCGTGAACACATGGGCGCCGAGAAACAGCACCAGCCCCACCACCATCACCAGAAGTCCCACGGCGTCCCCCTTCGCTTGCACGCGACCTGTGCGTGGGCATCGGTATCATTTCCGGGGGCCGCCTCGCAACGTGGCGCATTTCAACGTCAGGCACTCCCGCCCGCTCGCCGTCGTTCCGGGCCGGCTCGAAAAGCCGAAGTGGCATGACGGGCTATGCGGTCGGGAGATGGAGCACAGCGGACGACGCCATCACCGTTCCGACGTGTTCTTCAGATCGCGATTCTCGACATAGCGGATCGCGATCGGCCGGCCGGCGAGCGCACCGCCGAGCCCCTTTGTGAACTTCAGCGGCAGGCAGCCGTCGAGCGAGGAATTGATCGTCTTCAGATAGGTCGCGCGCGTGTCGGCCGGGGCGCCTGATGTCGCGAAGGTCACGCGTGGCGGCGCGATCATCTCGCCGGTCCGCTTGAAGCTGAAGCGCACCGTCATCTGCATCCCGGCGCGGGCGCTGTCCTCCGGCGGCGGCGTCCAGCACGCGCGCAGCGCTGCGAACAGATCGCCGATCGTGTCGAGATCGTGATCCGGCTTCTGATATTTGGCTTCCTGATCCTTGGCGGGCCGGCTCTCGATCGTGAGTTGCAGGTTCTGGCCATAGGGATAGTTCATCTCGGGAATACACGGCCACGGCCCGAAGACGCTGCAGAACGACGGCGTGCACGGCTGCTCGTCGAGCACGCTGCACGGCGTGTGCGCGAACGGCACCGGATTGATCTGCTGGCGGCGCGCGTCGGCGGCGACCGGAGCGGCCACCATCAGCAGGAGGAGCACGACGACACGGAGCATGGGACTCTCGGGCTGGGATGGACTCCAAGCTGGATCCGATCGCAGAATTCGCAAGCTCAATCCCGTTCACGTCTGCGCGTTCGGCGCCGCGAACGGCTCTCGACCGTAACAGCGGAACTCGGCTAGAACACGGCAGGATGCGACAGCAGACGGACGCGACGATGAGCCGCCACAGCGAGACCGTGATCAACGTCATCAACCCGAACATGACGGCGACGATGACCGAATTGATCGCCAAGGCGGCCCAGGCCAGCGCAAGCCCGTCGACGCGGATCGTCGGCCGCACCGCGCGGTTCGGCGCCGCCTCGATCGAGGGCCATTACGACGAGGCGATTGCCGCGGTCGGCATGCTCAAGGAGGTCGAGGCCGGAGACGCAGAAGGCTGCCACGCCCATGTGATCGCCTGCTTCGGTGATCCCGGCCTGCTCGCCGCGCGCGAATTGTCGGCTGTGCCGGTGCTCGGCATCGCGGAAGCTGCGATGCATGCGGCGAGCTTCGTCGCCACCCATTTCAGCATCGTCACGACGCTGTCGCGCACCAAGGTGATCGCCGAGCACCTCGTGCGCAATTACGGCATGGAGCAGCATTGCCGCAGGGTGCGCGCCGTCGACGTTGCCGTGCTCGACCTCGACAAGCCCGAGGCCAATGTCCGCGGCACGCTGCTCGGCGAATGCCGGGCGGCGCTGCGCGAGGACGGTATCGGCGCCATCGTGCTCGGCTGCGCCGGCATGGCCGATCTCGCGCACGACCTCTCCACCGAGCTCGGAATTCCCGTGATCGACGGCGTCGCCGCAGCGGTGCGCTTCGCCGAGGCGCTGATCGGACTGGGGCTGAAGACGTCGAAGCACGGCGATCTCGCCTTTCCGCTGCCGAAGG
Source organism: Bradyrhizobium sp. SZCCHNS3052 (assembly GCF_032484495.1). Classification (NCBI taxonomy): domain Bacteria; kingdom Pseudomonadati; phylum Pseudomonadota; class Alphaproteobacteria; order Hyphomicrobiales; family Nitrobacteraceae; genus Bradyrhizobium; species Bradyrhizobium sp. SZCCHNS3052. The sequence continues at coordinate 992,543 of NZ_JAUETB010000001.1, read as the reverse complement.
CGCGGACGACGCTCTGACTTCAACTTGTAGCCCGGATGAGCGCAGCCTGCCCACCTGGGGAGTTCCGCAACGACCATCGACGCGCCACATTGGGATCAACCCATGGAGCCGTCGATGCCCGAGCTGTCCGCCCTCTCCTCACTGTCCTCCGCGCTGGCCGCCGCTGTTGCCGCCGCAGCGCCATCACTGGTCTCGGTCCATTCGCACCGCACGCGCGCCTCCGGCTTCGTCTGGAAGCCGGGCCTCGTCGTCACGGCGGACGAGACCCTCGCCGAGGAGGGCGAGATCGTGCTCGCCTTCGCCGACGGCACGACCCGCCCCGTCACGATCGCCGGGCGTGATCACACCACCGACATCGCCCTGCTCCGCGTCCAAGGCAAGGATGTCGCGGCCGCCTCGCTTGCCGGCGGCGTGCCGCCGCTCGGTGCTCTGGCCATCCTCGTCGCCGCCGATCAGGGCAAGCCGGCCGCGGCGTTGGCGATGGTCTCGCAATCGGCGGGCGCCTGGCGCAGCCTGCGCGGCGGCGACATCGATGCGCGCATCGAGCTCGACACCAGGCTGCGGCACAGCGCCGAAGGCGGTCTCGTGCTCGACGCTGCGGGCCACGCGATCGGAATGGCCGTGCGCGGCCCGCGCCGGACGCTCGTGATACCCGCGGCCACGATCGAACGGGTCGCCAGCAAGCTCGAGACGCATGGTCGCATCGCTCGCGGCTATCTCGGTGCCGGCCTGCAGCCGGTCCGGCTCGACGATGGACTCGGTGCGATGATCATGAGCCTCGACAAGAGCGGCCCGGCCGCGGCCGCCGGCCTGCGCCAGGGTGACGTCATCACCGCTCTCAACAAGGAGCCGTTCAGGGGCATGCGCGCGATGATGCGCGAACTCGGTCCGGACAGCGTCGGCGCCGTCGTCGAGGTCGCAGCGCTGCGTGCCGGCGAGCCGGTGCAGTTCGCCCTGACCATCGGCGAGAGGCCGGCGTGAGCGAGAAGGCGCGCGCGCCGATCAGGATCGCGATCGCGGTCGACGATGCCGAGCTGGCCGACCGGCTGGCGGCGCTGCTCGGCGATGTCACGGGCCTGACGCTGGTCGCGCCCGGCGAGAGCGCCGACGTCGCCGTCGCGCCGTTGCATGGCAGTGATGAGGCGCGCAGCGGCGACGACAGGATCGACGGCCAGGCGATCGATGATTTTCAGCTCACCGCGCGCGAGCGCGACGTCCTGGCGCTGATGGCCGAGGGCTGCTCCAACAAGGAGATCGCGCGCAGCCTCGGCATCTCCGTACATACGGCGAAGTTCCACGTCGGCTCGCTGCTCGACAAGCTCGATGCAACGGGCCGAACCGATGCGGTGGCGCATGCGGCGCGACGGGGAATCATCGAGCTGTGAGACCGCAGGCCGGCGCGGCGCGCTTCACGACCTCGCGGCGAGCTACTTCCGCAAGCCGCCCATCACGCGGGGCAGCAGCGATGCGGCCAGCATGCGATAGCCCTCCGGGGTCAGATGCACACCGTCGACCTGATGCGGCAGGCCACGGAACATGCCGTTCTCGACCATCACGACCTTGATGCGGCGCTGCGCGGCCTTGGCCATGATGGCGCTGATGCTGCTGGCGCGCTGGTCGCCGACCCCTTTGCGGGCGTCGTTGCCGCCGGGCTGCAGCACCAGCACGCGGGTTGATCCATCGACCGCGCTGTCGAAGCGGGACAGCATCCCGGCTGTGGTATCACCGTTGATGCCGGCGTTGGCGACGCTGACCCGAACGCCCTTGCCGTGGAGCATGGCCTCGAGCTGGGCCGGAAAATCCTCGCCGCGATTGACGCCCTTGCCATAGGTGTTGCTGGCGCCCAGCGCGACCACCTCGGCGGCGTCTGCCGCTCCGATCGCCGCGAACGCCAAGCCACACGCAGCTAACAGTGCCACCATCTGGCGCCAGACAAGGCGGCCCAAAGATCCCGTTGGCATTTTCTTTTCCCCCGCTTGGTGTGAGAGGAAGCGTAGCTCACCAGTCGTCTGGCGAAAAGCGCGCGGCGCTACGGGTCTCATCACGCAGCATGCGCCAAGTCGACTGTGGAAGAGTCCTGTTTCTCTCTACGCGTCATTCCGGGGCGTCCGCAGGGCGAGCCCGGAATCCATTGAGCGACAGTACAAGAGGCAAAATGGATTCCGGGCTCATCGCTTCGCGATGCCCCGGAATGACCGGAGAGCAGCAGCGTCAGGCCTTCTTCTTCACGTCCTTGACGTTGGAGAACACGATGCCTTCGGCGCGTTCCTTGGTGTAGCCGAGATAGAACTCGTTCTTGGCCAGGAACACCGGATCGCCGTCGACGTCGTCGGCGACGCCGGAATTGTTGGCGGCGATGAACGCCTCGAGCTTCTTCTTGTCGTCGCACGAGATCCAGCGCGCCAGCGAGAACTCGGAGATCTCGAATTCGACCGGCAGCGAGTACTCGGCATCGAGCCGCGCCTTGAGCACGTCGAGCTGCAGCGGTCCCACCACGCCGACCAGCGCCGGCGCACCGTCACGCGGGCGGAACACCTGCACGACGCCCTCCTCCGACATCTGCTGCAAGGCTTCCTTCAGCTTCTTGGCCTTCATCGCATCGGTGAGGCGGACGCGGCGGACGATTTCCGGGGCAAAGCTCGGCACGCCGACGAAGGTGAGATCCTCGCCCTCGGTCAGGGTGTCGCCGATACGAAGCGAGCCGTGGTTGGGAATGCCGACGACGTCACCCGCAAAGGCTTCGTCCGCGACCGAGCGGTCCTGGGCGAAGAAGAATTGCGGGCTCGACAGCGGCATGGTCTTGCCGGTGCGTACCAGCTTCGCCTTCATGCCGCGGTTGAGCTTGCCCGAGCACAGCCGCGCGAACGCGATGCGGTCGCGGTGGTTGGGGTCCATATTCGCCTGGATCTTGAACACGAAGGCGCTCATGCGCGGCTCGGCGGCGTCGACCTTGCGCAGGTTCGACTCCTGCGCGCGCGGCGACGGCGCGTAGCGGCCGAGGCCTTCGAGCAGATCGCCGACGCCGAAATTGCGCAGCGCGCTACCGAAATACACCGGCGTCAGGTGGCCCTCGCGAAATGCCTCGAGGTCGAACGGCTTGCAGGCCTCCTTGACCAGCTCCAGCTCGTCGGTGATCTGGCTCATGTCGAGATTGGCGTTGATCTTGCCGAGCTCGGCGATGTCGATCTGCTGCGCCGCGCCGGTCTTGGCGCCGCCGCCTTCGAGCAGGCGCACGCCGCCGTCGCGGATGTCATAGGTGCCGATGAAGTCGCGGCCGCGCCCCACGGGCCAGGTCATCGGCGTGGTGTCGAGCGCCAGCGTCTTCTCGATCTCGTCCAGGAGATCGAAGGTGTCGCGGCTCTCGCGGTCCATCTTGTTGATGAAGGTGATGATCGGGATGTCGCGGAGGCGGCAGACCTCGAACAGCTTGCGCGTGCGCGCCTCAATGCCCTTGGCGGCGTCGATCACCATGACGGCCGAGTCGACCGCGGTCAGCGTGCGATAGGTGTCTTCGGAAAAGTCCTCGTGGCCCGGCGTGTCCAGCAGGTTGAACACCAGCCCTTCGAACTCGAAGGTCATCACCGAGGTGACGACCGAGATGCCGCGCTCGCGCTCGATCTTCATCCAGTCCGAGCGGGTGTTGCGGCGCTCGCCCTTGGCCTTGACCTGACCGGCGAGGTTGATGGCGCCGCCGAACAGCAGCAGCTTCTCGGTCAGCGTCGTCTTGCCGGCGTCCGGGTGCGAGATGATGGCGAAGGTGCGCCGGCGCGCGACCTCGTCGGAGAGCGCGGAGCGGGACGGCTGTTCGGTCGTCAAACTTGTATCGGACATGAGGCGGCGGACGTCGTTTCGGGGCCAGAGAGCGGGCGATTTGATGGGAAAGGCGCGGGATCACGGCCGCCGCGCGCCCTCCATATAGGCGTTTTGCACCGCAACTCCAACCGGCGAGTTGCCCCCTCGCCCGCCCCGGATCAGTGCCGGAGCACCGACACCAGCCAGAACGTCAGCGCCGAGACGATGGCAGAGGCCGGAATCGTGAAGATCCAGGCGTAGACGATCGATCCGGCCACGTTCCAGCGCACCGCCGAGGCGCGGCGGGCGGCGCCGACGCCGACGATCGCGCCGGTGATGGTGTGGGTGGTCGACACCGGCACGCCGAGGAACGTCGCCAGGAACAGCGTGATGGCGCCGCCGGTCTCGGCGCAGAAGCCCTGCATCGGGTTGAGCTTGGTGATGCGCAGGCCCATGGTGCGGACGATGCGCCAGCCGCCCATCAGGGTGCCAAGCGCCATCGCGGCCTGGCACGACAGCACGACCCAGAACGGCACCGTGAACTGCTCGCCGAGACGGCCCTGCGAGTACAACAGCACGGCGATGATGCCCATCGTCTTCTGCGCGTCGTTGCCGCCATGGCCGAGCGAATAGAGCGAGGCCGAAGCGAATTGCAGGATGCGGAAGGCGCGGTCGACCGCGAACGGCGTCGAGCGCACCGAGGCCCAGGACACGATCGCGACCAGGATCATCGCCAGCACCAGCCCGACCAGCGGCGACAGCACGATCGCGAGCACGGTCTTGGACAGGCCGCTCCACACGGTGGCCGAGATGCCGGCCTTGGCGACCCCTGCCCCGACCAGCCCGCCGATCAGCGCATGCGAGCTCGACGACGGAATGCCGGCGGCCCAGGTGACCAGGTTCCAGACGATGGCGCCGACCAGGGCAGCGAAGATCACCTGCGCGTCGACGATCGCGGGATCGATGATGCCGGTGCCGATGGTCTGGGCGACGTGGAGGCCGAACACGCCGAACGCCACGAAGTTGAAGAATGCGGCCCAGAACACCGCATATTGCGGCCGGAGCACGCGGGTCGAAACGATGGTCGCGATCGAGTTGGCGGCGTCGTGCAGGCCATTCAGGAAGTCGAAAGCGAGTGCGACGGCGATGAGGCCGACCAGGATCGGAAGGCCGAGTTGAGCGTCCACGGCGCGGCCCTACCCTAGACCTGTTCGATCATGATCGAATTGATCTCGTTGGCGACGTCGTCGAAGCGGTCGGCGACCTTCTCCAGATGGTCATAGATCTCGGCGCCGACGATGAAGTCCATCGTGTTGGCGTTGCGGTGCTTGAGGAACAGCTCCTTCAGCCCGATGTCGTGGAGATCGTCGACCCGTCCCTCGAGCTTGGTCATCTCCTCGGTGATCGCAGTGATCATCGGCACGTTCTGGCCGATCGCCTGCAACAGCGGCAACGCCTTTCCGATCAGGTTGGCGCAGTCGACCAGCAAGGTGCCCATCTCGCGCATGGTCGGCTCGAACTCCTTGACCTCGAACAGCACCACGGCCTTGGCGGTCTGCTGCATCTGGTCGATGGCGTCGTCCATCGAGGTGATCAGGTTCTTGATGTCGCCGCGGTCGAATGGGGTGATGAAAGTGCGGCGGACAGCGGTCAGCACTTCGCGGGTGATGTTGTCGGCCTCGTTCTCGAGCTGGCTGACGCGCTGGCAATGCCTGAGGATGTCGTCGCCGCCCTGCAGCATGTCCTGCAGCGCATGGGCGCCTTGAATCACCACCTTGTTGTGGCGGGCGAACAAATCGAAAAACCGCTCCTCCCGCGGGAGGACGGCGCGAAACCAGTGCAGCATGGGACGAGATCCATCCATTCCGAAACGGGCCAGGGCCGGCCAGTCACAGAACTGTCATACTCCGGATCGCGCACCAGCAGAAGCGGTGGCCGGATCATCCACCGCTTTCTGCCCTTTCAACGATCTCTTTTCAGATCAATGACTTAGAGGGATCGCTTGAACAGATGGGCGATTTCCCCGACGACGCCGCGGCGGAAGGTGAGCACGCAGGCGACGAAGATCACGCCCTGGATCACCGTCACCCACTGGCCGAAGCCGGACAGATATTGCTGCATGCCGACGATCACGAACGCGCCCACGACGGGGCCGAACACGGTGCCGAGCCCACCGACCAGGGTCATGAGCACGATCTGGCCGGACATCCCGACCTCGACGTCGGTCAGCGAGGCATTCTGGGCGACGAACACCTTCAGCGCACCGGCGAGGCCCGCCAGCGTCCCCGACAGGATGAAGGCGAGCAGCTTGTAATGGTCGGTCTTGTAGCCCAGCGAGATCGCGCGCTGCTCGTTCTCACGGATCGATTTCAGCACCTCGCCGAACGGCGAGTTGATGGTGCGGAAGATCAGCAGGAAGCCGGCGAGGAAGCCGACCAGCACGACGTAATAGAGCACCGTCGGCTTGGACAGGTCGAGGATGCCGAACATCCGGCCCTGCGGAATGCCCTGGATGCCGTCCTCGCCATGGGTGAACGGCGCCTGCAGATAGATGAAGTACAGGAGCTGCGACAGCGCCAGGGTGATCATCGCGAAATAGATGCCCTGGCGTCGGATCGAGATGTAGCCGGTGATCACCGACAGGACGAACGATCCGGCGACGCCCGTCAGGATGCCGAGTTCGGGCGGCAGCCCCCACACCTTCAGCGCGTGGGCACTGCAATAGCCGGCCGTTCCCAGGAACATCGCATGGCCGAACGACAGCAGGCCGCCATAGCCGATCAGGAGGTTGAAGGCGCAGGCCAGCAGCGCGAAGCACAGCGCCTGCATGACGAAGAACGGGTACAGCCCGGTCCACGGCACGATCGCCAGCAGCGCTGTCATGATGACGAACACGATCATCTCATCGCGCATCGCGCGCGGGGTGATCGGCAGGGTTGCGTCGGTGATGGATGTCATGTCAGGCCGCCCGTCCGGTCAGACCCGTCGGCTTCACCAGCAGCACCAGGACCATCAGAACGAAGACCACGGTGTTGGAAGCCTCGGGATAGAAATATTTGGTCAGTCCCTCAATCACGCCGAGCAGGAAGCCGGTGATGATCGAGCCCATGATCGAACCCATGCCGCCGATCACGACCACCGCGAACACCACGATGATGATGTGCTCGCCCATCAGCGGCCGCACCTGGTTGATCGGCGCCGACAACACGCCGGCCAGCGCCGCGAGCCCGACGCCGAGGCCGTAGGTCAGCGTGATCATGCGCGGCACGTTGATGCCGAACGCCCGCACCAATGTCGGATTCTCGGTGGCCGCGCGCAGGTAGGCGCCGAGCCGGGTCCGCTCGATCAGGAACCAGGTCGCCAGACAGACGACCAGGGAGAATATGACGACCCAGCCGCGATAGACCGGCAGATACATGAAGCCGAGGTTCATGCCGCCGCGGAGCTGATCCGGGATCGCATAAGGCAGGCCGGACGAGCCGAAGAAGTTCTGGAACACGCCCTGGATGATCAGCGCCAGTCCGAACGTCAGCAGCAGTCCGTAGAGATGGTCGAGCCCGGCAATCCATTGCAGCATGGTGCGCTCGAGGACCATGCCGAAGATGCCGACGATGATCGGCGCCAGCAGCAGCGCCCACCAATAATTGATGCCGCCGAGGTTCAGCAGGAAATAGGCGCAGAACGCGCCCATCATGTAGAGCGCGCCATGGGCGAAATTGATGATGTTGAGCATGCCGAAGATGACGGCAAGCCCGAGACTGAGCAGCGCGTAGAACGAGCCGTTGATCAGTCCGACCAGGAGCTGTGCGTAGAGGGCCTGCATCGTCTTGTTTCTGTTTTCTCTCGGCGTTTCCCAGAAGATGGCGGCCCCGGCGACGTTCAGCCGCCGGAGCCACAGCGGTTCATTTCTTCAACAAGGCGCACGCGCTCTTGTCGAGCGGCGTGAAGGCCTGGTCGCCCGGTACCGAGCCGACCAGCTTGTAGAGATCCCACGGGCCCTTGGACTCCGAGGGCTTCTTGACCTCGAACAGATAGGCGGTGTGGATGGTGCGGCCGTTCGGCTGGATCTCGCCCTTGCCGAACAGCGCATCGTCGGTCGGGATCGACTTCATCCTGTCGACGATCTTGACGCCGTCATGCGGGTTCTCGCCGAGCGCCTCCAGCGCCTTGAAGTAATGCATCAAGCCGGCATAGACGCCCGCCTGCACCATGGTCGGCGGCGCGCCGTTCTTCATGCGCTTGGCGAAGCGCTCGGAGAAGGCGCGGGTCTGGTCGTTCATGTCCCAGTAGAAGGTCTCGGTGAAGTTGAGGCCCTGCGCGATGTCGAGCCCGATCGACTTGACGTCGGTCAGGAACAGCAACAGCGCGGCAAGCTTCTGGCCGCCCTTATTGATGCCGAACTCGGCCGCCTGCTTGATCGTATTGGTGGTATCGCCGCCGGCATTGGCGAGGCCGATGACCTTGGCGTTCGACGACTGCGCCTGCAGCAGGAAGGACGAGAAGTCGGAGGTGTTGAGCGGATGCTTGACGCCGCCGATCACCTTGCCGCCATTGGCGGTCACGACCGCCGTGGTATCGCGCTCCAGCGCGGCGCCGAAGGCGTAGTCTGCCGTCAGGAAGAACCAGGTCGAGCCGCCCGCCTTGACCAGCGCCTGGCCAGTGGTGTGCGCGAGCATGTAGGTGTCGTAGGTCCAGTGCACCGTGTTGGGCGAGCACTGCGCGTTGGTGAGATCCGAGGTCGCAGCGCCCGAATTGATGTAGACGCCGTTCTTTTCCTTGACGACGTTGTTCACCGCCAGCGCCACGCCCGAGTTCGGCACGTCGACGATGACGTCGACCTTGTCGACGTCGAACCACTGCCGCGCGATCGAGGTGCCAATATCCGGCTTGTTCTGGTGATCGCCGGAGATGACGTCGATCTTCCAGCCCTTCGCGGTGAGGCCGGAATCCTCGATCGCCATCTGCGCTGCGAGCGTCGAGCCGGGACCGCCGAGATCGGCATAAAGACCCGACTGATCGGACAGCGCGCCGATCTTGACGGTCTTGTCGCCGGCCGAAGCGATGCTGCCAGCGGCGAGAGTGAGTGCCGTTCCCAGCAACAGCGACGCGATGAATTTGCTCTTCATTTCCAACTTCCAGAACTTTCCAAGAAAACTGCCAAGAGAACTGCCAAGAGATTCTACCAAGAAACCGCGAGAAACCGCGGAAGGAACTGCCAGGTCAGCGTCGCTGGCGCTGGTCAGACGCCGAGATAAGTATGCAGCTTGTCCATGTTGGCCGACAGATCGGCATTGGCAAAGCCGTCGATGACCTTGCCGTGCTCGACCACGTAGTAGCGGTCCGCGACCGTCGAGGCGAAACGGAAGTTCTGCTCGACGAGGAGAATCGTGAAGCCTTCCTTCTTCAGCCGCGCGATGGTGTGGCCGATCTGCTGGATGATGACGGGCGCGAGTCCCTCGGTCGGCTCGTCCAGCATCAGGAAGCTCGCGCCGGTGCGCAGGATGCGCGCGATCGCCAGCATCTGCTGCTCGCCGCCGGAGAGCTTGGTGCCCTGGCTCTTCAGCCGCTCCTTGAGATTCGGAAACAGCTCGAAGATCTGGTCGAGCGTCAGCCCGCCCGGCCGCACAACCGGCGGCAGCAGCAGGTTCTCGCGGACGTCGAGGCTCGCGAAGATGCCGCGCTCCTCCGGGCACAGCGCGATGCCGAGCCGCGCGATCTTGTCGGAGGTCATGCGGATCAGCTGCTGGCCGTTGAACTGAACCGAGCCGGTGCGCTTGCCGATGATCCCCATGATCGATTTCAGGGTCGTGGTCTTGCCGGCGCCGTTGCGCCCGAGCAGGGTGACGACCTCGCCGGCATTCACGTTGAAGTTCATGCCGTGGAGAATGTGGGATTCGCCGTACCAGCTCTCGAGGTTGTTGACGTCGAGAATGGTGCTGGTCGCAGCCGCCTGCCCTGGCTTCGTGGCCGTCATCACCTCAGGCATGTCCGGCTCCCAGATAGGCTTCCTTGACGCGCTCATCCTTGGAGAGCTCAGAATACGGCCCTTCCGTCAGCACCTGCCCGCGCGTCAGCACGGTGATGGTGTCGGAGAGGTTGGCGACAACGCTGAGATTATGCTCGACCATCAGGATCGTGTATTTGGCGGAGATGCGCTTGATCAGCGCGGCGATCTTGTCGATGTCCTCGTGGCCCATGCCGGCCATCGGCTCGTCCAGCAGCATCATCTCCGGATCGAGCGCCAGCGTGGTCGCGATCTCCAGCGCGCGCTTGCGCCCATAGGGCATTTCGACTGCCGGAATATTGGCGAACTCGCTGAGGCCGACGTCGTCGAGCAGCTCGAGCGCCCGGCTGTTGAAGCGGTTCAGAACGCTCTTGGAGCGCCAGAAGTCGAACGACGAGCCATGCTGCCGCTGCAGGGCGACGCGGACGTTCTCCAGCGCCGTCATATGCGGAAACACCGCCGAGATCTGGAACGAGCGGACCAGGCCCAGCCGTGCCACGTCGGCCGGCGCCGTCGCCGTAATATCCTGACCCTTATAGAGAATCTTGCCGGCCGACGGCGTCAGGAACTTCGTCAGCAGGTTGAAGCACGTGGTCTTGCCGGCCCCGTTCGGGCCGATCAGCGCGTGAATGGTGCCCCGGCGGATCTTGAGCGAAACATCGCGAACGGCAAAAAATCCCGCGAATTCCTTCGTCAATCCGTGGGTCTCGAGAATGAACTCGTCAGCCAAAGATTCCCCCCAAGCCGGCGCCGTCAGCGCCTGGCCCTCGCTTCTTCCTGTACGGCGGCTCTGCCGGACGGCTGGACGATTCCTCGTCGCCACCCGCGACCGCTTCGCGCCGGAATATGCCGTCAATCGAGGGAGTTAGGCAAGGCGGAAAGCTGGGCAACGACGTCGCAAGGCGGCCGGCGGACCTTGCGTTGAAATCGGCCGGTATTTCCCGCTGACATAGAAAATCATACCACCGGCATTTTCCTGCACGCGCGCGGCGATCGCGGCTCCAACTACTTCGCAGCCTTCACGTCCTTTGCGTAGAGATCCGGCTTGAAACCCACCACGCGGCGGCCGCCGAGATCGAGCACCGGGCGTTTGATCATCGAAGGCTGCGCCAGCATGAGCGCGATCGCCTTGCTCTCGGTGAGTCCGTTCTTGTCCGCGTCGGGCAACTTCTTGAACGTCGTCCCGGCGCGATTGAGCAGCACCTCCCAGCCGAGCTCGTCGCTCCATGCCTTGAGTTTAGCTTTGTCGATTCCGGCGGTCTTGTAGTCGTGGAATTCGTAAGCGACGCCGTGATCGTCGAGCCAGGCGCGCGCCTTCTTCATCGTGTCGCAGTTCTTGATCCCGTAGATCGTGATGCTCATGCCACGCGTCCTCAAACAATCGTGTCCGACCGCGGCGGATGTCCCGCGTTGCGACAATCGGCCGTGCATTTTGCAGCGGGATTCACCCGCTTTTGATGCAGCGACGCCGCGCGTTCCGCGGTCGGAATTCACTCCGACCTTTGCCACGAAACTGTCGGCTGAGCATTACATTTTCTTCGCATCCCCGGCGTATCTGGCCCACGAACAGGAGACCGCGAATGGGCAAGATCATGGTCCGTTGTCCGCAGACCGGCCGCAGCATCGAGACAGGGATGGAAATGGACGCCGCGCGCTTTCAGCGCATGCCCGTGTTCTTCTCGCGCGCATACTGCCCGCACTGCCGCATCTACCATGAATGGTTCGCCGCCCATGCCTGGGTCGAGGAGACGCGCGAGCGCATCGCGCTGGCGTGACCGCACAAAATAACGGATGCCACGCGCAACGCATCTCCACACGCCGTCAGGACAGCAGCGCGGCGATATCCTCCTCCGTCAGCGCCTTGCCGACATTGCCCTCGCGATCGAACAGTGAATCGGCCAGCGCCTGCTTGCGCAGCTTGAGTTCACCGATCTTCTCCTCGATCGTCCCGGCCGTCACCAGGCGATAGACGAAGACCTTCTTGTCCTGGCCGATGCGATGCGCGCGGTCGATCGCCTGCGCCTCGACGGCGGGATTCCACCAGGGATCGTAGATGATGACGGTATCGGCCGCCGTCAGGTTCAGGCCGACTCCGCCGGCCTTCAGGCTGATCAGGAACACCGGGCTGTCCCCCCTCTGAAACGCCTCGATCGCCCGCTTGCGATCGCGGGTGTCGCCCGTGAGCAGCTCGTAGTCGATATCAGCTGTCTCGAAACGCTCCTCGATCAGGGAGAGCATCGAGGTGAACTGCGAGAAGATGATGATCTTGCGCCCCTCGCTGAGCAGTTCCTCGACCATCTCCATCAGCCGGTCCAACTTGGCCGAGGGGCGCTCGACCTTGTCGTCGAGCTTCACCAGCCGCGGATCGCAGCAGACCTGGCGCAGCCGCAGCAACGCCTCGAGCACGATGATGTGGCTGCGGGCAAGGCCGCGCTCATCCAGCGCCTTGCGCACCTTCTTCGCCATCGCCGCGCGGATCGAATCATAGAGGTCGCGCTGCTTGCCGTCGATCGCGATGGTCTCCACGATGTCGACCTTGGCCGGCAGCTCGGACGCGACCTCCTCCTTGGTCCGCCGCAGCAGGAACGGCTTGACGCGGCGGGTCAGCGCCGCCGCTCGCATCGTATTGCCTTCCTTCTCGATGGGCGTGCGCCAGTTGCGCGTGAACGCAGTCTTGTCGCCGAGATAGCCCGGGTTGACGAAGCTCATGATCGACCAGAGTTCGCCGAGATGGTTCTCCATCGGCGTGCCGGTCAGGCAGAAGCGGTGGCTGGCCTTGATCGCATTGAGCCAGCGCGTCGTCGCGGCATTGGGATTCTTGATGGTCTGCGCCTCATCGAGAATGGCCATGTGCCAGTCCCGTCCCAGGATGAGCTCATGGTCGCGCGCGATCAGCGGATAGGTGGTGAGCACGACGTCGTGCTCCGAAATCTGCGCGATCAGCTCCTTGCGAGCGGCGCCATGGAACACCAGCACCTTCAGATCGGGAACGAATTTGGCGGCCTCGTTGCACCAGTTGGTCATCAGGCTGGTCGGCGCCACGATCAGCACCGGCGCCGTCAGCGCGCCGCGCGCCTTTTCCAGCGCCAGCAGTGCCAGCACCTGTACGGTCTTGCCAAGGCCCATGTCGTCCGCCAGCACGCCGCCGAGGTTGGCCTGCCGCAGAAGATCGAGCCAGGCGACGCCCTGCCGCTGGTAGGGGCGCAACGTGGCGGTGAAGCCGGCCGGCAGCTTCAATTCATCCGGCCGATGCTGCCGCACCAGATCCGCGAGCCGGCGTAGATCATCGGGCCCCTTGAATGCGCCCGGATCGTGCGCCAGTAGCGGCACGAGTTGCGCACGAGACAGCTTGAGCCTGCCCGACGCATCCAAGCCGCCGCCGCTCAGCCGCATCGTCTGCAGCGCCAGCAGAACCGGCAGGAAGCGGCCGGCCGCGAGCGCCAGGTGTCGGCCGTCGGGCAGCGGCACATACATGTGCTTCTCGGTGGAGTCGGCGTCGGCCAGCGCGTCAACGATCCCGGGCTGCGCGAGCAGCCGCGCCAGCAGCTCGGCGAGATCATGCGGCTTGCCGTCGATGTCGATCTTGAAGCCGAACTCGAACCAGTCGATCCCGCTCCCTTCGATCTCCATGTCGATGAGGCCGGAGGACTCGGCCATCCGGAACGGGAAGGCATCATCGATCCGTATCTCGAATCCCTCCGCCCGCAATGCCTCGAGCTCGAGATGCATGAACTGCAGCCAGCGACCTTCGTCGGCGAAGGTCAGATCGTCACCGTGGCCACCGAAGCTGTAGGTCTGGACTTTCTTGAGCGGAACGAGGCCGAGATCGCTCAGCCGCTTGGACGTCTTTCGCTCGTCCGCCTTGGCCCGCGTGACGAGGTGCACCCGTCCGTCGTGGAACACCTCCATCCCGTTGTCGCTGCTCTTGGTCTCGATTTCGATCGGACCGTAACGAAAGGCCAGGCGGATCACGCCGAGTGGAAGCCCGCTGGTGTGGACGCCGCGGAAGCCATAGCCGGGATAAGGTCCGCGTCGCAGGCGCAGAACAGGCACCGGCTTGGCCTCGATCTTGACGACCTCGCTCGGCGGCGACGGCAGCAGGGCGCGATCGAGCGCGGGCAGCCGCTGGCTGAGATGCCGGGACACTTCGCCGATCAGCGCCTTCGGCAACGTCGGCGCGCTCAGCAGGTGATGCGCGGTTCGCGGATCTATACCGGGATCGGCCTCGCCGACGACGCCGCTGTTCTCGTCGGCATAGATGGGCGGCTCGGCATGCAGGGCCGTCAGACCATCGACCACGAGCCTTGCGCCGATGCCTCGCAGGCCGACCGGCTGCCATTCGATGCGGCCGCCGCGGATGTCGCCCCAGCGCAGCAGCGGCCCGGTATGATCGCGCCAATACGCCCGGCCGGTCTCGACGATGCGCTTCAGCAGCGCGGCAGAGCCGATCCGGAACGCCCATTGTCCGTCGAGATAGACTTGATGTCCAAGCCACGCCGCGATCGCGATGTCGATGTCGCGATAGAACGCCGGCGCATGCGCGGCACTTGTCCGCAGTTGATCGACCTTCGCGAACGCGGAGGCAAAGCTATCGTCCTTGCCCAGCCGGACCGACCACAGACGGACGACCAGAAAAGGTGCACCTCCCGGCTCGGAATGGGGCTGCACGCCATAGATCAACCTCTGCCTCACCGCGGGAGGATAGCTATCGCCACGGCTGACCGCGCCGATCTTATTGAGCCACGCGCTGATCTCTGGCGGCAGCACCACCGTGCCCGCCTGCCCTGCTGTCTTTCCCGCCGCCCTTGGCGGAGTCCCCTGATCCAGGTCGTTCTCCGACGGCTCGATGGCTTCGAGCAGAACCGCCGCAACGTGCTTGCAATTGTGCTGCATCGGGCACGTGCATGTGCCGGATACGTCCAAGCGCCCGTGCTGGTCCCGCTCCAGCCTGATCTCGACCTCATAGGGCCAGGATTGCGATCCCTGCACCGAGGCCGCCAGCTCCCGGCCGTCATCGCTGATGTCGAGATCGAGAACCGCTCCGCGAAGCTGAATATGCTCGGCCTTCTGAAAGGCGGCGTGGCTAAAGAAGGACCGGATGGCCTGGGGTCTTTTGAAAGGAAGCGGCATGCATTGTAATCCGGCGAACGCGATCGCGCGTTCGACAGACCCATTTACCACGATCCGGGCGGCAGCATCGCGCCGCACCCTCTTCCATGGGGATAATATCTCCGGCTTGGTGGTTCACCCGTCCATCGGATCGCTCTTCAGCGGCTTGTCGGAATCCCCCGGCATCAGGCAGGGATAGAGCTCGCTGAACGTGAATTCCGCCCCGCCGTCGGCGCGATCGAAACGCAGCACCACATCGAAGCGTTTGCCGGACCAGTGGGTCGGTAACTGGTCTTCATTGCTCACCGGCAGCCGTGGCAGGATGTCGGAGATGATCGCCTTGTGCTCCCACGCCACCAGCGCGGTGCCGGACAGCGATAGCAGGGCTTCGACCAGCGCCGCCTCCTGCCCCTTCGCAAAGGACGTGTTCGGCTTGTCGAGGCCGACGCGCGCAGCCAAATCGAGCACCGTCTCATAGGGCCGGCGGCTCGGGTCGGAGCCGTTCTCGGTGCTGTCGGGATCGGCGGCATAGACCGCCTGCGGTGTCGGATAATCCGTGCCGCCCAGTCCGCTGCCGAACAGCGCCGTCCAGGCCCCTGCCCGCTCCCAGCCGAAGATCACCAGCGACTTCGAGTCCGGCTTGCCCTCGTGGGTCAGGCCCGGGCCTGTCGCGTCGCCATCGGGCTTCTCGGCATGGCGGATGATCAGCAGCGTCAGCGCGTTCATCGGCAAACCTCTCAGGTGGCATCATACATCCATCACACGCAATTGCTACTTGAGATTGCAATCGCGAGAACGCATCATGGCGTTTTTCCAACCAGGATTCATTTCAGATGAGCATGGGATTGCGACAGACCCGCCGGACATTCCTGGCGACGGCCGCGGTGGCGGCAGCCAGCACGGTCATCTCGCCGAGGCCGAGCCGCGCCGCCGCGAAATATCGCCGCCACAGCGTCACCAGCGCGGAAGGCCAGAAGATGCTGGCGAGCTACGCCAAAGGCGTCGCCGCCATGCTGCAGCTCCCCGCAAACCATCCGCAGAACTGGTTCCGCAACGCGTTCATCCACCTGATGGACTGCCCGCACGGCAATTGGTGGTTCTACGTCTGGCATCGCGGCTATCTCGGCTATTTCGAGCAATCGATCCGCGCGCTCAGCGGCGACGACGATTTCGCGCTGCCCTATTGGGACTGGACCGAGCTGCCGGAAATTCCCGCCGGCATGTTCGACGGCGCCCTGACGCCGACCGACAAGGCGTATCAGCCGTTCACCGCGAATCTCGCGGTCTTCACCGCGTTGATCAAGCCGGCGCTGACCGATTACTGGAACGGCCTGTCGAAGGATCAGCGCGGCCAGCTCGAGATTCGCGGCTACAAGTCGATCGACGATCTCTGGAACGACGTCACCGGCTTCTCGCCCTCCGCCAACGCCGGCATCTCGGGCAACGAGGCGTTCGCGACCACTTGCGCCTCACGCTATCTGTCGCGCGACAATCCGAAGCTCGATGCCAAGACCGCCTACGACGTCTCGCCCTTCGTGATCATGGCGGGCCTGCTGCCGACCGACTTCTACAACGTCGACAACTATCTGAGCTTCACCAGCTCGAAGACCGCCTCACACAACAACCAGCCGAACGGCGCGACCAAGTTCTCGACCTTGGAAGGCCTGCCGCACAACAAGGTCCACAACTACATCGGCGGCGTCGGTCCGCTCGATCCCGGCCCCTACGGCAACATGACCAACTTCCTGTCGCCGGTCGATCCGATCTTCTTCCTGCACCATTCGAACATGGACCGGCTCTGGGATGTCTGGACGCGCAAGCAGCAGCGGCTCAAGCTGCCCTATCTGCCGCAGGGCGCCGACCTGAAGACGTTCTCCGACGAGCCGTTCCTGTTCTACGCCGACGGCAAGGGCGGCTATGTCGGCCCCAGCAAGGCCGGCGACTACATCTCGACCGACCGCTTCGACTACGACTATGCGCCGGGCTTCGGCGAGGACATCGTCAATCCGCCCGCGGTCGCCGCGGCGCCGCAGGCCAAGCCGCAGCAGGGCTCGGTCAAGGCCAACGTGGGCACGGTGAGGATCCCTGGCGATGCGCTCGAAGCGCATCTGGCGGCAGCGCGGCCGCAGCCGCTGATGGCGCAGATCACGCTGCCTCGCCCGAGCGGCTATTCGACCGTGCGCGAATTCGACGTCCTGGTCAACGCGCCCGCCAACGTCAGCAACGTCACGGCTGACAGCCCCTATTATGCAGGCACCATCGCCTTTTTCGGATCGATGATGCCGGGCATGGCCATGACCACCGATGCGAGTTTCGCGGTGCCGCTGCCGACGAAGCAGGAGGCCTTCTCCGCCCTGCGGGCCGCGCCCAACCAGCCGCTGAGCATCCGCGTCGTGCCCTCGGGCGGCGTCGGCACCGCGCCGACGCTGAAAGCGCTCTCGGTCGGACCGCTGCGCCGATGAACGGCAGGCGCGCCGTGCTGCGGACCTGCGCCGTGCTGCTCTGTGCCGTGCTGCGGCCGACCTCGTCCTTGGCCGCGGAGCCGTTCAGAGCCGTCGATCTGGTCGTGCCGCGGCCACTGGATGCGAGCGAGGCTCCCGTCGTCGAGATCAGCCTGGGCGCACTGGGGCGAGGCCAGGAGGTGACGGTGACGACGGCGTCCGGGATGCCGCTCGGGACCATCTCGCCATTCGGCCTTCGCACTGGCGCGGAGGCCGGCACCTACGCGCTTCCGGTGCCGAAGGAGGCGATCAAGAGTGGACGCCTGTCGATCCGTCTCAGCATCAGCCAACCCGGCGGCAGCCGCGCGCCGACGCCGCAGGAGGTTCGCGGCATCACGCTCAGGCTTGCTCCGCGGCCATGATCCGTCGTCTGCGCCGCAAGCGCGCCGGACTCAGACCGTCCCGCTCCGTGCACGTTCTGCGCGCTGCTCGAACGGGCTCGCCATGCTGGGCTGTCCGATCCAGACGCGGTTGAGCAGCCGCGTGAACGGCGGACACGTCGTCCCCTCGATACGCGCCATCGCCTCCTGATAGGGGCCGACGGTACGCAATCTCTCCGGCAGCATCGCATAGGCGCGCGGCAGAAACCGCCTGGCGCGCGCCGCGCTGCGGCGTTCGCGCTCGCCATAGGGCAGCGCGAACGCAAGCCGCAGCCGCTCCGGCAGCATCTCGGCCGTCAACGCCGTGAACCAGCGCGGCGGTCCGATAAGGGTCGCCTCGCCGGAGAAGATACGCTGCGCGATCTCGCGCGCCGCCGGGCCGACCGTGAGCGTCTCCGACGCCATCATCTCGGCCGTATAGGCCTTGAACGACGCCCAGTCCGGCGGCATGGCCTCGTGTGGAATTCCGAACAGGCCCGCGAACCGCGTCGCCTCGCGCCAATATTGCTCGCGCTCGGCATCGTCGAGCGGGCGGCACAGCAGGCCGTAGGACATCATCGCAGTCTCGACCAGCGTGGCATGGACCCAGCGCAGCGCGTCGACGTCATTGGCGCGATAGCGCGAGCCGGCCGTAAACGGTCCAACCGTCTCCGGCATCACGCCGTCGACCGCGGCGTGCCGCCGATACAGCCGCCGCGCCACAGCGACCGCCTGCGCGCGCGTGCCGAACACCATGGTGTAGACGATGCTGAAGGTGCGGTGGAAACGGCCGAGCGGATCGGCGAACACCTTGGACTGCTCGGCAATGCCCGCCGCCACCCAGGGATGGGCGAGCTGCAACAGCAGCGCGCGGCCGGCGCCGAGAAACAGCGCGGCCTCGCGATGCACGCGCCACATCACGCTGTCGGACGGCAGCACGGCATCGCCCGGCGTGGCCGGCGCGGACAGCACCTCGGCCAAGCACCGTTCGAAATCGGCATCGCTGACGATCACGGCCGCTGCGGGATCTCCAGCCCGCGCTGTACCGCCGGTCGCGCCAGCCCGCGTTCGAGCCAGGCCGGCACGTGCTTCAGCTCATCAAAGGCGACGATGTCGCGCGCGCCGTAGAACCCGATCAGGTTGCGCACCCAGCCAAGCGTCGCGATGTCGGCAATCGTGTAGTCGGCGTCCATGATCCACTGCCGGCCATCGAGCCGCGCCTCGAGCACGCCGAGCAGCCGCCTGCTCTCCGCGACATAGCGCTGCAACGGCCGCTTGTCCTCGTACTCGCGGCCGGCGAATTTGTGGAAGAAGCCGAGCTGCCCGAACATGGGACCGATGCCGCCCATCTGGAAATGCACCCACTGGATCGTCTGCCAGCGCCGCGCCGGATCGTTCGGCAGGAATTTTCCGGTCTTCTCGGCAAGGTACTGCAGGATCGCGCCGGATTCGAACAGGCCGAGCGGCTGGCCGCCGGGACCGTCGGGATCGATGATCGCGGGAATCTTGCCGTTCGGATTGAGCGAGAGGAATTCAGGGGTCTTCTGGTCGTCCTTGCCGAAATCGATCGTGTGCGGCTCGTAGGCCAGGCCGGTCTCCTCCAGCATGATCGAGACCTTCACGCCGTTCGGGGTCGGCAGTGAATAGAGCTGGATGCGGTCGGGATGCTGCGCCGGCCAGCGCGTGGTGATCGGAAAGCTGGAGAGATCGGACATCGTGGCTCTGGCTCGCTTTGTCGCTGAGGCCTCAATCTAAGCCCGTGAGCCGCCGCTGCAAGGTTCGATGCGGAACCGCATGCGGCCGACGGTCTTATGTTGCTGCATCGTGCAGAAAGCCAGCATGCCGAGCCCGACCTACCAGTTGATCATGCAGGCGATGATCACGCGCCAGCCGGTGCTGTGCCTGTATGGCGGCTTCGCCCGCGCGATCTGCCCGATCATCCTCGGCCACACCGCCGGCCGCGAGCGCGTGCTCGCGTTCCAGTTCGCGGGCGGCGCGAGCAGCGGCCTGCCGCCGGGCGGCCAATGGAAGTGCTTCGATGTCGCTGACATCAGCGAGGTCGAGCTGCGCCAGGGGCGCTGGCATTCCGGGGGCAGCCATCGCCAGCCGCAACACTGCGTCGCCGACGTCGAGCTCGACGTCAATCCGGACAGCCCCTACGACCCGAAACGATCGATTACGCCGCAGCGCGGTGAGATTCGGCGGAAGCGCTGACGCTACTGCGGCTCGCGCAGGCGCACGCGCAGCAGCGCCGGCAGTTTCGAGGTGGCATCGTGCTGCGCGAGCTTCGCCGCGACCCGGCGCATCAGCGACGACGCGCCCTGCTTGGCAAACAGCTTCATGCCGCGATAGCTGAAATCCACCACCACCTCGTGATGGCGCATGCCCTTGCCGCCCTTGACCAGGCCAAGGTCGCGCACCAGGCAATAATGCCCGTCGCTCATACGTGCCAATCGGGTGTTCTCGAACATGCAGCGAAGCAATGCACCGAGTCGCAAATCCGTCAAGATTGACAGGAACGACTCATGAACCGAGCACGTCTGCGACCGGCCGCCGCGGCGCGAACGGCAGCGTAGGACCATAGCCGAAACGCAACATGAGATCCGGCCGCCGTGTCGTTCCGATCACGCGCGCCAGTTCGGGACGCAGCGCAGCCACCTCTACCGGCTGGTTGATGAAGGCAAGCTTGAGGCCTAGGCGCGTCGCTTCGAGCGCAAAGCGCTGGCACGCCTGCCCGACCCTGATCCAGTGCGAGGGATCGGCGTTCTCGGCTGCGAACACGGCAAGACCGGCAGATGAGCCGATCTGGCGCGCATATTTGTCGTTCTCTGCCGCCGCATCGAAGAGGTGGTCGAACGCGATGCCGCCGAGCGCGGTCGGCAACGACGGATTGCCGCTCGCGGGTGCAAACAGGCCGTCACCCGTTGCCATCGCGCTGCGCGGATTGAAGCGCAGCCAGGACTTCAGCTCGCGCATGAACGCGACGTCGCGCATCTGGGCGTCGTTGCCGGCGACGACGAGGTCGCGGATGGCCGCAATCACGGTACGATCCGTAATGAGTATGAGATCGACGCCTCGCGTGGCTGCTGCCACCTGCAACGCCGCAAGATCGCCTGACGGCACGGCGCGTCCGTCGTAGTCGGCACGTGTCGACTGTCTGCGGACGATCGCAGGCAATAGCGGATCGTCATGCGGCTCGGCGTTCATAAAGCTGTAGCGCACCGTCTGCCCGTCGATGGCAACCTCGCCTCTTCGGCCGCTTGCAGCCGCCGCGATCGCGAGATTGGCGGCCGCGCAGCCCAGGCTGACGAACAGATGATGGTCGTCCGGATCGACCACCGGCGTGCGGCGTGACGGATCGGGCATGATCTCGATCGCATCCTGCGTCACGCGAAAGCGCCATGGCTGCGTGTTGTGACTGTTGGCTGCGAGTGTCGCGTAACGGATGACATCGGTGATCTCGGGCGACAGCGGTGCGCGCAACCGGGCGATATAGTCGTCATACGCGCGCATCGTGCCGGTCGCGGCGCGCCAGGTGCCGGCGCCGAGCGCGGCCACCGCAAGCGCGCTGCCGCCTCCTATCAGGACCTGCCGTCGGTTCATAACTCTGCGCCCGCAATTCTCGCCGCGACCTCGATATCCTCACGATAAGCATGTTCCGCATCGGCGCGTTGTTGCAGATCAAGGCCGCGGCAGCCGGCAAGAACATCGACTCCATGCTGTTGACAGCACCAACAAAGCGGCGTATGTCCCGCGGCCTCGCGAGCGACTGCGCCCGCGACAAACATGAGCGAGACGATGTCCTTCGGCTACGAACACTTCATCCGCACGTCCAACGGCGTCATGCCGGTGGATGGCGCACGCCATGCTCGGGGGAGCGATCTTGCTTGAGGCAAGATCAACAGTCCGCATCACACGGACCCTCCCGAGCCAGCCGCTCCGGAGGGTTTTTTGTTGCCCTCGGGCGAACCGGCTGCACGGCGAAACCAACGGAAGTCCCGGCTGTCAGCCGGAACGGGAGACCCGGATCCCGGGGCTCGCGCAGGTGATGCGCGTGCCCGAGCGCGCGGGGCCTGTCGGAGGGAACGAGGCGGCAACGCCGGACACCGATGGCAGAGCGAGCTTCGAGGAGCTCGCAACATGCGGCGCCGAAGAGCGCCGCAGACAAGCTATTTGAATTCCCGGCCGCTTGCGGCCGGGAGCTGCTGGTGGTGAAGGTGTCGGCTCCTTCGTGCCATTGGTGATGCGGGTTCGAATCCCGCCTATGGCGTCACGTACCGTGGAGGCGGCCATGCGAGGGCCGTCGAGTCGCGGGTTGCGGTTGTTCTTCTTTCGGATGACCTGCGTTGGCGTCATTGATCGCCGAGACCGCCTGTTCCCCAGCATGCCATCAACGCCACTCGGTGACCGCCGGGCGGCCAAGGCGGTGGTGAAGATGTCTGTTACTTCGTTGAAACCGAGCGCCCCATTGGGGCAGCGACAGCATCGCTTATTCCCCGCCGAACGTATCCACGAGCCGTGGTGAAGACGACTGTTACTTCGCCTTGCACGCCAGAGGTCGCGGGTTCGACTCCCGCCCGGTGTCCTGCCGGTAGCTCAGAGGTCAGAGCGCTGTCCGGTCTCTCAGCGACCGGGTCTCAGTCGTCGCCTGTTCCCGGCTCGTGATCCATCTCAACCGCTGACCCTCATCGAACAGGCGGTCACGTCGTTACGGCGCAGCTACCTGCTGCGCCGCCTTCTTCCACGCGCCGTGGTGAAGAGTGCTGATACTTCGATTGCGGATCGAGAGGTCGTGGGTTCGACTCCCATCCGGCGTTCCATGCGCCGGTAGCTCAGCGGCAGAGCGCTATCCGCTCCATGCCAGTGGAGCGGAACTCAGCATTCGCCCGTTCCCGGCGCGTGGTCCCCTGCCGCGCATGGTCTCCGAGACGAGATCATGCGTGACGGCCGGTGCTCCGGCCATTCCATCCATCATCAACCCAGAGAGGAGGCCATCATGGTCAGGCTCAACAAGTTCCTGCGCGCCTTCACCCATGAGGGTGCGCCGTCCCGGCAGCTCGCGCCCGAGCAGGCGCTGCAGCGCACGCTGATGAGCTGCCTGCTGTGGGAGGACCAGTTCTACGAGGACGGGATCGCGATCGCCGAGCGCATCAAGGCGCTGGTGCCGCTGGTCGAGCCGCGCGAGGTGGCTCAGCTCGCGGTCCGTGCACGCGAGGAGATGAAGCTGCGGCATGCGCCGCTGCTCGTCGCCCGCGAGATGGCGCGGCTGCCCACGCACCGTGCGCTGGTCGCCGAGACGCTGTCGCGCATCATCCAGCGGCCGGACGAGATGACCGAGCTGCTGGCGATCTACTGGGCGGATTCGCTGGGTCCGCAGCAGCAGCGCAAGCGGCAGCCGGTCTCGGCGCAGGTCAAGAAGGGGCTGGCGAAGGCGTTAACCAAGTTCGACGCCTATCAGCTCGCGAAGTATGACCGCGAGGGACCGGTGCGGCTTCGCGACGTGCTGTTCCTGGTGCACGCCCGGCCCAGGGACGCCGCGCAGGAGGCGGTGTGGAAGCAGCTCGCCGATGGCGGGCTGCCGTCACCCGACACCTGGGAGGTCGCGCTCTCGGCCGGTGCGGACAAGCGCGCGAGCTTCGAGCGGCTGCTCTCGGAGAAGCGGCTCGGAGCGCTGGCGTTGCTGCGCAACCTGCGCCTGATGCAACAGGCCGGGGTGTCGCGGTCGATTATCGCGGCCGCGATCGAGACGATGCGGACGGACAGGATCCTGCCGTATCAGTTCATCACGGCGGCCCGGCACGCGCCGGACTTCGAGCCCGAGCTCGAGGCCGCGATGCTCCGGTCGATCAAGGGCTACGCGCGGCTTCCGGGCCGCACGCGGCTGCTGATCGACGTCTCCGGCTCGATGTTCGCATCGCTGTCGGCGAAGTCGGAGATGACGCGCGCGGACGCGGCGTGCGGGCTGGCGATCCTGGCCCGCGAGGTCTGCGACGAGGTGGAGATCTTCACGTTCAGCGACAAGGTCGTGAAGGTGCCGCCGCGGCGTGGCTTTGCGCTGCGCGACGCGATCCTCGGATCGCAGCCGCATTCCGGGACCTATCTCGGGCGTGCGGTGGGCGAGGTCGACCGCAAGGGAGACCGCCTGATCGTCTTCACCGACGAGCAGAGCCACGATGCGGTGCCGGCGCCCAAGGCGCGCTGGACCATGGTCAACGTGGCGTCGTACCAGCACGGGGTCGGCTACGGACCCTGGACGCGGGTCGACGGCTTCTCCGAGGCCGTGATCGCCTGGATCGCGGCGCATGAGGAGACTCTGCGCGGCGCGACCCTGCACTGACGACAACGGACCCGGACGCGTCACGGACGCGCCCGGGTCTTCCGTTAACCAGGCACATTCGGCGCCGACTTGCGCTGCTTGCTTCAAGGCGTCTGCTTCAGCAGCGGCGCCACGGTTTCGATCTCGTCGGTCATGACGCCGCCGGTAAAGTTCTTGGGCAACCTGGCGATGTCGTCCGGTGTGTCCAGCCCGGCTGAGAACGCCTCACCACTATAGGAGCCGACGACGAAGACGCTGCTTTCGGCGCGCGTCATGCGCGCGAGGAATCGGTCCGGCCAGCCCCACAGCCACGGCGCGACATTGATCGGGACCAGCACCATCATGTTGTGGCACGCGGACGGCACCAGGCCGGTCCAGCCATAGCCGAGATAACGGACCAGGCAGCTCTTCAGCATGCCGCGCGACATGACCTTGAGATCCGGCAGAGACGCCCTGAGCGTCGCGATCGGCGCGTCGCCGCCATAGACCGTCAGTCGCGCCCGTCGCGCGCCAGGCAAGCGCGCCAGAGCATCCGCCAGCAGTCGGCCTTCCGCCGGATCATTGCTCTTGACGTTGATCAGGAAAGCCTTGTCCGGAAAGGCTGCGAGCACCTCGTCCAGCGACGGCATCAGGCCGACGCCCTTGCCGCGGAATGGAAAGGTGCGGCCGCCATCGGCGGTGTAGCCATAACCGATATCGAGCTGCCGCAACGCCGTCATCGCATGCTCGCGCGTGACGCCCTTGCCATCGGTGCGACAGTCGAGCGTCCAGTCATGGAACACCGCGAACTGGCCATCGGTGGTTGGGTGCACGTCGAATTCCACGATATCGGCGCCGGCCAGAAAGCTGGCGTGCATCGAGGCGATGGTGTTCTCGAGATACTCATGCGTCGGCGGCAGCATCCGCGCCGCGGTGCAGGTTTCGCTCGTCAGGCCGGTGCGATCGAACTGCTGCGACACACCTCGATGAGCCAGGAGATGCAGCCGCCCAGCCTCCTTTGTCACCTGCAGATTGGCGTTGTTGAAAAACATGAAGCCGGCGCAGATCAGCACCAGCAGCCCGCCGATTTTCAGGACTCTGCTCATGCGATGTCAATTTCATGATGATTCGAGCCGAATTGCGTCCCTGCCCTCGTTCCCCGAAAGAGTTGTCCTGCGGAGATGGCGCACCTTTTGTCCAGCGCTCCCAGAGCCGATGCGAAAGCGAATGCGAGAAGGGCCACCGCCAAACTTTGGCTTCGAAGCACTGGATCGTTGTTTCTTCATCCGGTATCTGACCTCATGTTTCTGTCCATCGCCACCACCCACCAGCCCGCCACCGATCTCGGCTACCTGCTCAACAAGCATCCGGAGCGGCTGCACGAGCTCGAGCTCACCTATGGCAAGGCGCTGATCTTCTATCCCGAGGCCAGCGAGAGCCGCTGCGAGGCGGCGCTGGTGCTCGACGTCGACCCGATCGGCATCGTCCGCGGCAAAGGCCAGAACGACGGGCTGCTCGACCAATATGTCAACGACAGGCCCTATGCCGCGTCGTCGTTCCTGTCGGTCGCGCTGAACAAGGCGTTCCGGACCGCGATGAACGGCGTCAGCAGCGCGCGCCAGGAGCTCGCCGACAGCGCCATTGCACTCGAAGCGGTTGTGACACCCCTGCCCCTGCGCGGCGGCGAAGCCGTGCTGCGGCATTTGTTCGAGCCGCTCGGCTGGCAGGTCGATCTCACCACGATCCCGGGACCGCAAGGCGATCCGTCGAGCCGCTACGTCCGGCTCACCTTGCGCGGCACCGCGCGGCTCAGCGCGCTCCTCAATCATCTCTACGTGCTGATCCCCGTCATGGACGACGCCAAGCACTATTGGGTCGGCGACGAGGAGATCGACAAGCTGCTCAAGCGCGGCGAAGGCTGGCTCGACGCCCACCCCGCCAAGGAGCTGATCGTGCGCCGCTATCTGCGCCATCGCGGCGTGCTCGCGCGCGCGGCGCTGGCCCGGCTCGCGCCGGAGACGCAGGACGAGGCCATCGAGCCCGAGGCGCGCAGCGAGTCAGAAGAGACACTGGAGGCGCCGACCCGCCTCAACGACCTGCGCATGGCCGCCGTGGTCGAGGCGTTGCGGGCGAGCGGCGCCAAAATTGTCGCCGACCTCGGGTGCGGCGAAGGCAGGCTGCTGCAGCTCCTGGTCCGCGAGCGCTGGGTCGACAGGCTGATCGGGCTCGATCCCGCCGTCCGCGAACTGGAGCGCGCGGCCAAGCGGCTGAAGCTGGGCGCGCCCGGCGCGCCGCCCGAGGGTCGCGTCATGCTGTTGCACGGTTCGCTCACCTATCGCGATGCGCGCTGGGCCGAGGCCGATGCGGCGGCACTGGTCGAGGTGATCGAGCACCTCGATCCCGACCGACTGCCGATGCTCGAGCGCGTGGTGTTCGGCGCAGCGCGGCCGCGCGCGGTGATCGTTACCACGCCGAACGCCGAATACAACGCACTGTTTCCGAGCCTGCCCGCCGGGCAGTTCCGCCACCGCGACCATCGCTTCGAATGGTCGCGCGCCGAGTTTGCCGACTGGGCGCAGCGGATCTGCGCAACCTTCAACTATCAGGCCGCCTTCTCCGGCATCGGCCATCACGACGAGAGCCATGGCGCGCCGACGCAAATGGCCGTCTTCACCCGCTGAGCAATTCCATGAACATCGACATCCCCGATTTCGCGCTGATCGTGCTGATCGGCTCGACCGGCTCCGGCAAGTCGACCTTTGCTGCGAAGCATTTCCTGCCGACCGAGGTGATCTCCTCGGATCATTGCCGCGCGCTCGTCGCCGACGACGAGACCGACCAGGGCGTCTCCGCCGACGCGTTCGACATCGTCCGCGAGATCGCCGGCAAGCGGCTGAAGCACCGCCGGCTCGCGGTGATCGACGCCACCAATGTGCGCCCCGCCGACCGCAAGGGCTGGGTCGAGCTGGCGCGAAAATGGCATGCGCTGCCGGTCGCGATCGTGTTCGATCCCGGCATCGACGTCTGCATCGACAGAAACAAGTCGCGGCCTGAGCGCAGCTTCGGCGGCCCGGTCGTGCAGCGCATGGTCTCGGAGGTCCGCCGTGGCTTCGGTGGCCTGCAGCGCGAAGGCTTTCGTCAGGTGTGGAAGCTCGACAGCGTCGCGCGCATCGAGGCCGCCACCATCGCGCGGCAGCCGCTGTGGACCGACAAGCGGCACGACACCGGGCCGTTCGACATCATCGGTGACGTCCATGGCTGCGCTGATGAGTTGCAGGCGCTGCTGGCGAAGCTCGGCTATCAGGTCAGATGGCGCGATGACGACGGCCGGCGCGCCGTCAGCGTCACGCCGCCCGCAGGCCGCAAGCTCGTGTTCGTCGGCGATCTCGTCGACCGCGGCCCGCAATCGCCGGACGTGCTGCGCATCGTCATGGGCATGGTCTCGGCAGGCACTGCCTATGCCGTGCAGGGCAACCATGACCGCAAGTTCGGACGCTGGCTCGCCGGTCGCAAGGTCACGATCGCGCACGGCCTGCAGGCCACGATCGACCAGCTCACCGGCGCGGATCGAAGCTTCCGGGACAGCCTGCCCGGCTTCCTCGACGGCCTGCGCAGCCATGTCTGGCTCGATGGCGGCCGGCTCGCGGTGGCGCATGCCGGGCTGAAGGAGGAGATGATCGGCCGCGGCTCCGGCGCGGTGCGCGAGTTCGCGCTGTATGGCGAAACCACCGGCGAGATCGACGAGTTCGGCCTTCCCGTGCGCGCCGACTGGGCCGCGAACTATCGCGGACCGACCACCGTGGTCTACGGTCACACGCCCGTGCTCAATGCCGAATGGGTCAACAACACGCTGTGCATCGACACCGGTTGCGTGTTCGGCGGCCGGCTGACGGCGCTGCGCTGGCCGGAGCGTGAGCTCGTCGAGGTCGAGGCTGAGCGCGTCTGGTGCGAGCCGGTGCGTCCGCTCGCGCCTCGCGCCGGCAGCGCCTCCGCGCAGGCCGAGGCGGATCAGCTGCTCGATATCGATGACGTGAGCGGCCGCCGATGGATCGACACCAGGCTGCGCGGCCGCATGGTCGTGGCTGAGGAGAACGCGGCCGCTGCGCTGGAGGTGATGAGCCGTTTCGCGCTCGCGCCGCAATGGCTGGTCTATCTGCCACCGACCATGTCGCCATCGGAGACCAGCGCGCGCGACGGCTGGCTGGAGCGCCCCGAGGAAGCGTTCGCGCATTTCCGCGCCCGCGGCGTCGAGCAGGTGGTGTGCGAGGAGAAGCACATGGGCTCGCGCGCCGTCATCGCGCTGTGCAGGAGCGCCGATATCGCCGGGGCCCGCTTCGGCGTCGCGGGCGGCGAGAGCGGCGCGATCTGGACCCGCACCGGCCGCGCGTTCTTCGACGATCCCGCAATGAGCGAGGCGCTGCTGGCACGGCTGCGCGATGCTGTCGACAGCGCCGGCCTCTGGCAGGAGCTGCAATCCGGCTGGCTGCTGCTCGACGCCGAGATCATGCCGTGGTCGGCGAAGGCTGGCAGCCTGATCGAGAGTCAGTACGCGCCGGTCGCGGCGTCATCGGTTGCAGGGCTCGAAGCGGCGGCAGACGCGTTGGCGCGCGCCGCCGCGCGCGGTCTTGATGTCGCGGCACTCGGCGATCACCTCCGCGATCGGGTGACGCGGGCGCGGCGATATGGCGAGGCATGGGCACCCTATGTCTGGCCGGTCCGCGGCATCGACGATCTCAAGGTCGCGCCGTTTCACCTGCTCGCCAGCGAGGGCCAGGTCTGGTTCGATCAGGACCATGTCTGGCACATGACGCTCGCCGATCGGCTGGCCGCCGCGTCAGCATCCGTGGTCACCCGCACGCAGTGGCGCACCGTGGCTCTGGCTGACGAAACGGCCATCGCCAACGCCATCGCATGGTGGGAGCAACTCACGGCCGGCGGCGGCGAAGGCATGGTGGTGAAGCCCAAGAACTTCGTCGCGCGCGGACCGAAGGGTCTGATCCAGCCGGCGCTGAAAGTGCGCGGCCCAGAATATTTGCGCATCATCTACGGCCCGGAATATGATGCGCCGGAGCACATCGCCCGGCTGCGCCAGCGCAAGCTCGACGGCAAGCGCAACCTCGCTTTGCGCGAGTTCGCGCTCGGCCATGAGGCGCTGACCCGCTTCGTCGCCCGCGAGCCGCTGCGCCGCGTGCACGAATGCGTGTTCGCGGTGCTGGCGCTGGAGAGCGAGCCGATCGATCCGCGGCTGTGAGCCGCTCAAGAACCAACAAGGCCGATCTTCTGCGATGTACAAGCCGATCTTGCGTGATTGGATATGGGCCGACGGACGCGGACCAGAGCTGCGACGAGGGCACTTTTTTGGCCATGGATTGAACTTGATCGCCCTCGATTATCTGAACCCGGACTGGGCTGCCGAAGACGATATGCGACACTTGATTCTTCACAAGGCTCAAGTGCACCAAGTCACGCCAGAGGAAGTCCATGACTATTCCCGCGAAATAGTCAGTTGGGGGCCCGCGATCGATCAAGCCGCCGTGGTGGACCTGGGAAAGTCGGACTGGCTGCTGAGCTTCGCCCAGCGGCATCTGGCCCGCTGCCGACATTTTCGCATCATGTTCTATGACGAATATGTCGACGTCATCTGCGAGAGTATCACAGCCGCCCATGGTGCCTACGCTCCGGGTTGCGGCACCCAGTGACGGGCGCTCTCAAGCCAAAACGTGACTTTGAGCAACCGAGTTGCGGAAGGAAGCCATGGGGTCGTTCATCACCAACCTGCACATTCGTGACGTCGCACCTCACGCGGTCATCGAGGCGCTCAAGTCTCTCCGCGTCGTTCCGGCCTATGTGCGTGGCTCGCCCGCCGATGCCTGGACCAGCATTTTCCCCCAAGCCGCGTTTCAAGATGAAGCGGGCCTGCGCGATGACCTCACCCTGGTCCGCACTGTCCATGCCAGACAGCTTCGAGTTCCCCATCCAGCGACGCACCAGACCAGCCCCACGCGGCCATGGACTCCCCCTTCGGCTTGATCCTGCGCAACGAACGGACGCACGACACACGCCACCGTGCCTACACCGCTCCCCAAGGAGGCTTGAATGAGGACGTCCGTGCAACTCGCCATCGTCATCGCCGCCACCGTGGCCATGCCCGCTTTCGCTCAGGGAACCGGGCCGGTGGCAACGCAATGCGCCGCTGACATCCAGAGCTTCTGCTCCGGCAAGCAGCACGGCGCAGGCCAGGTTCGCGCCTGCCTCAAGAGCAACCGCGAGAAAGTCTCGGCGGATTGCCGCCAGGCCCTCGACACTACGGGACCCGGCCGAGGCAAAGGCCCAAGACGCTGAGTATGCGCATCGGCTGGCCTGGCCCCGTTCCGGGTGCAAGCCAGCCGGCAACTTTCACAGCGATCGGGCCAGGCCCGGGCAAGATTGTCTGCGCCGAGACGATGCGATCTTCGGCGCCAAACGCGGAAGGTCGGCACCCGCCTGATCCCATGGTGACAATGAATCAGTCCGCGGCCGTGGCCGCGACCTCAGGGCAGCGCACCGCCGGCGGGAAAAGGCGCGCGGCGAAACACTCGTTTCAACAGCCCCTGCAATGCGATCGCGGTTCGCACGCCTGGTCCACGAAGATTTCGCTTTTGTTTTTCCGAATTCTGTGAAATACTCCGCCCGTCCCGCCTCGCCATGAGGGGCGCTTCGCGATCGTCACGAACGTGGAGGCGGGATGCGATGGGCGCAGCTCTGCCGCAGCATGGCCTTGCCGTGCGGACGAACGGCAGGATGCGCCGGCGAAATCGTGTGGTCCTGGCCTCCCGATGCTGAGGTCAAGCCGGCTGAGATGATGATCGGCCGGCGACGGGGGCAACAAAGCCCGGTCCCCGAGGAGAGCACGTATAAGCCGGAAAACCGTTGCGCAGGGAAGGCCGGGATCGTCCGGCTGAGCCTGTGGTTCCTGCCCCGTGCACTTCTTCACGCACGGGGGCCGCGGGTATCAGCGGATACCCGGCCTTCCCTGCGCCCTCTGTTCAAAGAGGGACACCGTACGATCATCACCCGGGCGCGCAACGCGCCGCGGGATCGCGATGACATGCTATTTGACATTCATATCAGAACGCCACGCGCATGACCCCTGCACGTGAGCGTCACTTGCCGTCGTCGAGATGGACCAGCACCGCCGCGTTGGCGATGATGATGGCGTCGCTGCCGGCCTCGGCCGCAATCTCCAGCCCGCCTTTGACCGCGGTCACGGTCACCGTGCCATAGGGCAGCTCCTTGGCCACTGCAGCGGTGTCGACAGCCTCCGGGTTCGGCACGCCGATGGTGACGTCCACGAACATGTCCTGCGGCGTCTTGCCGACCATGCGGAAGAAGCCGAGGCTGGAATGGCGGATCGCGTCCGACACCGCGCGCTTGGCCGCCTTGGTGGCGTCGCGGCCGTGGACGTCGACGCCCATGCCCATCTCGGTGATACAGCGGACGCGCGCCATGTCGTGTTTCCCTCGGTTGCTTGCCTCGTACGCCATGCGACCTTAGCCAACGGCGCGGCCGACGCAAGCCGGGTGGACATCAAGCGCCCCCGCCACAGAAAATGGTCATCTGATGCCGACATATATCGTGCAAGATGATGCGCTGGACGAACCTGAGAACAAGGTCTTCGAATGATGTTCCTCCCCGTCTTTCCCGTGATGGCGATCCATCGGCCGGATCCGGCTGGCATGGCTGACCACGAGGAACATTGAAGGAGAACGCCAATGGGTTTTTCACACACGCTGGGCGGCGCGCGCTACCGGTTCGACGACCTCAGAACCTTGCTTGCGAAGGCAACGCCGTTGCGCTCGGGCGACGTGCTGGCGGGCCTCGCCGCGGAGGATGCCGCCGAACGCGTGGCGGCACGGATGGCGCTCGCCGAGCTGCCGCTGCGCCATTTCCTCAACGAGGCCGTCATCCCCTACGAGACCGACGAGGTCACGCGGCTGATCGTCGACCAGCATGACGGCAAGGCGTTCGCTCCCGTCGCAAGCCTCACGGTCGGCGACTTCCGCGAATGGCTGCTGTCGGATGCGGCCGACGCAGATGCACTCAGCGGCGTATCGCCAGGGCTGACGCCGGAGATGGTTGCTGCGGTCTGCAAGATCATGCGGCTGCAGGACCTGGTGACGGTCGCGGCGAAATGCGAGGTCGTGACGCGCTTCCGCTGCACCATCGGCCTGCCGGGCCGGATGTCGACACGGCTGCAGCCCAACCATCCGCTCGACGATCCCAAGGGCGTCGCGGCCTCGATCCTCGACGGGCTGATGTACGGCGTCGGCGACGCGACGATCGGCATCAACCCGGCGAGCGACGACGTCGAGACGATGGTGCGGCTGCTCGACTTGATCGAGACCTTGCGGCTTGCCTCGCATGCACCGATCCAGTCCTGCGTGCTGGCCCATGTTACGACCGCGCTGAAGGCGATCGAGCGCCGCGCGCCGGTCGATCTCGTGTTCCAGTCCCTGGCCGGCAGCGAGGAGGCCAATCGCGGCTTCGGCATCACGCTGTCGCTGCTCGACGAGGCGCTCGCCGCGGCCGAAGGCCTGCAGCGCTGCCCCGTCGGGGGCAACGTGATGTATTTCGAGACCGGACAGGGCAGCGAGCTCTCCTCCGGCGGCCATTGCGGGGTCGACCAGCAGACCTTGGAGGCACGCTGCTACGCGGTCGCGCGGCGCTATCGGCCGCTGCTCGTGAACACCGTGGTCGGATTCATCGGTCCGGAATATCTCTACGACGGAAAGCAGATCATACGCGCGGGCCTGGAGGATCATTTCTGCGGCAAGCTGCTGGGGCTGCCGATGGGCTGCGACGTCTGCTACACCAACCACGCAGAAGCCGACCAGGACGACATGGATGCGCTGCTGACCCTGCTTGGCGTCGCCGGCTGCACCTACATCATGGGTGTGCCGGGCGCTGACGACATCATGCTGAACTATCAAAGCACCTCGTTCCATGACGCGCTCTATGTGCGCAAGGTGCTCGGCAAGCGCGCGGCGCCGGAGTTCGAGACCTGGCTCGCGGCCACCGGCCTCAGCGATGCCAAAGGCGAGCTGCGCTTCGAGCCGGCGCGGCTGATGCCGGCGCTGCCGCTGCTGGAGGCCAAGTGATGGGCGGCTCCGACAAGAGCGACTCGCCGGCAAGTTCGTCATCGGACGATTGGCGCTGGCTGTCACGCTATACCGAAGCGCGGATCGCGTTGGGACGCTGCGGTCCTGGCCTGCCGACATCGGCACATCTCGCCTTCCAGGCTGCCCACGCCGAAGCGCGCGATGCCGTGCTGAAGCCGTTCGACGCCGAGCGCTTTGCCGCCGAGGCGACCGCGCATGGCTGGCCGGCCCTTGCCGTGCACAGCCGCGCTGCCGATCGCGCGACCTATCTGCAGCGTCCCGATGCAGGGCGCCTGCTGTCGCCGGCGTCGGAAGCGCTGTTGTCCGAGCCGCGCGCGCCGGCAGACATCGTGCTGGTGGTGGCTGATGGCCTGAGCAGCCGCGCGGTCCAGGTCAACGCCCCGCCCGTGCTCGACATGTTGATGCCGCGCCTGGCTGCAACCGGCAGACGGCTGTCGCCGGTGATCGTTGCTTCGCAGGGCCGCGTCGGGCTCGCCGATCATGTTGGCGAGCTGTTCGGCGCGTCGGCCTCGATCATCTTGATCGGCGAGCGCCCGGGCCTGAGCGCGGCCGATTCCCTTGGCCTCTATCTCACCTGGATGCCGCGCCGGGGCCGCGTCGATGCCGAACGCAACTGCATCTCCAACGTCCGCCAGGGCGGCCTCGCACCGGCGGATGCGGCGAGCCAGGCGGCCGAACTGATCCAGCGCATGTTCCTCCACCAGGCCGCCGGCGTCAGCCTCGCCCGGCTGCCGCAGCTGCCGGCGCCGGATGGAGATGGCGCGTCATGATGCCGGCGCAGTCCGAAACATCACACCGCGCAATAGCGGTCCTGGATATCCTTGTCGGCCAGCAGCGCCGCGGCGCTGCTCTCATGCACGACCTCGCCCTGGTCGATGATGACGGCGCGATCGGCGAGCCGCAGCGCCCATTCGACGTTCTGCTCGACCAACAGCAGCGTCTTGCCCTGGTCGCGCAATCGCCGGAACAGCACGCCCATCTCTTCGACGAGCACCGGCATGATGCCTTCGGACGGCTCGTCGAGCAGAACCATGCGCGGCCGCGCGATCAAGGCCCGCGCGATCGCCAGCATCTGCTGCTCGCCACCCGACAGCGTGACGCCCTCCTGATCCAGCCGCTCGTTCAATCGTGGAAAGGTCTCCGCAACCTCGGCGAACGCCGCGCGCTCCTCGATATCGGCGCTGGCGGCGACCAGCCCAAGCCGCAGGTTCTCGCGCACCGACAGGCCCGGCACGATGCGGCGCTCCTCCGGAACATAAGCGAGCCCGAGATGAAAGCGCTTGTGGGCCGCAAGCGGCAGCAGATCATGGCCGGCAAAGCGCACGCGCCCCGCGGCCCGGGGCATCAGCCCCATGACGGTGCGCAACGTCGTGGTCTTGCCGGCGCCGTTGCGGCCGACGAGCGCGACCACCTCGCCCTCGCTCACACGCAGCGAGATGCCGTGCAGGACGTGGCTGGCGCCATACCAGGCCTGGAGGCCGTCGAGCTCGAGCAACGCGGTCTCAGCCATAGCCTTCACTCTGTCCCAGATAGACCCGGCGCACGTCGGGGTTGGATCGGATGTCCTCAGGACGACCATCGGCGAGCAGCCGGCCGTGATGCAGCACCAGCACCCGCTGGCTCAGGCCGAGCACCATCTTCATCTTGTGCTCGACCAGCAGCACCGTGCGCTTCTCCGCCAGCCGCTCCAGCAGCGCCACCATCTCCTTGGTCTCTTCCGGCCCCATGCCCGCGGTCGGCTCATCGAGCAGCAGAAGCTCCGGTTCGGAGACCAGCGCAATGGCGATCTCCAGCGCGCGCTGCTGGCCGTGGGCGAGATACTTCGCGAGCTCGCCACGCCTGCCGATCAGGCCGACCGCCATCAGGGCCGCATCGGCGCGTTCGCCGAGTTCGGCAAGATCGGCGCGCTTGCGCCAGATGTCGTAGCTTACCCGCATCGCCTGGGCGGCGACTCGGACATTCTCGTGCACCGACAAGTCGGGAAAGATGTTGGTGATCTGGTACGAGCGCGAGATGCCCTGATGCACGAAGCGATGCTGTGGCAGGCCGTTCAGCTCGCGGCCCTTGAACCGCAGGGTGCCGCTGCTCGGCGACAGCGTGCCGGAGAGAATGTTGAAGAAGGTGCTCTTGCCTGCCCCGTTCGGGCCGATGATCGAGGTCAGCTCACCGGCCGCGAACGCGACTGAGATGCCTTCGAGCGCGACGAAGCCGCCGAAGCGACGGCCGATCCCGTCCGCGCGCAACAACTCGGTGCTCATCGGCGTTGCCTCGCGATCGGCAGCACATCGAGGAACGTGCCCCAGATGCCCTTGGGCAGGAACAGCACGAACACGACGAAGATGGCGCCGACCACGATCTGCCAGTGCGGCGTCCACAATGACACGACGTCCTCCAGAATCAGGAAGACCGCGGCCCCGACGAACGGCCCGAAGAAGCTGCGGGCGCCACCGAGCAGCACCATCATCACGATCATGCCGGAGGTCTGGTAGTGCAGGATGTCGAGCGGAACGATGGACAAATGCAGGGCCGACATGCAGCCGCCGACGGCGGAGATGGCGCCCGACAGCATGAACACGATCAGCTTGCAGCGCTCGACGTCGTAGCCGCAGGCCCGCGCGCGCTGCTCGTTCTCGCGGATCGCCTCGATGACCGCGCCGAATGGCGAGTTGAGGATGCGCGACTGCACCCAGATCGCGATCGCCGCGAGCACCATCAGCACGTAATATTTGTTCACCGGATCGAGGAAGTTGATCTGCGCGCCGAACAGACCGATGTGGTCGACCGTGAAGCCGCGCAGCCCGTTCTCGCCGCCGGTGAAGGAGGAGGCCTGCAGCGCCACGTAGTAGACGAGTTGCGCCAGCGCGAGCGTGACCATGGAGAAATAGATGCCGCGGGTGCGCGTCGAGATCGTTCCGATCAATGCGGCGAGCGCCATGCTCGCCGCGATCGCCAGCGGCACCGCGGCAAACCACGGCAGGCCCCAGCGGCCGATGGCGATGCCGGTCAGATACGCGCCGGTGCCGAAGAAGGCGGCGTGGCCGAACGACAGCAGCCCGGTGTAGCCGAACAGGAGGTTGTAGCCCATCACCACGACGCCATAGATCAGGACGTTCACGGCGAGCGCCTTCGACGGCAGCAGCCAGGGCAGCAGCGCCAGCGCGACCAGCGAGACCAGCACGCGGTGATCCGCGAGAAGCGCGAAGAGGCGCTGCGCCTGAGGAAGCGGCGGTGCTTCGCCGGTCGAATGCACCGTCATCACGCTCTCCCCTTGAGGCCGAACAGACCCTGTGGCCGGATCAGCAGGACCGCGGCCATGAGCGCGAACATCACGATCGTCGCCATCTCGGGCGCAAACAGCGCGACCATGCTGATGCAGATGCCGACCATCAGCCCCGCGACCACGGCGCCGACGATCGAGCCGAGGCCGCCGATCACGGTGACGACGAAGGCCTCCGCCAGCACCAGCGTTCCCATCTCGGGATTGACGCTGCGCATGGGTCCCGCCAGCACCCCGCCGAGCGCGGCAAGGCCGACGCCGAGGCCGAAGATCGCGAGCCACACCTTGCCGATGTCGACCCCGAGCACCCGCATGATCAGGGGATCACGGGCGCCGGCCCGCACGATCAGGCCGACACGGGTCTTCTCCAGCATCAGCCAGAGCACCAGCAGCACGACGGCGACCAGCGCGATCACGAACAGACGATATTTGGGGAAGAAGCCGACGCCGAGATCGACGACGCCGATCAATTGGGACGGTGTCGGAAACGGAATACCGTCGCTGCCGAATACGATGCGCACCCCCTCGACCAGGATGTAGCTGAGACCGAAGGTGAGCAGCAATGGATCATCGATCGACCGGCCATACAGGCGCCGGACCAGGACGAGTTCGATCAGCATGCCGAACGCGCCGACCAGAATTGGGGCGAGCAGCAAGCCCCACCAGAAGCTGCCGGTCAGCGATGCCAGATACAGACCGGCATAGGCCCCGATCATGAACAGCGCCCCATGGGCGAAATTGACCACGCCGAGCATGCCGAACACGATGGTCAGGCCGAGCGCAGTGATGACCAGCACCGCCCCAAGGGCGATGCCGGAAAACAGCTGCATGATGATCAGCGAGAGGTCCATGCGATCAGGATCAGGTGGCGTGGCCGAGTTCGCCGCAGCTGCGCAGCATCTCGTCCGCCCCGGGATCGCTGGCCACGATCGCGAACAGGTCGTTCTCGCTCGCCATCGCCGACTTCTTCTTGGATTCCAGCACAAGCACCGACTGCACCGACTGGTGGTCGCATTTGCGGTAATGCTGCGGGCCCTTGGTCAGATCGTATTGCAGCCCCTCCAGCACCGCGATGACCTTATCGGTGTCGGTGCCACCGGCGGCCTGCATCGCCTGCAGCAGCGAGCCGACGCCGGAGTAGCCATAGGCGCCGTAGTCGGTCGGGATCGCGCCGCCATTGGCGGCCCGGAACGCCTTGTTGAACTCGGCCGCGGTCTTGTTCTGTGTCTCAAGACCCCAATAATAGTTGGCGCCGCCGACGACGCCCTCGAACACGTCGGGCCCGACGGCGAGGCGCTGATTGTGCAGGATCACCGGCACCACGATCTTCATCTGCTGCTTGATGCCGAAATCCACCGCCTGCTTGATCGCGTTGGCCTGGTCGCGGCCGAAATTGCTGATGCACAGCACGTCCGGCCGCAGCGACATCAGCCGCGGCATGAAGGTCGAATAGTCGGCCGCACCGAACGGATGCAGGATCTCGCCGACGCTCTCGGCACCGATCGCCGTCTGCGCCCGCTTGAAGCCGCGCAGCATCTCATGGCCATAGGCATAGTCGGCCACGAGATGGGCGACCTTCATGCCCTTCTTGATGGTCTGGCGGGCCACGGCCGCCGTGGTCATGTGCGGGTTCAGCGCCTCGTGGAAGGTGTATTTGCTGAAATCCTTGACCTCGTTGATGGTGTCGGACTGGCTGATCGACACGTAGATCACGCCGCGAGCGCGCGTCACCTCGTTGACGGCAAGCTGGACGGCGCTGGAGAGCGCGCCGACGATAGCGTGCACCTTGTCCTTCTCGATCAGCTCGAGCGTCCGCGTCGCCGCCTCGCCGGCGTTGAGCTTGTCGTCGCGCACAAGCAGCTCGACCTTGCGGCCGGCGACGCCGCCTTTGTCGTTGACCAGCTTGACGGCGAGTTCGGCGCACTTGACCTGGTCACGCGCCTCGGCGGCGAACGGACCGGTCAGCGGCGTCGGAAAGCCGATGCGGATGGTGTCATCGGCGGCACGCCCCAGGCGCGGCATCGCGAGCGTGGCGACACCTGCCGACATCCCCATCAGCGCCGTGCGGCGGGATATTCCTGCGCGTCGCAACTTCGTCTCGTAGACTTGCATGATGTCCTCCCTCACCTTGTTTTCTTAGTATCGATTGAGCGTCTTGAGCACGCGCGCTGGCGTGATCGGAATGGTGTTGATGGAGGCGCCGAAGGGCATCAGCGCATCATTGACCGCATTCAGCACACAGGCCGACGCGGCCGCGGTGCCGGCCTCGCCGCAGCCCTTTGCGCCGAGAATGGTGTCCGCCGTCG
Organism: Bradyrhizobium sp. SZCCHNS3052; assembly: GCF_032484495.1. Taxonomy (NCBI): domain Bacteria; kingdom Pseudomonadati; phylum Pseudomonadota; class Alphaproteobacteria; order Hyphomicrobiales; family Nitrobacteraceae; genus Bradyrhizobium; species Bradyrhizobium sp. SZCCHNS3052. The sequence goes on along the minus strand of NZ_JAUETB010000001.1, from coordinate 953,742 downwards.
GCGTCTCGACGTGATCGATGGTAATGTCTGGCATCTCCATCGCCATCGGCACCAGATAGTCGGCCAGCGATCCGTTGAGCAATTGGCCGGTCTCACTGTAACGGCATTCCTCGAACAGCGCAGCGCCAAGACCCTGTACGACACCGCCGCGCAACTGCTCGTCGACCAGCATCGGATTGATGATGCGGCCGCAATCCTCGACGACATAGTGCTTCAGCAGCTTGATGAAGCCGGTTTCGACATCGACTTCAAGGTAGCTGCCCTGGATGCCATTAGTGAAGGCAAAGGGGTAGCCCTGCGGCGCGAAATGATGGCTGACCGTCAGTTGCGCCTGAGTGCCCGGTGGCAAGGTGTCGGACCGGAAATAGGCGATGCGCGCGATCTCGGCGACTGGGATACGCGGCTGCCCCGTCGCGACAGAGGTGATCTGGCCGTCGACGACGTCGAGCGCGGCGGGCTGCTCCTGCAGCACCAGCGCGGCAATCTCCAGAATGTTCGCCTTGAGCTTCCGCGCGGCCTGCAGCGCCGTTTCGCCACCGATGCCCGCACCGCGGCAGGCCCAGGTCGCACCACCATGTGGCGTGACCTCGGTATCGCCGGTGATGATCTTGACGTGCTCCTGGGCGAGGCCGAGCTGGTCGGCGACGATCTGGCCGATGATCGCCTCGGTGCCCTGTCCCTGCTCCGTCACGGAGATCGCGCAGCGCACCTCGCCCGACGGCGTCAGGCTGACGGTCGCGCCATCCTGCGAGGAAATGCGCGCGCCGCCGACGCCGTAGAACGCAGGGCTCGGATTGGTGATCTCGACGAAGGTCGCAATGCCGATGCCGCGATAGATGCCGCGCCGACGCAGCTCGGCCTGCTCGGCGCGGAGCGCGTCATAGTCCATGATCCCGCGCAGCCGCCGCAGGCAGACTTCGTGCGACAGCGCCTCGAACCTGTAGCCGGTCGGCGATGCCGTCGGATAGGCGCTGTCGACAATCACGTTCCTGGCGCGCATCGCGAATGGATCGAGCCCGACGCGGGCAGCAGCGAGATCCACCATGCGCTCGGTGACCGCGCAGGCGATGGGATGTCCAACCGCGCGATACTGGCTGGTCTGCACCTTGTTCTGGAACACGACCTCGAGCGCGGCGCGGTAGGATTTGAAATCATACGGCGCACCGATCAGGCGGATGACCTGATTGCCTTCGACGACGCTGGTGCGCGGATAGGTCGAGAACGCGCCGATCGCCGTGGCATCGTGGACGTCCATGGCAAGGATCTTGCCGTCGGCGTCGACGGCCATGCGCGCGCGGACGTGGTGATCGCGGGCATGAATATCCGACACGAAGGACTCGATGCGATCGGCGACGTATTTGACCGGGCGCCCGAGCAGGATCGACAGCCCGACAACCGCCATGTCCTCGTGGTAGACATGCAGCTTCATGCCGAACGACCCGCCGATATCGGGCGCGATCACGCGCACGCTGGCTTCCGGGATGCCGTAGTGGCGAGCGTACAGATCCTGGAACTGGTAGGGCGTCTGCGTGGCGTGGTGCACCGTCAGCGCGCCGCTCTCGGAATCATAGTCCGCGACGATGGCCCGCGGCTCGAGCGTGACCGGGGTATGACGGCCGAAGCTGAATTCTTCCTCGATCACATGCGCGGCCGACGCGAAGGCCTCATCGACGCGGCCGCTGTCGAGCTGCGTGCGGAAACAGATGTTGGACGCCGCAACCGGATTGACCAGCGGCATCCCCGGCCGACGCGCGGCGTCGAGATCGACCACCGCCGGCAGCTCCTCGTAGTCGACCGAGATCAGCTCCAGCGCATCCTCCGCGATCGCCCTGCTCTCGGCGACCACGGCAATCACGGCCTGCCCAGCCCAGACGACGCGATCCAATGGCAACGGCAGCTGCGGCTCGGACGTCATGCCCTTGAAATGATCGAGCGTCCCGGTCCACGGTGTGCAGATCTTCGCCAGATCGGCGCCGGTCGCAACCAGATGCACGCCCGCAAGCGCCCGCGCCGCATCGACCTCGATGCCGGTGATCCGTGCATGAGCATACGGGGTGCGCAGGAAGGCGGCATACAGCATGCGCGGCAGGCGAATGTCCGTCACATAGCGCCCGCGTCCGGCGAGCAGTCGCTTCGCATTCGGTCGCGGCACGGAGCGGCCGATATAGGAATTCGGGCGGTCCAGCGACGTCAGCGGCGGGCTCATGGCGACGAGCCCTCCGCGCCCTGCGATGCCGTTGCTGCCCGTGCCGCGGCGACCGCGGCGATGGCGTCGACGATCGCTTCATATCCGGTGCAGCGGCAGAAATTGCCCGAGAGCGCGTCGCGAATGGTCTCGCGACTCGGCCGTGCCACGTGGGTCAGCAGCTCATGAGCGGTGATCAGCATGCCCGGCGTGCAGAACCCGCATTGCAGCGCATTGCGCCGATGAAACTCGGCTTGCAGGTCGGCGATCACGCCGCTCTCCGAGAGCCCCTCGATCGTATCGATCCGCGCGCCATCGGCCTGCACGGCGAACATCAGGCAGCCATGCACGGCAGCGCCGTCGAGCTGAACCAGGCAGGCGCCGCAGGCCCCCATCTCGCAACCGGCATGCGTGCCGGTCAGCTCGAGCTGCTGGCGAAGACAATCCACCAGCGTGTCGCGAGGCGCGACGTCACACGCCACCTTGCGGCCGTTGACGATGAGGCGAATGCGGACCTGCTCCTCGGTCTCGATGTCGACCGGCGGGCTCATGCGGCTTCTCCGATCCGTCCCAGCAGCCGGCCGAGCAGAACGCGCGCCAGATGCAGACGCATCGCCGCCGGAACATCGTCGCTGTCAGCGGGCGCGAGATCGGCGTCGAGCGCAGCCTGCGCCGCCGCAATCCGTGCAGCATCGATCCGGTTGCCGGTGAGCGCTGTCTCCGCATGCCTCGCACGGGTCGGGACGTCGCCGACCGAAAAGAATGAAATGCCTATGCGCTCGATCAGATCGCCCTGGCAGGTCGCGAGCAGGCCGCAACCGACCAGTGCATAGTCGCCGCGCCGGCGGGCCAGCTCATCGAACGCAATGCGCTGGCCGGCTTGGAAGAGAGGAACATGAACCGCGACGAGGATCTCGCCGGGCGCGATCGCCGTCTCGAAAAGATCGGTGAAGAAGTCATCGGCTTTGACGCGGCGCCGGCCGGACGCGCCGGCAATCTCAATCTCGGCGTCGAGCGCCAGCACCATCGCCGGAAACTCGGAGGCTGGGTCGGCCAGCGCGACACTGCCGCCAAAGGTCCCGCGATTGCGGATGGCAGGATGCGCAACGAACGGGGCTGCGGCGCGCAACAGCGGCGCAAACTCAGCGATCAGCGGATCGGTCAGCATCTCGCAGTGCCGGGTCAAGGCGCCGATCCGCAACCATTCGCCGTCCCGCGTGATGCCGCGCAGCTCTGCAATGTGGTTGATATCGATCAGAATTCGCGGGGCCTGAAGACGCAACGCCAGCGCCGGAACCAGGCTCTGACCACCAGCAATGAAACGCACATCGTCGCCGGCGCCCGCATGAGCTTCGAGCGCCTCGCCGATCGTGTGTGCACGAAAATAGCTGAAAGCCCTCGCTTTCATCCGTTTCCTCACCGCCAGGGCTCGCCAGCCCGGATTCCCAAATTTGTGACCATCTGGTCTCAAAAGAGTTGCACGCAGCGGCACCGCGGTCAACCAGAAACGAACGATTGGTCACAAATCAGCTTTCGGCTATCAAGCAGACTGTCGCCGCAATCGATAGAGACCATGGCTAGGACCCCGAAGACAGCGAGCGCTGAGACAACAGGCCGAGTTGATGGACGCCCGCGCAGGTCCGAGAACCGTCCTCAGGCGAGGCGCCGCAACATGCGCGCCGCCGACCGCGAGCGCGTGATCGTGGATGAAGCGATCCGCTTTTTCGCCGAGCGCGGCTTCGAAGGCCAGACGCGGGAGCTCGCCAAGCGCATGGGCATCGCGCATTCGGTGATCTACCGGCACTTCCCCAGCAAGGAAGCCCTGATCGAGCGCGTCTATCAGGAGGTCTATCTTAGCCGCTGGTCGCAGGACTGGGGCCCGCTGATCCGCGATCGCAGCCATCCACTCAAGACGCGACTGACCGGCTTCTATCTCGACTACGTGGCACGCGTGTTCGAATACAACTGGGTGCGGATCTTCGTGTTCTCCGGCATGAAGTCGTTCGGCATCACCGGCCGCTATCTCGACCTCGTCCGGCACGAGATCATCGAGCCTGCCGCGATCGAGCTGCGGCATGAACTGCAGCTGCCAGACGCCGCCACCTACCCTCTCGGCAGCCGCGAGACGGAGATGTTCTGGGGACTGCACGGACGCATCTTCTATCTCGCGATCCGAAAGTTCATCTACGAGACACCGGTTCCATCAGATCTCGAGCAAACCGTGCGTGATGCGATCGACCTCTTCATGGACGGCGCCAGGCTGGCGCTCCCTCGGCTCCTGCGCGACGATCAGGCCGGACCGGCACGATGATCCGGCCCGTCGTCGATGACCGTCACGCCGTCCGGCCGCGCCCGCCCTTGATCTTCGCGGCGACGAGATAGGATAGCGGCATGGCGACGACGAATCCGACCAGCGCCGCCAACGGCAGGTCTTTCATCGGACTCGCGACCAGCCCCTGCACCGTCAACAATGCCGTCACCGCGCTGCCTGCCAGCACCGTGCCCAGCATGACCCAGATGAGAATTGCGACCTTGAACATCTGTCTTTCTCCGTCAGTAGGAAAGCTTCCGATCCCTTGACGCGAGAATGCTCTGCCTGCGGCTTCGAGCCGGCATTGATTTGGAACAACCGGACTCAGCAATCGAGGGAGGAGCGACCTGCTCCTCCCTCGATCAATCCCGATGAGCCGACAGAATGTCGCCGACGCCTTACAGTCGGCGATCGAACGACGCTGCTCTATCGTGTCCCCGGAACGAAGTGATCGCGCTTGCTGACCGACGTCCCGGTCGCCGGATCCGTGATCTTGATCTCGATGTCCACCGGCGCCGAGGGAAGGTCGGCCCCCTTGGCCTCGATCGACATGCGGATCTCGCGGGTCTGATCCTGGCCGACGTCGATCACCATACGACCGTCCTGCTCGCGCGTTTCGCCGGCCACCGTCACCTTGGCGTTCGGAAGCCCCACGACGTCCAGCACGAAGTCGCGCGGCCCGCGCTTGTTGAGCAGACGAACCGTGTAGTCGTTGCGGACGCCGCCATCCGACAACTGCACGAACAGCGGGTTACGTTCATGCAGCACGTTGATGCCCATCGTGCCGCGCGTCACCAGCGAGTACAGCATGATCCCGCCGACGATCGCGATGAAGGTCGCATAGATGATCGTGCGCGGTCGGATGATCCGGTAGATCTCGGGCTTGCCTTCCTTGCGGCGCTGGACGTTGATGTCGGTGTCGTAACCGATGAGGCCCGTCGGACGGCCGATCTGGGTCATCACGCTGTCGCAGGCATCGATGCACAGGCTGCACTGGATGCAGCCGAGCTGGATGCCGTGGCGGATGTCGACGCCGGTCGGGCAGACGTTGACGCATTGATGGCAGTCGATGCAATCCCCGGCGGGTGCGCCCTGCAGCCGTGCAGCTTCCGCCTTCTTGACCGACATGCGCGGCTCGCCGCGGTCGCCCTTGTAGGTGACGTTGAGCGCCCACTCGTCGGTCAGCGCCGCCTGGATGCGCGGCCACGGGCACATGTAGATGCAGACCTGCTCGCGAGCGTGGCCGGCGAACACATAAGTCGTCGCCGTCAGGATGCCGATCCAGAGATAGGCGGTGAACGGCGCCTGGAAGGTGGCGAGGTCCTTCACCAGGGTCGGCGCATCGTCGAAATACAGCACCCAGGCGCCACCGGTCCACCAGCCGATCATGATCCAGAGGAAATGCTTCAGCGCGGCCTGGCGGATGTGGGTGAAGGTCCAGCCGCGCTTGTCGCTGAGCATGCGCTCACGGCGGTCGCCCTCGGCCCAGCGCTCGACGGCGTAGAACAGGTCGGTCCACACCGTCTGCGGACAGAGATAGCCGCACCACAGCCGGCCGGCGACCGCGTTCATCAGGAACAGGGCGACCGCCGCGATGATGAGCAGGCCGGTGAAGTAGTAGACCTCCTGCGGCCACAGCTCGATGAAGAAGAAGTAGAACCGGCGATGCGGGAAATCGACCAGCACCGCCTGGTTCGGCATGCCGGGTCCGCGATCCCAGCGGACGAAGGGCAGCAGGTAGTAGATGCCGAGCGTGATGCACAGGATCGTCCACTTGATGCGCCGGAAGCGGCCGTGCACGGCCGCCGGATAGACCTTGTCGCGCGCCTTGTAGAGCGGCCCGACGATATAGGTTTCGTCCGAGTCAGCCATGATATCCCCGCTTCATCTTGCCGTCCTTCCGACCGATTCAGGAGAACGCGTTGCCGCTTTTGAGCCCCAGCTTCTTGAAGACGATCGCCGCCGGGCAGAAGCCCGTGAACGAGGCCTGGATCATGTTCACGCCCGCAAAGGCCGCCAGCAAGAACCAGTAGGGACTGACGTACCAGCCCAGCGTCAGGCTGAGCAGGACGACGACGCCCGCGAAGGTGAGAACTGCTTTGTCGACGTTCATGACATACTCCTTCATGGTTGCATTTGAGCGTAATCAAGCAAGTGCCGGCCCGGCCGTACGGCTACTGCCGCAGGCCGGACAGTGTCCAGGCGACGATTCGTTGCGAGTCCATCGCACCCGAGATTCGCGCCAGCTCCCGCCCCTGCTGCAGCAGCAGCATGGTCGGAATTCCGGAGATGCCGAGCCGCGCCGACACCTCCGGCGCCTCGTCCGAGTTCAGCTTCAGAAGCTGCACACGCGGCTCCAGCTCTTGCGCAGCGCGCGCGAACATCGGCGCCATCGCGCGGCACGGGCCGCACCACGGCGCCCAGACGTCGACGAGCAGCGGCAGACTGCTGTGCGCGACATGGCGTTCGAACGCGGCCTGGTCGACCTCGATCGGATGGCCGCTGAACAGCGGCGTATGACACTTGCCGCATTTCCCCTGCGTCGGCGCCCGGTCCGCGGGCAGACGGTTGATCTGCCCGCAATGGCCGCACACGATCTGCAAACCGTTGCTCATGTGCCGGTCCTGACTTCCTTGATCTTGGCGATGTTGAGCCGGTCGAGCAGGAACTTTTCGTAGAACGGCTCGGGCGTCCCGCGCCTCATCTTGCGCAGGAAGTACTTCTCGAAGGCGACCTTGGCATAGTGCACCCACTCTCCCTTCGACGACCAGTTGACGTTGCGCGGCGGGATCTGCGGCTGGGCCAGGAAGGCGACGCCGGAATCGCCGAAATCGGCAAGACAGATCGCGTTCCAGGTCGGCTCGGCCTTTGGCTCCTGGCCGCGCAGCAGCGCCCCGATGTTCAAGGCCGTCGCCGTCACCATCGATTCGATCATGAAGCCGGTCTTGGGCACGCCGACCGGCACCGGCGTCGGCCCGATCGGCGGAATCGCAACGCAGACGCCGATGGCAAACACGTTGGGGAAGGTCGGATTACGCTGATGCTTGTCCACGACGACGAAGCCGCGGGGATTGGTGAGCTTGTCGATGCCGCGGACGGCTCCCACGCCGCGAAAGGCGGGCAGCATCATCGAATAGGCAAACGGTAGCTCGTGCGTCTTGCGGACGGTGCCGTCGTCGGCGACCTCCTCCACGAACATGCGGCCATCCTCGACCTTGGTGACGCGCGCGCTGGTGATCCACTTGATGTGCTTTTCGCGCATCTCGCTTTCCAGCAGACCCTTGGTGTCGCCGACGCCGTCGAGGCCGAGATGGCCGATATAGGGCTCGGAGGTCACGAAGGTCATCGGCACCTGATCGCGCATCTTGCGCCGGCGCAGCTCGGTTTCCAGGATGAACAGGAATTCGTAAGCGGGGCCGAAGCATGAGGCGCCCTGTACCGCACCGACGATCACGGGCCCGGGTTTCTCGGCGAGCCTGTCAAAGGCCGCCTTGGCATGAGCGGCGTGGTCGACGTGGCACACGGATTGCGTATGCCCATCGGGTCCAAGCCCCGGGATTTCGTCGAAGGCGAGTTCGGGACCGGTGGCGACGACGAGATAATCGTATGCCACCATGCCGCCGTCCGTCAGCTCGACCTGGTTCTCGGCCGGATGCACGCGCTTGGCGCCCTGCGTCAGCAGCCGGATGCCCTTGCGCTGCATGACGTCGACCAGATCGATCTCGATCTCGTCGCGCTTGCGCCAGCCCACGGCCACCCAGGGGTTGGATGGCACGAAATGATAGGAGGAGCCCTGCGAGACGACGGTCACGCGATCCTCCTTCCTCAGTTGCGGCAACATTTCATAAGCCATCAGCGAGCCGCTCAGCCCCGCCCCGATCACCACGATTTCCGCCATTGGGATCCTCCATCCGCACTTGATTCATTCTTGCTTCATGTCACCGCGGCGCCGCCGCCGGCCTTGACTATATATTCGAATATCTGTATATACGCAACTATGAAAATTAACGCTGACATCATGGAAGCGGCGGCGGACCAGGCCAGCGACCTGCTGAAGGCGCTGTCGAACCGCCATCGCCTCCTGATCATCTGCCAGCTGGTCGACGACGAGCGGTCGGTCGGAGAACTCGCCGAGTTTCTCGGCCTGCGCGATTCGACCGTGTCGCAGCACCTGGCGCTCCTGCGCAAGGACGGCCTGGTCACCGCCAGGCGCGAGGGGCAGACGATCTACTATTCGATCACAAGCGATCCGGCCCGCGAGGTCCTCAAGACGCTCTATCAGGTGTACTGCGGGCCGAGACCGTTACCGAGACTATGAGGATGCCGGACCGGCATCTTGACCGATATCAAACGGGAACTCCCATCCAGGTGAGATGTCTGCAGCCGGCTGCGGACGGCTCGCCCGAACCTCACAAATCGAATCAAACCAGACAGGAATAGGCTGATGCGCAGATTATCGGTCCTGAGCTTGATCGCCGCGATGGCGTGGCAGGCAGCGCCGGCCCTTGCGGAGACGCTGACGGTGGCGCCGCGGCAGGTCGCCGACGAGAAGGCGGTGTTCGCGACGGTGGAGAGCATCAGCGTGGTCCCTGCCCGCGGCCGCATCGGCGGCACCATCGTGCAGCTTTCGGTGCGCGAAGGCGACCCGGTCAGGCGCGGCCAGCCCATCGCCTTGATCGGCGACGACAAACTGGCCCTGCAGATCAAATCGCTCGACGCCCAGATCGAAGCGCTGCAGGCGCAAGCTAACCAGGCGCAGATCGACTTCACCCGCACCGAGGGCCTCGTCGAGCGCGGCACCCTGCCCCGCATCAAGCTCGACGAGACGCGCACGGCGCTGAACGTCGCCGAGAACGGGCTGCGGGCCAAGACCGCCGAGCGTGCCGTGGTCAACCAGCAGATGACTGAGGGCCAGGTGCTGGCTCCCGATGACGGCCGCGTGTTGAAGAAGCTGGTTGCCGTCGGATCTGTGGTTCTGCCCGGCGATCCCGTGGTCACGGTGGCGCAGCAGAACTTCAAGCTGCGACTGCGCGTGCCCGAGCGCCACGCTCTCTTTCTCAAGGCCGGCGACAAGGTCCGGGTCGACGGTGCCGAGTTCGGCGACAGCGCCGACAAATGGGGGGTGATCGACCTGGTCTATCCGCAGATCGAGGAAGGCCGTGTCGTGGCCGACGCGATCGTCTCCGGTCTCGGCCAGTATTTCGTCGGCGACCGGCTCCGGGTCTGGATCTCCGGCGGCCAACGCGATGCCTACGTGATCCCGCAGCGCTACGTCACAACGCGGTTCGGCATCGATTATGTCCAGTTGCAGCAAGGGACGCAGAAGGTGAGCGTTCCGGTGCAGCGCGGCCGCGCTCTGCCGAGCGCCGATCTCCCCGATGGACTCGAAATCCTGTCCGGCCTGCGCGCCGGCGACCAGTTGGTGCAGCCGTGAAACTCGGACTCTCAGGCAAGCTTACCCAGGCGACCATCGCCTCGCCGCTGACGCCGCTGTTCCTGCTCGCGGCGCTCGTGGTCGGCCTCATCGCCGTCGTCGTGATCCCGCGCGAGGAAGAGCCGCAGATCAGCGTGCCGATGGTCGACATCCGCGTCAGCGCCGACGGCCTGCGTGCGCCCGACGGCGTCGAGCTCGTGACCAAGCCGCTGGAGACCATCGTCAAGGCGATCGATGGCGTCGAACACGTCTACAGCCAGACCGAGGACGACCGTGTCATGGTCACCGCGCGGTTCCTGGTGGGGACCAAGTTCGAGGACGCGATCCTGCGCGTCCACGAGAAGCTACGCGCCAACCTCGACCGCATCCCCGTCGGCATTCCCGAGCCGCTGATCGTCGGCCGCGGCATCAACGACGTCGCCGTCACCGTGCTGACGCTGTCGCCGAAGCCGGAAGCCGCCGGGCGCTGGTCCGACAAGGACCTCTACGAGCTCGCCGACAAGCTGCGTGCGGAGCTGACCAAGGTCGACAATATCGGCCTGACCTATATCTCCGGCGGCGGCGCCCAGCAGATCCGGGTCGAGCCCGATCCGGAAAAGCTGTCGCTGTTCGGCGTGACTCTGCAGCAGCTCGTCGCCAAGGTGAAGGACGCGAACCGCTCGTTCCTGGCCGGAGACGTTCGCGACGGCGGTATCGTGCGCAACGTCGCCGCGGGCCAGACGCTCACGGGCATCCCGGACATCGGCCTGCTGCTGATCTCGACGCGCGACGGCCGTCCCGTCTATGTGCGCGACGTCGCCACCGTCGTCATCGGCCCCAACCTCGCAGAGCATCGCGTCTGGGATGACGCCCGCACCGACAAGGGCGACTGGCACCGGGTGCCGGCGGTGAGCCTCGCGCTCGCCAAGCGCGCCGGCGCCAATGCCGTGGTGGTGTCTCACGACATCGCGCAGCGCCTCGAAGGGCTGAAGGCCAGTCTCATTCCGAGCGACGTCGCAGTCACGGTGACGCGCGACTACGGCGAGACCGCCAACGAGAAGGCCAACGAGCTGCTGTTCCATCTCGGCCTCGCCACGATCTCGATCGTCGTGCTGATTGCGGTCGCCATTGGCTGGCGCGAAGCCCTCGTCACCTTCGTGGTGATTCCGACCACGATCCTGCTGACGATGTTCGCCGCCAATCTGATGGGCTACACGATCAACCGGGTCAGCCTGTTTGCCCTGATCTTCTCGATCGGCATCCTGGTCGACGACGCCATCGTCGTGGTCGAGAATATCGCGCGCCATTGGGGCATGCATGACGGCCGGCCGCGCCTGCAGGCCACCATCGAGGCGGTCGCCGAAGTCGGCAACCCCACCGTTGTCGCGACCTTGACCGTGGTCGCCGCCCTGCTGCCGATGCTGTTCGTGTCGGGACTGATGGGCCCCTACATGGCGCCGATCCCGGCCAACGCCTCGGCGGCGATGCTGTTCTCGTTTTTCGTCGCCATGGTGGTGGCGCCGTGGCTGATGCTGCGGCTGGCGCCGAGGTCCACCAGCGCCTCGGCGGACTCTCATGACGCGCATGGCGAAGGCCGTCTCGGACGCATCTACCGCAGCGTCGCGCGCCCGATCGTCGCCAGCAAGCGCTCCGCCTGGATCTTCCTGCTCGGCGTCGGCATCGCCACCTTGCTGTCGATGACGCTGTTCGCCACCAAGTCCGTCACCGTCAAGCTGCTGCCGTTCGACAACAAGTCGGAGATCGCGGTGATGGTCGATCTGCCCGAAGGCGCGAGCCTGGAGGATACCGAGCGCACGCTGTTCGCGGCCGCCGACATTGCGCATGGGCTGCCGGAGATCACGACCGTGCAGAGCTATGCCGGCACGGCGGCCCCGTTCAACTTCAACGGTCTCGTGAGGCACTACTATCTGCGGGAGCGGCCCGAGCTCGGCGAGCTCCAGGTCAATCTCGCCGCGCGCGGCGACCGCAAGCGCGCGAGCCACGACATCGCGCTCGAGCTGCGCCAGCGGCTGAAGAGCATCCCTGTGCCGGCCGGCACCAGCATCAAGGTGGTCGAAGTGCCGCCCGGGCCTCCGGTGCTCGCCACCCTGCTGGCGGAGATCTACGGTCCGGACGCGGCGACCCGGCGCGCCGTCACCACCGAACTCAAGAAGGTCTTCGCCGACGTTCCCTTCATCGTCGACATCGACGATTCCATCGGTCAGCGACGGCCGCGTCTGCGACTGTCGATCGACCAGGACAGTCTCGAGTTCTTCGGTGTCGAGCAGCGCGACGTCTACGACACGATCCAGACGCTGTTCGGCGGCGTCTCGGTCGGCTACTCGCATCGCGGCGAAGACCGCAATCCGATCGAGATCGCCGTGCGTCTGCCGAAGCACGACAAGAGCTGGAGTCAGGCCCTGGCCTCGACGCCGGTGCCCGCCAACACGGTGCCCGGCAGCAAGACCGTCGTCGAACTCGGCCAGGTCGTGAAGGCCACCATGGAAGAGGGGTCGCCGACGATCTTCCGCCGCGACGGCCGCTTTGCCGACATGGTGATGGCAGAACTCGCCGGCCGCTTCGAGGCCCCGCTCTACGGCATGCTCGCGGTCGCCGACCGGATCGACGCCCATGACTGGGGCAAGCTGCCGAAGCCCGTGATCGGCTTCCACGGCCAGCCCAAGGACGAGTCCCGTCCGACGCTGCTGTGGGATGGCGAATGGGAGATCACCTACGTGACCTTCCGCGACATGGGCGCCGCATTCGGCGCGGCCATCCTCGGCATCTACGTTCTGGTCGTGGCGCAGTTCAAGAGCTTCCGGCTGCCGCTGGTGATCCTGACGCCGATCCCGCTGACCCTGATCGGCATCCTGCTCGGCCACTGGTTGCTGGGCGCGCCGTTCACGGCGACGTCGATGATCGGCTTCATTGCGCTGGCCGGCATCATCGTCCGCAACTCGATCCTGCTGGTCGACTTCATCCGGCACAGTGGCGGCGAGGGCAAGACCCTGCGCGACGTCGTGTTGGAGGCCGGCGCCGTGCGCTTCAAGCCGATCCTGCTGACGGCGCTCGCGGCGATGATCGGTGCTGCGACGATCCTGCTCGATCCGATCTTCCAGGGGCTGGCGATCTCGCTGCTGTTCGGCCTGGCCTCCTCCACCCTGCTCACCGTACTCGTGATCCCCGCGATCTACATCGCACTGCGCGAGCCCGGCAAACCCACCACGAAGATGTCGTAGGAGCTATCATGACCAAACTGTACAGCGAGATCTGCAAGGACATCTCGGGTAACCTGAAGACGCTGCGCAAGGACATTCCGGACGTCATGCAGGGCTTCTCGGCACTGGCGAGGGCCGCCGCCGCTGATGGCGCGCTCGACAAGAAGACCAAGGAGCTGATCGCGCTGGCGATCGGGGTTGCCGTTCGGTGCGACGGCTGCATCGGCTTTCACGCGGAGGCGCTCGTCCGTCTCGGTGCAAGCCGGCAGGAGGTCGAGGAGACGCTCGGCATGGCGATCTACATGGGCGGCGGACCGTCGTTGATGTATGCCGCCGATGCGATTGCGGCGTTCGAGCAATTCCAGCAACAGGCAGCCGCCGCCTGAGCGCGGGTTCAGCCGCAGATATCGAGAATGGCCAGCATGTAGATGCGGATCATGTCGAGATAGTCGGGAATGTCGACGCGCTCGTCCGGCATCGTGTTGTAGCGGCCGCCCGGCCCGCAGACGATGCCCTCCATGCCGCCATACGTATAGAGATGGCCGGCATCGGTGCCATAGAAGCAGCTCGGCGCCACCGGGCCTGTCGGCTGGGCGGCGCCGCGCACGACGCGATAGGCATTGTTGACGGCACGGACGATCGGGCTGTCCGGCGCGACCTCGAACGGCGGCATGGTCGGCACGCCGGCGCGGTCCTCCGACATCAGATGGGCCTTCAGGCCGGGAAAACGCCCCTCCAGCGCATCGAGCTCGCGCCGCATGTCCGCGAGCGCGCCCTGCTCGGTCTGCCCAGGAGCGTAACGACCGGAGCCCTTGATGCGGACGAAATCCGCGACCTGCGGCGTCCGCCATTCGTGCAACTCACGACCGAGCGCGCCGTGCACGACGCCGACATGGACGCGATTGATGGCCTCATGTGCCGGCGAACGCGCGCCGGAGAACCGCGTCGCATTGAGGCGCGGAATGAGATCGCAGGCGGCGGTGATGGCGTCCACCGCCTCCTCGCGCTTCGACAGATGCCGCGTGTTGCCGACGAGCTCGATGATGAACATGAATGCCGCGGCATGCATCGTCATCGCCTTGAGGTCGGTTGGCTCGGAATTGATGAAATAGTCCGCGCGCAGCCCCTGCTCCAGCAACGAATAGGTGCCGACTCCGCCTTGCAGCTCGCCGACCACATAGGTCAGAACGACATCACCCCTCAGCCTGACGCCGGCCTCGATCAGCGTCTTGACCGCGCAGAAATAGGCGGCGTCGCCGGCCTTCATGTTTGACACGCCGATTCCGTAGACGAAGTCGTCGTCCACCTTCCCCGCCCAGGGATCGAGGGTCCAGCCCTCGGTCACCGGATTTGTATCGACATGGCCGTTGAAGAGCAGGCTCTTGCCGCCGCCGGTGCCGTGCCAGCGGCCGACCGCGTTGACACGGCCCTCGGCCCCGAACGGGGCGACCGCGGCATCCAGGCCGATCGCGCTCATCTGTTCAGCCATGAAGGTCGCGAGCTGCTTCTCGCCCTCGGTCTTCGAATAGCTCTTGTGCTGAACCATGCGCGACAGCAGCGCGAGCGAAGCTGGAATGTCGATGCGGGCGAGCAGGTCGTTGCGATCCATGGGGGCAATCCTTGCGGTCAGCCAACGGGCGCTGGCGAGGCCGCCATCAGCTCGCGGGTGTAAGGGTGAACGTCGTCTGCGCCGAAGGCATCGACGGCACGGCTGTCGACCAGCCGGCCGTGGCGCATCACGACGATGCGGTGCGCGATCTGCCTGATCAGGTTGAGATCGTGGGTGATGAAGAGATAGGCCGCACCCGTCTGGGCGCGCAAAGCCAGCAGCAGCTCGATGATCTGGGCCTGGACCGAGACGTCGAGCGGCGCCGTGATCTCGTCGCAGATCACCAGGCGCGGCCGCGCCGCAAAAGCACGCGCGATCGCGACGCGCTGCTTCTCGCCACCCGAGAGCTGGTGCGGCCAGCGCATGGCATACGACGCCGGCAGCCGGACCTGTTCGAGCAGGCGCGGCACGGCGGCGACGTCGCCGCCATAGAGCTTCAAGGGGCGCGACAGGATCTCACCGATCCGATGGCGCGGATTGAGCGAGGAATCCGGGTGCTGGAACACGATTTGGACATCGCGCCGATAGGCACGGTTCATGTCACCGGCCCTGCGCAACGTTCGGCCGTCGAAGCTGATCGTGCCGTCGAAGCGGGCAAGCCCGGTGAGGGCGCGAGCGACGGATGACTTCCCCGAGCCGGATTCACCGACGAGGCCGACGATTTCGCCGGCACGGACGCGGACATCGACGGCCCTGGTCGCCGGTGACGGAGCCGCACGGAACAGCCCGCCCCTGCCGTAATGGACTTCGATGCCGCGTGCGTCCAGTACCAGGGCCGCGCCCGGCTGATCGTTCACGAGCCGCCGCTCCGGACGCGGCACGGCGGCGATGAGCGCCTTGGTGTAGGCGTGCTGCGGCGTCCTGAAGATATCAGACGCGGGCGCCTGCTCGACGATGCGGCCGTGCCGGATCACCGCGACACGATCGGCGACCCGGGTCATCATCGCGAGATCGTGCGAGATGTAGAGCGCAGCGACGCCCGTCTCCGCACGCAACCGCGCAAACAGCTCGATGATGCGGGCGCCGGTGATGACGTCGAGCGCCGTCGTAGGCTCATCGAACAGGATGACATCGGGCCGGCACCCGAAGGCCGTCGCGATGACTACCCGCTGCTTCTCGCCGCCGGAGATCTCGTACGGATAGCGCCGCAGCACCGCCACGGGGTCGCGCAGCTCGACATGGCCGAGCAATTCGATCGCGAGGTTCCTGGCGGCCCGCGCATTCAGATCGCGATGACGCATCAGCGCCTCGGTGATCTGGCGGCCGATGGTCAATGTCGGATTGAGCGCGGTCGACGGATCCTGGAACACCATGCCGATGCGGCGGCCACGGACCGCGGTCAGTCGCTTCAGGCTGAGGGACCGCAGGTCGAGGTCACCCAGACACAGGGAGCCCGAGACCTCGCGGGCATTGGCCGGCAGATGCCGCATCAACGCCCAAGCCAGCGAGCTCTTACCGGAGCCGGATTCGCCGACGAGGCCGAGCACCTCGCCGGGCGCGATCTCGAGCGACACGTCACGCAGCACCTCCACAGCGCCCGCCGGGGTGACGTAGTCCAGCCCGTAACCAGTGATGGCGAGCGCCGGCTTCATCGATCGTCCCTCGGATTCAGCGCGTCGCGCAGGGCATCGCCGACGAGATTGAAGGCGATCGCCGACAGCGCGATCGCGGCCGAGGGCGCGATGAGGATCCATGGCGCCCGGTGCATGTATTGGCGCGCATCGGCCACCATCAGGCCCCATTCCGATGCCGGCGGCTGTGCACCCAGGCCGAGGAAGCTGAGCGTCGCGAACAGCATCACCGCAAATGACACCCGGATGGTGGCCTCGATGATGATCGGGCCCATCACGTTCGGAAGCATCTCGCGGAAAATGATCTGCGATGCCGCTTCGCCGCGCGCGATGGCGGCCTTGACGTAGTCCTGACTGCGCACAGCAAGCGCCACGGAGCGCGTGACCCGTGCCATGCCCGGCGCGAACGCAAAGGCAATCGCGATCACCGCGTTGACAGCCCCATTTCCGAGCGTGCTGACCAGCAGCAGCGCCATGAGGAGACCGGGAATGGCCATCACAGCATCGTTGGTGCGCATGATGAATTCGTCGGCCTTGCCACCGAGATAGGCCGATGCGACGCCGATCACGGCGCCCATCGCGCTGCCGGCGAGCGTCGCCGCGAGCGCCATCGGAACGGTGGCGCGCGCGCCGGACAGCAGCCGGCTCAGCACGTCGCGGCCGAACTGATCGGCGCCCAGCCAGTTCTGCCATCCCGGCGGGCGGAAACGGCCGAGAAAATCCATCTTCTCCGGCCCATAGGGCGCGAGCCACGGGCCGAGGATGCAGACGATGGCGAGGGCAACGAGCAGCATCACGCTGATCGCCCCCTGCGGCTTGCGGATCATCCTGCCGAGCAGCTCAGTCATAGCTGATCCGCCTGTCGAGCAGCGCGTAGACGACATCCGCCAGCGTGTTGGTGATCGCATAGGTGACCGCCATGATCATCGCGCCGGCCTGGATCGACGGCAGATCGCGGGTGGTGATGGCGATCATCAATGCCCGACCGATGCCGGGAATGGCGAAAATCTCCTCGATGACGATGATGCCGCCCAGGAGATAGCCGACGTCGAGCGCGACGATGGTGATGACCGGCAGCAGCGCGTTGCGCATCACATGCCGCATCAGCACCGTCCGCTCGGGCAGGCCTTTCAGCCGCGCCGCGCGGACGTAGTCGGACTGCAGCACGTCCAGCGTCTCCGAACGCATCATGCGCATCACATGCGCGACGAGAATGACCGAGACGGTCAGGACCGGAAGGATCAGATGGCGCAGCGCCGGCCCGGCATCCTCCAGCGGCGACACGTAGCCGGTCGCCGGCAGCCATGGCAGAATGTCGGTCAGCAGCAGCGCGAGCACGGTTGCCGTGACGAACTCCGGCAGGGAGACCCCGAGATAGGCGACCACGCTGGTGGCCGTATCCGCCGGCCGCCCCTTGCGGAGCGCCGCGAAGATTCCGAGCGGGACCGCGATCAGGAGGGTGACGACGAGTGCGCCCGCTGCCAGCAGCAGCGAGCGCGACAGCGCCGTCAGCATCTCCGGCGCGACCGGCAGGCCGGTGCGCATGGAGACACC
The DNA here is from genome assembly GCF_032484495.1 of Bradyrhizobium sp. SZCCHNS3052. Classification (NCBI taxonomy): domain Bacteria; kingdom Pseudomonadati; phylum Pseudomonadota; class Alphaproteobacteria; order Hyphomicrobiales; family Nitrobacteraceae; genus Bradyrhizobium; species Bradyrhizobium sp. SZCCHNS3052. The sequence goes on along the minus strand of NZ_JAUETB010000001.1, from coordinate 935,881 downwards.
GAAATTGCCGATGGCCGCGTGCGCGACCCAATGCGTGAATTGCAGCCAGACCGGGTCGTCGAGCCCGAGCCGGCTGCGAATTGCGGCCAGCGCCTCCGGCGAAGCGTTCTCGCCAAGCAGCGTCTGCGCTGCGTCAGCCGGTAGCGCCTGTGTGATGGCGAACACCAGCACACTGACGACGACGACCGTATAGACCATCAGGAGCAGCCGCCGCAGCAGCCAGGCGAATGACACCGCTCGGATCCCCGCCTCAGCTGCGCCTGGGCGCGCCTGCGCCGAGCGAGACGAGATCGAGCCGAAACACCGATCCGCGCGGATGCAGCTGGTATCCTTCCACATAGGCGCGCTGCGCCGCCAGGATGTCGAAGAAGACCGGAATGACCGACGGCACCTCCTCGCTCATCATCGTCTGGGCCCGCGCATAGAGCGCGGCGCGATTGGCATCGTCGGTCTCGCTACGCGCCGCATTGACGATCTCGTCGAAGCGCGCATTGTTCCAGCGTGTCTCGTTCCAGGCGGCATCCGAGGTGTAGAGCAGCTTGAAGATCGCGTCGGCGGTCGATTGCATGTTGTAGAATCCGACGTAGAAATTGCCCTTCTTCCAGACCTGGTCGAGATAGGTCGCGTGCGGCATCGTCTGAACGTTGATGCGGAAGCCGGCCGGTGCCGCCATCTCACGGATCGCAACGCCAAGCTGCGTGCGCGTGTCCGGTTTGTCGGATGCCACCATCGTCAGGTCGATGCCGGAGGGATAGCCGGCATCGGCGAGCAATTGCCTGGCTTTCGCGATGTCGGGCTTCTTCAGCTTGCTGTCCTGATAGAACCGGTAGGCGGGGCTCAGCGGCGTGTCGTTGCCGGGCGTGCCGTAGCCGCCGGCCACGAAGCCGGCCATGGCCTCGCGATCGATGGTCAGCGCCAGCGCCTGGCGCACGCGAACGTCGTTGAACGGCTTCTGATCGCAGCCCATGTTGACGTTCAGAAACTGCCCCGAGGGGACCCGCACCGCCTTGACGCCGCTGGCCTTGCCGAGCCGCTCATATTCGCCGGGCGTGGTCGACAACATGAGATCGATGTCGCCCGAAATCAGAGCCGATGCTTCGGCGGTGCGGTCGGGATAGACGAGAATCTCGACGCGATCGAGCAAAGGCCGCGCCGGATCGTAATACGCCGGGTTGCGCTCGACGACGATCTTGCGGTCCGGCTCATAGGACACGAGCTTGAACGGCCCTGAACCATTCGCCTTTGTGGCGAGGCTGGCGAGATCGGCAGCAACGACTTTCGCAGGCACGATGCGCGCATTGTTGTAGGCGAGCGCGACCGGAAAATCGGCAAAGGCAACCGACAACGTGAACCGCACGGTCGACGCATCGACGGCAGCGACATCCTTGATCGGGCCGACATTGGTGCGCGCCGGTGATGCGGTCTTCGGATCGAGGATCGCCTTGAAGGTCGCGACGACATCCTCCGCCGTCAGCGGCGAGCCGTCGTGGAAGCTGAGATTGGGCCGCAGCCTGAACGTCCACTCGGTGAGCCCCGCGCCGGCCTGCCACGACAAGGCGAGGTCCGGCTCGACCGACATGTCCGGCTTCAACCGGGTCAAGTTGGAATAGAGCAGCTCGGTGATGAGGTATTCCGGATTGACACGCGCGAGCAGCGGATGAATGACCGCCGCGCCCTGGTCGACCGAGATCCGCAACACGCCGCCGCGCTTCGGCGCCTCGGCCGAGAGAGAGACTTGCGGCAGAGCACCAAGCACGAGCGCGGAGCCGGCAAGGAAATGACGACGGGTCACGGACGGCATCAGGCGAAGTCCTTTTCAGGCGTGATGGCTTCGGGACAGAGTTCGGGACGGAACTCGGCTGCGAGATAGGCGAGCACCGATTTCGCCAATGCGACGATGTCGGCGAGCGTCGTGGATTCGCCCGGCGCATGAATGCGGCTATCGGGCCTGCCGAGGCCCGTGAGCAGCACCTCCTGCACGCCCGTGGCCTGCTGCACCCAGCCGAAATCGGAGCAGCCGGCCGCCCCCCAGCGAGCGAAGTCTTCCGCGGCATAGCCGAAACCGGCCGACAGCGCCTGCTGCCAGCGCGACCAATGCGGCCCGCCGGGATCGGATGTCGGCATCAGATGGCCGGTGAGGATGATCTCGACGTCGAGGGTGCCGGCCGCCTGCCGGACGGCCGCTTCGATCTCGCGGCGTGCAGCGGCGAAGTCCTCCTCGGGCGTGTATCGGCGGCACAGGAGAATCTCGACCAGCGAGGGGATCTGTCCGCCGCATTGGCCGCCATGAATGGCTGAGATGTCGAGGCTCGCGGCGAGCGGTCCAGCCGCCTGCGGCGGTGGCGGCAACGCCGACGTCCGCTGCGCGATGACCGGCTCGAGGGCCGCGAGCGCATTGAGGATCGGCAGCGCCGCCTCGATCGCGTTGGCGCCGGCGCGGCGCTGCTCGCCGGCATGCGCTGCCTTGCCGTGAACCCGCACCGTGAGCGTGAACAGGCCGAAGCAGCCGGCCCAGATCCGCGGCATGGCACTGCCGTTGAAATTCAGAATATGCCCTTCGAGACGGCCCTGCTCGGCAAGGTAACGCACGCCGGGATAAAGCCCTGCCTCCTCGTCCGTGCACAGCAGCAACATCGGATCATAGGCCAGCGGCAATCCAGTCTGCTGCGCGCCGCGGAGTGCGAGCAGCGCCGCCGCAATCGATCCCTTCATGTCGGCCGCGCCGAGTCCGATCAGACGGTCACCGTCGCGGCTCAGCTGCAGCGGATCGGTGACCCAGCCGGGCGCCGCCGGTACCGTGTCCACATGGAAATAGAGCCCGAGCACCGGTCTGCCGGCGCGGCGCCGTGCGATCAGATTCGTCCGCGATCCGCGCGCGCCCGGTGCGCGCCATAGGTCCTCCGGAACGATCACGCGCTCGCTATCCAGTGCCAGCGGGGCAGCGAGCTGCTCCATCACGTCGGCAAATGCATCGTAGCCGGCCCCCGGAGGAAAGCTGGTGTCGACCGCCACCATCTTCCGCAGGTCCTCGACCGCCGTCTCGGCCATGGCGTCGATCGCGGCAAAAGCGCTGGCCAGGCTGCGCGCGCCCCGGTCCGCTGGAATGCCCTCAGAAATCATTTGCCGCCAGCTCTATCCTATATTCTATATAGAAATAGAATTCACGACGCGGCGTTTGTCAATTCCATGAAAAAGGCAGCTGTGGCCAGCAAAGCGGCAGACGGGGTGGGGGCGGGTCCAGGCGCGCTGCCGGTGCCGCTCTACGAGCATGTCAAGCGCCAGATCGCCGAGGCGATCCTGATCGGCGACATGCCGCCGGGGACGGTGCTGCCCGGCGAGGTCGCGCTCGCCAATCAATATGGCGTCGCCGTCGGCACCATCCGCCGCGCGCTGGCCGATCTCACCGCGGGCGGCATGCTGATGCGCCGGCGCAAGACCGGCACGGTGGTGACGGGCCGCGCGTCGCAGCATGGGCTCAGCTTCTTCTTCCAGTACTTCCGCCTGCTCGGCGCGGACGGCGGCCTGCTGCACTCGGAGGCCGAGGTGCTGTCGGTGACGACACGCGCCGCCGAGCCAGACGAAGCGGCGCTGTTCGCGATGGCCGAGCGCGGGCCGCTGCTGCATCTTCATCGCATCCGCCGCGTCGCTGGCGCGCCGGTGCTGCATTCGCGGATCTCGATTGTCGCGAGCCGCGTGGCGGGATTTCCGGCCGAGCCGAAGAAGGTCCCTGCCCTGATCTACCGCCATCTGCTCGAGGCCTATGGCATCCGGATCGCTGCGGTGCGCGAGAAGGTGACGGCCGAGGTCGCCACCAAGGAGGACCGCAAGCTGCTCGGCCTGCCCTCTCCGAGCGCCGTGCTCGTGATCGACGAGGAGGCCTTCGACCAGACCGGCGCGCTGGCGATCCTCAGCCAGCACCGCGCCACGACGGCGCAACACTACTACTCGAACGAGATCCGCTGAGCACGCATTGCTTCAGCAGCCCCAGCGCAGCGCCGCGGTGTGCACCGGCGCGTCCCACAGTCCCAGCGACGCATCATCGAGCGCGGTCACGGTGAGCGAGCAGCCGGCCATGTCGAGCGAGGTGACGTAGGAGCCGACCAGCCCGCGCGCGATGGCGAGCCCGCGCCCTTCCAAGATGCGCCGCGCCGCATTGGCCATCACGTACAACTCCATCGCTGGCGTAGCCCCGAAGCCGTTGACCAGCAGCAGGCACGGAGTCCCGGGCTTCGCTGCAAGATCGGCCAGGATCGCGCCCATCATCTCCTCGGCGATGGCGTCCGCGGACGCCAGCTTGACCCGGCGCCTGCCGGGCTCGCCATGGATGCCGACCCCCATCTCCATCTCGTCCTCGCCGAGCGTGAAGGTCGGCTTGCCCGCGGCCGGCACCGTGCATGAGGTCAGCGCCACGCCCATCGAGCGGGTGCGCCTGTTGACGTCGTCACCAAGCGCCTTCAGCGCGTCGAGATCGCGGCCCTGCTCGGCCGCAGCACCCAGCATCTTCTCCACGATCAGCGTGCCGGCAACGCCGCGGCGGCCGGTCGAATAGGTCGAGGTCTCGACCGCGACGTCGTCGTCGGTAATGACGGTCGCGACCTTGCCCTCCATCATCTCCGCGGCCATCGCGAAATTCATCACGTCGCCTTCGTAGTTCTTGACGATGAACAGCGCGCCCGCGCCGGTGTCCACGGCCTGCGCGGCCGCGAGCATCTGGTCAGGCGTCGGGGAGGTGAACACCTGGCCCGGACAGGCGGCATCGAGCATGCCCGGCCCGACGAAGCCGGCATGGAGCGGCTCATGGCCGGAGCCGCCGCCGGAGATCAGCGCGACCTTGCCCGGTTTGAGGCTCTTGCGGCGAACGAACTTGTTGTCCTCGCCCAGCGTGACGATGTCGCCATGCACGGCGGCAAAACCCTGCAGGCTCTCGCTCAGCACATCGGAAACGGCGTTGATCAGCTTCTTCATGGCTTCCCTCCCGGTTCGGCGTCGTCGTTGTTTTCGTTGGCTGAGATCAGCGCGGTGATGCCGCGCGCGACGCCGGTGATGATGCGGTCGGCATGGGCGTTGAGCGCGGGGTCGCCGAAGTCCGGCAGCTCGACCACGAGGCGCCGCATCGGCCGCTGCGCCTCGACCTCGTCCAGCCGGCCCGGATGGGCGGCGCGGTAGGCGGTCAGAAAAGCCTGCTGCTCATGCGGCGAGAAGTGACAGATGTGGAAGATGGTCTCGAGATGCTGCAGCGGGATCGGCGTCGCATAGGCCGGATTGACGATCTGCGAGATGAAGCTGCGATTCTTGCCGATCGCCTCCGCCAGCCGCTGCCGTGTACCGGAGGGACGGCTGTCGATGACCGCGCGCAGGATCGCCTTGTATTCGGTGAGCGGACTCGCGGCCCCCGATGCATCCTGGTCACTCATGCGCCCTCTTCCGCGGTCTTTTCCGTGCCCTTGGCGAGGTCAAGCTCGCGGATCGCCGCCTTCACCAGCGGCAGCAGGCCCGGCGCGACCGACAGCGCGCGCACACCGAGCTCAAGCAGCGCCGGCATGGCTCTGACATCACCGGCGGCGTCGCCGCAGATCGAGACTTCCACGCCCCGCGCGCGACCAGCGCGCACCACATGGGCAATCATCGCCAGCACCCCGGGATGCAGCACGTCAGCATAGTCGGCGACCTCGGCGCCGTCACGCGAAGCAGCGGTCGCGTATTGGGTCAGGTCATTGGTGCCGATCGAGAAGAAGTCCGCAGCGAAGTCATGCGCTGCCAACGCAGCAGCCGGCACCTCGACCATCATTCCGAAGGCCGGCGCGGCGAACGCGACGTTGCCGGCGGCCAAGTCGGCGAGCACGGCGCGGAGATGGCGACGCGCCACGTCCAGCTCCGCTGCATTGGTCACCATCGGCAGCATCACCTTGAGCGGTCCGAGCGCAGCGGCGCGAGCCAGCGCGCGCAGTTGAACGCGGAAGATCTCGGGGTGACGCAAGGACAGACGGAGGCCACGAAGGCCGAGAAACGGGTTGCTCTCGCCATCGATCGTGTAGCCCGGAATCGGCTTGTCGCCGCCGGCATCGAGCGTGCGGATCGTGACCGGCCGGCCTTCGGCCCAGCGCACGAGCTCGGCATAGGCGTGATATTGTGCCTCCTCGTCGTGAAGCAGGTTGCCGGTGAGAAACTCGGTGCGTGCCAGGCCGATGCCGTCGCAGGCTGCGGCCGGAAGCAGCGTCATGTCGGCAGGGCCGGAGATGTTGACGAGCACCGAGACGCGGGTGCCGTCGCGCGTCAGTGCCGGTTCGTGCTGGCGCGCGATCGCGTCCGCCTTGCGGCGCGAGGCGGTCGCATCCTCCGCCCGGGCGGCAGCGATACGCTGCGCACTGGGATCGGCAATGACGACACCGCGACCGCCATCGACCAGCAAATCCCCTGTCAGCTTGTCCCAATCGTGACCGAGCCCGACCACCATCGGCACGCCGCGGCTGCGCGCCAACATCGCGACATGGCTGGTCGGGCTGCCCTCGCCGAGCGCGATGCCCCCTCCATTCGTCCACTCGATGGCGAGGAAAGCCGATGGCGCCAGATCACGCGCAACGACGATCGCCCCCTTCGGCAACTTGCCGTTCTGCTGCAAGCCGAACAAGTGTCGCAGCACGCGATCCCGGATGTCGGCGAGGTCGCCGGCGCGGGCGCGGAAATATTCGTCCTCAGCGGACTCATACCCCGCCATCTCCTCCGCCATCGCCGCACGCCAGGCCGCATCCGCAGCGACGCCGCCCTCGATCTGGACGTAAGCCGCTTCTGTCAGCGCATCGTCTTCGAGCAGTGCGAGCTGAAAGCCGATCAGCTCGGCCGCGTCTCCCTCGAGCCCGTCGATCAGCTCGGCCACGGCCTCACGTGCATGTGCGACCGCTGTGGCGAGCGCTTCATGCTCCTCGGCGATCGCCCCTTTGCTCCGGCTGGCGCCCTCCAGCGCATGCAGGATCGCGGCGGGCCCGATGGCCAACCCGTCCGACGCTCCACGCCCGAAAATGCGCCGCTCCATCGTCACTCCTCGTCGAACTTGCGGTCGACCAGATCGACAAGCGCCGCGATGGCCGCCTCGGCATCAGTTCCGTTGGCGCGCAGGAACAGCGTCTCACCCTTGGCCGCCTTGACGCGCATGATCTTCACCGGGCTCTTGGCGTCGGTCCAGGGCCCGTCGGCCGCGATCGCGACTTCGATGCTCGACGCAAAGCGCTTGGCGAGCTGGGTCAGCTTGACCGAGGGCCGCGCATGCAGCCCGACCTCGTTGGTCAGCAGCGCACGCGCCTTCGCTTCCTGCATGCCGATCTCTCCACCGTCAGCCATTATCGTTCCTGCTCATCCGCCCATCAGCTCTTCGGCGGTCGCGCGCACCGCATCGAGCGGCGAGCCGCCGGAAGCTTCCGTCGCCGCCATCACGGCGCCCTCGACCAGCGGCGCGTTGCAGATCACGATGCGCTCGCGCCGCTCCTCCGGCATCATCTCCACCGCCATCTCGCTGTTGGTCTCGGCGCCGCCGAGATCGACCAGGATCGCAACGCCCGACTCCGACCATGCCTTGTCGATCGCGCCCATGATGGCGCCGACATCGGTGCCGAGCCCGCCATCGGCATTGCCGCCGACCGCCGCGAGCGGCACGCTGTCGCCGACCATCTGCCGGACCATGTCGGCCGCGCCTTCCGCCACCTTGGCGGAATGCGACACGATGACGATGCCGACATTCTTCTGCTCACTCATGCCCAGGCCTCATTGAATACGCCGCAGATCGCCTGCACCAGCAGGCTGGACGAGCGCGCGCCGGGATCCATGTGCCCGATCGAGCGCTCGCCGAGAAACGAAGCACGGCCGCGGATCGCCAGCATCGGCACCGTCGCGTCGGCGGCCTCGGCGGCGATTGCGGGCAGCCGGGAACTGAGATCGTCGCCACCGGCCGCAAAAGCTGCCTGCACCGGGATCAAGACGTCGAGCATGGTCTTCTGACCGGCTTCCGACTTGCCACGCGCTCTGACGTCCGCGATGGCGCGACCGAGCGCCGCCGCCGCTTCGGCGGCAGAGGGCTCTGATGGCAGCGCCTTGCCAAGTCCCATCGCCAGCGTGCCATAGAGCGGACCGGACGCACCGCCGACCTTCATCACCAGCGCCATGCCGACCGCCTTCAACGCCTCGGGAAGAGGCTTGGCGGAGATATTGTCCACATCGGCGAGCACGGCCTCGAAGCCGCGCTTCATGTTGAGGCCGTGATCGCCGTCGCCGATCGCCGAGTCGAGCGCGGTCAGCTCCTCCGCATGGGCGATGATGGCATCGGCCATCGCCACGATCACCTTGCGCTTGAACGCCTGGTCCATTGTCTATCTCACCCGCTGGCCCGCCCGGTCGAACAGCAGCGGCCGGGTGAACTCGATAGCGACGGAGTCGCCGACTTTCAATTCCGTATCCGGCTCCACCAGGCTGACGATGGTCTGGTCCTGCAGCGTGATATGCAGATGATTCTGATCGCCGAGATGCTCGATCCATTTCACCCGTGCGTCGGCACGGCTCTCGGCGCGCCGGACCGTCATGTGCTCGGTGCGCGCGCCGATCGTCGCGACGTCGCCCGGCACCGCAAGATCCGGAAACAGCCCGCGCGGCAGTAGATTGATGCCGGGACTGCCGAGCCGGGTCGCCACATAGGTATTGGCCGGATCCTCATAGACCTCCCGCGGGCTGCCGACCTGCACCAGCCGGCCCTGCTCGATCACGCCGATACGGTTGGCGAGCGTCATCGCCTCGATCTGGTCGTGGGTGACGTAGAGCATGGTGGCGCCGAGATCCTGCTGGATACGCTTGAGCTCGATGCGCAGCTCGGAACGCAGCTTGGCGTCGAGCGAGGATAGCGGCTCGTCTAGCAACGCGATCGCAGGTCTGCGCACCAGCGCGCGGCCGATCGCCACGCGCTGCATCTGGCCGCCGGAGAGCTGAGTAGCGCGGTTGCCGAGCTTGTCCTCGATCCGGAGCATCGCCGCGACGTCACCGACGATGCGCCTGATCTCAGCCTCCGCAATCTTGCGCACCGGCGAGCGCAGTGGGAAAGCCAGATTGTCGTACACCGACAGATGCGGATAGAGAGAATATTGCTGGAACACGAACGTGACGTCACGCGCGGCCGGCGTCGCCTTCGTCTGGTCGACGCCGCCGATGGTGATGCTGCCGCGATCCGGCATCTCGAGGCCGGCCACGAGCCGCAATGTCGTGGTCTTGCCGGCACCGGTCGGCCCGAGCAGCACGACGAGCTCGCCGTCGCGGATGGTCAGCGACAAATCCCGTACCGCCGGCTTGGAACCGAACGACTTGCTGACGGCGTTGAGCCGCGTCTCAGCCATGATGGCGCCCTCCTCTCACCGGCTGCTCATACAGCGCCGTGCGGACCGCGCGGCCCGTGGCGGCGTCGAACAGCGACAGCCGGTCGGCGCGGAAGCTGAGCCCGACCGGCTCCGCACGCTGCACCCGGACCGCCGCGGGCGCGCGCGCCTTGACGATGCCATGAGACGTCGTGACGGTGATGATCTGGGTGGTGCCGAGATATTCGGCGCCGAACACCTCGCCGCGCAGCCCGCCTTCGGCGCTGAGCGCCACCTGCTCCGGCCGCACACCGAGGACCAACTCGTCGCTCCCGGCATCCTCGCGCAGCTCGGGCACGCCGATCTCGGCGCCGTCGATCCGCACGCAGTTCGTGCCGGCGCCAAGCCTGCCCGCGAAGCGGATGAAGTTCATCGCCGGCGAGCCGATGAAGTCCGCGACGAACATGGTGGCGGGACGGTCGTAGATCTCCTGGGGCGTTCCGAGCTGCTCCACGACGCCGCGATTCATCACCGCGATCGTGTCGGCCATCGACATCGCCTCGAGCTGGTCGTGAGTCACGAACACGGTGGTGGCCTTGAGCCGGTCGTGCAGGGCGCGCAGCTCGCCGCACATGATGTGACGGAACTCCGCATCGAGCGCGCCGAGCGGCTCATCCATCAAGAACGCTTTCGGCTCGCGGACGATGGCGCGGCCGAGCGCGACGCGCTGGCGATCGCCGCTCGACAACCCGCTCACCGGACGGTCGATCAGATGGTCGATGCGCAGGATGCGCGCGGCTTCCTCGACCCGCCGCCGGATCTCCCCCTTGGGCACCCCCATCGAGACCAGGGGAAAAGCGATGTTCCGGCGCACGTTCATGTGCGGGTAGAGCGCGAACAGCTGGAACACCATGGCGATGTCGCGCTCGCGCGCGCGGCGGAAGGTGACGTCCTCGCCGCCGAGCCTGATCGCCCCCGAGGTCGGCAGCTCCAGGCCTGCAATCATGCGCAGCGTCGTGGTCTTGCCGCAGCCGGACGGACCGAGCAGGCAGAAGAACTCGCCGTCGGCGATCGTGAAGCTTGTGCCGCGCACGGCGGCAAAGCCGCCGAACTCCTTGAACAGATTCTCGATCCGGATCTCGGCCATGGCGTCAGTCCGGAAACTTGGAGACGATGGTGAACATCACGACGCCGGCGAGCGTGGTGATGAAGGAATAGGTGTAGAGCACCAGTGCGAACGGCTGCAGCAGCATCAGCACGCCGGCCGCAATGAGGATCGTTGCCAGCGTCTCCATCGGGCCGCGCCGCAGCGCCCGTGGCCAGCGCGAGTGCGCCGCATCGGCCGGCTGATCTTGTGCCATCTCGGTCATTTGCGCACCGCTCCGAAGGTGATGCCGCGCAACAGATGTTTTCTCAGCAGCACCGTGAACACGACGATCGGGATCAGGAACAGCGTGGTGCCCGCCGCGACCGCCGGCCAATCCTGGCCGCCCTCGCCGATGATGATCGGGATGAAGGGCGGCGCGGTCTGCGCCGTGCCCGAGGTCAGAAGCACCGCGAAGGCATATTCGTTCCAGGCGAAGATCAGGCAGAAGATCGCGGTGGCGACGATGCCGGTGGTGGCCTGCGGCAACACGACCTTGAAGAAGGCTTGCAGGCGGGTGTAGCCGTCGACCATCGCCGCCTCCTCGTATTCGCGCGGGATCTCGTCCATGAATCCCTTGAGCAGCCAGACCGCGAGCGAGATGTTGACGGACGTATAGAGCAGGATCATGCCGAGCCGCGTGTCGGACAGGCCGAGCTCGCGATACATCAGATAGATCGGGATCGCGACCGCGATCGGCGGCATCATCCGGGTCGACAGGATGAAGAACAGCAGATCATCCTTCAACGGCACCTTGAAGCGCGAGAACGCGTAGGCCGCCAGCGTGCCGAGCACGACCGACAGCGCCGTCGAGCCGAACGCGATCACCAGCGAATTCACGTAGCGCGGGATGTAGTTCGATGGACCCGCGACCACCATGTTGCGGCCGCGCGAGATGCGGTCGCACAGACTGGCAGCCGGTGGCAGCTTGGCCATGTACTCCGGCGCCTGCCGGGTCCGGGTCGTGAACAGGTTGCAATAGCCCTCCAGGCTCGGCTCGGCGACGAGCTTCGGCGGATAGGCGATCGCGTCCGACGGCGACTTGAAGCCGGTCATGAAGATCCACAGCAGCGGCACCAGAGTGATCAGCGCATAGGCGATCACCACGGTTGCCGCGATCCGCTTGGTCAGCGGCGACGGATCGACGACGGAATGGGCGGTTGCGAGACCGGTCATCGGCTTTTCACCCGGTTGAGCGCCTTGACGTAGATGTTGGCGAGGCCGAACACGGTGACGAACAGGATGATGGCGAAGGCCGAGGAATAGCCGGTCCGCCACTTCTCGAAGGCTTCGCGCTTCAGGGTGATCGAGGCGACCTCGGTCGTCGAGCCTGGACCGCCGCCGGTCAGGAGGTTGACCATGTCGAACATCTTGAAGTTTTCGATGCCGCGGAACAGCACCGCCAGCATGATGAACGGCAGCGCCATCGGCAAAGTGATCGACCAGAACTGCCGCCACGGCGAGGCGCGATCGACCTCGGCCGCCTCATAGATGTAGTCGGGAATCGAGCGGAGACCTGCAAGGCAGATCAGCATCACGTAAGGCGTCCACATCCAGGTGTCGACGATGACGATCGCCCAGGGCGCGAGAGGCACTTGCGCCAGCATCTGGAAAGACGATGCGGGCGCGCCCGTCACGGCGGAGATGACGTAGTTGAAGAGCCCGATCTGCGGCTGGTAGAGGAACGTCCAGAAGTTGCCGACCACAGCCGGCGACAGCATCATCGGCAGCAGGATCAAGGTGGTCCACAGGCCGTGGCCGCGGAACTTCTTGTCGATCAGCCACGCTAGCGTAAAGCCCAGCAGGGTCTGGATCAGGATGGTCCAGAACACGAAGCGCGCGGTCACCGTCATCGCCGCCCAGACGTCCGGATCGGTCAGGATCGACTGGTAGTTGGCGAGTCCGATATCGAGCACGGTGGCGTTCGGACGGTTCGCGCGATAATTGGTGAAGGACAGCCGGATGGTCCAGATCAACGGGAAAATGTTGATCGCGAGCAGCAGCAGCATGGTCGGCATGATGAATAGCCAGGCGATGGCGCGCTCGGACAGGCCGCGCACGCGCCCCGCCACGGCGGGCGGCGTCACCAGGGCGGCGCGGTCGACGAGGCTGCTCAGTCCGGTTTGGTCGGTCATGCGAGGGGCTGCTTCACTGGCGGCTTCGGGCTGGCGGTGAGACTGGCTGGTCCGCCCGGCAAGCCGAAGCTCGCCGGAGGGATCGTCGTGGCGGATCTCGCTTGCGCGAGAGGTGCCGCCTCCATCACAGCTTGCCGTCCTCCTTGAACACCTTGGTCCAGTCGGCGATCAGCCCGTCGAGCGCGCCTTTCGCCGTACCCTGGTCGGCGACGACATAGTCGTGGACGCGCTTCTGCATCGCGAGCAGAAGCTGGGCGTAGGACGGCTCGGCCCAGAAGTCGACCACCTGGTCCATCGCCACCAGGAAGTCGGCGGCGAACGGCGCGGTGTTCTTGAAGTTGGGATCGTTGAGCACGCCCTTGTGGCAGCTGTAGCCGCCGAGCGCCCACCACTTCTTCTGGGTGTCGAGCGCGGCGAACCACTTGATATATTCGAGCGCTTCGGCGCGGTTAGGCGAATATGCCACCACCGAGATGCCCTGCCCGCCGAGCTGCGAGCCCTTCTCCTTCTGCGCGGGGTTGACGAAGAAGCCGATCTTGTCGCCGCCGACATTGGGATCCTTGTAAAGGCCCGGGAAGAAGGCGAACCAGTTCATCTGCAGCGCGACCTGGCCGGACTTGAAGGCATCGAGTCCTTCCTGCATGTAGCCGTTGGAATAGCCGGGCGGCGTGCAGCATTTGTACAGCGCCTTGTAGAACTCGAGGCCCTTCACCGCATCGTCCGAGTTGACGAAGCCCTGCATGTCATACGGCTTCTTCGGGTTCTGATACTTGAAGCCGAACGGATAGAGCGCGTTGGTGACGCCCATGGTGATGCCTTCCGAGCCACGCTCGGTGAAGATGGCCGCGCCATAAACGGTCTTGCCGTCGATCACCCGCTTCTGGAAGAACTCGGCAATGTCCTTCAGCTCTTCCTGCGTCTTCGGCACCTCGAGCTCGCGGCCGAATTTCTTCTTGAATTCCTCGCGAATCTCCGGCCGCGCGAACCAGTCCTTGCGATAGGTCCAGCCGTTGGCGTCGCCCATCGCCGGAAGCGCCCAGTAGTTCGGCGAGCCCTTCGGCCATTCGGCGTAGCCGGCGACGGTGGCCGGCATGAAATCGGAGATCTTGATGCCTTCCTTGTCGAAGAACTCGTTGAGCTTGACGTATTGGCCATTCTCGGCCGCGCCGCCGATCCATTGGGAATCGCCGATCATCAGGTCGCACAGCTTGCCCTTGGAATTGAGCTCGTTGAGCATGCGGTCGGCGAAGTTCGGCCACGGCACGAACTCGAACTTCATGTTGACGCCGGTCTTGGCGGTGAAGTCCTTGGACAGCTCGACCAGCGCATTGGCCGGATCCCAGGCGGCCCAGCACAAGGTAATCGTCTTTCCTTCGGCGCGTGCCGGCGCGGACGCGCCGAGCACGGTCGCGGCGGCGACCGTCGCCGCCAGTGCAAATGTCTGCAGCAACTTCATCTGGCACTCCCTCCCTGTTGGCGCCGTCCCCGCTTCGCGTGGGTGACGGCGATGCATGGCCCGCGGCGAGCGACGCCGTCACAACGACAGCGCGAGCCGCAAGCGTTTCCCCTGGCCCTCGGATCATCCGTCCGAGTTAAGTATTTTGTTTAGTAGATTGCGAACGACTAAACATGTCAAGCGCGTTTTCGCGACGTTTGCAGCGCATCATGTTTAGCGACTGCGGTAAGCTGCTCGTCGTCCGGAGGTTTGCCGGGATGGCGATGGCGCGGCTCTCCGGCGCAGCCGCCAGGACGCAGGCTCGGCCCAACTCCAGGCTGCATCCGCGTGATCAGCCCTTCGCCAACGTCACGCCGCAACTGACCCGGCCGTCAGCGACGAGGAAGCGTCCGGCGAGGCGAGCAACGGCGGTCGGCCAGTCCTCTCTCATGACACGCGCCTCGAACGTGCCCGCCGCCCATGCGATCGCGAGCTCGACATCCTGGAAATCCAGGAAGCCGCGCGTGAGCGGATACTGGCATTTGTAGTAGGCTTCCTTGGCGCTGAAGATCACGATCGGCAGCATCGGCTGCAACGCGTCGGGCTGGCCGCGAAGCCATTGCCGTTCGGCCGGCGTGAGCACAAGATCGCGCATCGACGGATCGAGCTCGCGCAGGTCCTCGACATCCAGTCCAAGGGACGGGACATCCCTGCTTCGGGCCACGGCCACGACGCAATGATCGGCACAATGGGAGATGCTTCCCGCATAGCCCGACGGCCACACCGGAGCGCGATCCGGCGTCGGGACGAGCGCGACCGGCGAAGCTCCCAGCGACGCCAGCGCCCTGCGCGCCAGGATCCGGGCGGTCGCAAACTCGGCGCGCCGCTTGGCGACCGCGGCCTGGATATGCGCGCGCTCTTCGGGAAACAGCTCATCCTCCGCCAGCGAGAGGCTGGACGCCGCCACCACGACCGGACCGTCAAACAGATTTGCAAGCACTCACATCACCAACTCTGCACGCGCGTCTCTTTGCGGACCGGCCTCGACCGGCCGCCACCGTATACGAAACGGCGACGTCGAAGCGAATTCCAACGATTCAACATGTCTCGCGATCTCGCGGCGCCACGCCCCCGAGCTTTGCATGGCGAGCGCACGCTGCCGCTCGGCGAGCTGCACCACCGACCACTGCGGATCGGCATCGACCAGCACTTGCGCCCGGCGAGGTGCCAATGCACCCGGCTCCCCCCGGGAGCCCATGGTTGGATCAGGATCAGAACATACCGCGATGCAAGTCGATTCTGCCATAACTCGCCGGCTTGTCCAACGCGCCCCGGCCGCTGTCCCCCGGTCCATGCTTTTCGGCCCCGCTGACATGCGCGTCGGCGGCCAGCTTTTGCTTGACGGCAGCGGGCTGCAACGGGACTTATCCAGTCCCTCTGTCTGCCGAAGAAGTGCGTTCCCATGGCCGCCGATCCGCTCTCGATCCTCAAGACCGTGTTCGGTTACGACAGTTTCCGCGGCCGGCAGCGTGACATCGTCGAGCACGTGATCGCCGGCCACAATGCCTTCGTGCTGATGCCGACCGGCGGCGGCAAGTCGCTGTGCTACCAGATCCCGGCGCTGGCGCGTCCCGGCCTCGGGCTGATCATCTCGCCGCTGATCGCGCTGATGGAGGACCAGGTCACCGCGCTCCGGCAGGCCGGCGTGAAGGCCGCGGCGCTGAACTCGCGGCTCTGGGGCGCCGAGAAGGACCTGCTGTGGCAGGACATCGAACGCGGCGAGCTCGATCTCCTCTACATGGCACCCGAGACGCTGCTCAAGGCGGAGAACCTCGAGCGGCTCAAGACCGCACGGTTGTCGCTGATCGCGATCGACGAGGCGCATTGCGTCTCGCAATGGGGCCATGATTTCCGTCCCGAATACCGCGCCCTCGACTGCCTCGCCGGGCTGTTCCCGACCATCCCGCGCATCGCACTCACCGCCACGGCCGATGCGCCGACGCGCGCGGAGATCGTCGAGCATCTTTCGATCGGCGACGGCAACAGCTTCATCGCCGGCTTCGACCGGCCGAACATCCGCTATGGCGCAGCGGAGAAAACCAGCACGATGCAGCAGATGCTGGCCTTCCTGAAATCGCGCGAGGGCGAGAGCGGCATCGTCTATTGCCTGTCCAAGCGCAAGACCGAGGAAGTCGCCGCCTCGCTCAGCGATCATGGCTTCCCGGCGCTGCCCTATCATGCCGGCATGGAGATGAAGGCGCGCGAGAAGAACCAGCGCCGCTTCCAGCTCGAGCAGGGCCTGATCATGGTCGCCACGATCGCCTTCGGCATGGGCATCGACAAGCCCGACGTGCGGTTCGTTGTTCATGCCGATCTGCCCTCCAGCATCGAGGCCTACTACCAGGAGACCGGCCGCGCCGGGCGCGACGGCCTGCCCTCCGAGACTCTGATGCTGTACGGGGCGGAGGACATCGCGCTGCGCCGCCGCTTCATCGATGAGTCCGACGCGCCCGATGCGCGCAAGCGCACCGAGCGCCGCAAGCTCGATGCGCTGCTCGGCTTCGCCGAGACCTGCCAGTGCCGCCGCCAGGTGCTGCTGCGCTATTTCGGCGACGATTGCGCGCCGTGCGGCAATTGCGACATCTGTCTTGACCCGCCGGAGACCTTCGACGGCACCATCGCCGCGCAGAAGCTGCTGTCCTGCATCCACCGCACCGGCGAGCGCTTCGGCCAGGCCCACGTCATCGCGGTGTTGCTCGGCGAGACCGACGAGCGCATCGAACGGCTCGGCCACGACAAGCTCTCGACCTTCGGCATCGGCAAGGAGCACGACCGCAACGCCTGGCGCTCGATCGTCCGCCAGCTCGTCGCGCATGGTCTGATCAGCGTCGACGTCGCCGGCCATGGCGGCCTGTCGATCTCGCCCGAGGGTCGCCAGTTCCTGCGCGACAAGCCGCAGCTCAGCCTGCGCGTGCTGAAGAAGTCGCGGCGCGACCGCAAATCCCGGGAGCGGCAGACCACGGCGGCATTTCCCGACCTCGACCGCGACCTGTTCGAGAAGCTGCGCGTACGCCGGATGGAGCTCGCCAAGGCGCAGAACGTCCCGCCCTATGTCATCTTCCACGACAAGACGCTGGCCGAAATGGCGGCCCGCCATCCGCGCTCCGTCGCGGAGCTTGCGAGCATCCCCGGTGCCGGCACGGTCAAGCTCGCGCGCTACGGCGAGGCCTTCGTGGCGGTGATCAATGCGCATGATGCGGGCGCCTGAGCCGGCCATCGTCCAGCAGCACCGCGGCTCCTTCGCTCGACGATCAGACGGCACACATGGCTCACACATGGCCTCGCGATCCCGCCGCTGATGACGCCCGGGTTATGCAACTGAAGTCCCCTTCTCCTCGAAGAAGAGGCGCAGGGAAGACCGGGTATCAGCTGATACCCGCGGTCCGCGTGCAGCAAAAAGCACGCGGCAGAACCACAGGTTCAGCCCAATATCCGGCCTTCCCTGCGCGACGGTTTGACGACTTATAGGCGCTCTCCCCGGGGATCGGCTGTCTTGCCCCCGTCGCCGGCGGATCATCATCACCGCCGGTTTGGCATCAGCACCGCGATGCCAGGACCACACCACTTCGCCGTCGCATCGCTCCGTTCGTCGGCGCGGGCTTTGACACCCGGCTGCGGAGCAACGCGCCCGTCGCCTCCCCGGCTCGACGCTCGTGACGATCGCGAAACGTCCCTCTTCAGCGAGCCGGGATAACAGGAAATGTGGATGTGATTTGCCCGACGGTGCAAGTGATGAGTTTGCGACAAACTGGCACGACGGGCAGTTGGCGCATACGCGCCATGCAGAGATTGCCCGTCGTGCAGCTCGGGATGGCGCGAGTTCGTCGGGTCACAGCAGCCGGTCCCATCGACGCCTTCAAACGTCTTCAGTGATTGGAATGCACCGTCACAGTGATGAGCTTGGCTCCGGCACCGAGCTGCCGGGTCGGCAAAGCACGAGCCATTCTACTTCTCCGCGTGCCCGGCGGCACTGGTCCGACCGCATGGAAGTTCGGGCGGGGCCGGAAGATCGATGCTGCCAATCAGGTCCGAGCGCAACGTTTCAGCGGCGGCCGTCGCCGCCATGGTCTGTCGCAAGGTGCTGACGTTCGATCCGAGCGAAACGATGCCGCCGAGCACCGCGGCAATCGTCCCGAGGACGACGACCGCATTGGACCCCAGCAGGCCCAGCACCGCCCCGAGCAGCAACGCGGCGCAGCCGGATATCACGATCTTCGAGGCCATGATGATCTTTCGACACCGCTCGGCCGCGTCGGCCAGCTGTTCGATCCGCGCCTCGATGAGGGAGATTGATCGCTCGGGTCGTCCTCATCCATCAGACCAACTGTTCTCCACGGTGTTGCTTTGGGCTAATTCCGTCCCCGCCCACCAACGTACGGCCATTGGTTGGACAATCCAAGAGATGGTTTGCGGCCGTGAGGCATCGACCTTGATGAAGCTCGCGATCATCTGAGATATTACAGGCCTTGGATCACACCAACGCATGGCATCTGGCTTTGTTACGGCGCGACCAAGCCGAGGAGCCTCTCGAAACTAGGCCGGCACGGGAACCCCGGCTTTCTTCTCCAGCGCGGCCACCCGGTCGCGAAGGCTGCGGATCTCCGCGACCAGGTCAAGGACGTCCGGCGCGGGTTGATGCCCCATCATCCCGACATGGCTCGTTGTCACACGAATGGTCGACGAGCTGATCTCCATGCTGGTGCGGGAGCTCGCAACTGATAGACCCGGTTGCAATGCGGGCGGTGCGGGGACTGCGATCGTAACGCCACCCGCGACAATTCCGTCTGGAGCGGTAACGGTTTTCTCGAACCGCGCGGCGCCTTTAACGGTCACGTCTTCGAGTTTCGCCGCACCGTGAATCGAAACGCCCCCGGCGTAATGCTTGCCATCGTTGAGAACAAGTTCGTCAGCCTGGGAGTGAGAGAGCGCCGCGCGCGCCGCCGGAGGCACTTTCGGGCTCTGGAGCTGCACGGTCTCGACGTTGCATGCCATTATCGCTCGCCCCAACCAAGCCGGGGCTAGCAAGAGACGTCCCGCGTGGGCCTCCGCGCCGTCAAACTCGATTCTGAGCATGCCGGGATAGCCCTGCGCGTCGACGGGAACCCTGACATTGCCGCTCTGCAGCACAGTCGTTGATCCTTCCAGGATGACCGACGTGTCGGTGAGTTTGATGTCGCTCGTCATGTTCGCCGCCTCCCGCTGAAGATGTAACTTAAAATATCCTCAACTCGGCCGCCGCAGTTTGATTCACGTCAACGCTCCATCGGCTGGCGCCTGCGACCGTTAACTACGAAGTAGGATGTTCTGGCGCGCGCCAGGCCGCGCTCAGAACATGGGAACTGGCGGGGTTTGAAATGCCCAATGATCTGCACACCGTCCTGAGCGGCATTCACGGATTGAAGGTCGACGCAGTCGAGAGGTCGGTTCCGGCCTGCGCGGACCATGCCTTCGCCTGGGCAGGCAAGCTGCTCCCCACGCCCCACGTTCGAGCCCGCGCCGATTTCAGCTCGGCTCATCAGCGGGCTTGGCTCGAGGCCATGAGCAATCTAAGTGCATGGAAGACGCGGCAGATCGATCTGAACCTGCCGGCATCGGGGAAGCTGCTGATTGTCGGATGGTACTTCCCGGATCTCGCGAGCCTGCTCGGCACTGCGGAAAAAAAGCATGTGGTCGTTCTGGTATCGAATGATGCTCCCTGGCTCTCCGAGTTGAAGGACGCAGGCACCACACTGAACTTCCGGGCCGAAGGCGGTGCGGCGGCGCTCGCCGCGTACATGCGCGAAGGCCGCAACGTGTTCGCGATGATGGACAATATTCATCCGGGCACCGAGTTCATCCGCAGCCCATTCTTCGGGCGCCCCGCCAAGACTCCGGCCGCCATTTTGAGGCTTGCGATCCGCAACGGCTACACGCTGGCGCTGATAGCGCCCAGGGACAGCCGCGTGGAAGTGGTGGCGACACTGCCCACCGCCGGCAAGCAGCCGGAGGATCTCGCTGCCTGGGTGAACCAGAAGATCGAGCAGGAAGTCAGACGGGCGCCGGAACGCTGGCTGTCGTGGCCGACGCTCGCCTATCGCTTCCAGGCAAGCTGATTCACCAGTCAGGAGGACGCGCGCATGCCCACCACGTCGTTCAATCAGCTCGCGCAGCAGGCCGACGCACTTTACCCGCCGCAGTCGATGCACAGCCTGTTGTCCAGGCTGCGCTACCCCGGAGCGGCACCGGGAACGACCCTGCCGACGGCTTCGTTCGCCGAGGCGGCTTGGCGCCTGTCGGGCCCCTCCACGACACGAATTTCATTCCTCCACTACAACATCTGGTGCCTGCGCGCGAAGATCGGATTGAAGGAGATCGTCGCCGCTGCCGGAGGGGTGGGCCACTTCGCGGCTTGTCTTGGGGTCTCATCGGCTGAGTTCATCGGCAAGGCACTGGAGATGATCGGGGCCGACATCGGAGATGTCTGCGACCGCATCTTCCCGCCGATCGTGGAAGTCTGCGGCGTGCCCGCCAACCCGCTGAACGGCACTTGCAAGCTGGTGGGCGACAGCCTCTCGCTCGGCGGATACATCATCGAAAATCTCAGTTCCGACCTCGACTGGCTGATAAGCCTCTTCTCGATCCCCGAGGAGGTCGTATTCGAGGTGCTGATGCAGTTGGTCGCGCCGGTGCTTGGCGTGTTCGAAGTGAGTGTCATGGAGAAGCCGGTCATCCCCGAGCGCGCCGACGAAATCGGCCGGAGGGTGTTCGCCTACGACCTCGTATCGCTGGTCGAGGCTTGGGACCAGGATACGCGGGATACGATCCTGGCACATGGCACCGCGCAGCATGTCGACGGACCGACCGGCTCCCTCGCCTACAAGCAACTGCAGAGCGGGATCCTCGTCCTCAGCCCGACGCGGACGATCGAGAATGGCGGCGGGCATGTCTATGCCGCGGACGGCGTGTCGCGAGTGATGCCCGGCGGATGCGAGATGGGCTACATGTTCGATTCTGACAAATGGGCGAACAAAGGGGTGCAACTCACGCGTATCCCGGTCGGCTTCGGTGCGATCGAGCTCTATTCGACGCATGTTTATGCCGGCGATGGCGGCCTTCTGCCGCCCGGCCCAACTGACGCGGAGAAGATCGACGTCAGGCGCACGCAGATTGATGAGTTGATTGCCTTCATCAAGGCGACGCACCTTCCATCCAACGTGGCCATTGTCGCCGGAGATTTTAACATCGGTGCTGATACCGACGAATACCACAACCTGGTCGCGGCGATGGAGCAGGCCGGCTTCTATGACCTGTGGAGCGTCCCGTACGATACGATGAAAAGCGACGGTTTGACCGACCGTCACGGCGAGGGCGACGAGCCGATCTACAACGACTTCAATACCAACTGTAAGGTCTATCGCGCCAGCGAGGCATATCGGCAAGCCTACGATCCGGCCGTTGCCACGCCGACGATGTCGGATGATGTCGATTACTACTGCGACGACATGCAGCCAGACGACGCGAATCCCACCGGATCGAGGATCGACTACCTGTTCATGGAACGTGCGACCGCATTTCACGGCTTCAATCTCGACGTCTCACGTGTGCGCCGGCGTGCTTTCAAGTCACGCATTCGCTGGGTCGTCACCCCCGGCCCGCAGGACTACCTTTCGAACCACATCGGACTGGAGGCGACTTTGTTCGCCAGCCCAAGGCACTAGAGCTCCGGGCGTTCAAGAAGCGCGGCAGAGGCTCGGAGTCACAGAATGGGTCACTCATCGTCGACAATGCCGACTTGGCCGTCTGCGCAGCGCTTGTCGGCGGGGATGCCAAGTTGAGGCGTCTTGGCACTCGACCTGGTAAACGGTAGGCCATTAGCATCACCAACCTCTCGCCGACCGCTGAGCATAAGGGTTCGGCCAGCTTCATGTTCATGCGCGCCGGCAGGCCGCCGACCTTGTGGTGCGACTTGATCGTCACCGACAGGCCGCCGGTGAAGAAGACGCTCTCGATCACGTCGAGATAGGGCCGCAGATCACCTTGCGACTGCCCACTTGGTGCGGGACATCGCACGACCGCGTGTTGTACGTTTCAAACAGCAGGCAAGGCTGAGCCATCTCGCGGCGGCATCCGCCCGAGTTGTCATCTTGAGTGAACCTCTTCCTCCGAAGAAGAGGCGCAGGGAAGATCGGGTATCAGCTGATACCCGCGGTCCGCGTGCAGCAAAAAGCACGCGGCAGAACCACAGGTTCAGCCCAATATCCGGCCTTCCCTGCGCGACGGTTTGACGACTTATAGGCGCTCTCCCCGGGGATCGGCTGTCTTGCCCCCGTCGCCGGCGGATCATCATCACCGCCGGCTTGGCATCAGCACCGCGATGCCTGGACCACACCACTTCGCCGTCGCATCGCTCCGTTCGTCGGCGCGGGCTGTGACACCCGGCTGCGGAGCAACGCGCCCATCGCATCTTCCGGCTCGACGCTCGTGACGATCGCGAAACGTCCCTCTTCAGCGAGCCGGGATAACAGGAAATGTGGAGGTGATTTGCCCGACGGTGCAAGTGATGAGTCCGCGACAAACTGGCACGACGGGCAGTTCAGGCATGAGAGGCATGCACGGATTGCCCGTCGCGCAGGGATGGCCGTGGTCAGATGCGCCGCTGCACCGACGCGGGCTGGAGATCCTGCTCGCAGTGGCAGGTCCTCTGCGCCCTCTCCCGCAGGATCTGCGAGACCATCCGCTCCGTCCCGGTCAGGCCGGTCAGGATCGTCGCGCCGACAGCCATGCCCGATCGCAATCCGGCGGGCATGGCCGCCTTCAGCAGGCTGATCTTCAGCGCGATCCGCGCTTCGCCGGTTGGCGAGCCGGACGCCACGCCGATCCACTCAGCATCCGCGACATGTCCATAGAGCCGGACGGGCAGGCCCGGCACGTCGATCGTGACCGCCTGTCCGATCGCGACATAGGTGATCTCGGAAACCGCGAGGGCTGCGATGACGTGGGGCTCGCCTGGCGTGACCACCGCCATCAACGACCGATCTGTCGTCACGGCGTCGCCGACATGGAGACCGCTTGCAGCCACGACGCCGGCGACGGGAGCGATGACGTCGTTCAGCGCGACCGTCGAAGCGCGCTCGTCCCGGTGCTCGATCCGCGCGAGAACCTGTCCCGCAGCGATCTCCTGATTGTCGGTCACGAGCAGGTCCCTGACCAGGCCGGACACCGCCGACCTGACCGGGATCTCGTTCATACTGACATAGGCGTCATCGGTGTGAACCAGATATTGGCCCACGGTCACATACTCGACCATCCACGGCACCGCGACCAGCATTCCGAACATCAGGCTGAGCGCGGCGAGCAACCACAGCGCACGTCCTGCGGACGCCCCGGCGCGCGGCTCCGCTGGGGGACGCTCCTGATGCAGAATGACCGGCCGGGATCCACCCGGCGCTTGCTGTCCGTCCACCACTCGCTCCTCACGACCACGGCATGGGGCGCGTTGCCGCCTCGGCGGCATCCTGTTGACGTCAGGGTCGCACCCATCGAATGCCCGTGACGCGAGATGTGGCGGCTCGCGGGCCGGTTGATAATGGCGCCTGGACCGAATTGGGTCTTCAATTTCTCGAAATAATGCCCGTGTCGACGACACCGCGACACCGCCGCAGCCTCGACACGAGACGGGGGTAACGCCGTTGACCGTCGCGCAAGCTTTGCCAGCGCTTCAAACAACGGCCCCAAACAGCCTTCCGATGCCTGCGGTGAGACCCAGGGCGAAGGCCCCCCAGAACGTCACGCGAAAGGTGGCGCGCGGAATGTTGGCCCCGCCTGCCTTTGCGCCGATCGCTCCCAGCACCGCGAGAAAGGCGAGAGAAGCCGCGGAGACGATCGGGACCAGCAAATTGGCGGGCGACACGACGACCATCAGCAAGGGCATGGCGCCCCCCACCGAAAACATCATGGCCGAGGTCAGGGCAGCCTGGATCGGCCGCGCTGCGGTGATCTCCGAGATTCCCAATTCGTCGCGGGCATGAGCCGTCAGTGCGTCTTTCGCCATCAACTGCTCGGCCACCTGCCGCGCAAGGGATTGATCCAGACCTCGCTTGACGTAGATTTCGGCAAGCTCGTCGCGTTCGAATGCGGGGTTGTCGCTCAGCTCCTTGCGTTCCCGGGCCAGGTCGGCCTGCTCCGTATCCGACTGCGAGCTGACGGAGACATATTCACCGGCGGCCATCGACATCGCTCCGGCGACCAATCCCGCCACGCCTGCGATCAGGACGTCGTTTCGTGTCGCTGCTGCCGCAGCAACACCGACGATCAGGCTCGCAGTCGAAATGATGCCGTCATTGGCTCCCAGAACGGCCGCTCTGAGCCATCCGATCCGCGCCACCAGATGGCTTTCGGGGTGGACGTGAAGGCGGCTCATGTCTTTCTCCTGATCACGCCTTGCAACTTCGTGGCGGCCGCCACGGTGTTGGAAATCGTTCCATACTTCCTGACATTCTGATGAAGCAGCTCGAGCCGGCGGTCGTCTTCGTCGGTGTCGACGATCAGCTCGTAATCGATCGACGCCATCATCGGCGGGCTGTCCTGACGGAAGCCGATCAGTCGCACCTCGACGCCACGAATATGGAACTTGAGCATCGGCGTCACGCGTTCGATTCCCTTGATCATGCAGGCGGCAACCGCGGCGAGAAGAAGCTCGGCCGGGTTGAACGCATCCCGCCGTCCCTGGACATCGGTGTCGAGCACCACGGTCGCATCCTTGCAGTCAGCCACGCTTTCATGCGCATCGATCCGTCGGGCGTTGACGCGATACTCTAGCATTGGGGGAGTCTCCGGGCCGCGTGTCCTTGGGGTTGGCAATCCGAACCATGAGCGGAGTGATCGATCGGATCGCGACCGTCCGGTTACGGCGGCGGAAGCGACCGGCGCAATCCATGGTTTCCGACAGGCGTGTCGCCTTCCCTAGTCGTCCGAGTGAGGCAGCATGCGAAGCAGCGTCCGGTCCCGGAAGATCCAGTGATGGATCAGCGCGGCGGCCGCATGCATTGCAGCCACGATGACGAGGGCGTGGGCGAGAATTTCATGCACTTCCTTGACGTTGTGAGCAAACGCGCGGTCCTTGGGCCAGGGCGACGCGATCTCGGCGATGCCAAACAGCGGCAAGGAATCACCGCGCGCAAACTGCAACACGATGCCAACGACGGGCACGGCAAAGAGCAGCGCATAGAGAACGTAGTGCGCGAAACGCGCGGCCGGATCCTGCCACTTTCCCATCCATGTGGCGAACTCAGTCGCTTCGGGCGGCGGAGAAGGATCGGCCAGCCGCCAAGCCAGGCGCACCGCCAGAAGCATGAGGATCGCGATCCCAGCCGTGACATGGACGAGCAGGCCGGACTCGCGCGGTGCGCCCTTGGGCAGCACGTCACCGAAGACCCCAAGCGCCCAGGCGACGGCCACGAGAACGACCGTCAGCCAATGCAGCGTCTGCGGAATCGCGCCGTAGTCCCTCGTCGAGTTGAAGAGCTGCATCTCAGACCTCTCGGGCCAAAAGATGCTCCTGGCGCGACCGTCCCTCGTTGATGTGGATCAAGCCCTTGCCGGTCTGGGTGCTCAGGACGGCGGGACGAGTGCCAGCTCTGCATCGACGATGACATAGCGGACGTAGCGGTAGTCGCGGATGAAGCTGATCTTGCCGTCGCGCCAGCTCAGCCACATGACGTAGCTGGGCCGCGGATCGCCCTGGCGTTCGAACACGGCGATCACTTCCCGGCCCTCGAGCCAGGCCGGCGCCAGCCAGACGCCGTCCATCCCGGCGTAGATGCTGAAGAACATCCCGACATCGGCCGGGCCGACACGGACGGGATGAGTGGACTGGTGCAGTTTGACGTCGTGCGCCAGCAGCGCGCGCAGGCCGTCCCAATCACGCCGGTTGAACAGACTCACATAGCGTGTCGCCGCATCGGAGGCGGGTCTCGCCGCCGGCCGCGCCTCGGCCACAGCGTTGATCTCGGAGAGCCGCGCCCGGGCGCGGGCGAGATGTGCCTTCACCGAGTCCACCGTCAGGTCGAGCAGCGCCGCGATGTCGGCGAGCGACTCATCGAGCACATCCTTCAGAACGAGGACGCTCCGCTGAGGGATCGGAAGCTCCGTGAAGCGCGACACCGCGGTCCGGATCGCCTCGTCGCGCATCATCGCCTCCACGGCATCCGGCACGGTGTCGTCGGCGACACCGTCAGCCGCCTCCATCGGTTCGGCGGCCCGGATCGCACGGCTGCGCAGCAGGTCCAGCGCCCGGTTATGCGCGACCCGGAACAGCCAGGCACGCAGCATCACGACGTCGCGCATCTCGTCCACCGCGACGAGCGCTTTTGTCAGGGTGTCCTGCACGACGTCCTCGCCGTCGATCACAGAGCCCATCAGGCGCGCGCAATAACGATGCAGCTCGGGCCGCAGCTGCTCTGCGAGGGCCACGAGCTCGGCGCTGCGCGCGCCGCGCGAAGCATGTCCGCCGTCGCTCAAGCTGCCGCTCCTTCCATCACCGTCACGCCGGAATCTCCGTTGAGACCGAACACGACGCCGTCGACGAACCGCGGGTCCTCCAGCACCGCGACCACGCGATCGCCGAACGCCCGTGGCGGCATCGGCGCGCCGAAGCGGGCAACGAACGCTTCCGGCGCAATGCCCATGGACCCGGCATAAGCGCCCGCGGCCGTATCCCCCACTCCCGTGCCCAGGATCATCATGCGCGGCACGATCGCCTGGAAGCGGATGCCGAGCCCGTCGTCCTGCGACACGCCATTGGCGTATTTCGCCATGAACCAGAGCATGCGCTTGGCGCCGCCGTAGCCGCCTGACATCTGCGAACCGCCCACCGCCGCGCCGCTCGATCCGACCAGGACGCGGCTTCCTGGTTTCAGGGGGAGCTTGAGCGCCGCCTGGATCCAGTACAAGCCCGCCTTGACGTCCGTTTCCCAGGCAACCGAGAAATCCCTCCAGGTCAGCCGATCCAGCCGGTCCATGTGCGGCGTTGTGCCGGCGTTCAAGATCAGGATGTCGGGGCTGATATCGCCGACGATGCGGTGCGCAGCGGCCTCGTCGGTGACGTCGGCCGCGATCGTGGCCACACCCAGGCGCGCAGCAATCGCGTTCAGCGCCTCGGTTCCGCGCGCGACGACGGTCACCTTGGCGCCGCGATCGACGAGGGCCTCCACGACTCCCAGGCCAAGGCCGCGGCTTCCGCCGGTCACGACGATCGTCTTGTCTTTCAGGCTCATGATGATGCTCCAATGTCCAGATGACATGAAAACGATCGAGGCATCGGAAAAGAGTCAGGCGGCGAAACCAATGCGAGCCCCCTTGCGCAACCGGCCGCCCGGCTGGATGCTCCGGGCACATCGTCCATCACGGGAATCGCTTCATGTCCGTCGACACCACCGCCGCCACCGATCGTCTGATGCGTTTTCTCGCCGTCCAGGGCGTGACCGGACAGGAAAAGGCGATCGGGCGCGAGATCATGGCGGCGCTGAAGCAGGCCGGCGTGCCGGCCAAGGCGATGCGGCTCGACGATGCCAATACGCGCATTCCGCTGCCGACCGAGACCGGCAATCTGATCGTCGAGCTGCCCGGCCGCGGCAGCCAGCACAATCAGCCGCGGATCATGTTCATGACCCACATGGACACGGTGCCACTGTGCGCCGGCGCGCAGCCGAAGATCTCCGGTCGCAAGATCGTCAACCAGGCCAGGACCGCGCTCGGCGGCGACAATCGCTGCGGCTGCGGCATTCTCGTCACGCTCGCGGCCGAGCTGATCCGCGAGAGGCTCGACCATCCGCCGATCACGCTACTGTTCTGCGTGCGCGAGGAGAGCGGGCTCTATGGCGCGCGGCACGTCAACACCGACGACCTCGGCGCGCCCGAAATGGCGTTCAACTTCGACGGCAGCTCGGCCTCCGCCGTCACGATCGGCGCTGTCGGCGCCGACCGCTGGGAGGTCGAGATCTTCGGCCGCGCCTCGCATGCCGGCGTCGCGCCTGAGCGCGGCATCAGCGCCACCATGATCCTGGCGCTCGCGCTCGCCGAGGTGAAAGCCGGCGGCTGGTTCGGCAAGGTGGTGAAGGGCAAGGGCAAGGACGCGAGGCTTGGCACCAGCAATGTCGGTCCGGTCACCGGCGGCGAAGGCCGCCCCGCGGGCGACGCCACCAACGTCGTCACCGACTACGTCCACGTCCGCGGCGAATGCCGCAGCCACGATGCCAAATTCATCCGCGAGATCACCAAGGCCTACAAGGCGGCTTTCGAGAAGGCGGCCAAGCAGGTCACCAACAGCGAGGGCAAGTCCGGCCGCGTCAAGTTCAAGGCCGAGACCGACTATCATCCGTTCCGGATGAAGGAGACCCTTCCCGTCGTCAAGCGCGCCATGGCTGCCGTTTCCGACATCGGCGCCGCGCCGACCCTGCGCGCCGGCAATGGCGGCCTCGACGCCAACTGGATGGTCCGCCACGGCATCCCCACCGTGACCTTCGGCACCGGCCAGAACGAGCCGCACACGATTGACGAATGGATCAACCTGGACGAATACGATCGGGCGTGTGCGCTGGCGGTCAGGCTGGCGACGATGGGGTGAGACGACGCCATCCGGACACGCACTTGGATGGCTGCAACCTCCTTGCTCCCGCGCAACGTCGTGATGACGGGCTCGCCAGCAAACGCGCATGTTCCGAACAGGTCGAACAGCGAGGCCATGACGTCGCGCTCCCGCGGCGGATGTCACCCAGGCAGAGATTGCCCGTCGTGCAGCTCGGGATGGCGCGAGCTCGTCGGGTCACGGCGGCCAGTCTCATCGACGCCCTTCAAACGTCTTCAGTGATTGGAATGCACCGTCACAGTGATGAGTTGGCTCCGGCACCGGGCTGCCGGGTCGGCAAAGCACGAGCCATTCCTCCTCTGCGTGCCCAG
Source organism: Bradyrhizobium sp. SZCCHNS3052 (assembly GCF_032484495.1). NCBI lineage: Bacteria > Pseudomonadati > Pseudomonadota > Alphaproteobacteria > Hyphomicrobiales > Nitrobacteraceae > Bradyrhizobium > Bradyrhizobium sp. SZCCHNS3052. The sequence goes on along the minus strand of NZ_JAUETB010000001.1, from coordinate 906,847 downwards.
CGGCCCCTGTCCGATCGCATGGAAGTTCGGGCGGGGCCGGAACTCCAAAGCGGGACGGCGGTTCTAGTGCGATGGACCTGCCATTCGCGTTGGACCGTCGCCAGCTCCTCGGCGAGGTCAGGTCCAGAACCGCAATCGATCATCCGTTTGCCGGCATTGTTCGGCTCTGACGTTCGTCACAGTTCTCGGCAGAGCCGGACACCGGAGACATCAGCCAATCACGGCGCACTTCACTGGAGGCCTGACATGTCGACCAAACTAGCTCTGCTCGGCCGCACGGCCGCAATTGCTTCATTGACTGCACTCGCGATCGGCGCCTTCACCCCGACCAGTGCCGACGCGCGAAATGGGCGCTGGCACGGCGGCGGCGGCGGCGCTGCGATCGGCGCGGCGCTCGCGGCGGGTGCCATCGGCACCGGTCTTGCGATCGCCGCAAGCCGCGACGCCTACGATTATTACGATGGCCCGGTCTATGACGGCCCGGCCTATTACGCGGCTCCGTCCTACTACGGCGTGAACCCCCACGCCTATGGCTATTACCGCAAGGGCGAATACCCCTATCAGGTCTATGGCGGCGACAGCCCGAACGCGGTCTGCGCGCAGGGCACGACCTGGAATTGCCGCTGAGACCGCGTCCAATTGAAACCTCGACGCGGCATCGGGCGAGGTCTCGCGGCGCTCGCCCGGCGCTGGACTCGCTTCTCTGCCGTCGCGATCAGTCCCGTAACCTGCCATGAGCGCAGCGACATGCGGGACCGATCTCTCGCCGGGTCGCTTCCCCGAAGCCCATTGAGCCGCGGCGGGCGCTACGCGTCGAACGCGAGGCGGATGACCGATCGCGATACCCTTGCCGGCATGCGCACCGCTGCCCAAATGCGGCGCGCCAGCCGGCATCATGATCCCGATGCGCCATCCGGCGGGATGACGCCCTTGCTGAAGATGAAGCAGCCGTAGAACCGGCGCTCGCCGGTGGCGATCACGCAATAGGCTGATCTGGCCATCTCATAGAATGCGAAGCGCTCGACGCCGACCAGCGGCCACGACCTGCCCTCGGCGCGGTCGATCACCGCCTGCACCTCCTGCTGCACCGGCGTCACCTCCGCAGGACTGCCCACGACCTCCATCCGCACGGCGGCATCGTCGATGAAGCTGTCGAGCGGCAGCACCGACAGCACGGCCTGGACCGCGCGCGCCGCGCTGACATTATCGATGCGCAGCAGCCCGCCGAACACTGTCTGCCGCGCGATCGCATCCGCCGGAAAATTGGTGTCGCAGATCACGAGACGGTCGCCATGCCCCATCGCGCGGAGCGCATGGAGCACGTCGGCATTGAGCAGTGGATCGATCCCCTTGAGCATGTGGTCTCCCTGTCATTTTCATCGAACGGACCAGGTCGCCGGGCCATCGGCCAAGGGCAACTGCTGCCAACACCTGGAGCGCGTCACGCCATCATCCCATCGCGAACTACACGCTCCCTCGCCTCTCGCCGACCAGGCGAAGATCGATGCTGCCGATCAGGTCCGAGCGCAGCCTTTCAGCGGCGGCCATCGCCGCCATTGTCTGTCGCAACGTGCTGACATTCGATCCGAGCGACACGATGCCGCCGAGCAGCGCCGCAATGGCGCCGAGGAGCGCGACCGCATCGGATCCGAGCAGGCCCAGCACCGCGCCGAGCAGCAATGCGGCGCCGCCCGCTATCGCGATTTTCGAGGCCAGAATGATCTTTCGGCACCGCTCCGCCATCTCGGCAAGCTCGTCGATCCGCGCCTCGATCCGGGAGATCTCTCCGCTCGGGTCGTCCTCATCCATCACGCGAGCTGCCCTCCGCGCCATCAGCGCCTCATCCTGAAACGACCCGGTCCCCGATCATGCCACCTGTCACGTGGCGCGCGAGCGTACGACGCCGCCATCCCACCGGCAACCATCCACGGCCTGACTTCACCGCGCACAACAGGTCCCGATGCACGCGGACGCTCCTCCAGGGCCGCGGCCGCAGGCCCGGAACAAAGCCGGCAACTCCGGATTGTCGTAACCGGAATTTCCACACGGCGGATGGGCGGCTCATGCCGAGCGCCCGTTCGGCAACCATCGGCTGCTATTGCCTACACGGCAATGAGCAACTTCTGACCTTGGTGCCAGCAGCTCATCAATGAGAGCTGAGCGGAAACGACAATTCAACTACGAAAGCAGCGCGTCGGCCAGGCGATATCAGGAAAAAGCCGCAGAGGCGCGTGATGCTCAAGGCGCCTCGTTACGGGGACGCGCAACCATATCATCTCGAGTTGCCCAAACACGAGCACCGTCCGCTACTCGCGGCGGCCCGAGCCGTTCGTCAATTGCAAACTTCCCAGGTTGATCCCGTGTTGCACGCGATCTAGTAGCGAGCCGGCGGGGATCCGAAGCGGCGCGACTCCACTAGCGAGCCATTTGCGAGCGTTGGCCGGGCGGCGGGTGGGGAAGGCCACCCTACCCTGGACAACGACAACAGTCCTCCTGACCACTGCCGCGTCCCCACTTCAGGCAACAACCCGTGGCCGACTTTCACAAGCCGCGAAGTGTGACCAAGTCGTTCTCATGCCTCCAGGCTCCGAGAGGTCACATCGAGCCATGCCTGGAGCGAGCTCACGAGCATGAGAGCCCTCAAACGTTCGCGCCGGCGACGTTCCTGCCCGCGAGCCAGCCGAAGACCAGCGCCGGACCCAACGTGATGCCGGGCCCGGGATAGGCCCCTTCCATGATCGAGGCCATGTCGTTGCCGCAGGCGAACAGGCCAGGAATGGGTGAGCCATCCGCGCGCAACACCCGCCCGCGCGCATCGGTGACGAGGCCCGCAGACATGCCGAGATCGGCCGGATAAACCGCGACGGCATGGAAAGGCGGCTCCAGGATCGGCGCGACGCAGGGATTTGGATGTTGATCGACGTCGCCGAGCGCGCGCTGATAGATGTCGCCGCCGCGGCCGAAGGCGGGATCCTCGCCGCGCACCGCATCGGCATTGAACTCCGCGACGGTTGCAGTCAGCGCCTGCGCCGGGACGCCGATCGTCTCCGCGAGCGCGTCCAGGCTGTCGGCACGCTTGAGATAGCCCGCGGCGACATCACGCGCGACACTGCGCGTGAACGGCTTGATCTTGCCGAGGCCGTATCTCCACAGGAAGCGGCGATCGCAGATCAGCCAGGCAGGAATAGCCGTCGCGTGCCTGAGCTGCGCGCGCACGAACTCGTGGTAGGACACCGCCTCGTTGACGAAGCGGCGGCCGGTGCCATCGACCGCGATCAGGCCGGGCTTGGCGCGATCGGTGACCGTGTGCGGGAAGATGCCGCTTCTGCCGTCGGCCCGTGTGAATGTCGAAGCCGGCACCCAGAACGCGCCCTCTTTCGTCGGCGCCGACAGGCACGCGCCCAGGGCCATGGCCAGCCGCGCACCGCGTGGTGCGGCGCCGGGGTCGACGGTGGCCGACAGCAGGCCGGCGGCCTCAGGCACATAGCAGCGGCGCAGCTCGGCATCATGCGACAGCCCGCCGGTCGCGAGCACCACGCCGCGCCTTGCGGTGATCCAGGAGCGGCCGGAGCGATCGACAATTTCGAGCCTCGAGACCCTGCCCTGCGCGTCGGCCTCAAGCTGCTGGGCGGAGGTGCCGGTGCGTATCACGACGCCACGATCGAGTGCCGAGCGCAGCAGCCGCGCCGCCAGCGCGTTGCCGAGATAAAGCGTCGTGCCGCGCCGCGCCGTGAGCCGCTGCAGGCCATAGCGCATGATCAACCTGGCCGCATGCAGGGCCGAGCGCAACGATCGGCCGGCACGGCGCAGATGCGGGATATCCTGGCGGCCGATCATCATGCCGCCGAACAGCATGAACTCCGGCAGCGGATCGCGCAGCAGCGCAAAGGCGTCGCCGAGGCCGCGCGCATCGAATGGCAGCGGCTCCAGCACCCTGCCTCCCGCGGTGGCACCGGGCAGGTCGGGATAATAATCCGGATAGGTCGGCACCGGCTGCAGCCGCAGCGCAGTGCGGGCCTCGAGATCGCGCAAGGCTTCGTCGCCGAATGCAAGGAACGTCTCGAGCCTCGTGCGGTCCTGCCCCGGCACGGTCCGGTCCAAATACGTGCGCGCCGCCTCCAGCGTATCCGCCCGCCCCTCCGCGGCCGCCTTGTGATTGGCAGGAATCCAGACCATGCCGCCGGAGATGGCGGTGGTGCCGCCGATGACTTCAGCCTGCTCCAGCAGCAGCACCGAGCAGCCGTCAGCAGCCGCGATCGTCGCCGCCGTCATGCCGCCCGCGCCGGCTCCGACGACCACGACATCGAACGTCTCGCCGGCGTGCACCGCCGCCGTCATGCTCACACCATGCCGCCATTGGGCTGCACGATCTGTCCCTGGATCCAGGAGGCCTCGCCGGAGGCCAGGAAGCGCACCACCTCCGCAATCTCGCCCGGCTTGCCGATGCGATTGAACGGGCTCAACGCCGCCATGCGCTGCTTGGCCTCCTCGGTCTTGCCGGCATTGAAAAGTTCGGTGTCGACGGGACCGGGCGCCACCGCATTGACGCGAACGCCGCGCGCCGAGAGCTCCTTCGCCATCGACCGCACCAGGCTTTCGACCGCCGCCTTGGTCGCCGCATAGGGCCCGGTGCCCGGCACCGCGTGGCGGACCAGCGACGTCGTGATGGCGACGATGGCGCCGGCGTCGCGCACGCGCCGCGCCGCTTCCGCCAGCACGTTGAAGGCGCCTACGACGTTGACCTCCATCAGCAGCCGGAAGTCCTCCGGCTTGAAGCTCGCCAGCGGACCTGCCGGCACGTTGATGCCGGCGTTGGCAATGACGGCCTGCGGCGCAGCACCGAAGTCGGCGGCAACTTGCGCGAAGACCTGCGCGACCGACGCGGCATCGCGGATGTCGACCTTGTATTGCCTGCCGGGCCCTCCGTCCGACGGGCTGGTGGCGTAGGTCGAGGCCACCTGCCAGCCGGCGACGGCAAACGCCTGCGCGCAAGCGGCGCCGATGCCGCGGGAGCCGCCGAAGATGAGAACGATCGGAGAAGAGGTGGTCATTTTCGATCCCTTGAAGGTGATGATGTCTTCGCCATCGCGGCCCGCGTCGCTTCGATCGTCGCCTCGATGCCTCTTTGCAGATCGTAGCGCGGCTGGTAGCCGAGCTCCGCCTTGGCGCGGCCGATGTCCAGCGCGCCCTTGACGGCGCTCAGCACGCGGCCGCCATGATGATAGGGACCGGTGTCGCCGACCGTGATCCTCGCACCGGGAATGGCGCGATTGACGGCGTCGGCCGTGTCGCGCAGCGTCGGAGCCACACCGGTCGCGACATTGTAGGCGTCGAAGCTGTGATGCGGCTTGTCGAGCGCGAGCAGCACGCCGGCCACGGTATCGTCGATATAGACCTGATCGACCGCGAGATTGCCGCCGTCCTCTTGATGAAATGGCTCGCCGCGCAACGCGGCCTCGATGAAGGTGCGGGGCATGCGCAGGCGCGGCAGATGCGGTCCGTACACCCAGCAGGTCCGCACATTGATGCATTCGAGCCCGTGATCGCGCGAATAGACGCGACCATAGTGCTCGGCTGCGAGCTTGGTCACGCCGTAGACGCTGGCCGGCTTCTGCGGGTGCTCCTCGTCGATCACGGCGGATTGGAAGTCGCCATAGGTCTCCTCGGTCGAGATCTGCACGACGCGCCTGACGCCGGAGAGCCGCATCGCCTCGAACAGGTTGATCGCGCCCTCGACATTGACCCGCAGCGCCTTCAGCGGGATATCCGCGGCCTGAACCACGCCGACCACCGCGGCGGCGTGGATGACGGCGTCGGGACGAAATGTCTGGAACGCCCGCAACACCTCATGCCATTCGCCGAGATCGATCGCCGCGGTGACGAGCAGCTGTTGTTGCGAGGCGAGTGCGGCCATGGCCGGCGAGACCATCAGGTCGATGGCGACGACGCGATCGCCGCGGGCGAGCAGCGCCTGCACGATCGCCGAGCCGAGCCAGCCGCAGGCGCCGGTGACCAGAATGGTCTTGCTCGTGGTCATGCCCGGCCCCTCACCGCGGCGCCGGCTCCTCGTCGGTCGGCGGGCTGGTGATCACGAGGAACAGCAGCGGGTCGTTGCCGGTGCAGTGGAATTCGTGCACCACGCCCGGCGGAATGTAGGTGACGTCATTGGCACGGACCAACCGGCGCTCGCCGTCGAGGATCAAGATGCCCTCGCCCGACAGCACGTGATAGATCTGCTCCTGCACCTTGTGAGAATGGCTCTCGACATGCGCGCCGGGCTCGTAGGACGAGATACGATGGTCGAAGAAGCGGCTGCCGGTGGTGTCCGGCGTCACGATCGCCTTCGACAGCGCCTGGTTATAGTGGCCCGGATACTGGGTCCAGAAAATCTCGGCGAGATTGCGCGTCACCGCCTTCTTCTCTGTCGCCGCATTCGCGTAGGCGTTCGGTCCGGGAACGACGATGGTCATGTCTCATCTCCTCAGGAAGGTTCAGATTGGGCCGGCCAGCAGATGCCGATGGTCACGAACTCGCAGCTGCTCATGACCCGTTTGCCGCGCGTTGCACTGCATCAGCGGTCTGAGTGATGCCAAGCAAACGCCCTTGCAGCTCGTGATCGGCCGCGAGCGCGGCAGCATCGCCGACATGGGCCACGCGCCCATTCACCAGCACATAGGCGCGGTCCGCCATCGCCAGCACGCTCTCGGCATGATGCTCCACGATGACGAGGCTTGCGCGCGACCTCAATTTGGACACGGCGTCGCGGACCTCCTGCACCACGGCGGGCGCCAAGCCCTCGAACGGCTCGTCGAGCAGAATCAACCGGCTCGGCACCATCAACGCGCGCGCGATCGCCACCATCTGCCGCTCGCCGCCGGAGAGATTTTCGGCACGCGCCTTGTGCAGGATGCGGAGCTTCGGGAACAGATCGAACACGTCGTCGAGCGACGCGCCGCCGGCGCGGCTCGCGAGCTTGAGATTCTCCTGCACGGTCAGATTCGGAAACAGCCGGCGTCCTTCCGGTACCAGCGAGATGCCAAGACGGTTGATCTCGTCCGGCCGTAACCGGTTGAGCTGCCTGCCGTCGAACGTGATGCGACCGCCGCTCGCCGGCACCGTGCCTGTGATGGCCCGCAGCGCGGTGGTCTTGCCGACGCCGTTGCGCCCTAGCAGCGCCACCACTTCGCCAGGCCGCACGGCCAGGTCGAGCCCGTCGAGCACGGTGCCACCGCCGTAGCCGGCGCGCACGCCCTCGAGCCTGAGCAGCGGCTCGGCGGCGGCGCTGCCGGGAAGCGGCGTCACATTGGTCGCCCGCGACGGAGCCGCCGCAACCTGGCCATGGGCCGTGCCGAGATAGGCCGTGACGACTTCGGGATGGGCAGCCACTTCCACCGGCTTGCCGTCGGCGATCAGCCGGCCCTGATGCAACACCGTGATGCGGTCGGACATGGCCAGCACACGGTCGATGTCATGCTCGATCAACAGCACGGCGTGGGACTTCGCCAGCCGCATGATCAGCTCGCCGACGATCTTGCGGTCCGACTCCGCCAGACCAGCCAGCGGCTCGTCGAGCAGCAGGAGCTTGGCATCGATCGCGAGCGACACCGCGATCTCGAGCAGCCGCTTCTCACCATGCGCCAGCGCGGAGCAAAGCTCGGCGGCGCGATCGGCGAGGCCTACGGCATCGAGCAGCGACCACACCTTCGCGTTTGCAGCCGCATCGTCATAGGCATCGCGCCAAAGACCTGTCCATTGCCGGTTGGCAGCTTGGACCGCGATACGCACGTTCTCGAATGCGGTGAGGCTGGGAAACACGCTCAGGATCTGGAACGAGCGGGCGATGCCGAGCCGCGCGCGCTTGTACGGTGACAGCTGATCGATCGGCATGCCCTCGAACAGGATGGTGCCGGCGTTGGCCCGCAGCACACCGGTCAGCAGATTGAACAACGTGGTCTTGCCGGCGCCGTTGGGACCGATCAGGCTGTGCAGTCCGGTCCGGCTCATCTCGAACGACACGTCGTTCTGGGTCACGATCGAGCCGAAATGCTTGGAGAGGTTGCGGATTGCGAGAATCGGCACCTGTGAGGCCGTCGCCGCAGCCTGACGTGCACGATCCGGCGCATAGGGAATGATGTCGCGCGGCCGCGGTGGAATGACATTGCGCGTCAGGGTCCAGCGGCTGCGGCCGGCGATACGCTGGAAGATGCCGTGAATGCCCTCATCTGACAGCAGCGCGAAGGCGATGATGATGGGGGCGAAGACCAGCCACCAATTCTCCGTGATGGCGCTGAGCCGGTCCTCCAAGACGATGAAGACGATGGCGCCCCACAACGGCCCCAGGAAATGATGCACGCCGCCCAGCGCCGCCATCAGCACCGGATCACCGGCATGCTCCCAGTTCAGATTGTTGGCGTAGACGCCCTGCAGCAGCAGCGCCATCAAACCGCCGGCGACACCGATGCCGCCGCCGGCAATGACGAGCGCAATCAGCTTGGTGCGGTAGGTGTCGAAACCCAGGCTTGCGACCCGCTGCTCATTGTCGCGCAACGCCTGCATCAGTCGACCGAACGGCGCATGCGCCAGCCGCCACAGCATCCACAACGAGCCGATCACCACGACGAGCGTGAAGGCGTGGAAGGCAAGCGCGGAGCGAAACAGCGGACGCGCGACGTTCTGCAGGCCGTTCTCGCCTCCGGTCACCGAGGTCCATTTGAACGCAATCTCGAACGCGATCTGGGAGCACGCCAGCGTCAGCAGCGAGAAGTAGAGTCCGCGCCGGCGAAGGATGATGGCGCCGACGATCAGCGCCAGCAGCAGCGAAAATGCCACCGCGATCGCCAGACCGGTGATTTCATTGGCGGCCGGCATGAAGCCCAGGCCGATTGCCAGCGCATAGCTCGCGCAGCCGAAGAAGAAGGACGCGCCGAACGGCACCAGGCCGAGATAGCCGATCAGGAAGTTCACCTCCGCGCCGTAGAGCGTGTAGATCGCGATCTGGGTCACGCGATGGATCGGCATGCCCACAGCGAGCGCGATGCCGGAGGCGAGCGCCAGTATCGCGGCCGCCACCAGCACCGGGTGACTTGCGAGCCGCTGCAGCACGGACTTGGCCGTCGTCATTCGAAACGCTCCCAGCGCTCGCCGAATAGCCCGCGCGGCCGCAGCAGCATGATCGCGAACATCAAGGCATACATCGATGCGGCAGCCGCCTCTGGCCAGAACTGAATGGTCAGCGAGGTGACGATTCCAACCGCGAGTCCGGCGACCACTGCGCCCCGAAAGGAGCCGAGGCCGCCGATGGCCACGATCACGAACGCTGGCATCACCGCATTGGCAGCCATTGACGGCGACACCGTCCACAGCGGCGCGGCCAGCACGCCGGCGATCGCCGCCAGCATGCAGCCGAGCCCGAACACCGCAGTGAGCACCCGCGGCAGATTGATGCCGAGCAATTCCACCATCTCCGGGTCCCGGCTGCCGGCACGCAGGATCCGGCCATAGGGTGTGAACGCCAGGAAGCCCCATAGGCCGAGCAAGGTCGCCGTGGTCGCGCCGAGCACGGCCACGCGATATTTGGTGATCAGGAGAGGACCAACTTCAACGATCCCTGCAAAAGCCGGCGGGGGATTGAATGGCTTGCCGTCGGCGCCCCAGGCGTAGCGGATCACCGCTTCGATTAGGAGCGCCAGCGCAAAGGTCACGATCAGGCTGAGCAACGGCTCCTTGCCGTAGAGGCGGCGGATGATCGTCACCTCCATAGCCATGCCGATCAGCCCGACCACCGGCGGCGCCAGGATCACGGCGCTCCAGCCGAACAGCTGGAACAGCTGCCAGGCCACGTAGGCCCCCAGCGCGAAGAAGGCGCCATGCGCGAAGTTGATGACGCCGAGCAGGCCGAAGGTGATCGACAGACCTACGGCGATCAGCACGTAGATGAAACCGAGCACGAGTCCATTGGCCGCCTGGGAGACGAGAGTGTCGAGCATCGTTCGAGCCTGTCAGTACGCTGCAGGAACAAGGGTCGCCGCCGCCTCAGAGCGAGGGCATGCTGCAGCCGATATCCTCCCTGGTACCGAACGCCTTCGCCGTCTCCTCGGCGGTCGCCGAGGTGTTCTTCAGCACGTCGAAATAGTCGAACTTGTCGGTGATCTGCTTCTTGATCTGGACGATGACGGCCGGGCGCACCAGCTGGTGATCCCAGTCGCGGAAGAAGAACGGAAACTCGCCTTCGGTGTTCTTCCACTGCTCGAGATGCGCCACGAGCTGAGCGGCCTCGGTCGACTTCGCCGCCTCGATCGATTCCAGCAGCGCCCGCATGCCGATCCAGCCCGACCACGTCTTGTCCGATGGCGGCTGATTGTACTTCTTCTTGAAATCCTCGATCAGCTTCTGCTCGGCGGGGGTATTCTTCGGATTGTTGTAGTACCACGGCTTGATGTAGATGCCGGTCGAGGCCTGCGGCCCGACGTCCCAGAAGTCGGTGTCGGTGACGGCGACCGCCGCATAGGGGATCTTGTCCTTCATCCCCATCTCGTTCCACTGCTTCAGGAAGTTGGAGAAGTCGCCGCCCACCAGGCCGCCGACGATCACGTCCGGCTTGGCCTGGCGGATCTTGAGGATGTAGGAGCTGTAGTCCGCGGTGTTGATCGGCACCTCGTCGACCCCGACCTCGGTGGCGCCGACCTGCTTCAGCATCGCGCGCGAGGCGCGCAGGATGTCCTGGCCGAAGGCGTAGGACGCCGTGATGAAATAGACCTTCTTGCCGATGCTGGAGACGTAGGGCATCAGGCCGGCCATTTGAACCGGCACGGTCGCCTGGGTGCGGAACGTGTACTTGCTGCAGCTCTTGCCGGTGATCTCGCTGGCCGCGGCGCCGGTCAGGATCAGCGGCACCTTCTCGCGATTGGCAACGCTCATCATGGCGAGCGCCGAGGACGAGTAGTTGCCGCCGACCACGGCGACCACCTTGCTCTCGTCGACAAGCCGCTGCATGTTCTGCTGCGACACCTGGGGATTGGGCTCGTCGAGCCAGACCAGCTCGATCGGGCGGCCCAGCACCTTGCCGCCGGCCTGCTCGACCGCAAGCGCGCTGCCGCGTTGCAGGTACTCACCGATCGAGGCGCCCGGCCCCTGCTTGGCATAGATCATGCCGATGCGGACGGGCCCGTCGGACTGGGCTCGCGCGGGACCGCCGGCGCCGAGCACGGATGCGGCAGCCACGCCGGCCGACGCGCGCATGAAGGATCGCCGGTTCAGATCACGCTTCAACATGGTGCTCCTCCCTCTCAATGTTGTTATCTTTGTTTTGTATCGTCAGTCGCGTTTGTAAGGCTTGCCGAACACCGGCTCCTTGAATGGGATCGGCGGCAGCTCCCAGGTGCCCGTCGATGGCGGGCGCACCTCGGCGTCGACATGCAGATCGATCACGCAGGGGCGGCGGTTCTTGATCGCGGTCTCGACTGCACCGCGCAGGTCGGCGCTGCGGGTCACCGTCACGCCGTCGGCGCCGCAGGCGCGCGCCCAGGCCGCGAAGTCGGGGTTGTAGCGATCTCCGCCGGGCCCCTGATTGCCGCGATAGAACGCGGTGCCGAGCTCGCGGCCCTCGAACAGGCCATACTGCAGATCGCGGATCGCGCTCCAGGCGAAGTTGTTCCAGACGATCCAGACGCACGGCAGGTCATATTCGACGGCCGTGGCGACGACGTAGGGCGCCATCATGAAGCCGCCGTCGCCGACGACGGCGACGCAGGGACGGTCGGGCGCGGCCAGCTGCGCGCCGAGCACGCCGCAGACGCCGAACCCCATCGACGAAAAGCCCCAGCTGTTCAGCATGCTCTGCGGCCGCTTCGGCTGCCAGAACTGCATGAACCAGTTGTGATGCACGCCGGAGTCGAGCGACAGGATGACGTCGTCCGGCAGCACGTCCTGCAGGGCTCCGACGACATATTCCGGCCGGATCGGCGTAGTGTCGGCGCTGAAGTGCGGCCGCACGAACGCCTCCCACTCCGCCTTCCAGGTCCCGATCTGGTCGCGCCACGCCGCGAAATTTTCGCGGCGGATCGCGGGGCGACGCTCCAGCGCCGCGAGCAGTTGCCCGGCGAAGGTCTTGGCGTCGGCGATGATGCCGAGCGTCGGCGGATAGTTGCGGCCAAGCTCCGCCGGATCGATGTCGACCTGCAGCAGCCTGGTCGACGGAAAATTCCACGAGTAGCCCTGGTGCCAGCTCGAGGACGAGCGATCGTCGAAACGCGTTCCGATGCAGAGCACGAGATCGGCGTGACGGCCGGCCTGGTTGGCCGGATAGGCGCCGTTGCGGCCGATGAAGCCGAGCGTCAGTGGATCATCCGCCGGCACGCAGCCCATGCCATTGGGCGAGGTGATGACTGGAATGCCGTAGCGGCTCTGCAGCGCGCTGATCTCGGGACCGGCCTCCGAGAGCGTCGTGCCCTGCCCGATGAAGAACACCGGCCGCCTGGCGGCTTCGATCAGATCGAGCGCCCTGGTGACGTCGGCCTCGCTCGCACTCGGCCGGTGACTGCCGTGAACATGCGACAGCGCCGGCAGCTCGACGTCGGCCTCCTCCTGGAAAACATTGTACGGGATATCGAGATTGACCGGGCCGGGACGTCCCGTGACCATGGTGTCGAAGGCTTGGCGCAGCGCCAGCGGCAGCATGTCGACGCGGCTCGGCTGGAACGAGCGTTTCACCACCGGGCGCAGCACCTGGGCGAAATCGGCTTGGTTGTGCGCGTACAATTCCTGGAACGGCGCGCGATTGGCCTGCGACGTCGGAACATTGGCGGTGATCGCAAGGAAGCTCGAGGAGTCCGACAACGCAGTTGCGAGCGACATCACCATGTTGGCCGAGCCCGGCCCGGTCGAGGTCAGGGTCGCGACCGGACTGTGTTTGACGCGGAAATAGGCGTCGGCCATGTGGCCGGCGCATTGCTCGTGGCGGGGCGAGACCAGCTTGACGCGGTCACGCACCTGGTAGAGCGCATCAAGAATGCCGACATTGCCGTGTCCGCAGATGCCGATTACGAAGGGCACCTTCTGCTTGACGAGATATTCGGCGATGACTTCGCCGCCCTTCATCTTGGTCATGGTCAGATCCTTGTCAGGTGACGGTTCGCGTCATGCGAGGATCGTCACGATACGCTCTTCGCTCATTTCGCGGATCGCGTAATGCGGCCCTTCGCGGCCGAACCCGGAATCCTTGGAGCCGCCATACGGCATAAGGTCCACGCGGGAGCTCGGAGTCTCGTTGATGTGAACGCCACCGACTTGCAATTGCCGCGCGGCCTGCAGAGCCTCGTCCAGGCGTTTTGTGAAGATGCCCGTGGCAAGTCCATAAGGTGTGTCGTTGACGCGCGCGATCGCCTCGTCCAGCACATCGAAGGGCGCGACGCACATCACAGGCCCGAACACTTCCTGGCAGCCGAGCGGGGTCGCCTTGTCGACATTCGTGAGCAGCGTGGGAGGAACCACGGCGCCCACCCGCGCGCCACCGACCAGACGCCGCGCGCCGTTCTGCTCGGCCAGCGCGATCCAGGACTCGATGCGCTGCGCGGCGGCCTCGCTGACGACCGGCCCAACAACGGTGTCGTCCTCGCCGGGGTCTCCGTAGGGCAGCCCGGCAACGAGCTCTGAAAGTCTCTGCTCCACCTGCCCGATCAGCGAACGCTGCACCAGCAGCACCTGGATCGATGTGCAGACCTGGCCGGCCTTGCGGAAGCCCGCGTTGACGACCTTCGGCAGCGCAATATCGAGATCGGCGTCCTCGCAGATCACGCAGTGCGAGATCGAGCCGAGCTCCATCTGCGTGCGGCGCAGTCCCGCCTTGCTTTGGATGATGCGGCCGACGTCCGTGCTGCCGGTGAACGCGAAGAATTTCACGGCAGCTTCGCTCATCAGCCAATCGGCAACCTCGCTATCGCCATGCAGCACCGACATCAGGCCCGATGGCAGACCCGCCGCGATCAGGCACTCCGCCATGATGCAGGACGTCATCGGCGTATGCAGCGACGGTTTCAGCACCACGGCGTTACCAGCCGCCAGCGCAGGCGCAACCTTGTGCGCCACCGTATTGAGCGGAGCATTGAACGGCGTAATCGCGGCCACGACGCCGAGCGGCACGCGGATGGTGAAGCCGATGCGGCCCTTCTGGCCTGCGGCCCCTTCCATCGGCACCATCTCGCCGGCCAGCCGCCGCGCCTCTTCGGCGGAGAGCCGAAACGTCGTCGCACAACGCTGGACTTCGCCCATTGCATCGCGGCGTGGAAAGCCCGCCTCCTGGCGCAGCACCTCCACCAGCTCCGACGCACGCTTCTCAAGCTCGACCGCAGCGCGATCGAGGATGAGGCCGCGATCATAGGGCGTCAGTACATTGGCTTCGAACGCCCGCTCCGCGGCGACAATGCAGCTGCGGACCTGCTCGCGCGACGGCAGATGCGCGGACATGGCGGGCCGCAGGCGATATTTGTCGAGCACGGCGACGGTGTGCGGACCATTCACCCATTCCCCGGCGATCAAAAGGCGGCACGATGGCAGACCGGCCGACGCCTGTCCCTGAACCGCAGCGTCCGCCATCGTCTGGTTCCTCCCAAAGGGTCTTCACACCTGTTACCCTCGTCCTTAGAGAGAAATTGACATTAGCAAAAATACTGTTTTGGATTAGTTGCCATAAGCTGAGCATATAGCCCGGCGGCAAGGTCTCGTTCTTCCCAAGCAGTGCGGTTCCCGCTCATGGATTTGCGTCAGTTGCGCTATTTCGCCCAGATCGTCGAGAGCGGCAGCCTGTCGAAGGCGTCGCGCTGCCTGTTCGTTGCGCAGCCCGCACTGAGCCAGCAGATCGCAAAGCTCGAGGAGGAAGTGGGCAGGCCCTTGCTGCAGCGCTCCTCGCGCGGCGTGATCCCGACCGAGAACGGCCTTGCGCTCTACCATCACGCCCGGTTCATGCTGCGGCAGCTCGACCATGCGCTGTCGATTGCCCGCCAGGATTCGGCAGAGGTCAGCGGCATGGTATCGGTCGGCTTGCCCGCGACGACCGTGCTCGCGATCGGGCTGCCGCTCACCAAGTGCATCCGCGCCAAATATCCCGGCATCCTGCTCAACGTCGTCGAGGGAATGAGCGGCCACATCGCCCACATGATGCGGCTTGGCCAGCTCGACCTGGCCATCCTGTTCAACAACGACGTGTCATCCAAGCTCGACGCGATTCCGCTGCTCGACGAGGAATTGTTCGTGCTTCTCCCTGCCGACAGCCCGCTGGTGCCGCGCCACCGTTGCAGCATCACAGTTGCAGAAGTTGCAGAGCTGCCCCTGATCCTGCCGACGGGAACTCATGGCCTGCGCCGGCGTGTAGCTGCGGAGTTCGAGCGGCGCAACATCACGCCGAATGTGGTCGCCGAGATCGACTCGCTCTCGCTGGTGATGAGCTGCGTCGGTGAGGGCATCGGGGTCACCATCAAGCCGATGTCGGCGCTGCAGGCAGGAGGACGAAGCAGCGAGGACTGGCGCGCCCTGCCGATCTCGGACGCCCGGATCACGCGACGCAACTATGTCTATTCGATCAAGCCGGACCTGCTGGCGCCTGCAGCCCTCGCCGTCGCCAAGGAACTCCAGGATACTGCGCGAACGCTCGTCACATCCGGACAATGGCGCGGCGTCAGCTTGGTCGACGACTCCATGTCTTCCGCCATCCCGCCGGCGGCCTAGCGCACGCGCCGACCGTCTGACCGGCGGTCGCGACTGCATCACGCCCCGCCTCCGGCCCGGTCTCGTCTACTTCAGCGCCGCTTGCCCGGCCAGGGATACGACGTTGTCCTGGGCGCCCGACCCACCACTCACACCGACGGCACCGATGATCTTGCCATCCACGACCAGCAGATTGCCGCCTCGCGATGCGATCATGTCATCGAGCGTGGCGAGATAGGCGAAATACGCACCTTTGCCCAGCAACGTCTCGAACACCAGCGTGGGGCGTCGATAACGTGCCGACGTGCGCGCCTTGTGCTGAGACAGGCCGATCGACGCATATTGGCAATTGTCCTGCTTTTCGAAATAGACCAGATCGCCGCTCGGATTGACCACGGAGATGCAGAATGCGTTCCAATTGCGCTTCGTCGTTTCGGCAACGGCCGCAGCAGCCACCTTCTTGGCCATCTCCAGGCTGATCGGCTCGCCATAAGGAGGCGGCGTCAGTGCATCCGCGACCGCGTCGTTGGGATTGTCGGTGTTCGATGTCTGGGCGAGGCTGTTCGATAAGTGCAGAGCTGCGACGCATGCGATGACGCTCAAAGTGGTCCGATAGTGCATGTCTTCCTCCCGACCCTGTTGCCTTCTCCGTGCTCTCGTCGGCCAGCCTGGGCGCCTTGTTTCGCTCGACGAGGCGTGTCGTTCTCAGCCTCCTCATTCCGACGGCCGTGCTTGGAGGTTGCCGAGATCTCCCGGCTGCCCTGCTTGCATCTCCAACGGAGTCATACGCTGCAGGTCAGCGCCGCTCGTCTCGGGCAAAGCCATCGCGGCGATGAAAGCAAGTCCATAGGCGGCGAGCGCGCAAAGGCCCATCGACAAGCCAAGAGGATGCGACGCAGCAAGCACGCCCACGGTCGCAGGCACGACCGAGCCAAACCCACGCCCGCCACCGAGGCAGAAACCCTGCCCGCTCGCACGAATCTCGGTCGGAAACAATTCGGCAAAGGTCGGCAACATTCCTGATGCCAACCCACCCTGGAACGCGCCCAGAAAGAAGCTGAGCAGGATCGTCGCGTTGGCGCCGATCGGAGCAAGCAGGTAGATGCTCGCGTTCACGGCCTGGCATAGCAGGAAGATCATGAACGCGGGACGCCGGCCCGTGCGATCCGAAAGCCAGCCATAGAGCAACGGTCCGACCAACGAACCCAGGATGTTCATGGCAAGATAACCTGCACTGCTCCCCACGGTCAGGTTGAGGACGGTGCGCAGATAGGTCGGCAGCCACGTGATCATCACATAGGCACCGCCGAAAATGCCGGTGGCCATCGTGACCGCCGCCACGGTACGCCGCACATGGGCCCTGGTGAAGATCGTCCAGGCGGGCAGTCCGGCTGCCTTGTCCGCGCGGCTTTGACGATAAAGCCCGGACTCCGGCACAAGGCGGCGGATGAAGAACACGAGAAAGGCCGGCGCGATGCCGACCGCAAAGAACACGCGCCAGCCGAGCTCTTCAGAAAACAGCGATGAAATGACGGGGAGCAGCGCGACGGAAATCGCATAACCCACCGCGTAGCTGCTCTGCACCGACCCGGCCACCCGGCCGCGAAGCGCGGGCCTGACGACCTCGCTGATCAGGACGCCACCCACGGCCGCCTCACCGCCGTAGCCGAGGCCCTGGAGAAAACGCACGATCAGCAAGTAGTTGAAGCCGGTCGCGAAAGCCGATGCGAGCGTGAACAGGGCAACCCAGAGGATCGTCAGTTGCAGGACCTTGATGCGGCCGATGCGATCGGCAAGGATCCCCCCGCCCCAGCCACCGATGGCTGCACCGACGAGGGCTGCGGTCGCGAGATAGCCGGCTTCAGGGCGCGTCAGTCCGATTGTTGCAATCAGCGCCGGGATGACCAGCGCGTAGATCGTCGAATCCAGCGAGTCGAGACCAAAGCCCGCGAAGCAAGCCCAATACGTCCGGCGTTCGACCTCGTCGAGTTCGGAATACCAGCCCAGTTTCATGATCGTTCACTTTCAGGCCAGGACTCGAACCAGATGCGCTTCTTCGTTGGCCGGGAGAACAAGCGCGAGTGCAGTACAATCGGGTGGCCGCATGGACCATGCAGGCGCACTTTCCGAGCGTGCCTGCCGGTCGTGTCCATCATGATTGCCGACAGCTTCATCGCCCGCCGATTGGAGATAGACGGAATTCCAGCACAGCCAAAATACGATTTGGCGTTGGCGCTCATAAGCCAAAGATATGGCTTGGCCGGAGTTCACCACGGCATCACGGGGCGACCTTGGCGGTGACAAATCCACTTTGATCGAGCACTCGGCGCACCGTGCCATTCGCCTTGGCATCTGCAAGAAATCGGGCCGCCCACTCCCGCGCCGTCACTTTGCCCTTCGGGACGACCACGACGACGCCCGTTGATTGGATGACCTCGTTCAAGACCCGGCTGCCCGACAGGCGCCGCGACAGCTCCTCCAAGGCTTCCATGCCCATGGCGAGGGCGTCGAGCCGACCCTGGCCGATCAGCTCAGCGGCCTCTTCAGGCTTGATGAATTTCGTCACGCTGGCACTTTTCATGCTCGCCTCGACCGTTCTGGACGTCGAGGTGCCTTCGATGCAGCCGACCCGGATTCCCGGACGGTCGATATCGGCGACGGCCGTGATGTCCGAGTTCGCGCGAATGAGATACCCGCTCATGTAGGCGACATAGGCAGGTCCTTGATCGACGAACTGCTCCCGCTTGCGATCCGCCGGCATGAAGGACAGATCCCACGCCCCTTTGCTGCCGGCGGCCGCGATTTCGTCCGAGCTCTGATATTCGACGAGCTCAAGCGGCACATTGAGCTTGCCCGCGGCCGCCTTCGCAAGTTCGACTGTCACGCCGACAGGCTTGCCTGTCGCCGGATCGCGTGTCGTCCAGAACGCCGAGGCGGCCGGCCCGACCGCAACAGCTACGCGCAACACGCCGGCCGGAGCGATCTCGCGCGCATCCTGCGCAGCTGCTCCCGCCATCATGGCCCAGAAGCCCAAGCCAAGGCTTGCGATGGCAAAGCCAAGCGATGCGAGCGGACCGGTCGATTTCATGCGTGGTCTGGCGCGATCCGACATCGGTACCGCCGTGCTGACAATGTGCCGGTCTTTCATAGCGTCGGATTCCACGATGATGGGATCAGCCGATAGCCGGCGCCGTCTTTCTCGACGCGTCCGACCGACGGGAACGCGAAGTGGAATCCGATCACGGTCGCCTTCTCCGCTGCCGCATCAGCCTCAGCTTCATGTCTCGTCCCTCCCGCTTCGTCTTCTTTTTTCGTCAATCCGCAGAATGCACCGGAGAAGACCGAGCCGACGAGCCGCCCGCCGCGCCGCCAAGGGAATGGA
Source organism: Bradyrhizobium sp. SZCCHNS3052 (assembly GCF_032484495.1). NCBI lineage: Bacteria > Pseudomonadati > Pseudomonadota > Alphaproteobacteria > Hyphomicrobiales > Nitrobacteraceae > Bradyrhizobium > Bradyrhizobium sp. SZCCHNS3052. The sequence goes on along the minus strand of NZ_JAUETB010000001.1, from coordinate 887,769 downwards.
TCAGACGATGATGTTCCGTCGCTTCTCATCGCCGTGACAGCCGATCACGCCGCGAATAGTGCGCGCAACCGGCCGATGTCGTCGATTTCTTCGAGCCGCCCAACCATGTCGATCAGCTTCTCCGTCTTCTCACGCCCCAGAACGGGCGTCATCAGATCCCTGGTCTTGACGTTGACGGCCTCCGTGCCCAGCGGATTCTCCTTGGTGCCCGGCGGGTGTCTGGTGAAATGATCGACCTTGCGGCCATCGACCAGAGTCACCTCGACGATCGCACCGCGTGGCGCGGCCGGATCCATCAGACTCTTGTCGCCTACAAGCGTCACCTTCCCACGCTGCTTGAGGATCATCGGGTCGCGCATCAGCGCGACATCATGGCTGTCGGCGAATGAGACGGCCCCCTTGACCAAGGCGAGTGCGACGAGATGCCGACAGTTCACGTCGGGCATGGCGCTGTCGCCGACAATGCCCATCGCGTCGGTCGGAAGCTTGACCAGGATGCTGCGGACGTTGTCTGGAGTGAGCCCTTGCTGTCGGCGCAGCGTGAGCAGCGCATCCAGCGGCGACTGGATCGGATAGCCGACCGAAAAGGTCTTGATGGCCGTCTCCGTGACGTAGAAGCGGCTGCCGAGATCCCTGACCATCTCCTCCGGCTTCGGATCGCTCGACAGCGCGATGAACAAATTGTGGGTCCCATCGAGCACGTCATCGACGCCGGTGAGCCCGGCCATCACCATGTCGACGGCCATCACGCCGTTGCGCGCGCCCATGCCGGCGAAATCGAACGCCTTCTCGATGTGGTCCTTGTCCTTCACCCAACTCCACAGCCCCGAGACCTGCTGTGCCGAGTACGAGATGGCGTGACGCATGCCACGCTCGTCCAGTCGCGCCAGCGAGGCCGCCGCGCCGAGCGCACCGAATGTCGACGACGTGCCCTCGGCACTGCGATGCGAGCCACGCACCAGGTCCGGTCCGAGCGCCATCAGAAGCCGGCAGGTCAGGTCATAGCCGAGCACAACGGCGCGGATCACGTCGCGCCCATTGCGATGCTCCCGTTCAGCCATAGCGAGCGCGGCAGGGATGACCGCGCACCCCGGATGCGCCTTGGTGACCGGTTCGAAATCGTCGGTCTCGTCGGCGTGAGCGCACATGGCGTTGGCCATCGCCGCATTGACGGCCGTCGTCCGGACGTCGGAGCCGACGACGGACGCCTGCGGCGCGCCGCCGAGGCTGCGCACGTATCTCAGCGCCATCTCGCCCGGATGCATCCGAGCGCCGGACACCATGGCACCGAGCGTGTCGAGAATGCGGTGCTTGCATGCGAGCATCACCTGCTCCGGCAGCTCCTGGTCACGCGCCGCAACCATGTAGCGCGCCAGGCGCTCGGTCACGCCCGGGCCGGCGGCCCGGGAGAAACGGATCGGCATCGCCGAGATTGCAGCAAACGCCCCCGCCGATTGCAGCAGACGGCGGCGCGACGACATGGCCCTCCTCGCCATCGTCAGGCCGACGCCGACATCTTCGCGATGTCGGCAGCATTCGACACACTCTCGACATTCCAGCAGGCGTCCATGATCCGCCGGATCGACGCCGCCGGAACGATGCCGTCGGCGAGGTCCACGAACTTCGCCTCGAGCTGCTGGTCGGTCATCGGCACTTCCACGCTGCCGGCGGCGTGCTCGATGCGGCGGCTGATCTTCCGCCCATCCTTCAGCACGATCGTCATCTCGACCTGCTCCGGCTTGATCTCGGGCGTGATGACCGGAATGACCTTGCTACGCAGCGACAGCACCGTCGGATCGGTTACCGCGCGATCGCTGAACTGCTTCTCTCCGCCCGCGCCTTCCACGATCGCCACGGCCACCGCATGAAAGATGCTGAACTTGCCCTCGAGCCCCTGCTGCGGCGTCTTCTTGCCGGTCAGCTCGAGCACGAGCGGATTGACCTTGAGATCGACGTGATCGATCTGGTCGCCCGTCAGCCTGTTCTCGTTGCGCAGCTGAATCGCGGCATCGATCGCCGGATGCAGCACGATGCCGCAGGCGAACGGCTTGTAGGTGTTGAGCGCGGCTTCGTAACGCTTGCCGAGATCGCCGACGATCTCGCCATAGTCCTGCTTCGTGCTGATCGTGTTGGCCCAGCCGCGCTTCGCCTCGATCATCCCGTCCGACGACGTGAAATTCTTCGACGCCAGAAGGGCGGCAAATATGCCGTTTGACGCCGCACGGCCGGGGTTGAAGCTCTTGTTCATGGACCCGAACGATTCGCGCAGGCCGACCGGCTGCGACGCGGCGAGGCCCAGCGCCCAGGTCATCTGCTGCTCGTTGAGCTTCAACAGCTTGCCGGCAGCCGCAGCCGCGCCGAACACCCCGGCAGTCCCGGTGATGTGCCAGCCGACATCGTAGTGGTTCGGATAGACGGCGTTGCCGATCCTGCACTCGGTCTCGACACCGAGGACGAGCGCATTCAAGAACTCCTTTCCGGACACCGGCTGCATTTCCGAGAGCGCAATGATCGCCGAAACCACCGGGCCGGCCGGATGGATGATCGTCTTCAGATGGGTGTCGTCGAAATCGAAGATGTGGCTGGACACGCCGTTGATGAAGGCGGCGTTCATGATGTCGAACCGCTCGCGCCGGCCGAACAGCGACGCCTGCTGCGGGCCGGAGAACGGCGCCAACGCCGCGACCGCGATGTCGACCGTTTCGTGTCGCGACCCGCCGATCGCGACGCCGACCCAGTTCAGCAGCGTCCTCACGCCTTCCTTGCGGACCTTGACCGGCAGATCATCATATCCCGCCGAGACGATGTACCGCGCAAGCGTACGCGTGACCTCCTTGGGCGGCGCCGCGGCGGGCGCCGCCGGTGCCTGAGCCTGTGCAAATGCCGCATTCGCGCCGACCGCGGACAAGGGAAGAGCGGCGGCGGCCTGAAGCAGGGTCCTGCGATCAGTGTGCATGTGACATCTCCCGGGCTTTGAACGAGGCCAATTGCGCGGCGAGCCGGACCGCGCTTTCGAGCGCGCCGGTGTCTGCGACGCCCTTGCCGACGATGTCGAACGCCGTGCCGTGCGAGGGCGTGGTGAAGACGGTCTCGAGGCCGGCCGTGACGGTCACTCCGCGATTGAAGCCGCGCAGCTTCGTCGCGATCTGCCCCTGGTCATGATACATCGCGACGACGCTGTCGAACTCGCCGGCAAACGCGCGAATGTAAACCGTATCCGCCGGATACGGACCGCTGCAGACAATGCCCTGTTTCGCAATCGCCTCGACCGTCGGCTTGATCATCTCGATCTCGTCGCGACCGAACAAGCCGCCCTCGCCGGCATGCGGATTCAGTGCGGCCACGGCGATCCGCGGCGCGGCGACTCCGGATCTCCGCATCATCCTGTCGACGAGGACCACCGCATCGGTGATCCGCGGCGGGCTGATGTCGTTCAGCGCCTCGCGCAGGGACTGGTGCCCGGTGACGCGCGACATCCATTGTCCATCCAACACGTTCATTTCAGAAAAATACGTACGGTGCCCGAGCAGGTCCGCGAACATCTTGTGCTCGTCCGGGTACCTCCAGCCGCCGTCGAACATCGCCCGCTTGTTCAAGGGCGCGAAGGTGATGGCATCGATCGCGCCGTCCTTGGCAAGATCGATCGCCCGCGACAGCGTCTCTCCGGTGAGCCGCCCGGACTCGGCGCTGGCCTTTCCGATCGGGTGCCTCGACGGGTCGGTGTTGCCGAGATCGATCAGCTGGATCTTGCCGGAAACCCAGGAAGCCTCCCTGGGTGAGCCGATCCGCTCGATATCGAAGCTCACGCCGGCATGCGCCATTCCCATCTCCAGCACGCGGGCATCGCCCACCACGACGAGGCGCGCCGCATCGGCCAGGCGGTGATCGGAGAGGATTCGCGCCGTCTGCTCAGGACCGATACCGGTGCAATCACCGGGAACCAGCGCCACGATCGGCAAGTCTTCACTGAGAACCATGGATCCTACTTTGCTGCTTTCATCTGGACGACCCGCCCCCAATCGTCGCGGTCGAATTCACCATCCCATTTCGCCACCACGATCGCGGCCACTGCGTTGCCGATGGTGTTGGTGATGGCGCGCGCCAGCGACATGAAGCGGTCGGTTCCGAGCAATAGCGCGAGGCCTTCGACAGGCAGCCCGGCCGCAACGACAGTCGCCGCCAGCGCGGCGAACGCTCCGCCCGTGACACCGGCTGCGCCCTTGCTGGTGAACAGCATCACGACAAACAGGCTCAACTGCTGCGCCGTGCTCAGCTCGATGCCGTAGACCTGCGCCACGAAGATCGTGGTCAGCGGCAATGTCAGCGCCACGCCGTCGAGATTGAAGGAATAGCCGGACGGAATGACGAGACCGGTCACGGCGCGTCCCACCCCCGCCCTTGGCAGCTTCTCCATCATTCCGGGAATCGCCGTCTCCGACGACGACGTTCCGAGCACGACGAGAAGCTCGGGGCGCAACAGCCGGAGCAGGTCCATCAGCCGGATGCCGACCAGACGGCAGATCATTCCCAGGACGACGAAGATGAAGAACGCCATCATCGCCCAGGCCGTCCCGACCAGGAGCGCGAGGGCGTACAATGTGGCGGCGCCGAATTTGCCGACCGTGAAAGCCATGGCGCCGAAGGCCCCGATCGGCGCCAGCATGACGACGACATGGACCACGCTGAACACGAGCTCGGTCAACCGCTCCATGCCCGAGCGCAACGGCAGCGCCTTTTCGCCGAGCATCAGGAGGCCAATGCCGCACAGAAGCGCGAGCACGAGAACCTGAAGCACGTCGCCGCTGGCAAAGGCGCCGAAGAAGCTTTCGGGGATCATGTGCTGGATATAGGCCGACAACGAGCCGACATGGGTCTGCGCATAGCGGGCCACGGCTTCGGCCTGTTGCGGGGTGGCGTGCGCCACACCCGCGCCGGGCTGGACCCATCGCACCACGATGAAGCTGAACAGCAGGCAGAGCGTCGTGACGATTTCGAAATACAGGAAGGCCTTGAGTCCGATGCGCCCGACCGCCTTCATGTCGCCGACCTGCGCGATGCCGGTCACCACGACCAGGAACACCAGCGGCGCAATCGTGACCTTGATGAGCGAGATGAAGCCGTCGGCGAGCGGCTTGAATTCGAGCGCTGCAGCCGGAAACAGCGCGCCGACAAGCGCGCCGAGCACGGCGCCCGCCACGATCAGGACATAAGGCTCCCGCCAAAGCGAGCCGGCACGGGGGGCAGCAGCCTGCGTCGGGAGCGCCTCGGACAAAGGAGTCGTTGTGATCGTCAATTCCGTTTCCTCCCGCCTCGTGCTCTTCGGCGCTGCAAACAGCGTCTCCGCGGCCCTTGTCTTTGGCCTGACATTGGACCAGCCGGTGCCGCGGTGCTAATGCCGTATTGGAATAATTCAATAACAAGCTGGCATCATGGACCTGAGCTGGATCGAGGATTTCCTCGCTATCGCGGAGGACGGCGGCTTCTCCCGCGCAGCGCTGCGCCGGCACGTGACGCAGCCGGCCTTGAGCCGGCGGATCAAGTCGCTGGAAGCGTGGCTTGGAGCGCCTCTGTTCGAGCGCAGCACGCATGTCGTGAAGCTGACGCCGGCGGGGGAGAGTTTTCGTCCGGTGGCGGAGGACGTCATTCGCAGGCTGTCAAACGGCCGCGAGGAGGCCCTGGAAGCGGCGCGCCTCAAGGCCGAGACCGTTCAATTCGTCGCCACCCACGCACTGTCGCAGACGTTCTTTCCGGACTGGATCCGCCGGGTCGACCGCGCGCGATCCGGATCCGCCGTTCAGCTCGTGGCGTCGAACTTCGCCGGGTGTGAGAAGCTCCTGCTCGAGGCCCATGCGCATTTCATGCTGGCGCATTACCATCCATCGCTCGCCAGCCGTCTGAATAACGATCGCTTTCAGCGCATCGATCTCGCCGACGACGTCCTGGTCCCAATCAGCGCGACCGGTTACAAGGCCGTCACGCGCAGCGGTCGCCGGCGGCAATCGATGCCGCGGTTTGCGCTGCCTGGCTCTGCGGACAAGCCGCTGCCCTATCTCGCCTATCATCCGGGTTCCGGCGTGGGCCGCATCGTGACCGCGTTCCTCGCGACGAAGCAGCCGAGCGCCATGCTGCTCCCCAGCTTCTCAGCACCGGTGATGCTGCTCATCAACATGGCCCGAGAAGGCCGCGGGATCACCTGGGCTCCACGCAGCCTGGTCGAGCTCGATCTCCAGAGCGGCCGATTGGTGAGAGCCGGCCCGAAGGACTGGGACATCAAGATCAGCATATGCCTCATCCGCGCGCGGGCGCGGATGATCCATGCCGCTGAGAGTCTTTGGAGCACGGCAAGGAAGTTGGCAGCGACTTAGCCAATTGGCGAAGATGGCTGCATAGCCAGCGTTGCTGGTCAGCCCAGGCAGGGCTTCGGCGTCGCGCTCCATCTCCGCATGTCCAGCGCCTCTTCGACCCGCTACCAGCGGCAGGTTCCGGTATGCGAATTCGTAGCCCGATACCCTGATCGGGTTCTTTCTCAGTTCAAACCTTCGCAAACCCTCGCAATTGGAGCGAATCCGACACCGGCGTCTGGAACTGATCTATTGTTTGGTCCAAGATTCGGGAGAACAGTTGGACCAGAGAACCGATGGCACGACGCCGAACCATCATCGCAATTCCCTCGCTGGGCTCGCTCGACCGGACTGCCGGCCGCGTTGGATACCAACTGACTCAAGCGCTTCGCGAGGCGATATCGAAGGGGATCCTGAAGCCTGGCGAGCGACTGCCATCCACTCGCGCCCTTGCCAATTCATTGCAGCTCGCGAGAGGAACCGTCATCGAGGCGTTTCATCAGCTCCATGCAGAAGGCTACCTCGAGGCCCGGGCCAGAGGCAGCACGATCGTCGCGAACGTCAATGCCGACACCGATTTGATGACCCGCGCTCCGGCGTTGATCGAACGCGCAGACCCCAGTCCTCTGTTGCCGGAGAAAGTCGCCCGTCTTGCTGAGGTCGCGCGGACTCTCCGGCCTCAAGACCCGGCGCCGTTTGCGATCGCTCATCCCGCGGGTGCAGTTGCCCCCGGCGACCAATGGCGACGGCTTGGCAATCGTGTCCGGGCTCTGCGGGCAGCCGCCCCGTCGGGCTACATTGATCCCAAAGGATTACCCGATTTGCGGATCGCAATTGCCGACTATGTGCGGAAGGCTCGGGGCGTGAAATGCGAGCCCGATCAGGTCATCGTTACGGCAGGCACGCAACAGGGGCTTTTCATATCAGCGACCGTCCTTCTCTCTGACGGCGATGCCGTGTGGGCCGAAGACCCGGCCTACCCCGGCATCATCGCCGTGCTCGAACACTTCAATGTCCGGACTTTCCGGATTCCCGTGGATGATCAGGGCATCGACGTCCAAGATGGTCTCGTCCGGTGCCCGAACGCCCGGCTCGCTTTCGTCACACCGTCGCATCAGTATCCGTTGGGCATGCCCATGAGCATGGCGAGACGCACCGCGTTGCTGTCGTGGGCGCGGCAGAACAATGCCTGGATCGTCGAAGACGACTACGACAGCGAACTTCGCTACGCCGGACATCCATTTCCATCGTTGCAGGGACTCGATCCCGCGCGCGTCGTTTACCTTGGGACGATGAGTAAGGTCCTGTTCTCCTCGATGAGGATCGGATATGCGATCGTTCCCCCTCCCCTGGTCGACGCGTTCGCTGGCGCGCGCGCCCTCATCGATCGCCATTCGCCGGCGGTCGACCAGCACGTCCTCGCGCAGTACATGCGCGAAGGCCATTTCGAAGCCCACATCCGGCGCATTCGCGGCGCTTACGCAGAACGACGCGCCGCCCTGATCTCCGCCCTTGCCAAGGACCGACCGTCCTGGGCAACGCTGCAGCCGAGCGACCAGGGCATGCACCTGTTACTTTGGCTTCCGCCCGGCCTCGACGATGTCACGGTTGCGGAGCAGGCGCACAAGGCGGGGCTGGTGGTGCGACCGATCTCGCCCATGTACCATGCGACCCCGCCTCGTGGCGGACTCATGCTCGGGTTCGGCGGCTTTTCGATTGCGGAGCTACAGTCCGCCGTCGTCCGCCTCAGAGGCGTCCTCGATGCATGCGTCGCAGCCAAGGGGACGGCTCGCCCATCCAAGCCCGCGCCGCTGAAGGCGGTCGGATCGTGAGACAGTCGCTCATGCTCACACCGGCGCGCCGGACGTCTCCTCGCCCCGCGTGGGGACGCTGACAAATACGAAGCCTGGATCGCTCGCGCGCTGCTCTTATCGCCTGATTGCCGCGTCTCTACTCCTGGCTTGCCTTGACGGCTGCGGCCGCCAGCATGGCGTCTCCGATGAGATGCTCGCCTCGTTCTTTCAAGGCCTCGCCTGCGGAGCGCATGTCCCGCACCTCCTTGTTCTGGCTCAGCTTGGATTTTCCGACCAGGTTCGTGATTGCGATCTCCAGCCCGACGATCGCCTTGAGCATCGTGTCGATATAGTCCTTCGGACCGTCAGTCATCTTCCAAGGGACCGGTTGAGACGCTTCATGCTTCCGTGTCAAACGGGCGACATTGCCACGCACGTAACGTTCGTCGTCGTGAATGGTCACGCGCCCGTACGCATGCGCGACGAGATAGTTCCAGCTCGGCACCTGCTTGTGGAAATCCTGCTTGCTCGGGTACCATTGAGGGGAGATATAGGCGTCAGACGCGCGGAACACCACGAGCACCTCAGCGCCAGTGTCCAGATCCCGCCACACCGGGTTCGCGCGCGCCACGTGGCAGTGCAACGTTCCCCACTGCCCCTGCGCTCTATTCAGCTCGAACGGAATATGATTGGCGTCCAAGCCGCTCTTGCCGTGCGTGATCAAAATGCCAAGCGGATTCTTTTCGATCAGATCGTAGAGCATCTCAGGACGGGCTTCGTCGAAGTGCGAGGGAACGTACATTGCAACTCCTTCGGCAGGAAGAGAACGCCACGTCACCGTTGACGGTCACGCAGCCATTGTCAGGATTTGTTCAGACCTCGACCATCGCGAAGTCGCTCTTGCCTGCACCACAGTCGGGGCAGATCCAATCCTCGGGCACGTCCTGCCAACGCGTGCCGGCTGGAATGCCGTCGTCGGGCCATCCGTCGCGTTCATTGTAGACGAGTCCGCAGAGCACGCATGTCCAACTCTTGTAGACGGGCGCTTCAGCGGTCGTTGCGGAGTTCGGGTGAGCGCTGTCCTTGCTCATGATGGCTTGTCCTTGTGTCAGGAGGCGGTTCACGAGCGATTTAGGTCAGGCCTGCCCCATTCAACAGTGCCAGTTCTTGGCATTATCACTGGACCAGAATTGTCCTTGATGGGACGGCTTGCCAGCTCCGTGCGGGCCGGGCGGTCCAACACGGCAGCTACCGGCCTCCAGAGGCGGCAGTTAAAGTCCTCCAGGCTGCGGAGCCACGCGATTAGAACCGATCACATCCCTCAGGATTGTACCCGCCCGGGCGGCAGACTCGATGCGTTGCCTGAAGATGAGCTGCTCGTCGCCATTGTCGATTTGCCGAGCGGGAGCTTTCCTGCATGATCCCCTTGCCGGACCGCTCTCGGTGGCGTGCTCAAACGTCGCCCCGACGGCCGGGCCGACCTCAACTGATCGATAATCCCGCAATGCCCGCGAATGCAGACAAGATCGGTGGCGCGGGCGTGTCCTGGCGACGCTGCCGCGCAGTGCTTTGACGCCACTGGATAGACGGCAGATCACCCTGCGACTGTCCACCTGATCAGGACATGGCACGGGTGCGTTGTATACGTTTCAAACAGCAGGCAAGGCTAAGCCATCTCGCGGCGGCATCCGCCCGAGTTGTCATCTTGAGTGAACCTCTTCGTCCGAAGAAGAGGCGCAGGGAAGACCGGGTATCAGCTGATACCCGCGGTCCGCGTGCAGCAAAAAGCACGCGGCAGAACCACAGGTTCAGCCCAATATCCGGCCTTCCCTGCGCGACGGTTTGACGGGTTATAGGCGCTCTCCCCGGGGATCGGCTGTCTTGCCCCCGTCGCCAGCGGATCATCATCCCCACTGGCTTGGCATCAGCACCGGGATGCCAGGACCACACCACTTCGCCGTCGCCTCGCTCCGTTCGTCGGCGCGGGCTTTGACACCCGGCTGCAGAGCAACGCGCCCGTCGCATCTCCGGCTCGACGCTCGTGACGATCGCGAAACGTCCCTCTTCAGCGAGCCGGGATGCGCGGAAATGTGGAGGTGATTTGCCCGACGTGACAAGGGAGAAGTTCGCGACAAACTGGCACGACGGGCAGTTGGCGCATGCGGGGCATGCAAGGATTGCCCGTCGGGCAGATGGTCAGTTGGACGACGACGGGTGTCCGCGCGCGGCTTTTGCCGTTGCTACGTCGCGACCGACTTTCTCAATCGCAGCGAGGGGCCAACGAGGTTCGTGCAGCGTTACCGTAACTCCGAGCGCCTTTGGTGGGCGCTTCTTCTTGCAGGTCCCTGCAATGCCTAAGGCTTCCGAGCCATGTTCTCTTTGAGGCGCTCTACATTCTCAAGTTCGATCCGGTGGAAGAGTTCGATGTCTTCGAGCGTGAACAGGGGATGCAGCATCATCATGCCCTGCATCTCTTGAGAGAAGGGCACATGGTTGGGGTCTTCTCCCCGCAGGTACGCCTCGCTCCACTTGAGCGTCGTGTGGACGACGATATCAGCGGCTTGGAGCTGGACGATTTCCTTCGAGGAGCCAAACTCGAACGTAACCGCCCTGTTGGGATCAGGGTGCCCCGGAAAGCGCCAGGCATGCTCGCGGAGTTGCTCAGTCTTCCAATCGGCGATGTCGCGGCTGATCTTCTCGCGTCCGTCGCCCTGATCACATACGATCTCGACGCCCTCGTCAGCAGGATACTGGTTGATGCGATGGATGAGTACGGTAAGGCACCAGTCCAGGGCGTAGTAAGTGCCATCTTTCAAATGGTGAGAGTGCTGCTTCCGGCGCCACTGCTGATAGGCATCCTTGGCGAGTACACAGGCGAAACTTAGCGGCTTGTGTTCAGCGAGAAGGCGGCGGATTTCCTTGCCTAGGGCGACGTGATCGCTTTCCCGCATTCGCATGAACTCGCCCTTACGCGCCCAATATTCTGTAGCATGGAAGCGATATTCAATTCCAAAGCGGTCGAGCATCGCCCGCCAACTGTGTTCGAAGTTGGTCCAAAGTTCCTGGGGCGAAACTACGCCTCCGACGACGATGAGGTCGTCGCTCCAGCTGGCATCGAGGAACGCCTTGAGCATAAAAGACCTTCGGAAAATGAAAGGCTCGGGCTTCGTCTTGGGCGAAAGCTGCTGAAGTTTAGGCTTGGGTTTAGGCTTGGGTTTAGGCTTGGGTTTAGACTTAAGACTGCGCTTAAAGCTGAGAGCAATGCAGAGGAAGGGGTTGAACCGTAGGGAATCCCGCACTAGAAATAGTCAAGCAGAACTTGACGACTCAATAAGTCAAGGCAGTGGGAGAACGTGGCGTGGACCATCTTAAGCAGATGGTAACCAGTCCCCAGCGAGGCTCTGGCGAGAGCGACTCGCCATTGAACCCTCAACTCAGTTTTACCGACCGAATTTTGCCTGGTCGGACACGTAATTTCCGGTAACCCCGGAAATGGGAAGGGGCCGCCCGTAGGCGACCCCTGGGTTAGGAGAAGTTCTGTCGGGCCGTCCTCAGCGGCTCGGCAGTCCCCTACAGTGGGAGCATACGAGCTCCCATTTGCCGAGGCGGAACCGCCAATAGGCGATCACGCGCACGGGCATGTGCAGCGGACAGGACAGCATGGTCCCTCCTTTGTCACCGAGCGGCCTGAGCCCGCACGCCCCTTGGGGGCCTGTTGTCAGAGCCCCAAGCCTTTGATGAAGGAGCCGGGACTGGACCGAATCGGTGTTGCACAAGCACAACGTACCAGAAAAACAAGAGTCCCCTAAAGGCGACTCAGCCGCTTTCCTCCACTAATGAACAGGGGATGACGGACCATCAGCGCAAGGCCTCCTCACGGGCTTTGGTGGTGAGCGCCACGTTGTGGCCGTTGCGGGTGATGGTGCCGTTGTTCTTCAGGGCCGTGAGCATAGGAGAGATGCTGCCCATCGGAACCTCTCTGCCCTTGATGCGCTGCAAACAATCCTGAATCTCGGTTGCCGTCCACCATACGTCCGCGCAGTTCTCAAGCAGCATAAGCGTCAACTGCTCAAGGTTTTCGTTTCCGGCCATCAGCCTCTTGACGATCTCGACCACGTCTTCCTCTTCCTCCTCCTCTTCACCGAGGTTCGTCATCGCCGACGACAAGACACTCCTAGGCGGAAGGGGCGCGTGCTGTGGTACCTGCGCGGTGCCCAGGACTGCGCCGGACGTGAGGGCGTTAGGCTTCGGGACCGGCGGCGGGGGAAGATGGGGTCCGAGCGGCGGCGTGACTGGCATAGGCGGCTTATCGCCAAGCCCGCCCAAACGCATAAGCGTCTTCTCGGCCGCGTAGAGTTCGCGGTCCTCCTCCGTGAGTGAGGTCAGCAATTCCTGGATCTTCTGACGGCGCTGGCGCACGTCCTGGAGCGACGGATTCGACATACCAAGGTGTATATGCTTGAACCAAGCTTCTGCCAAGGCTTCGACGGGAGTTTTTCCAATCTTTGGGGATAAACCTAGAACAATCTTTGGTATGCCAAGCTTCAGGAACCTACCGGTTCAGTAATACCATTGTTCGGACCAATATCAGCCGAACAGATGGCGTCGCGATATCCCGCTCATGATGACCTACCTTACTCCCACTCAATCGTCCCCGGCGGCTTTGACGTCACGTCGTACACCACCCTATTCACGCCCTTCACCTCGTTGATGATGCGCGTGGCAACCGCGCCCAAAAACTTCATATCGAACGGATAGAAGTCCGCCGTCATCCCGTCCGTCGAGGTGACGGCGCGCAGGCCGACGACGTAGTCGTAGGTGCGGCCGTCGCCCATGACGCCGACGGTCTTGACGGGGAGCAGCACGGCGAAGGCCTGCCAGATGGTATCGTAGAGGCCGGCTTTGCGGATCTCGTCGATGTAGATGGCGTCCGCTTTCCGCAGGATGTCGAGCTTGTCGACCGTGATCTCGCCGGGGCAGCGGATGGCCAGCCCAGGGCCCGGGAACGGGTGGCGGCCGACGAAGACGTCGGGCAGACCGAGCTCGCGGCCGAGCACGCGGACCTCGTCCTTGAACAATTCGCGCAACGGCTCGACCAGCTTCATGTTCATGCGCGCCGGGAGGCCGCCGACATTGTGATGCGACTTGATCGTCACCGAGGGGCCGCCGGTGAAGGAGACGCTCTCGATCACGTCGGGATAGAGCGTGCCCTGCGCCAGGAAATCGGCGCCGCCGATCTTCTTCGCTTCGGCCTCGAACACATCGATGAAGAGGCGTCCGATGGTCTTGCGCTTCGCTTCCGGCTCGGTGACGCCTGCGAGCTCGCCGAGGAAGAGTTTCGAGGCGTCCACATGCACCAGCGGAATGTTGTAGTGGTGCCTGAAGAGATCGACGACGGTCTCGGCCTCGTTGAGCCTGAGCAGGCCGTGATCGACGAACACGCAGGTGAGCTGGTCGCCGATCGCCTCGTGGATCAGCACCGCGGCGACAGCGGAATCAACGCCACCGGAGAGGCCGCAGATCACCTTGCCTTTCCCCACCTGGGCGCGGATCTTCTTGATCTCCTCGGCGCGGAAGGCGTGCATGGTCCAGTCGCCGCCGAGGCCGGCGATGTTGCGGACGAAGTTGCGGATCAGCTTGGCGCCATCGGGCGTGTGCACCACCTCGGGGTGGAACATCAGGCCGTAGTACTTGCGCTGCTCATCCTGGATCACGGCGAACGGCGCGTTGGGCGAGACGCCGGCCACCGAGAAGCCCGGCGGCATCTGCGTGATGCGGTCGCCATGGCTCATCCACACCTGGTGCTGCTCGCCGGTCTGCCAGACGCCCTCGAACAGGCGGCTTTCCGTCTTCACCTCGACGTCGGCGCGGCCGAACTCGCGGTGGTGCCCGCCCTCGACGGTGCCGCCGAGCTGGGCGGCCATCGTCATCTGGCCGTAGCAGATGCCCATCACGGGGACGCCCGAGTCGAAGATCAGTTGCGGGGCGCGCGGGGAGCCGGCCTCATGGACGGATTCGGGGCCGCCGGAGAGGATCACCGCCTTGGGCTGCATCTCGCGGAAGGCGGCCTCCGCCTTCTGGAACGGCACGATCTCGCAATACACGCCGTCCTCGCGCACCCGGCGCGCGATCAGCTGCGTGACCTGGCTGCCGAAATCGACGATCAGGATCTTGTCGTGGAGCGCGGCCACGGAGGTGTCAGTGGCGGCGCTGGCGGGGGTGTTGGGCTGGGCTGTCATGGCAAGGAATTACGCCGAGAGCACGAGTCCCGCAACCCTTCGCCGGGGTTGACGCCCTTTCCTCCCCGTCATTCCGGGGCGCGCGGAGCGCGAGCCCGGAATCCATAACCACGACCGGGAGTATGGATTCCGGGCCCGCGCCAAGGGGCGCGTCCCGGAATGACAGCGTGCTTGTGGCAACGCCGTCATGCCCCGCGAAGGCGGGGTATCCAGTACGCCGCGGCGTCTCGGTCGGCCACGACCGGCGGGTGGATTACTGGGTCCCCCGCTTTCGCAGAGGACGACGGTGGAGGATGCCGCGGCTGCCTCCTCCGTCATTGCGAGCGCAGCGAAGCAATCCAGAGTCTCGCGCGCAACCCTGGATTGCTTCGCTGCGCTCGCAATGACGGCGGTGGGTGGAGTTTAGGCCTGCTTCTTCAATACCGACACGAAGAACCCGTCCGTCCCCGTCCGGCGCGGGGTCATCAGCCAGCCCTCCGGCGTCTTCAGCGCGGCCTCGGCGAAGGCCTCGGCCTTGTCCCAGAGGACGGTGGCGGTCTGGTCTGGGGGCTGGATGGCGAAGGCCGGGTGCCGATCCACGAAGGCGCGGACCTGGTCGCCATTTTCGGGCTGCAGCACCGAGCAGGTGATGTAGGCGATGCGGCCGCCGGGCTTGACCAGGGAGGCGGCGCGGTCGAGCACCTCGGCCTGGTCCTTCAGCCGGATCTCCAGCGCGCCGGGGCGCATGCGCCATTTGGCGTCGGGGTTGCGGCGCCAGGTGCCGGTGCCCGTGCAGGGGGCGTCGATGACGACCAGATCGGCGGACGCCTTGATGTCGGCGAGCGGATCGGCGTCGCCCTTCGGGCTGCGGACGTCGGCATTATGGACGCCGGCGCGCGACAGCCGCTCGTGGATGGGGGCGAGCTGGCGCTTGTCGTGGTCGGTGGCGATCAGGCGGCCCTTGCCGCCCATCATCGCCGCCAGCGCCAAGGTCTTGCCGCCGGCGCCGGCGCAGAGGTCGATCACCTGCTCGCCGGGCTTGGCCGCGGTGAACAGCGCCGCGAGCTGCGAGCCCTCGTCCTGGACCTCGATCGCGCCCTTGATGAAATCCTCCTCGGCATGGATTCCGGGATTGCGGGCGTCGGCACCGAGCGTGATGCGCAGGCCGATCGGCGACCACGGCGTCGGCACCGCGCCGAGATGCTTCAGCGAGGCCTGCACCTTGTCGCGCTTGGCCTTCAGCGTGTTGACGCGCAGGTCGAGCGGCGCGCGGCTGGCCATCGCCATGGCCTCGGCGACGCGGTCGTCGCCGAACACCGCAGTGAGATACGGGTCGAGCCAGTCGGGATAGTCGCCGGCGACCGGCGGCGGCGCGCCCTCGGTCGTGCGCGAGGCCAGCGCCGTCTCCTCCTGCGCGGTCAAGGGCGGCGGCGCGAAGCGGCTGCCGTCGCACATCGCCGCGATGGTCGGCACATCGAGGCCGCGCTCGAGCTTGAGCATGCCGAGCACCCGCGCCCGCGCCGTGTCGTCCTCCATGACATAGGCGCTGGAGGCACGGCGGCGGAGCACGTCCCAGACCAGGCCGGCGATGGCGGCCCGGTCGCCGGAGCCGGCGAAGCGGTGGCTGGTGCCCCAGTCCTTCAAGGCCTTGGCCGCCGGCGCCCTCTGGGCCTCGATGGTCTCGATGATGTCGATGGCGGCGGACAGCCGGGCGGCGGGGGTCATTCAGGAGGTCCAGTTCTAGATCAGGAGAAGGATCTTGAGGGCGAAATACAGCCACATCGCCAGCAGCACCAGCGCCGAGGCGATCCAGGCGAGCCCGCGCTGGCGGCTGTCCTTGACGCCGCTGACAAGGCCGGCATTGACGAAGCGGGTCACCACGAACACCCAGGACAGCAGCACGATGACCAGATCGGCATGCCGCAGCGGCAGCGCAATCGCGATCAGCGCGTAGAACAGGGTCGGCAGGCCGAATTCGTCGGCGACGTCAGCGGTTTGTGCCCGTGTCCTGTTCCAGAACAGCAGCGCGAAGGTGAGCCCGACCTGCACGAAGACGGGCAGCAGCACCATGGTCAGCGACATGGAAATCCCCCTTGGGAAAGTCGAAGGCCCGGCATGATGCCGGGCCCTCGTGGATGAACCGGTTCCCTCAGGACTCCCGATAAGCGCCCGTGGTTCCCGCTTTTTTCCAGACAGGCTTAAGAATTACATCAGGTGTGGCTCAGGCCTTGTCGGGGCCGACCCGCACCAGCTGCTTGCCGAAATTGGCGCCCTTGAGCAGGCCCATGAACGCGGACGGCGCGTTCTCCAGGCCCTCGGTGACGTACTCCTTGTACTTGACCTTGCCGTCGCGGACCCAGGCCGACATGTCCTTGAGGAAGTCGCCATGGCGGGAGGCGAAATCGCTGACGATGAAGCCGCGGATGGTCAGCCGCTTGGTCAGCACATTGCGCATCAGCGCGCCGGCCCATTTCGGCGCCACCGACTGGGTGTCGTTGTAATGCGCGATCAGGCCGCAGACCGGCATGCGGGCGAAGGCGTTGAACAGCGGGAACACCGCCTCGAACACCGGGCCGCCGACATTCTCGAAATAGACGTCGATGCCCTTGGGACAGGCTTCCTTGAGCTTCGCGGCGAGATCGGGATCGCGGTGGTCGAGGCAGTCGTCGAAGCCGAACTCGGACTTCACGTAGTCGCATTTGTCCTTGCCGCCGGCGATGCCGATGGCGCGGGCGCCCTTGATCTTCGCGATCTGCCCGACCGCCGAGCCGACCGCGCCGGAGGCCGCGGCGACCACCACCGTCTCGCCGGCCTTGGGCTGGCCGATGTCGAGCAGGCCGGTATAGGCGGTCATGCCGGGCATGCCGAGCACGCCCACCGCGGTCGAGATCGGTGCGAGCTTCGGGTCGACCTTGGCGAGGCCCTTGCCGTCGGAGATCGCGTGCGTCTGCCAGCCGGCGCGCGCCAGCACGATGTCGCCGGCCTTGAAGCCGGGATTGTTGGAGGCCACCACCTCGCACACGGTCCCCGCCTCCATCACGCCGCCGACCGGCACCGGCTGGGCATAGGACGGCCCGTCGCTCATGCGCCCGCGCATGTAGGGATCGAGCGACAGCCAGATCGTGCGCAGCAGCACCTCGCCCGCGCCCGGCGTCGGGACGGCGTAGTCCTCGAGACGGAAATCAGTGGGCTTGGGCTCGCCGACGGGACGGGCGGCAAGAACGATGCGCTTGGCTTGGGACATGGTGTTTCCTCCTGATGTTATTATGCTTGCTGAGGGAGCGGTGCCCTCTCCTCCGTCATTCCGGGGCGCGCGTTAGCGCGAACCCGGAATCCAGAGGTGAGGTGCGCAGGTGATGATGCAAGACAATATCGGGATTCCGGGTTCAGCACGCCGCGCGTTGCGCGTCGCGCTGCCCCGGAATGACGTGGGTATGGCTTACGCCCCGCCCGGATAGTTCGGGCTTTCGCGGGTGATCGTCACGTCGTGGACGTGGCTCTCGCGCAGTCCGGCGCCGGTGATGCGGACGAACTCGGCCTTGGAGTGAAATTCGCCGAGATCCTTGGCGCCGACATAGCCCATGGCGGCACGGAGGCCGCCGGCGAGCTGGTGCATGACGTTGCCGACCGGGCCCTTGTACGGCACCTGACCCTCGATGCCCTCGGGCACGAGCTTCAAGGTATCCTTGATGTCCTGCTGGAAGTAGCGGTCGGCCGAGCCGCGCGCCATCGCGCCGACCGAGCCCATGCCGCGATAGGCCTTGTAGGAGCGGCCCTGCCACAGGAACACTTCGCCGGGGGTCTCGTCGGTGCCGGCGAGCAGCGAGCCGACCATGGCGACATCGGCGCCCGCGGCGAGCGCCTTGGCGAGGTCGCCGGAGAACTTGATGCCGCCGTCGGCGATGACCGGCACGTCGGCCTTCTTGGCGGCCTCGACCGCATCCATGATCGCGGTGAGCTGCGGCACGCCGACCCCGGCGACGATGCGCGTGGTGCAGATCGAGCCCGGGCCGATGCCGACCTTGACCGCGTCTGCGCCGGCATCGATCAGCGCCTGCGCGCCGTCGCGGGTGGCGATGTTGCCGGCGATCACCTGCACGGCGTTGGAGATGCGCTTGATGCGGTTGACGGCTTCCAGCACGCGCGAGGAATGGCCGTGCGCGGTGTCGACCACGACGAGGTCGACACCGGCCTCGATCAGCTTCTCGGTGCGCTCGAAGCCGCCCTCGCCCACGGTGGTCGCGGCGGCGACGCGGAGCCGGCCCTGGCCGTCCTTGCAGGCGAGCGGATGCGCGACCGCCTTCTCCATGTCCTTCACGGTGATCAGGCCGACGCAGCGATACTGGTCGTCGACGACGAGCAGCTTCTCGATGCGGTGCTTGTGCAGGATCTTCTTGGCCTCGTCCTGGCCGACGCCCTCGCGCACGGTGACGAGGTTCTCGTGCGTCATCAGCTCGGAGATCTTCTGGCGCGGATCGGTGGCGAAGCGCACGTCGCGGTTGGTGAGGATGCCGACCAGCTTGCCGGGGATGCCCTTGCCGCCGCCGGTGACCACCGGGATGCCGGAGAAGCCGTAGTCCTTCATCAGCGCCAGCGCGTCGGCGAGCGTGGCGTCCGGCGCGATGGTCAGCGGGTTCACCACCATGCCCGACTCGAACTTCTTGACCTGGCGCACCTGGGCGGCCTGGCCCTCGGGATCGAAATTGCGGTGGATGACGCCGATACCGCCGGCCTGCGCCATGGCGATCGCCATGCGCGCCTCGGTGACGGTATCCATGGCGGAGGCCATGATCGGAATGTTGAGCGGGATCTCGCGCGTCACGCGCGAGCGGATGTCGACCTCGGAGGGCAGCACATCGGACAGGCCCGGCTTCAAGAGCACGTCGTCGAAGGTGAAGGCTTCGCGAAGTGTCTGGACGGTCGCCATCGTCAACTCCTTGTCTGCGGCCAAAACGGCCGCGATGCGGGTACAGATGAGCGACGCCGCCGTCGAGACCATGCCTCGCCGTCGAATCGGTGCCCATCGGTGGGGTTGACGCGGGTCGATAGCATGGGCCTGTGACGAATCAAAGGGCCGATCCGCTGTCCTCCCGCGATTGCGAAGAACGGCCCAGACCGGCCCTGATCGGGTCCGAAACGCGCAACAAAAGGTCGCGAAGACCCCGATTCCGGAGCAGAAGTTCCGCGCCTCTAGCGCCATGCGCCCGGCGGTGGCCCGTAGCGGCGGATGGCCTCGACCACCTCGCGGTGCCGCCGGTCCTCCCGCCGCATGTGCACGGCGATCAAAGCGTGCGCCGAGGGCACCAGCAGCAGCACGTGAAAGAACAGGCCGAGGACCAGACACACCAGACACAGCAGCAGGTTGAAGATCGCCGCGAACGGCTGCCCGTTGAGCAGCAGACCCAGCGGCGGCACCAAAGCGGCGAGCAGGTAGATCATCGGCACATCTCCAACAAAACGGGACGCGGCAGCGTCACGCTGCATCTAGGGGGCCATGCCAGCAGCGCAATGGCCTCGTTCGCCGCAGGGTGTTAAAGCCCCGGCGCCCGCCCTCCTCTCCCGCTGCCGACCTCCGATGAACAAGCAACGCGTCATTCCGCTGATCGTCGCCACCGCCCTGTTCATGGAGAACATGGACTCCACGGTCATCGCGACCTCGCTGCCGGCGATCGCCAGGGACATCGGCACCAGCCCGCTGACGCTCAAGCTCGCCATCACCTCCTATCTGCTGTCGCTGGCGGTGTTCATCCCGGCGAGCGGCTGGACCGCCGACCGCTTCGGCGCGCGGCGGGTGTTCTCGAGCGCGGTCGCCGTGTTCATGATCGGCTCGATCGGCTGCGCGCTCGCCAACTCCGTCGAGAACTTCGTGTTCGCGCGCATCCTGCAGGGCATGGGCGGGGCGATGATGACGCCGGTCGGGCGTCTCGTTCTCTTGCGTTCCGTCGACAAGAGCGCCCTGGTCGGCGCGATGGCCTGGGTCACCATCCCCGCGCTGATCGGTCCGGTGATCGGACCGCCGGTCGGCGGCTTCATCACCACCTATTTCTCCTGGCACTGGATCTTCCTGATCAACATCCCGATCGGCGTCGTCGGCATCATCATGGCGCTGCGCTTCATCGATCCGATCAAGAGCGACAATCCCGAGCCGTTCGATCTCTATGGCATGGTGCTGGCCGGCATCGGCCTCGCCGGCCTCGCCTTCGGTCTCTCGGTCGCCGGTCTCAACCTGCTGCCGTGGCCGGTGGTCGCGAGTCTCGTTGCGATCGGCGCGATCTCGATGACGCTCTACGTCCGCCACTCCTGGCGCACCAACTCTCCTGTGCTCGATTTCTCGCTGCTGCGGCTGCCGACCCTGCGTGCCTCGATCGTCGGCGGCTTCATGTTTCGCCTGGGCATCGGCGCCCTGCCCTTCCTGCTGCCGCTGCTGATGCAGCTCGGCTTCGGGCTGTCGCCGTTCCAGTCCGGCCTCGTCACCTTCGGCTCCTCCGCCGGCGCAATGGGCATGAAGGCGCTGGCCGCGCGCCTCATCCGCGCCTTCGGCTTCCGCCATCTGATGACCGTCAATGCCGTCGTCAGTTCGGTCTTCCTCGCCGCCTGCGCGCTGTTCACGCCGGCGACCCCGCTGCTGCTGATCCTGATCATTCTCGTGGTCGGCGGCTTCTTCCGCTCGCTGCAGTTCACCGCGATCAACACCGTCGCCTATGCCGAGGTCGAGACTGCCCAGATGAGCCGCGCCACGACGCTCACCAGCGTCAACCAGCAGCTCGCGATCTCCGCCGGCGTCGCGGTCGGCGCGTTCTCGGTGGAGACCACGATGTGGATGCACGGCGCGAGCCAGCTCACCGCGGCGTCCTTCGCGCCCGCCTTCATCGTCGTCGCGATCACGTCGGCGCTGTCGTCGATCCTGTTCTGGCAGATGCCGGATGACGCCGGCAGCGAGATCTCAGGCCGCAAGGTGGCCGCGATCGCGAGCCGCAAGGGCGCCGAGAAGGGCGCGGAGAAGGCCGCCAGGAAATCGGCGAGCGAGACCACGCATGATGCGCGGGATCAGAAGCTCGGCTGATCGTCCCGCTTCCGGCTCAAGGCCGCCTCGCCCCGGACTTCCAGTAGTCGGCCAGGCGATCGGCCCACATCCGCGCGTGCAACTCGGTGCCGGCATGGCTCATGTGGCAGCCATCGTGGCGCAGCTTGAGCCCGATCTGGTCGGTATCCGGGCCAGGATAAACGCCGAGTGCCGGGTTCGGCACGGCGGCCTGGGCTGAACGGATGATCTCGTCGGGAACACTGCCGCAGAGCGTCGCCGTGGCGACGAAGATCGGCGCCGTCAGGTCGGCCGCCCGCAGGCCGGCAACGATCTCAAGATAATTGCGCAAGTAGGACAGTCGTCCCGCTTCCTTCATTTTCGCAGTGACGTGCAGGGACGCGCCGTCCTCCGCACCATTGGTGGAGAACGCGAAGGCGTTGTACTCGCCCTGATGCCAGAGCACCGCGCTCGGTTCGAGACCTACGTCGCGCAGGCCGGCGACGGTTGCGAGCAGCACCTCGAAATACTTGCCGCCGCGGGCGCGCCACTCCTCGAGATAAGTCCCGCCGATCGCAACGGGTGCGATCACGACCGTCTTCGCCAGCCCGCGATCGATCAATTCGTCGCCCAACCGGGTGGCGACGTTCTCGCCCTCGCCCGGCGTTCCCAGCAATGGATTGCGCGCCACGTAGCAGCGGCCGTCGAAGCGGTCGAAATTGTAGAACCGGTTGTGAGGCTGATAGAGCCGGCCACTCTGATCGGGCGCGCCGGTGTTGGAGATGTTCGACTGGCCCGCGGTCAGAAGCACCACCAGCCCCTCGCGCGGAATCGCGTCGCAGGCAATCGACGTGGCCCTGGCACGCACAGCCTCGTTGTCCGGCAGGAGGCAGCGCGAGGCGTTGCCGCCCGCGATGAAATCCGCGTCAGAACCGTACAGTGCACGGGCCAGGTTGCGTCCCTGCAGCAGGCTCTGCACCTCCGGGTCGCCGCTCGCGCCATCGATACGACGGTCGATGTCGGCAAAGGCGGCGCGCCGCGTGCGCACCTGCTCCAGCAGTGCCAGGAACCCAGGGGCGGTCGAGATGGGTCCGACGGCGCAGGGAACGCAATTGCCGTCGCGCGATTTGGCCGAGGTGGTCGGCTGGCAGACGTCGCGGGCCGGCAGCACCTCCGCAGCTCCTGCCGTCGCGGTCAACGAGACGGCCAACCACGCTGCGACAAGCGTGGCCACGATTGCGCGTCGCATCATGCTCGGATCACTTCTTTCGTCGCCTCGGCTGACGGCCGCCTCAGGCGCCGGGCATCTGCCTCCCAGCCTCGAACATGCCTGAGGAGACCGGATTTCCATTATAGTCCGACTTCATGAAAGAGAGCCGAATCGATCCGCAGCCGCTCGCGGCGATGGCGATGAACTGTTGGCCGTCCGCGCTTCTCCTGGCAGCGACGGCGCTTGCCGCCCCGGCACTCGGCGGCATCGTCAGACCAGCCTTCATCCTCGGCTGCGCGGTGGCCGGCTGGTTCGCGTGGCGTCGCAGCCCCGCGGCCCACGTGCAGTCGGCGATCCTGATGTTCGCCTTTGCTCCTTTCGTGCGCCGCCTGGTCGACATCTCCGCAGGATTCGATTCGTCCGGCGTCATGCTGAGCGGCCCGCTGCTGTTCATCATCGCGCCAGTTCCGAGTCTGGTGCTTTCGCCCTCGGACAAGGACAGGCCGGGCAATCCCTGGCTCGTGGCGCCCTTCATCGTCCTCGCCTGCATCGTCTATGGCGGCGCGCTGTCGATCTTCCAGAACGACTGGTTCAACGCCGCCAACGGCGGAATGAAATGGGCCGCGCCCGTACTCTATGCGATCGCCCTGCAGCAGCGGGCGCGATCCGACGGCGCCCTGCTCGATGCAATCACGCGCGTATTCCTGCTGGTGCTGCCCGTCACCGGCCTTTACGGCATCTGGCAATATGTCGATCCGCAAGGCTGGGATCGGTTCTGGATGGTGAATGCCAGCATCACCTCGGCCGGCTATCCGCTGCCCTACATGGTGCGCGTGTTCAGCACGATGAACGGCCCGGCCAGCTACGCGACCTTCACGGCCACCGGCCTGCTGCTGGTGGGCTTCCTGCGCCCGGGATGGCTGGCAATGGCGGCGATGGCGCCCGCGGCGCTCGGCCTGTTGCTGTCGCTCTACCGCACCAGCTGGATCACGCTTGCGGTGGGCCTGCTGTTCTGCATGTTGTTCCCCGCGACGCGGCGTCGGGCCGTATCGATCACGGTCGGACTGGTCGGCGCGGTGATCGTCACCGTCCTGTTCACGCCGTTCGCGGAGGTCATCACCTCCCGTCTGGAATCGCTCGGCAGCGTGTCGCAGGACAGCAGCGGCAGCGAGCGGCTGGATGAGTTCGTCACGCTGTGGAATGCGCCGAACAGCATGGTCCTGGGATCGGGCTTCACCATCACCGACGTCGGCGTCGCCGGCGCGATGCCGATCGACGGGCAGATCATCGCAAGCTGGGTGACGATGGGCATTCCGGTCGGACTGATCTGCCTCGCGGCCTATGTCTGGGTTGGGCTCGCCGCCACCGGCGCCGCGTGGCGGATACCGACGCGCGAGGGCGCCGTGCTCGGGGCGCTCGCCATCAGTGCGCTCTTGATTCAGCTGCCGCTGACCAGCATCTCCTCCGGCGAGGTCTCGGCGCTGTTCTGGATGCTCGTCGCGATGGCCTGTCCGCTCGACCAGATGGCCGACGGAGCACGGCGCACCGTCGCCGCTCGGCAGCATCAGGCCGGCGCCTGATCGGACGTTGCAGCGCGCGGCGTGATCGCCGCAGTCTGGGGCTTGCGGGAGGCCGGCGGTGCGAGCCCGAAGACGGCCAGCAGATTGAGCCGCCGCAGGATGGCATGCGCGATCAGAGGAAGCACCACGCCGGCCGCCGTTCCGGCCAGCAGATAGACCCATGGCGATGGCGGGATGTGCAGCTTCAGCATGATGATCCGCATGCCCGAGCCGGCAAGGATGTGCAGCACATAGATCGTCATCGACGCGACGCCTGCGGCCGCCAGCCAGCGATGGCTCGTTGGCGCGAGCAGCTTGCAGAGCCCGACCGTGCCGGCGATCCCGAGCACACAGGCCGGCAGGGAGGCGAGCCCGTTGGCGTCCATGCCGGACAGCTGGCCGCCCAGCGCCACTGCGGCCGCAAACGCGATCCCGATCACGGCCAACGCGGACCAGCCGAACGGCCGCCATTCCGCCACGACGCTGACACCGTAGACGCCCGCAACGTAGAACGGCAGATGATGCAGCGTGAGCGCGAGGTCCGGCCGGATCGGCAGCGCGAGGAACACGCAGAGCCCGGCCAGCGCGAGCGTAATCAAGACCGTCCGCGACGGGACCAGCACCGCGATCACGTGGCAGATCATCAGCGCGTAGAGGAACCAGAATTGCGCGATTGGACGATACCAGATCGCGGTGAGATCGCCGGGATGTATCGGGATGTTGGCATCCCGCGCCAGCAGCATCGTGATCCCGCCCTGGATCAGCGACCACAGCACGTAGGGGTAAGCGATGGTCCAGAGCTTGGAGGTGAGGAAGGGACGCGCGCCGCGCCGCAAGCTGTGCTGCACGTTCAAGCCGGCCAGGAAGAAGAACAGCGGCATGTGGAACGTATAGAGCGTGTAGTCCATCCAGCGCGCGACGGCTCCATCCGGGAAGATGCCGGGGCGCACCAGACCGCCAAGCACATGACCGTACACCACCAGGATGACGCCGAGGCCGCGCGCGAAATCGATCCACGCCGTGCGCGCGGTGTCAGCCGTTGCCCTCTGCGTTCCAGCATCCATGCCCGACTTGTCCTGCCTCTGTCGCGCAGCCCGCGTCCGGTCCGCGATGCTGCAAAGTCAGCGCCCCAAGTCATATCGCAGCCGGCTTTGCAGCGCCGTCGGCGCCTGCCAGGACATCGGAGGTATTCTCGCGTTAGTCTTAACCAACCGATAAGCCTCTGCCGGATGGCACGAGCTGGAGGCAAAGGCGCTGCCGTGATGCTTCTCCGAGGCGAGCTCGAGGTGACGCCGTGCCACCGTCGCGCGTCCAAGTGCGCGGTTCGACGGCGGGCCCGCTGCCGCCTGCGGCGACCTCCCTGCCTACCCTACGCAGGATCGGGAACGTCACCGCCCGACGAAACCGCGTCGCGCCAGCCCTGCCAGCGCACCGCGCAGGCGGGCGCGATCGGTGATGACGCCGCGGGATGAGCTGAACAGTCGGACCACCAATTGCCGCCGTTGCGCTTCGTCGGGCTGCAGGCGCAGATGCGTGGTCGTCCCGGAGACGGCCTCGACCGACGCCTCGAGCCATCCGAGGCCGTCGAGATGCAGCGGCAATCGGGTGCCCGGCCGTGTCATGCGATGATGCGGTGGGCCGGCCACGCGGGCCAACGACAGCGACAGCGCCTCGATCTTGCACGGCACGACCTCGCCGCTCTGCGCCAGCCAGCCCGCCTCGTCGCTCGGAAACAGGTCCTCGCCGCGCGGCAGCTCGAAGCAGACGAGAAACGCGATGAAGGCGATCAGCATCGCGATGCCGGCCCATAGCAGATTGAAGTAGTCGATCGACGAGATCTCGCTGGCTGCATTCGGCGACACGAACGCCCAGACGATGGCCGCCGCCGAGCTCGCGGCGATCGCGCCGAAGATCGCGGCGAGCTTGCCGTGGACGCGCGGCTTGGAGCGGTCGCCGCCCTTGTCGGTCACCTTGAAGGGGCGGCCGAACGGCCGGACCAGCGCGCTGAACAAGGTGGCCGTGACGGCAAAGCAGGTCACTGCATGGGTCGCTTCCATGAACAGCGGCAGGGTCTTGGAACGCGAGATCCAGCCCATGTAGATGATCGTCCCGAGCAGCGCCGGCACGCCGTAGCGCAGGAACGACAGATAGTCGGCCTCGAACGCCGGCAGCCCGGCGAACCAGTAGATCGGCGGCGCGACCAGAAGCAGCACCATGAACGGCTTGCAGGCCCAGTTGAGCACGCCATGCAGGAAGTGCCAGCGCTGGGTGAAGCTGTAGCCGCGGCTGCGCAGCGGACCATCGCGCAAGAGCGCGACCTGAATCGTGCCGAGGCACCAGCGGGCGCGCTGGGTGATGTATTCGGGCACGCCTTCCGCCGAGAGGCCGAAGCTGAGCGGTTCGTTCAGCCAGACCGTGCGATGGCCGCGCTTGAGCAGCGTGTAGGTGAGGTTGAGATCCTCGGAGATCGCCGCGTGCGGGAAGCCGCCGATCTCCATGAGCCGCTCGCGGCGGACGACGAAGGAGGTGCCGACACAGAACGCGCAGCCCCAGGCGTCCTTCGCCGGCTGGAACACGTCGAAGAAGAAGCGCTGGTCGTCGACCCAGTGGCTTGACACCAGCAGATTGTGCTGGATCGGATCGGGGTTGTAGTAGAATTGCGGCGTCTGCACGACGGCGATATCGGGCTCGGACAGCAGCAGGCCGACCGTCCGCTGGAGGAAGTCACGGCGCGGGGCGAAGTCGGCATCGAGCACCAGGATCACCGGCGCGTTCGATAGCTGCGCCGTCGCCGCAAGCGCGTTGTTGAGATTGCCGGCCTTGGCGCCCTTGTTGTCGGGCCGCGTCAGATGGCGCGCGCCGACCTCGTCGCAGAAGGCGCGGAGCCGATCGCGCCTGGTGTCGTCGAGCACCCAGACGGTCTTGTTGGGATAGTCGAGCGCGAGCGCGGCGAGGATCGAGCGCTCGACAATCTCCATAGGCTCGTCATAGGTGCAGATGAACACGTCCACGGCCGGCTGCTCGCCCCGTGCGGCCAGCGCAGCTTGCGCGGCGTCGGCCTGTCCCGAGCGGTCGACGCTGCGGGTCAAGATCAGAATCGACATCAGCGTGTAGGAGATCGCCACGATCTCGAGCGTGATGAACAGCCGCGGCCACAGCGCCTGCAGGGTCAGGTCGAACACCGGCAGCGTGTCGTGCCAGCGCCACAGCGTGTAGATCAGGAGGAACGACGCTGCGGTAGCGCCGAACAGCAGGCGGTCGCGCCGGCGCGTCGGATCGAGCAGACGCGCCATCACGAGGAGCCCGAGCAGGACTCCGAGATCGGTGGTCAACACCGAGGCGTCATTGCTGGGGAGCGGAAACATCAGGGGACCCTTGCGCCGGTGAAAGGATTCCAGCCGGTCTCGGCGAGCACGGCCCAGGCGGTAGCACCGAGATGCGGGCGCTTGTAGTAGAAGAAGTCCTGGATGGTGGTCGCGCCCGTCGGGTCGATCGACAGACCCGTGGTGAGGCGCGCGTTGCGCGTCGCGTTCAGCAGTCCCGTTGCCGTGCGGTCGGCACGCAACCCTGCAAGCAGCTCCTCGCTGGCAGCGGCATCCCCGACCATGCGATAGGCCAGCGCCGCCTGCGCGGTGCCCTCGACCCAGACGCCGTCGCGATCGCCGTTGAAATCGAAGCCTCCGTCGACGGCAAGATGAGTTTCGGCAAAGCGCAGCGCCCTGCGCCAGTCGGGCGCATCCGTCACCGCCATCCACGGCCAGAGCTGCACGTCGAGCGCGAGCAGATTGTCGTCGGCGAGGTGGCCGTCGGGCTTGGTGCCGAGCAGGAAGCGATCGCCGCGGAACGTGCGATCGAGCAGGCGGCGCGCCGTCTGCGCGGCATCCTGATAGCGCGGCTCCAATGTGATACGATGGAGCCAGGAGGCCACGGCGTAGACATCGGCATTATGCTCGGTCGACATCCAGCTGAGGCGCACCTGCTGCGGATCGTAACCGTGATAACCGCCGCTGAAGCCGTCCGCTCCGTTCGTTGCGCTGGCAATGATCCAGTCCATCAGGCGCCGCGCGCTGGACAAGTAGCCCTCCTCGCCGGTCGCCTGATGCAGCGTCAGCAGCGCCAGCGCTGCCCAGGCGACGTTGCCGGTCGCGGTGCCGTCCTGCGCGGCATCCTCGCCCCAGATCTTCTTCTGGTCGTCCCACCAGCCAGGCAGCAGCGCCGCCCCGGGGCCGACAGGACCGGCGCGATAGGCATTGCGAAGGCGCCCATCGCCGAAGGTGCGATCATGAGCGGCGGCATGCACCAGCGCGTTGCCGATCACGCGGCCCTCGTCGGTGCGACCGCATGCGACCAGCGCGATCGCTGCCAGAGCGTTGTCATAGGTGAACGCCGTCGTCGAAAGGCCGAGCGGCAGCCCCTCCTCGTCGGCACCCGGCTCGTAGCTGCGAATGAACGCCGCGTCACGGCCGGCGAGGCCAGGCTCGACGGCCTGCACCAGTCCCGCACAGAGCGAAGTCTCGGCCCGCATCGGCGATGCGCCGCCGAGCAGAGCGATCACCGCCATCATCATGGAGAGAAGCCTCATTGTGCCGAGACCGCGCGCGCCGTCGGAAGCCACTGCTCGTCCAATACCGGCTGCTGCGCCGGGTGCGACCGCAAGGCGGAGTCGAGCTTGGTGACACCGGCACGGCGCGTCGCTTCGTCCGGCTCAGACGGGTCCAGGTCGGTCAGCGACGCAACGAGGTGGCCGAGCCGGCGCCATGTCACCGACATCGACGGCACGATGCCATTGTCGCGCGTCACGGTGACCCACTGCCCCACCGTGCAGGCCGGTGTCGCCGCGGAGGTCGGCTGCGCCGCCGGTTTTTCGTCGGCAGCATCAGGTGTGATCATGACATAGAGCTCGCGCCGCTCGGTCTGCGGAAATGGCACGGCAAAGCGCTCGTCGACCTTGTCGCTGGTCTTCGGCAGCACGGCGCTGACGATGCCGCTATGGAAGCCGCCGCCATCGATGCGCACCTTGGTGCCCGGCTTCATCGCTTCGCCCTGGCGATAGGAGAAGATCGCGACCACAAAACGCTTGTCGCAATCGACCACCGAGGCGATCGTATCGCCGGCGCTGACGTGGCGTCCGGTGTCGGCGCCCACCGCCAGCACCTTGCCGGGACCGGGCGAGAGCACGTCCGCGGCAGCGAGCCGCGCCAGCCGCGCGCGCTCCGACTTGATCAGGCCCTCGAGATCATCGAGCACGGCCGCCTGCTGTTTCTCCTCGATCTCCATCCGCCTTGCATCGAGATCGATGTCACGGCGCTTCTGACTGAGCATGTTCAGCGCGACCAGATCCTCGCCGACATAGACGCCGGCGTCGAGCGCCTTCAGCTGTGTCAGCTTCTGGTTCAGCTTGGCAGTCTGCGCATCGGTGTCGTGCAGCGCCGCCGCATATTGCTGCTCGGTCGGCTTCAGCATCTCGACGCTGGCGGCATCGCGCGCGACCATGCGGTTCTGGCGGTCGACGATGGCCTTCTTCTCGCTGCTCTGCGCGTTCGACTGCGCGACGCGGGCACGCAGCTCCTCGATCTGGGACTGCAACTGCGCCTTCAACTGACCGGCTTGGCTCGCGATCTCCCGATCGAGCGAGCTGACATAAGCGACGTCGGACTGATGCTTGGCGCGGGTGGCGTCGAGCTTCTGACGCGCGTCGCCCGCCTTTTCTTCCAGCGAGATGAGCGTGGCGCGGTCGAGCCGCGGATTGGTGATCTCTGCGAGGCGGTCGCCGGACCGAACCTCGCCACCCGGCTTGGCCGTGAGCGAATCGACCTGGCCCGCGATCGGGGACGTCAGCAGCATCACCGGCGCATCGACCACGGCGCGATCGGACTGGTCGGCCACGATCGGCGGCACCACCGCGGTCAGCATCAGCGCCGAGAGGATGCCGGCCACGCCGAGCGCCGACACCCTGAGGATCACGGGATGGCGCTGTGGCTGGGTTGCGGTCTTCGGAGCGGCGGGACGTTGCGCGGGGGCTGGCTTGAAACCGTCATCGAAGCGATCGGTCATCAGGTCTCTTTCGGTTTGGGGTGACACGCCCCGAAAGACGCTTCCTCGGCTGATCCGGAGTTCCAGGCTCCGGTCTCGATGGCTCAACCCAAACCAGATCGCGGGCACATCGTTTCAAGCTGCGCCCGATCTCCGCGCTCACCTCCGGTCACGTTATGTTGCAGTGCGATGGCGCGGTTTCCGCTTGCGGCCGCACTCAATCCTCATTCGCCTTGAAGCGTCCGAGTCCCTTCAAGATGAACGGCGCGATCAGAGCAATCAGCGCGACGACCAGAAGCGTTGCAGAGATCGGCGACTGCAGCAGGGTCATGGGGTCCCCAAGGCTGATCGCGAGCGCCCGCCGCAACTGGCTCTCGGCGATCGGCCCGAGGATGAGCCCGACCACGACGGGCGCAATCGGGAAATCGAACCGGCGCATCAGGAAGCCGAGCACGCCGAAGCCGGCCAGCATCGACAGTTCCACGACCGACGGTTTTGCCGCGATCGTGCCCATGGTCGCGAACACGAGGATGCCAGCGTAGAGCCATGGTGTCGGGATCGCGAGCAGCTTCACCCACAGGCCGACCAGCGGCAGGTTGAGGACGAGCAGCATCGTGTTGGCGATGAACAGGCTCGCGATCAGGCCCCAGACCAGGTCGGGCCGCTCGGCGAACAACAGCGGGCCCGGGTTGAGACCATACTGCTGGAAGCCGGCGAGCATCATCGCGGCGGTCGCCGACGTCGGCAGGCCGAGCGTCAGCAGCGGCACCAAGGTGCCCGCGGCAGAAGCGTTGTTGGCGGCCTCAGGGCCGGCGACGCCTTCGATCGCGCCTTTGCCGAATTGGTCGGGATATTTGGTCAGGCGCCGCTCGGCAGAATAGGACAGGAACGTCGGGATCTCCGCCCCGCCCGCCGGCAGCGCGCCGATTGGAAAGCCGAACATGGTGCCGCGCAGCCACGGCTTCCACGACCGCTTCCAGTCCTCGCGCGTCATCCACAACGAGCCCTTGATGGCCTCGATCTTCTCCTCGGTATGATGCCGGCGCGAGGCGACGTAGAGCGCCTCGCCGACCGCGAACAGGCCGACCGCCAAGGTCGTCACCTCGACGCCATCGAGCAGCTCCGGCACGCCGAAGGCGAGCCGCGCCTGCCCGGTGAGCTTGTCGATGCCGATGAGGCCGAGCGTGAGACCAATGAACAGGCTGGTGAGGCCGCGGATCGGTGAATCGCCGAAGGTCGCGGACACCGTGACGAAGGCGACGCACATCAGCGCGAAGTAGTCCTCCGGCCCGAAGCGCACAGCGATGTCGACGAGGTAAGGCGACAGGAAGGCGAGACCGATCGTGGCGATGGTGCCTGCGACGAAGGAGCCGATCGCCGCGGTCGCCAGCGCCGGGCCGCCGCGGCCGGCCTTGGCCATCTTGTTGCCCTCGAGCGCGGTCGCCATCGAGGCGCTCTCGCCAGGCGTGTTGATCAGGATCGCGGTGGTCGATCCGCCATACATGCCGCCATAGTAGATGCCGGCGAACATGATCAGCGAACCGCCGGGATCGAGCTTGTAGGTGACCGGCAGCAGCAGGGCGACCGTGAGCGCCGGCCCGATGCCCGGCAGCACCCCGACGGCGGTGCCGAGGAACACGCCGACCAGCGCATAGAGCAGGTTCATGGGCTGGACGGCGATCGCCATCCCATGCGCGAGCGCGGCAAAGGTGTCCATCAGAGCAGTCTTTCGAGCGGACCGGCGGGAAGGCTCAAGGTCAGGAGGCGGTCGAAGGCGAGATAGATCGTGGTCGTCAGCACCGCGCCGATGACGAAATCGGTGACAAAGGCGCGCCGGCCGAACGCCGCCGACGTCGTCACGAACAGCGCCGTCGTCGCCAGGATGAAGCCGCCGCCGAAGCCGATGATGGCGATCAGCAGCGCAAGTCCGACAAGAATGAGCAGCACCGCGACCGGATCGGAGCTCTCGCGCGGCGGCAGGTTGCCTCTGACGGCATCGATCAGATTGGCCAGTGCAAGAATGCCGAGCCCGATCGCGATCACGACCGGCATGACCTGCGGGCCCATGCCGTACATCGTGGTCGCCGGGATCTGATTGGCGTCGTAGACCAGCACGAGCGCGACGGCCGCCAGGAGCGCCGCAATGACGATGCCGGCCTTGTCGACGCCTCCCGAGGCGGGTGTCTCGGTGCCGGCGCGCTCCGTCGTCATGACTTGACGAGGCCGACCGACTTCAGCACGTCGGTGACGCGCACGTTCTCCTTCTTCAGGAACTCGGCGAAGGCGTCACCCGGAAGATAGGCATCATCCCAGCCCTTCTGTTTCAGGATCTCCTTCCAGGAATCCGACTTCACCATCTTCTCGACGGCCTCGCTGAGCGTCTTTTTCTGCTCCGGCGTAATGCCGGGCGCAGCGACGACCGAGCGCCAGTTGGCGAGCACGAGATCGATGCCCTGCTCCTTGAAGGTCGGGATGTCGACGCCGGGAATGCGCTTCTCCGAGGATATGCCGATCGCGCGCAGCTTGCCGCTCTTGATCTGCCCGTCATACTCGGACAGGCCGGAAATGCCGGCGGTGACCTTGCCGCCGAGGATCGCCGCCAGCGACTCGCCGCCGCCTGAGAACGGGATGTAGTTGACCTTCTTGGCGTCGGCGCCGACGGCGCCGGCGAACAGCGCGGCCATGACGTGATCGACACCGCCGGCCGAGCCGCCGGCGAAGGTGACCTTGGCGATGTCGGCCTTCAGCGCCGCGGCGAGATCCTGCGCGGTCTTGATCGGCGATGCGGCCGGCACGACGATGACCTGGATCTCCTCAGTCAGCCGCGCGATCGGCGTCACCTGCTCCAGGGTCACCGGCGACTTGTTCATGGCGAGCGCGCCGACCATCACGAAGCCGTTGACCATCAGCTGGTTGCCGTCGCCCTTGGCGCCGGTGACGAACTGCGCGATGCCGACGGTGCCGCCGGCGCCGGCGACGTTGGTCACCTGGACGCTGCGTGCCACGCCCGACGCCACGAAGGCCTGCTGCATTGCCCGCGCGGTCTGGTCCCAGCCGCCGCCGGGCGCGGCCGGCGCCATGACCTTCAACTCGAGTTGCTGGGCGAAGGCTGGAGTACCGGCAAGCACAGTCAAAGCGACGACCGCGCCGAACAGGCGCGTACAGAACGAATTCAAAGCGGTCCTCCACGGTCGGCCGAACGAACGGCTCGCGTTTCTTTTGCCTCTGAGGAACGGCATTTCAGCGGGAAATGCGGCCGCTGTCCAGACGGGATTGCTCGCGCCGTCGCCCGCGTTGCAGCAGCAGCCTTGGGAGAACGAGACGGTTGTGGGAGGAGCGGCCTAACCGCAAGTCCAGACCATCCCCACCGGCGTCCGCGTCCAGCACGGGCCGAAGCTGCCGCCATTGTAATGGCCGCGATAGAAGCCGGGCTGGCCGAAATAATGCCACTCGCCGTTGTAGAGCATGTATTTCGGCGTACCGTCGATATACCAATGGCGGCGGCTGCCGCGCGGCCCGTTGCGCATGGCCTCCTTGTCGGCATAGAGCGGCAGGCTGTTGTTGGGCGGCTGCTTGTAGCCGGGCAGGAAGCCATAGCCCTGCCAACGGTGCGCCTTGCGCTTGTGCGACGGCGCCGCGGTCGCGATCGCGGGCACCAGCAGCAGAAGCATCACGATCGCGACGATGAAACGATGCGGCATCACGGCAGCCCGATGGATACGAGGGTCTCGAATCTTCAGTTCGATTGCGGCACGGCAACGGCCGTTCCGTCATGAAATGTTTCAGCGATGCCGCCGATGCGCGCGGCGCGGCGGAGGCGACGGTGGGGCGTAGAAGGGATTGAGATCGCACATCGCCGCACGGCCCGACGCCGTCGCGCGACATTGCGGCAGCGACGTATAGCTGCAGTCGATCCACTCGCCACCGCCAAACCGGCCGCCTTCATAGACCTTCATGCACACGGGATAGCGCGGATCGTAGGCCTGGGCGTGAGCAGAGCCCGATAGGACGAACCCGACCGCCAAACCCAGCGCGAGGGCGCTCCAGTTGAGGACACGCATGCAGGACCTCCGGAATCGACGTCTCGCCGGCCCAGGCCGATTCCCGAGACGGTGATTGCCCCTGCTCTGTATCGCCAGGGCGTCAAGGCCGCAATGACGCCATTACAACAGGTCGGCCTGCTCTCCGCCGCGGAACCCCATCGCCAGCACGTAGCGCTCCGACGAATCCTGCCGGCTCGCCGCCGGCTTGACGTGACGGACGCTGGCGTAATCGCGCTTGAGCTGCGCCATCAAGTCGGCATCGGCGCCGCTCTGGAACGTCTTGGCGAGAAAGCTGCCGCCCGGCTTGAGCACCTCGCTGGCGAAATGCGCGGCGAGTTCGACGAGACCGACAATGCGCAACTGGTCGGTCTTGCGGTGGCCGGTGGTGTTGGCCGCCATGTCCGACATCACCACATCGGCACGCCCGCCGAGCATCGCGCGGAGCTTTTCGGGCGCATCCTGGGCATGAAAGTCGAGCTGGGTGAAGGTGACGCCGGGGATCTCGCCCATCTCCAGCAGATCGATCGCGATCACCCTGCCCTTCCCGGCTTCGGCCCCGACCCGGCGCGCCGCGATCTGGCTCCAGCCGCCGGGCGCAGCGCCGAGATCGAGCACCGTCATGCCGGGCTTGAGCAGATGATGCTTGTCGTCGATCTCGAGCAGCTTGTAGGCCGCGCGCGAGCGATAGCCGTCGCGCTTGGCTTGCGCGACATAGGGATCGTTGAGCTGGCGCTCCAGCCAGAGTTTCGAGGACAGCTTGCGCTTGCCTCCGGTCTTGACCTGCACATGCATGCGGCCCGTGGTGTCTTTTGCCATGTGTTTCTCGGTCGTCGTGACCAGACGCGGGAGGCGAAAATCCATCCACGCTCGAGGTCTGGCGGAACTACAAAGGTCACCCTCCCCTGGAGGGGGAGGGTCGATCGGGAGCGAAGCGAGCGATCGGGGTGGGGTGAGCCGCACGAAGACCGCTCGTGGAACTCACCCCACCCCGTCTCACATTGCGCTCCATGTGAGACGACCCTCCCCCTCCAGGGGAGGGTGAAGTCGCTACGCCGTGCGCAGCGCGCCGTCTTCGCGCATCATCTCGACCAGCATGCCCTCGCGCAGGCCGCGATCGGCGACGCGCAGCCGCGGCAGCGGAAAGGACCGGCGGATGGCGTCGAGAATGGCGCAGCCCGCCAGAACGAGATCGGCGCGGTCGATGCTGATGCAATTGTTCTCGGCGCGCTCCTGGTAGCTCATCGCCAGCAGCCTGCCGATCGTCGTCGTGATGTCGGCGTCGTTGATCCAGATGCCATCGACCCGGCGCCGATCGTAGCGCGCGAGGTTGAGATGGATGCCCGCCAGCGTCGTCACGGTGCCGGAGGTTCCAAGCAGATGCATGCCGGCGAGATCGCCGCCGTTCTCGGCCGCGAACGGGCCAACATGCTCGGCCACGGCCTCGACCATCGCGGCATAGATCTCCGGCGTCACATCACGGCCGCCGAACCGCTCGGCCAGCGTCACGACCCCGAGCGGGATCGACATCCAGGCCTTGATCCGCGGCTCGGCGTTGCGGTCGCCCGCATCGCGCTCGATCCGGACCAACTCGCTGGAGCCGCCGCCGATGTCGAACAGGATCGCCCCTCGCCCGCCGGGATCGAGCAACGGCGCGCAGCCCTTGACGGCCAGGGCCGCCTCGGTCTCGCGGTCGATCACCTCGAGCTCGATGCCGGTCTCGGCCGCAACCCGGCTGCGGAACCCCTCGGCATTGGCCGCAGCGCGGCAGGCCTCGGTCGCGATCAGCCGCAGGCGCCTGGCCTTCTTCGACTGGATCTTGTCCCGGCAGATGCTGAGGGCCGCGATGGCCCGATCCATCGCCGCGTCGCTGATGCAGCCGGTGGTCGAGATGCCCTCGCCTAGCCGGACAATGCGCGAGAAGGAGTCGACCACGCGGAAACTGTCGCCCGAAGGACAGGCAATCAGGAGCCGGCAATTGTTGGTTCCGAGGTCCAGGGCCGCGTAGACGCTGCTGCCATTGCTGGCGCAGGAAGGCGTCGCGACGTCCAGACCCGGACGCAAGCCGGGCTCCAAGTTCCCGCGCGGCGTGGGACTCTCCCGCAGCCGCGTGTCATTGATCATTCAAATGTCTTTCCGCTGGCCGAACCGGCCCAGATGGAAGTTCTCTTTCATGAGACATTATCAGTGGATAGCGCCGGCGCAACAGCCCCTCCGTCAGGCGTGATGCACCATTCCTAATCAACCGTTGTCCGGCCGCGGGCGCTGCACTATCTGGGAACAGCCCGCATTTGCGACCAATTCAGCCCCTTGGGTCCTCATCCATGCAAGATCACACCTCCCCGGCCTCCCTCGAAAACGCGATCGCGCTGCAGAAATTCGGCGTCGGGCAGCCGGTCCGGCGCAAGGAGGACGACACGCTGGTGCGCGGTCACGGCAAATATACCGACGATTTCAACCTGCCCGGCCAGGCCCATGCCTGGATCGTGCGCTCCAGCCACGCCCATGGCATCATCAAGAGGATCGACACCGCGGCCGCCAAGGCCATGCCCGGCGTGCTCGGGGTGTGGACCGGCGCCGACCTCGCCGGAGCCAATTATGGTCCGTTCACCTGCGGCCTGCCGCTGAAGGGCCGGGACGGCTCGCCGCTGCTGCAGACCAACCGGCCGGCGCTCGCCACCGACAAGGTCCGCTTCGTCGGCGACCCCATTGCGTTCGTGGTGGCGGAGACCGCGGCCCAGGCCCGCGACGCGGCCGAGGCGGTCGAGCTCGATATCGAGCCCCTGCCCGCGGTCACCAATGCCGAGGAAGCCGCCAAGCCCGGCGCGCCGCAGCTCTATGACCATATCCCCAACAACGTCGCGCTCGATTATCATTACGGCGACACGGCCAAGATCGAAGAGGCCTTCGCCAAGGCCGCGCACGTCACCAAGCTCGACATCGTCAACACCCGCGTCGCCGTGGTGTCGATGGAGCCGCGCGTCGCGCTCGCGGCGTTCGACGGCAAGACCGAGCGCTTCACCTTGCAGGTGCCGACCCAGGGCGTGTCCGGCAACAAGGCGACGTTGGCGAAGATTCTGAACGTCGCGCCGGACAAGGTCCGCATCCTCACCACCAATGTCGGTGGCTCCTTCGGGATGAAGAACGTCTCCTATCCCGAATACGTCTGCATCCTGCACGCCGCCAAACAGCTGGGCCGCCCCGTGAAATGGCGCGACGAGCGCACCACCGCCTTCCTGTCCGACAGCCAGGGCCGCGATCAGATCGTCCATGGCGAGCTGGCGCTCGACGCCGACGGCCGGTTCCTCGCTGTGAGACTGTCCGGCTACGGCAATCTCGGCGCCTACATCATGGGCGTCGCACCGCTGCCGCTGTCGCTCAACACCGGCAAGAACCTCGCCAGCGTCTACAAGACGCCGCTGCTCGGCGTCGATATCAAGACCGTGCTGACCAACGTCACCCTGATGGGCGCCTATCGCGGCGCCGGCCGTCCCGAGGCCAACTACTTCATGGAGCGCTTGATCGACACCGCCGCGCGCGAGATGGGCATCGACCGTCTCACCATCCGCAAGCGCAACTTCATCAAGCCGAGCCAGATGCCGTTCCCGGCGGCGTCGGGCGTCACCTACGACTCCGGCGACTTCGCCGCGGTGTTCGAGAAGGCACTGCAGGTCTCCGACTACGCCGGCTTCGCCAAGCGCAAGCGCGAGAGCCGCAAGAACGGCAAGCTGCGCGGCATCGCGGTCGGCTCTTATCTCGAGGTGACCGCGCCGCCCTCGGGCGAGCTCGGCAAGATCACCTTCGACGCCGATGGCGGCGTGACCCTGACGACCGGCACGCTGGACTACGGCCAAGGCCACGCGACTCCGTTCTCGCAGGTCTTGTCGGCGCAACTCGGCGTGCCGTTCGAGAAGATCAGGCTGGAGCAGAGCGATTCCGATCTCGTGCGGTTCGGCAACGGCACCGGCGGCTCGCGCTCGATCACCGCGACCGGCCAGGCCATCGTCGAGTCCTCACAGCTCGTCATTGCCAAGGGCAAGCAGGCCGCCGCGCATCTGCTCGAAGCCTCGGAAGCCGACATCGAGTTCGCGGGCGGCCAGTTCACCATCGCCGGCACCGATCGCAGCATCGACGTCATGGAGCTGGCGCGCCGCCTGCGCGAGGGCAAGATGCCCGACGGCGTGCCAGCCTCGCTCGACGTCGACCACAACTCGACAGTAACGGAATCGACGTTCCCCAATGGTTGTCATGTCTGCGAGGTCGAGATCGAACCGGACACCGGCGTCGCGCAGATCGTGGCCTACACCGCGATCAACGATTTCGGCACGGTGATCAACCCGATGATCGTCGCCGGCCAGCTCCATGGTGGCGTCGCCCAGGGCATCGGCCAGGCGCTGATGGAGCATCTGCGCTACGACGAGAGCGGCCAGCCGATCACGGGATCTCTGATGGACTACGCGCTGCCGCGCGCCTCCGACGTGCCGATGATGACGGTCGACAACCATCCGGTGCCGGCGAAGTCCAACCCGCTCGGCACCAAGGGCTGCGGCGAAGCCGGCTGCGCCGGCTCGATGGCATCCGTGATCAACGCGGTGATCGACGCACTGTCCGACTACGGCGTGAAGCATCTCGACATGCCGCTCACCACCGAAAAGCTCTGGCGCGCGATCCAGGACGGCAAGGCGAGGACCGCGGCGTAGCTGCTTCGCTCGCGATGAGGCGAAAACATCTCATTGCCAAACGAAAAGCCCGTAGCCCGCATGAGCGCAGCGATATGCGGGGTCTCACGGGCTGTGTCGGTGAGCCCGGATGTCGCTCCCGCCTGCACCCGCTGGGCGCCGGCGTGCGCGCATCCGGGCTACGGACTGTCGATCGGGCCGTGGGGCCCTCTCCACGTCATTGCGAGCGTAGCGGCGTAGCGAAGCAATCCAGACTGCCTCCACGGCAACACTCTGGATTGCTTCGCTGCGCTCGCAATGACGGGAGTGTGGGCAAGCAGCGTACCCAGAACTTCGCCGTCATCGTCCGCGCAGGCGGAGCATGACAGCTGTCTTTTGGATGCCGCGTGCCTCTTGCCAAGTCCGTCCGCTAGGCGGCCGCCTGCGCGCGCGGCTGATAGATCGCCACGTGATGGCAATGCGCGAGTGGGCGGTCGCCATTGGCGACCACCAGCGCATCGATCTCGACGAAGCGGTGGCCCTTCTTCTCGTAGTTCGCGACCACCCGGCCACGCGCCGTGATCTCGTCGGCTTCTGCAATCGCCGACAGCAATTGCATTCGGCTGCCGACGTGAATCCAGGGGCCGAGGACGACATTGTCGACCAGCAGCCGGTTCATCACCCTCTGCAACATGCCCGGGTGACCAAGCCGCTCGTTTGCATAGATCGGATCGCGCTCACGAATCTCAGAGAGATAGGCGGTGGCCGCCTGCCCTGGCCACGCGCGTGGCGCCGTGCCGAGCCAGCTGCCGACAGCGAACGACTCCGCGCTGACGAGCGGCCGCACCGCCGCGGCTGGAACCTCTCGATATTCGGCCAGAGCGATGTCGGGCGCTGACGCGGGCAGCGACGCGGAACCGGTGGCGCAGATCTCACCTTTACTCGCGACCTCCAGGCTGAGCCCGTCGCCGACCTCCTCCGCCCTGACCTCGGCGATCTCGCCGTCATAGACCGGCTTGGTGAACCGCGCCTCGATCAGCCCGCGCTCCAGGAATGCCCGGCCCCAGCGCACAACCGGCTGATGCAGCATATAGGCCAGCACCTCGACGCCGGGCACGAGGCCGCCGGCGAAGCCGAACCGGCGCGCCACGCTGTCATCGTGCATCTTGTTCTCGGACTGCTTGGCCGTGTTGAACGCCTCGACCGCATAGGTCGCGATTCCGTCTGCCATCCTTGCCTCCCTTTGACCCTTTTCGGGCGATGGTAACGGCCGGAAAGGTCCTGGCAAGGCCAGCGTTTGGCTCGCAATTTGGCTGGCGATGGGGTACCAACCGGCCACCCCCAGCAGAACGCCAGATGACGACCGAAACCGCCGAGCTCGCCCCTGTCACGATCTATGTCGACGCCGACGCCTGTCCGGTGAAGGACGAGATCTATCGCGTCGCGATCCGCCACGGCCTGCCAGTGATCGTGGTCGCGGGCGGCTTCATCCGCGTGCCCGAGGATCCCCTGATCACGCGCGTGGCGGCGGGCAGCGGCATGGATGCCGCGGACGACTGGATCGCAGAGCGCGCCGGCGCCGACGACGTCGTCATCACAGCGGACATTCCGCTGGCGAGCCGCTGCGTCAAGGCCTGCAGCGCGGTGATCGCGCCGAACGGCAAGGCGTTCACCGAGGAGTCGATCGGCATGACGCTCGCCGTGCGCAACCTCATGACCGATCTGCGCTCGTCCGGCGAGGTCACCGGCGGGCCGCGCTCGTTCACGCCGCGCGACCGCTCCACCTTCCTCTCCACCCTCGATCAGACCATCCGCCGCATGCAGCGCCAGCGCGCCGCGCGGATGCAACAGCAAGGCTGACCCATGGCGCCGCCTCTCATCCAACTCAAGGACATCCGCCTGACCTTCGGCGGCACCGCCCTGCTGCAGGGCGTCGAGCTGTCGGTCTCGCCGGGCGAACGCGTCTGCCTGATCGGCCGCAACGGCTCCGGCAAATCGACGCTGCTCAAGATCGCCGCCGGCATCGTCGAATGCGACAGCGGCACGCGCTTCGTGCAGCCGGGCGCCACGGTGCGCTACCTGCCGCAGGAGCCGGACTTCTCCGGCCATGCCACCACGCTGTCCTATGTGGAGGCCGGGCTCGGGCCCGGCGACGATCATTATCAGGCGCGCTATCTCGTCGAGCAGCTCGGCCTCACCGGCGAGGAAGATCCGGCGCATGTTTCCGGCGGCGAGGCGCGCCGCGCGGCGTTGGCGCGCGTGCTCGCGCCCAACCCCGACATCCTGCTCCTGGACGAGCCGACCAACCATCTCGACCTGACCACGATCGAATGGCTGGAGAACGAGCTCGACGGCCGAAGCTCGGCGCTGGTGCTGATCAGTCACGATCGCCGTTTCCTCACCAATCTGTCGCGCGCGACCGCCTGGCTCGACCGCGGCCAGATCAAGCAGATCGACCGCGGCTTTGCGGCGTTCGAGGCGTGGCGCGACGAGGTGCTGGCGGAAGAAGAGCGCGAGCAGCACAAGCTCGACCGCAAGATCGTCAACGAAGAGCACTGGCTGCGCTACGGCGTCTCCGGCCGCCGCAAGCGCAACGTCAAGCGGCTCGCCAACCTGCATGCGCTGCGCCAGCAGCGCCGCGACTATCGCGGCACGGCGGGCGCCGCCAACCTCGCCGCGGCCGAGGCCGACAAGTCCGGCAAGCTGGTGATCGAAGCGAAGGGCGCATCGAAGAGCTTTGGTGATCGCAAGATCGTCGACAACTTCTCCATCCGCATCCAGCGCGGCGACCGCATCGGCATCGTCGGCCCGAACGGCGCCGGCAAGACCACGCTGGTCAACCTGCTCACCGGCGGCAGCGAGCCGGACAGCGGCAGCATCCGGCTCGGCGTCAATCTGGAGACGGCGACGCTCGACCAGCACCGCGAGAGCCTCGATCCCCGGACGACGCTCGCCGAAGCGCTGACCGGCGGCCGCGGCGATCACGTCATGGTGGCCGGCAAACCGAAGCACGTCGTCGGCTACATGGAG
The DNA here is from genome assembly GCF_032484495.1 of Bradyrhizobium sp. SZCCHNS3052. Lineage (NCBI taxonomy): Bacteria > Pseudomonadati > Pseudomonadota > Alphaproteobacteria > Hyphomicrobiales > Nitrobacteraceae > Bradyrhizobium > Bradyrhizobium sp. SZCCHNS3052. The sequence continues at coordinate 845,866 of NZ_JAUETB010000001.1, read as the reverse complement.
GACTTCCTGTTCTCGCGCGAGCAGATGCGCACGCCGCTCGAAGTGCTCTCCGGCGGCGAGCGCGGCCGGCTGATGCTGGCGCGCGCGCTGGCCAAGCCATCGAACCTGCTGGTGCTGGACGAGCCGACCAACGATCTCGACCTGGAGACACTCGACGTGCTCGAGGACATGCTCGGCGACTACGAGGGCACGGTGATCCTGATCAGCCACGACCGCGACTTCCTCGATCGCGTGGTCACCTCGGTGATCGTCCCCGAGGGCAACGGCAAATGGCAAGAATACGCCGGCGGCTACAGCGACATGCTGGCGCAGCGCGGCGCCGACCTGAAGCGCCAGCATGCCAAGGCGGCTGAGGAGAAGAAGGAAACCAAGCACGCGGCCACGGCGCCTGCGAGCGCGCCGAAGCGCAAGCTCTCCTTCAACGAGAAGCACGCGCTGGAGACCTTGCCGAAGACGATCGCCAAGCTGCAAGCCGAGATCGCCAAGCAGCAGGCCGTGCTCGCCGACCCCGCGCTGTATGCGAAAGACCGCAAGAAATTCGACGCCGCCTCCCTCGCGATCGCCACTGCGCAAGCCGAGCTCACCGCCGCCGAGGACCGCTGGCTGGAGCTCGAAGTGCTGCGCGAGGAGATCGAGGGCGCGTGACGTTCATCGAAATCACCTCGTCATTGCAAGCGACGTGAAACAATCCAGGGCTGCAGCCGGACTCTGGACTGCTTCGTCGCTTCGCTCCTCGCAATGACGGCAACATGGAGTAAATGACATGACCACCCCGCTCGCCGCCAGGATCGCCCGGGAGTACGGCACGCCCTGTGCCGTCATCGACATGGACAGGGTCGAGCGCAACATCGCGCGCATTCAGGCCCAGTGCGAGGCCGCGGGCGTCGCCAACCGGCCGCACATCAAGACGCACAAGAGCCCGGTGCTCGCGAAGCTGCAGATCGAGGCCGGCGCGCAAGGCATCACCTGCCAGAAGATCGGCGAGGCTGAGATCATGGCGGGTGCCGGCATCGACAATATCCTGATCAGCTACAACCTGATCGGCGAGGAAAAGATGGCACGCCTCGCCGCGCTGCAAGCCAAGGCCGACATGACCGTTGCCGCCGACAACGCGACCGTGATCTCCGGCCTGCCGCAGGCGGCAAAGCAATCCGGCCGCACGCTCTCGGTCGTGGTCGAATGCGACACTGGGCGCAAGCGCGCCGGCGTCGAGACGCCGACGGAAGCGATCCAGCTCGCGCGCCAGATCGCAGCGTCAGACGGCCTGCGCTTCGTCGGCTTCATGCTGTATCCGACCGAGACCGGCTGGGACGAGGCGCAGCGGTTCTATGACGAAGCGCTGGCCGGCGTCCGCGCCGACGGGTTGGACGCGGCCATCGTCTCGACCGGCGGCTCGCCCAACCTGAAGAATCTCGGCAAGCTCAAGGGCGCCACCGAGCACCGGCCCGGCACCTACATCTACAACGACCGCATGCAGGTCGCCGCCGGTGTCGCAACCTGGGACGACTGCGCACTGCACATCTATTCGACCGTCGTCAGCCGCGCCGCACCGGAGCGCGGTATCCTCGACGCCGGCTCTAAGACGCTGACGACGGATACCGGCGGCCTCGACGGCCACGGACTGATCCTGGAGCACCCGGAAGCGAAGATCGCGCGCTTCGCCGAGGAGCACGGCTTCCTCGATCTGTCGCGCAGCAATACCCGCCCCAATGTCGGCGACGTCGTCCGCATCGTCCCCAATCACGTCTGCGTCGTCGTCAACATGATGGACGAGGTCGTGATGGTCCGCGGCGACGAGATCCTGGGCACGCTGCCGGTCGCCGCAAGGGGCAAGCTGCGATAGGGCGAAACTCTCTCGCAGCGTCATTCCGGGGCAGCCGCACTAGCGGCTGAGCCCGGAATCCATACGCCCGATCGTGGTTATGGATTCCGGGCTCGCCCTCCGGGCGCCCCGGAATGACGACGGTGTTTGTGGCCGCCCGCTCGGCTATTCACTGCAACTGTTCCGCCAATCTTCCATGGAATCGTAGATGACGGCCTCGGGCCAGCGAGGATCAAGCTCGCGGCGCCGTGTCCACGTCAAATGGACTTGAGCCACGCAGCCTCCCCCGAGCGCTACAAGAACGTCGTCGCAGTCCTCGCGTCGGGCGACGATCCTGAGGGACCGATTAGCCAGCGCATGATTGGGACCTACTTCGCGCGCAAGTTCTTCTTCGAACGCGGCGCGGAGCTGATCGTCCGTCATCCAAGACCAGGGCTCGGGAAGCTGGTCAGACATTGCCTGCCATTCCCCCCGCACGCCACTTCAACACGCCCTTCCCCGCGGCGACCCCGGTCGCAAACGACGCCTGCAGCAGGTAGCCGCCCGTCGGGGCTTCCCAGTCGAGCATTTCGCCGGCGGCGAACACGCCGGGCAGGCGTTTGAGCATGAAGTCGGCGTCGAGTTCGTCACGCGCGATGCCGCCGGCGCTGGAGATCGCGCGCGCCAGTCCGGCGGTGCCCGTCAGCTTGATCGGCACGGCGTTGATCAGTGCAGCGAGACGGTCCGGCAACAGCGATGACAGCGACAGGCCTTGCGCTTTTGCCGCCTCCTGCAGCAGGCCGATCGCGACGGGGGACAGTTGCAGCGCCTTGCGCAGGACATTCGAGAACGACTGCTTGCCGCGGGGCGCTGACAGCCGCTTGACCAGATCGGCGGTCGCAAGATCAGGTCGCAGCGCGACGTCAAGAATGGCCGCGCCTTCCAGAGCGATTGCCTCGCGCAACTCGGCGGACAGCGCATAGACCGCGCCGCCTTCAATGCCGTCGCGCGTGACGATAGCCTCGCCGCGGACGCTGCGATCAGCGAACGACAGCGCGATGCCTTTGAGCGGCTGGCCTTCGAAGCGGCCGCGGAAGGTGTCCGACCAGGCGACAGTGAAGCCGCAATTGGCCGGCCGCAGCGGCGCAATCGCGACACCCTTCGCGGCGAGAAGCGATGCCCAGCCCCCGTCGGAGCCGAGCCGCGGCCAGCTGGCGCCGCCGAGCGCGAGCACGGTCGCATCGGCCGTGATCGCGCGCGGTCCTGCCGGTGTCTCGAATGTCAGCCGCCCTGCCTCGTCCCAGCCGGTCCAGCGATGCCGCAGCTCGAAGCGCACACCCTGCGTGGCCAGCCGGCGCAGCCACGCGCGCAGCAGCGGCGAGGCCTTCATCGCGGTCGGAAACACGCGGCCCGAGGAGCCGATGAACGTGGGCTCGCCGAGCGCCTCGCACCAGTCGCGCAGCCGCTGCGGCGGGAAAGCGCGGATGGCCGGCTCCAGCCACGCCGCCGCCTCGCGATAGCGCGACAGGAAGGCGGACAGCTCTTCGCTATGGGTGAGGTTGAGGCCGCCGCGCCCTGCCATCAGGAATTTGCGCGCGACCGACGGCATCGCGTCGTAGACGGTGACGGCGGCACCGCGCTCAGCCAACACCTCGGCCGCCATCAGCCCGGCCGGCCCGGCTCCGATGACGGCAACTTGCTTGGATAAGGTCATGACTGGAGTTTAGGGCCATGGCGTCACCACACAACAGGTCGTCATGCCCGGGCTTGACCCGGCCATGACGGCGGAGGGTGCGATGTATGCTGCCTTACAGCTTGATCCCCAGCCGCGCGGCGGCCTGACCGACGTATTTCTGTGTCTGCTCGAACGCACCCTGCAGCGCCCGCGCCCTCGACATGTCGCTGATCTCGGCAAAATGCGCGGCGATCGCGTCCGGTGTCCACTCCTCCGGCGGCAGGTTGATCCCTTCGCTCTCGAGGATCTTGATCACCGCAAAGGAGCCGGCGCCGGCGCCCATGATGGTGCGCGTGGGCGCGTCCTCGCTGAGCAGATATTCCACCGCAGGCGTGATCGATTCCGGCTTCATCAGCTCCAGAGCCTGCGGCGGCAGCAGCTCCTCGGTCATGCGGGTCGCGGCCGTCGGCGAGATGATGTTGACGCGGATGTTGGTCTTGCGGCCCTCCTCCGCCAGCACGTTCATCAGGCCGACCATGCCGGTCTTGGCCGCGCCGTAGTTGGCCTGGCCGAAATTGCCGAACAGACCGGAGGATGATGTCGTCATGACGATGCGGCCGTAGTTGCGCTCGCGCATGCCGTTCCACACCGCCTTGCAGCAGTAGAAAGTGCCGACCAGATGCACATCCAGCACCTTGGCGAAATCGGCAACCTCCATCTTGCCGAACGACTTGTCGCGCAGAATGCCGGCATTGGCGCACATGATGTCGACGCTGCCCCACTCCTTGCTGGCGCGCTCGACCATCGCCGTGACCTGCTCGAAATTCGAGACGTCGGCACCGTCGGCCATCGCGGTGCCGCCGGCCTTGCGGATCTCCTCGACCACCGTCTCCGCCGCGGTCATCGAGCCGCCGGTGCCGTCGCGCGCGCCGCCGAAATCATTGACCACGACCTTGGCGCCGCGGCTCGCCAGCCCCAGCGCATGCGCGCGCCCCAAACCATTGCCTGCGCCGGTGACGATGGCGACGCGCCCGTCGAATCTGATTGCCATGTGTCGTTCCTATTTGTCGCTCGTCATGCCCGGGCTCGACCCGGGCATCCATCCACTTCGAAAGACTCTCGGACTTGATGGATCGCCGGGTCAAGCCCGGCGATGACGAAGGGTGGGTTGTGACGAGGTGAGTTAGCTGAGATAGATCAGTCCGATCCAGTCGGCGACGAGCGCGGGCTTGTCCTCGCCCTCGATCTCGACCGTGACGTTGGTGCGCGACTGCAGCTCCTTCGGCTTGCGCAGAGTGGCTTCGGCAAGGACGAAGCGGCCGCGCACGCGTTTTCCCGATCTCACCGGCGAGATGAAGCGCAGCTTGTCGAAGCCGTAGTTCACGCCCATCGCCGTACCCTCGATCGCCGGCATGACCTCATAGGACATGACCGACAGCAGCGACATCGTCAGGAAGCCGTGCGCGATCGTGGTGCCGAACGGCGTCGCTTTGGCCTGCTCGGGGTCGACGTGAATGAACTGATGATCCTCGATCACGTCGGCATAGGTATCGATGCGCTTCTGATCGAGCACGTGCCATGACGACACGCCGATCTCCTGGCCGACCATGGCCTGATAGGCTTCGAGCGAAATCGGCGGCTTCTTCCAGATCTTGTTCATGCGTTCCTACACCTCGTGCCCGGATGGCCTCGTTTTCAACTCCGGGAAATCCTCTTCCTTGAATTCCGTGCCGCGCAGATGGTCCGTGCGGTTGTCCTCGTGCTCCAGCCTGCGCAGCTGCACCCGGCGGATTTTTCCGGAGATCGTCTTCGGCAGCTCGCTCACGAGCTCGAGCCGGCGGATGCGCTTGAATGGCGCCAGGCGCGCCTGCAGATGGGTGAAGATCGACAGCGCCGTGGCGCGCGAGCGCTCCGCGCCCGCCGTCAGCAACACATAGGCTTTCGGTATAGCAAGACGGATGGGATCCGGAGACGGCACAACGGCAGCCTCGGCGACGGCCTCATGCTCCAGCAGCACGCTTTCCAGCTCGAACGGCGAGATGCGGTAGTCGGACGATTTGAAAACGTCGTCGGAGCGGCCGACGAAGGTGAGATAGCCGTCATCGTCCTGGAACACGACGTCGCCGGTACGGTAGCGCATGCCATCGGCGCCGGACAGCTGACCGTCGTCGCCCTGATAGCCCTGCATCAGGCCGGCCGGACGCTCGCCGGTGAGCGCCAGCGTGATCTCGCCTTCGCCGGAGAGATTGCCGTCGATGTCGGCGACCTCGACGCGATAGCCCGGCAGCGGCCGCCCCATCGAGCCGATCTTCAGTTTCTGGCCCGGCGAGTTGCCAACGATCGCCGCGGTTTCGGTCTGGCCATAGCCGTCGCGAATCGTCAGCCCCCAGGCGGCACGCACCTGATCGATCACCTCCGGATTGAGCGGTTCGCCGGCGCCGCAGGCCTCGCGCAGCGAGACCTTGAAGTCGGCGAGATGCTCCTGGATGAACAGCCGCCACACCGTGGGTGGCGCGCACAGCGTCGTGACGCCGCAGCGCTTGATGATCGCGAGCAGCCCCTTGGCGTCGAAGCGCGGCTGATTGACCACGAATACCGTGGCGCCGGCATTCCAGGGCGAGAAGAAGCAGCTCCAGGCATGCTTGGCCCAGCCCGGCGAGGAGATGTTGAGGTGCACGTCGCCCGGCTGCAGGCCGAGCCAGTACATGGTCGAGAGATGGCCGACCGGATAACTGCGATGGCTGTGCCGCACCAGCTTCGGCTTGGCCGTGGTGCCCGAGGTGAAATAGAGCAGCATCGGATCATCCGGCTGCGTCGGCCCATCCGGCGTGAACGCCTCGGCTACGCCGGCCGCCTGCTCGAACGGCAGCCAGCCGGCAGGCGCCGCCGGCGCGCCGACGACGATGCGGACGAGATCATCGGCGCCCAGATCGGCGAACTTCGCAACCTGATCCTGCGCCGCGACCACGGCCTTGGCGCGGCCGCGCTCCAGACGATCGCGCAACTCGTCGGTGGTCAGCAGCGTCGTCGCGGGGATCACGACGACGCCGAGCTTCATCGCCGCCAACATCGTCTCCCACAGCGGCACGACGTTGCCGAGCAGCAGCAGCAGATGGTCGCCGCGCTTCAAGCCCTGCGCGCGCAGGAAATTCGCGACCTGGTTGGAGCGGCGCGACAACGCCGCAAACGACAGCTTGGTCTGGCGGTCCTGCGCGGCGTCGAAGATCCAAAGCGCGGTGCGGTCGCGGCTCTCCGGATCGGACGCGAGTTCGGCATCGAACCAGTCGAGCGCCCAGTTGAACGGGACGGCATCGGGCCAGCGGAAACCCTTCACGGCCGCATCGTAGTCGGTGCGATGCGCCAGCAGAAACGCGCGTGCGTCCTTGAATGTCGTCATCAGGTGGTCCCGGCGAGCTTGCGAACGTGCTGAATGATCCCGGAAAAATCGACGCCGCCATGGCCGGCGGCCTCGAACGCCTTGTAGATCTCCTGCGCGTGCTGGCCAAGCGGGGTCGCCGCGCCGGCGGCCTTGGCGGCGTCCTGCGACAGCGTGAGGTCCTTCAGCATCAGCGCGGTCGCAAAGCCGGGCTTGTAGTCGTTGTTGGCGGGCGAAGCCGGCACTGGGCCCGGCACCGGGCAATAGGATGTCAGCGACCAGCACTGCCCCGACGAGGTCGAGGCGACGTCGAACAGCGCCTGATGCGACAGGCCGAGCTTTTCACCCAGCGCAAACGCCTCGCTGACCGCGATCATCGAAATGCCGAGGATCATGTTGTTGCAAATCTTGGCCGCCTGCCCCGCGCCGGCGCCGCCGCAATGGACGATCTTCTTGCCCATCTTCTCAAGGATCGGCTTGGCCGCAGCGAACGCGCTCTCCTCGCCGCCGCACATGAAGGTAAGCGTTGCGGCCTTAGCACCGCCGGTGCCCCCGGACACCGGCGCGTCCACGGCGGCGATGCCGTGCCTTGTGGCCAGCGCATGCGCGGCGCGCGCGCTCTCGACGTCGATGGTCGAGGAATCGATGATCAGCGCGCCCTTGGACATCGCCGGCACGACCTCGTTCCAGACTGCCTGCACATGCTTGCCGGCCGGCAGCATGGTGACGACGGCATCGGCGCTTTTGGCCGCGGCGACGGCGCTGTCGGCGATTTCGGCGCCATCGGCCTTGGCCTGGGCGCGCGAGGTCTCGACCAGATCGAACGCGACCACCTTGTGGCCGGCCTTGACCAGGTTGGCGGCCATTGGTCCACCCATGTTGCCGAGGCCGATGAATGCGATCGTTGCCATGGTTCGTTCTCTCCCCTCGACCTGATTGTTATCTGCTCTGCGGAAAGGTCAGCTCGTCGGCGCCAATCTCGGCAAGATATGGCGCCAGCATGTCCGGTGTCACCTGATCGACATCAGGCGGCGACCATCTGGGATTGCGGTCCTTGTCGATGATCGCCGCACGCACGCCCTCGCGGAAATCGTCGCTGCGGAACACTTCGAGCGCCGCACGATACTCGCGCACCAGGCATTCCTCCAGGGACGCCGCACCGCGTGCCAGTCGCAGCAGCTCGAGCGTCACGACCATGCCGCGCGGCGACTTCTCCTGCAGCGTCTTCAGCGTCGCCAACGCGAGCTCCGAGCCGTCCGCTTTCAAGGCGGCAAAGATGTCGTGCATGCTGTCATGGGCGAACCAGGCGTCGATCTTGGCCTGCTGCGCCGCCACCGGGCCGGACGTCTCCGACGTCGCGAAGCCTGCGATCAGCCGGTCGATCTCGATCGACAGCGTCCCCGGCCTGACTTTGGTCAGGACCTCGCGCAGCGCCGGCCATTTCTCGGTCGGCACCACGGCATCGGCAAAGCGCGCATGGATCGCATCGGGCCCGTTCATGGTCTGCCCCGTCAGGCCGAAATAGGCGCCGAGTTCGCCGGGCGCGCGCGACAAGAGCCAGGTGCCGCCGACGTCGGGAAAGAAGCCGAGACCGACTTCGGGCATTGCGAGCTTGGTCTTCTCGGTCACGATGCGGTGGCGGCCATGCGCCGACAGCCCGACGCCGCCGCCCATCACCAGCCCGTCCATATAGGCGACATAGGGTTTTGGAAACGCCGCGATGCGCGCGTTCATGATGTATTCCTGGCGCCAGAACACCTTGCCGAGATCGCCATTCGTCTTCGAGCTCTCATAGAGCCCGCGGATATCGCCGCCTGCACAAAGTCCACGCTCGCCCGCGCCTTCGAGCACGACAATTGCGACGGCCGGATCGCCCTCGAACCGATCCAGCGCGGCGTCGATGCCCATCGACATCTCCAGCGTCATCGCGTTGATCGCCTTCGGCCGGTTCAGCCGGATAATGCCGGCCGAGCCTTCGCGGCGGACGATCAGGTCGCCTTCGATAGCCTCGCTCATCGCGCCGCCTCGATCAGCTTGCGCGACACGATCAGGCGCATGATCTCGTTGGTGCCTTCGAGGATCTGGTGCACGCGCAGGTCACGCACGATCTTCTCGATGCCGTATTCGCTCAAATAGCCGTAGCCGCCATGCAGCTGCAGCGCCTGGTTGGCGACCTCGAAGCCGACATCGGTCCCGAAGCGCTTGGCCATAGCGCACAACATGGTCGCGTCAGCATCCTTGCGGTCGAGCGCAGCCGCCGCGCGCCAGACGAAGGTGCGCGCCGCCTCCAGCTCGATCGCCATGTCGGCGATGCGAAACTGCAGCGCCTGGAATTCGTCGAGCCGCTTGCCGAACGCCCTGCGCTCCTTCGTATAGGCCAGCGTCTTGTCGAGCGCCGCCTGCGCGCCGCCGAGCGAGCACGCGGCAATGTTGAGGCGGCCGCCGTCGAGCCCGGCCATGGCGATCTTGAAGCCGATGCCCTCCTCGCCGAGCCGGTTGGCCACCGGAACGCGCGCATTCTCGAAGATCACCGCGCGGGTCGGCTGCGCGTTCCAGCCCATCTTGCGCTCATTGGCGCCGAACGACACGCCGGGGGTATTGGCATCGATCACCAGGGTCGAGATGCCGCCGGGACCGTCGGCTCCCGTGCGAACCATCGCAACGAGGATATCCGTGGCGCCCGCGCCGGAGATGAACTGCTTCTGGCCGTTGAGCACGTAGTCGTCGCCCTCGCGCGCCGCGCGCGTGCGCAGCGCCGCCGCATCGGAGCCCGCGCCCGGCTCGGTGAGGCAATAGCTCGCGATCAGGTCCATGGCGCAGAGCTTCGGCAGGTAAGCCTGGCGTTGGGCCTCGGTACCGAAGGTGTCGATCATCCACGAGGCCATGTTGTGGATCGAGATGAAGGCCGACACCGTGGGGCAGCCCGTCGCCAGCGCCTCGAAGATCAGCGCCGCATCGAGCCGGCTGAGACCCGAGCCGCCGACATCGTCGCGGATGTAGATGCCGCCCATGCCGAGGCTTGCGGCCTCTCGCATCACATCGACGGGAAAATGCTTCTCCTCGTCCCAGCGCAGCGCATGCGGCGCGATCTTCTCCGCCGCGAAGGTGCGCGCCATGTCGCGCACCGCGATCTGATCCTCGTCGAGAGCGAACTGCATCCGTTCTCCGCGTTTCCTGGTCTTGTTTGTTGGCCGTGGCGCCTCTTCACACTCCGTCATTGCGAGCGAAGTGAAGCAATCCAGAGTCCTTCCGCGGAGGCAGCCTGGGTTGCTTCGCCGCTTCGCTCCTCGCGATGACGGAGTGGGAGCCCTAGCGGGCTCCCACTGTTGTCAGTTCATCTCATCACTTCATCAGCGGGATCGAGAATTCCGCGCCTTCCTTGACGCCGGACGGCCAGCGCGAGGTAACCGTCTTGGTCTTGGTGTAGAAGCGGATCGAATCCGGGCCGTGCTGGTTGAGATCGCCGAAGCCGGACTTCTTCCAGCCGCCGAAGGTGTAGTAGGCGATCGGCACCGGGATCGGCACGTTGATGCCGACCATGCCGACATTGACCTTGGCCGCGAAGTCGCGCGCGGCGTCGCCGTCGCGGGTGAAGATCGCGACACCGTTGCCGTAATCATGCTCCGACGGCAGCGCCAGCGCCTCAGCATAGTCCTTGGCACGAACGACCGACAGCACCGGCCCGAAGATCTCCTCCTTGTAGATCCGCATGTCCTTGGTGACGTTGTCGAACAGACAGCCTCCCATGTAGAAGCCGTTCTCGTAGCCCTGCATCTTGAAGCCGCGGCCGTCGACGGCGAGCGTCGCCCCCTCCTTGATGCCGATGTCGACGTAGTTCTTCACGCGCTCGACCGCCTCGCGGGTGACCAGCGGGCCGAAATCGGCCGATGGGTCGACTGACGTGCCGATCTTGAGGCTTTCCACGCGCGGGATCAGCTTCTCCATCAGCCGGTCGGCCGTGGTCTTGCCGACGGGCACCGCAACCGACACCGCCATGCAGCGCTCGCCGGCCGAGCCGTAGCCGGCGCCGATCAGCGCATCGACGGCCTGGTCGAGATCGGCGTCGGGCATCACGATGGCGTGGTTCTTGGCGCCGCCGAAACACTGGCAGCGCTTGCCGTGGGCGGCGGCGCGCTCATAAATGTACTGCGCGATCGGCGACGAGCCGACGAAGCCGATCGCCATGATGTCCGGATCCTCGAGGATGGCGTCGACCGCCTCCTTGTCGCCGTTGACGACGTTGAGGATGCCCGGCGGCAGACCGGCCTCGATCATCAGCTCGGCGAGCTTCATCGGCACGCCCGGATCGCGCTCCGACGGCTTCAGGATGAAGGCATTGCCGCAGGCGATGGCGGGAGCGAACTTCCACATCGGAATCATCGCCGGGAAATTGAACGGCGTGATGCCGGCAACGACACCGAGCGGCTGGCGCATCGAATAGATGTCGATGCCCGGACCGGCACCTTCGGTGTACTCGCCCTTCATCAAATGCGGAATGCCGCAGGCGAACTCAACCACCTCGAGGCCGCGCTGGATGTCGCCCTTGGCATCTGGAACGGTCTTGCCGTGCTCGCGGGCCAGCAGCTCGGCGAGCTGGTCGTAATCGCGCTGCGCGAGCTCCAGAAACTTCATCATGACGCGCGCGCGGCGCTGCGGATTGGTGGCGGCCCAGGCCGGCTGCGCCGCCTTGGCGTTCTCGACCGCGGCCCGGAGCTCGGCGCGGGACGCCAGCGCGACCTTGGCCTGAACGTCGCCGGTCATGGGCTCGAAGACATCGGCCGTCCGTCCAGACGTGCCCTTGACCTCTTTGCCGCCAATAAAATGACCGATCGAACGCATGGGGTATCCTCCGCAGGGGTAAGCAGTGCCGAATTGGCCGGCATCTTGCAGTCTTTGCGGCGTTTGGGAAGGGTCTAAGCGCTGATCGGCGCTGCGAAAATGCCGCCCCTTCGCTCGGTCGGCACGATCACTGCAGACCCCGCGGCGTGCAGCGTGCCGCGTCCCGCATCCGAGCCGCGCGACGGATCAGCGCTTCGCGGCTACCGCCTTCTTCACGGGCCTTTTTGCGGGTGCCCGCACAGGTGCCCTGCCCGCCGGCCCACCTCCGCTGGCGACGGCCAGCGCCACCTCGCGCCCGGAGTTCAGGATATCGTCTGACAATTCGCCGCTGCCCATGAGTCGCGCCATCACGAGCGTCCCCGCCAGAGTCGCGAGCATCGCCGAAGCCCGCTTTCGCGCAGTCTTGGCCGGTACGTCGACGATGTACTCGGCGAACAGGTCGATCAACTCTTCCAGCTTCGCAGCAAAGGCTTTGCGGGTCTTGGCGCTCTCGCGGGCGATTTCCGCTCCGAGCGCAGGAACCGCGCAGCCGTGACCGACATCGTCGCGATGGCCGGCGGACAGATAGCCGTCGACGATGGCCGAGAGCCGCTTCTGCGGCGGCAACTGGTCCAGCAGCTTGCGCCAATGCTCCATCGAACGATCGATCGCATAACCGAACGCCTCCACGACCAACGCCTCGCGCGAATCGAAATGCGCGTAGAAGCCGCCGTGAGTCAGTCCGGCCTCCTTCATCAGGTCTGCAACCCCGACACCATGAGCGCCACGCTCGCGCAGCCGCACCGATGCCTTGCGCACGATCCGCGCGTGGGTTTCCGCCTTGTGTTCCGGAGAGTAACGCATTGCCGTCCCATTGAATGTCTGCGGTCATACTATAACAGCTCTGCGTCCTGCTCGCTGCAGCTATTTGATGAATTCGAGTTGATCTAAATCAACTTCGCTGGCCTGATTTATTCCCGGCACACCCCTGTTGCCCAGGAACCCGACGAGGACGACCATGGACATGCTCAATTCCCACTGCGGCGTGAGTCGTGACGGCCAAGGCGTCGTTCGGCTGACGATCTGCAATGCAGGCGCGCTCAACATTCTCGGTTCGGCAGCGATTCTCGACGTGGAAGCCGGGCTGCGATCGCTCGCCTCCGACGCCGCCATTCGCGTTCTCGTTTTGGCCGGCGAAAGCGGGAAGAGCATGATCGGCGGCGCCGACATCAAGGAGATGGCAACGCTGGACCAGGCTTCAGCGGAAACCTTCATCTCGCGACTTGCCGGGCTCTGCGAAGCGGTGCGACATTTTCCTGCCCCCGTGATTGCGCGGATGCCGGGGTGGTGTCTGGGTGGCGGATTGGAGGTCGCAGCGGCCTGCGATATCCGTGTCGCGGGACACGACGCCAAGTTCGGCATGCCCGAGGTGCGTGTCGGCATTCCCTCGGCCATTCATGCCGCGCTGCTGCCACGTCTCATCGGCTGGGGCCGCACGCGCTGGCTGCTGATGACCGCCGAGACGATCGACGCGCCGACCGCTCTCGCCTGGGGCCTCGTCGATGCCGTCGCCGCCGAGGGAGAACTCGACATCGCGGTCGAGAAGGCCGTGGCATCCCTGCTCGCCTGCGGTCCCGAAGCGCTGCGGACGCAGAAGGCTCTGCTGCGGCAATGGGAGGAGCTGCCGCTGAAGGAGTCCATCGAGATATCGATCGGCGCCTTCGGACGGTCGTTCCTCACCGACGAGCCGAAACGGCTGATGCAACATTTCATCGACCGCAAGCGATAGCAAGTTTCTCCAAGTCTCGCCTCGCAGATCCCGGCAGCCTCGCGCCAGCTTCACGACGGTTCAGCAGGGACCGCCGGGGTTTCCTCTTGCGAGAGATTATTATATGATGATTATCATATTTCATCAGAAAGCCTTGTCATGGCCTCGTCCGATTCCGTCGTGATCCTGTCCGCCGCCCGCACGCCGTTGGGCCGTTTCATGGGCGAATTCTCGCCGCTGAGTGCGAACAAGCTCGGCGCGCACGTGATCGGATCCGCGCTCGAACGCGCCACCGTTTCGCCCGATGCGGTCCAGGAGGTGTTCATGGGCAACGTGCTGTCGGCCGGCCAGGGCCAGGCTCCGGCACGGCAGGCCGCGCGCGGTTCCGGCCTGCCCGACGCCACCGGCGCCACCACCATCAACAAGGTCTGCGGCTCCGGAATGAAGGCCGCGATGCTGGCGCACGACGTCATTCGGGCGGGCTCCGCCGAGATCGTCGTGTCGGGCGGCATGGAGAGCATGAGCAATGCGCCATATCTGCTGACCAAGGCGCGCGGCGGCTATCGTGCTGGCCACGATCGGATCCTCGATCACATGATGCTGGATGGCCTGGAGGACGCCTATGAGACCGGACGCTCGATGGGCGATTTCGGCGAGGCCACGGCCGAGGCCTATCAGTTCACCCGCGCCGACCAGGATGCCTACGCCATCGAGACGCTGACGCGTGCGCGCAAGGCGGTCGAAGGCGGGGCGTTCAAGGCCGAGATCGCCCCGATCACGATCGTCGAGAAATCCGGCCCGCGCCTGGTCGCCAACGACGAGCATCCGCTCAAGGTCGATCCGGTGAAGATCCCGGCGCTGAAGCCGGCGTTCCGCAAGGACGGCACGATCACGCCCGCAGCGTCCTCCGCGAACGCGGATGGTGCCGCGGCGCTCGTGCTCGCCGCGCGGTCGCGTGCCGATTGCGACGGGCTGCCTGTCATCGCGGAGATCAAGGGCCACGCCACCCACAGCCAGGAGCCGCAATGGTTCACGACGGCGCCGATTCCGGCGATCAGGAAACTGCTCGACAAGGTCGGCTGGCGCGTCGAGGATGTCGACCTGTTCGAGATCAACGAGGCCTTCGCCGTCGTTGCCATGGCCGCGCAGCGCGACCTTGGCATCCCGCGTGACCGGCTGAACGTCAACGGCGGCGCCTGTGCGCTCGGCCACCCGATCGGCGCCACCGGCGCGCGGCTGATCGTGACGCTGCTGCATGCGATGGACGCGCGCGGGCTGAAGCGCGGCGTGGCCGCACTGTGCATCGGCGGCGGCGAGGCGACTGCGATCGCCGTGGAGCGACCCTGATGTCCTGAAACGAGGGAACTTAGCCATTTATGTCATTTGGGCGCCCTGGCAGAATGGGCGCGCAACCCCATTGTACTGAGAGCCTCATGATCTCGAACCAACTTGCAGCGATCCTTGGACGGCGCAACATCCATTACGGCTGGGTGATGGTCGCCGTGACGTTCTTCACGGCCCTGGTGTCCGCCGGCACGGTGGGCGCACCCGGCGTGTTCATCGTGCCCCTCCAGCAGGAATTCGGCTGGAGCACCGCGGAGATCTCCTCGGCGCTCTCCATCCGCTTCGTGCTGTTCGGGCTGATGGCGCCGTTCGCCGCCGCCCTGCTCAACCGCTACGGCCTGCGCAACATCACGCTGCTGGCCCAGTTGATCGTGGTGTCGGCGCTGCTGGCGTCGCTCGCGATGACACAGGTGTGGCACCTCGTGCTGCTGTGGGGCGTCGTGATCGGCATCGGCACCGGCATGACCGCCTTGGTGCTGGGCGCGACCATCGCCACGCGCTGGTTCGTCGCGCGGCGCGGCCTCGTCGTCGGCATTCTCACGGCCAGCGTCGCCACCGGACAGCTGGTGTTCCTGCCGCTGCTCGCCAGCCTCACCGAGCGGCTCGGCTGGCGCGTCGCGCTCGGGCTGATCTGCATCATGCTCGGCGTTTCCGCCACGGCCGTGCTGCTGCTGATGCGCGATCGCCCGAGTGATCTCGGCCTCCGACCCTATGGCGACAACGGCACCGACCCGATCGCCGCCCCCTCGCCCGTCACCACGCCGATCCTCGCCGCCGCCCTCGGCACCCTCCGCGACGCCTCGCGGGCGCCGGTGTTCTGGATGCTGTTTGCGACGTTCTTCATTTGCGGCGCCTCGACCAACGGCCTTGTCCAGGTGCATCTCATCCCGATGTGCCTCGACTTCGGAATTCCTCAGGTGCAGGCGGCGAGCCTGCTCGCCGCGATGGGCATGTTCGATTTCGTCGGCACGATCGTCTCGGGCTGGCTGTCGGACCGGTACGACAATCGCTGGCTGCTGTTCTGGTACTACGGCCTGCGTGGTCTCTCGCTGCTGTTCCTTCCGTTCACCGACTTCTCGTTCTATGGCCTGTCGCTGTTCGCGATGTTCTATGGCCTCGACTGGATCGCCACCGTGCCGCCGACGGTGCGGCTGACGGCGCAGCGGTTTGGGCCCGAGCGGGCCAACCTGGTGTTTGGCTGGGTGTTCGCCGGACATCAGCTCGGCGCCGGCACCGCCGCGTTCGGCGCCGGCCTGTCGCGCACACTGCTCCAGAGCTACCTGCCGGCGTTCTTCACCGCCGGCGCGCTCTGCATCGTCGCGGCGCTTCTGGCGCTGGCGATCGCGCGGCAGGCGAAGCCCGCCGCGGCGTAAGCTCACGGCCGCGTCGTCATCGCCGTGGGCGGCCCGGGCGTGCGCAGCGGCTCGGCGAGGCGGGCGAACTCGCACAGCAGCGCGCGCGTCTTGCGGGGATCGATGACCTCCTCGACCCAGAACTTCTCGGCCGAGCGGAACGGCGAGCGCAGCTTGGTCAGCCGCTCCTCGATCTCCTTGAGCTTGGCCTTCGGATCCTGCGCGGCATCGATCTCGGCGCGATACGCCGCCTCGATGCCGCCCTCGAGCGGCAGCGAGCCCCAATGGGCCGACGGCCAGGCATAGCGGATGGAGAATCGATCGGCCGGCTGATGCACGACGCCAGCGACGCCGAAATTATTGCGCACGATCACCGTGCACCACGGCACCGTCGACTGGTTGACCGCCGCCATTGCGCGCACGCCGTGGCGGATGGTCGCGGCCTTCTCCGCCTCGAGGCCGACCATGAAGCCGGGACAGTCCATCAGGTAGACGATCGGCAGATGAAAGGTCTCGGCGAAGTCGACCCAGCGGATCACCTTCTGGCATGCATCCGCCGTCCACGAGCCACCGAAGTGATAGGGATCGCTCGCCAGCACCATCACTGCGCGGCCTTCGAGACGCGCGAGGCCGATGATGATCGGACGGCCATAGTTCTGCGCCACCTCGAAGAACGAGCCGTTGTCGACGACGGACTCGATGATCGGCCGCATCTTGTAGACGCGCCGGCGATCCCGCGGCACCGCGCTGATGAGCTGCTCGTCGACGCGCTGCGGATCGTCGGTGCAAGGCAAGGTCGGCGGCAGCTCGTAGACCGACGACGGCAGATAGGACAGGAAGCGCCGCGCGCAGGCGAACGCTTCCGCCTCGGTGTCGACCGCGTGGTCGACGCCGCCGGCCTTGGTCTGGATGTCGGCGCCGCCGAGCTCCATCTTGCCGAGGTCCTGGCCCAGCCGCTTCACGACCGGCGGCCCGGCGACGAACATCGCCGACTGCTTGGTCATCACCGAGTAGTGGCTCGCCGCGAGCCGCGCTGCGCCAAGCCCCGCGACCGAGCCGAGGCCGAGCGCGACCACCGGGACCAGCGACATGTTCTCGGTCGTGTAGCGGTACCAGCGATTGCCGCCGATGCCGCCGGGCAGATTGGCCGCGCCTTTGGTCTCGATCGTCTTGACCGAACCGCCGCCGCCGGAGCCCTCGATGATACGGATGATGGGCAGACGGAAGTCGTGCGCCATCTCCTCCGCCATCAACGGCTTGGCGGCGATTGAGGCATCGGCCGAGCCGCCACGCACGGTGAAATCGTCGCCGACCACGACCACGGTGCGGCCGTCGACGCGCGCGCGCCCGAACACGCAATTGGCGGGCGTGACGTGCTTGAGCTCGCCCTGCTCGTCATACTCGCCGAGGCCGGCGACCGCGCCGATCTCGTGAAAGCTGCCGGGATCGACGACGCCGTCGATGCGCTCGCGAACGGTGAGACGGCCCTGGTCGTGCTGACGCTTGACCTTGTCAGGCCCGCCCATCTCCCGCGCGAAGGCCTCGCGCCGGGCCAGTTCCTCGAGCTCCGGCTGCCAACTCATTCGTTCCCCCTGCCCCGGTGATGGTCTTGTTCTTGTGGTTAGTCTTCGCGTTCACCTGGAGCGGTTTTCTGTCCATCCGGTTGTTGAAGACGTCGGCTTCCGCGCCCTGCAGCAGCGCGGCGATGCTGCGGCCGAGCTCGCGCATCGGCTGGGCGACCTCGTCATGCAGCCGCTGCTCGTCGTACATCGCCGACAACAGCCCGATCGTGAGCACGACATAGGTCTGGTATTGCGGCGACCACAGCGGCAGCGCGACGCCATTGATGTGCGGACTCCACAGGCCGCAGGCCACGACGTAGCCATGCTCCTTGAGAAACTGTCTGTTGTGCTCGAGGCGTGGCCGCAGCAGCTTGGCCGCGTCAGGCATCTCGCGCTCCATCTCGGCCAGCAAGGCGTCGCCGACCTCCGGCTCGAGCGCGGCGACATAGGCATGACCGGCCGCGGTCGAGGCCATCGAGATGCGGCTGCCGGTGGTCTCATGCAGTCCGAGCGCATTCGCGGCGCGGCCGAACTCCAGATAGACGAGGTGGAAGC
The DNA here is from genome assembly GCF_032484495.1 of Bradyrhizobium sp. SZCCHNS3052. Taxonomy (NCBI): domain Bacteria; kingdom Pseudomonadati; phylum Pseudomonadota; class Alphaproteobacteria; order Hyphomicrobiales; family Nitrobacteraceae; genus Bradyrhizobium; species Bradyrhizobium sp. SZCCHNS3052. Next base: position 827,615 of record NZ_JAUETB010000001.1, on the reverse strand, counting down.
GATCGGGAATCACGAAGCCGACGGTGCCGGGCAACTGCTCCGCGACGTCCTGCAGCCGCTGCCGGATCAGATTGCGCAGCTGCAAGCCTCTGGTCATCGACGTGCTCATCGCCACGGCACTCGGGCCGATGCGGTATTTCTGATCGCGCGGCAGGTAGACCAGCTGGCCCATGCGCGTCAGCGTGTGCGTCAGCCGCGACACCGTCGACCGCGGCAGGCCGCAGCGGTTGGAGATTTCGAGATTGCCGAGCCGCGCCTCGTGCCCCTCGAAACAGCGAAGCACGTCGAACGCCCGCGACACCACCTGAATGACCTCGCCCTCGCCGGCGAGATCTCCGGGCAGCATGCTGCCCCTGCTCAATCGCTCAGACCGTCGTCCCATGCGTTTCCCACCAATTCCGTCATGCGGAATGATATTCCGCTTGTTGAACAAGCTAGCCCAGCCGTTTTGCCGTCACAACAGCAGACCGTCTCCAAAACCCGCCATTCTTCAGCGTGTTGGCACAAGACTCGGCATCCTCAGGCAATCGGCTGCAGGATGCGGGAGGGACGATCGTCGCCGGTTCCAACGCGCGGTACCGCAGCGGCGGCTTTCGATGGGCATCGCCTCTCGCGCATGGCAACACGGGACGGTCATCGCGCCCGCAAACCCGCTCAATCGGTGAGCAGCGGCAACATTTGACCAGCGTTGCGACAAGTGTGGGCTGGCTGCGCCGTCGCGGCTGCGACATAACCGGCGCGAGACCTTGTTCCCGCCGAGCTTGCCATGACCACCCACCCGAGGCCGATCCGACATCCGCAGCATTGGGCGACGGCCGCGATGCCGCCGCTGCAGCGCTTCCTGTCGGCCTGCCATGCCGACTTCTGGCCCGATCATGACGGCACCGTTGCGAACTACATCCCCGAGCTCGGCAAGGCCGACCCGGCGCATTTCGGCATCGGCCTCGCCACATTGGACGGCCACGTCTACGAGGTCGGCGACAGCCGCGTGCCGTTCACGATCCAATCGATGTCGAAGCCGTTCGTGTTCGCGCTCGCGCTCGATACGCTCGGCTCCGACGAGGTCGAGCGCGTGATCGGCGTCGAGCCGTCCGGCGATCCCTTCAATTCGATCCGGCTCAATGCGGAGAACCACCCGTTCAATCCGATGGTCAATGCCGGCGCGATCGCGTGCAGCGGCCTGATCCGCAAGGCACGTCAGAATGACGCCTTCGAGACCATTCGCGACGCGCTCGGCCGCTTCGCCGGCCGCAAGCTCGATGTCGACGACGCGGTGTTCGCGTCGGAAGCCGCCACCGGCGATCGCAACCGCGCGATCGCCTATCTGCTGCGGACGTCGGAGGTCATCAGGGAGCCTGTCGACGACGTGCTCGCGGTCTACTTCCAGCAATGCGCCGTGCTCGTCACCGCGCGCGACTGCGCGATCATGGCGGCCACGCTCGCCAATCGTGGCGTCAATCCCGTCACCGGAGAGCAGGTGGTGACGCCCTATGCGGTGTCGCGCACGCTGTCGGTGATGACCTCGTCGGGCATGTATGACTTCGCCGGCGAATGGATCTACCGCGTCGGCATTCCCGCCAAGAGCGGCGTCGGCGGCGGCATCCTGGCGAGCCTGCCCGCGCGGCTCGGGCTCGGCAGCTATTCGCCCAGGCTCGACGGTCACGGCAACAGCGTGCGCGGCATCAAGGTCTGCGAGGCGCTGTCGGCGCATTACGGCCTGCACATGCTCAACCGTTCCGACGATGCGCGCACCACGATCATCGCCGACTACGACATCGGCGCCAGCCCGTCGCGACGCAGCCGCCGCGCGCAGGAGCGCAACATCCTCGCCGCACATCCGGACGCGGTGCGCGTGCTCGAGCTGGTCGGCACGCTGTCGCTCTCCAACGTCGACTACGTCTCGCGCCAGCTTGCGGCGAGCACGCGACCGCAATTCGTCATCGTCGACCTCCATCGCGTCACCGCGATGACACAAGCAGGCGTGCGCCTGCTTTCCGAGCTGTTTCACGAGCTCGCCGACTTCGACGTGACCGTCGTGCTGTCGGGCATCCGCCGCAGCTCGCCGGAATGGCAGGAGATCGCGGCCCGCACCGGCGACATCAGGAACGTCCGCGACTTCTACCTGCTCGACGCCGCGATCGAATGGGCCGAGGACCAGATCGTCTATCGCTATGGCGGGGCGATCGACTTCCTCGAAACCACCGAGCTCGCCGAGCAGCCGCTGCTCGCCGGGCTCTCCGCGGACGAGCGCCACGAGCTCGCGGCGCTCGCGACCATCCGGCACTATCAACAGGGCGAACGCATCCTGGCGGCCGGCGATGCTGCGGCCTCGCTTTTCTTCCTGCGCTCCGGCGTCGTCCACGTCACCCTGCCCGACGGCATCCGGCTGGCGACGCTGACGGCGGGGCAATGCTTCGGCGAGATGGCGCTGCTGGAGCCCGTGCGCTCCGCCGACGTCGTCGCGGATTTCTCCGCCACCGCGTTCGAGATCTCGCTGGTGGATTTCGAACGTTTCCGCGTGCGCCATCCGAAAGCCGGCGAGCGCATCATGCGCAATCTGGCGCTGCTGCTGGCCGAGCGTCTGACGGTCGCCAATGCGCGGCTCAACCTGCTCGCAGCAGACTGATTTCAGCGCGTCGAAGTCAGTCATCGAAGCGTCGCACGCGGTCGAAGCAAACAAATACTCAAGGTTGCAATTCACAGTAACTAACAGCTTCCGGTCGATAATTCGCATCACTCGTATTTGTACGGGCTCGCCTAAACGTTACCGGGACTCGGTCGCAGGACAACCATAAGCGAGCCCAATTCACGCCGCATTACCCGACGATGTTCTGAACCGTCGATGAACGCCGAGTGGGGACTCGCGAAGCGAACGTCGAAGTGGGGTGTTCCGAGTAAAATTCCAGCCGACGTAGCGTGTGTATTTGCGCCACGGAGAGTCGTGTCCAGTGTCCAGGGAGGAAACGGCATGAAGGAAGCCACTAAGAGGGCAACGTCGGAGGCACTCGCGCATATGCTGGCGGTGACATCCATGATCGTCATCGCCAGCGTCCTGTTCTACGGGCGATGAAGGGCTGTCTGGAGGTTCTGCGTCGCAGTTTCTTCATCGCCCGTAGGTAGGAATGTGAGCTTGATTGCTCACGCGAACGACCGAGTTGAGTTGCGTTTGAGTTAGTAGGCGTAGCGTAACAGTATTGTGTCAATCGCGCGGCGATCCGGGTCGGGACGAATTTTTCATGCGTATCGTCCCGCCTCGGCCGCCCGCGGTCGACCTTTTCAGACGTCGTTCTGTTCCCCATCTTCATTTGACTTTCCCGAAGTACGGCACGATGCCGCCTGCGAAGGTGACGAAGCAGGCCATGACGAGATCGCCGATCGCAAGTTCGTGGTCGCCATGGGCCATGATGCGAAAGCCCTCGCGCATATCCACCAGCACGATGTTGTAGGGCACATGCGCGCGCGTCTCCGGCGTCGCGGCACGACAGACCAATGATGCCGCATAGATGGTACCTTCGCCCGTCGCCGCGTGATCGGTGAGCGCAAGCGAGCCGCAGGCCGCGCAGAAGCCGCGGCGGAAATACTGCAGGTGGGCACAGCACGCACAGCGCTGAAAGCGAATCGCTGCAACCCCCCTGGTCCAGTCGGACGATTCGCTCATCGCACACGCTCCCAGAACATGCTGACATGCGACGACAGCACGCCGCCATCGCCGTGCAGCAGCGCCAGCGCTGCTTCGCGGACTTGGCGAGGTCCGGCGCGCCCCGTCATCTGCAGATGCGCTTCGCTCAGATGCGCCATGGCGCCGCCGACGCCGCAATGACCGTAGCTGAGCAGCCCGCCATGGGTGTTGAGCGGCACGGCGCCGTCGCGGCTGAAATGACCGGCCCTGACCCGCGCCGCCGCCTCGCCGCGGCCGGCGAGGCCGAGATCCTCGAGCAGCATGCAGAGCGTGATGGTGAAACTGTCATAGACGGCGGCGTAGTCGACGTCTTTGATGTCTACACCCGCTGCGGCCTTCGCCTTCGCGATCGCGATTTCGGCACCAAGCTCGCTCAAGGCCGGCGCCGCCGTGACGTGCTGATGCGTATGCGCCTGGGCACAGCCGCGCACGTGCACCGCAATCGCTCCGGTCGGCTCGCGGCTGACGACGATGGCGGCGCCGCCGTCGGACACCGGACAGCAGTCGAGCAGCTTGAGCGGCCGCGCCACCGGCTTCGATGCCATGACGTCCGCGATGGTGATCGGCTCATGGAATTGCGCGCCGGGATGATCGAGCGCATGCGCCCGCATCAGCACGGCGAACTCGGCGAGGTCATGCTCGGTGACGCCGTATTCGTGCATGTAGCGCGAGGCGACGAGGCCGTAATAGGCAGGGATGGTCGGCCCGAGCGGCAGCTCATAATCGGGATGGCCGACCTGGGCCAGCGCCTGGATCGACGCATCGCGGCTCTGCCCGGTCAGCCGGTTCTCTCCGGCGACCACGAGCATGTGCCTGACGACGCCGGCTTCGACCAGGTGATGCGCGAGCATCACCATCGCGAGCCCGGTGGCGCCGCCGACCTGCACCGCATGGGCGTAAGAGGGTGTGATGCCGAAGTGCTCGGCGAACACGGTTGCGAGCATGATGTGCGGCGACACCGTGGAATAGCCGCACAGGATGCCGTCGATGTCGCGCCGCGTCAGCCCGGCATCATCCAGCGCAAGCTGCGCCGCCATGCTCATCAGGTCGAGCGACGAGCGGCCGTCATGCCTGCCGAACGAGGTAAGCCCGGTGCCGGTGATGTAGGTCATGGTCCCCACCACGAGCGCCGCTGCGCTCCCCTCCCCCTTGTGGGGCGGGGTCGGGGGTGGGGATGGCCGCACGACGAGCCTTCGTGGGGTACCCCCCTCCCTGCCCCTCCCCCACAAGGGGGGCGGGAATGCAGGCATTGTGCGTCCATCACGATTGCGTTCATCATCTCAGTCAGAACCCATCTCAATACGACTTCGGCAAACCGAGGACCTTCTCAGCGATGAAGCTGAGGATCAGTTGCGGGCTGATCGGGGCGATGCGGGGGATCAGGGATTCCCGCAAATAGCGCTCGACGTGATACTCGCGCGCATAGCCGAAGCCGCCATGGGTCATCACCGCCTGCTCGCAGGCGTGGAAGCCGGCTTCGGCGGCGAGATATTTCGCGGCGTTCGCCGCCGGGCCGCAAGGCCGGCCCTGGTCGTACTGCCAGCCGGCCTGCAGCACCATCAGCCACGCGGCCTCCAGCTCCATCCAGTTCTTCGCCAGGGGATGCTGGATGCCCTGGTTCTGGCCGATTGGGCGATTGAACACGTTGCGCACCTTCGCATAGGCCGACGCGCGCGACAGTGCGAGATGACCGAGCCCGACGGCTTCGGCGGCAATCAGGATACGCTCCGGGTTCATGCCGTGCAGGATGTAGTCGAAGCCGCGCCCCTCCTCGCCCAGGCGATCCTCGACCGGAATCTCGACATCCTCGAAGAACAGCTCATTGGAGTCGACCGGCTTGCGGCCCATCTTCTCGATCTCGTGCACCTTGATCCGGCTGCGGTCGAAATCGGTGTAGAACAGGCTGAGCCCATGGGTCGGGCGCTTCACCTCCTCCAGCGGCGTCGTGCGCGCCAGCAGCAGGATCTTCTCGGCGACCTGCGCGGTCGAGATCCACACCTTCTGGCCGTTGACGATGTAGCGGTCGCCCTTGCGCACGGCACGCGTCTTGAGCTGGGTGGTGTTGAGGCCGGTGTTCGGCTCGGTCACGGCGAAGCAGGCCTTCTCGCTGCCATCGACGATGCCCGGCAGCATCCGCGCACACTGCTCTTTGGTCCCGAACACGACGACCGGATTGAGCCCGAACACGTTCATGTGGATCGCCGAGGCACCGGACATGCCGGCGCCGGATTCGGCGATGGTGCGCATCATGATCGCAGCATCGAGAATGCCGAGCCCGGAGCCGCCATACGCCTCCGGGATGCAGATGCCGAGCCAGCCAGCCTCGGCCAAGGCCCTGTGGAAGTCGGCGGGAAAACCGCCCTCCTTGTCCTTCTTCAGCCAGTAGGCATCGTCGAAGCGAGCACAGATTTTGGCCACCGCATCGCGGATCGATTCCTGGTTGGCGGAGAGCGCGAAATCCATCGTCTCACTCCCTGGCAGGCGCCGGCGTCGTCACGCCGTCGCGGATCATCGCGGCGATCTCCTCGTCCGAGAAACCAAGCTCGTGCAGGATAACCGCGCCATGCTCGTTCGGCCGTGCCGCCAGACGCAGCGGCTCGGCCTTGGTCTCGGACCAGGTCGCGGACACGCGGGTGCTGCGGATCGGACCTTCGGTCGGATGTTCGACCACGGGAAAGAAATCGGTCGCCACGAGGTGCGGATCGTTCAGCAGGCTTTCGAGGTCGTGCATCGGCATGACCGGCACATCGGCGGCATCCAGCAGATCGGTCCATTCGGCCGTGGTCCGCGTCTGAAAGATGCGCGCGAGCTCGGCATAGACGAAATCGATGTTGGCGGCACGCCGGGCAAAGCTGTTGAACCTGTCATCCGCGCGCAGGTCGGTGCGGCCGGACGCGGTGAAGAACGCGTCCCATTGCTTGTCGTTGTAGACGATCACGCAGATATGGCCGTCGGCGGTCTTGTAGGGCCTGCGGTCGGGCGACAAATGCCGCGCATAGCCGCCCTTGTCGAGCGGGGGCTGGTAGGTGAGCCCGCCCATGTGGTCGCCCATGATGAAGGCCGACATGGTCTCGAACATCGGCACGTCCAGGCGCTGGCCGCGCCCGGTGCGGTCACGGTGCACGAGGCTGGCGCAGATGGCACCGACCGCCGTCAGGCCGACGATGCGGTCGACCAGCGCATTGGGCACATAACGCGGCGTGCCGTCACCGGCGACCGCCATCAGATGCGACAGCGCCGCCCCGCCCTGGATCAGGTCGTCATAGGCCGGTTTGGCCGCATAGGGACCATCCTGGCCGAAGCCGAACACACCGGCATAGACCAGCCGCGGATTGAGCGCGGAGACCACGTCATAGCCGAGGTTCAGCCGCGCCATCGCCTGCGGCCGGATGTTGTAGAGCAGGACGTCGGCGTCCTTGATGAGCCGCAGCGCGGCCTCGCGTCCCCTGGGCTTCTTGAGGTCGAGGCAGATCACGCGCTTGCTGCGGTTGGTATTGAGATAGACCGGCCCCATGCCCGGATGATGCCACGGGCCGATCTTGCGGGTGACGTCTCCTTCCGGCGATTCCACCTTGATGACATCGGCGCCGTAGTCGCCGAGCGTCTGGGCGGCATACGGCCCCATCAGCACGGTGGTCATGTCGATGACCTTGATGCCCGCAAGCGGTCCCATCGTGGCGTCGGCTCCCTCGATCCTTGTTGTCGCCAGAGCTAACGGCACCTGATGTTCCCTAGCAAGCCGCCGCGCGGGTATGGGGCCATGCGTCAGATCCCCCGCCGCAACATTCCGTGTCGCGGATCACGGACGACGACCGCCGCGCTGCACCAGATGTTCCCCGCCGCGAGCTGCATTCTAGGATTCCATTTCAGCGTTCAGGTGTGTCAGCATGCCGGTCCAACATCCAAAACAAACACGAGGGAGAACACTCATGACGCTCTATCAGGGCAAATGCTTCTGCGGCGCGGTCGAGATCGAGGCCGATGGCGAGCCGGAGGCGATGGGCTATTGCCACTGTTCGTCGTGCCGCTCCTGGTCGGCCGGTCCGGTCAACGCCTTCACCCTGTGGAAGCCTGCGAACGTGCGGGTGACCAAGGGGGCTGACGCGATCGGCAGCTATCACAAGACCGACATGAGCCACCGCAAATACTGCACCAAGTGTGGCGGGCATCTGATGACCGACCACCCGCCGCTCGGCATGATCGACGTCTATGCCGCGACGATTCCGACGCTGAAGTTCACGCCCGGTGTGCACGTCAACTACGCGGAGACGGTGCTGCCCATCAGGGATGGCCTGCCGAAGCTGAAGGATTTCCCGGCGGAGTTCGGCGGCTCCGGCGAGATGATGCCGGAGTGAGACAAGGTCTGCTTTTCGCAAGCACCCAAGCATCGATGGCCTCGCGACAGGATCTGTCCGAGCTGTGCTGATCGAAGCCGCCCCCTTCGAAACAGAGGGCGCAGGGAAGGCCGGGTGCCGACTGGCACCCGTGGCCCCCGTGCGAAAGAAAGCACGGGGAGAGAACCACAGGTTCAGCCGGACCGACCCGGCCTTCCCTGCGCGATGGTTTTCACGCTTATTTCGCGCTCTCCTCGGTGCGCCGGCTTTTGGCCACCGTCGTCCTTGGGGATCATCATGCCCCGCGAACTTGGCATCAGCGTCGGGATGCCGGGACCACGCGACTTCACGTCCGCGCCATGCCGTTCGTCCGCGCAGACAAGCTACGCTGCGACACGTCGCGGCCACCGCCTCCCTGCCTCAACGTTCGTGACGATCGCGAAGCGCCCCTCGTGGCGAAGCAGGATGGGGAGAGTGAAGCATATTTTCTGGAAAAGCGAAACATGAATCTTTTTGACCAGGGGACTGGACAGGCCAAATCAGCTTGAAGGCCCTGGAGAAAATCGCCGCTTGGCCGATCCCGGCAGAGTTCCGCAAAAGCGCATGGGGATGATGCGCTCCGGCCCGCCGAAATGGATGGTGAAGGGAGCACGGAGTTCCGTATGATCTGCGGCGAGCCATCACGGGGTGCCCTGATCAATGCCCGCCGATCTCGTCCAGACCTTCCGCGCGTTCGCCTACAACAATGCCTGGGCCAATCACCGGCTGCTGACCGCCTGCGGCCAGCTCAGCGCCGAGGATTTCGCTGCCGAGCGCACGGGCTTTTTCCCCAGCCTGCAGCGGACGCTGAACCACATCTACATCATCGACCTGTTCTACATCGACGCGCTGGAAGGCGGCTGGCTCGGCCCGATGGCGTGGCAGAACGAGGTGCCGTTCCCGCGCCTCGCAGATCTTGCGAAGGCGCAGGGCGCGATGGACCGCCGGCTGATTGCATTCTGCGAGGCGCTGACGCCGGCGCGGCTCGACGACACCGTCCGCATCAACCGCGAGAGCCGGGTACAGAACGAGCGCTGCGACCGGCTGCTGCTGCACCTGTTCCAGCACGACATCCATCACCGCGGCCAGGCGCATGCCATGCTGTCGAGCACGTCAGTGAAGCCGCCGCAGCTCGACGAGTTTTTCCCTGCGGATGATTCAAGCTTGCGGGCGAAGGATTTCGTCGAGCTGGGGTTCAGCGAGGAAAAGGTGTGGCGGAGCTGATGCACGCGTGGCTTCCCTCCCTCCGTCATTCCGGGGCGCGCGCAGCGCGAGCCCGGAATCCATAGCCACAACCGGCCGTGGGGCGCGAGATGCTCGTGGCGCCTGCCTTCGACACACCTCGTCCTGTGGTTATGGATTCCGGGCTCATTCGCGCTGCTTCAAAATGGCTTCGCCATTTTGCGCGCGAATGCCCCGGAATGACTGGGAGGAGAGATCAGCACGAGGCATTGGCCCACACCTCGCGCGGAAGCCGGTACATCACCTGCCGGCGCAACGGGCTGTCCGCCTCGACTCGCGGATGATCGAAATCCGACGCCTCGTTCCTGATCATGCCGAGCTTGCGCATGACGTTCTGTGACGCCTGATTGGCCGGCGCGGCATAGGCGATGATCTCGTGGAGGCCGAGCTCATCGAAGCCGAACGTGAGCGACGCCCGCGCCGCCTCGGTCGCAATCCCCCGCCCCCAGGCCGCGCGCGACAGCCGCCAGCCGATCTCGACCGCCGGCGTGAACGGCGCATCGAAGGCGACGCGGAACAGGCCGGTGGCGCCGAGGAAAGTGCCGGTGGCGCGATCTTCGACCACCCAGAAGCCGAAGCCGTGCGCGGCCTGATGGGCGATCTGGAAATCGATCCACCGGTCCGAGTCCTGCCGCGTTGGCAGCGCGCGGAGGAATTGCATCACGGCCGGATCGGCGGACATCGCCGCGAACGGCGCGCGATCGTCGTCGCGCCACTCGCGCAAGGTCAGGCGTTCGGTGGAGATGATCATGATGGGCAATCGGACCAGTCAATGACAAAGAGCTTCCGCATCGCGGAAGCTCTCCTGTATCACCGTCATTGCGAGGAACGCAGCGACGAAGCAATCCAGAGCGGCACGCGCGGCCCCGGATTGCTTCCGCCGCCGCCTTTCGGGCGATGGCGGACAAGTCGCTTCGCTCGCAATGACAAACGATAGACGGTCGTTGAGCCTTACTTCGCCGGCTCCAGGATCGAGACGTAGTTGGCCACGGCCGCACCGCCCATGTTGAAGATGCCGCCAAGCTTGGCATTGGGGAGCTGCATGCCTTCCGGCGCGGAGCCGGTGAGCTGCATGGCGGTCATCACGTGCATGGAGACACCGGTGGCGCCGATCGGGTGGCCCTTGGCCTTCAGGCCGCCGGACGGATTGACCGGCAGCTTGCCGTCCTTGAGCGTCCAGCCCTCCTTGATAGCGCGGGCACCCTGCCCGCGCGGCGTCAGGCCCATCGCCTCGTACTCGATCAGCTCGGCGACCGTGAAGCAGTCATGGGTCTCGACGAAGGAGAGATCGGACAGCGTGACGCCGGCTTTCTCCAGCGCGCGCTGCCAGGCCACGGTGCAGCCCTCGAAGGCGAGGATGTCGCGCTTGGACATCGGCAGGAAATCCTGCGCATGCGCGGTCGCGCGCACGTTCACTGCCTTGGCGAAGGACTTCGCGGTCTCGCTGTCGGTCAGCACCAGAGCGGCGGCGCCGTCGGACACCAGCGAGCAGTCGGTGCGCTTCAGGGGGCCGGCGACGTAAGGGTTCTTCTCGCTCTCGGAGCGGCAGAACTCGAAGCCGAAATCCTTGCGCATCTGAGCATAGGGATTGGCGACGCCGTTCCTGTGGTTCTTGGCGGCGATCAGCGCCAGCGCGTCGGACTGGTCGCCGTATTTCTGGAAATAGCCCTGCGCGATCTTGCCGAACACACCGGCGAAGCCGCCGACGGTGTCGCCGTCCTCCGGCAGGTAGGACGCCTTGAGCAGGTTCTTGCCGATCTCCGGGCCCGGTGTGCGCGTCATCTGCTCGACGCCCACGACCAGCACGATTTTCGCGGCGCCGGCGGCGATGGCGCGGATGCCCTGGTGCACGGCGGCCGAGCCCGTCGCGCAGGCGTTCTCGACCCGGGTCGCCGGCTTGAAGCGCAGCGCCGGATCGGCCTGCAGCACCAGCGAGGCGGTGAAATCCTGGGGCGAGAAGCCCGCGTTGAAATGGCCGAGCACGATCTCGTCGACGTCACCGGCCGAGATGCCGGCGTCGGCGATCGCCTCATTGGCGACCTTGACGACGAGGCTCTCGACGGTCTCGGCGTCGAACTTCCCGAATGGCGTATGCGCCCATCCGACGATGCTGGCGGTCATGCTCTCTCTCCCGAATGTCTCCCTGCCCCTCAAATGGCGCTTTGCGCCATGTGAGTCCAGAGGCTGGCGGCCGTCTCAGGCCACGAACTTGCCACCGAGCTCATCCTCGATGTGAATCCGGATGATGTCGTCGAAGGTCTTTTCCTCGGTGGTGAAGCCGAGTTCGCGGGCCCGCTTGGCCTCGAAATTCCGCGGCCAGCCGGCGACGATGCCCACAATGAACGGATCCGGCTCCCGCTTGATGCGATCCGCCACCTTGTCGCCTGCCACGCGGCGCAGGGCTGCGATCTGCTCGCCAACCGTCGCCGACAGGCCGGGCATGGTCAGGTTCCGGCGTGGGCCGATCTTGGCCGTGTCCATGGTTGCGGCATGCAGGAGGAAGCCGACCGCCGAGCGCGGCGTGGCGTGCCAGTGGCGGACGTCCTCGGACACCGGCAGCACGGCCTCCTTGCCGGCCAAGGGCTCGCGCAGGATGTTGGAGAAGAAGCCGGAGGCGGCCTTGTTGGGCGCGCCGGGGCGGATGCAGATGGTCGGCAGGCGGATGCCGACGCCGTCGAAGAAGCCGCGGCGGCTGTAATCGGCCAGCAGGAGCTCACCGATCGCCTTCTGGGTGCCGTAGCTGAGCAGCGGCGCATTGACGAACTCGTCGCCGATGGCCTCGGGGAACGGCGCGCCGAACACCGCGATCGAGGAGGTAAAGACCAGCCGCGGCTTGTAGCCGTCGCCGATCAGCCTGACGGCGTCGAACAGCATCCGCGTGCCGTCGAGATTGATGCGGTAGCCCTTGTCGAAATCGAGCTCGGCCTCGCCGGAGACGATCGCGGCGAGGTGGAAGATCACGTCGGGACGGCCGGCGACGAGCTTCTCCGCAAAGCCTGGGACGGCGAAGTCCCCGGCGATGGTGTCGACGGCGATGGACGTGTCGGGCTTAGACGGCGCGACGATGTCCTGCAGCGTCATGCGAGTGATGGCCTTGTCGCCGAGGCGGCCGTCGCGGACGAGACGCTCGACCAGCTTGCGCCCGACCATGCCGGCGGCGCCGAGAACGAGAATATGCAAGGGTATGCTCCTTCAAATGCAACGATTGGGCGTGGTCTCAACGTTCGTCATTGCGAGCGAAGCGACTTGTCAGCCATAGCCCGAAAGGCGACGGCGGAAGCAATCCAGAGTCATCGGAATGGCTCTGGATTGCTTCGTCGCTTCGTTCCTCGCAATGACGGGAGTTGAGATCCGCGTGAGCAGCAAGCGACGCCTTGACCCGGCTCACGGACAAAGCCGCCTACTCCTTCACCGCGCCGGTCATGGCCGACACATAATGCTCGACGAAGAAGGCGTAAAGAATGACCAGCGGCAGCGAGCCGACCAGGGCGCCGGCCATCAGCGATCCCCATTTGTAGATGTCGCCGTCGACGAACTCGTTGACGATCGCGACCGGCACGGTCTTGTTCGGCGTCGACTGCAGGAAGGTCAGCGCGTAGATGAACTCGTTCCAGCACAGGGTGAACGAGAAGATGAAGGCCGAGATCAGGCCGGGCACGGCGAGCGGCACCACGATCTTCACCAGGATCTGCCAGCGGCTGGCGCCGTCGATCAAAGCGCATTCCTCGAGCTCGAACGGGATGGTCTTGAAGTAGCCCATCAAGAGCCAGGTCGAGAACGGGATGAGCAGCGTCGGATAGACCAGGATCAAGGACAACGGCGAGTCGAACAGCCCATAGGCCTGGATCACCGAGGCCAGCGGGATGAACAGGATCGACGGCGGCACCAGATAGGCGAAGAAGATCAGCACGCCGACGGTATCGGCGCCCTTGAAGCGCAACCGCACGATCGCATAGGCCGCGAGCACGGAAGCGAAGATCGACAGCGTGGTGGCGCCGACCGCGACATACATCGTGTTCCACAGCCAGCGCGGATACTGCGTCTCGAACAGCAGCTTGGAGATGTGCTTGAAGGTCGGATGCACCACCCAGAACGGATTGTACTTCTCCATGTCGATCAGCTGCTCGTCGGGTTTGATCGACGTCAGCCCCATCCAGTAGAACGGGAACAGCAGCACCACGAGGATGATGAACAGCGGCAGATAGAGCGTCACCAGCCGCCGCGGCAGCGACTCCAGATAGCTCATGCCCTCGGATTCGTCGGTGCCGGCCGTGGTGGGCGCCTTGGCGTGCAGCGTGGTGTCGGTCATTGGTCGGATCCTTGCTGCCATTTGCGCCGTTGCATGCCAAACCAGGAGATCGCGATTGCCGCCATCAGGAACGGGATCATCGCGGTGGCGATCGCGGCGCCCTCGCCGAGCCGTCCGGAGATGATGCCGCGCTGATAGCTCAAGGTCGCCATCAGATGCGTGGCATTGACCGGGCCGCCGCGGGTCAGCGCCCAGATCAGCTGGAAGTCGGTGAAGGTGAACAGCACCGAGAAGGTCATGACGACCGCGATGATCGGCGTCAGCAAGGGATAGGTGATGAAGCGGAAGCGCTGCCAGCTGGTGGCGCCGTCGAGCGTGGCCGCCTCGTACAGCGAGGGCGACACGGTCTGCAGGCCGGCGAGCAAGGTGATCGCGACGAACGGCACACCGCGCCAGATGTTGGCGATGATGACGGAGGCGCGCGCCCAGGAGGTGTCGCCGAGGAAGTTGATGTTCTGGGTGATGATTCCGAGCTTGATCAGCGACCAGGAGATGATCGAGAATTGGGAATCGTAGATCCACCAGAACGCGATCGCCGACAGCACGGTGGGCACGATGAAGGGGATCAGCACGACGGCGCGGATCATCGCCTTGAACGGCATGTGCCGGTTCAACAGCAGCGCGAGATAGAGCCCGATGGCGAATTTGATGGCGCTCGCCACGATCGTGTAGAGCAGCGTGTTGAACACCGACAGCCAGAAGATCGAGTCGTCCCACAGCCATTCGTAGTTCTCCAGACCGACGAAGACGCCGCTGCGGCCGATCTTCTCGTCGGTGAAGCTCATCCAGACGCCGAGCCCCAGCGGATAGGCCAGGAACAGGATCAGGAAAGCCGCCGCGGGCAGCATGAACCACAGCGCGATCACGTTGCGGTTGGTCTTGATGCGCACCCATGCCGAGGGCTCGCCGACGGCGGCGCCTCGTGGCAACGAGGTCTGAATGGTACTCATTTATCCAGCAGCTCCCTTCGAACCGTGGGGTGAGCGACGCGCGCCCACCGGCGTTCGGGACGGATAGAGTTACTCCGTCATTGCGAGGAGCGAAGCGACGAAGCAATCCAGAGTCCAACGTTCGGCCCTGGATTGCTTCGCTTCGCCCGCAATGACGGCGAGCATGGCGCGTTGCGCCTTGCTCACCTGCGTCTTGGTAACCACCGGTCTGCTCTGACGCACCGGCGGTTGTCCACCTCAGCGGAAGATGCGCTTGGCGGAGCGCTCGGCGCTCGCCATCGCCGTCTTCACGTCCTCGCGGCCCGTGCAGTAGTTCGCGAACATGTCGACCAGGACGAAGTCGGCGATCGCGGCCGCAGCGGCCTCGCCGAGCTTGCCGACGCCGGCCGGCGTGGTCGCGGTCGCCGCGACGTCGCGATACGGCGTGTTCTTCGGATCGACGGTCCAGATCGGGTTGGCGTCATAGGCCTTGAGGAAGTGCGACAGGTAGCCCTGCGCCGCCTCGATCCACGGGTTGAACTGCTCCGGCTCCAGCATGAAGGCGGTGAACGCCTTGCAGGTCTGCGGATACTTCGAGAAGTTGAACACCAGGATCGGGAAGCCCAGATGCATCTCGCGGGTCTTGCCGTCGAGGCCGGGCGGCAGATGCGCGTGGTTCATGTCCTCGGCGATCTGCGGCGCCTCCTTCTTGGCGGTCACGTAGATCGAGATGCCGTTGACGGTGGCGTAGAGCTGGCCGGCCAGGAACGCCTTGTTGTTGGAGCTATCGTTCCACGACGCGGTGCCCGGCACGAAATTGTCGTACAGGCCCTTGACGTATTCGAGCGCCTTGGCGGTCTCCGGCGAGTTGATGACGACCTTGTTGTCCTTGTCGATCAGATTGCCGCCATGCGCCCACAGCGCCCAGTGCACCCAGCCATTGGCGTCACCCGAGGCGTGGCCGAGCGCCATGCCGCCCGGGGTGCCGTTCTTGTTCATGGCCTTGAAGAACTCGGACATTCCCGCGAGATCCTTCGGGAACTCCTTGAAGCCGGCCTTTTCAGCCGCCGAGACGCGGTAGTTGATGAGACCGCCGGTGGCCGCCACGGGGATGCCGATCCACTTGCCGTCGAGCATGCCATAGGCCTTGCCCGAGTCGGTCCAGCCGCCGCACTTCTTGCCGAGGTAATCGGCGACGTCGGTCATGTCGACGCACTTGTTGGAGAACAGGAAGGGCAGCGTGTAGAGGCCCCACACCATGTCGAGCCCCTGCCCCGTATTGGCCGCGACCGAGGCCTTGGGCTGGACGTCGTCATAGGATTCGTTGGAGACGTTGATGGTGACGTTGTTGGCCTTCTGGAAGGCGTCGACGATCTTCATGAAGGCCACGTCCTCGGCCTCGACGAAGCGCTTCCAGCGCATCATGTTGATCTTGGCGCCGGGCTCGGGCTTGAAGGGCGAGGTCTGCGCCCAGGCCTTGGCGTAGCCGAGCAGTTCGTCGGCCGACATCGTCGCCGCGGCCGCCAGCAAGGTCGCGCCGCCCTTGAGCAGAGACCGTCGATCGGTGGGGAAATGAGTCATCTGAAGTTTTCTCCCGTTGAGTATTTGCTTGTTTTGTTTGTTGTCAGTTCTGCGCCTCAAGCGCCCGGATCAGAGTCTCCGGCCGCTGTCCTTGTCGAACAGATGCGCCGCCGACGCCCGCGGGCGCAAATGGATCTTCTCCCCGGGATTGACCTCGTGGCGGTCGCGGAACACCGCGATGATGTCCTGGGTGCCGATCCGGGCGACGATCTGCGTCTCCGAGCCGGTCGGCTCGACGACGACGACCTCGGCCTCGATGCCGTCATCGGCAAGCTCGAGATGCTCGGGCCGCACGCCGTAGACGACGGGGCGACCGTCGGAGGCGGCCGGCGCGGTCAGCAGCGGCAGCTTGGCGCCGTTCTCGGTCACAACATGGACCGAGCCGTTGGACTTCAGGTGGCCATTGAGGAAGTTCATCGCCGGCGAGCCGATGAAGCCGGCGACAAACTGGTTGTCCGGCTTGTCGTAGAGATCGAGCGGCGAGCCCATCTGCTCGACGATGCCGTCATGCATCACGACGATCTTGTCGGCCATCGTCATGGCCTCGATCTGGTCGTGGGTGACGTAGACGGTGGTGGTCTTGAGACGCTGATGCAGCTCCTTGATCTCGGTGCGCATCGCGACGCGCAGCTTGGCGTCGAGGTTCGACAACGGCTCGTCGAACAGGAACACCTGCGGATCGCGCACGATGGCGCGGCCCATTGCGACGCGCTGGCGCTGGCCACCGGAGAGCTGGCGCGGATAGCGGTCGAGCAGCGGCGTCAGCGCCAGGATCTCGGCGGCGCGCGCGACGCCCTTCTTGATGTCTTCCGGCCGTGCGCCGCGCAGCTTCAGCGAGAAGCCCATGTTGTCGGCGACCGTCATATGCGGATAGAGCGCGTAGTTCTGGAACACCATCGCGATGTCGCGCTCTTTCGGCTGCACGTTGTTGACGACGCGCTCGCCGATCGAGATGGTTCCGGCGGTGATGTTCTCGAGCCCTGCGAGCATGCGCAGCAGCGTCGACTTGCCGCAGCCGGACGGCCCGACCAGCACGACGAACTCGCCATCCTCGATCGGAATCGTCACGCCGTGCAGCACTTCGAATCCGCCGAATGATTTGCGCACGTCGCGAATTTGCACCGACGACATCAATTTCCTCCTCAAAGACCGACAGCATTGGCTGCTTGCCGGCGGCATTCTGACCGTTGTTCTCGGCCGTTTGATCAGGCCGCTTGTCGTTTTGTAGTCCTGGTCGTGCAGTCTTGTTCTTGGTGGTCTTGTTTTTGATGGTCTTGTTGGCTCTGGTCGTTCCGACCGGCTCCGAAACAGGGCCAGTACGGCCGACATTGTCCGCAGTTCAGTTCGCTTCCGCAATGCCTCGCTTAGCAACCGCGTGATAGCGCTGTCAATATCGCTTGTGTACCAGACCGCCTATGCTATGAGCGAGGCATGGGACGGAAACGCATCGAGCCGGGCAAAGTCCGGCTGACCGAAGTTGCGGCACTGGCGGGCGTCAGCCCGATCACGGTGTCACGCTTCTTCCGTAATCCCGACACGGTCTCGGCCGGCCGCCGCACGAGGATCGAGAGTGCCGCCAAGGAGCTCGGCTATGTGCCGAACCTCGCCGCGCGCGCGCTCGCATCGCAGCGCACCGAAGTGATCGGCGTGCTGATACCGTCCCTCACCAACAACGTGTTCTCCGACGTGCTGCGGGGCATCTATGATGCGTTCGAAGGCAGCCGTTACAGCATCCAGCTCGCCAACACCCGCTACAGCGTGTTGCAGGAGGAGCGCCTGCTGCGGTTGTTCCTGATGCAGAAGCCGGCCGGCCTGATCGTGACCGGTCTCGACCAGACGGCGGAGAGCCGGTCGATCATCCAGGCAGCGGACTGTCCCGTCGTGCAGATCATGGAGCTCGGCGCCGCCCCGATTGACATGATGATCGGATTTTCGCACGTCGATGCCTGTTTTGCAGCCATTTCACACCTTCTCGCGCAGGGCTGCCGCCGCATCGGCTTCATCGGCGCCCGCATGGACCCAAGGGTGCAGCGCAGGCTGCAGGGCTATCAGAACGCGATGAAGGAGGCCGGCTTGTTCGACCCGCGTCTCATCGTCACGGCGCCTGTTCCGACCTCGACCACAATGGGCGGCAGCCTGTTCTCCGATCTGCTGATGAAGGCGCCGGATCTCGACGCCGTGTTCTGCGCCAACGACGATCTCGCGCTCGGCGTGCTGTTCGAATGCCAGCGCCGGCACATTGCGGTACCCGAGCAGATCGCGATCGTCGGCTTCAACGACATGGAATTCATGGCCGCGGCGGTTCCGACGCTCACCAGCGTGCGTACCAATCGCTACGAGATGGGTCGGCGTGCGGCGACGATGATCATGGACGCCGTCGAAGGCCGTCCCGTGGCGCAGCGCGTCGTCGATCTCGGCTTCGAGGTGATCGAACGGCAGAGCTCGACCTTGCAGCGCGCCGCCGCAAGTCCGCAGCCCGCGTCGGGGCGCGCTTCCGGAACAAAATGGTAGCGCAACCAAAAGCCATGAACTAGAACCACTCGAACCAACGACGACTTGAACGAAAGACGTAGGCGATCTTCGACAGCGGGCCGATAGCGCGCAGACGACGGACCGGCCTCGCCACGTTTGCACTGCGGGAGAAAACACATGACGAACTCGAACGGGCATGCCGGCAACGGCGCTGACAAAAGCCGCAAGCTGCGCTCGCAGGCGTGGTTCAACGATCCGCACAATCCGGGCATGACCGCGCTCTATCTCGAGCGCTATCTGAATTACGGCCTGACCCGGGCTGAGCTGCAGTCGGGCAAGCCGATCATCGGCATTGCCCAGACCGGCAACGATCTCTCGCCCTGCAACCGCCACCACATCGAGCTGGCGCACCGCGTCCGCGAGGGCATCCGCGCCGCCGGCGGCATCGCGATGGAATTTCCGACCCATCCGATCCAGGAGACCGGCAAGCGCCCGACGGCCGCGCTCGACCGCAACCTCGCTTATCTCGGCCTGGTCGAAATCCTGTTCGGCTATCCGCTCGACGGCGTGGTGCTGACGACCGGCTGCGACAAGACGACGCCGGCCTGCCTGATGGCCGCGGCAACCGTGAACATCCCCGCCATCGTGCTGTCGGGCGGCCCGATGCTGAACGGCTGGCACGAGGGGCAGCGCACCGGCTCCGGCACCGTGGTGTGGAAGTCGCGCGAGCGGCTCGCCGCCGGCGAGATCGGCTATGAGGAGTTCATGGAGATCGTCGCCTCCTCGGCGCCGTCGGTTGGCCATTGCAACACCATGGGCACGGCGTCGACGATGAATGCGCTGGCCGAGGCGCTCGGCATGTCCCTGCCCGGCTGCGCCGCGATCCCCGCGCCCTATCGCGAGCGCGGCCAGATCGCCTACGAGACCGGAACGCGCATCGTCGACATGGTGTGGGAAGACCTGAAGCCGTCCGACATCCTGACACGCAAGGCGTTCGAGAACTGCATCGTCGCCAACTCCGCGATCGGCGGCTCGACCAACGCGCCGATCCACATCAACGCGCTGGCGCGCCATGTCGGCGTCGAGCTCGACATCGACGACTGGCAGAAGGTCGGCCACGACGTGCCGCTGCTCGTCAACATGCAGCCGGCCGGCTTCTATCTCGGCGAGGAATTCCATCGCGCCGGCGGCGTGCCGGCCGTGATCGGCGAGTTGATGCGGCACAAGCGCATCCACGAGGACGTCATCACCGTCAACGGCCGCAGCATGGGTGAGAATTGCCGCGAGGCAGCGAAGCCCGACGGCGACGTGATCTGGTCCTACGACAAGCCGCTGGTGAAGGATGCCGGCTTCCTGGTGCTGCGCGGCAACCTGTTCGATTCCGCGATCATGAAGACCAGCGTGATCTCCAAGGAGTTCCGCGACCGCTATCTCAGCAATCCGAAGGACCCGAACGCCTTCGAGGGCCGCGCCATCGTGTTCGAGGGGCCTGAGGACTATCACGACCGCATCGATGATGAGCAGCTTGCGATCGACGAGCACTGCGTGCTGTTCATCCGCGGCGCCGGTCCGATCGGCTATCCCGGCGGCGCCGAGGTCGTGAACATGCAGCCGCCGGCGGCGCTGATCAAGCGCGGCATCCTGTCCCTGCCCTGCATTGGCGACGGCCGGCAGTCCGGCACCTCGGGCTCACCGTCGATTCTCAATGCGTCGCCGGAGGCCGCCGCCGATGGCGGGCTCGCAATCCTCAAGACCGGCGATCGCGTGCGCATCGACCTCAACAAGGGCTCGGCCAATATCCTGATCTCGGACGAGGAGCTTGCGAAGCGGCGCGCCGAGCTGAAGGCCAAGGGCGGCTTCCCGCACCCCGCCAACCAGACGCCATGGCAGGAGCTCTATCGCAACACCGTCGGCCAGCAGGCCACCGGCGCCTGCATGGAGCTTGCCACGCGCTATCACAACATCGCCGGCACCGTGGGTGTGGCAAGGCATAATCACTAGACCCAACTGCCGTCATTCCGGGGGCGCGCGAAGCGCGAGCCCGGAATCCATACTCCCGATCGTGGTTATGGATTCCGGGCCCATCGCTTCGCGATGTCCCGGAATGACGATAACTAAGAAGTCAATTCCCAAGGGAGACTCCATGTCCGACCGTCTCAAGGGCAAGCGCGCCTTCGTCACTGCCGCCGCTGCCGGCATCGGCCGCGCCTGTGCCATTGCCTTCGCGCGTCAAGGCGCCACCGTATTCGCCACCGACATCGATGAGAACGGCCTGAGCACGCTGAAGAGCGAAGGCATTGCCGAGGTCGCGACGCTCGACGTGCGCAACACCGCGGCCGTGAACGCGATGGCCGAGCGGGTCGGCAAGGTCGAGATCCTGCTCAACGCTGCCGGCTTCGTGCACAACGGCACCATCCTCGACTGCTCCGACGACGACTGGGATTTCTCGTTCGATCTGAACGTCAAGTCGATGCATCGCACCATCCGCGCCTTCCTGCCGAAGATGCTCGATCAGGGCGGCGGCGCCATCGTCAACATCGCCTCCGCCGCGGGCGTGTTCAAGGCGGCGCCGAACCGCTACGTCTACGGTGCGACCAAGGCAGCCGTGGCGGCGCTGACGCGCTCGGTCGCAGCCGATTTCGTCGGCAAGAAGATCCGCTGCAACTGCATCTGCCCGGGCACGATCGAAACGCCCTCGATGCTGGGACGCGCGGCCTCGGCCGGCCCGAACGGGCTGGAGATGTTCATCTCGCGCCAGCCGATGGGCCGGCTCGGCACGGCGGAGGAGATCGCCCATCTCGCGGTCTATCTTGCCAGCGACGAGAGCGCGTTCACGACCGGCGTCGCGCATACCATCGACGGCGGCTGGACGCTGTAGTTCTGCTTCGTCATTCCGGGGCAGCCCGCAGGGCTGAACCCGGAATCTCGAGATTCCGGGTTCGCGCTGCGCGCGCTCCGGAATGACGACAACAAAGATCGACCGGGGAAACATCATGAACCACATCGACCTTACCAACCGCTGCGCCGTGGTCACCGGCGGCGCGCAAGGTTTTGGCCGCGCCATCACCGAGCGCTTCAAGTCGTCGGGCGCGAAGGTTGCGATCTGGGATCACGACATCGCGCTGGCGGAGAAGACCGCGCAGGCGATCGGTCCGGAGGTGCTGGCGCTGCAGGTCGACGTCACCGACACCCAAGCGGTCGAAGGCGCCCGTGACGCGACGCTGGCCGCGTTCGGCAGCATCGACATCCTGGTCAACAATGCCGGCATCGCCGGCATCAACAAGACGGTGTGGGAGACCGATCTCGAGGAGTGGCGCAAGGTGCTGCGCATCAATCTCGACGGTCCCTTCATCTGCGCCAAGGCGATCGTGCCGGTGATGCTGAAGCAGGGCTATGGCCGCATCGTCAACATCGCCTCGATCGCCGGCAAGGAGGGCAACCCGAACGCTGCGCACTACTCCGCGTCCAAAGCCGGCCTGATCGCGCTGACAAAGTCGCTCGGCAAGGAGCTGGCGCAGCACAACATCACGGTCAATGCGGTGACGCCCGCCGCGGCGAAGACTGCCATCTTCGACCAGATGACGGAAGCGCACATCAACTTCATGCTGTCGAAGATCCCGAAAGGCCGCTTCGTGCTGGTGGAGGAGCTCGCCGCGCTGGCGTCGTGGCTCGCCTCGGAAGAGTGCTCGTTCTCGACCGGCGCCGTATTCGACATTTCCGGTGGCCGCGCAACTTATTAGTCGGCGTGCCGATCGATAGAGCCCGTCCTCACCGAGAAATCGTCATTGCGAGGAGGCGAAAGCCGACGAAGCACTCCAGAGCTCCTCGCGCGGCCCTGGATTGCTCCGCGGCGCCGCTGCGCTCGCAATGACGGCGATAGGCAGAACCGTTCCGGTACTGCTGACGATCGCGAGAGATCATGACCAGTTGGAGGTCCCACCATGACCCACCACGGCGGCTGCTTCTGCGGCGCGGTGCGCTTCCGATGCACCGGCGAGCCGATCAACGTACGCGTCTGCCACTGCCGCAACTGCCAGCGGGCGACGGGCGCGCCGTTCTTCGCCCGCGCGCTGTTCGCGCACGACGCGCTGACGATCACCGGCGAAACCGCGCGCTTCCCCTCCTCCGACGCGCTCGATCGCATGTTCTGCCCGCGCTGCGGCGTCAGGCTGTTCTCATGGCGCAGGACGCGCCCGGTTGTCGGCGTGGCCCTGGCCTGCTTCGACGACCGCAACGCCTTTGCCCCGACCGAGCACATCTGGGTCTCGGAAAAGATGGATTGGGTGCAGCTCAGCGACGGCCTGCCGCAATTTCCGGAGAATCCCGCGTAGCATCGGGGAACCATCGTGCCTATGTAAGGCGGTAACGCGTCCGGAACCCCGATCCTTGAACATCTCGCTCTACGGCATCTCCGTCTGGATCCTGCCGATCATCATCGCCATCACCTTTCATGAGGCTGCTCACGCCTTCGTCGCCTGGCGGTTCGGCGACGACACCGCGTTGCGACTCGGTCGCGTCAGCTTCAACCCGCTCAAGCACATCGATCCGTTCGGCACCGTCCTGCTGCCGGGCATGCTGCTGCTGTCCGGCTCGCCGTTCCTGTTCGGCTACGCCAAGCCGGTGCCGGTCGATTTTCGCAATCTGAAGCCGCTGCGCGCCGGCATGGTGATGGTGGCGCTGGCCGGACCGGCCACCAACATCGCGCTGGCGCTGGCGGCCGGACTGGCGTTCCACGCCCTGCCGCTGGTTCCACCGGAGGCGGCGCGGTGGGTGGCCAGCAATCTGTGGAATATTTTCTCGTTCAACATCCTGCTCGCCGTGTTCAACATGCTCCCGATACCGCCGCTCGATGGCGGCCGGGTCGCGGTGGGCGTGCTGCCGGCGGCGCTGGCGCGGCCGCTTGCCCGGCTCGAGCCGTATGGCATGCTGATTCTGATCGGATGTCTGATCCTCCTGCCGCTGGCGGGTTCCCAATTTGGTCTCAATCTTGATCTCGTGTCGGGGCTGCTCCGCGCCACGACCGATTCTCTGAAGCAGCTGCTTCTGCTATTGACGGGTAATGTCTAGATCTACCCGTCAGGGATGGTAACGAACGAGCCCCGAGGCACTCTTGGTCAAAGCCGCTGACATGATGATCGCACGCCGCGCCGACACCCGCGCCCGTGCCGATTTCGCGACCTGGAAGATGATCGCCAAGCTGAACGGCGCCTCCGGCCTGCCGCCGGCGGCGCAGGACTTCCTGGCAAGCTACAAGGCCCGCCTCGGCGACATGCCGGAGGACGAGGCGACCGAGGCCACCATCCGCGAGATGTACAAGGCCTATTATGCCGAGATGGGCGGCGGCGGCGCCCCGCCCGAGGTCAAGCCGGTCGCCGCCGAGCCGGTGACCGGCAATGTCACCGCCTTCCGCAAGCTGCCGCCGAAGAAGGCGGCGCAAAGCGGGACGACCGCTCCGCGCAAGCTGCCGGTTGCGCTGATCTTCGCCGCGCTCTGCGTGGTCTACGTCGGAGTCAGGCTGTATTGGCAGTGAGGTCAGCCGAACCCCACCCGCTCATTTCGGCGGGTTGAACTTGACCGGCAGGATGAAGGAGAACTCGTCGTCGGTGAGGCCCGCGGGAGGCTTTGGCACGGGATCCGAACGGCGGACCATGCTGAGGGCGGCCTGATCGAACTCCGGATCGCCGGACGTTTCCTTGACGTCCACCGAGACGACACGGCCGAGCCGATTGAGCACGAGCGCCAGCTTGAGCTGGGCAGCGGCCTTCTTTCCGGATGGATACTTCTTGTGCAGTTCGAAATAGGCGCTGATCTTGCGGCCCCAATTGGCCGTCAGCCTTTGCACGTCCTTGCCGATACCGGCATTCGGCGCTTTGGTCTTCTCGGCTTCAGGAACCTTCTCGTCCAGGGCCTTGCGCGCGCTGTCTTCGGAGGCTTCCTGCGCCTCCGACGCCTGTGTCTGGACCGTCGCGACCTTCTGCTCCTCGGTCGGCTTCTTCACGTCAGAGGTCGTGACCTCGCGGTCGGCCTCCTCGGTCGTGGTCGGCACATCCTTCTGCAGATCGGTCTGCTCGACCTCGGCCTTCTGCTCCTGCATCTGCGGAGCGGCGGTCTGCGCTACCGAGTCCTGTCCGACCGGAACCTCGTCGTCCTCGACCTTCGGCGAGCCCATATCGATGTCGATGACCTCGGCGCCCGCCGCGCCGAGGCCGCCGGCGTCCTCGTCGTCGTTCAGATGCGTCAGCGCCAGCGCGGCCCCGCCGACATGCAGGATCAGCGCGCCCATGATCGCCAGAAACCAGAGACGGCGCGAGGGGGAGTGCCCGACGTCGAGGTCGCTCATCACAAGTCGGCGCTCCTCACGGCTGCGCGGGCTGGGCCGGCACCTGGGCGGGCGCGGCGGGCGGCGCTTCCAGCGCCACCAGCTTGATCTTGGTGTAACCGCCGGCGCGCAGCAGTTCCAGGACGCCCATCAGCTCGCCATAGGGCACCAGCTTGTCAGCGCGCAGGAAGATCGGCCGGTCCTTCGGCTGATCGGTCATGGCATCGAGCTCGCGCACGAGATCGACGCGCTTGACCAGATTTTCCCCGATCGCCAGCGACAGGTCCGGCTTGATCGAGACATAGGTCGGCTTGTCCGGCTTCTTCTGCGGCGTGGCGCTCGAGGACGGCAGGTCGATCGGCAGGTCGACGGTCGAGAGCGGCGCGGCCACCATGAAGATGATCAGCAGCACCAGGATGACGTCGATGAACGGCGTCACGTTAATGTCGTGGGTCTCGTCGAAATCGTCGTCGAGATCGCCTTCGGAGAGCGAGACGGCCATCCTCGGCTACTCCGCCGCCCGGACGTGAAGGCCGGTATGGCTGCGATCGAGATCGCGCGACAGCAATCGTCCGGTGGTGCCGGAGGCGCGGTTGACGAGCTCGAGATAGCCCTTCGTGACCCGCGAGAAGTGATTGTAGATAATCACGGCCGGAATCGCCGCGGCCAGACCGATCGCGGTCGCCAGCAGCGCTTCCGCGATGCCCGGCGCGACCACCGCGAGGTTGGTGGTCTGCGATCTGGAAATGCCGATGAAGCTGTTCATGATGCCCCAGACGGTACCGAACAGTCCGACGAAGGGCGAGATCGCGCCGACGGTGGCGAGCAGGCCCATGCCGGTGCGGACCCTGCGCGCTTCGGCTCGAACGATCTCGGTGAAGCTCGAGGCTGCGCGCTCCTTGATGCCCTCGTCACTGCCGAGCCCGGCCGACAGCCGTGCCTCTGATATCGCAGCCTGCAGCAGCAATGCCGCGACGGTCTTGCCTTGACCAAGCGCAAGATGGGCCTCGGCCAGCGACTTCGCCCCGGTCAGCTTGCGCAGCGCGACGACCAGCCGGCGGCGCAGGACGGAGAATTCGAGGCTCTTGGCGATCAGGATCGTCCAGCTTGCGATCGAGGCCAGCGCCAGCATGATCATGACCGCTTTGACGACGATGTCGGCCTTGAGAAACATGCCGAACGGCGACAGCTCGTCCAGCCCGGTGGTCACCGACTTGCCATTGCGGGCGCCGGTCTCGATGCCCACCGGGGCGGCAGCCGTTGGGGCGACCTGTCCCGACGCGGGAGGGGCCATCGTCAGGGCTGTGCCCGGCGCCGGCGCGGACAGATCGGTCGAGACCGCCGGGGCGGACCTGGCCGGCTCCTGCTGCGCATGTGCAGGTAGCCCCGCAGCAACAGACAGACATGACAGGACGATTGCAAACCTAACGAGGAACGATGTCATCATATCTCGGCCCATTAGACCTCGGCCCATTGCCGGATCAGATTGTGATAGATGCCGGTCAGCTTGACAGCATCGGGATCGTCCCTCCCGAGGCGGTCAGCCAAGCTCTGGATCGCCGCGTCCAGATCGAAGATCATGCTCCGGACGTGGGCATCCCGTATCATGCTCTGCATCCAGAAAAAAGAGGCGACCCGGGCGCCGCGCGTGACCGGCGTGACCATGTGAAGGCTCGATGACGGATACAGCACCGCGTGCCCCGCGGGCAACTTGACTTCGTGCGAGCCGTAGGTGTCCTCGATCACAAGCTCGCCACCGTCATAGCTGTCGGGCTCGGCCAGGAACAAGGTCATCGACAGATCGGTGCGGATGCGCAGGCCGGTCAGCGGATCGCCGCGCACGGCATTGTCGACATGGATGCCGAAATGGTCGCCGCGCGAGGCGGTGTAGCGGTTGAACAAAGGCGGAAAGATCTGCAGCGGGATCGCCGCCGACAGGAAGCGCGGATTCTTCGTCAGTGCCGTGATGATGCGCTGGCCCAGCACCCGCGCCGCCTCGCCGTCGGGCGGCAACTGCTCATTGCGCTTGACCATGGCCGACTGCGCCCCGGCCGTCGAGCGGCCGTCCTCCCACTCCGCCGCATCCATGATGCGGCGGAAGTCGGCGACCTCGTCTTCGGACAGAACGTCCGGGATGCAGATCAGCATGATCAGAACTTTGCGGTGGTGACGATGTAGAAGGCGCGCCCCGGGGCCACGGCGACGAACGGCACCGCGCTCCGATACAGCGTGTCGTAGTACAGCTTGTTGGTCAGGTTCTGGGCATAGAACTTCATGGTCCAGTTCGCGTCGAGCTTCTTCTCGACGAAGGCGTCGAAGCGCCAGTAGCTCGGCAGCTCGTTGCCGGTGTTGGCCGCGAAGGTGCCGCCATAGACCTTGGAGCGGTAGACCGCCTGCCCGCCGATCTCCCAGCCATTGTCGAGCTTGTACTTCGACAGCATGCTGAACGACTGATGCGCGATGTTGGCGAGCTGCAGGCCGATGTTGGAGGCGACGCCGCTCTGCGTGACCTTCGACTGCATCAGCACCAGGCCGCCGAAGATGCTCCAGCGATCGGTGAGCTTGCCTTCCGCCTCGATGTCGATGCCCTGGATGCGGTAGGCCGCGCCCGAGGTGAGCAGGCCGCCGACGGTCTCGCGGGCATTGTCCTTGGTGGTCTGGAACAGCGCGGCTGAGACCAGCAGATGGCGGTCGACCAGCTCCCATTTGGTGCCGAGCTCGGCCGCCTTGTTGCGCTCGGGTCCGAGCAGGACCGCGGTGTTGGCGGGCACGCCGCCGTAATCGGTGCCGGTGGCGTCGAGTTCGGAGCCGAACGGATTGGCCGAGGTCGCATAGGCCGCGTAGATGCTGCCGATCGGCATCGGCTTGTAGACCAGGCCGACATTGTAGTTGACCAGGTCGGCGTTCATCTTGAGGTATTTCGGCGAATTGGTCGACGAGCTCATGTTGTAGCCGTCATAGCGCACCCCACCGTTCAGGATGACCGTGTCCTGCCAGTTGGCCGTGTCCATGACGTAGACGCTGTTGGTGTTGACGCCGTAGCGCGTCGGGTTGCCGATCAGCGACGGCGTATTGCTGAATGGGATGTAGGTGTATTGCGGCGAGTACACGTTGACGCCGGTAACCGCGCCCGAGCTGGTCGAGCCGCCGCCGAACAATTCGGACGAGAGTCCGGTGTAGCGATCGATCGAGATGTTCTCGTTCGAGAACTCGGTGCCGAGCACCGCGGTGTGCTTGACGCCGCCGGTATCGAGCTTGAACGTCGCATCGTTCTGGTTGGCCCACACGTCCACCGTCTGGTATCGGCTCTGTGCGCTCGCCGTCGTGGTCCAGAGCAGCGGATTCGGGCTGGTCGTGTTGGGGCCCTGCGGCAACGTGCCGATATAGTTGAGAAGCGAGTGCTCGCCGCGGAACTTGCTGCTGAGGGTGATCGCCTCGTTGACCTTGTACTCGGCTGCGGCAGTGCCGAAATCCTGCCGCGCGGTCTGGAAGTCGCGATTGAGGAAGCCATACCAAGTGCCGCGCGGAATGCCTGCCGAGGTCACGGGGACGTTGCCCTGCTTGTAGTAGGGCACGCCGAAATCCGGATAACCCGACAGATCGGTATGGACATAGTTCGTCGTGATCTTGAGATCGTCGATCGGCGTCCACTTGGTCGAGAGGAAGGCGCCCCAGCGGTCATCGGTGACGAAGTTGCGCCCCGCCACATTGGAGTCCTGGAACAGGCCGCCGGTGCGCACCGAGAAGGTCGGCGAGATCACCTGGTTCACGTCGAGCGTGACGCGCTTCTGCTGGTCGGTGCCGAACTCGGTATCCATCCGCTTGAAGTTCGTATCGCCAGCCTGCTTGGTGACGATGTTGATGGCACCGCCGGCGGTGCCGCGGCCGGCATAGGACGAGGCCGGACCGCGCAGGATCTCGATCTGCTCGGTGAAGAAGTTCTCGCGGATCGACACCGCGGGATCGCGGATGCCGTCGATGAAGACGTCGTTGCGGGCATCGAAGCCGCGAATGAAGAAGCGGTCGCCGAACGCATTGCCGCCCTCGCCCGAGCCGAGCGTGACGCCGGCGGTCGAACGGCCGATCTCCTTGAGCGCGGTGACGTGCTTGTCGGCAAGCACTTCCTTGCTCATCACGGTGATCGTCTTCGGCGTGTTCAGGAGCGGCTCGGGAAACTTGCCCGACGCCTGCACGCGGTTGACCTTGTAGGGCTCGGCTGCGTCCGCGTAGGGGTTGGCGTCCGGCGCGGACAGTCCGCCTGCGTTCGGGAACGCCACCGCGGCCTGCTGCGCCGCCTGCTGACGGGCCGCCGCGCGGCGCAGGGCATTGCGCGCGCGGACCTGCTCGGCGGTCGGCTTGGAGGACGTCGGCTTGGCCCGCGCGGTCGGCGCATCGACGTTGACGGGCGGCAGGTCGGACGCCGGTTGCGCCTCGGCCGACGACATCGATGCCACCGCCATCAGCCCGGCCACCGCCGACACCTTGGTGACGGAGGGCCCCTCTCCGCGTCCGCCATTGAACCTCATCGCTGCGACCCCACGCAGCGAACGCGGTGCTATCACCTGTCCCATTTTATTTTCACGCGCCCCAGATCTTCATTCCACATCGCTTACGCGGATCATTCGCAGTGCGACGATGTGTCGTTGGTATCGGGCGCGTTTCAGGGGGTCAATTTGAGGAGCCCTAATTTGGCCTTGAATAGTTCCAGATCAAAACAATTCTAAAAACGCTCAACTAACAACATGCGGAACTTGAAATCGTTCTAAACAGCGCGATTTGACTCGCGCTGCCGTCGAATCAGCACCGCGTCGGGCGTAACCCCGGCGCAGGTCAGTTCGACGAGCCAGCCGGCTCGTCGGGGCTCGGCGGCTTCATCAGCGAGAACAGCTCGTCCACGGTCTGCACCGCGATCTGGCGCACGCGATCGGAATCATCGATCCCCGCGATCCGCACGCCCTTGACGACGGCCCTGATCTCATCGCGAAAATCGGTCAGGAAGCGCAACGGATCGCGCTGCTCGTTGGCGACGCGCGCGATCAGGCCGGTGACCAGGATCTGGCACGCGAGCATCTTTCCATTCAGTTCTTCCATCGTGAGCTCCCCATTCGCTATCGTCGCACGGCGCATCGTCGGCGACGCAGCCTCGCTCCGGTTGAATCCTGCCGCGGCCCGACGGCGCCATGACGGCGGCCGGACTCATCGGCTTCTAATCAGCTCCCATCGGGCGCGACAAGACGGCGAGAATAGGTCGGAGTGCGGCATTCGCACGAGAGACCCGCGCGGCCGGCGAATGGTCCGGCGCGGCGCGCCAGCCGACGATGGCGGCAGAGGATCGCCGCAGACCGCCCTGCTCTCGCGCAGGCCACGCCGCGGCAACGGCAAGCTTCCCCGCCATTTTTCGCACTCAAGATGTTTTATTATACGACGCAACTCAAAATGGGATCAGAACGGTCTGCGCCGCGGCTCGGCTATTTGAGCGCCACCTCGGCTTTCGGATCGGACAGCGTCTTGATCCGATCCTTCAGGTCCCTGAGCGTGGACAGGCTGGTGGCGACGGCCTCGTCCGGAATGTCGTGCAGAACGTCGCCGGCGATCGCATCGCGCAGCTCGTCGAGATCATCGACGAGCTCTCGTCCCGCGGCGGTGAGATGGAGACGGTTCGCGCGGCGATCCCTCGGATCGTGCCGGCGCTCCAGCAGCCCCTGCTCGACCAGCCTGTCGAGCAGACGCACCAGTGAAATCGGCTGCAGTTCCAGCACTTCTGCGAGATCGACCTGTGACATCCCCTCATGCGCGCGCAGCCGAAACAGCACCACCCATTGGGCGCGGGTCGTGCCGCGCTGTTTGGCACGATGATCAATATAGTTGCGCAGGATGCGCGAGCTTTCGACTAGCTGCGCAACGAGCTGACGTCTCATATCCAGCGACATGGCTGTGAACTCCCTTGCGCTTCCTCGAAGCTTGCCGATTGTTTAGGTTTGTCCACGCGCTCGTGTGTTTACACATTAATTGCGTGCGTACTATATCTGGCATGCTGGGAATGGTTTTAAAGACCGGTTATCCTGTTCGTCTCAGCATGTGGGCCAGCATGAAGACATCACGAACCCTCGGTTGGATCCTGCTTGTCGCGGCTCTCGGCGGCGCCGGCTATTACGGCTGGCAGCGTCATCAGGGCGCCGAGGCAGCGAAGAAGACCGCTGAGCAGAATTCGGCCCGACCGCAGGCGGTTCGGGTCTCGACCGTGCCGGTCGAGAAGACGGACTTCCCGGTCTTCCTCACCGGCCTGGGGACCGTGCAAGGCTTCAACACCGTCCAGGTCCGCACCCGCGTCGACGGCCAGATCGACAAGATCGCCTTCACCGAAGGCCAGCTTGTGAAAGAGGGCGACCTGCTGGTCGAGATCGACCCGAGGCCGTTCCAGGCCGCGCTCGACCAGGCCAAGGCCAAGCGGGCGCAGGACGAGGCCAATCTCAACAACGCCAATCTCGATTTGCAGCGCACCACCAAGCTCGGCGAGTTCGCGACCAGGCAGCAGCAGGACACCCAGCGCGCCACCGTCGCACAGCTCACGGCACAGATCGCCGCCGACGACGCCGCGATCGCCAATGCCCAGACCCAGCTCAGCTACACCCAGGTCAAGGCGCCGATCTCCGGGGTCGCCGGCCTCCGCCAGGTCGACATCGGCAATATCGTCAACGCCTCGAGCCAGACCGGCATCGTTTCGATCGCGCAGATCGAGCCGATCGCGGTGATCTTCACCGCGCCGGAGGAGCAGTTGCCCTACATCAACGAGGCGCAGAAAACCGCTCCCTTGAAGGTGATCGCGTTCACCACCGACGGCAGGAAGCAGCTCGCCGAGGGCAAGCTGATGGTCGTGAACAACCAGGTCGACACGTCGAGTGGAACGATCCGGCTGAAGGCGGTGTTCGACAACAAGGACCACGTGCTGTGGCCCGGACAGTCGGTCTCGACGCGGCTCCTGGTGCGGACGCTGAAGGATGCCACGGTGGTTCCCGACGACGCCGTCCAGCATTCGACCAACGGGCTGTATTCCTACACGGTGAGCCCGGACAGCAAGGCCGAGCTGCGCAAGGTGAAGGTCGGCGTTTCGCTCGATGGCCGTACCGTCGTCGAAGAGGGGTTGACCCCCGGCCAGCAGGTGATCACCGGCGGTCAATTCAAAGTTCAGCCAGGCTCGGTCGTGACCACCGCGGTGGCCAGCTCGGAGCCGGCGCCAGCTAAGGTCCGGCAGGAATGAACGGCGGCATCTCGGCACCCTTCATCAAATACCCCATCGGCACCTCGCTGCTGATGGCAGGTATCCTGTTCATCGGCCTGGTCGCCTACCCCCTGCTGCCGGTCGCACCGCTGCCGCAGGTCGACTTCCCGACCATCCAGGTGACCGCCAATCTGCCGGGCGCCAGCCCTGAGACCATGGCGACCTCGGTCGCCCAGCCGCTGGAGCGGCAATTCGCACAGATCCCCGGCATCGCCCAGATGACATCGACCAGTTACCTGGGCACCGCATCGGTCACGATCCAGTTCGACCTGAACCGCAACATCGACGGCGCCGCCAACGACGTCCAGGGCGCCATCAACGCCGCCTCGGGCCAGTTGCCCAAGACCCTGCCGTCGCCGCCGACCTACCGCAAGGTCAACCCAGCGGACGCGCCGATCCTGATCTTGTCCGCCACGTCCGAGACGCTGCCGCTGACGACGGTCTCCGATTCCGTCGATGCGCAGCTCGCGCAGCAGATCAGCCAGATCTCGGGTGTTGCCCAGGTGATCATCGGCGGCCAGCAGAAGCCGTCGATCCGTATCCAGATTGACCCGGCCAAGCTGGTCGCCAAGGGCCTCTCGATGGAGGACGTGCGCAGCCAGATCGCGATCACCACGGTCGACAGCCCGAAGGGCAACATCGACGGCGAGCGTCGGGCCTACACCATCTACGCCAATGACCAGCTCACCGAGTCGAAGGACTGGAACGACGTCATCATCGCCTACCGCAATGGCGGTCCGTTGCGCGTCCGTGACATTGGCCGGGCGGTGACCGGGCCGGAGGATGCCAAGCAGGCCGCCTGGGCCAACGGCAAGCGCGGCGTGTTCCTGGTGGTCTTCAAGCAGCCTGGCGCCAACGTCATCGAAACCGTCGACAAGATCAAGGCGACGCTGCCGCGCCTTGTTGCGGCGATCCCGCCGGCCATCAAGGTCGAGCTGATGTCGGATCGCACGACGACCATCCGTGCCGCGGTCGAGGACGTCCAGTTCACGCTGCTCCTGACCATCTTTCTCGTGGTCATGGTCATCTTCATCTTCCTGCGCAGCTTCTGGGCCACGGTGATCCCGACGATCACCGTGCCGCTCGCGCTGCTCGGCGCCTGCGCGATGATGTGGGGGGTCGGCTATTCGCTGGACAACCTCTCGCTGATGGCGCTGACGATCGCGGTCGGCTTCGTCGTCGACGACGCCATCGTCATGCTCGAGAACATCTCTCGCTATGTCGAGGAAGGCGAGTCCCCGATGGCTGCCGCCTACAAGGGGGCCAAGGAGATCGGCTTCACCATTGTCTCGATCTCGATCTCGCTGGTCGCCGTGCTGATCCCGCTCCTGCTGATGGGCGGCATCATCGGGCGCCTGTTCCGCGAATTCGCGGTCGTGCTGGCGATGACGATCTTCGTCTCGATGTTCGTCTCGCTGACGTTGACGCCGATGATGGCCTCGCGTTTCCTGCGCGGCGGCCACCAGGCTCATGGCAAATTCTACCAATGGAGCGAGCGCGGCTTCGAGGCGCTGCTCAGGGCCTACGAGAAGGGATTGGACATCGCACTGCGCTGGCGCTTCGCCACGCTGATGGTGTTCTTCGCCTCGCTCGGCCTGTCGATCTACCTGTTCGTGCTGATCCCCAAGGGTTTCTTCCCGCAGCAGGACAACGGCCTGATCACCGCCGCGTCGGAGGCGTCGCAGGACATCTCCTTCAAGGCGATGCAGTCGCGCCAGGAGGCGCTGGCCAAGATCGTGCAGGATGATCCGGGCGTAGCCAGCGTCGCAATGGCGATCGGCGGTTCCGGCCGCGCCGGCAATACCGGCAATCTGTTCATCACTTTGAAGCCGCGTGACGAGCGTGATGCATCGGCGCAGCAGATCATCGCACGCCTGAGGCCGCAGCTCGAGAAGGTCGAGGGAGCCCGGCTCTACATGCAGGCCGCGCAGGACGTCCGCCTCGGCGGCCGGCCGTCCCGAACCCAGTTCGAGTTCACGCTGCAGGACTCCAATCTCGCCGAGCTCAACGAGTGGGCGCCGAAGATCCTGGAGAAGATGCGCTCGCTGCCGCAGCTGCGCGACGTCGCCACCGACCAGCAGGCCGACGGCACCACCGTGCAGCTCACGATCAACCGCGACACCGCCTCGCG
This sequence comes from Bradyrhizobium sp. SZCCHNS3052, assembly GCF_032484495.1. Taxonomy (NCBI): domain Bacteria; kingdom Pseudomonadati; phylum Pseudomonadota; class Alphaproteobacteria; order Hyphomicrobiales; family Nitrobacteraceae; genus Bradyrhizobium; species Bradyrhizobium sp. SZCCHNS3052. Next base: position 793,301 of record NZ_JAUETB010000001.1, on the reverse strand, counting down.
GTACGGCATCTCGCCCCAGCTGATCGACGACACGCTGTATGACGCGTTCGGCCAGCGCCAGGTCGCGCAGTACTTCACCCAGCTCAACTCGTACCGCGTGATCCTGGAGATCCTGCCTGAACTGCAGGGCAATATCGACACGCTCAACAAGCTCTACGTGAAATCGCCGACCACCGGCGACCAGGTGCCGCTCTCGACCTTCGCCAGTTGGACCAACGTGCCGGTGCGGCCGCTGTCGATCAGCCACCAGGGTCAGTTTCCGTCGATCACGATCAGCTTCAACCTCGCCCAGGGCGTTGCGCTCGGCCAGGCCACCGATGCGGTGCAGCGCGCGATGGTCGAGCTCGGCGCGCCGGCAACCTTGAACTCGAGCTTTCAGGGCACTGCGCAGGCGTTCCAGCAGTCGCTGTCGACCGTGCCGCTCTTGATCCTCGCCGCCCTCGTCGTGGTCTATCTGATCCTCGGCATCCTCTACGAGAGCTACATTCACCCGATCACGATTCTCTCGACGCTGCCCTCGGCCGGCGTCGGCGCGCTCGCGATCCTGATGGCGTTCGGCTACGATTTCAGCCTGATTGCGCTGATCGGCGTCATCCTGCTGATCGGCATCGTGAAGAAGAACGGCATCATGATGGTCGACTTCGCCATCGCCGCCGAACGTGACCAGCATCTGCCGCCCGAGCAGTCGATCCGCCAGGCCGCCCTGCTGCGGTTCCGTCCGATCATGATGACGACGATGGCAGCCCTGCTCGGCGGCGTGCCCCTGATGCTCGGCAACGGCACCGGCTCGGAGATCCGCCAGCCGCTCGGCTATGCGATGGTCGGCGGCCTGATCGTCAGCCAGATGCTGACGCTGTTCACCACGCCGGTCGTCTATCTCTATCTCGACAAGGTCAACAACGCCTTCGCGCGCTGGGGCCGCACGCATATCGACCACGAGCCCGAGACCGCGGCCGCAGGTCCGGTCAAGGAAGCGGCGGAATAGTCCGCCGCTTGTCGTCGCCTACTGCCGCGCCATCTCGGCGGTGGCGACGCCCTCGCCGTCCAGACTCTGTTCGTCCTGCATCGTCACGGTCACGTGGGAGAGCCGTCCGGTGAACGCAAACGGCGCCGCATAGTCCGACACCGGGCTGCCGCGGTCATGGCCGATGTCGAGCCCCGACCAGGAGATCAGCGTGTGGAAGGCGAGCTGCGTCGTCAGCGCGCCGGCCTCCTCGCCGTCGATCAGCAACGTGTACCGGCTCATGCCGGTGCGCGCGCCCTTGGCGGGCTCGGTCTGCCGCCTGAGACGTTCGACGCGGACACCCAGGCGATGCGATCCCGCCGGTACCGGGCGGGTCGAGCTGATGATCTCGTGCCGGCCGCCGATGTTGAGATCGTGCACGAGATGACCGTCCTTGACGTAGAGGCTGTAGCCCGACGTCGCATCGCCATGGGCAATGAGCACGCCGGATGCGCCCTCTGCATCGATCTCGACATGGGCCTCGATCAGATAGTCGCGGCTGCGCACGTCGGGCGCGACGTCCGTCGGCACATGGCCCATGCCGGCGTGGAACGTAAAGCGCGTGCGCGCGCCGTGGAAACGCGCCGCGTTCTCGGCAAAGCGCGGGCCGAAGCGATCGTCGAGCGGCAGCACCTGGTGCGCCTCCGCCTGCTCCCACCACAGCTTCACCAGTGCCGCGAGCCGCTCCGGCTCGGCGGCGGCGAGATCATGCGTCTCGGAGAAATCCTGCGTGAGATGAAACAGCTCCCATCTATCGTTGTCGAACGGCGTGCCCGACGGGTGAAAGGCCACCGCCTTCCAGCCGTCGTGCCAGAGGCCACGATGGCCGAACATCTCGAAATATTGCGCGACCTGCTTCGACGGTGCCGCCGGATCGGTGATCGAGGCGGCGAAGCTCACGCCCTCGAGCGGCATCTGCGGCACACCCGCGATCATGGCCGGCGCATCGATGCCGATCAGGTCGAGCAGGGTCGGCACGAGGTCGCAGGCATGGACGAACTGGTGGCGGATTTCGCCGCGCGCCGCGATGCGCTGCGGCCAGGAGACGATGAAGGGATCGCGGATGCCGCCGCCATGGGTGTTCTGCTTGTAGCGGCGCAGCGGCGTGTTCGACGCCATCGCCCAGCCATGCGGGAAGTTCGAGTGCGTATCCGGCCCGCCGATGTCGTCGATCCGCGCGAGCTTCTCGGCGATCGGCTCCGGCTTGAAGTTGAACGGTCCCATCGCGTTGACGAAGCCGAGCGGCCCGCCCTCCTGGCTGGCGCCATTGTCGGACATGACGATCACGAGCGTATTGTCGCGCTGGCCGGTCTTGTCGAGAAAAGCGAGCAGCCGGGCCAGATGCAGGTCGGCATGATCGAGCATACCGGCGAAGGCCGATTGCAGCCGGGTGAAGACGCGCCGCTCATCCTCGGAATGGGCCTCCCAGGGCTTCACGCCATCATTGCGCGGCGGCAGGTCCGTGCTCTCCGGCACCAGCCCCATCGCCTTCTGCCGCGCCAGCCGCTGCGCGCGCTCGGCGTCCCAGCCATGGGCGAAGACCGCGTCGTAGCTCTCGATGATGTCGTGCGGCGCCTGATGCGGCGCGTGGCAGGCGCCGAGCGCGAGCCAGGTCAACCATGGCAGCTCGGGCCGGTCGGCCGTGTGGTCGGCGATGAAGCGGATCGCCTGATCGACCAGGTCGGCAGTCAGGTGATAGCCGTCGGCGTAGCTGCCGGGCGGGCTGACATGGGTGTTGTCGAGCACGAGCTCCGGCGCATATTGATCGGTCTCGGCGTCGAGGAAGCCATAGAAGCGGTCGAAGCCGCGCCCCAGCGGCCAGCCGTCGAACGGCCCGGTCGCGCCGCTCTCGGTCAAGGGCGTGACGTGCCATTTGCCGACCATGTAGTTGCGATAGGCATGGGCGCGCAGCATCTCGGCCAGCGTCCCCGCCTCGCGCGCGATCTTGCCGCGATAGCCGGGATAGCCCGAGTCGAAATTGGCAAGGCAGCCGACGCCGACTGAATGATGGTTGCGACCGGTCAGGAGTGCCGCCCGTGTGGTCGAGCACATCGCTGTGGTGTGGAAGCCCGAATAGCGCAGGCCCTGCGCGGCCAGCCCGTCGATCGCGGGGGTGCGGATCCGCGAGCCGTAGCAGCCGAAATCGGAGAAGCCGACATCGTCGAACAGCACCACCAGGATGTTGGGCGCGCCCTTCGGCGGCTGCTGCGGCGCCGGCCACCAGGGTCTGGAGCCTGCGATGGTCCTGCCGATCCTACCGCCGAATGCGGGCTCGCTCATGCCTCGTCCTCCCTCTCGCTCGCGTCCCGGCTGCGCCTCGCAGCCCGTACGAGTTTATCGTTGTGATTGCTCTGGGATCCGCGACGCCCCGGGGCTGGGTGGCACGGCCAGGCTTGCCTCGGATCATAATCATAATTATTATTATTATTCCAGATGGAGCCAGCGACATGCCGCAGCGGATCGCGCCGGACCACCTGCCCGGCGTGACCCCGTCGCGGCAGCAGCGCAGCCGCGAGACGACGCTTGCCCTGCTGATGGCCGGCGAGGAGCTGCTGCGCACGCGCAGCCTCGCGGAGCTGTCGATCAGCGACCTCTGTGCGCATATCGGGGCAACGGTCGGCGCCTTCTACAGCCGGTTCGACAGCAAGGAGGCCTACTTCAACGCCCTGCTCGCGCTCACTTTGGCGGACGGGCGGAAACAGCTCTTGAGACTCCCGCCGCCCGATCCCGTCCGCGCGGGCGACCCGCAATGCCACCTGCTGGTGCGCGGCACCGTGCTGTGGATGCGCCGTCACAAGGGCGTGCTACGCGCAGCGCTCGTGCGCAGCGAGCCCGGACCGAACCACTGGAGCGGCTTCAAGGAGCTGGCACAGGCACTGTCGGAGCGCGCGGCGCTGCTCCTGCTGCCTGCGGGCCGGCGCGCCGGCCCGGCCTCGCGCACGCGGTCGCGAACAGCGGAGGCGCGAAAGACGGTCGCGTTCGGCGTCCAGGTCGTGCTCGGCACCCTGGTGAACGCCGTCCTCAACGATCCCGGCCCGCTGTCGATCGACGATGACGAGATCGCGGAACGGCTCGGCGCCTGCCTGGTCCTGCTGCTGCGCGCCGGCCCGGACGGCGCGCCGCGAAAGCCGCAGGCCGCGAGAGGCAAACGCTAGACCCTGCCGGCCCGTGGCGCGGCGGGGCGGCAGAGCACGTTGGAAATCCGTCATCCAGCGGCTTGCCAAAGCCTGAGACATGCGGGTAGAAGGACCCGTCGTCGCCGCCCTGCTTTGCCGGCCGGCGCGCAAAACGGTGCCAGACAGTGCGGCAATTGCTTGAAACTGCAGGGCATTCCGGTGGGGAATGGTGTAACGGTAGCACAACAGACTCTGACTCTGTTTGTCTTGGTTCGAATCCAGGTTCCCCAGCCAGCTTGACCACTGCCGCGACGGCCTGAAAGCACGACAGCCTCATCCTCGTGATCTGAGAAGCATCGGGGTCGTTTTTGCCTCGGCACGAGATCCATCCTCAAGGCGCGGACACGCTGCGGCGCCCACCACCCCTTCGGCACGCGTCCCTCGCGTTAACGTCTGCTCATTGCGAATCGGCGAGAACGGAACAACCATTGCGAGCAATGGACCGGTTCTGTGGAGGAAAACACTTGCAAAGCAGCGTCGGCTCCCGTGCCTTCCAGAACGCAAGGCTGCAAAAGCGGGCCAAGAAACAGGCGGACGTGCTGTTGCCGGCGGCGGTCAAGGCCTACCGCGAAGGCCGGCATCCGGAGGCTCAGGCCCTGTGCCAGCAGATCCTGCAGGACCTGCCGCAGCATTTCGGCGCTCTGCATCTGCTCGGCGTCTCCGAACGGGACTGCGGCCGTTTCGACCAAGCCGTGCTCGTCCTGGCACGCGCGATCGAGGTCGACCCGCGCTCGGCCGAAGCCCAGTCCGATCTCGGCCTGTCGCTGTTCCGGCTCGGCCGCTACGACGAGGCTCGCACCTGCTACGAACGCGCCATCGGACTCCAGCCGAACTTCCCGACTGCGCTCACCAATCTCGGCAATGCGCTGATGAGCCTGTCGCGTTTCGACGAGGCGATATCAGCGCACGACCGCGCCATCGCGCTGAAGCCCGGCTATGGCGACGCCCACGCCAATCGCGGGATGGCGCTGCTGCTCACGGGCCGGTACGAAGACGCCGGTCAGAGCTTCGATCGCGCGCTCGCGCTGCAGCCGCGGCTGCTGACGGCCCTGTTCGGCAAGGGCCTGGTCAGCATGAACCTGCGGAACTTCGATACTGCGGTGGCCGCGCTGACGTCGGCACTGGCGATCAATCCGACTGCGGCCCCTGCCCTCGCCCAGCGCGGGCGAGCCTATCAGGAGCAGGGCAAGTTCGACGAGGCGGAAGCCGATTTTGACGCGGCATTGGCCCTCGAACCGCTGCTGGAAGACGCCCTGCGCGGCAAGGCCACGGTTTCGCTCGTCCGCGGCAACATCGCCCTGGCGACCTCGCTCATCGACAAGATGCTGGCGCAGAACCCGAAGCAGGAGAGCGCCTGGACCCTGCTCGGGGTCTGCTCCGCGATGCAAGGCGACATCGCCACGGCGATTGCGGACTACGACCGCGCGCTCGCGATCAACCCGGACTACGAGGACGCGATCACCAAGAAGATCTTCGCGCTGGATTTCCTGCCCGACGTCGGGGTCGAACGTCTCCAGGCAGAACGGAGACACTGGTGGGAGGCGATCGGCGCGCGGTTGCCACGTCTGCCGCTCGGCGAGCGGAATCTGGACCCGGACCGGCGCCTTGTCGTCGGCTACGTGTCGTCCGATTTCCGCGAGCATTCGGCGGCGCTCGGCTTCCTGCCGATCCTTCGCCATCACGATCGGGCCAGGTTCGAAATCGTCGGCTATTCGTGTTCACCGACGAGGGACGCCAAGACCGAGCTGTGCCGTTCGCTGGTCGATCGCTGGGTCGAGGCCTGGCAGTTGATCGACGACAAGCTCGCCGAGCAGATCCGGGCCGACAAGATCGACATCCTCGTCGACCTCTCGGGACATTCCGCCGGCCACCGGCTCACGCTGTTTGCGCGCAAGCCTGCCCCGATCCAGGTCTCGGCCGTCGGCAGCGTCACTGGCACCGGATTGCCCGTGATGGATTATCTGCTGGCCGATGCGGTGACGATTCCGGCCGCGGTCCGGCATCTGTTTGCCGAAAAGATCTACGATCTGCCGTCGCTGATCACGATCGAACCGCCGCCTCCAATTCCGCCGTCGCCGCTGCCGATGCTTCGCAACGGCCACGTCACCTTCGGCTCGTTCAATCGCGCCGACAAGTTTTCGGAGCCGACTCTGGCTCTATGGTCGAAGCTGATGGCTGCGACGCCGGGCTCGATGATCGTCGTCAAGAACCATGCGATGAACGATCCCCTGCTGCGCGACGGCTTGATCGCCCGCTTCGTCGCCCACGGCATCGCCGCGGAACGCGTCCGTTGCGTCGGAAAGACGTCGCGCGAGGAGCATCTTGCGACGTTCGCCGATATCGACATCGCACTCGATCCGTTCCCGCAAAACGGCGGCATCTCGACGTGGGAGGCACTGCAGATGGGCGTGCCTGTCGTCACCAAGCTCGGCAGCACCCCCTCGGCACGGGCGGGCGGCGCGATCGTCAAGGCAGTCGGCCTCGACGCGTGGGTCGCCGATGACGACGAAGGCTATCTCGCGACAGCGCTGAAATTCTGCTCGCGGCCCGGCGAGCTTGCCGCGCTCCGTGCCGAGCTGCCCGCCAGGGTGTTGAATTCAGCCGCCGGAAACGGCGCGCTCTACACGCAGCATGTGGAACAGGGATACCGGACGTTCTGGCGTGACTATTGCGCACGAGCGACGACCGGCTAGCGCTTGAATCAGCGTCCGGCCGGCACAGCGTCGCGCCCGTGCGCCATTCGACCCATGCCGACGCTTGCGATGCATCGACGACGCAGTCCCGCCGGTCCATCGTCGGCTCGCCGGCACGATCCTGCCAGCGTGCGCCCGATCACGGAATTAACCCGTCATTCACCACGATCCTCATCCGGCCGGAACGATGCAATTTGCTTCAAATTGTCTGGCCAGGGAGACGGGACATGACCAAGCTGATGGACCTCGACGATCAGATCGAGCGGGCCGAGCGGCTCGAGCGGAGCATCACCGACGCGCTGACGATCGAGCGGCTGCGCCAATTCGCGGCCGGGTGCCGGCGCGAGCGCGAGCGGCTGTCGCAGCACCAGCAGCGCGCGGCCTGAGCAGGCGCGACGACCTGCAACGCAGCCGTGGTCAACGGGCTGCCCGCGACGGAGCTCGGCGAGCGCACGCTGTCACGAGCAGGTCGTCACCATGTTGGTGCAGAGCTGCCGGGTCCAGCCGATGCCCTTCTTGACGCGGATCTTGGCGAAGTCGCCGAAGCAGCCGAGCAGCTCGACCGCCTGGTCACCGCTCGCATGCGGGTCAAGCTTCGCGCTCGACGTGGCGTGATCGCGGTAGATCGCCGCGCCGTTCTGCAGGCCGCTGGCGCCGACGATGCTCCGATGCAGGAAGCCCCTGCCCTGAAAGATCACGGTCTCCTTGCCCTGATCGACGTCGTTCAGCATGGCCCGGTCGATCTCGAACCAGTCGCCCTGCTGCGCGACGAGATGCACGACGATCCAGCCATCGCTGGTCGGATTTTTCAGGACCTTGACGATGCTGCCGCCAGGCTCGGCACGGACATTGGCACCATTCGGATCGCGGTCGGTGACGTCGGCCTCGACGTTGCAGGCTTCGCGATGCGGCGCCTGCGCAGTGGCAATGCCCGGCGCGATGAGCATCGCGGTCAGCAGCAGAATTCTCGTCAGCATTGAACGGTCACCGGCCTCCGATCCGTCCCGCATTGGTCGCGCGGCCGACGCGGCGGTTCAACACCGAGCATTCAACACCGAGCAAATGGCGGCGACCAGCCGAGCTCACGGCGACCGCCGATCAGATCTATCCCGAGGACATCATCGAGGTGCTCCGGCATCCGGAGGTCTGGTGAGAGGCGCTACAGCCGACCGCCCGCGAGTGCGGCGGCGCGCGGCCGGCCGACGTCGTCGAGCACATGCGGCATCGGCGAGACCGGAAACACCGCGTTGATCTGGCCCGTCCCCGATGACGGGAAGAACGGCGTCACCACCTCGACGCCGCGGTCGTAGTGGTTCCAGCCGAGCGCGCCGAGCAGCATGGCCGTATCGTGCATGAAGCCCTCGCCATGGCCCTTGCTGGCATATTCCGGCAACATGTCGCAGAAATCCGGCCACTCGCCGTGCTCCCACATCTGGATCACCTCGTGGTCGAGCCGCTCCAGGAACGGGCTGAACATCCGGTCGCGATACTCGTCGGCGGTGCCGTTCTGGGCAAAGCGATGGCTCAGCGAGCCCGAGGCGAAGAAGGCCACCGTGCCGTCGTAATGATCCTCGACCGCGCGGCGGAAGGCCCAGCCGAGCTTGGCGCTGTCGGCGAGATAATGCGAGGTGCACAGCGCCGAGACGGAGACGACCTTGAAGTGGCGGTCGGGGTTCATGTAGCGCATCGGCACCAAGGTGCCGTATTCCAGCGCCAGCGACGTCGCATCGTGGGCCATGGTGGCAACGCCATGGGCGTTGGCGCCCTCGGCGAGGATGTGGCCCAGCTCCGGGTTGCCGTCGTATTCATAGGTCATGTTGGCGATGAAGTGCGGCAGCTCGTTCGAGGTGTAGAGCCCCTCGAAATGCGGCGCGCAATTGATGTGGTAGCCGGCATTGACCAGCCAATGGGTGTCGAACACGACGATGGTGTCGACGCCGGCCTCGCGGCAGCGCCGGCCGATCTCGATATGACCGTCGATCGCCGACTGTCGCTTGCCCTTGGCCGGACCATCCAGCTCGCTGAGATACATCGACGGCACGTGCGTGATCTTGGCCGCCAGTGCGAGCTTGCCCATCCTCTCGTCTCCCTTCCGGTCGTTCCCCGGCCGGCATCGCCGACCGTTTGCTTGGAAGGCAGATTACCCCTGCAGCTCCGCGAAAAAAAGGGCCGCACGCGCGGCCCTTCCTTGGTGTCCGATCCATCGTCTGTCCCATGATCATGGGACGGACAGCCACGAGATGCGGTCACGCCGCCTTGATGTCGATGGTCTTGGCGGCCTTCTGTACCTCGGGCTTCTTCGGCAGGGTGACCTTGAGCACGCCCTGCTTGAACACGGCCTCGATCTTGTCGGTGTCGACGCCGTCGGGGATCTGGAAGGAGCGTTCGAACGAGCCGAAGCTGCGCTCACGGACGTAATAGTCCTTCTTCTTCTCCTCCTTGTCCTCCTGCTTCTCGCCCTTGATCGAGAGCACGCCGCTCGCAACCTTCACCTCGACGTTCTTCTCGTCGAGGCCGGGCAGCTCAGCGGTGACCTCGTAGGCATTGTCGTGCTCGGCGACGTCGACCGCCGGCGCCACGGCAAAGGACCGTGCGCGGGCCAGGCCCGGCAGTTGGTCGAACAGCGACGGCGTGCGCCAGATCCCGCCGTGGAAGTCCTCGAACACGCGATCGATCTCGCGGCGCAGGTTCTCGAACGGCCGCCATCCCTGCATGGATGGCGCACCTGCCTTCTCGGTGTTGACGGGCAGCTTGGTAGGTTCAGCCATAACATCATCCTCCTGCTTCACGCGAGGATCGGGTCCGCAACGGCATGGGCGCGACCGATTTCGTTGATCGGCCGGCATCCGCTCCCTCGCGCTTGACGGGAAAAATATAGCCGGCACGCCCGGGTTCCAGATTGATTGCGATCAAATCGCTGAGCGGCTGGAGGTTCGGATCGGCGCGGCAGCCCCTCCAGGTTTCTTTCGGCGCCGGGGCCTCCACAGCCGAAGAGCCGTTCAGGAAGAGCCTTGGAGATGGTGAACCGGACGTTAACCCGAACGGTTCGCGCGACGCTTGAGGAAAGGATAGAGAAATCCTTACAGTGCAAGGCCTTAGGTCCCATTGAGGAGGTGCGATCGCAACGCCCCGCGCGACCCTCCGACCACCGGGCTGGGCGGGCGGCGCAGTCACAAACGTTGCCCGCTTAACAAATTTTCCAGTCCCAGCAGAGAAGGTGTCAATTCAACAATTCACCACAGGTTTCATGACCGTGACATCCTTCGGACGCGTGATCTCGGTGCGGGGCTCCCAGGCCCGCGTCGGCATTCTGTCGACACAGCAGATGAACGTCTCCGATATCCGCGCGACAGTCGGCCGTTTCATCAGCATTCGCTGCCCGAGCGCCACGATCATTGCGATCATCACCGAGGTGACCAGCGAGGACCTCTCGCGTGCCAACGAATACGTCGCGACGGCTTCGGTAGACCTGCTCGGCGAGATTCTCGGACCGGCCGAGCGGCCCAAGTTCCAGCGCGGCGTCACCCACTACCCGACCATCGGCGACGCCGTCGACATGATCACGAGCGAGGAGCTGCGCACGATCTACACGCCGACCGCCGGCGACCACATCGACATCGGCGCGCTGCAGCAGGACACCTCCGTGCGCGCCTGCGTCAATGTCGAGGAAATGCTGTCGAAGCACTTCGCCGTGCTCGGTTCGACCGGCGTCGGCAAATCGACCGGCGTGTCGCTGCTGCTCAACGAGATCCTGAAGGCGCGGCCGAACCTGCGCATCTTCCTGCTCGACGTCCACAACGAATATGGCCGCTGCTTTGGTGAAAAGGCGCTGGTGCTGAACCCGCGCAACCTGAAGCTGCCGTTTTGGCTGTTCAATTTCGAGGAGATCGTCGACGTCCTGTTCGGCGGCCGGCCGGGCGTGCCGGAAGAGCTCGACATCCTGGCCGAAGTGATCCCGCTGGCGAAGGGCATCTACACCCAATACCAGAACACGGACCGCATCGGGCTCAAGCGCATCGACCCGAAGACCGTCGGCTACACCGTCGATACGCCGGTGCCCTACCGCCTCGTCGACCTGATCAACCTGATCGACGAGCGCATGGGCAAGCTCGAGAACCGCTCCTCGCGCATCATCTATCACAAGCTGATCTCGCGGATCGAGACGGTACGCAACGATCCGCGCTACGCCTTCATGTTCGACAACGCCAATGTCGGCGGTGACACCATGGCCGAGGTCATCAGCCACCTGTTCCGCCTGCCGGCCAACGGCCGGCCGATGACGGTCATGCAGCTCGCCGGCTTCCCGGCCGAGGTGGTCGATTCCGTGGTCTCGGTCGTGTGCCGCATGGCGTTCGATTTCGGCCTGTGGAGCGACGGCGTCTCGCCGCTGCTGTTCGTCTGCGAGGAAGCGCACCGTTACGCCTCGGCCGACCGCTCGATCGGCTTCGGCCCGACCCGCAAGGCGATCTCGCGCATCGCCAAGGAAGGCCGGAAATACGGCGTCTATCTCGGCCTGATCACCCAGCGGCCGGCCGAGCTCGACGCCACCATCATCTCCCAGTGCAACACGCTGTTCACGATGCGGCTCGCCAACGAGCGCGACCAGTCGCTGCTGCGTTCGGCGGTGTCGGATGCCGCCGCCAACCTGCTCTCCTTCGTTCCCTCGCTCGGCACCCGCGAGGTGCTGGCGTTCGGCGAAGGCGTCGCGCTGCCGACCCGGCTGCGCTTCAAGGAGGTGCCGCTGCATCAATTGCCGCGCAGCGAGGCGACGATCGCCACCGTCCGCTCGGTCAATGCCGGACACGACATGCATTTCGTCAGTGCCGTGCTGGAGCGCTGGCGCGGAGCGACCTCGAGCCGGGACGCGTCGAGCGGCGACAGCGGCGCCGGCAACCTCGGAGATCGCGGCAGCCTGTCCGCCTCGCTGGACGCGCCAATGCTGCAGCCGTCGATGGGTCTCGACCCGGACCGCTTCTCCCTGCTGAAGAAGCCGCTGCGCTAAAGCCGGCGGCGGCCCTCCTCAAATCCCGATCGACGACGGCTGCCGAGGAGGCGTTGCGGGCACTCCGCCACTGGCGGGTGATGGACCGAGCTGGACCGTTGCGCCTGCGCCGCGATCGACTAAGGTTCGCCCCCTGCCACGCATGCCGGACCCGTTGCCATGACCCAGCCCGCCATCAGCCGCTTCCCCGTCCCCGCAATCGATGCGCTGCCGGACGACATCCGCACTCGCCTGCTTGGCGTGCAGGAGAAGAGCGGCTTCGTGCCCAACGTGTTCCTGACACTTGCGCACCGGCCGGACGAGTTCCGCGCGTTCTTTGCGTATCACGACGCGCTGATGGAGAAGGACGGCGGGCTGACCAAGGCCGAGCGCGAGATGATCGTGGTCGCGACCTCGAGCGCCAACCAGTGCCAATATTGCGTGATCGCGCACGGCGCGATCCTGCGCATCCGCGCCAAGAATCCCCTGATCGCCGACCAGATCGCGATCAACTACCGCAAGGCCGACATCACGCCACGGCAGCGGGCGATGCTCGATTTCGCGATGAAGGTGGCGCTCGAGGCGCAAACGGTCGGGGATGCCGATTTCAAGGCGCTGGCCGGCCACGGCTTCGGCGACGACGATATCTGGGACATCGCCGCGATCGCGGCGTTCTTCGCGCTGTCGAACCGGATCGCGAATGTCACGGGCATGCGGCCCAACGACGAGTTCTACCTGATGGGGCGGCTGCCGAAGACCAAGTGAGACGATCAGTCGTCCGACGCCGGCCCGCACCAGCCGGGCAGATACACCGCGTCGTGGCTCTTTGCGGCCGCCAGCGCGTGCTCCATGGCAGCGGCGAAATGAGTCTCGACCGTCTTGCGCTTGACCTTGCGGCGCAGGAAGTCGGCCCATAGGAACTCGCTGAACGGCGTCGTGTCCTTGGCAAAGCCGCCGGCGCGGCGCAGCTCGCCGGCCAGGCTGCGGAACGGATCGTCCTTCAGATTCGCGACGGACTTCGGCAGGTCCTTGAAATGCCGCCGCTCGCCCTTGGCGTCGTAAGGATAGACCCAGCGCTTGTTGTCCATCACGCCCCAGAACGCCTCGCGATCGACCATCGAGAGGTCGCCGATCACCGTGACCAGCACGTCCTTGACGCCCTCGTCATGGAGCGCGCGGGCGAGGTGATGGTGGTCGACGACGTAGTGCCGCTCATCGGGACCAAGCACCACCGGGATCATGTGCTTGCCGAGCAGCTCGGCCTGCTTCTTCTTCGACTTGTGCTCGCGCCAGCGCTCGCGTTTCTCCTTCACCTCGCGCATGCCCACGGTCATCTGCGTCGGGCGCAGGGACAGGATCGGCACGGGATGAAGCAGCGGCTCGCGGGTATTGGCCATGGCTGGGCTCCGGGGGATGATCAGCATTATGCCACGCCTGCCGAGCCGTTCCAGCGCATCTGCCCGTAGCTGCGACGCCGTTCGGACCGGCCGCGGCAGGTTCCAATCACCCGCGGAGCGGGCGCCGATTGGATGCATCCGAGGAGCGAGATGCTTTGCTGATGCAGCTCAATTATGGCAAAGTTTCTTTGTGAGAGGTCGGGCCTGCGTGCTAGAAAGGACCATCGGAGTCGAGGCATGAAGTCCCAGCGCCCCATTGCAGCGGAGGAAGAGCATCGCGTGGTGCCGTTCCGGCCGCGCAGCAGTCCGGTGCGGCGCGTCACCGAGGGCGGCAGTCCGCCGATTCAGCTGCATCGGGGCGAGCGGCCGACACTCGATCTCTCCCGGTATGAGCAGCCCCGCGAGGAGCCCGATGACTTCCGTCACCGCATCCTGGCCAACATCGCCGCCATCGCCTTCACGGTCGCGTTGACCGCGATCGGCATCTGGCTGGCGATGAGCATTGCCGACCTGCGCAAGACCCAGGACTGCCTGCTGACCGGACGGCGCGACTGCGCCCGCATCATCACCGAGACCTACACGCCCTGATCCCCCTGCTGGACGCGGCTGCCGCGGCCGACGGGGCATCACAATCCCGCCACAACCGCCGTGTCCGGCTCCATTGAACTCACCGCGTCGCTCCGATATACGGGCACACGACTCCCGGGCGACGGGGGTAGAAGGGCTCGCATCAGACGGCCCCGGGGGCGCGGTGTCCTCCCGTCGCCACCTACCGGATTAGCTCCAAAATATCAAAGGCTTAGTGATGTCCTCAACATTCGATCAGGTCGCCACGATCATCGCTGAAACCTGCGACATCCCGCGCGACACGATCACGCCGGATAGCCATGCCATCGACGATCTGGGCATCGACAGCCTCGATTTCCTCGACATCGCATTTGCGATCGACAAGGCCTTCGGGATCAAGCTGCCGCTCGAGAAGTGGACGCAGGAAGTCAACGACGGCAAAGCCAGCACCGAGCAGTATTTCGTGCTGAAGAACCTGTGCGCCCGCATCGACGAGCTGGTCGCCGCCAAGGGCGCGTGAGCGCCCGCCATGCAGATCGAATACTTCCTGCTCATCGACCGCATTCTCGATCTTCGGCTGGACGAGAAGACCATCACCGTCGAAGCCAAGGTCCCCACCGAAAGCACGATCTTCGAAGGACATTTCCCGGGCTATCCGATCATGCCCGGCGTTCTCCTGATCGAATCGATGGCGCAGACATCGGGCTGGCTGCTGCTCGCGCTGATGAAGTTCGAGCGGATGCCGTTCCTTGCCGCAGTCAAGGAGGCCAAGATGCGCGGCTTCGTGTCGCCGGGCGAGGTGCTGACCGTCGAGGCCAACGTGCTGCACGAGGGCTCCGGTTACGCCATGACCGAAGCGCGCGTGAAGGTCGGTGGCAAACTGCGTTCGAATGCGACCATCACTTTCAGTCACGTCCCCTTCCCCAATCCGGAGCTGCGCGGGCACATGGACGCCGTCGCCGAGCGCGTCGGCTTTCCGCAACAGGTCCTGCAGCGATGAGTGAGACGACAGCCGTGACCTCCGAACCCGTCGAAGTCTGGATCACCGGTATCGGTCTTGCGACCTCGCTTGGCGAGGGACTCGATGCGAACTGGGACGCCCTCAACTCCGGCCGGATCAACGTCGATGAGCAGGGTTTCGCGCCCTACATCGTGCATCCCTGGGCCAAGGTGAATCTGGAAGCGCAGATCCCGAAGAAGGAGCAGCGCCAGATGGAGGCGTGGCAGCGCATCGGCACCTATGCCGCCGGGCTTGCGCTGGATTCCGCCGGCCTCAAGGGCAACAAGGACATCCTGTCGCGGATGGACATGATCGTCGCCGCGGGCGGCGGTGAGCGCGACATCTCCGTCGACACCGCGATCCTCAACGCGGAAGCCCAGGGCAATTGCACGCCCGGCTTCCTGAACGATCGGCTGATGAGCGACCTGCGCCCGACCCTGTTCCTGGCGCAGTTGTCCAACCTGCTCGCCGGCAACATCGCGATCTCGCACGGCGTCTGCGGCACCTCGCGCACCTTCATGGGCGAGGAGGTTGCGGGCGTCGACGCGTTCAAGATCGCTTTGGCCCGCATCGCCGGCGGCCAGAGCGACATCGCGCTGGTCGGCGGCTCGCACAATGGCGAGCGCAAGGATCTGCTCGTGCTGTACGAGTTCGGCGACTACAATCTGAAGAACGAATTCAAGCCGGTCTGGTCCCGCAAGGACCATCCGGGCTTCGCGCTCGGATCGGCCGGCGCGTTCCTGGTGCTGGAATCCAGGCCGCATGCCGAGGCCCGCGGCGCCAAGCCGCTGGCCCGGCTCAGCAAGGTCGTCGCCGACCGCGCCCGCCGCAAGGAGGCAGGCGCGGTGACGGGAACGCTGGACCGTCTGTGGTCGGCGCTCGATGTCCACGGGGCCCCCGGCGCCATCATCACCGGCGCGACCGGCGCCGAGCCGGTGACGTCGGAGGAGCGCGCATTCCTCGACCATCACAAGGCGTTCGCGGTGCGCTCGAGCGGGACCCGCTTCGGCCATTCGATGGAGGCGCAGTTCGCGCTCGGTCTCGCGCTCGCTGCGCTCTCGATCTCGCGCGGCGCGCTGTTCGCGCCGGGTGACGCCTCGGGCGTGGAGACCGACATGAAGGATGCTCCGGCCCAGATCGTGGTGGTCGGCGCCGGCCACTACCGCGGCGAAGGCATGGCCTTGGTCGAAGCAGTCAAGTGAACGCGGCACGGCCTTAAGAAGACACGACGGGGGACATCATGAGTGTACGCGACAAGTTTGGACGCCCCATCGTGGTCGTGACCGGGATGGGCATCGTGACCTCCCTTGGGGCCGGCAAGTCCGATAACTGGAACAAGCTCGTGGCCGGCGAGTCCGGAATCCGCACCATCACGCGGTTTCCGATCGACGGCCTGAAGACGACCATGGCCGGCACGGTCGATTTCGTCCCCGTGGCGCCGTTCACGTCGACGGGACTGTCCGAGCGGCTCGGTCACATGGCCGTCGAGGAAGCCATCGCGCAGGCTGGAATCGGCAGCAAGGGCGATTTTCCGGGCCCGCTGTTTCTCGCCGTGGCGCCGGTCGAGATCGAGTGGCCCCAGCGTCTGGAGCTCGCGCACGAGGTTGGCGGCACTCAGTTCACCTATGACGACCTGCTGAAGGTCTGCGGCGGCGGCAAGTTCGTCAACTATCACCACCGCTTCCTGTTCGGCTCGGTCGCCGATTCGCTGTCCGACACCTTCGGCACCAAGGGCTCGCCGATCTCGCTGTCGACCGCCTGCGCCTCCGGCGCGACCGCGATCCAGCTCGGCGTCGAAGCCATCCGACGCGGTGAGACTGACGTCGCGCTATGCGCCGCCACCGAAGGCTCGGTCAATCCGGAAGGGCTCGTGCGCTTCTCGCTGCTGTCGGCGCTGTCGACCCAGAACGACCCGCCGCAGGCCGCCTCCAAGCCGTTTTCCAAGAACCGCGATGGCTTCGTGATGGCCGAGGGCGCCGGCGCGCTGGTGCTGGAAAGCTACGACGCGGCCGTGGCGCGCGGCGCCAAGATCCTCGGCGTCGTCGCTGGCTGCGGCGAGCTGACCGACTCCTTCCACCGCACCCGTTCCTCGCCGGACGGCAAGCCGATCATCGGCTGCATCCGCAAGGCGCTCGCCGATGCCGGCATGGCCCCTGAGCAGATCGACCATATCAATGCCCACGGCACCGCCACGCCCGAGAACGACAAGATGGAATATGTCGGCGTCTCCGCCGTGTTCGGCGAGCACACCAGCAAGATTCCAGTGTCGTCGAACAAGTCGATGGTCGGCCACACGATCTCGGCAGCCGGCGCGGTCGAGGCGATCTTCTCGCTGCAGACGCTCGAGCATCAGCGCATTCCGCCGACCATCAACTACGACATTCCGGATCCCGCGATCCTGTTCGACGTCGTCGGCAACAAGGCCCGCGATGCGCGTGTCACCACCGTGATGTCGAATTCGTTCGGCTTCGGCGGCCAGAACGCCTCGCTGATCCTGACGCGCGAACCGGCCTGATCCGCCGCTGCCATCGATGAGTCTCCTGCCCCTCCGGACCAAGCTCGTGATCCGCCGAGCCGTGAAGTCGGCCGGGGCTTCCGCCGTCGGCGCGCTGACGGTCGGAATGCTCAGGACCACGCGCTATTTCGACCCGCAGAAGACGGCCGACCGCTTCGCGCGCATTGCGCAGATGATCGGGCCACGCCTGCGCGAGCAGCGCATTGGTCGCGACAATCTCACCGCGGCCTTCCCGGAGAAATCGCCCGAGGAGATCGAGAGAATCCTCGCCGGCGTGTGGGACAATCTCGGCCGCGTCGGCGCCGAGTTCGCCCATCTCGACAAGATCTGGGATTACGACGAGGCGCATCCCGAGCGCAGCCGGATCGAGCTGTCGCCGCGCACCCATGAGCTGTTTCATCAGCTCCGTCTCGACGGCAAGCCAGCCCTGATCTTTGCCAGCCATCTCGCCAATTGGGAGATGCCGGCGCTGGCGGCGGTCGCCCATAAGCTCGATACGGCGATCCTTTATCGTCGACCCAACATCGCCGCCGCCGACCGCATCATCCAGGAGATACGGCAGGTCAAGATGGGCACACTGGTCCCGGCCGGCCGCGACGCCCCGCTGCGGCTGGCCCAGGCGCTCAAGAACGGCCAGCACGTTGCCATGCTGGTCGATCAGTACCTGACCGGCGGCGTCGAGGTGACGTTCTTCGGCCGGAAGACCCGCGCCAATCCGATGCTGGCCCGCCTCTTACGCCAGGTCGAATGCCCGGTGCATGGCGTGCGCATCATCCGCCTCCCCGGCAATCGCTTCCGCGCCGAAGTCTCGGAGGAAGTGACGCCGGTGCGGACGGCCGACGGACAGATCGACATCCAGGGCACGACGCAGGCGATCACCGACGTCGTCGAGAGTTGGGTCCGCGAATATCCCGAGCAATGGCTCTGGCTGCACCGGCGCTGGCGGTAGCTCGCGCCGTACCAAATTCCACCCCAAGGAAGCCGGTTGGCAGCATCCGATGCCGTCGACAGGCCCATCCGAAGAAAACTCTTACCTCCTACACGAACGCTCGCTACCTTGGCCGCCGATCCGACAGATGTTCGGAAGCTCCAGGGAGGACAAGCGCGAATGTTTTCGCATGTGATGATCGGCACCAACGACCTCGACAAGGCCAAGGCCTTCTACGACAAGCTGCTGGGGACGCTGGGCGTGCGCCCCGCCAGGGTCGACGGCCACCGCATTTTCTACATCACACCGACCGGCATCTTCTCGGTGTCGAAGCCGATCAACGGCCAGCCCGCGACCCCTGCCAATGGCGGCACCATCGGCTTTGCCTGCAGCTCGCCCGAACAGGCCGACGCCTGGCATGCGGCGGGGCTCGAAGCCGGCGGCACCACCTGCGAAAACCCGCCTGGTGTTCGTGAAGGTTCGGCCGGCAAGCTGTATCTCGCCTACCTGCGCGACCTCGACGGCAACAAGCTCTGCGCGATGCACCGGATGACGTGATCGATCTCAACCGATTTGTCAGATCAAACCAAGCGATCAAGTCTCGTCATTCCGGGGCGATGCGCAGCATCGAACCCGGAATCTCGAGATTCCGGGTCTGGTGCTTGCGCACCATCCCGGAATGACGGGAGTCATCACCTGCCCGTCTTCACCTTGGTCCAGAGCCGGTTGATGATCCGCTGCGTCGCCGGCTCACGTGCGGTGATGACGAACAGCTTCTTCAAGGTCGCGTCGTCCGGATAGATGTTCTTGTCGCCAAGGATCTTCGGGTCGATCAGCTTCTGGCTGGTGAGATTGCCGTTGGCATAGGACAGGAAGTCCGAGTTCTTCGCCGCGACCTCGGGGCGGTAGAGGTAGTTGATCAGCGCATAGGCTTCGGCGACGTGCTGGGCGTCGGCGGGAATGGCAAAATTGTCGAAGAACATCTGCGCGCCCTCTTTCGGGATCGCATAGCCGATCTCGATGCCGTTCTTCGCTTCCTGGGCACGGCTCCTCGCCTGCATGATATCGCCGGACCAACCGACGACGAGGCAGATCTCGCCGGTGGCGAGCGCGCTCAGATATTCCGACGAATGAAACTTGCGCACCGATGGTGCGACCTTGCCGACCACCTCGGCCGCCTTCTCCAGGTCGGCCTGCCTGGTCGAGTTCGGGTCGATGCCGAGATAGTTCAGCGCGGCCGGAAAGATGTCGTCGGCGGAATCCAGCATGTGGACTCCGCAATCCTTGAACTTGGCGAGATTCTCCGGCTTGAACACCATGTCCCAGCTGTCGATCCGCGCGCCGGGACCCAGGATCTTCTCGACCGCCTTGACGTTGTAGCCGATCCCGGTCGTGCCCCACATGTAGTTGACGGCGAACTGATTGCCGGGATCGTAGGTGGCGAGACGCTCGGTCACGACAGGCCAGGCATTGGCGAGATTCGGCAGCTTCGACTTGTCGAGCGGCTGGAAGATTTTTGCCTTGATCTGGCGCTGTAGGAAGTACGCCGTCGGCACCACGACGTCGTAGCCGGATTTGCCGGCGAGCAGCCGCGTCTCCAGGGTCTCGTTGGCGTCGAACGTGTCGTAGACCACCTTGATGCCGGTCTCCTTGGTGAAGTCGTCAAGGACACCGGGCGCCATGTAGTTCGACCAGTTGTAGAAGTTGACGACGCGCTCCTCGGCGCGCCCCGCCGGTACGGAAAGCGTCAACGCCGCGACGGCCAGCGCCAGAGCCGAACCCATGCAGCCGCGCGTCATCACTTGTCTCCTAGCGCCGGTGGATGGCGTCCGACAGGCGCTCCAGCGCCGTATCCAGGGTTGCGTCCTTCTTGGCAAAGCAGAACCGCACCACGGAGGTCACGGCATCCGTCTCGTAGAACGCCGACACCGGGATGGCGGCCACCTTGTAGTCGTGGACGATGCGGCGGCAGAACTGCTCGTCGGTCTCGTTGAGGCCGAGCGGCGAAAGGTCGACGGTCAGGAAGTAGGTTCCCTGCGCCTTCAGCACGGGAAAGCCCAGGCTTTCGAGACCGGCCGTGAGCCGGTCGCGGCTGCGCGCAAGCTCGCTGCGCATGTTGACGAAATAGTCGTCCGACTTGCCGAGGCCGTAGGCGACCGCGACCTGCAGGTTCGGCGCGGTCGTGAAGGTCAGGAATTGATGCACCTTGGCGGCCACGCGCAACAGATGCGGCGCGGCGCAGACGAAGCCGATTTTCCAGCCCGTCAACGAGAAGATCTTGCCTGCCGAGCCGACCTTGATGGTGCGGTCGCGCATCCCGGGAATCGCGATCAGCGGAATGTGCGCGCGGCCGTCGAACACGACGTGCTCCCAGACCTCGTCGCAGATCGCGACCGCGTCGAACTCCTGGCAGAAGCGTGCCAACAGCTCGAGGTCCTCGCGCGGGTAGACCACCGCGGCTGGGTTGAGCGGGTTGTTGAACAGCACCGCCTTGGTCTTTGGTGAGAACGCCTGCCGCAGCATCTCCTCCGAGAGCCGCCAATGCGGCGGCTCGAGGCGGACGAGGCGCGGAATGCCGCCGGCCTGGCGGATGATCGGCAGATAGGAATCATAGACCGGCTGAAAGCAGATCACCTCGTCGCCCGGCTCGACCACCGACAGGATCGCCGACGTCAGCGCTTCGGTGCCGCCGGAGGTGACCATGACCTCGCTCATCGGATCGAGATCGAGCTTGTGCCAGTGCTTGTAGTGCGCGGCGATGGCCTGGCGCAGCTCCGGCAGGCCCATCATCGACGGATACTGATTATAGCCGTTGAGGACCGCGTCGGCTGCGGCGCGGCGGATATCCTCCGGGCCCGGATCGTCGGGAAAGCCCTGCCCCAGATTGATGGCGTCGTTGTCGCGCGCGAGCTGCGACATCTGCTCGAAAATGGTGACGGGCAGGTCGGCGAAGACCTTGTTCTGCGAGATCATGATCGCCTGTCAGCCGCCGGTCCTGGTCGGCAGGCCGGCCGCCTTCCAGCCGAGCATACCGCCCTGGAGATGCTTGTCGTAGGGCAGCCCGGCGGCCTGCGCGGCGAGCGATGCCGTCACCGAGCGCTTGCCGGAGCGGCAGGCGAACACGACGTCCTTGCCTTGGGGATCCGGGATCAGCTTCGGGTCGAAGCCCGACAGCGGAACGACGACGCCGTCGGGATAGGCTTCCGCGGAAACTTCATTCGGCTCGCGCACGTCAACCAGAAGAATTCGCCCTTCCGCGATCCCCTGGGCCACGTCCTGCGGGGTCAAATCGTGCACAACAGCCACGCCCATCCTCCAAGCCTTCAGCGGGGCCGTATCGGCCCTGATCCGGCCGCCAAACTCACCCCAGACGCTGCGAAAATCAAGCGCTTCGGCACGCTGACGGGATGGGTCTCGAGCTCAGATCGTAACCTGGGTGCCGACCTCCACCACCCGCCCGCTCGGGATCTGGAAATAGTCGGTCGCATCGTTGGCGGAGCGGCTCATCGAGATGAACAGGTGATCCTGCCAGCGCGGCATGCCTGAATGCGCAGCCGGCTTCAGCGCACGGCGCGACAGGAAGAACGAGGTCGACATGATGTCGAACTGCCAGCCGAGCTTGCGCGCGATCGCCAGGGCGCGCGGCACGTTGGGCGATTCCATGAAGCCGAAGCGCAACGTCACCTTGGAAAACGTCGGACTGATCTGCTCGAGGCGAACGCGTTCGGACGGCTCGATGCGCGGCGTCGGCGCGGTCT
The DNA here is from genome assembly GCF_032484495.1 of Bradyrhizobium sp. SZCCHNS3052. Taxonomy (NCBI): domain Bacteria; kingdom Pseudomonadati; phylum Pseudomonadota; class Alphaproteobacteria; order Hyphomicrobiales; family Nitrobacteraceae; genus Bradyrhizobium; species Bradyrhizobium sp. SZCCHNS3052. Next base: position 771,283 of record NZ_JAUETB010000001.1, on the reverse strand, counting down.
CGATCGTCAGGATCACGTTCTTTTCGTGCAGCACCTTGTAGTGCTTGAGGCTGTGCATCAGCGCGGTCGGCGCGCTCAAGGGATCGCTGGTCAGGAACACGGCCGTACCGGCCACCCGCTGCGGCGGACGCTTCTCAAGCATGGTCACGAGATCGGCGAGCGGGAATTCGAGCTTGCGCGACTTGTCGAACAAGAGCCGGCTGCCGCGCCGCCACGTGTACATCAGCGTCATCACGAAGCCGCCCAGCGCCAGCGGCACCCAGCCGCCTTCGAACACCTTCAGGAGGTTCGCCGCCAGGAAGGTCAGGTCCAGGAACAGGAACGGCGCAATCAGCGCGGCGGCCGCGAACGGCGACCACCGCCAGACCTTCCAGATCACGACGAAGCCCATCATGGCCGTCACGACCATGGTGCCGGTGACCGAGATGCCGTAGGCCGAGGCCAGCGCGCTGGACGACTTGAACATCAGCACGAGCAGCATGACCGAGATCAGCAGCAGCTTGTTGATGCGCGGAATGTAGATCTGGCCCGAATGGGCCTCGGAGGTGTGACGGATCTCGAAGCGCGGCAGCAGGCCGAGCTGGATCGCCTGCCGGGTCAGCGAATAGGCACCGGTGATGACGGCCTGGCTCGCGATGACGGTCGCCATGGTGGCGAGCGCGACCATCGGGATCAGCGCCCAATCCGGGAACATCAGGAAGAACGGGTTCTCGATCGCCTTCGCGTCGGCGATCACCAGCGCCCCCTGCCCCAGATAGTTGAGCGCCAGCGACGGCAGCACGATGAACAGCCAAGCGGTCTGGATCGGCCGCTTGCCGAAATGGCCGAGGTCGGCATACAGCGCCTCGGCGCCGGTGACGGCCAGGAACACCGCGCCGAGCGTGATGAAGCCGATGATCCCGTGATGCAGCATGAAGGTCACGGCATGCAGCGGGTTGATCGCCCACAGCACCTCCGGATGGTGCAGGATCGGCGGCAACGCCGCGATCCCGATCACCAGGAACCAGATCAGCATGATCGGGCCGAAGAACGCCGCCACCTTGGCCGTGCCGCGCACCTGGACCGCGAACAGCATGACCAGGATGATGACCGTGAGCGGCACGACGTAGGGATCGAACGCCGCCGTCACCAGCTTGATGCCCTCGATCGCCGACAGGACGGACAGGGCCGGCGTGATCACCGCGTCGCCATAGAACAGCGCGCCGCTGACGATACCGAGCAGAACGATGACGCTGGCGCCGCGCGTGACCGCGCGCTGGGCGAGCGCCATCAGCGCCAGCGTTCCGCCCTCGCCGTGGTTGTCGGCGCGCAGCAGGATCACGACGTATTTGAGGGTCACGACGACGATGAGAGCCCACAGGATGAGCGAGATCACCCCCATCACGGCGTGAGGCGCAGGTTCGCCGCTGCTGCTCGCAGCCATGACCGCTTCGCGCAACGCGTACAGCGGGCTGGTGCCGATGTCGCCATAGACGACACCGATGCTTCCCAGTGTCAGCGCCGCGAAGCTCGCCGTGGAATGGGCGTTGCCATGCCCGTTGGTCGCCGGCGCTTCCGCGGGCGTAGCTGCGACGTCGACTGTCATGGGGTAGCCCCCTCGAGGACTCGTTAATGCTTCACTGCACAACGCGGCAGAGCGCGCGGCTTATAGCGGCAGCGCGTTGCGACGGACCTGTCGGGAATGCGCCTCAGCCATGCATTTAGGCATACATGAGACATCAGGGAAGACCAACCGATCAAATCGTTACCTGGGTACCCACCTCGACGACCCGGCCCGTGGGAATCTGGAAATAGTCCGTGGCGTCGTTGGCCGACCGGCTCAGACCAATGAAGAGATGGTCCTGCCAGGTCGGCATGCCCGACTGGGACGATGGCTTCAACGAGCGGCGCGAGACGAAGAACGACGTGGACATGATGTCGAACTGCCAGCCGAGCTTGCGCGCCACCGCGAGCGCGCGCGGCACGTTCGGGGATTCCATGAATCCGAAGCGCAGCCGCACCTTGGAAAACTTCTCGCTGATCTTCTCCATGCGCACGCGCTCCGAGACATCGACCCGCGGCGTCTGTGCGGTCTCGATGGTCAGGATCACGTTGTGCTCGTGCAGCACCTTGTTGTGCTTGAGATTGTGCAGCAATGCGGTCGGCACCGAGGTCGGATCGCTCGTGAGAAACACCGCCGTGCCCTTGACGATGTGAGGAGGCCTCTTCTCCAGGCTGGTGATCAGGTCATCCAGCGGAACCTCGATCTTGCGCGTCTTGAGCACCAAGATCGCCGAACCACGCCGCCAGGTCCAGATCGTCACGACCATCGCGGCACCGAACAGCAGCGGAACCCAGGCTCCTTCGAGGAGCTTCAGCAGGTTGGCGCTGAAGAAGGTCATATCGACGATGACGAAGGGAGCGATCACGGCAGCCGCCACGGCCGCACGCAAGTTCCACAGCTTCCAGATCACCACGAAGCCCATGATGCCGTCGGCGACCATGGTGGTGGACACTGCGATGCCGTAGGCGGAGGCGAGATTGCTCGAGGTCCGGAACAGCAGGACCAGCAGCAGCACGCCGATCAGCAGCAGCCGGTTGACCCGCGGCAGATAGATCTGGCCGGCATGGCTCTCCGACGTATAGCGCACCTCGAAACGCGGCAGCAGGCCGAGCTGGACCGCCTGGCTGACCAGCGAATAGGCGCCCGTGATCACGGCCTGGCTCGCGATGACAGTCGCGGCGGTGGCCAGCACCACCAGCGGCAGCAGCAACAGTTCAGGCACCATCCGGTAGAACGAATTCTCGATCGCGGCGGGATCGGACAGCACCAGGGCGCCCTGCCCGAAATAGTTGATCAGCAGCGCCGGAAGCACGAAGAACAGCCAGGCCGACTGGATCGGCTTGCGGCCGAAATGACCGAGATCTGCATAGAGCGCCTCGCCGCCGGTGACCGCGAGGAACACCGCGCCCAGGGTGACCAGGCCGATCGTGCCGTGCGAGAGCAGAAACTGCACCGCATAATAGGGATTGATCGCCGCGAGCACCGAGGGGTCGTCGCGGATGTGGACCAGCCCCATCACGGCGAGGGCGGTGAACCACGTGACCATGACCGGGCCGAAGGCGGAGGCGACGCGCGCCGTCCCCTTGCTCTGGACCGCGAACAGCACGACCAGGATGAACACGGTCAACGGCACGACATAATGCTCGAGCGCAGGCGCGGCGAGCTTGAGGCCTTCGACCGCCGACAACACCGAGATCGCCGGCGTGATCATCGAGTCTCCGATGAACATCGAAGCGCCGATCACGCCCAGCGACATCAGGAACAGGCTGCGCCGACCCAAAGCCCGCTGTCCGAGCGCCATCAGCGACAGCGTTCCGCCCTCGCCGTTATTGTCGGCGCGGAGCAGCAGCAGGACGTATTTGGCTGTCACCACGATGAACAGCGACCAGAGGATCAGCGAGAGCACGCCGAGCACGATGATCCGCGACACCGGGTGCCCCTGAGCAGCGCCGTGCGCGGCCTCGCGAAAGGCGTAGAGGGGCGAGGTGCCGATGTCTCCGAACACCACGCCGATGCTGCCTAGCGTCAGCCCCCAGAACCCCGACGTGCTCGCGGTGTCCTGTCCTTCGGTCGATGTCGCGCTGGCCGTCATGTGCTCGGAACGCATCTTCCCTGTTTGGCCCGGCGCGTGTGAACGTAGACCGTTCGCAGGTCAAGTCTCTACCGTAAGCAGACCTATGTTCCCAGCCCGCAACCAAACGGCACGGCTGACACAGATGTCGCATGCCGCATCGCGGCAAGTGCCTTTAGCCCAAGCATCCTGAGGCAGATGTCGGATCTGCCTCAGGCGAATCAAGTGGCTGCTGATGCTCTTCGTTGCCGTTCGCAGGCGCCCGTGCGGCAATATGATGCGGGAGGCAAAGCGTCCCGGCTACGGCTTCAGATCGGGCGGCAATGGCGGGTCTTCCCGCATCAAGGTGATCGTCACGCGGCGGTTGGCGGCCAGCGAGGGATCGTCCGGGAACAGTGGCTGGCTATCCGCCTTGCCGGAGACCGCGTAGATGTGGCTCGCCGGCAACCCTTCCCGCTCCAGGATCTGGCGTACTGCGTTGGCGCGGTCCGCCGACAGGTCGAAACCATCATAATCGCTCCGGGCGGGAACGAAGCCGGCGGCCGTGTGCCCGGTGATCTGGACCCGAAGCGGTGTCGCCTTGAGCGGTGCGGCCAGCTTCTCGATCAGGCGTCGCGTGCGGTCGAAGGGCACCTTCGAGCCATCCGCGAACATCGACCGCCCGTCCTGGTCGACGATCTCCAGGTTGAGCCCCTGCTTGGTCTCTTCGAACATGATGTGCTTGGAGATCTCGGTCATCTCCGGCATGTCCTGCAGCGCCTGACGCAGCGAGGCAGACGCCAGCGCGAACTGGCGATCGATCTTCAGCTTGGCGCCATTGGTATGCTGGCGCTCCTCCTGCTCGGGGCTGGGCTCGCGCGCGGTCTCCTCCGGCGAGATGTGGGCGGCGTTCTTGAGCTTCGGCCGGGTCGGCAGGCCGTCGGATTCCACGATGCCCGAATAGCGCGACTCGGACTGCACGCCGAAGGCGTCGCGCATCGAGCCTGCGACGACTTTCAGCTTGTTGTTGTCCATGGTCGAGAACGCGACCAGCATCACGAAGAAGCTGACCAGAAGTCCCATCAGGTCGGCAAAGGTCACGAACCAGCCGTGACCGCCGCCATGCGCATCGCCCCTCTTCTTCTTGGCCATTGCCTACCCCACCCCGGATCGCCCCGCCGCAGCCGATCAGGCCGGCACGGGCTCGCCTTCGGCGTGGCGATGCTTCTCAGGCAGATAGGCCAGGAGCATTTCGCGGACCAGGGCGGGGCTCTTGGAGTCGCGGATCATCAGGATTCCGTCGATGATCAGCGTCCGGTTGGTTTCCTCGTCCAGCAGCTTGCCATGCAGCTTGTCGGCGATCGGCAGACAGATCAGGTTCGACACCAACGCGCCGTACAGGGTCGCGAGCAGCGCGGTCGCCATGAACGGGCCGAGCTTCGAGGGGTCGGTCATGTTGGCGAACATCTGCACCATGCCGATCAGCGTGCCGACCATGCCGAACGCCGGGGCGCAGTCGCCGATGGCGCGATAGATCTTGCTGCCTTCGTCCAGGTGCATCAGGAAATTGTCGCGGTCACGCTCGAGATTGTCGCGGATGAATTCGAGGTCGTAGCCGTCGGCCACGTAGCGGATTCCCTTGGCGAGGAACGGCTCGTCGGTCTCGACCTTTTCCAGGCCGACCGGGCCCTGCTTGCGCGCGATCTCGGCAATGCGGGCGAGCTCGTCGACGAGCTCGCGGGCCGACAGGCGGCTCATGGTGAAAGCGTACTTCATTCCAAGCGGAACGCCGTGCAGCATGACGCCCAGCGGGAAGCGAATCATGGTGGCTGCGATCGAACCGCCGAAGATGATGATTGCGGCGTGCTCGCTGACGAACATCTCGAGATCGCCGCCCAGCAGCATCATCGTCGCGATGACGATCACGCCAGCCACGAGCCCCGCACTCGTCATAATATCCATGAGTCAACTCCACCCGCGTACGCAAACCACGACCCTGCCGGACCGACGCGGTGCTTCTGGACCGCATGTCACGAGACTAGATGTCCGCCATTAAGGACGAGTTACTGAATTCGGTAGGCATAATGAAAGGTAAACAGCAGCGCCGCAGACCACGCCGACTCGCTCAAGCGGCTGAGGATCCGGACTTCAGCAGGTTCGCCGCGGCGAAGACGGCCGACTGATCGAATGATCGCTGCATCTTGTGGACCATCTCCAGCATCTGCGCCGGCTCCATCGTCGCCGATCCCACCTCGAGTTCGCGCGACAGGCGCGACAGCGCCGAGAAACCGAACGTCGCCGACGAGCTCTTGATCGAATGCGCCTCACGCCTCAGTTCGAGGCGATCCTCGAACTTGGCCGCAAGCGTGCCGAACTTTCCGGACGTATCGTCGAGGAACGTGCGCAGGACCTCCAGCGCATCCTCTTCGCCGAGCTCGGAGACCAGGATCTGATAGACGGATTCGTCGAATTGCACCCAGTCGGTCATGCGACAAGCCTTTCCTTGTGTGTAGCAGCGGCCGCGCGAAGCAGAGCGGCATTCAGTCGATCGCGCGTGACCGGCTTGGTCACGAAGTCGTTCATGCCGGCGTCCGTGCAAGCCAGATGATCCTGGCTGGTGGCGTTGGCCGTCAGGGCAACAATGTAGATGTCCTGGGCGGGCGGCGGCAGCGAGCGGATCATCCGCGTCGCCGTCAGCCCGTCCATCTCGGGCATCATCATGTCCATCAGCACGAGATCGTAGGCCTGCCTCTGCACGGCCGCGATCGCCTGGGTTCCGTTCTCGACGATGTCGTAGCGGTGACCGAGCTTGTCCAGGAGCTTCTTGATGACGAACTGATTGGTCAGATTGTCCTCGGCAACGAGGATCTTCAGCGGCTCGAGGCTGCCCGGACGTTCCTCGGCGATCGTCTCACCGACCGGCACGATGGTCGCCTCGGGCGCGCTCACCTGCTCGACGTCCGGCTGCGTCTGGACCTGGATCGAGAAGGTGAAGGTGCTTCCCTCCCCCACCTTGCTCTGCACCGTGATGTCGCCGCCCATGCAGGTGACGAGGCGCTTGCAGATTGCGAGCCCCAGACCGGTGCCGCCAAAGCGGCGCGAGATGGAATTGTCGACCTGCGAGAACTGCTTGAACAGCCGGCTGACGGCGTCTGCGGGAATGCCGACGCCGGTATCGGCGATCGAGAACACCAGCGTCAGGTGCGGCCCGGCAAGGTTCTCGGCACGGACATCGATATGGACGCCGCCCGATTCGGTGAATTTGAGCGCATTGCCGACCAGGTTGAACAGCACCTGGCGCAATCGCGCGGGATCGCCGACCACGTAGTTCGGCACTTCCGGCGCGATCGAGGTCGTCAGCTGCAGACCCTTTTCCTTGGCGCGGGACACCAGCAGCTCGGCGGTCGCCGTCACCGACCGGTGCAGGTCGAACTCGATGTGCTCGATCTCCAGACGATCGGCATCGAGCTTGGAGAAATCGAGGACGTCGTTGAGCAGCTGCAACAGATAGTCGGCCGACTCGCGCAAGGTGGTCGCGATCTTGCGCTGCTCCGGCGCGAGGTCCGCCGACAGCAAGAGATCGGCAAGGCCGATGACGCCGTTCATCGGCGTGCGTATCTCATGGCTCATCATCGCCAGGAATTCGGAGCGCGCCCGCGTACCTGCCTCGGCGGCATCACGCGAGGCGGCAAGCCCCGCCTGATAGCGCGCAATCAGGATCGTGATGATGCCGATGACCACCGTCAGCAACGCTCCGACCAGCAGATCACGATCGCGGTTGAGCTTGAAGGCGCTGAAGATCTCCTCGGAGGCCTGACCGACGATGACCACCAGCGGCAGATCCTTGATGCGCTGGAACGAGTAGATGCGCGTGACGCCGTCGATCAGACTTTTGAAGGTGTAGAAGCCGCTGCTTCCGTGCTGAATGGCGCTCATCACCGGGCTGCCGGCGAGCGAGGATCCGACGCCCCCCGGACCGGCCGAGGCCCGTGCGCGCACGATGCCGTCGAGACCGAGCAGTGTGACATTGCCCTTCTTGCCGAGATCGACCGAATTGTAGAAGCTCGACAGATATTCAGGGTCGAGCGAGACCACCACGACGCCGCCGAACGAACCGTCCGGCATGATGATGCGGCGGGTCAACTGGATCGACCATTTGTTGGAGACACGGCCGAAGATCGGCTTGCTGATGAAGAGAAAATCATCCTTGCCGTCGGCATGAACGCGGAAGTGCTCGCGGTCGCGCAGGTCGAGGCCCCGCATCTTCGGATCGATGTTGCTGGACAGCATGATGCCGTCCTTGCCGATCACGACGACCTGAAACGAGAAGTCGGACAGGAACTGGCTGTTCTTCGACCATAGCGACATGTCGAAGTTGTGCGGGTCCCTGGCATAGGAGTCGCGGACGTAGAGCAAGGTCTGATCTGCCGCGCGGATCGAGCGGATGATCTGCTCCTCGAACGCGCGGGCCAGATTGGCGCCGTTCTTAAGCGCCGACTGCTCGGTGCGCGTATACTCTTCAGAGATGGTGTAGAAGATGCCGGCCCACACCAGGGCGATCGCCGAGAGGCCGATCGCGGCGCTGCCGAAATGTCCGATCAGCCGAACCATCTTGTCGACGGTCCGGTCGAGCCGCCCGAACAACGGCCCGGATTTCGATATCAGCCTGCGCATGTCCTTCGCCCTCGGGCGACATGCCTATCGGGACAGGCTAGCCATCAGGTAAAGCTTGATGGATAAAATCTTCTCAACGAGCGACGGCCGCTTAACCTTCGGCGAATTCCGGCCTGTTTGCGGGTAATTCGTCACCGTGCGCGATATTTTCGGCGGAGGGTCAGCCGCCACCCCGTAGTCATCCGGATGCGGTTGCAGCGTCGCAGTTCGGCGAGCGCCCAGCGCAAGGCCGGCGGGCCGCACCGCCGCGCGGTACGGCTCGCCCATTGGGACCGGAGTGAAGCGACGCTCAATGAATCTCCGCCGACCGCTTCAAAGCGGCCTTGAGCTTCTCGAGCGAGAAATCCGCAGACCGCGCGATCTCCAGGATCGGCGTTTCACGGCGCGCGCACAACTCGGCCGCCTCGGGAAGCTTCGCCGCGATGTCGGCGGGGATGACGATCGCACCATGGCGATCGGAGTGGATCAGGTCGTCCGAGCGCACGGTCATCCCGGCGACGCGGACCTCGCCGCCGAAGCTCTCGGCATGCACCCACGCATGCGACGGACCGATCGAGCCCGCCAGTGCCTGGAAGCCGGCAGCCCATTGCGGGATGTCGCGGATCGATCCATCGGTGATCACGCCGAGGCAGCCGAGCGCCTTGTGGACGTTGCTCTGTACCTCGCCCCAGAATGCGCCGTAACCGATGTCGGGGCCATCGATATCCTGGATCACGACGATGCGGGGACCATGACCGGTGCCGACATATTCGTAGTAGTCGGTGCGTCGCCTCGCCTGCTCCTCCGCCGGCAATCCCGATTTGACGACGGACCGGATCGTCGCCGTCCGCGCGTAGCCGACCATGGGCGGCAGATCGGGGAACGGACACACCAGCGGCTTGGTCGTGTAGCCGATCAGGCGCCGCTCGGGCGCCACGATCTCCATCGCGTTGCAGATGGTCGGCGTATCGTAGCGCGCGAGCGCCTCGAGGACGAAAGCAGCGAGGGGCGCGGCGGCAGTGCTTGTCACGGGCGTTTTCTCCGGATGATGCGGACGGCATTCGCGGCCGTCCTTGGCCATCCGGTATAACTGAGGCGCCCAAGCCGGCAAAGCGCGCGCCGGGTCTTGGGCCCTGCGCTCAGTGCAGCCGTTCCGGCGGCCGCTGCCCCTGCTCCACCGCTGGCGCGCCGGTCGGCGCAAAAGCCGTCGTGGATGAAGACGAGGCGTGCGACGCCGCAGCCGCGGCACCAAGGACCGCGGCGTGCCGCGCCGCCTGGTGCCGATACAGCCGCCAGCCGAACGGAAGGCTCAGGATGTAGAGGATCGATCCGGCCGACAGGATGTGCCAGGGATAGACCACCAGCAGCGCCACGAAGAACACCACCGAGGCGAACACCGGCAGCACGAGTTCGGGCGAGACACGCATCCGCGTGGTCTTGCCGGAGAACACCGGCAGCCGCGACACCATCAGGAAGGCGATCAGCAGGGTGTAGAACGCCGTCACCAGCGCCGGCGGCCTCGGCAGGTCCAGGAACGCCAGATAGACGGGCAGCAGCACGGTGATGGCGCCGAGCGGTGCCGGCACGCCGGTGAAGAAATTGGCGGCGAAGGGCGGCTTGTTGGGATCGTCGATGCTGGCATTGAAGCGCGCCAGCCGCAGGCCGCCGCTGATGGCGTACATCATGGCGGCGATCCAGCCGCCGTCGCGCAGCTCATGGAGCTGCCAGAAATACAGGATCAGGCCCGGCGCCACGCCGAAATTGACGAAATCGGCCAGGCTGTCGAGCTCGGCGCCGAACTTCGACTGGCCCTTGATCATGCGGGCGATGCGGCCATCGATGCCGTCCAGGAAGGCGGCAAAGACGATGGCGCCGACCGCGAGCTCCATCCGTCCCTCGGTCGACAGCCGGATCGCGGTCAGGCCGGCGCAGATCGCCAGCAGGGTGATCATGTTCGGCACCAGCAGCCGCACCGGGATCGGGCGGAAACGGCGGCGGCGCAGTTCGGGAGAGTTCACGTCGAAGCTCATGATCACACCACGTGTGGTTTGGCCGGAACCTTGTGCCTGAACACAGCTCAAGGTCCCCTTAATGGGTCACCAGCGGGCAGCGACGGTTCACTGGCTCCGGAACGTCAGGCCGGGCACGGGGACGTCGAAATCGGCCAGGATCGTCTCGCCGGCAATGGCCGTCTGCCCCTCCGAGACCAGAACCTCCGTGCCGTCGGGGAGATAGACGTCGAGCCGCGAGCCGAAGCGGATCAGGCCGAAGCGCTCGCCAGCCCCAATGGTCTGCCCCTCGCGCACGAACGACACGATCCGGCGCGCCACGAGGCCTGCGATCTGGACCACGCCGATGCGGCCATGCGGCGTCGAGATCGCGAGCGAGTTGCGCTCGTTGTCCTCGCTCGCCTTGTCGAGCTCGGCATTGATGAAGGCGCCCGGACGGTAGGCGATCTTCTCGATCCGGCCGGCCACCGGGCTGCGGTTCACATGCACGTTGAACACGCTCATGAAGATCGAGACCCGCAGCAGCGGCCGGTCGCCGAGGCCAAGCTCGGCCGGCGGCAGGGCGCGCGTGATCATGGAGATGCGCCCGTCGGCCGGCGCCACCACCAGCCCTTCCCGCTGCGGCGTGACCCGGATCGGGTCGCGGAAGAACAGCGCGCACCAGACGGTGAGCAGCGTGCCGATCCAGCCGAGCGGGGTGAATATCCAGAACAGGATCAGGCTGACGAGGGCAAATCCCCCGATGAAAGGATAACCTTCCGGGTGGATCGGCGGGATCTGAGCGCGGATGGAATTGCTGATCGACATGGCCTGCTTCGTTGAGTGTTGTCGCTCTGACCTCAGAGCGGACCGCCGCCTTGACTAGGTCGATGGCCGGCGAAGGTCAAAATGAATCCTTAATGCATTCTTGAGTTCAGATCAGGGCGGTTCGCGGCATCATTCGGCGGCACTCGCCACCTGTCCGGTCCGATCGGGCCCGGCCGCGTCCGGCTCGCTCCGATCCGGCGGATTGCGGTTCGGCGCCCCCGCATCGTCGCCGATCTGCGCCAGTTTTTCGCGCGCCTCCTCGGCCTCGCGCTGTCGGTTCCACATGCCGGCATACAGCCCGCCTTTGGCCAGCAGCTCGGCATGAGTGCCGCGCTCGGCAATTCGCCCCCGGTCGAGCACGATGATCTCGTCGGCCGCCACGATGGTCGAAAGCCGGTGCGCGATCACGAGCGAGGTACGATTGCGCGACACGCCATCGAGCGCCTCCTGGATCTCGTGTTCGGTATGGCTGTCCAGCGCCGAGGTCGCCTCGTCCAGCACGAGGATGGGCGGCCCCTTCAGGATGGTGCGGGCAATCGCAACGCGCTGCTTCTCGCCACCGGAGAGCTTGAGGCCGCGCTCGCCCACCTGGGTCTCGTAGCCCTTCGGCGCCATCCGGATCAGACCGTCGATCTGGGCCAGCCTCGCTGCCTCCTCGACGGCGGCGTCGTCCGCATCCCAGCGTCCGTAGCGGATGTTGTAGCGGATGGTGTCATTGAACAGCACGGTATCCTGCGGGACCATCCCGATCTGGGCGCGCAGCGACACCTGGGTAACGTCGCGGATGTCCTGGCCGTCGATCAAGATGCGTCCGCCGGAGACGTCGTAGAGCCGAAACAGCAGCCGCGAGATGGTCGACTTGCCAGCACCGGACGGCCCCACGATCGCGACCGTCTTGCCCGCCGGCACCTCGAAGCTCAGCCCCTGCAGGATCGGCCGCTCCGGCTCATAGGCGAAGCGGACGTCGTCGAAGCGGACATTGCCAGAGGTGACCACCAAAGGCGTCGCTCCGGCCGCGTCCTTAACCTCGGCATCGCGCGTGAGCACGCCGAACATCTTCTCGATGTCGATGATCGCCTGCTTGATCTCGCGATAGACCATGCCCATGAAGTTCAGCGGCTGGTAGAGCTGGATCATCATGCTGTTGATCATGACGAAGTCGCCGACCGTGTTGCGTCCCTGACGCACGCCCTGGGCGCACATCAGCATGGCCACCGTCAGCCCGATCGTGAAGATCACGGCCTGCCCGGCGTTGAGCACCGCGAGCGAGGTATAGGTCTTCACGCTGGCCCGCTCGTAGCGCTCCATGGAACGGTCATAACGCTCGGCCTCGCGCGCCTCGGCGCCGAAATACTTCACTGTCTCGTAGTTGAGCAGCGAGTCGATGGCCTTGGTATTGGCATCCGTATCCGAGTCGTTCATGCGGCGCCGGATCTCGATGCGCCACTCGGTCGCAATGTAGGTGTAGTAGAGATAGGCCGCGACCATGGTGAGCGTGACCAGAACGTAGCGCCAGTCGAACTGCCACAGCAGCACCGCCGTCAGCAGCGAGACCTCGACGATGGTCGGGATCAGCTGCAGGATCACCATGCGCACGATGGTCTCGATCGCGTTGCGGCCGCGCTCGAGCACGCGGGTCAGGCCGCCGGTCTTGCGCTCGAGGTGAAAGCGCAGCGATAATTCATGCATGTGGACGAAGGTGATGGTCGCGAGCTTGCGCACGGCATGCATGGCGACGCGGGCAAAAATACCGTCGCGCCACTGCGTCAGCACCGCCATCAGCACCCGAATCCCGCCGTAGCTTGCCGTCATGACGATCGGCGAGGCCACCAGCCAGAACGCCCAGTTATCGGGCGCGATCGGCGCGGTATTGGCGCCGGTCAACGCGTCGATCGCCCATTTGAAGGTGAAGGGCAGGACCAGCGTCGCGACCTTGGCCGCGATCAGCAGCACCACCGACCATAGCACGCGCATCTTCAGGTCGGCGCGATCGCTCGGCCAGATGAAGGGCCACAAGTGGCGCAGCGTGCCGGCCAGCGTTCCCTGCTCGAGGGACGAAGGCTGGTTGGCGGCTGGTTCGGAGGAGGAATCGGGCGGCATCAAACGTTCTGGAGCAGCGAGTGTTTTGGCATGTTGTGATGCCGGGCGTTGCCTGCGTCATATAGAGTGTCCGGGCGCCGGATGCACCGGTACGTCGACGGAATCCGTTGCCGCGGCGCAGTATTTGCATACTTGTTTTCGGACAAATGGACCCATTCAGCCTGCATCAATCCGTGAAAGCCCGCGAATCCACGTCCTCCGCCCTCGTCTTGACGCCTTTCAACTGCAGTGTCACACCGCTCCAATGACTGAAATCCGCACCGTTTGCGTCTATTGCGGCTCCGGCCCGGGGACGAATCCCAGCTTCATCGAATCGGCGAAAGCACTCGGCAAGGCGCTTGCCGAGAACGGCGTCAGGCTCGTCTATGGCGGCGGCTCCATCGGCATGATGGGCGCGGTTGCCAAGGCCGTGCTCGACCATGGCGGCGACGTCACCGGCATCATTCCGGACTTCCTGGTGAAGAAGGAAGTCATGATGCCGCTCAAGGATCTCATCATCACGCCCGACATGCACGAGCGCAAACGGCTGATGTTCGAGCACTCCGACGCGTTCGTGGCGCTGCCCGGCGGCATCGGCACGCTCGAGGAGCTCGTCGAGCAGCTGACCTGGAAGCAGCTCGGACGCCACGCCAAGCCGGTGCTGATGGCCAATATCGACGGCTTCTGGGAACCGCTGTTCGGGCTGCTCGCGCACATGCGCGAGACCGAGTTCATCCGCCCCGGCTTCCAGATCGAGCTGCTCAGGGCCGAACGCGTCGAGGACATCCTGCCGCGCCTGCGCGAGGCCGCCGCCCGCGTCGCCAAGGAAGAGACCGAGATGGCGCCTGAGATCGCCAAACGGCTCTGAGCGCCTACTCGCTCGGGAATGTGACCGCCTCGATCCGGTTGCCATCGGGATCAAGCACAAAGGCCGCATAATAGCGCACGCGATCATGCGGCCGCAGTCCTGGCGCACCGTCGGAAACTCCGCCCGCCTCCAACGCCGCCGCGTGAAGCGCATCGACCTCCGCCGTGCTCCTGGCTCGCAGGCACACATGAGAGCCGGTGTCGGCCGGCACGCGCGCCATGGCGGGGCGTAGATTGATCCAGAATTCCGGATAGGCCTTCCCGAAGCCGATGGTCGTGGGACGCTCGATCAGCCGCGTCAGCCCGAGCGGCGCCAGCGCACGCTCATAGAACCGCGCGCTGCGGACGAGATCGCTGACACCGACGGAGACGTGGTCGATCATGCGTTTGCTCCTGGCCTCTCCAGGTCATTGCGAAGAGCGAAGCGACGAAGCAATCCAGAATCGCGCATTCAGGCCTGGATTGCTTCGCTTCGCTCGCAACGACGGATGCATCATCTCACCCCTTCGCGCCGGACTTCACCAGCTTGTAGAATACCGAATCCATCAGCGCCTGGAACGAGGCGTCGATGATGTTCGGCGAGACGCCGACCGTGGTCCAGCGCTCTCCCTTTTCGTCCTCGCTCTCGATCAGCACGCGCGTGACCGCCTCGGTGCCGCCATTGAGGATACGGACGCGGTAGTCGATCAGCTTGAGGCCGTCGATGAAGCCCTGGTACTTGCCGAGATCCTTGCGCAAGGCGACGTCGAGCGCATTGACCGGGCCGTTGCCTTCCGCCGCCGAGATCAGCCGCTCGCCAGCGACGTCCACCTTGACCACGGCCAGCGCCACCGTGACGCGTTCACCGAGCGCGTTGTAGCGCTGCTCGACATTGACGTCGAACTGCTCGACCCGGAAATACTCCGGCACCGAGCCCAGCGTACGCCGCGCCAGCAACTCGAACGAGGCGTCGGCGGACTCATAGGCGTAGCCCGCGGCCTCGCGCTCCTTCAGCTCCTCGACGAGGCGCGTCAGCTTCGGATCGCTCTTGCTGAAGGGAATGCCGCCGCGCTCCAGCGCCGCGATGACGTTGGATCGTCCGGCCTGGTCGGAGACCAGCACCTTGCGATGATTGCCGACGCGCTCGGGCAGGACGTGCTCATAGGTCTGCGGATCCTTCAGCACGGCCGACGCATGAATACCGGTCTTGGTGACGAAGGCGCTCTCGCCGACATAAGGCGCGTGCCGGTTCGGCGCACGGTTCAGCATGTCGTCGAGCGTGCGCGAGACCTTCATCAGGCCGGCGAGCTGCCGGTCCGATACGGCGATCTCGAACCGATCCGAGAACTCCGTCTTCAGCTTCAAGGTCGGGATCAGTGAGCACAGATTGGCATTGCCGCAGCGCTCACCGAGTCCGTTCAAGGTGCCCTGGATCTGCCGCACGCCAGCGCGGACCGCGGCAAGCGAGTTCGCCACCGCCTGCTCGGTGTCGTTATGGGCGTGGATGCCGAGGTGATCGCCCGGCACGTGCTTGGCGACCTCGCCGACGATCAGCTCGATCTCGTGCGGCATGGTGCCGCCATTGGTGTCGCACAGCACGACCCAGCGCGCGCCGGCCTCATAGGCCGCGCGGGTGCAGGCCAGCGCGAACTCCGCATTCGCCTTGTAGCCGTCGAAGAAATGCTCGCAGTCGAGCATCACCTCGCGCCCCGCAGCCTTCGCGGCCGTCACGCTGTCGCGGATCGAGGCGAGATTCTCCTCGTTGGTGGTCTCCAGCGCGACGCGCACCTGGTAGGCGGATGACTTCGCGACGAAGCAGATCGCGTCCGCCTTGGCCTCCAGCAGCGCCGCCACGCCCGGATCGTTGGACACCGAGCGTCCCGCCCGGCGCGTCATCCCGAAGGCGGTGAAGCGGGCGTGGCCGAGCTTCGGCTTGGCGGCGAAGAACTCGGTGTCGAGCGGGTTGGCGCCGGGATAGCCGCCCTCGACATAGTCGATGCCGAGATCGTCGAGCATGCGCGCGATCGCCTGCTTGTCGGCCAGCGTGAAATCGACACCGTTGGTCTGCGCGCCATCACGCAGGGTGGTGTCGAACAGATAAAGCCGTTCCCTGCTTGTGCCTACCCTGCTCATGCCTGCGCTCCCCCGGAGCCGAGCGTCTTCTTCATCGTCGTGTTGGCGAGCCACTCGCCATTGATGGAGACGCTATTGCGCTGCTGCGCGACGTAGCCGCGCTTGCGGAAGAATTCGACCGCCGTGTCGCTGGCGTCGACCGACAGACCGGTCGTGCCGCGCGCGCCCGCCAGCTTTTCCAGCGCGTCGCATAGCAGGGCCCCGACGCCCTGCCCGGCCGCGTTCGGATGGACATAGAGCATGTCTATGTGATCGTTGCCCTTCAGCGCGGCGAAGCCGACCGGCGAGCCCTGCAGGGTCGCAATCAAGGTGAGCTCGGATGCCAGCCTCTTGCCAAAACCCGTCTCATCCTCAGCAGCGGACGCCCAGGCCTCCTGCTGCTCCTCGCTGTAATCGTCACCGGTCAATTCCTGGATGCTGGCGACGAAGATCGCGGCCAGCACCGGCGCATCAGCGGGAAGAAACGGCCGCAGCGCGGGCCTCGGGAGAGCCTGTCCCATGCGTCACCACATGCCATAGAGTTTCGTGACCAGCGCCACCGCGCCCGCGATCAGTACCAGCTTGAGCAGGATGTAGTACAGCCAGTGCCGCGGAAACGGCGTGTCGGGCCTGCTCATTGAGCATCCTCCCAAATCATGATGGGCTCACCAGTCTTGGGATCCTTCCCGTCTTTGACGGTAACACCCATCTTTGCGAGAAGATCGCGTAATCGATCCGACTCACCGAAATCCTTTCGGGCACGAGCAAGCTGACGAAGCCGCACCAGCTCCTCGATTTCCATTTTCCTTTTGGCCTTTCGACTTAGTCTCCTTGGATCTTCCTTTAGGCGAACCAGTAGACTCCTACTTAGATCCTCGACAATTTCCGAATTCAGGCCGGCCCGCATTGCAGAGCTCTCTCTCCTAAGTAATTCTTGAAGAGCTACCACGTTAGCCAACAACCAAGTGCCAGCTTTTGGACTTCCGCTAGACAGCATTGGCCTTCTTTCGACGCCAGCCGCTATGTTCATCCAATCACCTGAAGATAGCTGAGCTAAACCTTCCAAGGCTAAGGATAACTTCTTGGAAAGCTTCGCTACATTGCTCTGCACCCCCTTAAATCCCAACAGCACTAATATCTTATACATCGTGTATCGATCGCGTATCTCAGAATTATCTGATCGCGCAACTCGGTCGAGTGTAGCGAATACCATTGAGCAATTGAGATCATCCCTAAGAGCACCAATTACCTCGTCGAAAAGGTCTTTATTGATTGAGCTCCTAGTTCGTTCCGCTGCGAAATCCTTCCACACTTGAAGACGTTTTTCACTCTGGAGAAGATTGCTCACAGTCCAATCGATTGGCTGACGATAATGCGTTTGCAGCATCGCAAGTCGCAGCACTTCACCGGGCCACTCGCGTCCTCCAAATTTCGTCGTTGTGAGCAGCTCGTTGATCGTCATGAAATTGCCGAGGCTCTTCGACATCTTCTCGCCTTCGACCTGCAAGAAGCCGTTGTGCATCCAAACATTGGCCATGCGCGCGGTATGAAAGGCGCAGCAGCTCTGAGCCAGCTCGTTCTCGTGATGCGGAAAAACAAGATCAACTCCCCCGCCGTGAATATCGAACTGATGGGGGTGATTCTGTGCTTCGGGTGACAAAGTCGCCTTCATTTTTTCCCAAAGCAGTGTGTTCGACATGGCCGAGCACTCGATGTGCCAGCCGGGACGTCCCTCGACGGCAATGCCGGCCGGCGACGGCCAAGACGGCTCACCGGGCTTCGACGGCTTCCACAGCACGAAATCAGTTACATCGCGCTTGTAGGGCGCGACGTCGACGCGCGCGCCGGCGATCATCTCGTCGAGCGAGCGGTTAGCGAGCGCTCCATAGCGCGGCAGCACGGCGTTAGCTGCGTTCATCGCGGCCGGTGAGAATAGCACGTGATCTTGCGCGACATAGGCAAAGCCACCTGCCACAAGCTTTTCGATGATCGTCCGCATCTCGGCGATGTGCTCGGTCGCCCGCGGCTCCAAGGTAGGCCTGAGGCACCCAAGCGCGTCGACATCCTCGTGGAACTGCCGTTCGGTCACCTCCGTCACATTCCGAATCGCCTCGTTCAGCGGCAGCCCTGGAAAGTCGCGCGCGGCGCGGGCGTTGATCTTGTCGTCGACATCCGTGATGTTGCGGACATAAGTGACGTGATCCTTGCCATAGAGATGCCGCAGCAGCCGGAACAGCACGTCGAAGACGATCACGGGCCGCGCATTGCCGATATGGGCGAAGTCGTAGACCGTCGGTCCGCAGACATACATGCGGACATTGTTCGGATCGAGCGGCACGAAGGGGCGCTTCTCCCGCGACGCGGTGTCGTACAAACGCAAGTCCATGGTCCGTCCCCGAATGCCCTGTGCTCACCGCCCCGCCGGACCGACAGTCCACGACGAAGCGCAACGGTGTCCTACGCCGCACGACCGCCCGCGAGCGGGCCGCCACGGCACGAATCACGCTTCCGACCTGCCGGCCGGGCGTCCTGATCATCTCTGTTGAGAAAAGACGGCCTCAGCCAGCGAATCGCTAGCGCGTAATCTCGCGGCAAATGCAGCAGATGGCGAGGAAACCGTTCATGAAACTCACCATGCTGCAGCAGACTGTCTCCGTCAAGAGCCGCAAAACGGCCGTTTTCACTGCCCAAATGCTCGCGCCCCGCCTCATGGTTAATCATTTTTAAGCTTTTGGGCCTAACCATGAGTTGTCTCCTACACCCACCGGTGCACCATGCGAATCTCCCCGGCGCTGCTCGCCTGCTGTGTTCTCCTCGCCGCCGCGACCACCGCCACGGCGGAGAGTCGCATCTTCATCATCGCCAATGAAGCCGACGGCTACGGCGTCGACCAGTGCCTCGCCAAGGGCGACCGATGCGGCGCCTCGGCCGCGCGGTCGTACTGCCAATCACGGGATTTTGCACAGGCCTCCTCCTATCGCCGCGTCGACCCCGATGAAATCACCGGATCGGTGCCGAAAGCCGGCGCAAACTGCGCCCGTGGCGGCTGCAGCGACTTCGTCGCGATCACCTGCCAGCGCTGAGACGGCCGGGAACGGCGGTTCCCGCCACCCCGGCGCCCTGGAAACGACGTGACGATGCCCGACAAAGCGGCTATGGGATGCCCGCCGCTGCCGCGATTTTTCCGAATTCTGTGCTAATCCCGCGGCTGCACCCATGGACCGGAATACCGCATCTTGATCGCATCCCTGTCTCCGCGCCTGCTGGCCGTGTCTGCGCTGCTCGGACTGACCCTGACCGGCTCGCTCGCCCTGGCGCAATCCAGCTCCGATTCCTATGCGCAGATGCCGCCGGGCCCGCCCGGACCGCAGGCCGGCGTCAATCCGATCTGTCCGCGCCTGGAGGCGCAGCTCGCCTCGATCGATCGCGGTGGCGGCGATCCCGCGCGTGAGGACCAGATCCGGCGCTATCAGGATGCTGCCGCCAAGCAGCAAGGCGAGCTCGACCGCGTCAGCATGCAGGCCAAGCGCATGGGCTGCGACAGCCCGGGCTTCTTCTCGATCTTCAACGGCCGCTCGGCCGAATGCGCCCCGGTGAACAACCAGATCCAGCAGATGCGGTCCAACCTGGACCAGATCATGAGCAGCCTGGAGCGGCTGCGCGGCGGCGGGTTCGGCGGCGAGCGCGACAACCAGCGCCGCTCGGTGCTGGCAGCCCTCGGCCAGAACAATTGCGGCCCGCAATATCAGCAATACGCTAACGCCAATCGCGGCGGCGGCGGCAACTTCCTGACCAGCCTGTTCGGCGGCGGTGCCGACAGCAATCCCGCCGCATCGCTGCCGCCGCCGAGCGCCGATCTCGCGGCACCGCAGGGCACCTACCGGACCGTGTGCGTGCGTAGCTGCGACGGCGCCTATTTCCCGATCTCGTTTGCCACCGTTCCCGGCCGCTTCGCCGACGACGAGCGCGCCTGCAAGGCGCAATGCCCCGCCGCCGACGCGACGCTGTTCACCTATCGCAATCCCGGCGAGGACATGAACCAGGCGGTCTCGGTCAATGGCCAGCCCTACACCGCGCTGCCGAACGCCTTCAAGTATCGCACCGAGTTCAACCCGAGCTGTTCCTGCAAGGCGCCCGGCCAGACCTGGGCCGATGCGCTGAAATCGATCGACGACCGGGCCACAGCCGCCGAGCAGGGCGACATCATCGTCACCGAGGAGAGCGCCAAGCGGATGCAGCAGCGCCAGACCGGCAAGCCGCCGGCGAACGCCGCCCGCAAAGGCGCCACGCCGGCCGATGCCGCAGCGCCCGCGACGGCGGACACCACGACCGGCGCCGGTGGCGACAAGCAGATCCGCACGGTCGGACCGACCTTCATTCCCGCGCGCTGAGCGAGATCGCCGGGCCATCCGCGTCATCCTTCGAACGCATCCGAGAACGCACGGCCAGCTAGATCGGGCGACATGACGTCGCCCGACGGTCCCAGCGCGTTCACGGGCTTCCAACGATTGCGCAGCGCTGCGAGACGAACGATCTCGGCCGGGGACACGCCGTCGACGAGAGTGGCACCGCCAGTCGCGTCACCGATCTCGCAGCCATGCAGGTCCGACGTCTTGCGAGGCACGACCGCGAGCGCACCGGAGAGGCTCGCCAAGGCCAGCAGCAGCGAGCCGCGCACGCGCGCCAGGAGAGCGTGACGGGCGTCGCCCGCCAGCGGCCCGGGGAGAACCGTTTCGAAGCCTGCCACTGCCGGTGCGATCGGCAACGTCTCGGCGGTGACGCCGAACCGCGCCGCGACTGCAATAGCCGGCGATTCCTGCGGCATGTCCGGCCCGGACAGCACCACACCGCGCACCCTCGCAGCTCCGAGCGCATCGACGGCCATCGCCAATGACAGCGCGGATTCGATGCCTCCGGTCAGAGCCAGCACGATCCCGGTGAAGCCATGCTTCTCGACGTGGTCGCGCAGGCCGAGCACGCGGGCCGCGTAGTCCGCCTCGTCGCCCTCGCTCGGCGTGGTGACCGGTCCCCGACACTGCCAGCCGTCGTCTCCCCTGCTCCATGCCAAGGTCGTGACCTCAGCGGCGAAGCCCGGGAGCTGTGCCGCCACCGAGAGATCGGCGTTCAGCGCGAACGATGCGCCGTCGAACACCTTGCCGTCCTGACCACCGACCTGGTTGAGCCAGACGAGCGGCAGATCGCTTTCGGTGACGCGGGCGACCGCGGCCGACAGGCGCCGGTCGCCGCCGCTGCGCAGGTAGCATGAGCGGCTCGGCACGACGATGAGTTCGGCCCCGGTTTCCGCCAGCGTCTCGATGACGTTTTCGTAGCTCGACGATTCTTCGGGCGAGATGTCTTCGCCGATCGCGACGCCGATGCGGACGCCCCGCACGCTGAGCGGGCCGGCCGCCGGGCCGCGCATGAACACGCGCTTCTGATCACCATCGGCCAGGTTGGCCTTGAAGCGCGTCGCGGCGATGCGGCCGGTGTCGAGCAGGACGCAGGCATTGTAGAGCTTGCCGTCGTCGATCCAGGGCGTGCCGATCAGCACAGCCGGCCCGCCATCGGCGGTCTCGCGCGCGAGAGCCTCGATCGCGGCCCGGCACGCGGCCTGAAATGCCGGCTTCAGCACCAGGTCCTGGCATGGATGCCCCGCCAGGAACAGCTCCGGCAGCACCACGAGATCGGCGCCGTCGGCCGCCGCCCTCGCCCGCGCCTCGCGCGCCTTCGCGGCATTTCCCGCGATGTCGCCGACCGTCGGGTTGAGCTGGGCCAGCGTGATCCTGAAGATGTCGGCGGCCATCGCTCAACTCGTTCAAAGCAGCCCGAGCCGCTCGGCGATCGCGAACAGCCAGAAGCAGCCGGACATCAGCAGCGCGACGCCGACGGCGGCCGAGCCGAGATCCTTGACCCGGCCGATCTGCAGATCGTGCTCGGTGGTGAGGCGGTCGGCGAGCTTCTCGATCGCGGTGTTGAGCAGCTCGACGACCAGCACCAGCACCACCGCGCAGACCAGCTCGACGCTCCGCATCGCCGTCGCGCCGACGACATAGGCCAGCGGCAGCGCCAGCAGGAACGCGACCACCTCCTCGCGCACCGCCTGCTCGGAGCGGAGCGCGAAGGCCAGGCCGTTGCGCGAGTTGACCGTCGCGCGCCACAGACGCAGCATCAGAAGCCCGCGACGGCCGGCATCGGTGCGGTCTTGCCGCCGCGCTGCTGCTTCAGCAGCTCGGCGATCAGGAACGCCATGTCGATCGACTGCTCGGCGTTCAGCCGGGGATCGCACACCGTGTGATAGCGGTCGTTGAGATCCTCGTCGGTGATCGCGCGCGCGCCGCCGATGCATTCGGTGACGTCCTTGCCGGTCATCTCGAGATGGATGCCGCCGGCATGGGTGCCCTCCGCGGCATGCACCGCGAAGAACGCCCGCACCTCGGATACGATGCGATCGAACGGCCGTGTCTTGTAGCCCGAGGTCGAGGTGATGGTGTTGCCGTGCATCGGATCGCACGACCACACCACCTTGCGCCCTTCCCGCTGCACCGCGCGGATCAGTCCCGGCAGATGATCGCCGACCTTGTCGGCGCCGAAGCGGTTGATCAGGGTCAGCCGGCCCGGCTCGTTGTCGGGATTGAGGATGTCGATCAGCTTCAGCAGCTCGTCCGGCTTCAGCGACGGGCCGCATTTCAGGCCGATCGGGTTCTTGATGCCGCGGAAATATTCGACATGGCCGTGGTCGAGCTGGCGGGTGCGGTCGCCGATCCAGATGAAATGGCCCGAGGTCGCGTACCAGTCGCCGGTGGTGGAATCGACCCGGGTGAAGGCCTGCTCATAGCCGAGCAGCAGCGCCTCGTGGCTGGTGTAGAAGTCGGTGGCGCGCAGCTCCGGATGGCTCTCGAGGTCGAGGCCGCAGGCGCGCATGAAGTTGAGCGCGTCCGAGATGCGGTCGGCCAGCTCCTTGTAGCGCCGCGACTGCGGGGAATCCTTGACGAAGCCGAGCATCCACTGATGCACGCTGCCGAGATTGGCGAAGCCGCCGGTGGCGAACGCGCGCAGCAGGTTCAAGGTCGCCGCCGACTGCCGGTAGGCGTCGAGCTGGCGCTGCGGATTGGGGATGCGCGCCTCGGGCGTGAACGCCGTGTCGTTGACGATGTCGCCGCGATAGCTCGGCAGCTCGACGCCATTGATCTTCTCCGTCGGCGACGAGCGTGGCTTGGCGAACTGGCCGGCGATGCGGCCGACCTTCACCACCGGCACCGCGCCGGCATAGGTCATGACCACGGCCATCTGCAGCAGCACGCGGAAGAAGTCGCGGATGTTGTTGGCGCCGTGCTCGGCGAAGCTCTCGGCGCAGTCGCCGCCCTGCAACAGGAATGCCTCGCCCGCCGCCACCCGCGCCAGCGCCTTCTTCAGGTTGCGCGCCTCGCCGGCGAACACCAGCGGCGGGAAGGTCGCAAGCTGCGCCTCGACCTCGGCGAGCGCCTTCTGGTCGGGATAGTCAGGCACCTGCTGCACCGGCTTGGACCGCCAGCTCTCCGGGCTCCAGCGCTCGGTCATGGCTCTCTACTCCCTCTCGGCAACTGCACGCCAAATTCCCCGCGCGGCGGCGCGCGCCTTATACACAGCCTGCTCCCGTGCCGCCACTTGGAATTTAGGGCGCGGACACAAGGGCTTGCACCGCCACCCGAATTTGACTTTGCTGCGGAAGGGCAAGTGATGGGAGGACGAGGCGTGGCTGAGACGGGATCCGACGGCGTTTCGAGCGAGGATATGACCCTTCCGGCCGTCGATGGCTTTGCGCTCGCGGGCACCCTGTTCATGCCGCGCGGCACGCCGGCGCATGCCGTGCTGATCAATTCCGGGGCGGCGATCCCGCGCCGGATCTATCGCGGCTTCGCTGCTCATCTTGCCCAGCAGGGTTGCGCGGTTCTGACCTACGACTATCGCGGGATCGGCGGCAGCCGTCCCCGCTCCCTGAAGGGCTTTGCGGCCTCGATGACCGACTGGGCCGCACTCGACATCACCGGCGCGGTCGGTTGGATGCGTGCGCGCTACGGTGCGCTGCCGCTGCGCTATGTCGGCCACTCCTTCGGCGGCCAGACGCTCGGCCTGCTCGCCAACAACACCGAGGTGTCGCGCGCCCTCTTCATCGCCTCGCAGGCCGGCTATTGGAAGCTGATGGCCCCGGGCGAACGCTGGCGCGTGGCGACGATGCTCAACGGCGTTGGCGTCCCGCTGACTCATGCGCTGGGTTACACGCCGGGCTGGAGTGGCGTCGGCGAGGACCTGCCGAAGGGTGTCTTCCTGCAATGGGTGCGCTGGATCATGAGCCCGCGCTATCTGTTCGATGACGCATCGCTGCCGCTTGCCAACTACGCCAACTTCAAGAGTCCCGTCCGGGCGCTGTGCCTCGCCGACGATCCCTGGGCCACGCGGCCCGCGGTTGAGCTGCTGTGCGCTGGTTATACGGGCACGACGCCGGAGCTGCTCGACATCGCGCCGCAGGACGTCGGGGCGTCCGCGATCGGCCATATGGGCTTCTTCCGCGCGGCGCATCGCGACACGCTGTGGCGCAGCGCGACGGAGTGGCTGCTCGAAAGCTGACGCGATCGGTTCGTCATAGCCCATGAGCGAGCGCTCCCGCGGCAGATGCTGCCCGAGCTGTGCTGATGTCGTTCACCCTCATCAAGTCAGAGGGCGCAGGGAAGGCCAGGCGTCGGCTGACGCCTGCGGCCCGCCTGCGAAAAAAATGCAGGCGGCAGGTACCACAGGTGCAGCCGAGAACGCCCGGCCTTCCCTGCGCGACGGTCTTAACGCTTATACGCAGTCTGCCTGGTGCGCCGGGCTTGTTGGCCACCATTCGCGACAATGCTTGCGCATTGCGCGGGACACCAGCATCGGGGTGTCAGCACGCTGCGACTTCACGTCCGCACCATGCCGTTCGTCGGCGCGTCCGAAGACACGCTGCGGCACAAGTGCGGCCATCGCTCCCCGCCTCGCGTGTCGTGACGATCGCGCGCAACGCCCCTCCGGCCGAGGCGGGATGCGCGCATCAAAGCACAATTTCTGAATTTCGTAAAGTAGATTCTGCCCGACGGGCCGTTTGCGCAAGGCACATCTGTGGGGAGTCCTGCCTCGATCCGCCGGGTGCAGAAGCCGGACCGATTGCGCTGGTCGAGCTCGGCCGGAACGCTCGGAGGTCGACCTACACCCCGACCATGCGCGCCAGGACGGCACAACGGAACGAACCGCGTGACCGGCCGTTGCCCCTGCGCTGCATCATTTCTCGGATCCTCCGGATGTCGTGCACGCCTTTCCATGAGGGCAGATGATGACCGCAGCCCGGACCACAGCGCGCGCGCTCGCGGCGTCGACGCCCAGCCGCCTGACCAACTCGACACCATCCCTCCAGCCGCTGGCGCATCGCAGCCGGTCGCTGGCGAAGACTCATCCATTTCTTCTGGCGGCAGCGGCGGCCACGACCGTTCTGGCCGTCACAGCACTGATCAATCGCCGCCTCGCCAAGTCTGCCGAGCGGGCCAATCCTCCCGCCGGCCAGTTCATGGACGTCGACGGCGTCCGGCTGCACTATGTCGAGCGCGGCACCGGCGTGCCGCTGGTGCTGCTGCACGGCAACGGCAGCATGATCCAGGACTTCGCCTCCAGCGGCCTGATCGATCTGGCGGCGCAGAACTACCGTGTCATTGCGTTCGACCGGCCGGGCTTCGGCCACAGCGACCGGCCGCGCAACGTCGTGTGGACGCCGACGGCGCAGGCCGGGCTAATCAAGAGCGCGCTCGATCGCCTGGGCGTCTCGGAGGCCTTCGTCCTGGGTCATTCCTGGGGCGCATCCGTCGCCGTCGCGCTCGCCCTCGAACATCCGACCATGGTCAAGGGCATCGTGCTCGCCTCCGGCTATTACTACCCGACCTTCCGGTCCGACGTGGTGGCCGGATCGGCTCCGGCCATTCCCTTGCTGGGCGATATCCTGCGCTACACCATCTCCCCTCTGATCAGCCGGATGATGTGGCCGCTGCTGATGGCCAAGCTGTTCGGCCCGCGATCGGTTCCGGCGAAGTTTGCCGGCTTCCCCAAGGAAATGGCGGTTCGCCCGTCGCAGATCCGCGCCTCCGCCGCGGAGGCCGCGCTGATGATTCCCGATGCTTTCCGCTTCAGGAGAGCGTACGGTGAGCTGAAGATGCCGGTCGTGATCGTTGCCGGTGATCAGGATCGCCTGATCGACATCGACGCGCAGTCCAGACGGCTTCATCACGACGTCAGCCAGAGCACCTTTCGCCGCGTGCGCGGCGCCGGCCACATGGTGCATCAGACGGCGACCGAGGCCGTCATGTCCTCGATCGACGAAGTCGCAGCGGCGGCGTAGTCGGAGGGCGAACATGGCTGCGGCTGCCGGATTGCGGAATCCGTAGCTTGCAGAGCGGCGAAGAAAGCGGGGATCGAACTCATGGCGGCCGAGGACGCGTGCATGCCGATCTGGCACGAAAAGCATCTGCGCGCTGCCACCAAAGCTGCCGGCGTGGCCCTGTGGTCGTGGAACGTCGACACCGACGCGATCACGATGGACGAGCGCGCCTATGAGCTGTGGGAGGTGCCCAAGACCAAGAGCAGGATCACGTTCGAGGTGCTCTCCCAGAACATTCACCCCGCCGATCTCGAACGGGTGAGATCGGCGTTTTCGGCGACACGGGCGATCGTCGGCGCTTATGAGATCGATTTTCGCATTCTCGCGGATGGCGAAATCCGCTGGATTTCCGCCCGCGGCCAAGGTGACGATGCCGACATCGCCGAGCGTCTGATGTTCGGCATCTTCCTCGACGTGACCCAGCGCAAGCAGGCCGAAGAAGCCAACGAGCTGCTGGCGGGCGAGATGAGCCATCGGGTCAAGAACCTGCTGACGATCGCCACCGCGCTGACGCAGATGACGTCGCGCACGGCAGCGACAAAGGAGGACATGGCCCACGAGCTCGCCAGCCGGCTGATCGCGCTGGGCCGTGCCCAGGATCTGATACGTCCGCGGCCGGGCGGGACGAACCAAGCAGCCCTGCTCGGCGATCTCGTCTCGGTGCTGCTTGCCCCCTATGATGAGAAAGGCGCCAGCGTCCGCATCCGTGTGTCGGTGCCCAAGATGAATGTCGGAGAACGCTCGAGCACGACATTGGCGCTGGTGATCCACGAGCTCGCGACCAACTCGGCGAAATACGGCTCGCTGTCGGTTTCGAGCGGCACGCTGGACGTGTCGTGCAGCGCGCATGACGACGAAGTGGTGATCATGTGGACCGAGCGCGGCGGGCCGCCGAAGTCGGCCGACACGACCGAAGGCTTCGGCAGCAAACTGATCCATCGCAGCATGAACGCCCAGCTCGGCGGCACCATCGCCTTCGACTGGTCCGCCGAAGGCCTGGTCGTGACGCTGCGCATGAGCCGGGAGCGGATGGCGAACTGACGCCCCTGGCCGCCCGTGTCGCTTCGTTCACGTGGGCACTATATGCAATCCTCCCAGGACATGACCGCCGGCAAGATTCCCGTCCTCCAGTAGATCACCTTATCATCCCGGGTCTCGAAAATGATCGCTCTCTTGGCATCCGGGCTCTTGGCGATCACCCAATGATTGGGTGCGGGTGGCGGCTCCGTGACACCCTGCTTCAGCCGCTCGGCCTTGTCTTCCTCGGTCTCCTCGCTCTCGTATGGCGCGAATGTCCGCTCCGTCGCTCCATAGGCACCCGCGATGTCGGCCTCCGTCGACCCCACTCCAACTCCGTTCGCGTCGACGATCTTCGGATCTGGTCGACGCCCATCGTCGAGAAAGAGGTAGATCACGGCAATCCTGCCATCGACGATCACGTAGGACAGCGCTTCGTCCTTGCCGTCGGCGCGACTGGCGACATAGCACTCCTTCGTGTACGGCGGCTCCATCGGACCAAGCTTTGCGTTCAACGCACGCTCGGCCTCGGCAACGGTCATGCCCAGGTCGACCGGCCCCACGCCACGCCAGGACATGACCTCGGCGTGGCTCGAGGTCGATATCGCCGCGATAGCCGCGAACAAGAAAACCAGAACTCGCATGGATCACCACTATCGACGCCTCCATGCATATAGCAACATGTAGTGAATACGGCAGATTTATGCGACATCCGCACGAGTGGGTGAACGGGAGTCATCCAGAGTTGGGCAAGGACGCTAGATTGCTTCGCTACGCTCGCAATGACGGTGGTGTGAGCGCACGACACACTCCCAGGCGTCATTCCGGGGCAGACCGCTCGACAAAATAGCGGAGCCATTTGACGTGAGAGCTGAGCGCGGGTTCCAGAGCCACGACGGGCCGCTGCGACGACGAAAGCGAAAATCTCGCGCAATGATCCCGTCTGTGGTTATGGATTCCCGGCTCGCGCAGGCGCGCACGAGCGCCCCGGAATGACGAGAGGTATACAGATCGCATGATGGTGGGCACGGCGCTCGCGCGCCTTTGCCCACCCTACGGCACGTCGCCTGGAGTGCCTACTCCGCCGCCATCTGCCGTGGCGCCGGCGGCGGGCTGGCGAGGTCGGCGGCGAGTTGCGCATAACGCACTTTCGCGTCGTTCACCGCCTTCTCCTTGACCGGGCCGTAGCCGCGGATCTTGTCCGGCAGCGACAGGAATTCGACGGCGATGTCGACGTTGGCAGGCGACAGCAGGTTCAGCACGGTGGCGACGTCTTTCTCATAGCCGGCGATCAGGTCGCGCTCCATCTTGCGTTCGGCCGCGTAGCCGAAGACGTCCAGTGGTGTGCCGCGCAGGCCCTTCAGTTTTGCCAGCAGGCGGAACATCTTCATCATGCCCGGCCCGAAGCTGCGCTTCTTCGGCCTCCCTTGCGGATCGAGGCCGGAATTGAGGATGGGCGGCGCGAGGTTGAAGCTGATCTTGTAGTCGCCCTCGAACGCGTCATGGAGCTGCTTCTCGAAGCTGCCGTCGGAGAACAACCGCGCCACCTCGTACTCATCCTTGTAGGCGAGCAGCTTGGCATAGTTGATCGCGACCGCGCGCGGCAGCGCCTCGCCGTAGCCGCCCTTGTCGGCGGCCTCGCGCACCTGATCGACCAGCTTGCGGTAGCGCTTGGCGAGCCGGCCGTTCTGGTAGGCCGTGAGATAGGTCATGCGGTGGGCGATGATCTCGTCGAGCGTCATCGCCTCAAGCGATTTCGGCGGCACCGCCTCGTCCTTGCCGGTCATCATGTCGGCGAGCCGCTCCGGGTTGACCACCGCGAGGCGGCCGAGCCGGAACGCCTCGGTGTTCATCTTGACCGCGACGCCGTTGATCGCGATCGCCTTCTCGATCGCCTCGGCCGACAGCGGCAGCAGGCCCTTCTGGTAGGCGTAGCCCATCATCATCATGTTGGTGGCGATGCTGTCGCCAAGCAGCGCTTCGGCCGGCTTGGTGAAATCGAGGAAGGTCGAGTCCTTGTGCAGCGCCGTTTCCAGCAGGCTCGTCACCTTGCGGTTCTGGAAATTGAAGTCGCGGTTGAGCACGAAATCGGCGGTCGGGATCAGATGGCTGTTGATGACACCATGGGTGCGCTCGGCATCGCACAGCGTGATCGTCTCCTTGGCACCCGCCACCACTTCGTCGGCGGCGATGACGAGGTCGGCGGTCCCGGTGACGATGCGCGAGCAGGTCACGTCAGCCGTATTCTCGGAGAGGCGGACATGGCTGAGCACCGCGCCACCCTTCTGCGCGAGGCCCGACATGTCGAGGATCATCGAGGCCTTGCCCTCGATGTGCGCGGCCATGCCGAGCAGCGCGCCGATCGTCAGCACGCCGGTGCCGCCGACGCCGCCGACCGCGACGTTGTAGGGCCGCTCCAGTGACGGCTTGGTCAGCGGTTCCGGCATCTCGCCGATGTCGCCGAGCTCAGCGGGCGCGCGGCTGCGCGGCTTGCCGCCATCGATGGTGACGAAGGACGGGCAGAAGCCCTTCACGCAGGAATAGTCCTTGTTGCAGGAGGACTGGTTGATGACGCGCTTGCGGCCGAGCTCGGTCTCCAGCGGCTCGACCGAGATGCAGTTCGACTGCACCGAGCAGTCGCCGCAGCCCTCGCAGACGGCGGGATTGATGAAGACGCGGCGCTGCGGATCCTCCATCGTGCCGCGCTTGCGGCGGCGGCGCTTCTCGGCGGCGCAGGTCTGCACGAACACGATGGCCGAGGCGCCCTTGGTCTCGCGCAGCGTCTTCATGACGTTTTCGAGCTCGTCGCGGTGCGCAAGCTTGACGCCGGGCGCGATGCTGTCGGCCGGATAGGCGTCTGGATTCTCCGAGACCAGATAGATCTCGCGGATGCCCTCGGCATGCAGCTGGAAGGTGATCTGCTGCGGCGACAAATCGCCGTCATGGCGCTGGCCGCCGGTCATCGCGACCGCGTCGTTGTAGAGGATCTTGTAGGTGATGTTGGCCTTGGAGGCGATCGACTGGCGGATCGCGAGGCTGCCGGAATGGAAATAGGTGCCGTCGCCGAGATTGGCGAAGATGTGCTTCTCGTCGGTGAACGGTGCGATGCCGACCCACGGCACGCCCTCGCCGCCCATATGGGTGAAGGTCTCGGTGTTGCGGTTCATCCACAGCGACATGAAGTGGCAGCCGATGCCGGCCAGCGCGCGGCTGCCCTCGGGCACCTTGGTCGAGGTGTTGTGCGGACAGCCCGAGCAGAAATACGGCGTGCGCGCCACCGGCGAGACCAGTTGCATCTGCGAGGCGTCGCGGCCGTTGAACCAGTCGGCCTTGGCGCGCAGCATCGCCTTGATCTCGGGGTTGAGGTCGAGGCGGAGAAGACGCTCGGTGAGCGATGTCGCGAGCGAGGCGACGGAGAGCTCGGTGGCAAACGGCAGGAAGCGCTTGTCGTGGTCGTCCATCTTGCCGACGATGCGCGGGCGGACGTCGTCGCGCCAGTTGAACAGCTCCTGCTTGACCTGGTTCTCGACGATCTCGCGACGCTCCTCGATGATGAAGATCTCCTCGAGGCCGACCGCGAACTGCCGCACGCCTTCCGGCTCCAGTGGCCAGGGCATGCCGATCTTGTAGAGGCGAAGCCCGATCCTGGCGGCGACCTCCTCGGTGATCCCGAGCTCGCGCAGCGCCTGGCGGATGTCCTCATAGCTCTTGCCCGACGCCATGATGCCGTAGCGGGCGTTCGGTGAGTCCATCGTGATGCGGTTGACCTTGTTGGCGCGGGCAAAGGCGATCGCGGCAAAGCCCTTGTAGTCCTGCAGCCGCCGGTCCTGCTCAAAGCGGTCATCCGGCCAGCGCAGATTGAGGCCGCCCGGCGGCATCTCGAAATCGGCGGGGATGACGAACGGCGTCATCTCGTCGTTGAGGTTGATCTCGGCGGTCGTCTCCACCGTCTCGGTGATCACCTTCATTCCGACCCAGCAGCCGGAATAGCGCGACATCGCGATGCCGAGCAGGCCCATCTCGATCATCTCGTGGATCGAGGACGGATAGAGATAGGGCATCAGCGCCGAGATGAAGGCATGGTCGGACTGATGCGGCACGGTCGAGGATTTGGCGCCGTGGTCGTCGCCGGCGAGACAGAGCACGCCGCCGTTCTTGGCGGAGCCGGCCGCATTGCCGTGGCGAAACACGTCGCCGCAGCGGTCGACGCCGGGGCCCTTGCCGTACCAGATGCCGACGACGCCGTCATACCTGCCGCCGGGCGACAGTGCGAGTTGCTGCGAGCCCCAGATCGCGGTCGCCGCGAGGTCCTCGTTCACGCCGGGCTGGAACTTGATGTTGTACTGCTCGAGATGCTTGCGGGCCGAGAACAGCTGCTGGTCGTAGCCGCCGAGCGGCGAGCCGCGATAGCCGGAGATGAAGCCGGCGGTATGGAGGCCGGCGGCGCGGTCGCGCCGGATCTGGGCCATCGGCAGCCGCACCAGCGCCTGGATGCCGGTCAGGAAGATGTGGCCGGAGCTTGCGGTGTATTTCTGGTCGAGATTGATCTCGCTCTCGTTGAGTCCCATTCCGCCCTCTTGCCGTGCCTTGTCAGGGTGCGCGGCTGCCGCCGGCCGGCGGAAGCGCGCGTTCTGCCAATCATTTATGTCTGCTTTTGAAGAATGCGCATCACAAATCTCGTCTGCGCAGGGCAGCCAACCGAAATCGCAATTTCGTGGCGGGAGCCGGCTGCGGCTTTTGCGGTTTGTGTCGAAAACGGCCACTGCCGCGAAATGGGATGATGCGCACCATGGCTTTGGCGGCTCGGCGGACGGTGACTGAACCGTAGTGGCCGGCACGATTCCGGCCCGAACGAATTGTGCGATGCGATAAGATCGCCTTCTTCAGCCCCGATCGTCGCCCGCAAATACGAAGCGCGGCATGTTCCATTTGTAGCGGATCGCGAGCAGCCGGAACGACAGTCCGAGCGCGAAGGTCAGCGCCGTCCACCATCCGCTGGCGATGCCGAGCGACAAGCCGGTCGCATAGACCAGGCCCGTGACGAGGGACACGCTGGCGTAGAGCTCGGCGCGAAACAGCAATGGCACGTCATTGCACAGGATGTCGCGCAGCACGCCGCCGGCGCAGCCCGTGATCATCCCGGCGACGATGACGATGCCGATCGGCACGCTCATCTGCCAGGCGATGTCGCAGCCCGTCATCGTGAACACGACGAGGCCGACCGCATCGAGAACGAGGAACGCCATGGTCAGCCTGTGAACCAGGCGCGCCATGGCGATCGTCACGAACGGCGCCAGCACGGTCAGCAGCAGCAAGGACGGCTGCTCGACCCAGGCAAGCGGATAGTGGCCGAGCAGCACGTCGCGCAAGGTGCCGCCGCCGAGCGCGGTGATCGCCCCCAACAAGCAGACGCCCATCCAGTCCATGCTGCGGCGTCCCGCCGCCAGCGCGGCCGTCATCGCCTGCGCCGCCAGCGCCACCCAGGTCAACAGATGCAACACGCTGTCACCGGGCGGCAGGTTCCACATCGAAGGCTCCAACAAAAGGACGGAGAATCGCAGTGCACGCGAGGCACCTTAGCGCGCGGTGCAACGGATCGACTGGGGATTTCGTAAGGTTTCGCGGAACAGAGCCGGGGCCCGACTGGTTGTCGGGTGACAATCGCAAGGAGGACATCATGGCCAACGAACGGCTCCCGAACGAACGCTATCCCGACGGCATGAACCGGCCGGACATGACGACTCGGCCCGGCATGCCCGGTGCCGACATGACCGGCGCCGACTACGAGCGCGCGGCGCGGACGGACAGCCAGCTGCAGCCCGATCCCGAGTTGAGGGAAGGCTCCGCCTCGACCGGCCGGATCGCAGCGTACGCCCTGGGCATCGCGATCCTGCTCGGCGCCGTGTTCTACGGGCTGAACAACATGTCGATGCGCAACGATCAGGCGAGCACTACGCCGGCCTCGCAATCCGCCTCGACCACCAAAGATAACACCTCGCCCGGCGTGACGACCGGCGCCGCGGGAGATCGCACCACACCGCCGCCGGCGGCCCCGAGCGACAAGCCCAACGCCGTCAAATAATCTCGCGGACGGCAATCAGCGGTCCCACTCCTGGGCGGCGGGTGAACAATCGCCCGCCGCCGTTTTTTGGCGAGTCCTCCAACAAATTACGCGGCGCGTGCGAGGGCCGCCATGGAACCATAGCAGCGCGAACCGATTGGCTCATTGACACTCTCACCCAGGAGATACGTAATGAAAGCTCTCTCCATAGCTATCGCAGCCGCGGCAAGCACGCTGGCCGTGACCGCCGCTTCGGCGGCACCGATCTCTCCCGCAGCCTCGGCGGTCCCGCAACGAGACATCCAGAACGTCCGGATGGTCTGTAACGAGGAAGGCCGCTGTTGGCGCGAGCGCAGTGAACGCCGCGTCATCATTCAAGGCGAAGATCGCGATTCCTACGCGTACGCTCCGCGTGAGCGCTACATCGAGCGGCGCGGCTACGAAGACCGCGGCGGCATCGGCTTCCGCGCCCCGGGCGTCAGCGTCGGCATCGGAACGGATCGCTACTAAGCGATTTCAGCAAATCAGACTGAAAAGCCGCGGCAGAGTCCGCGGCTTTTCTACAGGCGGATGAGATCAGAATCTGCGGGAGGACGGGCGCGCAGCCTGATCTCAACCGAAGAGCTTGTTCAGCTCGCCCCCGGGATAGCCATTGGCCAGTTCGGTGAAGGTGCCCTGCTCGGCCATCTCCTTGGCCGCCCGGACGAAGCCGGCCCAGGCCACCCGCGCCAGCGAACCGCCGACGCTGATGCGGCGCACGCCGAGCTCGGCGGCCTGGCTCAATGACAGACCCGACGCGCCGATCAGCAGGTTCACAGGCTTGGGCGCCACCGCTTTGACGACAGCCGTGATCTCCTCGACCGTCTTGATCCCCGGAGCGTACAGACAATCCGCGCCGGCCTCGGCATAGGCCGCGAGGCGGTCGGTCACGAGCTTGAGGTCGGGCTTGCCCCAGAGAAACGCCTCGCAGCGGCCGGTCAGCAGCACGTCCCCACCGCTTGCATCGATCGCCTGACGTGCGGCGCGGATGCGCGTAACCGCCAGTTCGCGCGCGTAGAGCGGATCATCCTTGTCACCCGTGGAGTCCTCGATCGACAGACCGGCGACGCCGGTGGCGACCGCGCGCGTGACGTTGGCGGCCACGCCCTCGGGGGCATCGGCGAAGCCGCCCTCGAAATCGGCGTTGACGGGAATGTCGACCGCCGCGGACAGCGCCTCCAGATGCGCGAGCATCTCGTCGAGCGTCGTGCCGGTGTCCGCCTTGCCGATCGACCACGCGAAGCCGGCGCTGGTCGAGGCGACCGCGTTGAAGCCGAGATGTTGCAGCATTTTGGCCGTGCCGGCATCGAACGGGTTCGGCAGCACGAAGCAGCCGGCCTCGTGCAGCTTGCGAAAGGCCGCGCGCTTGTCCGCCGTGTTGATCAACGTCATGTCATCCTCCCATGCATCCTCGCGTTGCGGCAGCATAGAGCCGCGATCATTGCGCCGCCACGACGTTGCGCAAGAATGTTCGCTCTTCGCCCCGAATGAGCTTGTGCTCCTCGGCCAGCGCAAAGTTCGCCCGGCCCTCGGCATCGCCGCGCAAGGCTGCGCGATAGCGCTCGTAAGCTGCGAGACTGTCGAATGAAATCAGGCCGTAGGCGATGTCGTTGGTGCCTTCATGAGGCATGAAATAGCCGATCAGGTCGCCGCCGCAACGGGGGATGATCGACAGCCAGCGCCTGGCATAGGCCTCGAACACGTCGCGCTTGAACGGATCGATGCGATAGCGGATGAAGACGGTGATGGTCATGACAACCTCCGGTGAGTTCTGTATCGTCGACACTATCCGCTTGCCGGGCGAGAATGCTTCGGCTAGCATCGAAGTATGAAATCAGGTCCGGACATTGCGATGGTGGCGGCGCTGGTCGGCGATCCCGCCCGCGCCAACATGCTGACTGCGCTGCTCTCGGGCCGTGCGCTGACCGCGACCGAGCTCGCCCAGGAAGCGGGCGTGACGCCGCAGACGGCGAGCTCGCATCTTGCCAAGCTCGAAGGCGGCGGCCTGGTCGAGCCGGAGAAGCAGGGCCGCCACCGCTACTACCGGCTCGCCGATCCCGATGTCGCCGACGTGCTGGAGAAGCTCGCCGGCCTTGCCGCGCGCGCCGGCCACATGCGGGTGCGCACCGGGCCGAAGGAGCCGGAGCTGCGGCGAGCACGCATCTGCTACGACCATCTCGCCGGCGATCTCGGCGTGCAGATGCTCGACAGCATGACGCGGCAGAAGCTGGTCCGCCGGCGCAAGCAGGAGATCGTGCTGACCGAGGACGGCAAACATTTCCTGTCGCAGCATTTGCGGATCTCGCCGGAAATGCTGGCGCATCCGCGCCGGCCCGTGTGCAAGGCCTGCCTCGACTGGAGCGCGCGGCGGCATCATCTCGCCGGCACGCTCGGCGCAGCGTTGATGAAGCGCTTCACCGAGCTGAAATGGGCGGCGCGCGATGCCACCCCAGGCAGTCGCGTGGTCAATTTCAGCCGCGCCGGGGAAAAGCATTTCGCGGCGCTGTTCGGTCCGGCCGAAGACTGACGATCACGCGCTCTTTATCGCAGCGTGGCCCTCGTGCCTTGCGGCCAAGGCGAACGCGGGGCACGGCGTGACGGTTGACGACCATCTCGTCACGTCCGTCGTGGAGTGTTCATGTCGCGTTTCGCTGTCGCCTTCTGTGCCGCCCTGCTCGCCCTCGCCCCGACTGTCGCCCCGGCGGCGGAGGCACCGCGCGAGCCCTATGGCATCAATCTCGAAGGTTTCCCCTATCCGTATCCGGTCGGCCTGCTGCCCCTGGTCAATGACGGCGAGCAGCTGCGCATGGCCTATATGGATGTGGCGCCGCCTATATGGATGTGGCGCCGGCGCAGCCGAACGGCCGCGTTGCCCTGCTGCTGCACGGCCGCAACTTCCCCTCGAGCTACTGGGCGCCCGTGATCAAGACACTGACCGACGCCGGCTTCCGCGTCGTGGTGCCCGACCAGGTCGGCTTCGGCAAATCATCCAAGCCTGCAGGCGAGCTGCATTTCGACGCGCTGGCGCGCAACACCATGACGCTGCTCGATCACCTCGGCATCGCCAAGGCGGATATCGTCGCGCATTCGATGGGCGGCATGCTGGCCGTGCGCATCGCCCGCGCCTATCCCGACCGCGTCGCGCATCTCGTGCTGACCGCGCCGATCGGGCTCGAGGACTATCGCGTCTACGTGCCGCCGATCCCGTCGGAAAAGATCATCGAGAGTGAGGACCGGCTGACGGCGGACGGCTATCGCAAGCAGCTGGAGACCAACTACGCGCTGAAGCTGCCGCCGGAGCAGGTCACGCCGTTCATCGATGCACGCTTCAACCTGAAGCAAAGCGCCGACTATTCGCGCTGGCTGAAGAGCTTCGTCAGCTCCTATCAGATGATCTACCGCGAGCCGGTGGTGCACGAGATCCCGCTGCTGGCGCAGCCGACGCTGTTCATCATGGGCGCGGACGATCACAACGCGCCGGGACGGCCCAACGCGCCCGAGGCCTTGAGAGCGAAGATGGGCCAGAACGCCGAGCTGGCAAAGGGCCTGGCCAGCCGGATGGGCGATGCGCGCGCCGAGGTGGTCGCCAATGCCGGCCACCTCGTCTTCCTCGATGCGCCGCAGACGTACGACCGGCTGCTGCTGGACTTCCTCGGCAGGTGAAAGCAAACAATGAGCGACAGGGATCGCGCCACGCCGACCCCTGCCGTGTTGCGGTCACACGCCAGAAACTGCGCTTTCTCGCAATGCGGCTGCGCCGATCACCAATGGTGGCGGCGATGCCAATGGCGGTGCCAGTGCCGATGATGGTGGCGCCAGCCCCAATGACGGCGCCGCCAACCCCAATGCCGCCGGCGCCAGCCCCAATGGTGTCCGTGACCATGGTGTCCGTGATGCCCCCAGCGAACCTGCTCCGGCGCGAGCCGGTCGGCCTCATCCTGCGAACCGACCGCGGGCTCGACGTGCTGATCCCTGGCTGAAGGCGCCGCCTCGTTCAGCGGCAATGGCGCGAGCGGCGCAGCGACCGCATCGGTGGTGCGGAGCACGGCGCCGGCCGCCGCCGTGCAGCCGAACCCCAATGCCAGCTTGAGGAAGTTCCGTCGTTCCATCGCACGCCTCCATGATGCACGAGCCAGGGCATGAAGGGAGTATTCGACCCATCACCTGAACGTGAGCTGAACTTAGTCGATCACAGCCAAATGGCGCGCACATGATACCATCGACACGTCGTCCCCGTGATCCGAAAGGGCTTCTTCCGGCGGCACCGAGCATGCGTCGACCGTCTGCGCCAGCACGACCTCGCGCGCATACGCGTCACACCCGGCCGATCGCGATTGAAGTCCGCGATCAGCCGCGACATCTCACGCCGCCGATCGCGCGCTCCACCGCGGCGCCATCGTCGAGCGGCGCGGCTGACGGCGGTGCAGCGGCCGACGAGGTTGCAACGAGTGCGACGCTTGCGGCGACCATACACCCCAATGCCATAGCCACGTGCGGAAAGCCCCGACGTTCAATGTTGCCGACTACGATTCAGGACGACGCTCGTGAGTGAACGCTTGAATAGGCGGAGAACTACGCGTTCGGATGACCAGCACGTAACGATCGGACATGGCGCGGCAATAATGATCCGGCCTCGGGAGGAGCGTACGCGGTCCAGTCGAGTATGGCTTGATCAGCCGCTGGCGAGCGGATTAGACTGAGCACCCGAATTGAAGAAACGTTCAGAGCAAGCAGTGTTTTATCGTGCCATTACCTTGGTGTTGTTGAGCTCCCTAGCCTCAGCCGTCGGCGCTCAGGCGCAGGGCGATCCAACACAGATTTTCAACGGCGTGTGGGTGGCAGTTAACCCGCCGGGACCGCACGTCGTGTTTAATACGATCAGCCTGGGTCAAAGAGAGGCTAGTTTGCCGATACTAGGCCAAGCCACGATAGGTCCATCCAATGGAGAAGACGGATCAAATTTCCGAATCTCGGGCCCAGGGTTCACCTGCTTCTACCTAATACTCACCACCAACCAGCGGACAAGAATGGTCTGGGAGCTGAAGAGCGGTGGGGACGTCTGTTTCAAGTCAGCTGCTTTCGAGCAAGCCGATAGCCCGGTACCAGTACCGGCACCGGCACCGACACCGTTACCGCCACCTCCACCGCCTCGCCCCCCCGTCTCTCCGAGCTTCTCCTGCTCCGCGCGTTTGAATGAGGCGGAACGAACTGTCTGTTCAGACAGCGGCCTAGCTCAGCTCGATCAAAATCTTGACGCTTTGTATACATCGGCTCAGGCTTACGCTCGCAGCAACGGTGACGCAGCCAGCTCTTCACGACTGGCTGCAACCGAGAAGAGTTGGTTGTCCAACGATCGAAATGCCTGTGCTACGAATATAACTTGCTTGGCGAGCGCCTACTCGAGGCGGATTTCCCAGTTGAAAGCCTGCTTATCTCGGCTTCGCAGTGGTGACGGCTGCTAACAGTTCCCTCGAACACAACCGTATGATTGATCGGATCGGTCTCCATCGACAAGTGCATTAGAAGCGGTGCTTTGGACCGGGGCCTCCATGCGAGCATTATCTTGCCTTCGAGCTGTCCTTCTCGCGAGCAGCCTTAGCAGTATCGCTCTGATACCGACCGCAGCATCACAGTCAGCGTCTGCGCCGCACTGCACATCGATCGCGAAGGTTATGCTGGACGTCGGCCACACGCCTGAGCAACCCGGAGCGACTAGCGCGCGCGGCGTGCCGGAGTTTGAGTTCAACCTCAAACTCGCTCGCAGGGTTTCATTGGAACTTGCAAGGTCGGGATACCTTGTGAGCGTGCTGGTCGTACACGGCATAGGTCAAGATCAGCTACTCAACCGCGTCGCCCAGGCAAAGCGCTATTCTCCAACTCTATTTATCTCCATTCATCACGATTCAGTTCAGCCGCTATTCATCCATGAATGGAGCTTCGCCGGACGAGCAAACCATTACAGCGACGAATTTTCCGGCTTTTCGATCTTCCTGTCTGAGCTCACTCCCAAGTTTGCCGAAAGCTTAGCGGCTGCCCAGATTTTGGCAGATGAACTGATCAGGCAAGGACTGCGGCCTTCGTTGCACCATGCGATGAAGATTCCCGGTGAAGGGCGAAAACTCATTGATCGGCAGCGCGGGATCTATCTGAATGATCGGTTAGCCGTGCTGAAGGAAGCTTTCTATCCGGCTCTGCTCCTTGAGGCGGGCGTGATCGTCAACCGAGCGGACGAAATCAATCTTCAAACGGAGACAATGCAGGCTCAAATAGCGCAAGCAATCACTCAAACCGTCAGCAGACGTTTTTGCGGGACCAATGGATCAAAAGCCCCGCCGGGACTGCTCGATGGACACGATTCAGAACGGAAGTAGCCCCAGTCGCTTAGGGCTCCACCCGCCGGTAATCGCCTGCCGCGGCTCTACAGGCCACGTCCGGCCCACCTGTACGGAACGAGAGATTTAGTCCTTCACCGGCAAAAGCATACCGGTAGGCACACCTAAAGCGTGGCCCGACCAGGCAAATATTCGCGCCGCCATCGGCACACCTCTCGACCGATCCG
Organism: Bradyrhizobium sp. SZCCHNS3052; assembly: GCF_032484495.1. NCBI lineage: Bacteria > Pseudomonadati > Pseudomonadota > Alphaproteobacteria > Hyphomicrobiales > Nitrobacteraceae > Bradyrhizobium > Bradyrhizobium sp. SZCCHNS3052. The sequence continues at coordinate 731,085 of NZ_JAUETB010000001.1, read as the reverse complement.
ACTCCGTTGAAAACGGTTGCCGCCCCGGAAAACGAAATGTTCAAATCACCATTTGACAGAAAGCGAATATTGTCTCCGGATCCACTCTTGAGCCAGTTGCCGAGCAACCGACCATCGAGAAGGCCTTGAGTTTGCGCTTGGGCTTGAGGCAGGAAAAAGGCTGCGCAGAGGCCGGCCACCAGAAGCTTCGAAGAGAAATCACTCTTCCATACCCTAACTATCAACATACTATCCCCCTCTGCCCTTATTCCGTGCTCAGTCCGGGCCTCGTCAAAACACTGGAAATCCTAATGCAGTGGTTGTAGCCTTGGCAATGCCGCGCATACGGCTTTTTGACCTTAGTATATTAACCTGAAGGGGAAGCGCAATGCGCTGTTTTTTGATAGCTCTTGGGTACCTCCTTGTTTTTGCAACCGCTAACGCTCGGGCGGACGCGCTGGACATTTTCAACGGCGTTTGGGTTTCGGTCAATCCGCCCGGTCCGCACTTCATCTTCAACAAGGTGGGCCTCAACTCTCGTGAAGCCAGCCTTCCTGTCTTAGGACAGGCGGCCATCCGAGTTTCAAACGGCGAGAACGGGTCGAACTTCCTAGTCTCCGGCGAGGGCTTTTCGTGTCAATACTTCGTCGGCAAGATAAACAATAGCGAGATGACCTGGGAACTCAAAGGCGGCTCCTCGGTGTGTTTCCCATCTGCGCATTTCAAGAAAGATCCTCCCTAGCGCGGAGCAGTGAGCGATGCGCGTTCCCGTCTTTCTCGTTGCCGGGGTGACGAGCGTATCATTGGCTTTCTCGACAAATGCGCTCGCCGACGATGCCTTACAAATGTTCGATGGCGTGTGGGTTTCGATCAGTCCGCCTGGACCGCACATCGTCTTCAACAAGATTGGTCAGACGCGCGAAGCTAGCTTACCCAATCTCGGTCAGGCCTCCATCACGAGTTCAAGGGGCGAGAGCGGATCGAACTATCAGATCGCTGGCGCTGGATTTACCTGTTACTACCTCATTCTTACTACGAATGCTCAAGCCAAGATGGTATGGGAGTTGAAGAGTGGCTCAAGCCCTTGCTTCGCAAATGCCGTCTTTGAAAGGGCCGACTCTGAAAATGAGAAGGCCAACTCGAGTGCCCGACCTGCAACGGCGATGGCACCCGCTGCTCTTCAGGCGCCCAACGCAGCTTTAGCACCCAGCCCTACGCAGCCGAACCCGCCCTCAGAAGGGGGCCGCAGGTGCGGCTACTACGCGATAGCATATTGTTCCGAAGATCTGAGTGTCGCCCGCGGAATCAGCGGTGCGCTTCAAGCACAACTCATCGACACAAATGCTCGTAATTACTATCCTAACTTCCGCGCCGGCTGGTACTGTGTCGGAGTCGGCCCGCTGAACAGGGACACAGCCCAGAGCGCCGCACAAGGATACAAGCAGCGCGGCTATCCAACAGCATACTTTAAGAATAGCTGCTGAAGCGCGCCTAACTTTGGTGCCGATCGTCCAGCTTGGGCCGCCCTGACCATTGTCCAGGCATTCCTAATAGCACCCGGATACGCTCTATTCGACTTCAGACCCGAAGGAATGGCCATGGGGAAGCAGCTCGTTTTGTTACTCGCCCTCGCTGCAACCCTTTCGAATTGCAGCGCGACCGGTACCGAGCGGTCCTTTGCTGACCGAAACCCCGATGTTCAGGGCGTGCAGCCGGAGATCGTGTCGCGCGAACAATGGGGAGCGAAACCGGCAAATGGTGGAATGACAGCCCAGACTGTAATTGGCATAATTATACATCATACGGGGGTTCGCAGTAACAACTCGACGAGCATCGAGGCGAAGATGCGCGGCTTGCAGGCATTCTCGCAATCGCCAGGTCGAGTCTCACCATCAAAGTCAAAACCATCCTGGCCCGATGTACCTTATCATTTCTACATCGACGCAAGGGGCTCCATCGCTGAGGGACGGGATGTAAGGTTCGCCGGTGACACTAATACGGGCTACGATCCTAGAGGTTACATTCAGATTGCTGTCGAGGGTGACTTCGAACATGAAGTGGTACGCCCAGGGCAAAGAGAAGCATTGCGAGGCCTATTGAAGTGGCTCTTAATTCGTTGGAATCTTCCAACGTCCAGCGTCACCATCCACAAACTTCATGCCCCTACCGACTGTCCCGGGCGGAACTTGATACCCGAAATAGAAGCAATCCTGAAGGAGATATAGACCGGTTGAAGATTTTGCTGGCGGGCCTCGACCGCGTGAGACCATCATTTCCGAAAGCGCCGAGAGCATCCAGCACCGGCCTTACGAGTTGGGTGAAATACGCTATTGTCCAAGTGCGCATTGTCCGATTGCTTACGAACTGCGCAAAATGCGTTTCTTCGTCTTGGCTGAATTGTGCTTAGCTGCTCTTCTGGCCTCAGCCAAAGTGACGCCGTACGAGCGAGACAATTGCTAGATTGTTGAACACCTGGTCGGCCATTGTGCGGATGCTGAAGAAAATTCATCTCCGATTGCGAGCATTTGGTGGCCACTTGCGAATTGATGGCTACCGCAGCTCGATGAGAATGCACCCAAAGTCAAGAATCAACTGGAAATCCGTCCGCCAGTACGAAGCTCTCACGCGTCCGCGTCACGTCGGGCCAGTCGCGATTGAAGTCGGCGATCAGGCGCTTCATCTCGTCGCCGCCGACGGCGCGCTCCATCGCGTCGATGGCATCGAACTGATACATCGCCTGATGCACCGAGGGATCAGCGAGACTCCACATCCGCCACGCCTTGCGCACGCCAAAACTCCTGATCGCGTCGGGCAGATGAACGTCGCGATACCAGCGATCGAACTCATCGCGCCGGGCGGGATCAGGCAGGGTCGCGCGAACGACGAAAATGGCTGACGGCATCGAGTTTCCTCCGGACCATGTTGGTGTTGCCGCGGAGTCTACCTGCAATCGGCCGCTCAGCGAAACCCTGCGGCCAGGCCGACCACCTGCCCGTCGAGCCCGTTGAAGCCGTGATGGCCGCGCGCCTGACAGGGGTCCCCCGCCTCCGCGCCGCCCGACAGCCACTTCACCCGCGCGCGGCCGCCCGACCATCTGATGAATGGATCGACGCCCGCCGGCAGCGTGAACTTGCAGCCGTCACTGGTGTGATGAATGACCAGCGTCCGCGGCAAGGCGGAGGGCGAGCCAAGGATCGACATCACGTTCGAGGAGCTGCCGGACTCCGGGCTGAGGAAGCCCGAAGTCAGCACCAGCGCATCCGGCCGGGCACCGCGGGCAATGCCTTCCGCGGCGCGCAACGTGCCGCGGCTGGTCCCGATCACCGTCACCGGCCGCTTGATCGCGGCCATGTAGTCCACCGCGGCCTTCAAATCGGTGCTGGCGTCCGCGACCATGACGGCGAGCCCGCGGGCGGCATAGGCGTTGCGCGTGCGCACCAGCTGGTTGCCGAGCAGGCCGTGAATGTCGCCGCGATCGCCGACATTGATGGCGCCGTCGCCGCCGGGCAGCAGGATCACGCTGGCGCGCACCGAGGCCGGCCTGATCAGGGCGACGCGGGAGCCGCCGATCGTCACGGTCTCATCGGCGCCGGCGGCTTGAGCGGCGGCGGCCGATATCATCAGCGCCATGCAGATGCGCACGATCAAAAAACGCGACCTCGCCGTCGTCTCGATCATTGGAGCCTCCCCGCGCCGACTCGCGCGATGACGGGAGACTATCAGAATCAACGAGGCCCGGAGTGCCTAGGAGTCCGGGCCTCGTCACCTCGCGACCTCGCGCGAGCGAGGCCGGTCGGTATTTGATGAAATCTAGCGCCGGTTCACACGGGTCGCATTGAGCTGGCTCAAAACGTCAGTAGCAGCGGGTGATCGTGACGGAGTGATCGCCGCCGCGGCGTCCCGGCACCGTCACGGTCTGCATCGGGCAGCTCGACACATAGGGGCGATCCGACGGCACGACGTTCGGCGGAAAGCGGTGGACCCAGTCCCACGGGACGTCGTAGGTATAGGTGTAGCGCACATCGGCCGATGTGTGCTCGGGGATCTGCTGCGGCACGGGCTCGCCATAGCCGCCATAGGCGAACGCGGCGGCAGCCGGCAGATAGGAACGATAGCCGCGGTGGTGGTGACGGACGAAGGGCCGCACGCCAGGCGCCGGCGGGACGACCTGGCTTGCCCCCGCCTGACCGGCGGCCACGGGCGCAGCCACGGCAACGCCAGACCGGGCCGACGCGGCCTCGGAGGAGAACACCAGCGCGGCGGCGGCCGCGCAGACGACCAGAACTCTGGAATTCCGATATGCCGATGTTCTAACAGCCATGATACGCGACCCTACTCTTCTGACCCATCAGCGATCGACAAAGGCTAGGCCAGCGGCCCAGTTCCCGCAAACCCTTCGTTAAAGGTTAGTTAAGCCGTAAGCTTAACGCCAGGGGCGAAAACGGCGCAGATTGCCGCGCCGATCCGGCGGCAGCGCGCGGCGGCCGCCAGACTTCGTCAAATACGACGGCGACCCGCCGTGCGCCGCCCTCCCTGCTCTTCAACCGCCGCTCACAGCGGCAGATTGTCGTGCTTCTTGGCCGGCATCTCCATCTTCTTGTCACGCAGCATGGCGAGCGCACGGGCGATGCGGCGGCGGGTGGAGTGGGGCATGATGACGTCGTCGATGTAGCCACGCTCGGCAGCGATGAACGGCGACAGGAAGCGGTCCTCGTATTCCTTGGTGCGCGCGGCGATCTTCTCCGGATCCGCCATGTCGGCGCGGAAGATGATCTCGACGGCGCCCTTGGCGCCCATCACCGCAATCTGCGCCGTCGGCCAGGCGTAGTTCATGTCGGCGCCGATCTCCTTGGACGCCATGACGTCGAAGGCGCCGCCATAGGCCTTGCGGGTGATCACGGTGACGAGCGGCACCGTGCATTGCGAGTACGCGAACAACAGCTTGGCGCCATGCTTGATCAGGCCGCCATATTCCTGCGCGGTGCCCGGCAGAAAGCCCGGCACGTCGACGAAGGTGACGATCGGGATGTTGAAGGCGTCGCAGAAGCGGACGAAGCGCGCGGCCTTGCGCGAGGCGTCGCTGTCGAGCACGCCGGCCAGCACCATCGGCTGGTTGGCGACGAAGCCCACGGTGCGGCCGGCAATGCGGCCGAAGCCGGTGACGATGTTCTTGGCGAAGCCTTCCGCGATCTCGAAGAAGTCGCCCTCGTCGACGACCTTCAGGATCAGCTCCTTCATGTCGTAGGGCTTGTTCGGATTGTCCGGGATCAGCGTGTCGAGCGACATGTCGACACGCTCGATGTCGTCGAAGCTCGGCCATTCCGGCACCCCGTCGGAGTTGTTCGACGGCAGGAAGTCGATGAGGCGGCGCATCTGCAGCAGCGTCTCGACGTCGTTGTCGAAGGCGCCGTCGGCGATCGAGGAGCGCGTCGCATGCACCGAGGCACCGCCGAGCTCCTCCGCGGTCACGACCTCGTTGGTGACGGTCTTCACGACATCCGGGCCGGTCACGAACATGTAGCTGGTGTTCTTCACCATGAAGATGAAGTCGGTCATCGCCGGCGAATACACGTCGCCCCCGGCGCACGGGCCCATGATCACCGAGATCTGCGGGATCACGCCGGACGCCAGCACGTTGCGGCGGAACACGTAGGAATAGCCCGCGAGCGCCGCGACGCCCTCCTGGATGCGGGCGCCGCCGGCGTCATAGAGGCCGATGATCGGCGCCCTCGCCTTCATCGCCATGTCCTGCAGCTTGGTGATCTTCAGCGCGTGGGTCTCGGACAAAGAGCCGCCGAACACCGTGAAGTCCTTGGCGAACACAAAAGTCTTGCGGCCGTTGACGGTGCCCCAGCCGGTGACGACGCCATCGCCCGGGACCTTGGTCTTCTCCATCCCGAACTCGGTCGAACGGTGCTCGACGAACATGTCGAACTCCTCGAACGAGCCCTTGTCGAGCAGCAGCTCGATGCGCTCCCGCGCCGTCAGCTTGCCGCGTGCGTGCTGCGCCTCGATGCGCTTCTCGCCGCCGCCGAGCTTGGCGCCTTTGCGCCGCTCCTCGAGGGTGTCCAGGATGTCCTTCATGCGCTTCCCGCCCGTTCCCGATGTCGTGACTGTTGGCGGCCTTCTATCACGGCTATTTCGGAGCCGGAAAGCCGCTTTCGGCCGCGCCACCCCTCCTCCCACAGTTCGGAATTGGAAGCAGAATCATGGATATGGCCGCTCAACCGGATCTGGTCACTGAGCCTTCCGGCACATCCCATGGCGCCGTCCGTGGCGGCCCGCGCCTGCTGCTGCGGCTCGAAGGGCTGGCGCTGGCCGCCGGCGCAGCCGCCTTCTATGCCCACCAGGGCGGGTCGTGGTGGCTGTTCGCGGCGCTGTTTCTGGCCCCGGACACCAGCTTCGCGGCCTATCTCGGCGGACCGCGCGTCGGCGCGGTCGTCTACAATGCCGTCCACAGCACGCTGGCGCCCGCCGCCCTGCTCGCCCTCGGACTCCTGGCCGGACAACCGCTGGTCACGGCGATCGCGACCGTCTGGCTTGCCCATATCGGCGTCGACCGCCTCGCCGGCTACGGTTTGAAATACGCCGACGGCTTCGGCTTCACCCATCTCGGCCGGATCGGCCGGGCCGCAGCCTGATCGGACGGCGCGTCCCCTGCACGCCCCGGATCAGTGCGCGGCCGACGGCAGCTCCCGGTTCGGCGTCGCCGCGGCCGGCTTGTCGCGGGTGAAGAACCGGATCACCACGACGAAGAACACCGGCACCCAGAGCACCGCGAGGAAGGTCGCCGTGATCATGCCGCCGAGCACGCCCGTGCCCAGCGCCTGCTGGCTCGCGCCACTCGCCCCCGTGGCGATCACCAGCGGCACGACACCGAGGATGAAGGCCAGCGACGTCATGATGATCGGCCGGAAGCGCAGCTCGCAGGCGGTGACGGTGGCCTCGATCAGGGGCATCCCGCGCGCCCGCAGGTCCTTGGCGAACTCGATGATCAGGATCGCGTTCTTCGCCGACAGGCCGATGATGGTGATGACGCCAACGGTGAAATAGACGTCGTTCGGCAGGCCGCGCAGCCAGGCCGCGGCGACCGAGCCGATCAGGCCGAGCGGCACGGCGAGCATGACCGCGAACGGGATCGCCCAGCTCTCGTACAGCGCGGCGAGGCAGAGGAAGACGAACAGGATCGACAGCCCGAGCAGGAACGCGGCCTGCGATCCCGCAAGCTTCTCCTGCAGCGACTGGCCGGTCCAGGCGTAGCCGAAGCCCTTCGGCAAGGTGCCCATCAGCCGCTCCATCTCGGCGATCGCGTCGCCGGAGGTGTAGCCCGGCTTGGGATTGCCGGTGATGCGGACCGACGGGTAGCCGTCGAAGCCGACGACCTGGGTCGGCCCGACCACCCATGACAGGCGGGCGAAGGAGGAGAACGGCACCATCTCGCCGGCCGTGTTGCGCACGCTGTAGGTCAGCAGGTCCTCCGGCTTGAGGCGCTTGTCCTCATTGGCTTGCACGATCACGCGCTGCATGCGGCCGAGATTGAGGAAGTCGTTGATGTAGCTCGAGCCGAGGCTCGTCGACAGCGCGCCGTTGATGGCCGCGAAGGTCACGCCGAGCGCGGCCGCCTTGGCACGGTCGATCTCGAGACGGACCGAGGGCGCCGGCGGCAGCCCCTCGACGCTCAGCTTGCCGAGCACGGGCGAGTTCGCCGCGGCCGCAAACAGCGTATCCTTGGCCGCCATCAGCGCATCATAGCCGCGCTGCGAGCGATCCTGCAGGCGGAAACTGAAGCCGGAGGTGTTGCCGAGATTGTCGATCGGCGGCGGCGCCAGCACCGACACCTCGGCATCACGGATTTTCGCGAACTGCGGATTGAGCTTGGCGATCAGGGCGTCCGCGCTCTGGGCCTTGTTGCGCTCCGACCAGTCCTTCAGCGTCACGAAGGCCTGCGCGGTGTTGGCGCCCTGGCCGTAGAAGCTGAAGCCGGCGACGAACGACACCGTGTCGATGCCGGGCGTCGCGACCAGCTTCTCGTTGACCTCCTGCAAGATGTCGAGGGTCCGGTTGGCGCTGGCATCGGCGGGCGCCAGCACGTCGACCATGACGAAGCCCTGGTCGTCCACCGGCAGGAAGCCGCCGGGCATGCGCCAGAACGAATAGCCGAGCCCCGCCAGGATCAGTGCATAAACGATCATGAAGCGTCCGGCGCGCGCCACGATCCAGCGCGTCGCCTGGCTGTAGCGGTTGGTCGCCGCGGCAAAGCGGCGGTTGAACCAGCCGAAGAAGCCGCGTGCGGCGTGGCCGTGCCCCTTCTCGATCGGCTTCAGCAGGGTCGCGCACAGCGCGGGCGTCAGCGACAGCGCGAGGAACGCCGAAAAGCCGATTGACACCACCATGGCGGCGGAGAACTGCTGATACATGATGCCGACCGAGCCCGGGAAGAAGGCCATCGGCACGAACACGGCCATCAGCACCAGCGTGATGCCGATCACCGCGCCGGTGATCTGATCCATCGCCTTGTCGGTCGCCTCGCGCGGCGGCAGCCCCTCTTCCGCCATGATGCGTTCGACGTTCTCGACCACGACGATGGCGTCGTCCACGAGGATGCCGATCGCGAGCACCATGCCGAACATCGTCAGCACGTTGATGGAGAACCCGAGCGCGAGCAGCACGCCGCAGGTGCCGAGCAGTGCGATCGGCACCACGATGGTCGGGATCAACGTGTAGCGGATGTTCTGCAGGAACAGGAACATCACCAGGAACACCAGCACGACGGCCTCGCCCAGCGTCATCAGCACCTTCTTGACGGAGGCCGCGATCACCGGGGTCACGTCGTAGGAGACTTCGTACTTCACGCCCGGGGGAAAGAACGCGGCAAGCTCCTCCATCCGCGCCTTGACCGCCTTGGAGGTGGCGAGCGCATTGCCGGCCGGCGCCAGTTGCACCGCGACCGAGGCGGCGGGCTTCCCGTTGAGCCAGGACGAGAACGCATAGGAGAGACCGCCGACCTCGATGCGCGCGACGTCCGCAAGCCGCACGGCCGAGCCATTCAGGTTGGCGCGCAGCACAATGTTGCCGAACTCCTCCGGCGACTCGAGCTGGCCCTTCACCAGCACGGTGTTCTGCACCCGCTGGCGGGTCGGCGACGGCTGCACGCCGAGCTGGCCGGAGGCGACCTGCGCGTTCTGCGCCGCGATCGCCTGATCGACGTCCTGCGGCGTGAGGCCGAGGCCGAGCAGCTTGTCGGGATCGAGCCAGATGCGCATCGCGCGCTCGGTGGCGAACAGCCGCGCACGGCCGACGCCGGGCAGCCGGCGCAGCTCGGGCAGCACGTAGCGCGTCGCGACGTCGCCGAGCCCGATCTCGTCGAGACTGCCGTCGGTCGAGGTCAAGGTGACGAATTGCAGGATGGCGCTGCTCGCCTCGAGAATGACGATGCCCTGCTGCCGCACCGCCTCGGGCAGGCGCGGCTCGATGCGCTTGATGCGGTTCTGGACGTCGACGGAGGCGAGGTCGATGTCGGTGCCCGGCTTGAACGAAGCGAGGATCTCGACCTCGCCGGTGGTGTCGCTGGTCGATTCGTAGTTCAGGATGCCGGCGGCGCCGTTCAGCTCCTCCTCGATCAGGCGCGTGACGCTGTAATACAGGTTCTCGGTCGACGCGCCGGGATAGGCGGTCGAAATCGAGATCGAGGGCGGCGCGATGATCGGATACTGCGCGACGGGCAGGAACGGAATCGACAGCACGCCGGCCAGGCAGATGAAGATCGCCACGACCCAGGCAAAGATCGGACGTGCGATGAAGAAGCGCGACATGACAACCTCCGGGCCGTGACTGCGTCAGTTCGAGGCGGACGGCTTGTCGGAGCCGGAAACCTTCCAGGGCACGGCTGTGACGGCACTGCCGGGCGCCACCTTCTGGACGCCGTCGACGACGACGCGCCAGCCGGGCTTGAGGCCATCCTCGATCAGGACGCCGGAGGCGAGCGTGCGCCCGGCACGTACCGGCTGAAGGGTGGCGCGGCCTTCGTCATTGACGACATAGACGGCGCTGCTGCCCGACGTCGTGCGCTGCACAGCCTGCGCCGGGACCACGATGCCGTTGGTATCGATCGCCTCCTCGATCTGCACCCGGACATACATACCGGGCAGCAGCTCGCCTTCGGGATTCGGAAACTCGCCGCGCAACGTCACCTTGGCGGTGCCCGGATCGACGCTGACGTCGGAGAACAGCAGGCGCCCTGCATGCTTGTAGATTGAGCCGTCGTCCAACACGAGGCGGACGCGCGCCGCGTCAGGCGCAACGCTCTTCAGCCGCCCTTCCGCGAGATCGCGCCGCAGTTCGTTCAGCTCGGCAACCGACTGGGTGAAGTCGGCATAGACCGGATCGAGCTGCTGGATGGTGGCGAGATGAGTCGTCTCGTTGGGATTGACCAGCGCGCCTTCGGTGACCAGCGCACGGCCGATGCGGCCGCTGATCGGCGCGCGCACCGTCGCCCAATCAAGATTGAGCTGCGCCTGCGCGACCGCGGCCTTCTGGGCCGCAACGTCGGCCTCGGCCTGGCGCTCGGAGGCAACCGCGAGCTCGTACTGCGCCTGGGACGTGGCCTGGCCGGTCAACAAGGTCTTGAGGCGGTCTTCCTGGCGATCGGCCTGATAGAGCACGGCCTCCGCCTTGGCGAGCGCAGCGCGAGCCTTGTCGAGCTCGACTTGGAACGGCGCCGGATCGATCCGGTACAGCACGGCGCCTGCCTCGACGAGCGCACCCTGCTCGAAGCTGCGCTCGACCACGATGCCGCTGACGCGCGGCCGCACCTCGGCGATCCGCATCGACGTGATCCGCCCCGGCAGGTTCTTGGTCAACGTCACCGGCGCCGCTTCGACCGTGATCACGCCGACCTCGGGCGGGCTCGACGCTTGGGAGGCACCGGAGCCGTCACGGTCGCTGCATGCTGCAAGCGTGAGAAACGAGACCGCACAGATCGTCGCGCCCGCCGAACGGATCAATTGCTCTCTCAGCATGAAGTCCATCTTGTTACGTCGCCGGCGCGCATGGATGCTGGACGATTATCGAGGACATCGGATCGCCGAGGATCCGCCGCCCGTCTTCCAGATCGTCGCTCACCAACTCGGCGCGTCGTATGCCACCGTCGCGAGCCGGCGAACGTTCGTGCGCTCCTCATAGGCGAACTGATAGCTGCAATCCAGAATTTTTCCGCAACATGCGGCGACTGCGACAACTGCGCACCATGTATCATCGCAGAAGTCTGCAAGGATGCTGGGCGATATGTCGCGCTTTGCTTCCCGGGCGTTGATGCGGAGTCCGAAAGGCACGAAGAATCCGCAACGACACCGAAAGGATAATGGATCACCCGCAAGTCGGATCACGCGACGCTGACGGTCGATGATCGCCTCGTCCTGATCACGTTACCGGGCGCAGAGGCCGCGATCGCCAAACGGTCGCACGAGCGCCGCGTGATCAGCATACCGCTCTCCGCCGGGCTGCCCGCCCGAGCAACGCACATGCCCCCTCGATCCGTTGTCCACCATGCATCTCACGGGATGGTTTGACAGCGCCATGATCGCTCGTTCTACTTGGTTGCAAAGCCGCGCCACAAGCGGCGAGCCAGGAGGACGGTCATGGAGCGACACCATGGTAGCGCGCCGTTGGCGCTTGCCGCGCGCGCCTGTTTCTGTCTCAGACGCGTATCGCAGACCACCGCTGGACCAGCGCGGCGTTCGGCAGCAACGGCGGTGGTCATGATGCTGCTCGCTGCACTCGGTCCTGGGCTCGGCGGCAGCGCGAGCGCGCAAGGCATCACCAAGGACGTGCCGGCCCGGGTCGAGATGTATCCGATCCCCTCGCTCACGCTATCTGACCGGCAGTTCCTCTCCGGCGACGACGGCGGCAAGCCGGTCACCGTCGTCGGCGAAATGCGCGTGGCGCAGGGCAGCGGCAGGCTGCCGGTGGTGGTGCTGATGCACGGCTCGGGCGGCGTCGGCGCCAACATCGCAGCCTGGAGCCGCACCTTCAATGCAATGGGGATCTCGACCTTCGCGATCGACGGCTTCACCGGGCGCGGCATCACCGCGACCAGCACCAACCAGGCCCAGCTCGGCCGGCTGAACCTGATCATGGACATCTATCGTGCGCTGGACGTGCTGGCGAAGCATCCGCGCGTCGATCCCGAGCGCATCGTGCTGATGGGCTTTTCACGCGGCGGACAGGCGGCGCTGTATGCGAGCCTCCAGCGCTTCCACAAGCGCTGGAACAATTCCGGGCTGCAATTTGCCGCCTACATCCCGTTCTATCCGGACTGCTCGACGACCTACCTCGGTGAGACCGACGTCGTGGCGCGGCCGATCCGGATCTTTCACGGCGGACCGGACGACTACAATCCGGTGCGGACCTGCAAGGCCTATGTCGAGCGGCTGAAGGCAGCGGGCCGCGACGTCGCGCTGACCGAATATCCGGACTCGCCGCACGGCTTCGATCTCGGCCTGCTCGGCGCCAACATGCTCGCCGTCGCGCCGAAGGCGCAGACCGTGCGCAACTGCCACATCAAGGAGAGCGACGGCGGGATGCTGATCAATGCCGACACGCAGCAGCCCTTCACCTATCAGGACGCCTGCGTCGAGTTCGATCCGCATGTCGGTGGCAACCCCGCCACCGCGGAGGCCGCCCGCCAGGCGGTGACGGATTTCCTGCGCGCACTGTTCAAACTGTCGTGAGCAAAAATAGAACGATTTGGATCAATTCTTGAGGTGACAGGTCGAACGCATCGGGTCTTGCTGCGTTGTCGCTCACTTTTCGACGATGAAACGGAGCCCGATGATGCGCGCCTCTCGCCTTGCGATCCCAACTTTGCTGACCGCCCTCGCCTTGGGCGGCGCGGCCCATGCGGCGCCTGCCGCGCCGTTCCGGGGGCTGGAGGGCTCCTGGACCGGCGGCGGCGTGATCAGCATGTCCGACGGCAACCAGGAGCGGCTGCGCTGCCGCGCGGCCTATGACGTCGGCGGCGCCGGCGAGCAGCTCCGGCTCAACATCCGCTGCGCGAGCGACAGCTACAACATCGACCTCTCCAGCGACGTCGCCTATCGCGGCGGCGAGATCTCGGGGCAATGGAGCGAATCGAGCCACAACGCATCCGGCACGATCGAGGGCCGCGCGGTCGGCAACCGCATCGAAGCCCAGGCGCGTGGGCAGACGTTTTCCGCCGGGCTGTCGCTGACGACGCAGGGACGCCGACAGACCGTGTCGATCCGCCCGGCAGGCACGGAGATCAGGGGCGTCGACCTGGAGCTGGCGCGGAGATAGGCCACCAACAACTCCGCGTCATTGCGCGCGAAGCGGCGAAGCAAAGCGATCCAGAATCCCTCGATGACTCTGGATTGCTTCGTCGCTTCGCTCCTCGCAATGACGACAGTGTCCTGGTCCTTGAGGAACTCACGTTCGCTGATCCCGGATATCGCTGCGCTCATCCGGGCTACGCCACGACATCACGGCAGTTCGATTCACATCGCGCCGATGTCTTTCAGGCACGCCTGCGTCAGCGTCATCCGAGCCTCGACGTGGCGCGGCTCCGGGCAGTCCATGTTGAGCGCGAACACGGTCGGCTGATCGCCCTTGTCGACCCAGCCGACCATCCAGCCGAGCGACCCCTGCTCCTTGCCGAGCAGTCCGGACTTGAAGTGAATGACGGCATCGCCGACCTTGGTCACGGGGATGATGTCGCGGGTCAGATCCTGGCTGCGCTTGGAGACCTGAAGCGCGCCGCGCCTGAGGCGATCGATGAAATCGACCTGCTCGACGGGATCGATGCGAAGCGCGCCTGTCAGCCAGAACTGGTCGATGCCGCCGCCGATGTCGTGATTGCCGTAGTCGAGCTCCTCGAGATATTTCTGCATCCGCTCAGCGCCGATGCGGCGCGCGATCTCCTGATAGACCGGCACGGCGGAGACCGCGATCGCGCTGCGCAAGGTGTGATCCTTGTTCCAGGCCTCGATCGATCTCGTGACGCCGTCCCATTTGAACACGTCCTTGTCGGGATCCTCGACGACGCCCGTCTCCAGCGCGATCAGCGAGTTCGCGATCTTGAAGGTCGAGGCCGGCAGCCTTGCCTCGCCGGAGCGATCGGTGTCGCTGGCGATGACGAGATATTCCTCGACCTTGTAGGCCAGGAAAGTCCCCTTGGTGCCTTCGTCGGTGAAGCGCTTGGCGAGATCGCTGCGGATCTCGTTGCGCGGCGGCGCGACATGCGCGAAAGAACGTCCGGGCAGCAGGCTGGCGCCGGTCATCAGGGCGAGCACGTGGCGGCGGCTCATCATGGGCATCGCGAATTTCTCCGTCGTCGTCGGCTCCTCCCTATCACAGGGCGGTGACGACCGACGCATGACGGAGATCACAAATGCGGCGCGCTCAGCGCATCGGCCGCGACAGATTGAGCACGAACACCAGCACCTCGGCGACGGCCTTGTAGAGCTCCTCCGGGATCTCGTCGCCGAGTTCGACATTGGAGAGCGCGCCGGCCAGCACCTCGTTCTCCTCGATCGGGATGTCGTGCGCCTTCGCGACCTCGATGATCTTGGCGCCGATCGTGCCCTTGCCCTTGGCGACGACGCGCGGCGCGCCCTGGCCCTTGTCATAGTGCAAGGCGACGGCGAGCTGGGTCTTGTTGGCGGCCTTCACCTCGATGCTCATAGCGCGCGATCCAGGAAATGGCCGGCCCTGGGCGGCATCGCCGCCGGCGGCGCGCCGTCCTGCACCACGAGATCGCCCGGCGAGAGCTCGGCACGGCTGAGGGCCTGGCTCAGTTCGGAGAGACCGGCGCGCAAGCGCGCGGCGGTGACCGGACGCTCGGCCCACATCCGCACGGAGGTGCGCTCGGCGCTGAAGCTGATCATCGCATGCACCGGGCCGGCCGGCTCGACGTCGAGCGAGAAGCGCGCCCGCCAGACGCGCTTGGCGGCGTCCGGCGATTGCGTGCCGCCGTCGCGCGAGATCTCGAACTGCGCCATGGCCGTGCCCTGCGGGGTAGCGAAGGGAATCTCGAAGTTCCAGCGCGGCGGCGCGGGATCGGTGCGCGCGGTCGAGGCGTCCGGACGATCCGGCAGCGAGGCGACCTGCAGCAGGGTCTGGCGCGACAGCGCCTGGTCGGTCTCGTCGAGCAGGCGGTGCGCGATCGCCGGTAGCGGCATGTCCGGGCCGAGCGTCGGCGTCGCCACGGCCTGCGGCATCGGTGCAGCCCCGCGGAACGGCGGCGGCGGCGTGTTGGTGCGCACGACCATATCGGCGCGACCATTGGCGTTGCGTCCGGGAATGAGGCCGGCGGCGCGCGGAATCTGCTGCTGCGCTTCCTGCAGCACGGCCAGCACCGTGCCGGGCGTGAGCGACTGCGCCTTGGCACCCGTCAGGGCCTCGATCAGCGCCGAGCCGGTGAAGCCGGCAGACGCGGCGTCGGGCCGCCCCATTCCCGTGGCCCAGGGCTGGGGCGGCAGCTCGATCTCGATGTCGGGCACCAGCGAAGGTGCGCCGCTCTGTTGCTGCGCGGCGGCGGCGCGGCCGGCCTCGGACAGCACCGAGGCGTAGGAGCCACCGGGCGATGGCTGCGTCGACGCCGCCATGCCGGGCTCGGCGGTCTGCAGCACCGTCGCCAGCGTCTGGCGCAGCACGATCAGCGCCGCCTTCAGGTCGGGCGTGCCGGCGCCGGCGGCGCCATTGGCGAGCGAGGATTCCAGGAACAGGCCGGAATGCTGTACGGCGTTCTGCACATCCTCCGCGGTCAGCGCCGGCGATAGCTGGGTCTGTTGCGCCAGCACCTGGGCCACGGCGGCGCGCAAGGCCGGTGGAAGGTTCGGCGAGTCGGCGACGGCCTGGAGATCGGCGAACAATTGGCCCTGGCTGCCCTGGCGGGTCGCCGCCTCCTCGCTGGCAATCGACAATGCGAGCCGCTCCAGCCCGGTCAGCGGATCCGGCGGCGGAGGCAACGCCGGCGCCAGCCGGCCGGTGACGTCGACGACGGTGGCGGCCGGCGTCGGGGTGCCGGTGGTGCCAGTGGCAGCGCTGCCGCCCTGCCCGACGATGGCGAGTTGCAGCCCTTGCGCGGTCTGCGACACGGCGACCTGCACCGTCTGGCCGGCCTGCAGCGGCAGCTCGCTCGCGAGCTCCATCGACAGGTTTCCGATCGCGACTTGGACCAGGTTCTCGGCGAGCACCTGCTGCACCCTGGCGCTGACCAGTGCGCCGGCCTGCAGCGTGGTTGCTGCCGCCACCGTGGATCCGGCCGGCGAGCTGCCGACGCCGCGGACGGCGCTCACGGAAGGCGACGGGGTGACACTCTGGACCATGCGCGTACTCGGGTTACGCGCACAGCCTAGCGGTTGCCCCTAAACCCGGCGTTAACCGGCCTCAGAGCGCGGCGTCGACCGCCTGGAGGATGCGGACGGCGGCTTCGTAGTCGATCTGCTTGGCGGCGCGGCGGCTCATCGCCTCCTCGTCGGCCCCCCATTGCGCGACGTTCCAGTCCTCGTCGACATGGGCGGCCGACCAGACCTGGCCGGGGTCGCGCACCCCATGAACCAGCGCCAGCGCCAGCAGCGCCGAGCCGGTCAGTGTGGTGACGACATGCGCCGCCGCCACCGTCCACGGGCCGGTCGGCAGCGCACCGCGCGCCGCCTGAACCGCAGCCTCCGGCTGGGTCACATGCATGATGCCTTCGGACAGGATGAAATGCGCGCCGAGACTATCGCGGGCCCAGTCCAGCACCGGGTCCCAATGCTCGGCCTCGCGCGCGACCAGCCCCTCAGGATGGCCGGCCCGGTAGAACAACAGGTCCGATTGGAGATATTTGGCAATGTCCTCGCGCACGTCATCGGTGCGGTCGACCACCGACTGCACGACGCTGTTGGCGAACCGCGTCAGCGGCATCGTGGCGGGATCGATGTTCTCACCCTGGGCCTGCCACTCGGCGGCCACGGCCGCCGCCAGCTCCCCGGCGGGAACGATGACGACGCGCCCCGACGGCGTGCGGATCGGCCGGCCGTCGAGGGTCACGTTGAAGCCGCCCTCGGCGGCGGCGGTCCCGGCCTCCTTGTAGAAGCGCTTGCGCAGCGGCATCCGCATCGCCTGGCGCGCCGATTCCTGCGGATCGAGCGCCGACCGGCCGACGACGTCGTCAAACAGTTCACGCATCAGAATTCCAGCCCTCTCGCGGGATGATCACACGGGATCCGTTGTTTTCGCGGTAGATAAGCCCTGTCCGCCCGAAATGCGAGCTGCCGATGCGTCCCCTGCTCTCCGCCCTCGTCCTGCTCGGCAGCACCGTCCCGGCCGCAGCCGGCTTCCGCACGCCGGAATCGCTGGTGCGCAACGTCTATGCGCATTACGGCCGGGGCGCGCCGGAGCTCTCCGCCGGGCTGCCGCGGACGGCCGAGGTCGCACGGCAGTTCTTCGATCCGAGCCTCGCCAGGGCCTGGACGGCGCCGCGGCGTGAGCCCTACGATTTCCTGGTGCAGAGCCCGCGCTGGAAGCTCGGCCCGGTCGCGATCTCGATTGTGCGCAGGCAGTTCGACAAGACCTATGTCGCCGCCAGCTTCGACAACCAGGGTCACCGCGTGACGATGAACTTCATCGTGGTCAAGGGGCCGGACGGCTGGGTCATCCTCGATGTCGAAACCCCGCACGATTCGCTCACACTGTTCCTGCAGCAGTTCCGGAACTGAAGGCCGCAGCGGAAACCGATTCTCCTCCCCTTAAGCAGAGGCTGCAAAGAGGAGGACGACCATGAACATGCCGGAGATCGTTCGCCGGCTGATCGCGATGAGCGAGCAGGATGGCAAGATCACCTTCGACGAGTTGAACGCGCTGTGCGGATGGGACATGCCGCCCGAGGATATCGAAAACATCTTCTGCGCGCTGCGGGACGCGGGCATTCAACTCGTCGAACAGAGAGGCTGAGCGCTCCGGAGCCGCTCACTCCTCCGGCGCGTTCTCGATCGGGTCGAAGCGGTCATGCTCGAGGCCGAGCAGGTTCCACGACTGCAGCATGTGCGGCGGCAGCGGCGCGGTGGCGTCGATGAACCCGCCGCGCGGATGCGGGATGACGATGCGGCGCGCCAAGAGATGCAGCCGGTTCTGCAGGCCGCCGGGCAGCGCCCAGTTCTCGATGTTGAAATATTTGGGGTCGCCGACGATGGGGTGGCCGATATGGGCCATGTGCGCGCGCAACTGATGGGTGCGCCCCGTCACCGGCTTCAAGGACACCCAGGCGAGCTTGTTGGCCGAGGCCTCGACCACGGCATAGTAGGTCACGGCGTGGCTGGCGCCCTCGTCGCCATGGGCGGCGACGCGCATGATGGTGTCGTCCTCGCTCTCCTCCTTGGCAAGATACGTGGAGATGCGGCCCTGCTTGGGCTTGGGCACGCCCGCCACCAGCGCCCAGTAGATCTTGCGCGCGGAACGGCTGCGGAAGGCGCCAGTCAGATGCGTGGCGGCGAAACGGGTCTTGGCGATCAGGAGGCAGCCGGAGGTCTCGCGGTCGATGCGGTGCACGAGCCGCGGCTTCTGGCCCTTGGCGTCGCGCATCACCTCCAGCATCTGGTCGATGTGGCGGGTCATGCCGGAGCCGCCCTGCACCGCGAGCCCGGCGGGCTTGTTGAGGACGAGCACGTCGTCGTCCTCGTACAGCGTCATCGCCTTGAGGCTCTCCAGCGTCTTTCGCTCGCCCTCGGAGAGGCCGGCGCGCTCCTTCGGCGCATCGAGCTTGAGCGGCGGAATGCGCACGCTCTGGCCTTCCTCCAGGCGGTCCTTGGAGTCCGCGCGCTTGCCATCGACGCGCAACTCGCCTTTGCGGACGATGCGCTGGATGTGGGAGAACGACAGACCGGGGAAGCGCGCCTCGAGGAAGCGGTCGACGCGCATGTTGTTCTCGTCGGCCGTGACCACCACGGTCTGCACCTTCGTCGGCAGCAACGGCGTCTCCGGCTCGACCTTCTTCGGCGGCGGCGCCGCAGGCCTGCGCTCGGCATGCTCCGAGCTGAACCGCGCCGGCTTGCCGGCGCCGGCGCGCTTGGCCGGCGGCTGTTTGCGCGGCGCGAAGCTGTCGCGGCGATCCTCTCCCTCGGCGCGCGGCGCACGGCTGCGCTCGGCTTTGCCGCGCCCGAAATCGCCGCGCGGTGCCGCCTCGCGGTCACCGGCAAAACGGTCGCGCCGCGGCCGCTCGGCATCGGGACGCTTCGCAGACTCACGCTTGGCCGCGGCGCCTGCGCTGCGGGCCGCCTCGGCCTTCGGCCGCTCGCTGCGGCGATCGGTCGGGCGATCGGATCGGGTCTGGGTTCGCTTGATACGGCGGCTCATGGCAGGTTGCGTATCTCAAAAGCCACTGCCAGTCACGGCGAAATCGCGATAAATCCGCTTGTGAGTCGGCCCCTTGGGCCATCGATACTGATCGGAGCGAATCGAATGACGCTCACGCGACTGGGCTTGGCGATCCTGGCAGCCACGCTGGCGACGACCGCCACGCAGGCGCAGCAGAGCCCGATGCCCGACGACATCGCCTGGAAGCTGATCGAGATGGGTCGGGTCATCGCCCCGCCGAAGACCGCCGCGATCTACGCGCCGCTGCAGGCCAAGGAACCCTACACCGGCGTCAAGGTGCAGCGCGATGTGAGATACGGCACGGCCGAACGCAATCTGCTCGACGTCTTCACACCGGATGCCCCGGCCCCGCCCCGGCCCGTGCTGATCTTCGTGCATGGCGGCGCCTTCATCGGCGGCAACAAGCGCACCACGCCGGACGGCCCGTTCTACGACAACATCATGCTATGGGCGGTGAAGAGCGGCTTCGTCGGCGTCGACATCACCTACCGCCTCGCGCCGAAATTCCCCTGGCCTGCCGGCGTCGAGGACGTCGCCAGCGCGGTGCAATGGGTGGTCGCCCATGCCGCCGAGAACGGCGGCGATCCCGCGCGCATCTATCTGATGGGCCATTCGGCCGGCGCGGTGCACGTCGCGACCTATGTCGCGCATCCCGAATTCCACAAGGTCGCCGGCGGCGGCCTTGCGGGCGCGATCATGGCCTCGGGCGTCTACGACCTCACCGCGACGCCGCTTGGCGACCAGGAGATGGCCTATTTCGGCACCGATCCCTCGCGCTTCAAGGAGCGCTCGTCGCTATCAGGCCTGCAAGCCTCGAGTCTGCCGCTCATGATCGTCTCCGCCGAGCTCGACCCGCCGCGCTTCGTCGAGCAGTTCGACCTGTTGAAGCAGGCCGCCTGCAAACGGCCATCCGGCTGCGCCCGCGCGGTGATGCTGCCGCAGCACAGCCACATGTCCGAGGTGTATGCGATCAATACCGAGGACGACCGACTGACGCGGGAGATCGCGGAGTTCGTACAGAGCGGGAAGTAGTTGATGGTCACTTGGCATAGCGGTCTCCGAGTCAGGCGTCCGCAGGAGAGCTCGGTGTTTCCCAGCAAGCGGGCCGAGGTGAACCGAGCAAGCCGCAAGGTCAGCGATCCTACCCGCCCCGCTCCTTCCGCAGCTTCGCCCAATAATCCAGCCGTTTCCTGATCTCGCGCTCGAAGCCGCGCTCCGGGGGATCGTAGAACTGCTGGCGGCCGAGGGCGTCGGGAAAGTAGTCCTGTCCCGAAAACGCGTCGGGCGTGTCGTGGTCGTACTGATAGCCGGTGCCGTAGCCTTCGCTCTGCATCAGCTTGGTCGGGGCATTCAAGATGTGCTTGGGCGGCAGCAGCGAGCCGCCCTCCTTCGCCACGCGCTTGGCTGCGCCGAACGCCTTGTAGGCGGCGTTGGATTTCGGCGCGGTCGCCACATAGATCACGGCCTGCGCGATCGCGAGCTCGCCTTCGGGTGAGCCCAGGAAATCATAGGCGTCCTTGGCGGCGTTGGCGATCACCAGCGCCTGCGGATCGGCGAGGCCGATGTCCTCCACGGCCATGCGCACGATGCGACGGGCGAGGAACAGCGGATCCTCGCCGGCGTCGAGCATGCGGGCGAAGTAGTACAGCGCGGCATCGGGATCCGAGCCGCGCACCGATTTGTGCATGGCCGAGATCAGGTTGTAGTGGCCGTCGGCGGACTTGTCGTAGATCGGCGCGCGGCGCTGCAGGATGTCCTGCAGCTGCACCGCGTTGAAGATCTCGTCCTTGCGCGCCGAGCGCCAGACCTCCTCGGCGAGCGTCAGCGCGGCGCGGCCGTCGCCGTCGGCCATGCGGATCAGCACGGCGCGCGCCTCGTCATCGAGCGGCAGCTTGCGGCCCTCGACCGCCTCTGCGTTGCTGTAGAGCTTCTCGATCGCGGCGGCATCGAGCGAGTGGAACACCAGCACGCGCGAACGCGACAGCAGAGCGGCGTTGAGCTCGAAGGACGGGTTCTCCGTGGTCGCGCCGACCAGCACGACGGTGCCGTCCTCCATCACCGGCAGGAAGGAATCCTGCTGGGCGCGATTGAAGCGATGCACCTCGTCGACGAACAGCAGTGTGCCCTGCCCGGTCTCGCGTCTCGCGCGCGCCGCGTCGAACACCTTCTTCAAATCGGCGACGCCGGAGAACACCGCCGAGATCTGCTCGAAATGCAACTCCGTGGCGTCGGCCAACAGCCGCGCCACGGTGGTCTTGCCGGTGCCGGGCGGGCCCCAGAAGATCAGCGAGCCCAGCGTGCGCGTCTCCAGCATGCGCGTCAGCGCGCCATCGGGCCCGAGGATGTGATCCTGCCCGACGACGTCGGACAGCTTGTGCGGGCGCAGCCGCTCCGGCAGCGGCCGTGGCGCATCCTGCTCCATCCCCGCCGCAGCGAAGAGGCTCGGGCCTCCCTGCTGGGGACGCTTCGGGCTCATCCGCCGAGCGTGACGTTGATTTGCTGGCCGCCGCGCAGCACGGTGATGCGCCAGATGCGGGCGGCCTCGCGCGAGGCCTTGTCGAGATCGGCGGTCTTGGCGATCTTCTGGTTGTTCACGGCCATGATGACGTCGCCCTTCTGGAAGCCGACATTGGCGGCGGTGGTGCCGTCGCCCGGCTCGAGCACCACCACGCCCTCGGTGTCGGCATCGAGGTGCAGCTCGTCGGCGACCGCCGGCGAGATGTTGGCGACCTTCGCGCCCTGGAATGGCGAGCGGCCGTTGATGACCATCTCGTTGCGCCCGGTGTCCGGTGCGGTCTCCAGCGCGACCGCGACCTTCACCGGCTTGCCGCCGCGTTGCACCTCGATCTGCGCAGTGCCGCCGAGCGGACGGGTCGCAAAACGGTAGTCGAACGCGTTGGGATCATCGACGGGCTGGCCGTCGATCGACACGATCAGGTCCGACGACTTGATGCCCGCCTTCGCCGCCGGGCTGTTCGCGACCACCGAGGCGACCAGCGCGCCGGTCGGCGAGCGCAGGCCCAGGCTCTCGGCGATCTCGGGCGTCACCGCCTGCAGCCGCGCGCCGAGCCAGGGGCGCTTGACCGCCTTGCCGCCGCTCTTGGCCGAGGCCACGACGACGCGCACCATGTTCGCGGGAATGGCAAAGCCGATGCCCTGCGAGCCGCCGGACTTGGAATAGATCGCGGTGTTGATGCCGACCAGACGGCCGTTGATATCGACCAACGCACCGCCCGAATTACCGGGATTGATCGCGGCATCGGTCTGGATGAAGAACTGATAGTCGGTGATGCCGACCTGCGTGCGCGCCAGCGCCGAGACGATGCCGTGCGTCACGGTCTGGCCGACGCCGAACGGATTGCCGATCGCCAGCACGATGTCGCCGACCAGCAGATCGTCGGAATTGGCGAGGTCGAGCGTCGGAAACTGCTCCTTGGTCCCCTTCAGCTTGAGCACGGCGAGATCGGTACGGCTGTCCTTCAGCACGATCTCGGCCTCGAACTCGCGCTTGTCGGCGAGCGAAACCTTCACCTCGTCGGCGCCCTCGATCACATGCACGTTGGTGACGACGAGACCCGACGCATCGATCATCACGCCCGAGCCGAGCGAGCGCTGCATCTGCTCCTGCGGCCCGCCCTGCAGACCGAAGAAGCGGCGGAAGATCGGATCGTCGAGAAAGGGATTGCGGTTCTGCACCACCTTGGCGGCGTAGACGTTGACGACCGCCGGCTGCACGCGCTGCACGATCGGCGCATACGACAGCCGCAGCTCGGCCTGGGACTGCGGCACGCGCCGGTCCTGCGCCGCCAGCGGAGACGCGGCCAGCAGAGACAGCAGCAGGACCAGTGTGGAGCGAATCAACGACATGCGAACAATCCTGGGAAATGACGGTTTCGATATAAGCGGAACGGCCGGTGCGGCCAAGCTCAGGCGGCCTGATGCGGCGTTTTGATGGTCTCTGCAACGGGCGCGCAGGACAGCCGTTCCTGGTGCCGCTCGCCCCAGCTTCTGAGAACCTCGATCACCGGCCGCAGGCTCTCGCCGACCTCGGACAGGCTGTATTCGACGCGCGGCGGCACCTCGGCATAGACCTTGCGGACGACCAGCCCGTCCTCCTCCAGCGCACGCAGCTGCTTTGTCAACATGCGCTGGGTGATGCCGGGCATCAGCCGGCGCAGCTCGCCGAAGCGCTGGCTGCCACCCTGCAGGTGGTAGAGGATCACGCCCTTCCACTTGCCGTCGATCAGATCGAGCGTGGCTTCGACCGCGCAGCCGGGACGGCGGGTGAAATTCTTCCGTTTCATGGCGTGTTGGCCCAATAGTATCCAAACGGGGACTAGTTCCCCATTTTTACAGTACTTGCTGAACTGGCGCCAGCAGGACAAACAGATCCTATCGCCAAGCCAACCAGGAGGCTGTTCATGAAGGCCGTCGGATACCAGCAGTCGCTGCCCATCACCGAGGACCGCGCGCTGTTCGATCTCGAGACCGCCAAACCCGAGCCGAAGGGACGCGACATCCGCGTCGCCGTGAAAGCGGTGTCGGTCAATCCGGTCGACACCAAGGTGCGCAAGCGCGCCGCACCGCCCGCCGGCGAAACCAAGATCCTGGGCTATGACGCCGCTGGCGTGGTCGAGGCTATCGGCCCGGACGTGAGCCTGTTCAAGCCCGGTGACGAGGTGTTCTACGCTGGCTCGATCCTGCGCCAGGGCACCAATGCCGAATTCCATCTGGTCGACGAGCGCATCGTCGGCCGCAAACCGAAGAGCCTGTCGTTCGCCGAAGCCGCCGCCCTGCCCCTGACCTCGATCACGGCCTGGGAGCTCTTGTTCGACAGGCTCGGCGCAATCCCCGGCAGGAGCCTCGACGACCGCACTTTGCTGATCACCGGCGCGGCCGGCGGCGTCGGCTCGATCCTGATTCAGCTCGCGCGCCGGCTCACCGGGCTGACCGTGCTCGCCACCGCGACGCGACCGGAGTCGCGCGACTGGTGCCTGAAGCTCGGCGCCCATGCCGTGATCGATCATGGCAAGCCGATGAAAGAGCAGATCGACGCGCTGAAGCTGCCGCCGGTCAGCCTCATCGCCAGCCTCACCCACACCGAGCAGCACTACAAGGCGATCGCCGACTTCATGACGCCGCAGGGCAAGTTCGGCCTGATCGACGATCCCGCCGAGTTCTCGCTCGCCGCCTTCAAGGGCAAGGCGATCTCGATCCACTGGGAGTCGATGTTCACGCGCTCATCTTTCACGACAGCCGACATGATCGCGCAGCACCATCTGCTCAACGACGTGTCCGACCTGATCGACAAGGGCGTGATCCGCACCACCCTTGGCGACAATTACGGCACCATCAACGCGGCCAACCTCAAGCGCGCGCACGCGTTGATCGAGAGCAACACCTCCCGCGGCAAGATCGTGCTGGAGGGATGGAGCTAACTAGCAGGCAACAATGGGCAAAGGCGCACACGCGGTCTCCCCGCGCGAGATCGCGGTGGCGCCGTGCCCACCATTCCACCGATCGAAAGCATGAGATGGCCAGCAGCCGACGCGCGGTCCGATCAGCGGCCATGAGCGATTGAGACTGGCCGACGGTCCCGTTTCCCCTTAACGAAAGCCGATAGGAACCTCCTCGCGCCTGGAACGAACGTCCGTGAGCAGCCTGAAGTCCGCGACCAACCCGCCCGCCGATCACGGCGGGCGCTCCGGATCTCCGCTCGAGGTTCTGCGGATCTTCTTCACGCTCGGCCTGACCTGCTTCGGCGGTCCGATCGCCCATATCGGCTACTTCCGCGACGAGTTCGTCGTCAGGCGGAAGTGGATCGACGAGCATGCCTATGCCGATCTGGTCGGGCTGTGCCAGTTCCTGCCCGGCCCCGCCAGCAGCCAGGTCGGCTTCTCCATCGGGCTGATGCGGGCCGGCTATCTCGGCGCGCTCGCCGCCTGGACCGGCTTCACCCTGCCGTCGGCCGCCGTGCTCGTCCTGTTCGCCTACGGTGCGGGCCGTCTGAGCGGACCGATCGGCAGCGGCCTGCTGCACGGGCTGAAGCTGACCGCGGTCGCCATCGTCGCGCAGGCGGTCTGGGGCATGGCGCGCTCGCTGTGTCCGGATCGTGCGCGCGCCTCGATCGCGGTCGCCGCGACGCTCATCATCCTATCGAGTACGGCCTCGGTCGTGCAGATCGGAGCGATCGTCCTCGGCGGGCTCGCCGGCCTCTGGCTCTGCCGCGGCGAGGCGGCGCCGTCGGGACACGTCGCGATCCCCGTCTCGCGAAGCGTGGGGCTGATCGCGCTCGCGCTGTTCGTCATCCTGTTGGCGGGACTTCCGCTGCTGCGCGGCGTCACGGGATCGACCGGCGTCGCCTTGTTCGATGCCTTCTATCGCTCCGGCGCGCTGGTGTTCGGCGGTGGACATGTCGTGCTGCCGCTGCTGCGCGAGGCCTTCGTCGGACCTGGCTGGCTGAGCGACGACGCCTTTCTCGCCGGCTACGGTGCGGCGCAGGCCGTCCCGGGCCCGCTCTTCACCTTCGCCGCCTATCTCGGCGCCGTCGTCGCTCCGGAGCCGCATGGGATCGTCGGGGCCGCGCTCGGTCTCCTGGGCATCTTCCTGCCGGGCATGCTGGTCCTGCTCGCCGCGCTGCCGTTCTGGGACTCGTTCCGCAAACGCGCCGGCGCCCAGGCGATGATGCGGGGTGTCAACGCTGCGGTCGTCGGTGTGCTGGGAGCGGCCCTGTACGACCCGGTCTGGACGACCACCGTCCACAATGCCGCGGATTTTGGCATCGCGCTGGTCGGTTTTGTCCTCTTGGTCGCCTGGCGCGCGCCGCCGCTCGTCGTGGTCACGTTCAGCGCCCTAGCCGGCGTCGCAGCCGCGCTGGTGTGAGCGGCGGCGCCGCCGCATCACGTGGTGGCAAAGCGCCGCCGAAGCGGCGCTTTGCCACCAGCGAGCTGCCGTGCGCGGCTAATTGTGCTTCTTCCAGAAGATGCGCGCGCCCTGCACGGATTGCGCGACGTTGATGCGGGCACGCTCGAACGGCGTCACCACGCCGTCCGCCTTGGCCTTGTTTTCCAGCTTCTGGACGTGGATCTGACCGCGGACGAGTTGCTGCGCCTCCGGATAGGTCAGCCGTCCGCTCGCGATGCCGTTGTAGATGCGATGTGACTGGTTGTGCTGCCGTGCATCGATCAGCGGCGTGCCCGCAAGGCTTGCGCCCGACGTCAACGCGAGCAGCAACGCAGCGGCCATGATGGACTTCATTTCACTCTCCTGTGGTTGCTGTCCACTGGCGTGAAGACCTCATTGTCCGCACTTCTCCAGCGAACGGCCGCCAGGATGCACGCGATCCGTGGTGTCAACCGTGCCTGCGCTCACACTGCAGCCCGTGTCGGCTGGTGAAGACGAATGCTGCCGCGAGCCGCATTCCACTGCCGCGAGGGGCGTCCGAAAAAAATTGCGGACTGCGTGAGCTGCCGGTCTTGCAAATCTCACCTTTGGGTGCATGTTCGCCGCGCACTACTTTTGAATGAATCATTTTTAACAATCATTTGCGACGCATGGCGGCGACCATCGGCCCGCCCCAGCGCGCACATCAATGGAGACCGGCCATGAAGACGATTCAGTGGCTCATGCTCACTTTCGCGACGACCGTCACCGCGAGCGGCCTTGCCGGCGCTCTCAACCCCGCCAGCGCTGCTCCGCCGCCGCCGGCGAAGAACTGCCCGGCCTTCGGCTGGTCGGAGGGACTGGGCAATTATCTCAAGCCGGACGCCGCCTTCCCCACCTCCGACACCAAGACCATCCCGACGCCGGACTGCAATTTCCATCAATGGTCGTGGGAGGCGTTCGTCTGGGCGACAGCGCTGGTGAAGGACTCGGGCTCCGGCGCCGCCGTGCCGCGGTTCATGACCTTGGCGACGCCCGACGAGCTGCTCGGCAACGCCGAGAATGCCGGCGCACCACGGCAGCGCCCGCTGACGCTGGCGGCCCGCGCCCAGGTCTTCCACGGCACGGCCGGCTTCACCGAAGGTGCCGGCGCCATCGTCGAAGCCGACGGCAACATGCTGGTCGCGCAGAACGGCTATCCCGTCTACGCCTCGGTCCACATGAACCAGGGCTATTTCAACACGGCGCGCAAGAACCTGATCGCGACCGGCGGCTACCAGAGCCAGCCGGCAGATTCCTCCTTCGCCGTGGGCGATGCGGTGTTCAAGGCGACGTGGCTGCGGCTCGACCCCGGGCAGGCACCGCCTGCGGGCGCCTATACGACCCAGGCACAGGTGCCGGTGCTGGAGAACAACGTCACCCCCGGCCTGATCACGATCCGCCCGACGCCCGGCAAGTTCGTCACGGTGACCGTGGCGCTGATCGGCTTGCACGTGGTCGGCTACACCGAGAACCACCCCGAATTCCTGTGGGGCACGTTCGAGCTGAAGAACAACTCGCCGCAGACGCCGGACAACACCTTTGCGCCATCGGCAAGCCGCTCCGATCCGAAGAGCTACACGCTCTACAAGGGCCGCACGCCGTTCTCGCAGGTCAACATCGCGGCGCTGCCCGGCGCCAACCGGCCGCAGTTGCGGCTCGATCCGGCGACCCAGAAGCTGACGCCGGTGACCAACGTCGTGCTCGAGAACCAGACCGGCGGCGAGAACCAGCCCAACGGCGTCGGCAACATCTTCGCGATCACGGTGCAAGCCCAGGGCTTTCTCTCCGGCCTGAAGGGCCCGCAATCGACCTTCGCGAGCTACAGCCTCGACGGCACCGTCTGGATGCTCCCCAACTCGTACAACCTGAACAGCAACCAGACCAGCGCGGTCGGCTCGGTCAATCTCGCCAACGCCACCGCCGAGACCTTCGTGCAGAACGCCGACAACACGCCGATCAAGAACGTGCTGAACTGCTTCCTGTGCCACAACCCGACGTCCTATTCGTTCCAGACACCGCCGCCGGCCAAGCTGCCGAACCGGCTGATCGCGCTGAGCCACGTGCTGTCGATCGGCTCGCCCTACGAGGTGCCGAACTCGATCTCCGGCCGGCTCCTGATGCGGCCGGATCCGTTCAGGAAGTAGGCCGACGAACCTTGCGCGGCGGCGCCGGCAACGGGGCCGCCGGCAGCCCTTTCGAGCCGATGGCAGATCTCAGGATCTGCCATCAAGCGATTGAACCGACAGCCGTTATCGGCGCGCTCCGAACATGGTGGATGAGCGCTTGGTCAGGACGGCGCTGTGGCCTGCTTCGACTCCTGCGCGGCCTCAGCCTTGGTCTCAGCTCGGGCGACGAAGCCCTTGGCGAGAGCGTGATAGAGCCCCTCCTCGCAGATCAGACGCGAGGTGCCGTAGGCGATCAGCGAGGCCATCATCAGCGGCACCACCATGGCGTGGTTGTCGGTCATCTCGGTGACGATGACGAAGGCGGTGATCGGCGCCTGCACGACGCCGGCGAAATAGGCGACCATGCCGAGCAGCATGATCGGCGCCAGTAGCGACTGCTGGAACAGGCTGGCGACGTTGGCGCCGATCCCCGCCCCGACTGCGAGCGACGGCGCGAAGATGCCGCCAGGAATGCCGCTGATCGCGGCAAAGGTGGTGGCGAGGAATTTCAGCACGCCGAAATCGCCCGGCAGCGGCGTGCCGGTCTCCAGCGCCCCTTTCACCTGGGCATACCCGGTGCCGTAGATGGTATCGCCTGACGCCAGCCCGCACAGCGCGACGGCAAAGCCGCAGGCGAGCGCGAACGGCAGCGGGTGGCGCTTGATGAGCCGGCCGGACGCCCCGGGCAGCCCGCGCGCCATCGTGATCAGGATGCGGCTGAACAGACCGCCGGCGGCGCCGCCCAAGACCCCGCAGACGGGCACCGCCAGCCAGTCGATGCCCTTGCCGAGCGCGATCGGCGTCGTGCCGAAATAGGCGTAGTTGCCCATCAGGGCCAGCGAGGTCAGGCCAGCGGCGATCACGGTGGCGATGACGAGGCTCGAGGTCCGCGTCTCGAAGGCACGGCTCATCTCCTCGATGCCGAACACGATGCCGGCCAGCGGCG
The DNA here is from genome assembly GCF_032484495.1 of Bradyrhizobium sp. SZCCHNS3052. NCBI lineage: Bacteria > Pseudomonadati > Pseudomonadota > Alphaproteobacteria > Hyphomicrobiales > Nitrobacteraceae > Bradyrhizobium > Bradyrhizobium sp. SZCCHNS3052. The sequence continues at coordinate 701,700 of NZ_JAUETB010000001.1, read as the reverse complement.
TGTTGAAGGCGGCCGCGACCCCGGCGGCGGCGCCGGCCAGGATCAAGCCCGGCTGCCGCCGCGGCGACAGCCGGCCGAGCGCGAACATGATGGAGGAGCCGACCTGCACGGTCGGCCCCTCGCGGCCGACCGAGCCGCCGCACAGCAGCCCGAGCAGGGTCAGCAGCACCTTGCCGATGGCGATGCGGATCGACACCAGCGGGCTGCGCGCGCTCGTGTCCGTCAGGTGGCGCGCGGCGATGGCCTGCGGGATGCCGCTGCCTTGCGCGTTCGGGAAGAAGCGCTGGGTCAGATAGACCGACAGCGCGAAGCCGGCGGGCGTCACGATCAGTGAGGCGTAGCGTGATTTCGACAGCAGCCAGTTGAAGGCGAGCTGGGCCAGGTCGGCGAGCTCCGCCAGCGCCACCGCCGCCGCGCCCACCACCAGGCCGCCGGCCACGAACAGCACCCGCCGCTGCCACCGCGCCGAGGTCAGCTTGAGCCAACGCCTGCGGCGGGGGGTGATGGTCAGCATGGGCGCAACAGAGTCCGTTCTCTACGCAGGTGCAGCACCCTCGACGAAAATCAGCCGGCGGTCCAGCACCTTCCAGCGCTCGCCCAGGGCGTCGGCGTATTCGGCCGACGCATACCATTCTCGCAGCCGGGCCATCGACGGGAACTCGACGATAATGAGGGTCTTGGCCGGCGGGCCGCCTTCGACCGTCTCGGAGGTCCCGCCGCGGACCAGATAGCGCCCGCCATATTGCGCGATCGAGTGCGCCGCGCGGGTGCGATAGCGTTCCATCGCCTCGATGTCGCGCACCTCGACCTCGGAGATGACGTAAGCCGCCATGGCCGGCCTCAGGCGATAGTGTCGAGGATGCCGCCCTCGGCGCGCAGCGCGGCGCCGTTCGTGGCGGAGGCCTGCTTGGAGGCGGCGTAGACGACCATGTTGGCGATCTCGTCGACGCCGGCGAAGCGCTGCAACAGCGAGGCCGGCCGGTGCTGCTTGACGAAGGACGAGGCCGCCTCCTCCTCCGACTGGCCGTTCTGACGGGCGAGATCCTTGACGAAGGTCTCGACGCCTTCCGACATCGTCGGTCCCGGCAGCACTGCATTGACGGTCACGCCGGTGCCGCGGGTCAGTTTGGCGAGGCCGCGGGAGACCGCGAGCTGCGCGGTCTTGGTCATGCCGTAATGGATCATCTCGGTCGGGATGTTGACCGCCGACTCCGAGGAGATGAAGATGATGCGCCCCCAGTTGCGCTTCAGCATGCCCTGCATGAAGGCGCGCGCCATGCGCACGCCGGACATGACGTTGATCTCGAAGAAGCGGCTCCAGTCCTCGTCGGGAATGTCGAAGAACTCCTTCGGCTCGAAGATGCCGGCATTGTTGACGAGAATGTCGACCTCGGGCAGCGCGGTGACGATGGCGTTGCAGCCGCCGATCTGAGCGACATCGCCGGCGACGCCGCGCAGCTTCGCCGCCGGAACCGCCTGCTTCAGCTTCGCGACGGCCGCATCGACACGGTCGGTGGTCCGGCCGTTCAGGACGACCTCGGCGCCCGAGGCGGCCAATCCCTTGGCAATGGCGAAGCCGATGCCGGCGGTGGACCCGGTGACGAGCGCAGTTTTTCCTGAAAGGTCGATGTACATGAGCAGCTCTCCGTTGTGCTGAAGGAACGGATGTGGGGCGTCGCGCGCCGACACTCAACGCGCCGCGCGCAGAGCTGATCCTCGAAATAAGACGGCGCCCGAAGGCGCCGTGGTTGTCAGCTCGTGGTCCCTATCAGGATAGCCGCTTCGCGCTTGCCGTTCAGGACCTGCGCCAGCTCGGTCGCGAAACGTTCGACGAGTGCATATTCGGTCAGGAAGCGGATCGAAGCGCTGTTCTGCACGTCGGCATCCGCTGTGCTCTGAACGAGCGTAGCCAGATCCGCATGCACCAGCAAATGTCCACGGAAGTCGTATGGCCTGATGACGATCCGGACGAGGCATTGCGCGAGGCCGCCTTGTCCATCGAAGTAACCGCCTTCGATCATCGGCGGCTTGTCCCACGATAGCGGATAGGAGCGCAGACCCTTCACGAAGGCATTCAGGTCGCAGCCGAACCACGCCTCGCCGCGCGCGGCAAACACTCCGGCCCTGGCCGTCGCTATGATCTTGCCGGTGCGGTCCTCATCCGCCTCGTAGACGATGTGCAGTTCTGCGGCGCTCATGCGCGGCGCTCCGGTCTATGCTGTTAAAGTCACACGAGCTGTGCAGGCGACCCCACATGTCGCTTCGCTCATCCGGGCTACAGAACCTCAAAATGAAAACGGCGCCCGAAGGCGCCGTTTTGAACGTCGGGTCGGAGCTGCGCTTACGCCGCTTCCGAGGTCTCCTGCACCGGGCCGGAATCCTGGCCCTTGGCATCGACGTCGCGATCGACGAACTCGATCACGGCCATCGCGGCGTTGTCGCCGTAGCGGAAGCCGGCCTTGATGATGCGGGTGTAGCCGCCGTTGCGGTCCTTGTAGCGGGGTGCCAGGACGTCGAACAGCTTCTTGACCTGGTCGACATCGCGCATCTCGGCGATCGCCTGGCGACGCAAAGCGAGACCGCCCTTCTTGCCGAGGGTGACGAGCTTCTCGACGATCGGCCGCAGCTCCTTGGCCTTCGGCAGCGTGGTGACGATCTGCTCGTGCTTGATCAGCGCGGCGCACATGTTGGCGAACATCGCCTTGCGATGCTCGGCGGTGCGGTTGAGCTTCCGATGAACCTTGCCGTGACGCATTGTCTTAGTCCTTCATTTCTATCTGCCGCGACGGTTCGTCGGACATGTTGCTCAGGTGGGCTGCCTGCGTTCGCCCGAGTGGTGGACGTCATTCCGGGGCGATGCGCAGCATCGAACCCGGAATCTCGAGATTCCGGGTTCGCCTCTTCGAGGCGCCCCGGAATGACGAATGCTCAGTAATGATCCTCGAAGCGCTTGGCCAGCTCGTCGATGTTCTCCGGCGGCCAGCCCGGCACTTCCATGCCGAGATGCAGACCCATCTGGGCCAGCACTTCCTTGATCTCGTTCAGCGACTTGCGGCCGAAGTTCGGGGTGCGCAGCATTTCCGCTTCCGACTTCTGCACGAGGTCGCCGATGTAGACGATGTTGTCGTTCTTCAGGCAGTTCGCCGAACGTACCGACAGCTCGAGCTCGTCCACCTTCTTGAGGAAGGCTGGGTTGAAGGCGAGGTCCGGGATGATCTCCTGGGCGACTTCCTTGCGCGGCTCTTCGAAGTTGACGAAGACGTTGAGCTGGTCCTGCAGGATGCGGGCGGCATAGGCCACCGCGTCCTCCGGCGTGATCGCGCCGTTGGTCTCGATCGTCATGGTCAGCTTGTCGTAGTCGAGTATCTGGCCCTCGCGGGTGTTCTCGACCTTGTAGGAGACCTTGCGGACCGGAGAGAACAGGCTGTCGACCGGGATCAGGCCGATCGGGGCGTCCTCGGGGCGGTTGCGATCGGCGGCGACGTAGCCCTTGCCGGTGGCGACCGTGAACTCCATGCGGATCTCTGCGCCCTCGTCCAGCGTGCAGAGCTGCAGGTCAGGGTTGAGCACCACGATGTCGCCGACGGTCTGGATATCGCCGGCGGTGACGGCGCCCGGGCCCTGCTTCTTCACGACCATCCGCTTCGGGCCTTCGCCCTGCATCTTGATCGCGATGTCCTTGATGTTCAGCACGATGTCGGTGACGTCCTCGCGGACACCAGCGATAGAGGAGAACTCGTGCAGCACGCCGTCGATATGCACCGACTGCACGGCGGCGCCCTGCAGCGACGACAGCAGGATGCGGCGCAGCGCATTGCCGAGCGTCTGCCCGAAACCGCGCTCCAGCGGCTCGGCAACCACGGTGGCGAAACGGGTCGCGTCGGAGCCCGGCGTGACCTGGAGCTTGTTCGGCCGAATCAATTCTTGCCAATTCTTCTGGATCGTCACTGTTTCACCCATGGGCCAGTCATGGGATCTGACTGACTGGCGTTGGAGAACCGCGCTTCAGATCGCGGCAGTCGAAATGTCTCAAAAGCACGACGAGGCGGACATGCTGTCCGCCTCTTTCAGATTAGACGCGCCGACGCTTGCGTGGGCGGCAACCATTGTGCGGGATCGTCGTCACGTCGCGGATCGAGGTGACGGTGAAACCCGCAGCCTGCAGCGCACGGAGCGCCGATTCACGGCCGGAGCCCGGGCCGGCAACCTCGACCTCGAGGGTGCGCATGCCGTGTTCCTGAGCCTTCTTGGACACGTCCTCCGCTGCGACCTGCGCGGCATACGGGGTCGACTTGCGCGATCCCTTGAACCCCATCGTGCCGGCCGACGACCAGGCAATGGTGTTGCCCTGCGCGTCGGTGATGGTGATGGTGGTGTTGTTGAACGACGAATTCACGTGGGCGACGCCGGAGGCGATGTTCTTGCGCTCACGACGGCGGACACGTGCGGCTTCCTTGGCCATATAAGTACCTTTCTCGAGATCTCAACGCCGCCGTAGTGCCAGCGGCTACACCAGAAAGGCGAATGGTGAATAGCGAGTAGCGAATAGGGATCGCCCCTACTCGCCACCCGCTATCAGCAATTCGCCAAATTACTTCTTCTTGCCGGCGATCGCCTTGGCCGGCCCCTTGCGCGTGCGCGCATTGGTGTGGGTGCGCTGGCCGCGCACCGGCAGGCCACGACGATGGCGCAGGCCGCGATAGCAGCCGAGGTCCATCAGACGCTTGATGTTGATGCCGGTCTCGCGCCGCAGGTCGCCCTCGACAACGTAGTCGCGGTCGATGATTTCGCGGATCTGCAGGACTTCTTGGTCGCTCAGCTGGTTGACGCGGCGATCCTCGGCGATCTTGACCTTGTCAATGATCTCGCCCGCGATCTTCGGGCCGATGCCATGGATATACTGGAGCGCGATCAGGACGCGCTTGTTGGTCGGGATGTTGACACCGGCAATACGGGCCACGGACTTCTCTCCTGTCACCGATCCCAGGATGGACCGGCCTTCGTTCTCGCTATCTCGGGCAGGTGTCCGCAAACGCGAACAAGACGCCCACCCCTCGATTCGTGGGGCCCGGCATCTTTGGAAAACCATCCGACTTGGATGCGGGCTTATTAATGGATTCACACGGCGGTCGTCAACCGCCCCTACAAGATTCGGTCACCTCTTGGCGCGCTTTTTTGCAGCCTTTGCAGAGGTTTTCCGGGTTCCCCGGGTCGCCTTGGCAGCGGGCTTGGGGGCCTTCTTCGCAGCCTTGGAGGCCTTCTTGGGGGCCGCCTTTGCTCCCTTTTTCGTAGTCCTTGCGGCCTTTTTGGCTGTCTTTGCGGCCTTTTTCGCCGGCGCAGGCGCCTTCGGAGCCTTTTTGGCCGATTTTGCTGGCGCGGCCTTGCCCCGAGCCTTGGCACTGCGCTTGGCCGGGTTCGCCTTTTTGGCCGCCCGGCTACCGCCGGACTTGCCGACGGCGGCCAGGATCCGTCCGATCTCCTCGGTGACCTGCTCGATCGGCATCATGCCGTCGACGGTCGCCAGCATCCGATGGTCCGAATAATAGTGGATCAGGGGCTCGGTCTGGTCGCGGTAGCTGGCTAGGCGCTTGGTCAGGACCTCCGGCGTATCATCGGCCCGCACAGCCTCGCCGCGCGCGCGGGTCTCGGCGGCCCGGCGCTCGACGCGCTCAAGCAGCACGCCTTCATTGACCCGGAGTTCGATCACCGCGTCGAGCTTCATCTGCTTCTGCTTCAGCAGCGCATCCAGCGCCTCCGCCTGCGGCACCGTGCGCGGGAAGCCATCGAGGATGAACCCATTGGCGGCGTCCGGCTGCTCGATCCGGTCCGCAATGATGCCGACCACGACCTCGTCCGGGACCAGACCACCCGCCGCCATGATGTCCTTGGCCTTCAGCCCGATCGGCGTCTGCGCCGCCACCGCGGCACGCAGCATGTCGCCGGTCGACAGCTGAACGATGCCATATTGCTGCACCAGGCGCTGCGCCTGCGTTCCCTTGCCCGAACCGGGCGGCCCCAGAAGAATGAGTCTCATCGAATTTCGCCCCCCGGCACACGGTGAGCGACCCTCCCGCACACCTTGTTCTTGGCTTGGTGGTTCCCGGGCCGCGATCCGCCGCTATCCGCGGCGGCGCCCCCGCAGCTTCGACTTCCTGATCAGCCCCTCATACTGATGGGCGAGCAGATAACCCTGAACCTGCGCCACGGTATCCATCGTAACGCTGACCACGATCAGAAGCGAAGTGCCACCAAAGTAGAACGGGACGGAAGCGTAGGAAATCAGAATTTCCGGGATCAGACACACGATCGCCAGATAGATGGCGCCGAGCACGGTGATCCGCGACAGCACATAATCGATATATTCCGCGGTGCGCTCGCCCGGCCTGATGCCCGGGATGAATCCGCCATGCTTCTTCAGGTTGTCGGCGGTCTCGGTCGGGTTGAACACGATCGCGGTGTAGAAGAAGGCAAAGAACAGAATCAGCGCCAGATACAGCACCAGGAACAGCGGCCGGCCATGACCGAGCTGCGTCGTGATCCACTGGAACCACTCGGGTCCCTTGCCGGCGTTGAAATTGGCGACAGTGGTCGGCAGCAGCAGCAGCGACGAGGCAAAGATCGGCGGGATCACGCCCGAGGTGTTCAGCTTCAGCGGCAGATGCGAGGACTGGCCCTCGAACATCTTGTTGCCGACCTGGCGCTTCGGATACTGAATCAGGAGCCGGCGCTGGGCGCGCTCCACGAACACGATGAAGGCGATCACGGCGACGGCCATCACGATGACGATCAGGATCAGGCCGGTCGACAGCGCGCCCTGGCGGCCGAGCTCGAGCATGTTGGCAAGCGCCGAGGGCAGCTCGGCCACGATGCCGGACAGGATGATCAGCGAGATGCCGTTGCCGATGCCGCGCGAGGTGATCTGCTCACCGAGCCACATCAGGAACATGGTGCCGCCGGTCAGCGTGATCGCGGTGGAGAGGCGGAAGAACAGGCCGGGATCGGCGACGACGTTGCCCGCGCCTTCGAGGCCGACGGCGATGCCGTAGGACTGCACGGCAGCAAGAATCACCGTCAGATAGCGGGTGTATTGATTCAACATCTTGCGGCCAGCCTCACCCTCTTTCTTGAGGGCTTCGAGCTGGGGCGAGACGGTGGTGAGCAGCTGAATGATGATCGATGCCGAGATGTACGGCATGATATTCAGCGCGAAGATCGCCATGCGGTGGATGCCGCCGCCGGCGAACATGTTGAACATGCCGAGAATGCCGCCGGCCTGCGTGCGGAACACCGAGTCCCAGATGTTCGGGTCGATGCCCGGCAGCGGAATGTAGGTGCCGAGGCGGTAGACCAGCAGCGCGCCGAGGGTGAACCAGATGCGCTTCTTCAGCTCATCGGCCTTCGCAAGCGCGCCGAAATTGAGGTTTGCCGCCAGTTGTTCCGCTGCTGAGGCCATATCTAGCTTTCTCCCGCCGCCCTTCTTCACCGCACTGGGCCCCGCGAGGGCTCGCAGGGCTGGGCAGACGCCGGATATTATCTGGTGCGCGGGCGCGTTCTGTCCATTGCCCTGCCCTCTCCGGCATGCGCCGGCGGCAGGGCAATGACGCAGATGTTACGCCGCCTCGCCTTCGTCCTTGGCTGGCGCCAGGAGCTTGACGGTGCCGCCGGCCTTCTCGACCGCCGCAATCGCCGACTTCGAGGCGCCATGCACCTCGATGTTGATCTTGGCCTTGAGCTCGCCGCGGCCGAGCAGGCGCACGCCGTCCTTGGCGCGGCGCAGCGCACCGGACTTCACGAGGGACTCGGCGTTGATCACGCTGCCGGCGTCCAACTTCTTGGCATCGATCGCCTGCTGGATCCGGTCGAGATTGATCTCGACGAAATCGAGCGCGAAGATGTTGTTGAAGCCGCGCTTCGGCAGACGGCGATGCATCGGCATCTGACCGCCCTCGAAGCCCTTGATGCGCACGCCGGAGCGCGCGGTCTGGCCCTTGCCGCCACGGCCCGAGGTCTTGCCCTTGCCGGAGCCGATGCCGCGGCCGACGCGCATGCGCTTCTTGCGCGCGCCGGCGTTGTCGGCGATATCGCTGAGCTTCATCGCCCTTCTCCTTACTTCTCGTCGACGATGCGGACGAGATGATGAACCTTGGTGATCATGCCGCGGACCGCCGGCGTATCCGGCAGCTCGGTCACGCGGCCGATCTTGTTGAGCTTCAACCCGATCAGCGTCTCGCGCTGCGAGTGATGCCGGCGGATCGGGCTGCCGATCTGCTCGATCTTGATCGTCTTGGCGCTAGCCATCGTGTTCACTCCGAGTTGCGCCATCCAGCGGACGGCGCGCGTTCGTTAGTCGGCCCAACCTTAGTCGGCGGCGGCTTCGGCATCGCCACCGACGCGGCGGGCCTGCAGGGTCGACACCTTGATGTTGCGGCGCGCGGCGACCGAGCGCGGGCTATCCTGGTGCTTCAGCGCGTTGAAGGTCGCGCGCACCATGTTGTACGGGTTGGACGAGCCGATCGACTTCGCCACCACGTCCTGGATGCCCAGCGTCTCGAACACGGCGCGCATCGGGCCGCCGGCGATGATGCCGGTACCGGCCGGAGCCGCACGCAGATAGACGCGACCTGCGCCGTGACGACCGAAGATGTCGTGGTGCAGGGTGCGGCCCTCGCGCAGCGCGACCCGGGTCAGGTTGCGCTTGGCGGAGTCGGTCGCCTTGCGGATCGCCTCCGGAACCTCACGTGCCTTGCCGTGGCCGAACCCGACCCGGCCCTTCTGATCGCCGATCACGACGAGCGCCGCAAAGCCAAAGCGCTTACCGCCCTTCACGACCTTCGCGACTCGGTTGATGTGGACGAGCTTGTCGACGAACTCGCTGTCGCGCTCCTCGCGCTCCTTGCGATCGCGACCGCCTCGTTCCCGTTCACCTGCCATGGTGCTATCCAATCTTCTGAGGGGCTCTGACGCCCATATCCATTGATGTTAGAAGCTCAGCCCGCTCTCGCGCGCCGCGTCGGCCAGCGCCTTGACGCGCCCGTGATAGAGATAGCCGCCGCGATCGAACACGACTTCCTTGATCCCCGCCTTCACCGCGCGCTCGGCGAGCAGCTTGCCCACCGCCTTCGCCGCGTCGATGTCGGCACCGGTGTTGCCGGCCGAGCGCATCTCCTTCTCCATCGACGACGCGGAGGCGAGCGTCTCGCCCTTCTGATCGTCGATGACCTGAGCGTAGATGTGCTTCGACGAGCGGAACACCGACAGACGCGGACGGCCGCCGGCGGAGCGGCGCAGCGACAGCCTCACGCGCTGCTTGCGCCGGGCATTCGTAACCTTGGCTCTCGACATGTCCGGCTCCGTTACTTCTTCTTGCCTTCCTTGCGGAAGATGAATTCACCCGCGTACTTCACGCCCTTGCCCTTATAGGGCTCCGGCGGCCGGTAGGCGCGGATTTCAGCGGCCACCTGGCCGACGCGCTGCGGGTCGATGCCCGTGACCGTGATCTCGGTCGGCTTCGGCACCGCGATGGTGATGCCCTCCGGGATCTGGTAGACGACATCGTGGCTGTAGCCGAGCGCTAGCTGCAGGTTCTTGCCCTGCATCGCGGCGCGGTAGCCGACGCCGGTGATCTCGAGCTTCTTCTCGAAGCCCTTGGTCACGCCTTCGACCAGGTTGGCGATCTGGGCGCGCGCGGTGCCGTACAGCGACCGGGCGCGCTTGGTCTCGGAACGCGGGGCAACCTTGACCTGGCCGTTCTCGAACTTCACGTCCACGTCGTCATGAACGATGAACTGAAGCTGGCCCTTCGGCCCCTTCATCTTGACGGTCTGTCCGTCGACGGAGGCCGTCACTCCGGACGGCACCGCCACAGGCTTCTTGCCAATACGTGACATGGCTCAATCCTTCTCAGAACACCGTGAAGAGAACTTCACCGCCGACATTCGCGTCACGCGCGCTGTGGTCGGCCATGATTCCCTTCGGCGTCGACAAAACAGAAATTCCGAGCCCGTTGTTCACACGCGGCAGATTCTTCACCGAGGTGTAGACGCGGCGGCCGGGCTTGGAGACGCGCTCGATCTCGCGGATCACGGGCTCGCCGTCGAAATATTTCAGCTCGATCTCGATCTCGCTCCGGCCCGACGGATGCTCCAGCGTGGCATAGCCACGGATGTAGCCTTCGGACTTCAGCACCTCGAGCACGCTGGCGCGCATCTTCGAGCCAGGCGTCGAGACCTTCGACTTCGAGCGCATCTGCGCGTTGCGGATGCGGGTGATCAGATCGCTGATGGGATCGTGCGTTGACATGGTGCGACCCTCCTTACCAGCTCGACTTCACGAGGCCCGGAACCAGGCCCTTGGACCCGAGCTCGCGCAGCGCGATGCGGCTCAGCTTGTTCTTGCGGTAGTTCGACCGCGGCCGGCCCGTCAGCTCGCACCGGTTGCGGATGCGAGTCGCCGACGAATTGCGCGGCATCTCGGCCAGCTTCAGGGTCGCGGCAAAGCGCTCCTCCATCGGCTTGGACTTGTCGGCGATGATCGCCTTCAACCGGGCGCGCTTCGGGGCGGCGTTCTTCGCCATCCGCTTGCGCCGGTTGTTCTTCTCGATTGAACTCTTCTTTGCCATGCTTGGCTCCTGGGTATCCGCGTTTGAGAAGCTTGAAGTCAGCTGCTCACTGCCGGAACGGGAAATTGAATGCGGTCAGAAGGGCACGGGCCTCGTCGTCGGTCGTCGCGGTGGTGCACACCGTGATGTCCATGCCCCAGCTCTCCCCGGCCTTGTCGAAGTCGATCTCGGGGAAAATGATGTGCTCCTTGATGCCGAGCGAATAGTTGCCGCGGCCGTCGAAGCTCTTCGGGTTCAGGCCGCGGAAGTCGCGGACGCGCGGCAGCGCGACGTTGATCAGGCGGTCGATGAACTCGTACATCTTCGTCTTGCGCAAGGTGACCTTGCAGCCGATCGGCTGGTTCTCGCGCAGCTTGAAGGTCGCGATGGCGACGCGCGAGTAGGTCACGACCGCCTTCTGGCCGGCGATCAGCGACAGGTCGGCCGCGGCGGTTTCCGCCTTCTTACGGTCGTTCACGGCCTCGCCGATGCCCATGTTGAGCACGACCTTGTCGAGCCGCGGCACCTGCATGACGTTGGCGTAGCCGAACTTCTCGGTCAGCTGGCTCTTGATCGTGCGGTCGTATTCCGTGCGGAGGCGCGGGGTGTAAGCAGTCTCAGCCATCGATCTCAACTCCCGAGCTCTTGGCAACGCGGACCTTCTTGCCGTCCGCCTGAATCTTGAATCCGATGCGCGTCGGCTTGCCGTCCTTGCCGACATAAGCGACGTTCGACAGCTGGATCGGCGACTCCTTGCTGATGATGCCGCCCTCCTGGTTCTGGGTCTGCTTCTGGTGACGCTTCACCAGGTTGATGCCCCGCACCAGCGCCGTCCCCTCGTCGGGACGCACCTCGAACACCTCGCCGGTGCGACCCTTGTCGCGACCGGTCAGGACGATCACCTTGTCGCCCTTGCGGATCTTGGCAGCCATCACAGCACCTCCGGCGCAAGCGAAATGATCTTCATGTGGTTCTTGGCGCGCAGCTCGCGCGGCACCGGCCCGAAGATACGGGTGCCGACCGGCTCCGACTGGTTGTTGATCAGGACGGCCGCATTGCGGTCGAAGCGGATCACCGAGCCGTCGGCGCGGCGGATGTCCTTGCGGACGCGCACCACGACGGCTTTCATGACGTCGCCCTTCTTCACCTTGCCACGCGGAATGGCTTCCTTGATCGACACCACGATGATGTCGCCGACGGTGGCATAGCGGCGCTTCGAGCCGCCCAGCACCTTGATACACATGACACGGCGTGCGCCGGAATTATCGGCCACGTCGAGGTTGGTCTGCATCTGAATCATTGATGCACCTCGTCCTCTTCATCTGCTGCGCAGGAAAGCTGCGCCTTGTTTGATCCCGAAAGCGAAACGGGCCCTCTTCGACGAGGGCCGCGGTCCGCGCCTCAGGCGGTTTTCTTGTGCTCGCCCCGGACCACGGTCCAGCGCTTGAGCTTCGAGATCGGCCTGCTCTCCTCGATCCACACCATGTCGCCCGGCTTGAACTCGTTGTTCTCGTCGTGGGCGTGGTAGTTCTTCGAGCGGCGGATGGTCTTCTTGTAGATCGGGTGGGTGAAGCGCCGGTCGACGCGCACAACGATCGTCTTGGCCTGCTTGTCGCTGACGACGACGCCCTGAAGGGTCCGTTTCGGCATGTCGAGCCTCTTACTTCGTCTTGGCGCGCTGCTGCGCGGCGATGGTCTTGATACGGGCGATGTCGCGGCGCGCCTCACGCAGCCGCGCGGTGTTCTCCAGCTGCCCGGTGGCACGCTGGAAGCGCAGGTTGAAGCGCTCCTTCTTCAGGTTGACGATCGCATCGTCCATCTGATCGGGGCTCATCGCGCGAATGTCGGCAATCTTCATCTCGGCCATGACCATTACTCCGCAATGCGCTCGACGAAGCGCGTCTTGATCGGCAGCTTGGCGGCCGCCAGCAGCAGCGCCTCGCGCGCGATCTGGTTGCTCACGCCGTCGATCTCGAACATCACCCGGCCCGGCTTGACGCGGGCCACCCACAATTCAGGCGAGCCCTTGCCGGAGCCCATGCGGACTTCAGCCGGCTTCTTCGACACCGGGAGATCCGGGAACACGCGGATCCAGACGCGGCCGGCGCGCTTCATGTGACGGGTCAAGGCACGACGGGCGGCCTCGATCTGGCGCGCGGTGACGCGATCCGGCTCCATCGCCTTCAGCCCGAACTGGCCGAAGGCCAGCGTCGCGCCCGAGGACGCAACGCCGTGAATACGGCCCTTATGCGCCTTTCGGAACTTGGTCTTCTTTGGTTGCATCATGGCTTTGAGCCCTCAAACCTGTCTTGTCGCGGCTGATCGATCAGGCCGCGTCGCGGCGCGACCGGGGCTGCGAGCTCTCGCCGCCGCCTTCGTTCATCCGCTTGTCCTGTGCCATCGGATCGTGCTCGAGGATCTCGCCCTTGAAGATCCAGACCTTCACGCCGCAAGTGCCGAAGGTGGTGAACGCGGTGGCCACACCGTAGTCGATGTCGGCGCGCAGCGTGTGCAGCGGCACCCGGCCCTCGCGATACCACTCCATGCGGGCGATTTCCGCGCCGCCCAGACGACCCGAGCAGTTGATGCGGATGCCCTCGGCACCGAGACGCATCGCCGACTGCACGGCGCGCTTCATGGCGCGGCGGAACGCGACGCGGCGCTCGAGCTGCTGGGCGATCGACTCGGCGACCAGGGTCGCATCGAGCTCCGGCTTGCGGATCTCGACGATGTTGATGACGACGTCCGACGAGGTGATGTCGGCGACGCGCTTGCGCAGCTTGTCGATGTCCGCGCCCTTCTTGCCGATCACGACGCCCGGACGTGCCGAGTGGATCGTGACGCGGCACTTCTTGTGCGGACGCTCGATCACGATGCGGGCGACGGCCGCCTGCTTGAGCTCCTTGTGCAGGATCTCGCGGATCTTGACGTCTTCATGCAGCAGCTTGCCGTACTCGGCCTTGCCAGCGAACCAGCGCGAATCCCAGGTCCGGTTGATGCCGAGACGCAGACCGATCGGATTGATCTTTTGACCCATCGTATTCTCCCAGCGCCTGCTTTAAGCGCTCGCCTCGACCTGACGCACAATGATCGTCAGCTGCGAAAACGGTTTGAAAACTCGGCCCGAACGGCCACGACCGCGCGGCGAGAAACGCTTCATCACGATTCCCTTGCCGACGAAAGCCTGCGAGACGACGAGATCGTCGACCTCGAGCTCGTGATTGTTCTCGGCATTGGCGATCGCCGATTCCAGGCACTTCTTGACGTCGACCGCAATCCGCTTGCGCGAGAACTGCAGGTCGGCGAGGGCGGCCGACGCCTTGCGGCCGCGGATCATCTGCGCCACCAGGTTCAGCTTCTGCGGGCTCACCCGAAGCATCCGGGCCACAGCCTTGGCCTCGTTTTCGGGGAGGCTCCGTTCGCGCTTTGGTTTGCTCATCGCTTAATCCTCAAGCCTTCTTGGCTTTCTTATCGCCCGAATGGCCGTGGAAGGTGCGGGTCGGCGAGAACTCGCCGAACTTGTGGCCGACCATCTCTTCGTTGATCGCCACCGGCACGTGCTTCTGGCCGTTGTAGACGCCGAACGTCAGGCCGACGAACTGCGGCAGGATGGTCGAGCGGCGGCTCCAGATCTTGATGACGTCGTGACGGCCGGACGCGCGCGCCGCATCTGCCTTCTTGAGCAGCGACGCCTCGACGAACGGGCCTTTCCAGACTGAACGAACCATGTCCGTCGTTCCTTACTTCTTCCGCTTGTGGCGGCTCAAGAGAATGAATTTATCGGTCGACTTGTTGGTGCGGGTCTTCTTGCCCTTGGTAGGCTTGCCCCACGGAGTGACCGGGTGACGACCGCCCGAGGTACGGCCTTCGCCGCCGCCGTGCGGATGGTCGATCGGGTTCATCGCGACACCGCGGTTGTGAGGCCTGCGGCCCATCCAACGCTTGCGGCCGGCCTTGCCGATCGAGGTGTTCATGTGGTCCGGGTTCGACACCGCACCGATGGTGCCGCGGCAGCGGCCGTGCACCAGGCGCTGCTCGCCCGAGTTCAGGCGGACGATCACGTAGTCCTGGTCGCGGCCGACGATCTGGGCGTAGGTGCCTGCCGAACGCGCGAGCTGGCCGCCCTTCCCGATCTTGACCTCGATGTTGTGCACGATCGTGCCGACCGGCATGTTGCCCAGCGGCATGACGTTGCCCGGCTTCACGTCGACATAGTTGCCGGCGACGATGGTGTCGCCGACCGCCAGGCGCTGCGGCGCCAGGATGTAGGCGAGCTCGCCGTCCTGATACTTGACGAGCGCGATGAAGGCGGTCCGGTTCGGATCATACTCCAGGCGCTCGACGGTCGCGGGAACGTCGACCTTGTCGCGCTTGAAGTCGACCGTGCGGTACGACTGCTTGTGACCGCCGCCGAGGAAGCGAACGGTGATGCGGCCGGTGTTGTTGCGACCGCCGCTCGACTGCTTGCCTTCGGTCAGCGCCTTGACCGGCTTGCCCTTGTAGAGGGCCGAACGATCGACCATCACCAGCTGGCGCTGGCCGGGCGTCGTGGGATTGAATGTTTTCAGTGCCATGGCAGCTCAGCCTTACAGTCCGGTGGTCACGTCGATACGGTGGCCCTCTTCGAGGGTCACGATCGCGCGCTTGCTGTCCGATTGCGAACCGAAATTGCCGCGGAACACCTTGGTCTTGCCCTTGCGGACGAGCGTGTTGACGCTCTTGACCTTGACGTCGAACAGCTTCTCGATCGCTTCCTTGATCTGCGGCTTGGTCGCCTTGGCGGCCACCTTGAACAGAACCTTGTTGTGCTCCGAGGCGAAGGTCGCCTTCTCGGTCACGACCGGCGCGATGATGATGTCGTAGTGGCGCGGATCGATGGTCTTCATTTGAAGCGCGCCTCCAGCGCATCGATCGCCGCCTTGGTCAGCACGAGCTTCTGACGGCGCAGGATGTCGTAGACGTTGATGCCCTGGATCGGCAGCACGTCCATGTTCGGAATGTTGCGGGCGGCATTGGTGAAGCCGGTATGCAGCTCGGCGCCGTCGATGATCAGGGCGTTGGTCAGGCCGAGACCCGAGAAGTGACCGATCAGCGCCTTGGTCTTCGCCGCCTCCAGGGTGGCGTTCTCCAGCACGACCAGATCACCGTCCTTGGCCTTGGCCGACAGCGCATGCTTCAGCGCCAGCGCACGGACCTTCTTCGGCAGGTCGGTCGCATGCGAGCGCACGACCGGACCGAAGGCGCGGCCGCCGCCACGGAACTGCGGCACACGAGCCGAGCCATGACGAGCACCGCCGGTGCCCTTCTGCTTGTACATCTTCTTGCCGGTGCGCCAGATCTCGGCGCGGCCCTTGGCCTTGTGGGTGCCGGCCTGACGCTTGTTGAGCTGCCACTGGACGCAGCGCGCGATGATGTCGGCACGCGGCTCCAGACCGAAGATGGCGTCGGACAGCTGGACGGAGCCGGCTTCCTTGCCCTCGAGCGTGGTGACTTTCAGTTCCATTTATGCGCCCTCCTGCACGGCCGGCGCTTCGGCAGCCTGCTCACCCGCGACCTTGAACTTGCCGGGCTTCGGCGCTTCCTTCGGCAGCGGCTTCTTGACGGCGTCGCGCACCGAGATCCAGCCACCCTTGGAGCCGGGCACCGCGCCTTCCACCAGGATCAGGCCGCGCTCGACGTCCGTCTGCACCACACGCAGGTTCAGCGTGGTGATGCGATCGACGCCCATGTGACCGGGCATCTTCTTGTTCTTCCAGGTCTTGCCGGGGTCCTGACGGCCACCGGTCGAACCGATCGAACGATGCGAGATCGACACACCGTGCGTGGCGCGCAGACCGCCGAAGTTCCAGCGCTTCATGCCGCCGGCGAAGCCCTTGCCGACCGAGGTGCCGGTGACGTCGACGAACTGGCCGACGACGAAATGGTCGGCCTGGATCTCGGCGCCGACCGGGATCAGCGAATCCTCGCTGACACGGAACTCGGCGAGCTTGCGCTTCGGCTCGACCTTGGCGACCGCGAACTGGCCGCGCTCCGCCTTCGGCATGTAGACCGTCTTGCGGCTGCCGCTGCCGAGCTGCAGCGCGACGTAGCCGTTCTTCTCGGTGGTGCGGTGACCGACCACCTGGCAATTGCCGAGCTTCAGCACGGTCACGGGGATATGTTCGCCGGTCTCCGTGAAGACCCGCGTCATCCCGACCTTTTGTGCGATCACTCCGGAGCGCATCGGCGTGCTTCCTGTTCTTCTCTATGTCCGCGTGAGGTGCGAACGTGAATCCAAAAACTTAGAGCTTGATCTCGACGTCGACGCCGGCGGCCAGATCGAGCTTCATGAGAGCATCGACGGTCTGCGGGGTCGGATCGACGATGTCGAGCAGGCGCTTGTGAGTGCGCATCTCGAACTGCTCGCGGCTCTTCTTGTCGACGTGCGGCGAACGGTTCACGGTGAACTTCTCGATGCGGGTCGGCAGCGGAATGGGTCCGCGAACCTGCGCGCCGGTCCGTTTCGCCGTGTTGACGATCTCGCGCGTCGACGTATCGAGGATACGATGGTCAAACGCCTTGAGACGGATGCGGATATTTTGGCCGTTCATTGCCGTATCTTTCTGTGAGTAGTGAGTGGCGAGTAGCGAACGGCGAATGGATAATCTCCATTCGCCACCCGCCATTCCCTATTCGCTGTTGTTACTCGATGATCGAGGCGACGACGCCGGCGCCGACGGTGCGGCCGCCCTCGCGGATGGCGAAGCGCAGCTTCTCCTCCATCGCGATCGGCACGATCAGGTGCACTTCCATCGCAATGTTGTCGCCCGGCATCACCATCTCGGTGCCTTCCGGCAGGTGAACGACGCCGGTCACGTCGGTCGTGCGGAAGTAGAACTGCGGCCGATAGTTGGTGAAGAACGGCGTGTGACGGCCACCCTCTTCCTTCGTGAGGATGTAGGCCTCAGCCTTGAACTTGGTGTGCGGCTTGACCGAACCCGGCTTGCACAGCACCTGGCCGCGCTCGACGTCCTCGCGCTTGGTGCCGCGGAGCAGCGCGCCGATGTTGTCACCGGCCTGGCCCTGATCGAGCAGCTTGCGGAACATTTCAACGCCGGTGACGGTGGTCTTCTGGGTCGGACGGATGCCGACGATCTCGATTTCCTCACCGACCTTGATGATGCCGCGCTCGACACGGCCGGTCACCACGGTGCCGCGGCCCGAGATCGAGAACACGTCTTCGACCGGCATCAGGAAGGGCTGGTCGATCGGACGCTCCGGCTGCGGAATGTACTCGTCGACATTGCGCATCAGCTCGAGGATGGCGTCGTGGCCGAGCTTCTTGTCCGAATCTTCCAGAGCGGCCAGCGCCGAGCCCTTGATGATCGGGATCTTGTCGCCCGGGAATTCGTACTTCGAGAGCAGCTCGCGGACCTCGAGCTCGACGAGCTCCAGCAGCTCGGGATCGTCGACCATGTCGCACTTGTTGAGGAACACGACCAGCGCCGGCACGCCGACCTGGCGGGCGAGCAGGATGTGCTCACGGGTCTGCGGCATCGGGCCGTCAGCGGCCGACACGACCAGGATCGCGCCGTCCATCTGGGCAGCGCCGGTGATCATGTTCTTCACGTAGTCGGCGTGGCCGGGGCAATCGACGTGGGCGTAGTGGCGGTTCTTGGTCTCGTACTCGACGTGCGCGGTCGAGATGGTGATGCCGCGCGCCTTCTCTTCCGGGGCCTTGTCGATCTGGTCGTAGGCAGTGAACGTCGCACCGCCCGTCTCGGCCAGGATCTTGGTGATTGCAGCCGTCAGCGAGGTCTTGCCGTGGTCGACGTGACCGATGGTGCCGATGTTGCAGTGGGGCTTGTTACGTTCAAACTTAGCTTTGGCCATTTGACTCTCCGTTCAGTCGCTAACTTGAGCTAACGACAATCAGGCAAACTTCTTCTGGACTTCGGCCGACACGTTGGCCGGCGCTTCAGCGTAGTGCGAGAACTGCATCGTGAAGGTCGCGCGCCCCTGGCTCATGGAGCGCAGGTTGTTCACGTAACCGAACATGTTCATGAGCGGCACCATCGCGTTGATGACGTTGGCATTGCCGCGCATGTCCTGGCCCTGGATCTGGCCACGACGCGAGTTCAGGTCGCCGATGACCGAGCCGGTGTAGTCTTCCGGGGTCACCACCTCGACCTTCATGATCGGCTCGAGCAGAACCGACTTGCCCTTCTGCAGCGCCTCGCGGAAAGCCGCACGAGAGGCGATTTCGAAGGCCAGCGCCGACGAGTCGACATCGTGATACTTGCCGTCGACCAGCGCCACCTTGACGTCGACCACCGGGAAGCCGGCGACGACGCCCGCGCCGAGCACGCTCTCGATGCCCTTCTCGACGCCCGGGATGTATTCCTTCGGAACCGCACCGCCGACGATCTTGGACTCGAACACGTAGCCGCCACCGGGCTCGTTCGGCTCGACCACGAGGCTCACGGCCGCGAACTGGCCGGTACCACCGGTCTGCTTCTTGTGGGTGTAGTCCACGTTGGCCGGCTTGGTGATACGCTCACGGAACGCCACCTGCGGCGCGCCGATGTTCGCATCGACCTTGTAGGTGCGCTTGAGGATGTCGACCTTGATGTCGAGATGGAGCTCGCCCATCCCCTTGAGGATGGTCTGGCCCGACTCGTGATCGGTCGACACGCGGAAGGACGGATCCTCAGCGGCCAGCTTCGCCAGCGCGACGCCGAGCTTCTCCTGGTCGGCCTTCGACTTCGGCTCGATCGCAATCTCGATGACCGGCTCCGGGAATTCCATCTTTTCCAGGATCACCTGGTTGGACGGATCGCACAGCGTGTCACCGGTGCGGGCTTCCTTGAGGCCTGCGAGGGCGACGATGTCGCCGGCATAGGCTTCCTTGATGTCCTCGCGGTTGTTCGCATGCATCAGCAGCATGCGGCCGATGCGCTCCTTCTTCTCGCGGGTCGAGTTCACCACGCCGGTGCCCGAGGTCAGGATGCCCGAATAGATGCGGCAGAACGTGATCGTGCCGACGAAGGGGTCGTCCATGATCTTGAACGCGAGCAGCGCCAGCGGCTCCTTGTCGTCCGCCTTGCGCACGACCTCGTTGCCCTTGTCGTCGGTGCCCTTGATCGCAGGCACGTCGAGCGGCGACGGCAGATAGTCGACGACGGCGTCGAGCAACGGCTGCACGCCCTTGTTCTTGAAGGCCGAGCCGCACAGCACCGGATAGAACGCGCCGGTCAGCACGGCCTTGCGGATCAGGCGCTTCAGAGTCGCCTCGTCCGGCTCCTTGCCGTCCAGGAACGCGGTGAGCGCGTCGTCGTCGAGCTCGACGGCGGCCTCCACCAGCTTCTCGCGATATTCCTTGGCCTGGTCGGCGAGATCAGCCGGGATCTCGACGTAGTCGAACTTCGCGCCGAGCGCCTCGTCGTTCCAGACGATCGCCTTCATCGTCACGAGATCGATGCAGCCCTTGAAATTGTTCTCGGCGCCGATCGGCAGCTGGATCGCAACAGGCTTCGCGCCCAGGCGATCGACGATGTCGGCCAGGCACTTGAAGAAGTCGGCACCGGTCTTGTCCATCTTGTTGGCGAAGACGATGCGCGGAACCTTGTACTTGTCGCCCTGGCGCCAGACGGTCTCGGTCTGCGGCTCGACGCCCTGGTTGGAGTCGAGAACGCACACGGCGCCGTCGAGCACCCGCAAGCTGCGCTCGACCTCGATGGTGAAGTCGACGTGGCCGGGGGTGTCGATGATGTTCAGGCGCTTGCCGTTCCAGAACGCAGTGGTCGCAGCCGAGGTGATCGTGATGCCACGCTCCTGCTCCTGCTCCATCCAGTCCATCGTCGCGGCACCTTCGTGCACTTCGCCGATCTTGTGGCTCTTGCCGGTATAATAGAGGATGCGCTCGGTCGTCGTGGTCTTGCCGGCGTCGATATGCGCCATGATGCCGAAGTTGCGATAGTCTTCGATGGCGTGTTGGCGGGGCATGGGTGTGTTCCCTGATTTCCGTTCGGGTCGCCGTTACCAGCGATAGTGCGAGAAGGCGCGGTTGGCTTCCGCCATCCGGTGCACGTCTTCACGCTTCTTCACGGCGTTACCCCGATTGTTCGAGGCGTCGAGCAGCTCCGCCGAAAGCCGCTCGGTCATCGTCTTCTCGTTGCGGTCGCGCGCGGCCGAGATCAGCCAGCGGATGCCCAGCGCCTGCCGGCGGGTCGAACGAACTTCGACCGGCACCTGGTAGGTCGCACCGCCGACGCGACGGGAGCGAACCTCGATGGTCGGCATGACGTTTTCGAGGGCCTGCTCGAACACCGTCAGCGGGCTCTGCTTGGTCTTGGCCTCGATGATGCCGAACGCGCCGTAGACGATACCTTCGGCGACCGACTTCTTGCCGGCGTACATCACCGAGTTCATGAACTTGGTGACAATGATGTTCCCGAACTTCGGATCCGGAAGCACTTCACGCTTTTCGGCTGAATGGCGACGCGACATGTGATCTTGTTCCCGCTTCTCTCGAACGTCTTACTTCGGACGCTTCGCGCCATACTTCGAACGGCGCTGCTTACGGTTCTTGACGCCCTGGGTATCCAGCACGCCGCGGAGGATGTGATAGCGCACGCCCGGCAAGTCCTTGACGCGGCCGCCGCGGATCATGACCACCGAGTGCTCCTGCAGGTTATGGCCTTCACCCGGAATGTAGCCGATCACCTCGAAGCCGTTGGTCAGGCGCACCTTGGCGACCTTACGAAGCGCCGAGTTCGGCTTCTTCGGGGTCGTGGTGTAGACGCGCGTGCAAACGCCACGCTTCTGCGGCGACTGCTGCAGCGCCGGCACCTTCTTGCGCGACTTCTGCACTTCGCGCGGATTTGCGATCAGCTGGTTGATCGTCGGCATCTTGGCCTTCACCCTTCTCAACGTTCGCACGGAGACCGCGACCGGCTTCCGCAAATTCTGTTCGAGGTTCCCCGCCTCACCGGGCCGTTTCGCGCGATCAAAACCCACGCAAAACGAAATCGCGCCAACCGTCCATCGCTGAACGGAAAGCGCTTGACGCCACAGAGGACCGCGATCACCACCAGTCAGCTTGCGCTGGCGGGCGGCCTACCGAGGTCATGCATCCGAAATTGGTCTCAGGAGAACGAGCTCGAGAGATCTAATATCGTTTTGGCATTGCCTAGCTATGATCGACAGCGTTTGAGCGGCATTCGTCGAGGGTGGTGCCCGTCCCGCCCGGTTTCGGGTGGTCTGGGTGATCCGTACCGACGCTGGCGAAGCTCACCGCCTGTCGTTGAGTGCCGGCCTTTTATAAGCGGTAAATATCCAAGTCAAGCAAAACGACGCCGCAGGACGCGCAAAGAAGCGCTTCTGGCCGCTGCGGTTTCCGGTCCCGACAGGGCCCCCGCCGTCCGAGGTATCTGCAGACCGCACAGCCCTGCGAGTGCAGGCGCCTCTCCAGCCCGGGACATGTCCAGAAACATCGAAGATAAGGCTTTTTTCGGCTTTGGCCGACAAGGATGGCGCCGCGACGAGGCGCCTGGTGACAGAATATACCGACATTGCGATCATTGGCGGCGGCCTGAGCGGCTCGATCACGGCCGCCATGCTCGGAATGGCCGGCATCCCCGCGATTCTCGTCGATCCCCACGCGGTCTCCCCGCCCGACTTTCGAATCGAGAAGATCTCCGGTGCCGAGCAGATCGGCCGATTCCGTCGCACCGGGATCGCCGACAAGGCGTTGACCCAAGCCACCCTGGCCCCGGAGAACTGGATCGCCCGATTCGGCTACGTGCTCGAACGGGCTCAGGTCCAGCAATACGGCATTCCGTATGATGCGCTCGTGACGGCGGTGCGCGACCAGATCCCAGGCGCTGTGACGCGAATCGTCGCCAAGGCCGTAGCGATCACGCCAACCGAGGATCGCCAGTCGGTCGTGCTGTCCAACGGGCAGACGATCTCCGCCCGCCTCGTCGTGCTCGCCAACGGGCTGAACGTCGGGCTGCGGCACATGCTGGGAATCACCCGCACGATCACCAGCCCCGCCCATTCGATCTCGATCGGGTTCGACCTGACGCCGGTCGGCCGTTCCGCCTTCCCATTCCCGGCCATGACCTATTTCCAGGAACGAGCCAAGGCGCGGGTGCCCTACATCACCCTGTTCCCGATCGGCGAGCGCATGCGGGCGAACCTGTTCGCCTACCGCGAGGTCGATGATCCCTGGCTTCGGGCGATCCGCCGCAACCCAGTCGAAACGCTGGCCGCCGCCCTGCCCGGCCTGCGGCGGATCACGGGCGAGTACGCCGTGAGCGGCGAGGTGCGGGTCCGGCCCGCCGATCTCACCATCAACAGCGGGTACCGCATGCCGGGTGTCGTGCTCGTCGGCGACGCCTTCTGCACCACCTGCCCCGTCACCGGCACCGGTTCCGACAAGGTGTTCACCGATGTCGAGCGCCTCTGCAACGTCCACATTCCGCGCTGGCTGGCGACTGACGGCATGGGCGAGGCCAAGATCGCGGCCTTCTATGCGGACCCGGTCAAGACGGCCTGCGATGCGTGGTCGCTCGAGAAGGCATGGAATTTCCGATCGGTCTCGATCGGGGCCAGCCCCTATTGGCAGGCGCAACGCTGGGCGCGCTTTGCCGTCTCGCTCGGCCGCGGGGTTCGGCAGCGGCTGACGAAGACCAATGCGCCGCTCAACGTCTATTCCTCGTCATCATCCTCCTCGTCGTCGTCCTCCTCGTCATCGCTGTCGTCGTCGGCCTGATCCTGCCGGCTCGGCTGATGGCCCTGGTCATCCCAGAGCTTGCGATAGGTCCCATTCTTCGCCAAGAGCTCGGCGTGGCTGCCGCGCTCGATCGCCCGGCCGCCGGAGATGACGATGATCTCGTCCATCTCGACCACCGAGGTCAGGCGGTGGGTCGACCAGATCATGGTGCGGCCCTTGGCGACCTTGAGCAGGGTGCGGTTGATCGCGGCTTCCGTGGTCTGGTCCAGCGCCGAAGTGGCCTCGTCGAGCAGCAGCACGGACGGGTTGCGGATGATGGCGCGGGCGATCGCGATGCGCTGGCGCTGTCCACCGGACAGCGTGTCGCCGCGCTCGCCGACGATGGTGTCGTATTTCTGCGGCAGGCTCATGATGTAGCGGTGGATCTCGGCCTTCTTGGCCGCCTCCTCCACCTCCGCGTCGGTGGCGCCCTCCTTGCCGAGCCGGATGTTCTCCCGCAGCGACATGTTGAACAGCATGTTGTCCTGGAACACCACGGCCATGCTGCCGCGAAGCGAATCGCGCGTCACCTTGCGGATGTCGACGCCGTCGATGGTGACGCGGCCTTCATCGGGTACGTAGAGCCGCAGGATCAGGTTGAGCAGCGTGCTCTTGCCCGAGCCCGACGGACCGACGATCGCGATCCGCTTGCCGACGTCGAGCTTGAGGCTCAGATTGTCGAGCACCGGCGTCTCGCTGCCCTCGTACTGGAAGGTCACGCGCTCGAAGGTGATGTCGTGGCTGATGCGGGGCAGATCCGGCGCGCCCGGCCGGTCGGCGCCGCGGGTCGGCTCGTCCAACAGCTCCTGCATGTGCCGGATCGCGGCCGCCGAGGAGATCGACACCGGCACGAAATGCATGACATGGGCGATGTTGTAGGACACCTCCCAGAATGCGCTCTCGAAGGTGACGAAGGTGCCGATCGTGATCTGGCCCTTGGTGGCGAGATAGGCGCCGAGAGCGAGCACGACGAGATGCAGCAGCAGCACGGAGATCGTGACGGTGCGCTCGACCATGGTCGACAGGAACATCGCATCGGCCATCTTGCGCCGCGCCGCGTCGTTGCGGAAGCTGAACCAGCCGAATACCTTGCGGTGGAGGCTGAAGGCCTTGATGACGGCTTGCGCCGCGATGTTCTCCTGGATCACGCCGAGCAGCGACGCTTCGTTCAGTTTCTGCTCGTAATTGGCCTGAACCGCCTTCGGCGTCAGGATACGCGGGCCGATCAGGGTGATCGGAAACACCAGCAGCGCGATCGCAGCGAGCTGCCAGTTCAGGAACAGCATCAGAATGATGCCCGCAATCAGCTCGAGGAACGGCAGCACAGCGCTGTTGGCGAAACTCTTCACGACGTTCTCGAACGCCGACATGTCGACCGAGAAGCGCGACAGGATCTCGCCGCGCTTGGTACGCTGGAAATAGGCGGCCGGCAGGTTCTGCACGTGATCGAACAGACGGGTGCGAACGTCCGAGATGACGCAGGCCGCGAGCCGCGCATCCCAGCGCTCGTAGAGCACGGCAATGATCGAGGTGAAGATGCCCGCAGCGGCGAGCACGCCGAGGATGCGATAGAGCGCCTCAAAATCCTCTTCGCCGAGCGCATCGTCGATCAGGAACTTGAGGCTGAGCGGCATGATGACGTTGAACAGCGTCTCGATCAGGACGCCGATCGACACGAAAGCCAGCATCTTCTTGTATCTGGCGAGCAGCGGCGAGACGAAGCCGTAGATGGTTGCAAGCGCACCTGCGGCCTCGCGGGCCGTGTAGACGACGAGATCCTCGTCGTCGTCATCATCGTCGAGGTCGAGGCCGGCCTCTTCACCGTCCTCCTCGTCATCGTCCTCATCGTCGCCGACGACGTCAGCCGTCTCTGTCGCCGACGTCTTCGCTGTTCCGGGTTTTGGAACGGCAGGCACGGCCGCCGCCGGCCCCCGCTTGTCCAAATCATCGGCAGGATCAGCTGCCGTTGCGGACGTCTGATTTCGCGGCGGTGAAGATTTGGGCGCCATTCAACGAACCGATCCTGCACGGCCAGTATGACCGTAACGGATTAAAGCGGCTCGGCTTTACCACCTGTGTCCGCCTGCCGCCAGCATTCTCGCCATACGGTGCCGCACCCGCCGCGACCAAGACGCGGCCCTGTCACGCAACCAGCACGGTCACAAGCGCCGCGGACGCAAGACAGCATCGAGATGCCGGTCAACGCCCGCGGCCCTGCCTCGAAATGTCGGCGGCTGTGCCGCGAGCCTAGTCTTCGTCCTCGACCTTGTCGAAGAACGAATAGCGCAGGCTGTCGGCGTCGGCGTACCACTGGCCGGGCCCCTTGTTGGCCGCGAGTGTCGCTGCCCACACCTCGTCGGTGCAATCGCGGCGGTGCATGGCCAGATCGAACCCGTTGCCGAAGAACAGCTCCGACCACTCCCACCAGGTGCCGAGCTTCTTGACCCCACGCAGCAGGTCGTAGCGGTCGACCAGCGCCGGAGCCATGTCCGAGGTGATCGAGCCGAACACGAGGCCGGTCTTGACGACGCGGTTGAGCTCGCGGATCGCGCGCGCAACCTGCTTGTCACCGAGATGGCAGAGGCTGGTCTCGAACACGAAATCGAACTCACCGGTCTTGAATGGCATATCGGTGATCGAGCCGAGCTTGTTGTATTTCCTCAGCGCCTTCGGCGTCTTGCCATG
This sequence comes from Bradyrhizobium sp. SZCCHNS3052, assembly GCF_032484495.1. Taxonomy (NCBI): domain Bacteria; kingdom Pseudomonadati; phylum Pseudomonadota; class Alphaproteobacteria; order Hyphomicrobiales; family Nitrobacteraceae; genus Bradyrhizobium; species Bradyrhizobium sp. SZCCHNS3052. The sequence goes on along the minus strand of NZ_JAUETB010000001.1, from coordinate 675,661 downwards.
GATGTAGCGGTTGTTCTCGATGCCCCAGGCATCGATGCCGCGCTCGCGGAGCGCTCCCACCAGTTCACCGCTCGCGGAGCCGGCGACCAAGAGCTTGTAGCCTTTGCCCTTGCCGGCCCGGTTCCAAACGATCTTGATCAGGCTGGTCAGATAGTCCGGATCGGTGAACTGCGACCACGCTTCGCTGTACGGCCCCTGCCCGCGATAATTGTCGAAATAGTCACGGTCGATCTTGTCGGACAGCGGCGTTTCGGCCTGCGAGCGGGCGCGGCGCAGCCGCATCATTTCGGTCAGGATGATGTCGGTGGCGGCGTCCGACGAATCGAGCAGCCCGTTCAGGGTCGAGTCGAACAGATAGTCACCGACCACGACGATGCCGGGGTGCTCCTTCGGCTCAGGCCGGTGATTGGTCATGACGTCGCGTACCGGCAGACCGCCGGGCAGCGCGTTGACGGACGACAGCCAGCGGTGGATCTTGCCTTCCATGAAGTGTGCGCGCGCGTCGCCGAGCGCAGCAGGGAGCGACTTCAGCGCGGCATCGATCAGCTCCTGGTCCGAGAGGTTGGCGAAGGCGAGCGCATCCGAGCCCGCGATCAGCCAGTTGAGCACGCCGTGCTTGCCGACATCGTGGCGCGAGCCCTCGTTGTAGATGCAGCAGCCGCCGAACGCCTCCGACATGAACCAGGAGCCCGGAATCTTCTCGCCCCAGAACGGCTCGTCGAACAGGATCGAGACGCGCAGATAATGCGCGGGACGATCGAAATAGGCGATGTGCTTGACCATGGACTGGCGCAGCTTCTCGCCCTCCCAGCCGACCGTCGACAGCCAGGAATGCGGCAGGCACACCAGGACGAGATCGAACTCGCGCGTCTCCGGCCCCTTGCCGTTCATCATGTTGAGCCGGTAGCGACCCGCCTCGGTCTTGCCGATGCGGAGCACGCGATGATTGAGCTGGATGTCGGCATCGACCTCGGAGCGCAGGCACTCGATCAGTTGCTCGTTGCCGTTCTGAATCGAGTACAGGCCGATATAGTCGTCGATATCCATCACGAAGTTCTTGAGCGCATTGAGGCCGTTGGTGTTGTGGGCCTCGGTCGCGAGGTCGGAGCGCGACATCACCTTGAAGAAGCGCTTGGCCGTGGGATCCTCGACCTCCTCGTCGAGCAGCTCTTCGCAGGTCTTGTAGGCCCAGGGGTGCTCGTTATCGTGGGCGCCGACGCCCTCGTAATATTCGACCGGCGACATCACGTCGGTACAACGCTTGCGGAACGCCTCGACCGCAGCGGCCGTCTTCGGGCCGTATTTGCGGCGCAGCCCCGGCACGTCGTCGAGCAGCTCGCCGTCGAGTTGCACCTGCAGCGCATCCATCGGAATCGTCTGCAGCCCGAAATGCTGGATCAGCTCGCGCAGCGGATCAGGGCCGGTCATCGAGTAGTCGTAGATTTCCGCGACACCAGCCTCATACATCGCCGGTGCGGTATCGAACTTGCGCGTCACGATCTTGCCGCCGAGCCGGTCGGATGCCTCGTAGATCGTCACCTTGCAGAGATCGCCGAGTTTGCGCCTCAGATACCAGGCGCTCATCAGGCCACCCGGACCGCCACCAACAATCGCAAGGTCAAGCATCGAAGTTCCGCCATCTCCGGCTGTCAGCGACGTTGCCGGTCGTCCATACAGGGGTCCTGCCACCCTCGGGGCTCGATCGGCCATAGCGTAACCGGCCCGCAAAAGATTTGCGCCGGAGCAAATCGGCGCATCGCCACGGGAATCGACGGAAATCAGCTCAGCGGATCTGATGCTTCCAAAAGCGCCTCTGTCCCTGAAGGGAAGATGAACAACGGGGCAGCAGCGCGGCAACAGGAGAAGAAAATGTCAAAAAAAGGCCGGCAAACGCCGGCCTTTTCTACACGCGATGAACGCACGGCAGACCCCGACACCGTCGGGGTCATGCCGCAACCGTCCGTTTACTCCGCCGGCGGCAGCGCGAGCGGCTGAGGCTCGGGCTGCGCCGGCACGATCGCCGCCTGCTTCTCGCGCTCGTCGAGAATCAGCTTGTCGCGCTTCAAAGCGACTTCGCGGATGCGGGCCATCGAGGCGCCGGTGCCGGCCGGGATCAGGCGTCCTACGATGACGTTCTCCTTGAGACCCTCGAGTGGATCGATCTTGCCGTTGACCGCCGCCTCGGTGAGAACGCGGGTGGTCTCCTGGAACGAGGCCGCCGAGAAGAACGACCGGGTCTGCAGGCTCGCCTTGGTGATGCCGAGCAGAACCGGAGTGCCCGTGGCCGGCTTCTTCGCCTCCTCCACGGCCTTCGCGTTCAGCAGGTCGAACTCGATCTTGTCGACCTGTTCGCCCGAGATCATGTCGGTATCGCCCTGGTCGGTGATCTCAACCTTCTGCAGCATCTGGCGGACAATCACCTCGATGTGCTTGTCGTTGATGAGCACGCCCTGCAGCCGGTAGACCTCCTGGATCTCGTTGACCAGATAGGCCGCGAGCTCCTCGATGCCCTTGATCGCCAGGATGTCGTGCGGCGCCGGGTTGCCTTCGACGATGAAGTCGCCCTTCTCGACGATGTCGCCATCCTGCAGATGGATGTGCTTGCCCTTCGGGATCAGGTACTCGCGCGGCTCCTCGGTCTTGTCGACCGGCTCGATCGAGATGCGACGCTTGTTCTTGTAGTCGCGACCGAACCGGATGGTGCCGGCGATCTCGGCGATGATCGCGGCATCCTTCGGCTTACGCGCTTCGAACAGCTCCGCCACCCGCGGCAGACCGCCGGTGATGTCGCGCGTCTTGGCGCTTTCCGTCGAGATACGCGCGAGGATGTCGCCCGGCTTCACCGTCGAGCCGACGTCGACCGACAGAATCGCGTCGACCGACAGCATGTAGCGGGCATCGCCGCCGCGGGCGAGCTTGAGCACCTTGCCGTCCTTGCCCTTGATCACGATGGCCGGACGCAGATCCGCGCCACCGCGCGTTCCACGCCAGTCGATGACCACGCGCTTGGCGATACCGGTGGACTCGTCGAGCGTTTCCGAGATCGACAGACCCTCGGTCAGATCCTCGAACCCGATCGTACCCTCGGCTTCCGTGAGGATCGGACGGGTGTAAGGGTCCCACTCGGCGATGCGCTGGCCGCGCTTGATCATGTCGCCGTCGTCGACATGCATGCGCGCGCCGTACTGGATGCGGTGCGTCGCACGCTCGGTGCCGTCGGGGTCGACGATCGTCACGACCATGTTGCGGACCATCGCGATCAGATGACCCTCGCTGTTGCGGGCGATCGCCTTGTTCTTGATGACCACCTTGCCTTCGAAGTTCGATTCCACGAAGGACTGCTCGTTCAGCTGCGCCGCACCACCGATGTGGAAAGTGCGCATCGTCAGCTGGGTGCCGGGCTCACCGATCGACTGCGCGGCGATGACGCCGACGGCCTCACCGTGGTTGACCGGCGTGCCGCGCGCCAGATCGCGGCCGTAGCACATCTTGCAGATGCCGTTGACCAGCTCGCAGGTCAGCGCCGAGCGGATCTTCACCTCCTGCACGCCAGCCTGCTGGATGGCGTCGATGTGGCTCTCCTCCATCAAGGTGCCGGCCTTGACCAGCACCGCGTTGGTCGCGGGATCGCGCACGTCGTCGCAGGGCACGCGGCCCAGGATGCGCGAGCCGAGCGAGGCCACGACCGTGCCGGCATCGACGATGGCGCGCATCTTGATGCCGAGATGGGTGCCGCAATCGTCCTGCGTGATGATGCAGTCCTGCGCGACGTCGACCAGACGACGGGTCAGGTAGCCCGAGTTCGCGGTCTTCAACGCGGTGTCCGCGAGACCCTTGCGGGCGCCGTGGGTCGAGTTGAAGTACTCGAGAACCGAGAGACCTTCCTTGAAGTTCGAGATGATCGGCGTCTCGATGATCTCACCCGACGGCTTGGCCATCAGGCCGCGCATGCCGGCGAGCTGACGCATCTGGGCCGGCGAACCGCGGGCACCGGAATGCGACATCATGTAGATCGAGTTGATGTCGGCATCCGCCCCCGTCGCCGTCTTCTTGGTGACGGAGATCTCCTTCATCATCTCCTTGGCGATCTCTTCGCTGGCCTTCGACCAGGCGTCGACGACCTTGTTGTACTTCTCGCCGTGGGTGATCAGACCGTCATTGTATTGCTGCTCGAAATCCTTCGCCAGCGTACGGGTGGTGTCGACGATCTTCCACTTGCCCGCCGGCACGACCATGTCGTCCTTGCCGAACGAGATGCCCGCCTTGAAGGCGTTGTAGAAGCCGAGCGCCATGATGCGGTCGCAGAAGATCACCGTCTCCTTCTGGCCGCAGTGACGATAGACCTGATCGATCACGCCCGAGATTTCGCGCTTGGTCATCAGCTTGTTGATGACCTCGAACGTGACGCGCGGATGCTTCGGCAGGAGATTGCCGAGCATCACGCGACCCGCGGTGGTTTCGATCCAGCGCTTGGCGATCTTGCCGGTCTCGTCCATCCCCTCCCAGCGGTACTTGATCTTGCTGTGGAGATGGATGGCCTTGGCGTGCAGCGCATGCTCGAGCTCGGCCATGTTGCCGAACGCCATGCCCTGGCCGGGCATGCCCTCGCGCATGATCGAGACGTAGTAGAGGCCGAGCACGATGTCCTGCGACGGCACGATGATCGGCTGACCATTGGCCGGATGCAGGATGTTGTTGGTCGACATCATCAGGACGCGCGCTTCCAGCTGCGCTTCGAGCGACAGCGGAACGTGCACGGCCATCTGGTCGCCGTCGAAGTCGGCGTTGAAGGCCGAGCAGACCAGCGGATGCAGCTGGATCGCCTTGCCCTCGATCAGCACCGGCTCGAACGCCTGGATGCCGAGGCGATGCAGCGTCGGCGCGCGGTTCAGGAGCACCGGATGCTCGCGGATGACCTCGTCCAGGATGTCCCAGACCTCCGGACGCTCCTTCTCGACCAGCTTCTTGGCCTGCTTGACCGTCGTCGACAGGCCCTTGGCGTCGAGCCGCGAATAGATGAACGGCTTGAACAGCTCGAGCGCCATCTTCTTCGGCAGGCCGCACTGGTGCAGGCGCAGCTCGGGACCGACCACGATGACCGAACGGCCGGAGTAGTCGACGCGCTTGCCGAGCAGGTTCTGACGGAAGCGACCCTGCTTGCCCTTGAGCATGTCGGCGAGCGACTTCAGCGGACGCTTATTGGCGCCGGTGATGACGCGGCCGCGGCGGCCGTTGTCGAACAGCGCATCCACCGCCTCCTGAAGCATGCGCTTCTCGTTGCGGATGATGATGTCGGGCGCGCGCAGCTCCATCAGCCGCTTCAGGCGGTTGTTGCGGTTGATGACGCGGCGATAGAGGTCGTTGAGGTCGGAGGTCGCGAAACGGCCGCCGTCGAGCGGCACCAGCGGACGCAGGTCCGGCGGGATCACCGGAACCACGGTCATGATCATCCATTCCGGCTTGTTGCCGGAGTGGCGGAACGCCTCGACGATCTTCAGGCGCTTCGCGAGCTTCTTGTGCTTGATGTCGGAGTCGGTCTCCTGCATCTCGGCACGCAGCGTCTGCTCGAGCTTCTCCAGCTCGAGGCCGCGCAAGAGCTCACGGATGGCCTCGGCGCCGATCATGGCGGTGAAGCTGTCCTGGCCGTATTCGTCCTGCGCCTTGAGGTACTCGTCCTCGGACAGCAGCTGACGGTCCTTGAGCGCGGTCAGACCCGGCTCGAGAACGACGTAGTATTCGAAGTACAGAATCCGCTCGAGATCCTTCAGCGTCATGTCGAGCAGCAGGCCGATGCGCGAGGGCAGCGACTTCAAGAACCAGATGTGCGCGACGGGAGCGGCGAGCTCGATATGGCCCATGCGCTCGCGCCGGACGCGCGACAGGGTCACCTCGACCGAGCACTTCTCGCAGATGATGCCCTTGTACTTCATCCGCTTGTACTTGCCGCACAGGCACTCGTAGTCCTTGATCGGCCCGAAGATGCGGGCGCAGAACAGGCCGTCGCGCTCGGGCTTGAAGGTACGGTAGTTGATCGTTTCCGGCTTCTTGATCTCGCCATAGGACCAGGACAGAATCTTCTCCGGAGACGCAATCGAGATCCGGATCTGGTCGAAGACCTGAGCCGGCGTCGTCGGATTGAAGAGATTCATAATTTCTTGGTTCATCGTATTCTCCTCGCGGGCCGATCGGGGGTCGGCCGCAAATTCGAAAATCTCTCAACGGGCGCCTTGTCCTGACCCGCGGGGGAAGGCACCGGCACCCGGCCGTCCGAGACGGCCGGGCATGACCTCTTGAACTACTCGGCGGCTTCCGACGTCGGCGCCGGTCCGAGCTTGGAGTTGTGCAGGTCGACGTTGAGGCCGAGCGAGCGCATTTCCTTGACCAGCACGTTGAACGATTCCGGAATACCGGCCTCGAACGTGTCGTCGCCGCGCACGATCGCCTCGTAGACCTTGGTGCGGCCGGCGACGTCGTCCGACTTCACCGTCAGCATCTCCTGCAGCGTGTAGGCCGCGCCGTAGGCTTCGAGCGCCCACACCTCCATTTCGCCGAAACGCTGGCCGCCGAACTGGGCCTTGCCGCCCAGCGGCTGCTGGGTGACCAGCGAGTACGGGCCGATCGAACGCGCATGGATCTTGTCGTCGACCAGATGGTGCAGCTTCAGCATGTAGATGTAGCCGACCGTCACCTTGCGATCGAACGCATCGCCGGTGCGGCCGTCATAGACCGTCGACTGACCGGATGCGTCGAGGCCGGCGAGCTTCAACATCTCCTCGATGTCGGCCTCCTTGGCGCCGTCGAACACCGGCGTGGCGATCGGCACGCCGCGGCTCAGATTGTGACCAAGCTCGATCAACTCGTTGTCGTTGAGCGACTTGATGGTCTCGTCATCGCCGTAGATCCGCTTCAAGGTCTCCTTCAGCGGCTTGACGTCCTGCTTCGACAGGTAGGCATCGACCGTCTGGGCGATGCGCTTGCCGAGGCCGGCGCAGGCCCAGCCGAGATGGGTCTCGAGGATCTGCCCGACGTTCATGCGCGAGGGCACGCCGAGCGGGTTCAGCACGATGTCCGCATGGGTGCCGTCCTCGAGGAACGGCATGTCCTCGATCGGCACGATCTTGGACACGACGCCCTTGTTGCCGTGACGGCCCGCCATCTTGTCGCCCGGCTGGATCTTGCGCTTCACGGCGACGAAGACCTTGACCATCTTCATCACGCCGGGCGGCAGCTCGTCGCCACGCTGCAGCTTCTCGACCTTGTCGAGGAAGCGCTGTTCCAGCCCCTTCTTCGACTCGTCGTACTGCTTCCGCATGGCCTCGATCTCGGCCATCAGCTTGTCGTTCGGCGAGGCGAACAGCCACCACTGCGACTTCGGATACTCGTCGAGCACCGCGCGCGTGATCTTGGTGTCCTTCTTGAAGCCCTTCGGCCCCGAGATGCCCTGGCGGCCGTCCAGCATGTCGGCGAGACGGCTGTAGACGTTGCGGTCCAGGATCGCCTGCTCGTCGTCACGGTCCTTGGCCAGACGCTCGATCTCTTCCCGCTCGATCGCCAGCGCACGCTCGTCCTTGTCGACGCCGTGACGGTTGAAGACGCGGACCTCGACGATCGTGCCCTGCACGCCCGGCGGCACCCGCAGCGAGGTGTCGCGAACGTCGGAGGCCTTCTCGCCGAAGATGGCGCGCAAGAGCTTTTCTTCCGGCGTCATCGGGCTCTCGCCCTTCGGCGTGATCTTGCCGACCAGGATGTCGCCGGCGCGCACCTCCGCGCCGATATAGACGATGCCGGCTTCGTCGAGGTTCTTCAGCGCCTCTTCCGACACGTTCGGAATGTCGCGCGTGATTTCCTCCGGACCCAGCTTGGTGTCGCGGGCCATCACCTCGAATTCCTCGATGTGGATCGAGGTGAAGACGTCCTCCTTCACGATCCGCTCGGAGAGCAGGATGGAGTCCTCGAAGTTGTAGCCGTTCCACGGCATGAACGCGACCAGCACGTTGCGGCCGAGCGCGAGCTCGCCGAGATCGGTCGACGGACCGTCAGCGATGATGTCGCCCTTCTTGACGATGTCGCCGACCTTCACCAGCGGACGCTGGTTGATACAGGTCGACTGGTTCGAGCGCTGGTACTTCATCAGCCGGTAGATATCGACGCCCGACTTGGTCGGATCGAGATCTTCCGTGGCGCGGATGACGACGCGGGTGGCGTCGATCTGGTCGATCACGCCCGAGCGGCGCGCCGCGATCGCGGCGCCCGAGTCACGGGCAACCACGCCTTCCATGCCGGTGCCGACGAACGGCGCCTCGGCGCGAACCAGCGGCACCGCCTGGCGCTGCATGTTCGAGCCCATCAGCGCGCGGTTGGCGTCGTCGTTCTCGAGGAACGGGATCAAGGCCGCGGCAACCGAAACCAGCTGCTTCGGCGACACGTCCATGTAGTCGACCTTGTCGGGCGTCATCGGCACGACTTCGCCGGCATGACGGCAGACCACGAGGTCCTCGGTGAAGCGACCCTTGGCATCGAGCGGCACGTTGGCCTGCGCGACGCGGTAGCGCCCCTCCTCCATGGCGGACAGATACACCACCTCGTCGGTGACGCGGCCGTCCTTGACCTTGCGGTACGGCGTCTCGACGAAGCCATACTTGTTGACGCGGGCGAACGTCGCCAGCGAGTTGATCAGGCCGATGTTCGGACCTTCCGGCGTCTCGATCGGGCAGATGCGGCCGTAATGCGTCGGATGCACGTCGCGCACCTCGAAGCCGGCGCGCTCGCGCGTCAGACCGCCCGGTCCAAGCGCCGACAGGCGGCGCTTGTGGGTGATCTCCGACAGCGGGTTGGTCTGGTCCATGAACTGCGACAGCTGCGACGAGCCGAAGAACTCGCGCACCGCGGCCGCGGCAGGCTTGGCGTTGATCAGGTCCTGCGGCATCACGGTGTCGATGTCGACGCTCGACATGCGCTCCTTGATGGCGCGCTCCATGCGCAAGAGACCGATGCGGTACTGGTTCTCCATCAGCTCGCCGACCGAGCGGACGCGGCGATTGCCGAGATGGTCGATGTCGTCGATCTCGCCCTTGCCGTCGCGCAGGTCGACCAGGGTCTTGATGACCGCCAGGATGTCTTCCTTGCGCAGAGTGCGCTGGGTGTCCGGCGCATCGAGCTCGAGGCGCATGTTCATCTTGACGCGGCCGACCGCGGAGAGGTCGTAGCGCTCGGCATCGAAGAACAGCGACTGGAACATCGCCTGCGCCGAATCGAGCGTCGGCGGCTCGCCCGGACGCATCACGCGGTAGATGTCGAACAACGCGTCCTCACGCGTCATGTTCTTGTCGGCCGACAGCGTATTGCGGATGTAGGGGCCGACATTGACGTGGTCGATGTCGAGCAGCGGCAGGTCCTTGTAGCCCTGCTCGTTCAGCACCTTGAACAGCTTGTCGGTGATCTCCTCGCCGGCCTCGGCATAGATCTCGCCGGTCTTCGGGTTGACGAGATCCTCGGCAATGTAGTTGCCGAGCAGCTCCTCGTCCGACATGCGCAGCGCCTTCAGCCCCTTCTCCTGGAGCTGGCGGGCGGCGCGGACGGTGAGCTTCTTGCCGGCCTCGAGCACGACCTTGCCGGTGTCGGCGTCGATCAGGTCGTTGACGGTCGAATAGCCGCGGAAGCGGTTGGCGTCGAACGGAACGCGCCAGCCTTCCTTGATGCGCTTGTAGATCAGCTTCTTGTAGAAGGTCGACAGAATCTGCTCGCCATCGAGGCCGAGCGCGAACATCAGCGAGGTCACCGGCAGCTTGCGGCGACGGTCGATGCGCGCGAACACGATGTCCTTGGCGTCGAACTCGATGTCGAGCCAGGAGCCGCGATACGGGATGACGCGGGCGGCGAACAGCAGCTTGCCCGACGAGTGGGTCTTGCCCTTGTCGTGGTCGAAGAACACGCCCGGCGAACGGTGCATCTGCGAGACGATGACGCGCTCGGTGCCGTTGACGATGAAGGTGCCGTTCATGGTCATGAGCGGAATGTCGCCCATGTACACGTCCTGCTCCTTGATGTCCTTGACCGACTTCGCGCCGGTCTCCTCGTCGATATCGAACACGATGAGGCGCAAGGTCACCTTGAGCGGCGCAGCGAAGGTCATGCCGCGCTGACGGCACTCGTCGACGTCATATTTCGGCGGCTCGAACTCGTAGCGGACGAACTCCAGCATCGAGGTGCCGGAGAAGTCGGAGATCGGGAATACCGAGCGGAACACCGCCTGCAGGCCCTCATCCGGCCGGCCACCCGTGGGCTCGTCCACCATCAGGAACTGGTCGTAGGACGCCTTCTGAACCTCGATGAGGTTCGGCATCTCCGCGACTTCCTTGATGTGTCCAAAGAACTTGCGAACGCGTTTGCGACCGGTGAATGTCTGCTGCGCCATCGTGGCCTCTCATTTCGTCGCCCGGAGGGGCGAACCTTCCGAAACAGCGGCTGCCACCGCCCCTTCGGGTTGAATTTCGATCCATTTCGAGGATCTGAGGCCCAGAGCCGGAACGGAAATGTCCCAGATCTGTTCTTCAGACCAGCAAAACGCAAAACGACGCGCGAGGCGCGAGGACGCACCCGCTCGTCACAACCATCTCGTCACGGACTGCAAAAGCCCGAAATTGCCTATCTCCCAACGGCTTACGGACGGAGACGCCACTCCACCGATCAACCGGCTTTTCGTGCTGCCGACCCAATATGGGTTGACAATAATCGAGATTCGAGAGCGAAGCCCCTAAATCTCCACACTTTTCCGTGTTCGGCCCACAACGGACGGTTCCGTTGCACGCCTTTTGCAGTGATTCCGAGCCGCGCCCAATACCCCTGCAAAACTCCTTGTCCACATGATGACCGGGCGATGTTACCACCCGATCATCATAATCTGTCGAAAGCCCCCGACCTGCCCATGGCAGCCCGGGGACTTCGTTCGCGCAATCGAAGCGATTACTTGAGCTCGATCTTGGCGCCGGCCTTCTCGAGCTGAGCCTTGATCTTCTCGGCCTCGTCCTTGTTGACGCCTTCCTTGACCGGCTTCGGAGCACCCTCGACCAGGTCCTTGGCTTCCTTCAGGCCCAGGCCGGTGATGGCACGGACTTCCTTGATGACCTCGATCTTCTTGTCGCCGGCCGAAGCCAGGACAACGGTGAACTCGGTCTTCTCTTCCGCCGGAGCGGCAGCGGCGCCACCAGCGCCCGGAGCGGCGACGGCCACGGCGGCCGCGGCGGACACGCCCCACTTCTCTTCCAGGAGCTTCGCGAGCTCAGCAGCCTCGAGAACGGTGAGGGCCGAGAGGTCGTCGACGATCTTCTGCAGGTCAGCCATTGATGTAGTCCTTTAGTGTGGTTCGGTTCGAAACCAGGTTGTGAGTGTTTGCGAAGGGCGTCAGGCCGCTTCGCCCTTTGAGGCATGAGCCTGAATGACGCGCGCGACCTTGGCCGCGGGAGCGTTGGCGAGCTGGGCCAGCTTGGTCGCCGGAGCCTGGATCAGGCCGACGAGCTTGCCGCGCAGTTCGTCCAGCGACGGCAGCGAGGCCAGAGCCTTCACGCTGTCGACATTCAGGACGGTTGAGCCCATCGAGCCGCCGAGAATGACGAACTTTTCGTTCGCCTTGGCGAATTCGATGGCAACCTTGGGCGCCGCGACAGGATCGTTCGAAGTTGCGATCACGGTCGGCCCCTTCAACAGGGGACCGATGCCGACGACGTCCGTGCCTTCAAGAGCAATTTTGGCGAGACGGTTCTTCGAGACCTTCACCGATGCGCCAGCCTGCTTCATCTGCTTGCGCAGGTTCTGCATCTGAGCCACGGTGAGGCCGGAATAGTGAGCGACGACGGCAACGCCCGTGGTCTTGAAGACCTCGTGCAGCTGCTCGACCGCCTCTTTTTTTGCCGCTCGTTCCACAGCAAGCTCTCTCCGGTTGGCGGCCTTCGCCCGAAAGCGGGACCGCCGGGTTGCACCCGCCGTCCCACCAAACCTGACCTCCGGACGGAAGAACCCGAGGACACGAAAGGCAAAACGGCGATGAATAGCCTGCCCTTCCGAAAGCCCTGAGAGCCCGCGGAGTGTCGAGGTTCGAACCAAACCTGCATGCCACCACGACAAAGGCAGTGGACATGCCGAAATCCGGTCTTCACCCGTCTATGCAGGCTGGATGATTAAGCCATTGAGGAAACTGGATTTCCGCGCCGGCGCCTGCAGTCTCGGACAGGATTCGGAGTGATCGGCGAACCGACCTCCCCTGCGGCATTCGAGAGCAGAAAGATCCTTCTTCCTTCCGAGAAATCCAAACGGATATCCTCAAAAGGAATGCTGGCTCCTCTCAACTTTCGGAATGCGCGCACAGGCGCGCCAGCAACAGCCGGCCCGCCTGGAAGCCGGTTCTTTAACGGGTCCATTGCGACTTGCCAAGACCCCAAGAGCAAAAATCGCACCAGTTGGGCCATGCCGTCGAGCCGGGTGGGAGCCCCCCGTCGCCCGGATGAGCGACAGCCGGCGCGCGGGACGCGCGTCGGCGATAGCGACATGCGGGGGCTCACGTGCTCTGCCGGAAAACCCGGATGTCGCTGCGCTCATCAGGGCCGAGGGGCATTGCACGCGCAGGGGCGCAATCCCGCCTCAGCCCTTCGGACAGGCCGCTCCGGCGTCGGCCCAGGCCTTGATCAGCTCGCCGAACTGCTTCTGGGTTCCCGGGGCCGGGGTCCGCCCAGCTCCCGGATTCCAGCCCCAGCCGACCAGCTCATCCTCAGCCACATGGTGAATCAGCTGCGCCATGGTCTTGCCGCCGTTGCGATTTGGATCCTTGATCTGTGCGCAGATCTGGCCGAGCGACTTGCCCTGCCAAGCCATCTCGATCGGGGCCAGCTGCCACTTGGGATTACCGGGCACGCGCGCCGCGTCGAAATTGGCCTCGTGGTGGCAGGTCGTGCAGGCGAGCCCGCCGGGGGCACCCATGCCGGCCTCGCCGCGGACCACCAGCGACTGATGCGGAATCATCCTGTCGGTCTGGGTCGGCCGGTCGCCGGCCGGGTGGCAGTTCATGCATCGCGGCGACTGCAGTACCTTGCCGGCCTCTTCGAACAGCGCCACGGCGCGCTCGTCCTTGCTCTTGATCCTGGCGAAGTCCGCCACCGGCTTGAGCCCGCCGGCGACGTGCGTGGCCTCGGGCGCCGCATCGGCGCGCCGCAGTGCCGGCAGGGCTACGATCGCAACCGCAGCCAGGCTGCCAGCGAGCAGCGCCATCGTCGCCGTTCTGAACAGGCTCATGCGGTGTCTCCCGGCCGGATCGGCAGTTGGGTCGGGCGCGGCAGACCCAGCCTGGCCATGGCGTTGGCGACGGCAGGTCCCAGCGGCGGCACGCCGGGCTCGCCGACTCCCGAGGGTTTCTCGGTCGACGGCACGATCGCAACCTCGATCTGCGGCATCTCGTGGATGCGCAGCGAGCGGTAGGTGTCGAAATTGCCCGACACCGGTCGTCCCTCGTCGAGCGGCTGCTGCGCATAGAGGATGTGGCCGAGCGCAAAGCCGATGCCGCCCTCCATCTGGGCGCGGATGATGTCGGGATTGACTGCGACGCCGCAGTCGACAGCGCACCACACCTTGTGCACGACCGGTCCGTCGGCCCCCATCGACAGCTCGACCACCTGGGCGACGTAGGTGTTGAAGCTCTCGACCACGGCAACGCCGCGGGCGCGGCCCGCCTCGAGCTTGGCGCCCTTCCAGTCCGCGAGCTCGGCGACCGCCTTGAGCACACCGGCGTGACGCGGCTTGTCGGCCATCATCGCCAGTCGTCCCTCCACAGGATCCTGGCCGGCGGCTTCGAGCAACTGATCGACGAACGCCTCGACGGCGTAGCCAGTATGGGTGTGGCCGACCGAGCGCCACCACAGCACGGGCACGCCGACATCGACCTGATGCAGGTCGCAGCGGAAATTCGGCACCTGGTAAGGGATCTCGTTGGAGCCCTCATAGGCCGTCGAATCGAGGCCGTTCTTCATGGTCATCGCCTCAAACGGCGAGCCCTTCATGATCGACTGCCCGACGATCGTATCCGACCACGCCACGATCTTGCCGTCGCGGACCACACCGCGCATTCGGTGCAGGCTGAATGGTCGGTAGTAGCCGCCGCGCATGTCATCCTCACGGGTCCACACCAGCTTGACCGGACGTCCCGGCCCGATCGCCTTGGCGACCTGCGCCAGCTCCATGGCGACGTGGGTCGACTGCTGCGCCCGCCGGCCGAAGCTGCCGCCGGCGAGAATCGTCTTGAGATCGACTTTGGCGATGTCGAGCCCAAGCACCTGCGCGATCACGGCGTGATCAGGCGTCGGAAACTGGCTGCCATAGCGCGCCGAGGCGGTATCGCCCTTCCAGTGAATGAAGGCGTTGATTGGCTCCATCGGCGCATGGGCCAGATAGGGAAAGACGAACTCGGTCTCGATCAGCTTGCCGCCCTTGGCGATCTCGGCGTCAACGTCGCCCTCCTGCTTCACCAGGGCGCCCTGCTTCTTCGCACGGGCGCGAAACTCCTCCAGCAGTTGCGCCGTGCCGCGCGTCTCCGCCTTGCTGTCGTCCCAGGTGATCTTGAGAAGGTCACGTGCCGTCTTCGCCGGCCAGAACCCCTCGGCATAGACGGCTACACCGTTCGGCACCTCCTTGACGTCGACCACTCCCGACACGGCCTTGGCCGCCGACGCGTCGAACGACGCCACCGTGCCGCCGAACCGCGGCGAGCGCGCCACCAGAACGGTCAACGTCCCCGGATCCTTGATGTCGAGCGTGTACTCGGCCGAGCCGTTCGACTTCGCCACGCTGTCGAGCCGGGTCACCGCGCCTTCCTTGCCGATCAGCTTGAAGGCGGAGGGATCCTTGAGCTGCGGGTTCGCCGGCACCGGCTGCTGCATCGCCTTGGCGGCCAGCGCGCCGAAGCCGCTCTGCTTGCCGGACGGATGCTTGATGAGGCCCTTCTCGACCGTGATCTCCTCGGCCGGGACCTTCCATTCGTCGGCGGCCGCGGCCACCAGCATCGCGCGCGCGGCGGCGCCGACCTTGCGCATCTGCTCGTAGGAATTGGCGATTGCGCTGGAGCCGCCGGTACCCTGCACCCCGAACAGCAGGTTTTTGTAGAGCACCGGATTCGAGGGCGCATGATCGGCGCGCATCTGCGACCAATCGGCATCGAGCTCCTCGGCCACCAGCGTGGCCATGCCGGTGAACGGGCCCTGCCCGAACTCGATGTGCTTGCAGAGAACGGTGACAGTGTCGTCCTGGCCGATCACAAGGAACGTGTTGGGCGCAATGTTCACGGACTTCGCCGCGTCTTGCGCGTAAGCGACACCATTGCGGGCGACATAGGTGGCGAGCGCCAGCCCCGCTCCCGCCTTCAGCAGCGAGCGGCGGGACAATGTCGGAGCGGACGTGGCGGGCTTCATATGCACATTCATGATCAGCCCTCCAACGTCTTGGCTGCGGTATGGATGGCAGCGCGGATGCGCACATAGGTGGCGCAGCGGCAGATGTTGCCGTTCATCGCGAGATCGATGTCCTCATCGGTCGGCTTGGGATTAAGGCCGAGCAGCGCGACCGCGCTCATGATCTGGCCGGACTGGCAGTAGCCGCATTGGGGCACGTCGAGTGCCGCCCAGGCCTTCTGCACGGCCGCACCTTCCTTGCCGCTCAGCCCTTCGATGGTGGTGATCTCGCTCTTGCCCACCGCCGACACCGGCAGCGAGCAGGAGCGAACGCTCTGGCCGTCGAGATGCACGGTGCAGGCACCGCACTGCGCCACGCCGCATCCGTATTTGGTGCCGGTCAGCCCGGCATTGTCCCGGATCGCCCATAACAAGGGCGTATTCGGGTCGACGTCGATCTGATGCTCGCGTCCGTTGATCTTGAGGGTGAACGCCGCCATGCCGCTCTCCTGAATTGCAGGAGAGGAACTTAGAAGCGTTTGAAAATCACTCGCAATTCACAGAGGCGTGCAGTGCATCAGAATATTTCTGCACCAAGTGTGGAACTTATCTGCAGTCTGCGCGTTTGACGTTGCGGTGCTGGGGGAGCGCCGTTTGCGCTTGCCTATCCGACCCGAAACGGCAGTGGCTCCCCCGCGAAGAACGCCGTGAGATTGGCGACCACGCATTCCTGCATCGCCACGTGAGACTCGCGGGTGTTGCCGCCGATATGCGGCGTGACCACCACGTTCTGCAACGACGTCAGCCCATCCGGGGCGTGCGGCTCGGTTTCGAATACGTCGAGCCCGGCGCCAGCGATGATGCCGTCCTTCAGCGCTACCAGCAGCGCCCCTTCGTCGATCACGGAGCCACGTGAGATGTTGATGACATGGCCATCGGGCCCGATCTTCTTCAGGAGATCGGCATCGACGATATGCGTGGTCTCCGCGCCGGCGCGGACCGCGATCATCAGCACGGTGCACCATTCGGCCAAGGCATCAAGGCTTGAAAGATACTGATACGGCAGATCGTCGTGGCGCGTGCGGCTGAAATAGCCGACCTCGGTCTCGAAAGCGGCGACGCGCGCGGCGATCTTGCGGCCGATTTCGCCCATGCCGTAGACGCCGACCTTGCAGCCGGACAGACCAGGCGGCGGCTTCAACAGCGGCGACGGCCGGGCCTCCACCCAGCCACCGGTGCGCACATAGGAATCCGCCGCCGTCAACCGCCGCACGCTCGCCAGCATCAGCATGAGCGCGACATCGGCGACCGCTGCAGCGTTCGCGCCGGGACTGTGGCCGACCACGATATTGCGCGCCGCGGCCGCCTTCAGGTCGACGCCATCATAGCCCGTGCCGTAACAGACGATGGCCCCGAGCGCCGGCAGCCGGTCCATGTCGTCGGCCCCCAGAGGCGTGCCGCCGGCTGTGATCAGGGCCCGGATCTGCGCAACCTCCTCCGCCGGAAACACCTCGTGCGCCGGCGTGCCGCCGCTGTCGAGCAGCTCGAAGCGATCGGCGAAGCGCTGGGTCAGCGACTTCGGCAGGCGGGAATAGATCAGGACCTTCTCGGGCATCGGGATTACCTATTCGGGCGGTCGCACGTCGCCACTCAGTGTCGCGTCAGCAGGCTCACCAGAATGATGATGATGATGAATTGAAGCGCGCAGAGCATCCTCCAGAACAACAGCGGGTTGCGGTCGTGAAGCGAGCGACGCTTGGCGATCGCCGGACCCGCCCATGACGCACCGTTCTCCAACTCGTGGGCGAATTCGATGGCATCACCGTAACGCTGTGCAGGATCGACGTTCAACGCCTTTCCGATCACGGCGTCGAGCCAGGCCGGCAGTTCCGGCCGGTAGCGTGAAATCGGCACCGGTTTGCCGAAGCGCGGGCGCGAGAACGGCTCGATCTCGCCGAACGGATAAGAGCGCGTGAACATGCGGTAGACGGTGACGCCGAGGGCGAACAGGTCGGACGCTTCGTCACCCGGCTTACCGGCGAACAGCTCCGGCGCCATGTAGCTCGGGGTCCCCGGAATATCCTCGGCCGGAAAGTCCTCGAACCGCGGCACGCGCGCGACCCCGAGATCGATCAGGCGCAAGCCGCCGTTCTCGAGCAGGATCACGTTGTCCGGCTTGATATCGCGATGGATGATGCCGGCCCGGTGCAACGCCACCACCGCGCGCACGAGCTTGGTCGCGATCGCGGTGCCCTCCGCAAGCGACAATCGGGGCGGCCGGTTCAGACGCTGCTCGAGCGTCTCCCCCGCGTAGAATGGCATTGCCGAATAGAGCCGGGTCTGGCGCTCGACGGGAAGCTCGATGATCTCGCCGATCCAGATGCTGCGCACACGCGCGGCAACCCAGGCTTCGCGAATGAACGCCAGGCGGAACGAACCTTCGCTCGCGACGCGCGGATGCGGAAATTTCAGGACGACCTCCCTGTCACCCTGCCCCGCGTCGATCGCCTTGAACAGCCGGGAGTAGCGGCCATCGGAAAGGATATCGCCAAGCCGGAATCCGTCGATCACGTCACCGGGCGAAGGCAGCTCGCCGATCGGCAGGGACGAGATCGAACCTGTGAGCTCGTCGCGGTCGGCCGGCGGAAGATCGACGACGTCGAGCACCAGCGCCGTCGAATTGTCGTTGCTGCCGGCCGCAAGGGCGGCGGCGACGATTCCCCGCGCGGAATCCTCCGGGGGAGTCCGTTCGGCCAGGATCTCCTGAAGGCGCGAATCCGGCAGGATGCCGTGGATCCCGTCGCTGCAGATCAGAAACCGGTCGTGCTGACGCATGCCGAGCGTCGTGTAGTCGAAGCGGGCGAACTGCTCGAAACCGATGCCCCGGTTGAGGACGTGGGCAAGGTCAGCGCGGCCCGCGACATGGTCGGTCGTCAGACGCTCGAGGCGCCCTTCGCTGAGGCGATAGACGCGAGTGTCCCCGACGTGGACGACGTGGCAGGTTCGCCGCGACAGCACCACCGCGGAGAAGGCGCAGCTCATTCCATGCAACTCGGGGTCGACGCGGCCCTGCGCATGGATCCAGCTATTGATGGCTTCCAGCGCACGCGCGGCTCGGCTTCGCACGCCCGCCGTCTCGGGCAGAGAATGATAGGCATCGATGAAGCCGCGGACGGCGAGCTCCGCCGCCTCGCGCCCACCCTTGTGGCCGCCGACGCCGTCGGCGACGGCGGCGACGATATCGCGATCCGTCGCCCCCTGCAGGCCAAGGCGGGCGCCGACGTAATCCTCATTGTTCGGTCGCTTGCCGGTCTCGCTAGCGAAGCCGACGCGAACCTGAAGATTGCGATGCGCGCCGGCCACGCCTGAACACCTTGCCTATGGAGCGACGGCGCGTCGGGTCAGACGCGCGCGCCGGAAACGGCGCCCCACGTGGTGCGCCAACGGACCTTGACCATGGCAAGTCCGACGAAGCCGAGCAATGCCAGCAAACCAAAGAACAGGAAGCCGGCCCCGAATCCGCCGGTCATTCCCTTGGCCGTGCCGAGCGCCTGGGCGAGGAAGAATCCGCCGATGCCGCCTGCGCAGCCGACGAGACCGGTCATCAGGCCGATCTCGTGGCGGAAGCGCAGCGGAATGAGCTGGAACACCGCGCCGTTGCCCATCCCGAGCGCGAGCACGCCGATCGAGAACAACAGCACCGAAATCCACGCAATGCGTGGCATGTTCATGAGCTCCCAGCCCGCCTGGGTCGGCGCAGCCGGCCCTTCCGGCATGAAGGCGATCACGACATAGGCGGCGACCACAATGCCAAACAGGATCGAGAGCGACCGGATGCCACCGATCCGGTCCGCAATGAGACCGCCCACCGGACGGAAGCCGGAGCCGAAAGCGACGATCAGCGCCACCAGCAATCCGGCCGCCACTCCGGAGACATGATACTGCACCGAGAAGTACAGCGGCAGGGCGTTGGCGAGGCCGACGA
This sequence comes from Bradyrhizobium sp. SZCCHNS3052, assembly GCF_032484495.1. NCBI lineage: Bacteria > Pseudomonadati > Pseudomonadota > Alphaproteobacteria > Hyphomicrobiales > Nitrobacteraceae > Bradyrhizobium > Bradyrhizobium sp. SZCCHNS3052. The sequence continues at coordinate 656,251 of NZ_JAUETB010000001.1, read as the reverse complement.
AGCCGCCGAAGGTGATGAAGTAGAAGAACATGAACCAGCGGCTGTCGGGATCGCGCAGCAGGCCGCCATAGGCCTTGAGCGAGACCGGCTTGCGTTCACCGGGCGCATCCTTCGCGGCGACGATGTAGTAGATCAGGACCATGACCATCGGAATGAGCAGCACCCCGAAAACGGCCTGCCAGCCCCAATGTTCGGCGATTGTTGGCGCGAGCAGCGTGTCGAGCACAACGCCCATGTTTCCGGCCCCTGCGATCCCCATCACGATGCCCTGATACTGCGGCGGATACCAGCGGCTGGCCTGAGGCAGCGCGACGGCGAACGAGGCGCCGCCGATGCCGAGCACGACGCCGAACAGCTCGACGGCCAGCTTGCTGGGGAGTCCGAAATAGGCAACGCAGGCGGTCGCCGTCATGACCACCAGCTGCGCGATCACGCCCGTGCGCTTGGCGCCGATGATGTCGGCCAGAATGCCCATGGGAACACGCAGCAGCGCGCCTGCCAGCACGGGGATCGCGACCAGCGTGAACTTTTCGTTGACCGCAAGATTCATGTCGCGGGCGACATAGACGATCAGCGGTCCGAGTGCGACCCAGGCCATGAAGCTGATGTCGAAATAGAGGAAAGCAGCCAGCAGTGTCGGCCAATGACCGGCCTTCTTGAAGTCGTCGAGCTTCATGGTCTCAAACCTCGTGACGCAGGCGCGCGCGAGCAGGCTCGGCAGGAGCTGCGTAAAGGGGACAAATTGTCGGGTGAGTTGAGCGGCGGTCTCGTCGTTGAGATACGCCCGGTCCTGCCCGCCTTTCAGCAAGTTTCGCACCAACTTTGGTGATTCACGTTTTTCTCAACCCGTACCGGAGCTTGGGACTTCGAAGCCGCAGTTCTACGGATCGCTGATGCTCAACATGAACGCAGAGCCCGCCTGCACCGCGCGCACACTGATGGCTTTTTGAGCGCCCGCCGAAGCCGACGCGATCGGTGCTCGAACCGAAGCGCTTCCATCGATGATGCACATAATCTGATCGGCCGCGGCTACTATTTGAGCGAAGGTGTCGCCAGCCGCGCGCGCAAGCGGCGGCTCAACCCTTGAATTACCGCGATTTCCGGCGACGACACGAATGGCACGAGATTTGAATCAGTTGGCTCGCGACCGTCATTGGCGACGATCAGCTCTGCCCGCAGTTGGGCCTCCCCCAAAATTCAAACATGACCACAGCGACCGATTGGGCTGACGCCCGTTCGCGTCGCCGCTGGATGTCGCTGGCATTCGAAAGGCAGACCATGCTCGACAAGACGATCAAGCAGAAACTGGTGGTGATCGGCAACGGCATGGCCGGAATTCGCACAGTGGAGGCGCTGCTGGAACGGGCGCCTGATCTCTACGACATCAGCGTCTTCGGCGCCGAGCCCTACGGCAACTACAACCGCATCCTGCTGTCGCCGGTGCTCGCGGGCGAGAAGACCGTCGACGACATCATGCTGAACACGGAGCAGTGGTACGAGGACAACCAGATCACCCTGCGCAAGGGCGAGACGGTCACGATGATCGACCGCCGGAGCTGCGAGGTGGTCACCGAAACTGGCGAACGCTATCCTTATGATCGGTTGCTGATCGCGACCGGCTCGAGCCCGATCGTTCTTCCGGTCCCCGGCGCCGCCCTGCCCGGCGTCATCGGCTTCCGCGACATCAAGGACGTCGAGCACATGGTCGAAGCCTCGACGCGACATCGCCACGCGGTCGTGATCGGCGGCGGCCTGCTCGGCCTCGAAGCCGCCAATGGTCTGATGAAGCGCGGCATGAAGGTCACGGTCGTGCATCTTCTCGACACGCTGATGGAGCGCCAGCTCGACCCGGTCGCCGGCGGCATGCTGCGCAAATCGCTGGAGGAGCGCGGGCTGGAGTTCAAGATGCCGGCGCAGACGCAGGCCATCCTCGGCGAAACGCACGTCACCGGCGTCCGCTTCACCGACGGCACCGAGGTCGCGGCCGATCTCGTGGTGATGGCCGTGGGCATCCGTCCCAATATCGAACTGGCAAAGAAGGCCGGGCTGTACTGCGAGCGAGGCATCGTGGTCTCCGATACGATGCAGACCTATGACGGTCGCATCTACGCCGTCGGCGAATGCGTGCAGCACCGCCGTCAGACCTATGGTCTGGTGGCGCCGCTGTTCGACCAGGCGAAGGTCTGCGCCAATCATCTGGCGATGAAGGGATTCGCCACCTATGACGGGTCAGTGGTCTCGACCAAGCTGAAAGTCACGGGCATCGACCTGTTCTCGGCCGGCGACTTCGCGCCGGGACCCGACAAGGAGGAGATCGTCCTGCAGGATGCCAATCGCGGCGTCTACAAGCGGATCATCCTGCGCGACAAGAAGATCGTGGGCACCGTGCTGTACGGCGACACCATCGACGGGCCCTGGTATTTCCAGCACATGCGCGACGGCACCGATGTCTCCCACATGCGCGAACGTCTGGTGTTCGGCTCGGCGCATCTCGGCGACGGTGGCCACGGCGGACAGAACTCGGTTGCCGCCATGAGCGACGAGGCCGAAATCTGCGGCTGCAACGGCGTCTGCAAGGGCGCGATCGTCAAGGCGATCAGCGAAAAGAAGCTGTTCACGCTCGACGACGTGCGCGCCCATACCAAGGCGTCGTCCTCATGCGGCTCGTGCACCGGCCTGGTCGAGCAGGTGCTGGCGTTCACGCTCGGCGGCGACTACTCGGCGGCGCCCAAGGTGAAGCCGGTCTGCGCCTGCACCGACCACAGCCATGACGACGTCCGGCGCGTCATCATCGAACAGCAACTGAAGTCGATCCCCGCTGTCATGCGATTCATGGACTGGAAGACGCCGAACGGCTGCCATTCCTGCCGGCCCGCCTTGAACTACTATCTGCTCGCGACCTGGCCCGGCGAGTATCGCGACGACCAGCAATCCCGCTTCATCAACGAGCGCGTTCACGCCAACATCCAGAAGGACGGCACCTACTCCGTGGTGCCGCGGATGTGGGGCGGCGTGACCACGCCCGGCGAATTGCGCGCGATCGCCGACGTCGCCGACAAGTTCAACATCCCGACCGTCAAGGTGACCGGCGGACAGCGTATCGATCTGCTCGGGGTGAAGAAGGAAGATTTGCCGGCGGTATGGGCCGATCTCAACGATGCGGGTATGGTCTCCGGCCACGCCTATGCCAAGGGTCTGCGCACCGTGAAGACCTGCGTCGGGTCGGAATGGTGCCGCTTCGGCACCCAGGACTCCACTGGCCTCGGCATCAAGATCGAGAAGTTCATGTGGGGATCATGGACGCCCGCGAAGGTGAAGCTCGCCGTCTCCGGTTGCCCGCGCAACTGCGCGGAATCGACCTGCAAAGATGTCGGAGTGATCTGCGTCGATTCAGGCTACGAGATCCATTTTGCGGGCGCCGCCGGCCTCCACATCAAGGGCACGGAATTCCTGACCAAGACGGCGACCGAGGACGAGGCGCTCGAGATCATCGTCGCGCTGACCCAGCTCTATCGTGAACAGGGCTGGTACCTGGAACGGATGTACAAATGGTGCGACCGCGTCGGCTTCGACAACATCCACAAGCAGGTGGTCGAGGACGTCAAGAACCGCAAGGCGCTGTTTGAACGCTTCGCCTATTCGCAGCAATTCTCGCAGAGCGATCCATGGGCGGCGCGCGCCCGTCGCGGCGTCGATCGCAACGAGTTTACGCCGATGGCCGAATTGGAGCTCGCATGACCACCTGGTTTCAAGTCGGCCCGCTCGACGACATTCCCCCGCTCGGCTCGCGCGTCGTGCGCACGCCGCGCGGCAACATCGCGGTCTTCCGCACCGATGGTGACGAGGTGTTCGCGCTGGACGATCGCTGCCCGCACAAGGCAGGCCCCTTGTCGCAGGGCATCGTCCACAACCGCCGCGTGACATGCCCGCTGCACAATTTCGTCATCGAGCTCGCGACCGGACAGGCCGTGGCACCCGACCAGGGCTGTACGCCATCCTATCCCGCGAAGGTCGAGGATGGCGTGGTGTGGCTGTCCCTGCAGCAGACGGCCGCGGCCTGAACGGTATCGCATGAGCGTCAGGACGACATGCCCCTATTGCGGCGTCGGTTGCGGCGTCGTCGCCGATCGGGACGGCTCAGGGACCATCAGCGTCCGAGGCGATCCGCAGCATCCCGCCAATCTCGGCCGGCTGTGTGGCAAGGGATCGGCGCTGGCGGAAACGATCGATCTCGGGGGACGTCTGCTCGAGCCGGTCGTGAACGGACGGGCAGCCGGCTGGGATGAGGCGCTCGACCTCGTCGCGAGCCGTTTCACCGAAATCATCCGCGACCATGGACCGGATGCCGTCGCATTCTATGTTTCGGGGCAGTTGCTGACCGAGGACTATTACGTCGTCAACAAGCTCGCCAAGGGCTTCGTCGGGACCGCGAACATCGACACCAATTCGCGCCTGTGCATGGCGTCGAGCGTCGCGGGCCACAAGCGCGCGTTCGGCAGCGACACCGTTCCGGGCTGCTACGAGGACCTTGAGCAGGCCGGCCTGCTGGTCCTGGTCGGCTCCAACGCCGCGTGGTGCCATCCGGTGCTGCACCAGCGCATGCTGGCGGCCAAGGAGCACAATCCCAGCTGCCGTATCGTCGTTGTCGATCCGCGGAGGACCGCGACCTGCGAAGGCGCCGACCTGCATTTGCCGCTGCGTTCCGGAAGTGACGCGGTGTTGTTCAACGGCCTGCTCGCCTATCTCGCACGCGGCGGCTATGCGGACGACGGCTTTGTCAGTGAGGTCACCAGCGGCGTTGAATCGGCGCTGCAGGTCGCCGGCCGGCAGACAGTCGCCGAGACCGCGGCGGCCTGCGGGCTGAGCGAGGGCGCGGTCGAGCTGTTCTTTTCATGGTTCGCGAAGACGGAGCGCGTTGTCACGCTCTATTCCCAGGGCGTCAATCAGTCGAGCAGCGGGGTCGACAAGGTCAATGCGATCATCAACTGCCATCTCCTGACTGGCCGTATCGGCCGTCCCGGCATGGGACCGTTCTCGCTGACCGGCCAGCCCAACGCGATGGGGGGCCGCGAGGTGGGCGGCCTGGCCAACCAGCTCGCCGCGCATCTCGATATCGAGAATGCAGAGCACCGCGACCTGGTGAAGCGGTTCTGGCGGGCACCGGTGGTCGCGCCAAGAGCCGGGCTGAAAGCGGTCGAGATGTTCGATGCGATTGCCGATGGCCGCATCAAGGCGGTCTGGATCATGTCGACCAACCCCGTGGTCAGCCTTCCCGACGCCGATCGGGTTCGTGCCGCGCTGGATCGCTGCGCGTTCGTGGTGGCGTCCGATTGCATGCACGACACCGACACCAACCGGCATGCCGACGTCCTGTTGCCCGCGCTCGCCTGGGGCGAGAAGGACGGCACCGTGACCAATTCGGAACGCCGGATCTCACGGCAGCGGGCGTTCCTGCCCGCACCAGGCTCGGCGCGCGCGGATTGGCAAATCATCTGCGACGTCGCGCAGCGGATGGGGTTTGCCGGTTTCGACTATGGCAGCGCCGCCGAGATCTTTCGCGAGCACGCGGCACTGTCCGGCTTCGAGAACAATGGCACGCGCGATTTCGACATCTCGGCCCTGAGCACGCTCGACGGCCGCGCCTATGAGGCGCTGGCGCCGATCCAGTGGCCCGTGACGCGGGACTTTCCGACCGGCACGGCGCGGATGTTCGAGAATCGGCAATTCTTCACCGGGGATCGCAGAGCCCGTTTCGTGGCCGTCACGCCGCGACCGGCGCGGAACGCCACCAGCCGTGACTATCCGCTGGTCCTGAACACCGGGCGGATTCGCGACCAGTGGCACACCATGACGCGGACGGGAAAATCCGCGCGGCTGCTCGCGCACATCTTCGAGCCTTGCGCCGAATTCCACCCGGAGGATGCGCGCCTGGCCGGTCTGGAGAACGAGGCGCTGGTGCGGCTTACGAGCCCCTGGGGCAAGATGGTGGCGCGCGTCGCGATCTCGACGGAGCAGCGGCGGGGCTGCGTGTTCGTTCCGATGCATTGGAACGAGGAGTTCGCCGGCGCTGGCCGTGTCAACGCGCTGGTCAATCCCGCGACTGATCCGCTGTCGGGTCAGCCCGAGTCCAAGCATACGCCGGTGAGGGCGGAGCCCTATGCGCCGAACTGGCACGTCTTCATCCTGAGCCGGCAGGAGATCCGCCGTCCGCCATGCGAGTACTGGGTGCAGGGCAAGGTCGGAGCGTGTTTCCGGCTCGAGCTTGCCTTCGACCAGCGGCCTGCGAGTTGGCGCGAGTGGGCCGCCGAACAGCTTGGGATCGCCGGAACGGAGATCGATTGGATTGCGTATCGCGACCCGGCCGCCGGCCGGTTCCGCTACGCAGGCGTATCGGATGGCCGGCTGCAGGGCTGCGTCTTCGTCGCGCCCGACCAGCGGCTGGGATCGCGGTCGTGGCTGATCGGCCTGTTTGCCGAGCAGCGGCTGTCACCGAACGCCCGCAACGCCCTGCTCGCGGGCCAGCCATTGGCGGCCGCTGACGACATCGGTGCGGTCATCTGCTCCTGTTTCGGCATTGGTCGTAACCAGATCTCGTCGGCGATCCAGAACGGCGCAGGGAGCGTCGAGGCCGTCGGCCAACGTCTGAAGGCCGGGACCAATTGCGGCGCCTGCAAGCCCGAGATCGGCAAGCTGCTGGCGGCTGCGAGGCCCAGCATGCGATCCGAGGCCCGGACATCCGAAGGCGCCCGGGGCTGAGCCTCGTTGTGTTTGCGCCAGCCCGGCTGCAATTTTGCAGCGGGCGTGCCGCTCACTTGGGGTGCGGAAATGCGAAGGGCGGGATCGATTGCCGATCCCGCCCCACTGAATGCTGACGATGTCCGAAGGTGTTACGCGAGCAAGGTGCCCGGCTCGACCTTGACGCCCGGGCCCATGGTCGACGACACCGCGACGCGCTGGACGTAGGTGCCCTTGGCGCCGGCCGGCTTGGCCTTCACCACCGCATCCGCCAGCGCCTTGATGTTCTCGACCAGCTTGTCCTCGGCGAACGAGGCCTTGCCGACGCCGGCCTGGATGATGCCGGCCTTCTCGACGCGGAACTCGACCGAGCCGCCCTTGGCGCCCTTGACGGCGCCAGTGACGTCCATGGTCACGGTGCCGATCTTCGGATTCGGCATCATGCCGCGCGGACCGAGCACCTTACCGAGACGGCCGACCAGCGGCATCATGTCGGGGGTGGCGATACAGCGGTCGAAGTCGATATTGCCGTTCTGCACCTTCTCGACCAGGTCCTCCGCGCCGACCACGTCGGCGCCGGCGGCCTTGGCTTCCTCGGCCTTCGCGCCGCGGGCGAACACGCCGACGCGGAGCGTACGGCCGGTGCCGTTCGGCAGCGTGACGACGCCACGGACCATCTGGTCGGCGTGGCGCGGATCGACGCCGAGGTTGATCGAGACCTCGATGGTCTCGTCGAACTTCGACACGGCCCGCTCCTTGATCATCTTGATCGCGTCAGCAAGCGGGTAGAGCTTGGTGCGATCGATGCCCTCGCGGGCCTTCTTCAAACGCTTTCCGAGTGCCATGGCGCCTTACCCCGCAACTTCCAGACCCATCGAGCGGGCGGAGCCCTCGACCATCTTCATGGCCGACTCGATCGAGTCGCAATTCAGGTCCTTCATCTTCTTCTCGGCGATCTCGCGCACCTGCGCCTTGGTCACCTTGCCGGCCTTGTCGCGACCCGGGGCCTTGGAGCCCGACTGGATCTTGGCGGCCTGCTTGAGGAAGTAGGACATCGGCGGGGTCTTCATCTCGAAGGTGAAGGACCGGTCCGCATAGATGGTGATGACCACCGGGATCGGGGTGTTCTTCTCTTCCTTCTGGGTCTGGGCGTTGAACGCCTTGCAGAACTCCATGATGTTGAGACCGCGCTGACCGAGCGCCGGACCGATCGGCGGCGACGGATTGGCCGCGCCGGCCGGAACCTGAAGCTTCAGGTAACCGGTTACTTTCTTTGCCATTATGACTCTCCAATGCGTTCGCGATTCTGCCTGATGCGAACGCAACGCCTTGGGGCGACAAAACCCGTCAGGCGAGGTTTGGGACCGTGGTCCGGCGCGCTTGGCCCGGCTGGCAAAGCCGGTCACGCCTCCCACGAACGAAATCGCCCCCCGTTCGGGGAGCGAAGCGCGCCCGATACACGAGATCGGACGAAAAGGAAAGCCCGGGACGCCGAGAGAGCCGGCAGCCCGGCCCTTAACCGACGATCTTCTCGACCTGGTTGAATTCCAGTTCGACCGGCGTCGCGCGGCCGAAGATCGACACTGCGACCTTGACGCGCGAGCGGGCCTCGTCGATTTCCTCGACCACGCCGGAGAACGAGGCGAACGGGCCGTCGGCAACGCGGACGTTCTCGCCGATCTCGAACGACACCGAGGATTTCGGCCGCTCCACGCCTTCCTGCATCTGGTTCAGGATGCGCATCGCCTCGCCTTCGGAGATCGGCATCGGCTTGTTCTCGGCGCCGAGGAAGCCGGTCACCTTGGGCGTGTTCTTGATCAGGTGGAACGCCTCGTCGGTCAGCTTCATCTTCACCAGCACGTAGCCGGGGAAGAACTTGCGCTCGGCGTCGATCTTGCGGCCGCGGCGCACCTCGGTGACCTTCTCGATCGGCACCAGCACCTGCTCGAACAGGTCCTCGAGATTGCGCTGCTTGGCCTGCTCGCGGATCGACTCCGCGACCTTCTTCTCGAAGTTCGAATAGGCGTGGACGATGTACCAGCGCTTGTCGGAGCTTTGCGTTGCGGTTGCCATCAGTGGATGCCCAGCACGAGGGTGATGAGATAACGGATGATCTGATCGGCGGCGAAGAAGAACACCGAGGCCAGCGCCACCATCACGAACACCATGATCGTGGTGATGGTGACCTCGCGACGGCTCGGCCACGAGACCTTGGCGGTCTCCGAGCGCACTTCCTGCAGGAATTTGAACGGGCTGGTAGCCATCGTCAGGGGTCCGCGTCCGTCATCGGACGATTGAAGAGTTGACTGGGAAAACCGAACAGCCGTCCGTGGCCCACCCTCTTGTCGGAGAGATGAGCCGAATCCACGGGCTCGCTTGTTCGGGGAGTGAAAAGCCGCGCCGGATATCCGCGTGTAGCGGGCCGGCTGCAGGTTGCCAAGATATCTACTGTCCGGCCGGCCAAAGGTCAAGATATGGGCATGCCGGGCGTCGGCGGTCATTCCCGTGGCAGGCCCCCGCCAGGCTCGCAACAACGCGGTTTTTCGTGTCGCGGCAGGCCATTTCCGCACCACGGCAGGTTGAGCAGTTGCCGCGACGAAATGCCCGCGGTGGAGCGGTTCCTGCTCTTGCCGGGCCTGCGGCGCCCGCTCATTCTCGTCCGCACGAGAACAATCCGGAGGAAACCCATGACCTTTGCCCCGCGCAAGGGACGGACGCGCCTTGCCGCCGTCAGCCTTGCTGCTCTCGGTCTTGCCGCTCTCGCCCTCACCGCCGTCCCTGCCTGTGCCCAGGCCCAAGCCCCGCTCAAGATCGGCGTGCTCAGCGACTTCTCGTCGGTCTATTCGGACATCGGCGGCCAGGGCAATCTCGAGGCGACCAAGCTCGCGGTCGAGGAGTTCGGCGGCAGCATGTTCGGCAAGCCGATCGAGGTGATCAGCGCCGATCCGCAGAACAAGGCCGACATCGCCGCCGCGATCGTGCGCAAATGGTACGAGAACGAGGCCGTCGACATGGTGATCGACATGCCGACCTCGGCCACCGCGCTGGCCGGCATGGAGATGTCGAAGCAGTTCGAGAAGCTGATGATCGTGACGGATGCCGCGAGCTCCGACATCACCGGCAAGTCCTGCTCGCCCTACACCGTGCACTGGACCTACGACACTTATGGAAACGCGCACACGGTCGGCAGCGCGATCGTCAAGAACGGCGGCAACACCTGGTTCTTCATCACCGCCGACTATCTGTTCGGCCATTCGATCGAGCGCGACACCGGCGACGTCGTGCGCGCCGCCGGCGGCACGGTGGTCGGCAGCGCCCGGCATCCTCTCAACAATCAGGACTTCTCGTCCTTCCTGCTGCAGGCGCAGGCCAGTAAGGCCAAGATCATCGGCATGGCCAACGGCGGTGGCGACACCATCAACACCATCAAGCAGGCCGCCGAGTTCGGCATCGTCGCCGGCGGCCAGAACCTCGCCGGCATCGTGATGTTCATCTCCGACATCCACAGCCTCGGCCTGAAGCTGGCGCAGGGGCTGATCATCACCGAGGCCTATTACTGGGACCTCAACGACCGCACCCGCGCCTTCGGCAAGAAGTTCTTCGAGCGCATGAAGCGGATGCCGACCATGAACCAGGCCGCCACCTACAGCGCCACCCTGCACTATCTCAATGCCGTAAAGGCCGCCGGCACCCGCGACACCAAGCCGGTGCTCGCGAAGATGCGCGAGACCCCGGTGCGTGACGCCTTCACCGACAACGGCATCCTGCGCGAGGACGGCCGCATGGTGCACTCGATGTTCCTGTTCGAGGTGAAGAAGCCCGAGGAGTCGAAGGGCCCGTGGGACTATTACAAGGTGCTGGCCGAGGTGGCCGGCGACCAGGTGTTCCGGCCGCTGAAGGACGGAAACTGCCCTTATGTGAAACAATAAGAGGTCGCCGAAATGCATTCGGGGCTCGCGCGCTGCGGGCCCCGACCTCACCTGTCTCGTCGATTTTTGGCTTAAGTGCTTGATCTCGCTGGCAGGAGTGGAGAGGCAACCGGAAGCGAATTATTTCAAAGGCGTGCGACAACGCTGTCCTTGAGTCCAGACCATCGAAAGTCCCTGAGAACCCACATTATTGTCGCACTCTTTCAAGCGATCTGAAGTGGATCGTATGGGGGTGACCTTGCCCCTAAGTCTGACCCAGGTCCGAGTTCGTTCGGGCGGTTGGATGTGCCCATCCGGGCGGCGGGAACTGGCGCGGAGCCTTCGACACAGCGCAGCACCAGATCCCGACTTGGATTGCACTGGGCGGCGAGCTCGCATGGCATGGTCCATCCGAGCTGGGAGTGTGGCGGAGCGTCGTTATAGTCGGCCCGCCAGCATCGGAGTACGACGACGCGGCCTGGACGAGGTGAACAGCGTCCCGTTCAGCAGTTCGTTCCGCAGCCGGCCGTTCAAGCTCTCGATAAAGGCGTTCTGCTTGGGTTCCCGTGTGCGATGTAGTGCCAAGACGTCATTGCTGTAGTCGGTTCATGTCAGGATGGCATTGCTGGTGAGCTCGCTGCCGGTGTCACTCACCACCACCCCGGGGCTTGCCGCGCTCCGCGACCAGCCGGTCCAGCTTCCAGAGCGACGCGGCCACGCGAGAGTGAGGTGTTACCTGTAGGCCAAGCATCGCGGGTGCAGTCGGCGACCAGGGTCAGATGCGGAAGCGCCGGCCATCAGTTATCTGATCCGGCACGAAGTCGACCGACCAGCGATCATTCGGGAGCATACGCCACCGTCATCGGTGCTCTATGCCGAGGGCCCGCTTGCGGCCATCTCTGCGGTTTCTTCAAGATTGATGTAGCGGTATGCATAGACCCACATCAGCCTGCACACTAACACCTTTGCATCTGGTCGGGGCCGAGATTGCCAGAGAGGTTCTCGTCCCGGATATGGCGCGCCAGGAGCGCGACCGTGCGCATTTGCCGTGCCCACAACAAGCAGTTGCGTTTCACAGGGAGCGTATGGCTTGATGGAGGTGCTTTGGTCCAAGACAAACGGATGGTTTATGGATATCGTCGATCGAGAGACGCGGTCCCGGATGATGAGCTGCATCCGCGGGAGGGACACGAAGCCAGAGATGGCGGTCCGGCGACTCGCTCATCGCATGGGCTACCGCTTCCGTCTGCATCGACGAGATCTCGCCGGAAGTCCCGACTTGGTGTTTCCCGGCCGCCGCAAGGTCATCTTCGTCCATGGCTGTTATTGGCATCGGCATCCGGGATGCCGGTTCGCGTATACACCGAAGTCGAGCGTCGATTTCTGGAACAAGAAGTTCGCATCGAATGTGGCCCGTGACGCCGCAGCGATAGCACAATTGCAGGCGGAAGGCTGGCATTCTCTGGTAATCTGGGAGTGCGAATCGATCGATGCTGAGAAGCTCGCTGCTCGGCTTCTGGTCCATCTTGGGGTGCCAAAATGAAGGCCGGTGCGAGAATCCGGGCGGCAAAGCTTGAGCGGATAAGGGGGGGCCAGGCGCCCCGGGTGCTGGAGCTCTGCTCCGGTTGCGGCGGCATGTCCCTCGGACTGAAGACCGCCGGATTCGATCTCGTCGCCCACATTGAATTGGATGAGCCAGCCGCCGAGAGCTACGCGATCAACTTCCCGGCTCCCGTCGCAGGCCGTCGCGAAGCATGGGCCGTCGCGCGCGACATGACGGCGTCGGACCCGGTTTCGCTCTGCCGTGACCTTGGTCTCGAAGGTTCGCCGGCCGATCAGTTCGACGTGCTCGCTGCTGGGCTGCCTTGCCAAGCCTTTGCACGGATCGGGCGGTCCAAGCTGCGGTCCGTCACCGGAGATGAGGATGCTTTCAAGAATGACCCGCGGGCGCGACTTTACCAGCGTTTTCTGCAGTACGTAGAAGCCGTACACCCTGTGGCGATCGTCATCGAGAACGTGCCCGATATTTTAAACTTCGGCGGCCACAACGTGCCCGAGGAGATCTGCGGTACGCTCGAGGACATGGGGTATGTCGCGCGGTACACGCTGCTGAACGCCGCCTACTACGGCGTCCCGCAGATGCGCGAGCGGCTGTTCCTGGTGGCAGTCGACGCGTCCCTCGGACACGCGCCAGGATTTCCTGCCCCGACTCATGCGGCGAAACTCCCGCCCGGCTACGAGGGCGCCAGGACAGTCGCGCTACGCCATGTGCCGAAAGAAGGCTCGCGGTTCACGGAGTCACCCTTGCCTGCGGCCAGACTTCCTCCCGCTGTCACCGTCCGCGACGCGCTGTCCGATCTCCCGCGGATTTTGGAGCACTACAAGGCGCCAGCTGTGATGCGCCGGCGTCACGTTTCGGATGTGCTCCCCTATCCTTCGTTCGACGGCCTGACGGATTACGCCGCAGACATGCGGGCATGGCCCGGTCTGCCTAAGTGCCATGCAGGAACAGACGGCCACGTCGTGCGGCTGACACCCCGAGACTTCGAGATCTTTCGGCGAATGCGCATCGGCGGGGACTATCCCCATGCGAGCGTGGTGGCCAACGCCATCTTCGAAGAGCGGCTTTCGCAAATTCGGCCGCGGCCCGCCCGGGGCAGCAAGGCATGGCAGACGTTGCAAAGGGCGTCTGTTCCGCCCTATGACCCGAGCAAGTTTCCCAACAAGTGGTGGAAGATGGATCCCACCATGCCCTCGCGTACGCTAACGGCGCACATGGGCAAGGACACCTACTCCCACATTCATTGGGATAGCCGGCAGAAGCGTACCGTTTCCGTCCGAGAAGCGGCGCGGCTCCAGTCGTTCCCGGACGCCTTCCGGTTCGCCGGCGCTATGAACGCTGCCTTTCGGCAGATTGGCAATGCGGTCCCCCCGCTGCTCGCCTTGGCCGTCGGGCGGCAGCTCAAGCTCGATCTTCTGCGAAAAACGACGGCCAAAAGCGACAGGGCGGAGATCGATAAGATGGCAGACGTCGCAGCGGCCTGAGTGATGGCCTTGCTCGCCCAGCCACTTTCGGTTGAAAATTGTCAGGGACTCGCCGACACTCCGAAACGAGGCGTACGGGTGTCTGCGTGGTAGTGCGTGGGAGCAGGCTAAGCAAAGGACAGAGCCGGAGATGAAGTTCGAGGCGAACCCGCCCGACGCGGCATCGCTCATGATGTCGGCTCGCAGCTTCGGAAACTACGATCTGCCTGGTGCCCTCGCCGATCTCATCGACAACAGTATCAAGGCCCGCGCCCGCGAGATCTGCCTGACGTGTGATTTTGGCGGCGGGTCGCCGGAAATCCGTATCCGGGACGATGGTGAAGGCATGACGGCAGAGGAGCTGCACCGGGCCATGCGCCCCGCAAGCGCCAATCCTCTGGCAGAACGGTCGCCCGACGATCTCGGGCGATTCGGATGGGGCATGAAGTCCGCCTCGTTCTCTCAGTGCACACGTCTGATGGTGCTGGCCAGTCGCGACGGTGAGGTGAACGGCTGTCTGTGGGACCTCGAAGATGTTGATGGTTGGCGGATGGGCGTCCTGGAGCGGGCCGACCTCGCTGCCGCGGCTTCACCCGGCCTGAAAGAGAGCGGTGGCGTCGAGGTGATCTGGTCGAACTGTGACCGGCTGTCCGAGAACGGCTCGCTTACCATCGCGGAGTTTAACGCTCTGGTAGTGCACGCACGCGACCGGTTGGCCCTCATCTTCCACAGATATCTGGCCGGCGAGGTCCGGGGCCGACGTCTGACGATTCGCCTGAACGGGCAGCAGATTGAACCCTGGGACCCATTCTTCCGCGATCACGAGGCGACCCAGCAACTGGAAGCCGAGAACGTTGAGATCGCCGGGCGGACAATTAACATCCAACCGTTCATCCTTCCACACTACTCGAAGCTGAAAGCCATTCAGTATGACCGGTTGAGCGGAGAGGAAGGCTTCCTCCGCAATCAGGGTTTTTATGTCTACCGCAACCACCGACTGATCATCAGCGGGACTTGGTTCCGGCTTCTCCGGCATGGAGAGCTGTCACAGCTGGTCAGGATACGAGTCGACATCCCAAATGCGCTGGACCACATCTGGAAGATCACCATCGACAAGTCGGATGCCGAGCTGCCGACAGTCCTGCGCGCCCGGCTACGCCAGATCGTGGAAGTCCTGAGACGGCGTTCCGCAAGGGTGTTCCGCGGACGGGGAGGACGGCTCGACCGGGCCCACACGACGTCAGTGTGGAGCCGCTACGCGCGGGGCGGAGAGATCCACTACGCCATCAATCGCGAACACCCGATGATCGCGGCTTTGATGGAAGCTGGCGACGACGAGCAGAAAAGAGCCGCCGTCGCCGCTATCAAGGTGATCGAGCAAGCCTTCCCCGTTCAGGCCTTCGGCCAGGATGCGACGGTCGGACTGGACGCCATCCACCAGACGCGATCCAACCCAGAGGCTTTCCGCGACGATCTTAACGCTGCCCTGCCCCTGCTTTTGTCGCGAGTGGGTGGGGACCTTGCAGCGCTGAGCTCGCTGCTGAAGATTACGGAACCCTGGTGCGAAGCGTGGGAAACCACCGAGGAAGTTCTTAAGGAGAAGGGGTGGATACGTGCGAAATCTCAGCAGTGAACTCGCCTATTTCACCCTCAAGCTCGGTCAGGCATGGGCGCAGGAGGTCGCGCAGGGGCGTGCACTGCCGGACGGCATCATTGCGGCCGAGGTCGCCGCGAGTCCGTTTCAGCTGGATCCTGAGGAAATAGCTTGGCTGGTCCGCGAGTTGGAAGGCAGCTTTACCACGAGCCAGGCGCGCGGATCATCGGTCTTCAGCGATTTCAAACCCTGGCTGCGCGACAAGCGGGCTGAAATCGACTTCTACTACTGGAACCGGCTGCGTCGGTATTACCTGGAGGGTGGCGTCATCCAGCCTCAGGTTGTCGCCACCCTGGACAATGTGACGGACGAACTCCTGGACTTCTCGGGTAATCCAAAGGACTCCGGGATCGGTTCGCGGCGTGGCATGGTCATCGGCCATGTTCAGTCCGGCAAGACTACCAACTATTCGGCGCTTATCTGCAAGGCAGCTGACGCCGGCTATCGCACCATTCTCCTGCTTGCCGGCATTACCAACACCCTGCGGTCGCAGACGCAGGAGCGCCTGGACGAGACCTTTATCGGCAAAAAGTCGGTGTTCCACGCGTTAGCCCAGGAACCGTTGCCGATTCTGACCTATGCGGCGACCAAGCGGTTTCCCGCCTATGGCACGTCACGCGGCAGCGACTTCACGCGCAATCCCGGGGGTGGCGTGGTGTTCGGCCTTGCCGCACACAATGAACCGATCATCTTCATCACCAAGAAGAATAAGGCGCCCCTAACCAAGCTGAAGGACTGGCTGATCGAACAAGGCCATGGCGCCACGATCACTTCCCCGCTGCTGCTGATCGACGACGAGGCCGATAACGCCTCGATCAACACGGCAAAGGACCCCGGCGCGACTACCGCGATCAACGCAGTGATCCGTGAGATTCTCAACCTATTCGAGCGCAGTACATATATCGGCTACACCGCTACGCCATTCGCCAATATCTTCATCGATCCCGACACAAGCGACGCCATGCTTCAGGACGACCTGTTTCCGAAGCACTTCATCAAGGCGCTGGATCCGCCGTCCAACTATGTCGGAGCCGCGCGTGTCTTTGCCGACGACGGTGATCTGCGGCCTACCATGGTCCAAGTAGTAAGGGACTATGCTCAGGTGCTGCCGCTCAAACACAAAAGCGACGATCCGGTAATGACGCTGCCCGGGTCCTTGTTGACGGCAATGCGAGTATTTGTTCTGAGCCGGGCGATCCGCATCCTCCGCGGTCAGGGGCGTCAGCACTGCTCGATGATGATCAACGTGAGTCGCTTCAATGCAATTCAGGAAAAAGTCTATGGGCTTGTCTACACATATTTGGACACGCTGAAGAACTCGACCGCAGTCAGCGCCGGCCTCGGAAGCCGCGCTTTGGCTGACCCCGTTATTGCGGCAATGAAGGAGGACTTCGACCGCGAATATGCGGAGGCGGGCTTCACCTTCGATAATGTACTGACCGTCCTTCGTGAGGCCGCCGCTAGCATCGTGCCGGTCACAGTCAACATGAAGGGCGGAGTGCTGGACTATCGCGGGAACCGCGAACAGGGCCTGCATGTCATCGCAATCGGCGGTCTCGCGCTGTCTCGTGGCCTGACGCTGGAAGGCCTGACGGTTTCATACATACTTCGCAACACGGCCGCCTCCGACACCCTCATGCAGATGGCTCGGTGGTTTGGCTACCGGCCGAACTTCGAGGATATTTGCCGGGTTTATCTGCCGAATCTGGCCCTTGACCACTACAAGGAGATACACGAGGCGATAGAGGAACTGCGGACCGAGGTGCGGCGGATGCAGGACCTCGGCATGACCCCGGAGCACTTCGGTCTGAAGGTCAGGGAAAGTCCCACCGCCATCAAAATCACCGCCGCGAACAAGATGCGGTCAGCCACGCAGATGACCGTGGCCGCAGACTATTCCGAGCGGCACCTCGAAGGCTACATTCTGCCGAATGATCGCGACGCCAACGTAGCTAACCTGGAAGAGGTCCGACGTTTCATTTCCGAATTGGGTGAACCGTCGGAGGCGTTCACGACCGATCAAACCATAGTATGGCGCGGCGTCTCCGGCCTGAGCGTCATGGCCCTCCTCAGGGGCTTCTCTTTCCCGTCCGCACACGGCGACCTCGGTCCTATCCAGGGCGGCACCAGCCTGTTCATGGACTATGTGTCCGACCGCCTGTCCGACGAGATGGCGCTGTGGGACGTCGCCGTTCCGCATCCCCGGAGCGGGGACCCCTCTCCAGAGGTGATCGTACCCGGCAGGCCATTCCCGCTGCGCCAGCGTTCGCATGGTGACGTGGTGGAGGGCGGTTGGCGGGTGACGGGCGGACGGAACCGCGTCGCCGATCCGAACGACGCCCTGATCGCCCTGTCGCAAGAGCAACTCGAAGACGCAGCCGAAGAAAAAAATCGGGTAGGCGGTCTTCGCGGCGACAAGGCCTATTGCGCCCAGAGAACCCGGCCGCTTCTGCTGATCCATGTCTTCACCACTCAGCCGAAGGTAGAACGCAAGAAGCTGACCGATCCCGTGGTATCGCTGAGCTTCTGCCTTCCCCCCACCAACAAGACGTCGACGGCGCGAACCTATCAGGTCAACGCTGTCTACCGACGCCAACTGGAGGCGGAAGCGAACAGCGAGGCTGAAGACGATGAAGCCATCCTGGAGGCTGAGTAGGTGGAACCGGACGATTGGATGGATATCGCGCCGGCGCCGGCGCCCACGGCCGACAATGTTCGCCGGGCCGACACGACGCACCCGCTGGACTTCTTCCGCGGCCGCGACTTCGCTGGCCGCTACATCTTCTCTCTCACCTCGGATGGAGGCTGCCGGGACCTTCCCGAACCACCCCGGCTGAACGGGATCGAGGTCGCGCTTGAACGGCTCAGTTCCGACGGGGCGCGCCTAGTGCTCACACTGCCGGACCGCGAGCATTTCGACATCTTCCGCGCGCTCTGTGGTCACCTGCTGCAAGCAACGGCCAGTCTGCCCCGCGGCGCCAACGCCAGCGGGCTTCGCTTGGTCGTCCGGCGTTTGGCCGATTGGCATGAGATGCTGCGGCGGCGCCGTGACGATCTGCTCAGCGTGCCGGAACGCATTGGACTCGCGGGGGAGCTGCTCTTTCTGCGCGAAGTCATTCTGCCAAACCTATCAGCTCAGGACGCTGCGGCATCTTGGCGTGGCTGCCACCGCGAAGAACAGGACTTCGCGGTCGGGCCCTGGCAGTTCGAGATCAAGACCCAGCTTTCGACTGCGGACCAGCGGCTCATCATCGCGTCCGAAGCGCAGCTCGATACCGCAGGAAGCGAGCTGCTGCTCTGCTACCAGACCATCGCCGCCAGTCCGCTGACGGCCGACGCATTCACTCTGAACTCACTTGCCGCATCCCTTGGGGTGGCCTTCGAAGCGGTCGGGTCTTCGGCTAAGGACGTCTTCGACGCAGGGCTTTATGCCTGGGGCTACGCCCCGCACGAAGACTATGATCAGCCAGCCTGGGTACTGACCGACCGTCGTCTGTTCGAAGTCCGCGAAGGTTTCCCGCGCATCATTCCCGCGATGCTGCCGCCCGGCGTGCAGAAGGTATCTTATGAGGTGCTGTTGCGCGATTGTGAACCATTTGCGGTTGACCTCGGGCAGACCATCAGCCGGATATTCGCATGAGCGGGCTCGACCTGGACGAGGCATTCGAGCGCTTCTGGGCCGAACTGCTGTTCGAGGCCCAGGCCTCGGGCGACCCGCAGGCCGCCGCCTTTTTCAATCTCTACGCCAAACTGGCAGCGGAGAACGGCGACATCATCGATCTCGCCTACACGCCGGTGCGGCACGAAGGGCGTAACGCCTTTCAGCTCGACGGTTGCGCCCTCGACGCCGAACGCGGCGACCTCTATTTGGCTGTTTCCGACTTCCGGGCCGGACGCAACCTCGAAATCCTCAACGCCGCGCAGATTGACACCCTCTTCGAACGCGTCCGGCGATTCTGTGGACAGGCTGTACAGCCTGCCTTCATCAACGCCATCGAGGAGGCCAGCCCGACGTTCGAGGCGGCTTGGTTGATTTACTCCAGGCGAGCCCAGATCCGGCGTATCCGTGTGATCGCCTTTTCCAACGCCCGGATGTCCACCCGACGAAAGCCGGAGACATCGGGCGAGGTGCTGGGTGTGCCTTTCGTCTGCAGCGTGCTGGACTTCGCTCGCTTTGCGGACATCTCTGCCGCCCGGGGCAGGGTCGAGCCAATCGAGATCGACGTCACTGCCGTCAACGGCTCGCCGTTGCCCTGCCTACCGGCGCACAGCATCGACGGCGAGCATGCGTCCTATCTCGTTGCCGTGCCGGGCCGGTTCCTGGCCGAGATCTATGGCCTATACGGCGCCCGGCTTCTGGAGCAGAACGTGAGGACGTTTCTGCAGGCCAAAACCAAGGTGAACGCCGGTATCATCCGGACGCTTGAAACCCAGCCGGAAATGTTTTTCGCCTACAACAATGGTCTCACCGCCACCGCAGCGGGTATCAGCGTCGCGCGAATGACCGATGGCAGCCTCGGCATCACGGCCATCGAGAACCTGCAGATTGTCAACGGTGGGCAGACGACGGCTTCAATCCTCTACGCCAGCGACAGCCAACGACGGGATCGGCGAGCCGACCTCAGCCGGGTGTTCGTGCAGATGAAGCTATCGGTGGTGAACCCGGATCGCCTGAATGAGATCGTCCCGAAGATCTCCCGGTTCGCCAACACTCAGAACAAGGTCAGCGAGGCAGATTTCTTCTCAAGTCACCCGGTGCATCTCGCGCTGGAGCGGATCTCCAGGCAGCTGTCCGCGCCCGCGAAGCCAGGTTCACTCTCTGGATCCAAGTGGTTCTACGAGCGGGCGCGGGGGCAGTATCGGGAC
Organism: Bradyrhizobium sp. SZCCHNS3052; assembly: GCF_032484495.1. Classification (NCBI taxonomy): domain Bacteria; kingdom Pseudomonadati; phylum Pseudomonadota; class Alphaproteobacteria; order Hyphomicrobiales; family Nitrobacteraceae; genus Bradyrhizobium; species Bradyrhizobium sp. SZCCHNS3052. The sequence goes on along the minus strand of NZ_JAUETB010000001.1, from coordinate 636,064 downwards.
AAACTCGCCTATGGAACAGCAGCCGAAAAGCGCCGCTTCGAACTGGAATTTCCCCGCGACCAGCTGATCGACAAAACCGACCTCGCCAAGTTCGAGGTCACCTTCGAGTGCCGGCCCCATATTGTCAGCCGCCACGCTCAGAAATGCTTCCTCGACTACGCTGAGAGCGTTGGAAAGATCTGGGAGGTCTCGGAGGCGTCGTTCAACGAATACTGGTTCCGGGCAGTCGTCGCCAAGGCCATTGCTTTCCGCTGGACTGACCGGATGGTTGCCGCTTCGGCTTGGTTTAAAGAGGATCGGGGATTCAAGGCGCAGATTGTGCCCTACACCTTGGCTTGGTTAGTAAACCACCTTCGGGCGCAGGGGCTTGAACTCGACCTGAACCTTATCTGGCAGCGCCAGGAACTGCCCGAAGAGGTCGGGGACGTCCTGCAGCAGCTGGCGCCGCAGGTCGCCGCCACGATCAAAGATGCGCCGCCGCAGATGAAGAACGTTGGCGAATACTGCAAGCAGCAAGCCTGTTGGGCTGCGGTGGCCGGCTCCACTTACAACTTTGACGGCCCACTCGATGGCTGCACCATCGACCGTGTCGAGGCCGACCGCATTCGGAAGGAAGGCGTCGCCGCGAAGAAGGGCGACACAGACATCGATTTTGATCGCATCTTAGCCGCTATGACTTCGGATACGGAACCATATCTCACCTTTGCTCGGGCCAAGAGACTCATTACCCCGAAATCGGACGCCGCCCTACGGCGGCTGACTCGTGGCGACATCGGGCTTCCGAAATCTGAACGAAACGCCCTTAAGTATATGCTGGAAAAGATGCAGGCAGCCGGCTTCGAACTACCGACGCGAACTCAGGCAGCCCTGGCCAACCAAAGGCAATGAGCGCCGGGCCCCACATTTTTCATCAGCATTCTATTAGAGGGCCCCGCCGGGGGGGGACGGGGCCCGTTACGATCAGGATGCAGATCGCGCGTCTCGTCTGTCGAGCAGACCTATGGCGCAGTCGCTGCTGCAAGGATGCGCGCGACGCTTTTGGCGTCGAGTAGCGGGAGGCCGAACTCGTCGGCCCAAATTCCCGCAATGAAGCGTAGGCTCTTCCGTTCCGCGCGCAAGGCTTTTGCCCGTGCCAACGCGGCCTGCTCGAGCGCGTTCGGGACAAGGTGCCTGCCCCGGCCCTCGCCATGGATGTCGAAACCGAAGGGCCGCTTACCGCCATTGTAGAGCTGCTGGGTTGTCCGGTGCCGCTTGACGTCCCGGATGCGCTCACGGATGCGATCGCGCTCGTTCTCAGCGACTGCGCTCAGGATCGTGAACACCAACTTGCTGACGCCGTTGCCGGTTACGCTGCCGCCGAGATCGATCATGTGCAGATCGATGCCGTCGTCCTTGAGCTGTTCCAACGTGACCAGCGCATCCGCAGCGTTACGGAAGGCGCGATCAAGTTTCGCGGTGATGACAACATCGCCAGCCCGAAGCAAGGCAAGCAGACGCTGGCCTTCGGGACGTTCGGCAAGTGGCACGGAACCGGACACGCCCGCCTCGACGAACGTCTCTGCAATGCTCCAGCCCTTCATCATTGCGTAGCCGGCGATCTGTTGGCGCTGCGTCTCGAGAGACAGGCCGGCGTTGGCCTGCTCGGAGGTGCTTACCCGGCAATATCCAAATACCCTCATGGTCCAAGCTCTGTGGCATTGCTTTAGGAATGCCACATCATTGGCAATGCCACAGGCAAAAGCAAGCGAAAATGGAAGGGCATGTTTGGGACAAGACCATCAGGAGCTGGTAGCCCTTGCCTCCCGGCGGTCCGCAGCGTCGAGCTTCATGCGCTCTTTCCATGTCAAGCGTCGCGGCGCTGACCTCGCCAGCCGCCTGAGCAGCGCGGCTATATCCGTGTAGCCCAGCGGCGCAAGGATCGCACGGGCGTCGAGCAGATCATCACGATGCAGGCCGCTCACCCTGAGCACGATCTCGGCTAGGAGCACCTCGTCAGAGCCGGCATCCCGCGCCTGAGCCACGACAAGAGCGAGGACCTCCGCGAGGTTCTCACATCGGACGCCGTCATTCTCGGCGGTCTCGTAAGCAGGATCCTGCAGCATGCGCCGCAACTGTCGGACGCCCTCCCGGACGAGCTGCCGTCGTTCAGGATCTTTCGGCACCGATCATTCTCACCATTGGCAAGCGCTCTGGCGGCTTGTTGCCCAAGGCCGCGACTGCCATCCGAAAGTTCTCCAGCACGCTCTGGGCGCTCACGCCAATGCTGCCGTTGATGTTGATGTCCTTGGGCAGCAACGAGGCCACGACGCGAACGAACTGCGCCGGCTCGTCCTCGGCACAACGCCGCAATGCTTCGGCGCCACGCTCTTGCCAGCACTGGCGCAGATCTTCCATGAACAGCTCGCCGAGCCGATTGCGACTGCCCGGCTTCCGCCCCCCGTTTCCGCTATTGCCCGGTAAGAAGCGGCCGGTCTTGGTATCGCGGCCCGCGATCGTGATCGTGTCGCTCATGCCGAGCAGGATACCATGATCAGTCTCGGGACCGAAGCCTTCGCGCCTTCTCGATGCAAATCACGTTCGGCGCCTCAAACCAGCGATACTCGCCCGATGGCTTGCTGGCCGTGAACTTCGCTCTGTCTTCTTCCGAGATCACCAACCGCCGCAGCAGATCGTTCTGGGCATCACACTGCTTAATCAGCTCCGCCAACGCGATCATGTTGCTGATCCGCCTTTCTCCCACCGTGCGCATATATAGAGAAGAGACATTGAGAAGATAAGACTTGGTATCGCTTGCACGGTCGCGCGACAGAGCTGTTGCGCCATTGGCACAACGCGGTGCACGCTATCGCGACAAATCTTGATCGCCCGATGCATCGCTGTCGCCGCCGTCATCCTTCAAGCCGAAGTCCTGCGCAATTCGTTCGATCCTGTCCCATGATCGGCTCAGCTCTAGCGGGATCGGCACATTCATTCCGTTGAAGCGCTGGTTAAAGTCGTCCACGGACAACGGCTTACTCCTGCGGGGACGATCCCCAATTTCCGTGATCATCGTATAGGCAGTGAGGTGACCGAGCCCCGCTGGTCGTCGATGCTGCTGAGCGAGGCCGTCAGGCATCTTGGCGGCGCGCTCTTCAACCTTCTCCGGGATCTTCGGGCTCTCTTCTGTCCCAGGTCCAAGGTGAGACAGCAACGCCTCAACGGCGTGGCGCAGCGCCATCGAGGTGAAAACGTCCGTCCGCCAGGTCTTGCCGGTCTCGCGCTCGATGTTCTCCGCGAGGCTGACGATGCAGTATCCGAGCGCTGCGTTGCGCGGGCGCGGCATATCGTCCTTGTCCCTCTTTTGAAGGGCGAACCGCAGCCCGTCTTCAGCAATCCGGGATAGCGAGCGGCTTGGGTTTTTGGCCTTAGCAGCTTCCAGAGCCTGCCGCGTTTCGGCGTCAATTCGGATCGTGATCCTTTCGACCTTCTTGTCCTTAGCCGCCTTCGGCTTTCGCCCTCCGCCTGGAGCGCGTTTCCGTGCTCGCCGCTCATTCATCGGACCGCCCACCTTATTTTTGTCAGCGCAATGTCCGCATTTTGGCAGAGCCCACGCTGACCTGCAAGCAGTCCAGCCTTATCTTACCCCGGTGTTCCACCCCATGAGGACCTTGCAATGTCACGAAAGCCCGAAACAGCCATCCAGGCACGGTTCGGCGACGTGTTGTTCGAGAAGATCGAACACTGGCGCCGTTTGCAGCCGAAAATCCCGCCGCTCGCTGACACCGTTCGTTTTCTCGTGAGCCGTGGGCTCGAAGCAGAAGCATCGGACGGCGAAGCCGGGATCGCGCCGGGTGCGGCTGCCCCTCGCCACACCGCGGGAGCAGGTCGATGACCCTGTTCAAGCAATCGATCTCAGACTACCTCACCGCTGCGCCTCCCGATCAGATCGCGCGAGCCACGCATCCCGGCATGGCGCATTTCGCAGGCAGCGGTCCCGCACTCAAGACTTGCCGCGATTGCAGGTTTTGGGAGCACGACCACGACTACTACAGCAGGCGCAGCAAGCATCACGGCCGCATTCGCCCGGCGCGGTGTCGCAAGTTCCGCCAGCTGACCAACGAGGTGGGCGCCCCGATCCCCGACGACGCTGCCGCATGCCGGCACTTCGAAGAGGCCGACGCGGTACCAGCGCGATTCGCCTCAACGACAACGTCAACACGGAGCTGATGATGGCTGAGCTGAAATTCAACGTCGCCGCCGCCCCGACCTCGGACCAGCCACCAGATCCGTTCGATGTGGAAAGTTTGCGCCTGAGCCAGGCCTTCACGGAGACGGCAGACGTCAAGAAGTTGCTGCGCACGGTGCCTGTCCGGAAGCCAAACCCGCAGGATTTCGTTCGCGTCCATCCCAGTCCGGATTATCGCGCGGATTTCGCGATGATCGAGCTCAAGGACGAGCGCGAGGAATACATCGTCGGCGGCCGCGAGCTGATGGGCGAGCTGACGGGCGAGATCACGCCGAAGACCTTGTTCACCGCAATCAACCGGCAGGGCGTTGTCTTCCTCTGGCCTGTGCGCCTCCCAGATTCCGATGGGAGGCAGATGGAGTGGCACCGCTCGATGCGAGAGGCTGCGGAGATCGGCATTGAGCGGTGGGTCCGGGTGAAGGCGAACATCTCGCTGGGCGCCTACGAGATCACGGTGGCCGAGAGCGTCATGGCCGAGCCGACCTGGCCCGACGCGACCTTCCAGGAGCTGATCAGGCTCGCCTTTCGTGACCGCCTGATCACCACCTTGGACCATCCCGTGATCAAGCGACTGCGTGGGCTCTGATGTTCCGCGAGATCACCCTGGTCGACTTCGAGTTTGGAATTGGCCAGGGCGAGCGGCCGGTGCCGGTCTGCGTCGTCGCACATGAATTGCAAAGCGGGCGGCGGTTCCGGCTGCTCCGAGATCAGCTCGGCCGAGCGCCGCCGTACGCCACCGGCCCTGACGTCCTGTTCGTAGCCTATTACGCCAGCGCCGAGCTGAGCTGCTATCGCGTGCTTGGCTGGCCAATGCCCGAGCGCGTCCTTGACCTGTTCTGTGAATTCCGTGACCACACCAACGGACTGCCGACCCCCGCCGGCAGCTCGCTGCTCGGCGCGCTCGCGTACTTCGGCCTCGACGGCATCGGCGTCACCGAGAAGAAGGAGATGCAAACCGCCATCGGGGCCGGCACGTGGCAGGGCCAGTACTCGGCAGAAAATATTCTCGATTATTGCGAGTCCGACGTCCTGGCGTTGAAGCGCCTGCTGCCGGCCATGTTGCCCGAGATCGACCTGCCCCGTGCCCTGCTCCGCGGCCGCTACATGGCTGCCGCGGCGGCCATGGAACACTACGGTGTCCCGATCGACGTTGCCCTCCTGAAGCGATTGCGGGACGACTGGGCCGTTATCCAGGATCGACTGATCGCCGCCATCGATATCAGCTATGGCATCTACGACGGGCGCACCTTCAAGCAGGAGCGCTTTGCCGCTTGGCTCAACCGCAACGGCATTCCTTGGCCGTGCCTGGAAAGCGGCAAGCTTGACCTCCAAGACGAGACCTTCCGGCAGCGGGCGAAGGGATGCCCCTCAGTCTCGCCCTTGCGGGAGCTTCGCAACGCCCTGTCAGAGCTGCGGTTGAATGATCTGGCGGTCGGCCGCGACGGACGCAACAGAACCATGCTGTCTCCATTCCGATCGCGAACCGGCCGGAATCAACCTAGCAATTCCAAATACATCTTCGGGCCGAGCGTCTGGCTCCGCGGGCTGATCAAGCCGCCTCCCGGCCACGCTGTTGCCTACATCGACTGGTCGCAGCAAGAATTCGGCATCGCCGCCGCCTTGTCCGGCGACACCGCCATGCAGGCCGCCTACCACTCCGGCGACCCGTATCTGACGTTTGGAAAGCAAGCCGGCGCCATCCCTGGCGATGCAACCAAGGCGTCACACCAGAACGAGCGCGAGTTGTTCAAGCAGTGCGTGCTGGCAACGCAGTACGGCATGGAAGCCGACGCACTGGCTTCACGGATCGGGCAGCCGCCGATCGTCGCCCGGGATCTGCTGCGCGCCCACCGCGAGACCTACCGGATGTTCTGGCGCTGGTCAGATGCCGCAGTCGACCAAGCCATGCTCACGGGCTCGCTGCACACCGTGTTCGGCTGGCATGTACGTGTCGGCGAGCAGTCCAATCCCCGCAGCCTGCGAAACTTCCCGATGCAAGCCAACGGGGCCGAAATGTTGCGGCTCGCGTGCTGCATTGCCACAGAGCGCGGCGTCGAGGTCTGCGCTCCCGTGCACGACGCGATCCTTATCTCTGCGCCCCTGCACCGGCTCGACGCCGACATTGGCACAGCTCGAGCCGCCATGGCTGAAGCCTCCCGCGTGGTTCTGTCCGGCTTCGAGCTGACCACCGACGTCAAGATCGTACGCTGGCCTAACAGATACATGGACCCGCGCGGCACCGTGATGTGGGACCGAGTCGTATCGCTGATCGGCGGCAACGTCCAAGGTGTCAAGAGCATCGCATGACCAATGATCTCGATCTTGAAGATCTCAAGCTGCCGGGGAATATGGTGCAGGAGCGTGCTGTCGCTTCCGATAGGATCAAAAAGCGGCGCCTCCAATTCGTCCAGGTCCCGCTGATCTGGATCGACAAGATCGCGCGCGATTCCCGTGACAAGACCTTCGCAGTCCTGTGTCATCTGTTGCACGAAGACTGGAAGCAGGGCGGCGGCCCTATCAAGGTGGCCAATGGCTTCTTAGGAAAGCTTGGCGTCGGTCGCGGTGCCAAGTCTCGCGCACTCAGCAAGCTGGAAAACCTCGGAATAATTTCGGTCGAACGCCGAGGCCGCAAGTCCCCGATCATCAGGATTAACCGCGGGTCAGAGTTGACGCCTGCCATGAGATCCTCGCTGGAGGCCGGGCACAAAATCGGCGGCGTCAGCATCGGCGAGGGTTCGCCCGAAGGCGGAGGCCGCAAGTGAGTCGCACTCTCCCCTTCACGGCGGCATCGCTGGCCCGCGCCATCAAGGGCGTCGAGAAGGCGGGCCGTTTCGTTGTGGGCGTCAAGCCGGATGGAACGTTAATTGTCGCCGACAAGCCAATCGATGCCTCTTCCCTGATTCCGCCGGATGCGCACAATGAGCCGGCCTCCAAATGGGAGGACCAGCGGGGGTGAGCGCCATGAAGACCGAATTGCCCTTCCTGAGCCGCGACCCCGACCGGCATGGCAATCCGCGCATTTACGTCCGCCGTAACGGCAAGCGCATCCGCATCCACGAGCAGGAAGGCACGCCGGCCTTCGCGCGCGCTTATGCCGAGGCTGTGGAGCGGCTGGGGGAGCCGCCGAGCAGGCGCAAGCCGGCTGCGGCGCTGACGACACATCCCAAGGGCACCTTGGGCTGGCTCGGCGCGCTCTATTTCCAATCCAAGGGTCAGGGCGAATTCTTGCGGCTGGCAAAGGACAGCCGGCGGGCCCGCCGGAACGACCTGGAAGAATGCTTCCGCTACCCGCTGAGCGATCAGGATCGGGAGCCGATCGGCAATTGCCCGCTGAAATACCTGACCGCGCAGAAGATGAAGCGGCTGATCGAGGCCAAGGATGGCATCGGCGCGCAGGCCAACCGCCGCAAGCACCTCTCCGCGCTTTGCGCCTGGGGTGTCGAGAACAATCACCTGCCGACCAATCCGGTGCGCGACATCAAGGCCGGCACGGGTAACCGCGGCAAGGGCGGCTACCACACCTGGACCATTCCCGAAGTGCAGCAGTTCCTGGAACACCACAACGGGCCGTCGCTGCGCGCCCGCAAGGCACGCCTCGCGCTCGGCCTGTTGCTGTTCACCGGCGCACGCCGCCAGGACATGGTGACCCTGGGCCGCCAGCACTGCCGCGGCGCCACGCCGGACAGCCTCGGAGACTGGATCCGCTATGTCCCGAAGAAGACGCTCTACAAGCGCAACAACATCTCACAGAAGCCTCTGCTGCCCGTCCTGAAGCAGATCATCACCGACAGCTCGGACATCCTTGGAGACCTGACGTTTTTGGTGACCGAGTATGGCAAACCGTTCACCCCAGCCGGCTTCGGCAACTGGTTCCGCGACCGCTGCAACGAGGCAGGCCTGCCTGGCTGCACCGCCCACGGCCTGAAGAAGGCGGGCGCCACCATCGCCGCCGAGAACGGCGCCACCACGCGCCAGCTCATGGCGATGTTCGATTGGGAAACGGTCGCGATGGCCGAGGTCTACACCAAGGCCGCCGAGCAGAAACGTCTAGCTGGAGAGGGCATGTTTCTGATCTCGCTCGAGCGGCCCTCAGAACAGGTTGAGCACGAAAATTGTCGCACCGACGGTGCGGATGTTGTCGCACCGATGAAATCTGCCAACTGAATCAGTAATTTGGGATTCGGATGGCAGGAGTGGAGAGGCTCGAACTCCCAACCCCCGGTTTTGGAGACCGGTGCTCTACCAATTGAGCTACACTCCTAGCGAGCCGGGACAGTGTCGCCGGTTCGCGCGCTTTGAAGCATAGACCTCCCCCCGAATGCAAGGGTGCAATGGGGCAAATCGACTGGTCAGACCACAACTTCCGCGCCAGACTTGATGCAAACCGACAACAGGACTTCAGGGAGAGCCCATGACCCCGCCGACTGCCGCATCCAGCGCGCACCTTTCCGCGCTCCGCTCGCTGACGCCGCCGCTGCCGGATGACTGCCCCGAGGCGCTGGGCCTGTCCCAGGCGCGGCTGCAGCGAGCTTCGGATGCGTTCAAGCGCGAGGCCGACAAGGGAACCATCCCCGGAGCCACCCTGCTGGTCGGCCGCCGCGGCCGGATCGGCTGGTTCGACGCCATCGGCCGGCAAGCGCCCGACGCCGACACGCCGATGCGGCCGGATTCGATCTTCCGCATCTTCTCGATGACCAAGCCGATCGTCTCGCTCGGGATCATGATGCTGGTCGAGGACGGCGAGCTGTTGCTGTCCGATCCGGTCGCCAAGTTCATCCCGGAATTCGGCGAGCAGAAAGTGGGCGTCGAGACCGGCGGCAAGCTGGAGCTGGTCCCGGTCGCCCAGCCGATGACGGTCCAGGACCTGCTGCGCCACACCTCGGGCTTGACGTATGAGCACACCGGCACCGGGCCGGTGCACCAGCTCTACCAGCAATCGCGGGTGCGCAGCCGCAAGATCACCAATGCCGAGCACGCGACGATCGTCGCCGGCCTGCCGCTGATCTGCCAGCCGGGCGCCGAGTTCAACTATAGCCGCTCGACCGACATCCTCGGGCGCATCATCGAGGTCGTCTCGGGCCAGACGCTCGGCCCCTTCCTTTCCGAGCGCATCCTCGAGCCGCTCGGCATGAAGGAGACGGGCTTCTCCACCGCCGAGGCGAATGCTGGCCGGCTGGCCGAGCCGTTCGCCAAGGACCCGTGGACCGGCGAGGCGGTCAACCTGTTCAAGATGACCGAGCAGCCGCTGATGGAATCCGGCGGCGGCGGGTTGGTGGCGACCACGATGGACTACGCCCGGTTCTGCGCGATGCTGCTCAGCAAGGGCAGCCTCGACGGCACCCGGCTGGTCGGCCGCAAGACGCTCGAGCTGATGGCCTCCGACCATCTCGGTCCGCACGTGAAGACGGTCGGCACGCTGCTGGCGCCCGGTCACGGCTTCGGCCTCGGCTTCGCGGTGCGCCGCGAGGCCGGCATCGCGCCCTTCCCCGGCTCGCCCGGCACCTTCTTCTGGAGCGGCATCGCCGGCACGTTCTTCTGGATCGATCCGAAGGAGGAGCTGTTCTGCGTGTTCATGGCGCAGGCCCCCGGGCAGCGCGACTACCTGCGCACGCTGGTGCGCGACGTGGTGTACGCGGCGGTGGAATGAGGGCGGCGCGCAGCAAATGCTGTCGTCCCGGCGAACGCCTAGCGTTCGCGGGACGACAGTTGAGAGTGTGGCGGCATCACCGCGCACCACACCCGTATGTCCCCCTCAACTGATCGTCGCGCCGCCGTCGATCACCATGGTCTGGCCGGTCATGAAGTTGCCCGCGGCGGAGCCCAGGAAGACCGCGGCGCCGGCGATCTCGTCGGGGATGCCGATGCGGAGCAGCGGCGAGCGCGCGGTCGAGGCCTTGAGGTTCTCCGGATTGTCCCACAGCGCTTTGGCGAAATCGGTCTTGATCAGGCCGGGCGCGATGCAGTTCACGCGCACATTGTGCGGGCCGTATTCGCAGGCGAGGTTGCGCGCGAGCTGCATGTCGGCAGCCTTGGAGATCGCGTAGGCACCGAGGATGGTCGAGCCCTTCAGGCCGCCGATCGACGACACGATGATGATCGAGCCGTCCTTGCGCGCGATCATCTGCGGCACGACCATGCTGATCAGCCAGTTGTTGGCGACGATGTTATTGTCGAGGATCTTGCGGAACTGATCGTCGGAGATGCCGGCGAGCGGCCCGTAGTAAGGATTCGACGCCGCGTTGCAGACCAGCACGTCGATCTTGCCGTAGATGCGGTTGGCCTCGTCGACGAGGTTCTGCAGGTTCTCCTTGCTGGAGATGTTGGCGGCGACTGCCGCCGCCGTGCCTGCACCGAAGCGGTCATTGATCTCGCGCGCCACCTGGTCGCAGACATCGGCCTTGCGCGAGGAGATCACCACCTTGGCGCCGTGCTCGGCCATGCGTTCGGCAATGGCGAGCCCGATGCCACGCGTGGATCCGGTGATGACGGCGACCTTGCCGGTCATGTCGAACAGGGTCATGGGGAGTTCCTCCTACTTATTTGGCTGTTGTCGGTTTCGAAATTGGCACGGCGACGTCCACGAGACTTTTCCGCGGTGCCAGTGACTGCGCCCTCTCCCACAAGGGAAGAGGGTGCACTGCCCGTGTGGCGGGCGAGATTTTTGAACGACGCGCATAGCAACTCACTACTCGTTTCACGCCAGCTTGCTCGTCGTCACCTCCGGCCCGGCCGGCTGGTGCATCGCGCGGTGCGCGACGTCCGCGATCCAGGGCTGCTGATTGACCATCGGCAGCCGCCATGTACTCGTCTCGCCGGCCACGATGTGGTCGAGCCGGGTCACCGAGCAATTGTCGATGTCGAAGGCGAGCCCCTTCTCGACCAGGCCGCCGAGCGCCAGGCCAACAGCCGCCTTGATGGTGCCGCCATGGCCGACGGCGATGACGTCGCGGCCGGCTTCCGAAACCGTGATGCGCGCAATCGCCGCCGTCACGCGGGTGTACAGATCCATGTAGCTCTCGCCGCCCGGCGCCGGCTCATCGATGTCGGCGAACCAGTGGCTGCCCGCGGGACGGCTGGCCAGGAACGCGGCGCGGTTCATGCCCTGCCATTGCCCGAGATGCTGCTCGGCAAGAGCGGCCTCCCTGATCATTGCTGCGGGACGCGGGAATCCGGCGGCCCAGATCGCCTCCGCCGTCTGATGCGTGCGCATCAGATTGCTCGCATACCACACCGCGCTGCGCGGCAGGATTTTCGCGACCGCCTCGAACACCTCGCGATCGGAGGTATCGCAGGCGATGTCCGACTGGCCGTAGATGTTGCCGCCGTCGCTGCGCACCGGCGCGTGACGCACCCACCACCAGCGCGTGGTGACGACAGAAGGTTTCGTTCCATCAGCCGACATCGCTCAAACCCTTCCCTCCGCTCGTCTCCCGCTGTACGTGAAGGCCCAGATCGTCTCAAGCCGCTTGGCGATCTCAGCACGTTTGAAACGGCGTTTGAATTCCGTTGCGCGGCACGCAACTGATCACAATTGAAGCAGGAGGAAACATGGGCCGCCTCGAAGGCAAATCCGTCATCATCACCGGCGCCGGCAGCGGCATCGGCCGCGCCGCATCCTTGATGTTCACGAAAGAAGGCGCGCGACTGATCGCGGTGGATCGCAGCGATGCCGTCAAGGAGACGGTCGAGATGGTCAAGCAGCAGGGCGGCATTGCCGAAGCCGTGCTCGCCGACGCCGGCTCCGAGGCCGATGTCTCGGGCTTCATCGACCGCGCCGTGGCGACCTACGGCAAGCTCGACGTGATCTGGGCCAATGCCGGCATCTCCGGCGGCTTGATCCCGATCGCCGAGCAGACCGTCGAGCACTGGCAGGAGATCCTGCGCATCAACCTGATCGGCCCGTTCCTCGCGGTGAAGTACGCGATGCCGCACATGGTGCGGCAGCAGCGCGGCGCGATCGTCTGCACGGCCTCCGTCGCGGGCCTGAAATCCGGCGCCTCGGGCCATCCCTACGCGGCGAGCAAGGCCGGCGTCATCAGCCTGGTGCAGACCACGGCGTACTCCCTCTCCGGCACCGGCGTGCGGATCAACGCGGTGTGTCCCGGCCTGATCGAGACCGGCATGACCAAGCCGATCTTCGACGGCGCCAAGGAGCGCGGCACCGAGGGCAAGATCGGCCAGCTCAATCCGCTGAAGCGCGCCGGCCAGCCGCATGAGATCGCCGCCATGGCCCTGTTCCTCGCCAGCGACGAGGCCTCCTACGTCAACGGCCAGGCTTTCCCGGTCGACGGCGGCCTCACGGCGTCGATGCCGTACGCGGGGAAGCCGATCTAGCGCTGTCTCCCCTCGCACTGGTGTCGACATCGCCTCTCCTCTGTCATCCGTCATGGCCGGGCCTGTCCCGGCCATCCACGTCGGTCGGCACGCGAGGAGCGACGTGGATGCCCGGGCCTTCGCCGCGCCGAAGCGGCTTCGGCCGCGCAGGCGGGACAAGCCCGGGCATGACGAGCTTGGGACTGCCGGCATCGCGCCCCACAAATCGCTCGCTGTCGAACTCATCGACATGCGTGAGCGATCTCGCGACGCCCCCGCGCCCGAGTGATCCTGAATTTCACCGCCCTTCCATCGAAGGGCGCAGGGAAGGCCAGGCGTCGGCTGACGCCTGCGGCCCGCCTGCGTAAAAAAATGCAGGCGGCAGGTACCACAGGTGCAGCCGGAAAACGCCCGGCCTTCCCTGCGCGATGGTCTTCACGCTTATACGCAGTCTGCCTGGTGCGCCGGGCTTTCTGGCCACCATTGCCCGCGCGGCGCGCGAGCGCCGTCGCGACGTAGCACCAGCATCGGGGTGCCAGCACGCTGCGACTTCACGTCCGCGCCATGCCGTTCGTCCGCGCATCCCTCCGGACACGCTGCAACATGATCGCGGCCACCGCTCCCCGCCCCGCGTGTCGTGACGATCGCGCGCAACGCCCCTTCGGTGGGACGGGATGAGCGCATCAGATCACAAATTCCGAAAAAGCGAAAGCAAAATCTTTTAGCCTTCCGGACTGGACGAGACCATCACATTGACCGCGCTCGCGAACTTTCTTCATCGGCGACGATGATTACAGTCATAACCGCAGCCTGCGCGGGGCCGACAACGCCACGCTCGCACATGCCGATTTGCCCGACGGGCAAGCGTTGGCCGAACGGACCTGGATCATGATGCGCTTCCAAGGAAACGCATCATGATCTCATCTCTTTTTGTTTGAGCATGATCCTTTCGGAAAACCGGTTTCCACTTTTCCGGATCATGCTCTAGCCGCTCACAAGGCGGTCGAGGTCCTCGATGAGCGGCGCGAGCTTTTCGGCCGCCCCAAACTGCCGATACCAGCACCACAGCTCCAGCGAGAACAGCAGACGATAGATCGCGAGCGTCGGCTCGATCTTCGTTCGGCTCATCGAACCATAGCCGCCCAGAAACGCCTCGCGCTGCTCCGGCGAGAGATAGTAGATCGCCTTGGCGACATCCTTGAGCGGGTCGCCGGCCAGCGCGCCCTCGAAATCGACCACACCGGTGAGCTCGACCCGGCCCCCGGTGACGCGCGCAAGCACGTTCCCGGGATGAAGATCATTGTGACACAGCACCGGCGCGCCGCAGGAGGCGAACAGATCACTCGCGTCGGCCACCTGGCGCGCGATGCGCGCGGCGAGATCAGCCGGCCCGCCGCGGCTGCGGAATTCGCCCAGTTTGCGTTCGAACTGGGAGGTGAGATAGCTACGATTGTCGGCATGGCCCGACATGATGCCGTCGGCGCCGATGTAGCCAAACGCATCCATCGCAATGTCGTGAAAGGCACGCGACAATCGACCGACCTGCTCGAAAGCCTCACGCCGCTCCGGCGCGGACAGCGCTTGTTCGAGAGGACCGAGCGGATCGCCGTCGAGCCGGCTCATGACCACGTAGTCCAGGCCGATCAGCTCGCGCGAGGCGTCCGCCGCGCGCAGCCGCGGCGCCGGCACCGGCAGGCGGTCCCGGACCAGATCGAGCAGGCGCGCCTCCTTGCGCATCTTCCAGCTCATGCTGTCAGGATAGATCTTCAGCACCAGCGACGGCTGGCCGCCTTGCAGAGCCAGCGCATACACGGCACTGATCTCCCCACCATGCAACAGCGACACCGAAGCGACCCGCGCGTCGATCTCCGCGCGCGCAAGCATCGCATCGGCGGTTGCGGGATCGACCTCGAGATCCGGGCGAATCGAAACCGGCGACATGGCAGCAAAGCTCCGCTCGCGGGACCTTCTTGCGAGATGGCCTGCGACGACCGTTTCCTAACTGCGCGCGCCCGTCGTGGTCAAGCTCCCGGCAGTCAGGTCAATGCGCCGCGCGGACCAACCCGTGTCGATGGAGCGTGGCGGCAAGACCATCGCGTCGCCATGAGCCACGCTCGGGTTCAAGCATGCCCCCCTAATGACCGGCGATTTTTTACGCCCACGTCCTCGAACCCCCTTCTCCGAGCCGCCGTCGAACCTCGCAAGCGGACCATTCCGGCCTCGCCGAAACGAAGGATGGTTAACATGTCGAGACTATCGAAACTCACGCTGCTCACCCTGATGGCCGCCACGGCGGCTGGCTCGCTGGTGACGAACGCAAGCGCCCGTGAATTCCAGTGGCCGGGCTGTGAACTCGTCTCCTGGACAGCCTGCGGCACCGAGGTCCAGGTGCAGCAAGCCATGCGCCGTCAGAGCCGCGACACCTCGCCGATCTACATGAAGCAGACCGATCCGCGCTACAGCGGCGCGATGACCACGGCCGGTGGCGGCGGTGGAGGTGGTGGTGGCGGCGGCGGTGGGCGGTGATTGGCCCTAGCCGGCGCGCGGAATTGGTAGCCCGGATGGGCGGAAACGACATCCGGGTTCATCGCCGCAGCGCGTGTGACCCCGGATGTCGCTTCGCTCATCCGGGGCTACAGGAGACTACACCGCCCCCGCCTTCTGCGCATAGGACCAGGCCTGCTTGGTCATGGGCACCATGCGCTTGACCGACTCGATCGCCTTGTCGTTGGCGGCGGTGCCGTCGCGGATGCGGCCGATGATGCCCTGCAGGATGCCGGCGAGCCGGAACAGATTGTAGGCGAAGTACCAGTTGAGATCGGGCAGCTCGGTGCCGGTGACCCCACGATAGATCTCCGCCGCTTCTTCCATGGTCGGGATGTTCAGCGCTTTCAGGTCGACGCCGTCGAGGCCCGGCATGATCCACTGCATCAGCAAATAGGTGAAGTCCGCCATGGGATCACCAAGCGTCGACAGTTCCCAGTCGAGCACCGCGATGACGCGCGGCTCGGTCGCGTGGAAGATCATGTTGTCGAGCCGGTAGTCGCCATGCACGATCGAGACGCGCTGCTGCGCCGGCAAGGTGCGCGGCAGCCACTCGATCAGCTTCTCCATTTCCGGCAGATGCTCGGTCTCGGAGGCGCGATATTGCTTGGTCCAGCGGTCGACCTGGCGGGCAAAGTAGTTGCCGGGCTTGCCGAAGTCGGCAAGGCCGATCGCCGCCGGATCATAGCTGTGCAGCCTGGCCAAGGTTTCGATCTTGCTGGTGAAGATCGCGCGCCGCTCGGGCGCTGCGACATGCGGCAGGGTCGGATCCCAGAACACCCGGCCCTCCTCCATCGACATGATGTAGAAGGCAGCGCCGATGACGCTGTCGTCGTTGCACAGCGCATAGGCCTTGGCGACCGGAAAGCCCTGCTTGCCGAGTGCGGCGATGACGCGGAATTCGCGATCGACTGCGTGCGCCGACGGCAGCAGCTTGCCGAACGGCTTTCGCCTGAGCACGTAGGAACGCGCCGGCGTGTTCAGACGATAGGTCGGGTTCGACTGGCCGCCCTTGAACTGCAGCACGGTCAGCGGGCCCTGATAGCCTTCGACATGCTCGGCCATCCAGGCCGCGAGCTTGGCCTCGTCGAAACGATGCCGCTCCTCGACCGGCTTGGTGCCGGAGAATTCTTCGTCCTTCTTGACGCCGTCGGCCACGACGAGGCTCCCTTCTCACGTGTTCGTCATTCCGGGGCAGCCCGCAGGCTGAACCCGGAATCTCTATCTTGGCGGACCCATCTCTGGATTCCGGGTTCGACGCTGCGCGTCGCCCCGGAATGACGCAAGTGGTGCGTCACCGCTCGGCATTAGAATTCGTAGGGTGGGCAAAGCGAAGCGTGCCCACCATGTTGCTTTGAACTCGAAAGTGGGTGGGCACGCATCCGCCCCCGCGCTCTGCGCGGCGACGGACGCTTTGCCCACCCTAGAAGTCGACGCTCAATGCCGCGGCTCGTTGGCGTATTTCTTCATCTCGAGCCGGGCAATGGCGCGGTTGTGCACCTCGTCCGGGCCGTCGGCAAGACGGAGCGTGCGGATGTTGGCGTAGTCCTTGGCGAGACCCGCATCATCCGACACGCCGGCGCCGCCGAACGCCTGGATGGCGTCGTCGATGATCTTCAGCGCCATGTTGGGGGCAGCGACCTTGATCATCGCGATCTCGCCCTGGGCGGTCTTGTTGCCGACCTTGTCCATCATGTCGGCCGCCTTGAGGCACAACAGCCGGCACATCTCGATGTTGGTCCGGGCCTCGCCGATGCGCTGCTCCCACACCGAATGCTCGATGATCTTCTTGCCGAAGGCCTGGCGCGTCATCAGCCGGCGCACCATCTTCTCCAGCGACTCCTCGGCCTTGCCGATGGTGCGCATGCAGTGATGGATGCGGCCCGGACCGAGACGGCCCTGCGCGATCTCGAAGCCGCGGCCCTCGCCGAGCAGAATGTTTTCCGCCGGAACGCGGACGTTCTCGAGCAGCACCTGAGCGTGGCCGTGCGGCGCGTCGTCGAAGCCGAACACCGGCAGCATCTTCTCGACCTTGATGCCGGGGGTGTCGAGCGGCACCAGGATCTGCGACTGCTGCTGATGCTTGGCGGCCGACGGATCGGTCTTGCCCATCAGGATCGCAATCTTGCAGCGGGGATCGCCGACGCCCGACGACCACCATTTGCGGCCGTTGATGACGTAATGATCGCCGTCACGCACGATCCGCGTCTCGATGTTGGTGGCATCCGACGAGGCCACGGCCGGCTCCGTCATCAGGAAGGCCGAGCGGATCTCGCCGTCCATCAGCGGGCGCAACCATTTGCGCTTCTGCTCCTTGGTGCCGTAGCGGATGAACACTTCCATGTTGCCGGTGTCGGGCGCCGAGCAGTTGAACACCTCGGACGCCCAGGAGATGCGGCCCATCTCCTCGGACAGCAGCGCATATTCGAGATTGGTGAGGCCGGCGCCGCGGAACTCGTCGTCCTCATGCGGCGACGGCGGCATGAACATGTTCCACAGGCCTTCCGCCTTCGCCTTGGCCTTGAGGTCCTCCAGGATCGGGATCACCTTCCAGCGGTCGCCCTCGGCGTCCTGCTGCTTGTAGATCGGCACCGCCGGGCGGACATGCTTGGTCATGAAGCTGCGCACGCGCTCCAGCCATTCCTGCTGCTTCGCCGACATCGTGAAGTCCATGGGACTCTCCTTGGGTGTTTCCTCTGAAACTTTGGCCGCAGTGTCGGCCCGCCCACGGCGTCCGTGCAAGTGTGATCTTGCGCGACACGACCGCGCGAACCGTCGCTGCAGCGCCGAAATGTCGCCCCACGGAAGAACCGTGATTGACATTGCGGCCGTCTCAAACAATAGTTTCATACAATTGTTTGAAACGCAACTCCCTACCCCGCTTCATCGTTCGGGAGGACGAGCATGGCGACCGACCAGACCCGGACTGCGATCCTGATCGCCGCCGAGCGGCTCTATGCCGAACGCGGCTTCTCCGACGTCACCTTGCGCGACATCGTGGCGGAGGCGAACGTCAATCTCGCCGCGGTGAACTATCATTTCGGCTCCAAGGACGAGCTGATCGCCGAACTGTTCGTGACCCGCTCGATCGCGCTCAACCGCGAGCGCCTGCGCGAATTGCATGAAGCCGAGGATGCGGGCGGCGGTCGCGCCGACATCTCCGACATCCTGCGCGCCCTCGTGGGCCCGATCCTGCGCGGCTGCCTTGGCCCTGAGAACCAACGCTCGGCGGTGGCGCAGTTCATGATCCGCGCCTCGATCGAATCGGTGCCGCCAATTCGCCGCATCAAGACCAAGGAAATCGACCATTTGCGCAAATTCGCCGGCGCAATGCAGCGCGCCCTGCCCGACAGCTCCGAGGTCGATCTGTTCTGGGGCCTGCATTTTGCGCTCGCCATGGCGCATCACACCATCCGCGAGAGCGAGCGCCTCACCAAGCTCTCCGACGGCCGATGCGACCTCGACGATGTCGAGGATGTGATCGCGCGGGTGGTGCGCGGCGCCGTGCTCGGCTTGACCACGCGCGATCAGACGGCAAAGTCGAAGGCCAGGATTGCAGCGCGCTGAGCGCCGATCGCCACAGATGACGTCGCCACCAATGACAATGGAACTCGCCCGATGACGGTCCGTTCGCGATTGATCCTGGCCGCTGCGGCCAGTGCGCTCGCCATGATGATGGCGAGCGAGCCGGCGCTGGCGCGCGGCGCCGCCGCCAGCATCATGAACTCGCCCGGCTATCAGCGCCGCTTGCAGGAATCCCGGCAGCAGCTCGGCGCGCCGCCGCCCTTCGTCGCAGAGCCGCGCTACTACCGGCCCAAGGCGAAGCGGCACCGTCGCCACCACGTCCACTGAGCCGTTGAGTGGGCAGAGCGGCCGCCGCAAGGCGGCCGCGTGCCTGCCCGCAAGCGTCCGCTCATCCGGGCTATGCGCGGAAGCCCGGCTGTCTCCCCGTCATGCGAGCGCAGCGAAGCAATCCAGAGTGGTGGGCGGGACCCTGGATTGCTTCGCTGCGCTCGCAATGACGCAGAGAGGGCGTGGACTCCGATGCGCAGCACGACATGCGGGACGATCGGCGCGTCGCGAGCCCCGCAATGACGGGAGAGAACGGCCGCCGCAGCAGCTACACCACGCCCTGTTGCTTGAGCGCCGCGATCTTCGCTTCATCATAGCCGAGCCCCGACAGCACGTCCTGCGTATGCTCGCCGAGCAGCGGCGGCGCGCGATACTCGGTGATCGGGGTACCGGAGAAGGTCAGCGCGTTGCGGATCAGGGAGAGTTGCGGCTCGAACGGGTGTTCGACCTTCACCTCCATGCCGCGCGAGCGGACATGCGGATCGGCGAACACGTGCGCAAAATCGTTGACCGGCCCGCACGGCACGCCCGCCTTCTCCAGCTCCTCCAGCCAATGCGCCACCGAGTTCTTCAGGAACAGGCCGGCAAAGATCGCCATGATCTCCTTGCCGTTGACGACGCGGTCGTTGTTCCTGACGAATTTCGGGTCGGTCGCCAGTTCTGGCGCCCCTAACACCGCGCAGGTGCGCGCGAACTGCGCGTCATTGCCGACCACCAGCATCAATTCGCCGTCGGTGCAGCGGAACACGCCGGCCGGCATGCCGCCATTGCCCCAGGTGCCGCGGCGCGGCGGCGACTTGCCGTTGATCAGGAAGATCTGGGCATAGTGCGACAGCGAGGCGATCACGGTGTCGAACAGGCAGACGTCGATGTGCTGGCCGCCGCCGCCATTGACGTCGCGGTGATACAGCGCGGAGAGGATGCCGATCGAGGTGTTCATGCCGGTCATGTAGTCGACGATCGAGGGACCGACCTTCATCGGCCCCGCCCCCGGTTCGCCGTCCATGTGGCCGGTCACGCTCATCAGCCCGCCCATGGCCTGGAAGATCGCATCGTAGCCCGCCCGCGGTGCATACGGCCCGGTCTGGCCGAAGCCGGTGACCGAGCAATAGATCACCTCGGGATTGACGGCGCGGATCGCCTCATAGTCCAGGCCATAGCGCTTGAGATCGCCGACCTTGTAGTTCTCCATGAACACGTCGCAGTCCTTGGCGAGCGCGCGGATGATCTCCTGCCCCTCCGGCGAGGCGATGTTGACCGTGACGGACTTCTTGTTGCGGTTGGCGCAGATGTAGAAGGAATTGTTGTTGTTGGCCTTGCCATCGGGGTCCCTGAGGTAGGGCGGACCGAACGCGCGCGCATCGTCGCCGGTGCCGGGCCGCTCGATCTTGATCACCTCGGCGCCGAGATCGGCCAGCATCTGCGCGGACAGCGGTCCGGCCAGCACGCGGGTCAGATCGAGAATCTTGATGCCAGAAAGCGGCAGGGCCGACATGGAGTTCCTCCGGGGGCTTTATTCCTTGTGGCGGACATCCCGAGCGAGAGCCCCGCCTGTCACCCGCGGATACACCATTTCCCGCGCCGGAGCACTGCGCTGGCGGCATGCCGCCTTGCCGCGGACCGTCGCCCGGATGCGCGCAGCGATATCCGGGGTCTCCACCCGCGCTCGTGCCGAACCCGGATGTCGCTGCGCTCATCCGGGCTACGCAGCCATGCTGACTTTCTTGCTTCGTTTTGTGTGCAGCCTGCGGCGGGACACATCCAGAAACACGGAACAAGGAGCTGTTAAGCGTTCCGGTCGCACCTGGGCGCAGGTTTGATGTCGCACCCCGGAGCACGCCATGACGTCGATCTCTGCATCCTCCATGAGCGGATATTCGCCGCTCGACCTGCTCAAGCAGGAACTCACCAAGGAAGTCTCGGCCGGCAAGGTCAGCTCCGCCGACCAGACTGCGCTGTCCTCGGCGCTCGACGACATCGATTCCGCATTGCAGAGCGGCAGCTCGTCGTCATCGTCGAGCTCCAGCGCGCCGCCGTCGCCCAAGGAGATGCAGTCGAAGATCGACGATCTCATCCAGAGCGAGGTCGACAGCGGCAAGCTGACCTCGGACCAGGCGACCGAGCTGAAGAACGTATTTGCCAACGCCTTCTCCGGCGGTCCGGGCGGCGCGGGTGGCGCCGGCGGCCCGCCGCCGGCCCCGCCGAGCGATGACTCCAGCACCGACACCACGTCGAGCACCTCCTCCTCGTCGTCTTCATCGTCCTCGTCCCAGGTCGAGGAGCTGTTGAAGAAGCTGCTCGAGGCGCTGCAGAGCTCGAACAACAGCAAGACCTCATCCTACAGCGCCAGCGGCACGAGTTCGTCGAGCTCGACCAGCAAGTCGCTGGTGGTGGACTTTTCGGCCTGATGCGGCCGTCTCGCCTTGGTAGCCCCGGATGAGCGGAGCGACATCCGGGTTCGCCGCCGCACCTGACGAGAACCCGCATATCGCTGCGCGCATGCGGGCGACGGAGCTTCACTCCGGCGCGTTGAACGTCCGCGCGAAATACACCGGCGCGGCCGCCGCCTTCAGGCGATAGAGCTGCGCCGGCCGGTTTGGCCCCTTGCGCATCTTGGCGATCGGCTCGATGAGGTCGGCCGAGAGCATGCGGGTGCGAAAGGCGCTCTTTTCCAGCGGACGATCGAGCACGATCTCGTAAGTCCGCTGCAGCTCGGGCAGTGTGAACTCCTCCGGCATCAGATAGGCCGGCAGCGAGGTGTACTCGACCTTGTTGCGCAGCCGCTGCACGGCGGCCTGCAGGATCTCGGCATGATCGAACGCGAGATTCGGCTTCACGCTCATGCCCACGAGCGGAAACCATTGCGCATCGGCCGCGAGCGCGGCCTCCGCCGCTGACGCCGGGATCAGCGCAAAATACGCGTGCGTCGCCGACCAGCCGCGCGGATCACGGTGCGCACTGCCCCAGCTGCCGAGCTGCTCCAGATAGGTGCTGATCACGCCGGTCTTCTCGGCAAGCTTGCGCCGCGCGCAGGCTTCGAGATCGCGATCCTTGTCGACATCGACGAAGCCGCCCGGGAGCGCAAACGCGTCCGGGAACGGCTCTCCCTCGCCGTGGCCGCGCCGCACCAGCAGCACGTGCAGCGCCTCCAGCCGGATCGCGAAGATGACGATGTCCACCGTGGTCAGCGGCCGCGGAAAATCCAGTCCGCCCGCCCTCGCAGCCGCTCCGCCGCCCTGCCCCTGCCGTGCTGCCATACCGTCCGCCCCCGAATTTGTCCCTTGACACTAGCATACTTAGTTGTACTGTCCAACTTACTAAGTTGGTGTGACACACTTATCCATTGAACGTCAGGAGGCCGCCATGTTCGGCTTACGCTTCATCAAGGCCCAACCCACCACCTATCTCCTCAAGTACCGCGCCGGCAGCGTGGTCGAGGAGGGTGCCGGGCTCTCCACCTTCTATTACGGGCCCGCCACTTCCCTGGTCGCGATCCCCATCGGCAGCCGCGACGCCGCCTTCATCTTCCAGCAGATCGCCCGCGACTTTCAGACGCTGACGATCCAGGGCCAGGTGACCTACCGCATCGGCGAGCCGAGGAAGGCGGCGGCGATGCTCAACTTCACGCTCAAGCGCGACGGCAAGACCTACGAGTCTGATGACCCGGAGGAGCTGCCGCAGCGCGTGCTCGGCGCGGTCGAGGTGCTGGCGCAGCAGGCCGTCAAGGACATGACCCTGAAGGAAGCGCTGCGCGCCTCCGACCGCATCGCCGAGACGATTGCGGCCGGACTGAAGCGGCGCGCCGACATCGAGGCGCTGGGCCTGGAGATCCTCGGCGTCGCCGTGCGCGCGGTGAAGCCGACGCCGGAGACCGCCAAGGCGCTGGAGGCCGAGGCGCGCGAGGCGATCCTGAGGACCGCGGACGAAGCCATCTTCGCGCGGCGCAATTTCGCCGTCGAGCGCGAGCGGGCGATCCGCGAGAGCGAGCTCGACACGGAGATCGCGGTCGAGCAGAAGAAGCGCTCGATCCGCGAGACGCAGATGGATGCGGAGGCCAGCGTCGCCGCGAAGAAGAACGAGCTGCGCGAGGCCGGCATGGTCGCCGATATCGGGCTGGAGGCCAAGCGGAAGGATTTCGTGTCGCTGAATGCGGCGAACACCCGCACTTTGGCGGATGCCGAAGCCTATCGCGTCGGCGCGCTGATGAAGATCTTCGAGGGCGTCGACACCCGCGTGATCCAGGCGCTCGCCGCCACCGGCATGCAACCCGGCCAGTTGATCGCGCAGGCGTTCTCGGGCCTCGCCGAAAAGGCCGAGAAGATCGGGCAGCTGAACGTCTCGCCGGAGCTCCTGAACAGCCTGATGCAGAAGCCCGCGGAGGCCGCCCGTGTCCGGCAATGACCGCAAGGTGGTGCTGGTTGTCAGGAGAACGCGGCTCGAGGAGCTGATCACCAGATTCCTCACCGCGGACCAGGCCCGCTTCTATGTCGAGCATCTCGGCGCCGACTTCTCCGACTACGAACGCGAGCACGCGGCCTACCAGGCCGCGCGCTTGACCAGCGTCCAGACGCTGGAGCGCTGGGGCCGCTACCAGATCGTCGACCGCGGCTTCCTGCCGAACTTCATCTTCGGCCCCGCCGACATCGTCGCGGCGCTCGGCCCCGACGGGCTCGTCGCCAACACCATGAAATATCTCGACGGCCAGCCGCTGCTCGGCCTGAACCCGGACGCGGCCCGGCATGACGGCGTGCTGCTGCCGTTCGCGCCGGCCGATCTCGCGAACCTGCTGCCGGAGGTTGCTGCCGACCGGCGCGCGGCCAAGACGGTGACCATGGCGCGCGCGAGCCTCGCCGACGGCCAGGTGCTCCATGCGGTCAACGACCTCTTCATCGGCGCGCGCACGCATGTCTCGGCCCGCTACGAGATCGCGACCCGCGAGCATCAGGAGCGGCAGTCCTCCAGCGGCCTGATCGTCGCGACCGGACTCGGCTCGACTGCGTGGTTCAAGAGCATCGTCACCGGCGCGCTGGCGATCGCCGGCAACTTCGGCAGCCCCACGACGGGCGGCGACTACACCGCCCTGCCCTGGGACGCCCGGAGCTTGCGCTTTGCCGTGCGCGAGCCGTTCCCGAGCAAGACGTCACAGACATCCCTGGTCTGCGGAGGGCTGAACGGCGCCGAAACACTGCGCCTGCGCTCGCTGATGCCCGAGAACGGCGTCATTTTCTCCGACGGCATCGAGGCCGACCATCTGGATTTCAATGCGGGGACCGAGGCGGTGATCGGGATCGCGGAGCGCCAGGGCCGGCTGATCGTGTAGTCCCATTCAGCAGGTCGATCTGCTCATGGCACGCCCCGCTCTCACCACGTCATTGCGAGCGCAGCGAAGCAATCCAGAGTCCCTCCGCAGAGAAAGTCTGGATTGCTTCGCTGCGCTCGCAATGACGGAGGAAAGACCAAGCGTTCATCTTCCACAGGTCGTCGCTGCGGGCGCGCTGCCGTAGGGTGGGCAAAGCGGCCGCCGAAGGCGGCGGCGTGCCCACCTTCCATCCGCGAACGCATCAGCAAAGATGGTGGGCACGGCGCCATGACGATCTCGATCGTGGACAGAGTGCGGATGCGCCTTGGCCCACCCTACGGCCGTCACGCCCGCGCAAACACCAGTACGCCATTCGCGGGGATCGTCACCATCGCCGAGCACGGCTGGCCGTGCAGCGGCGGGCCGCCTGCGCTGACCGCGCCATTGTTGCCGACCACATCCGGATTGACCCAGTTGTCATAGACGTCGCTGTTGAATACCTCCTTCCACTGCCCCGCTGCCGGAAAGCCGATCGCGTAGTCGCGCCATGGCGTCTCGCTGAGGCTGACGATCACCATCACGTCGTCGCCCTGGCCGTCCCAGCGGTGGAAGGCGAGCACGCGGTTGCCGTCATGGACGTGGACGATGGCGCATCCCTCCGCGGTCAGCGCCGGATGGGTGCGGCGGATCGCGATCAGCTCGCGCGTGAAGCGCATCGCATCAGCGGTGATCTTGTCCTCGCCGTCGAGCAGCGCCCATTGGATGGTCGTGTCCAGGCTCGGCGTGTCGCTCCACGGCCGGTCCTCGAACAGCTCCTGGCCCATGAACAGCATCGGGACGCCGGGCGCGGTCAGCAGCAGGCTGGTGGCGACGCGGCTGCGGCTGCGCGCGTACCAGCAACGGCTGTCGACGGGATCGGCGAGACGCGAGATGCGCGGCTCGCGGCCGGCATAGACGATGTCGTGGTTCTCGATCGAGTTGACGGCGCGCCAGCGCTGGCCCAGGCCGAGATCGGCGATGGCAGTGGCGATCGGCTGCATCGCAACCTGAGCCCCTGCCCCACCTGCCGCGCTGGCGATCGCGCCGCGCACGGCGAGCCGCAGGCCGTCGCTCCAGGTCGCATCGAAGCCCGCGCCGCCCGTGGCGATGTCCTTCACCACCCACGGATTGACCGGCCAGAATTCGGCAATCTGGATCGCATCCGGCTTCTCCGCGCGCAGCGCCTCGGTGAGCTGCTGGCAGGTCGCCCAGCCGCCGAAGCGGTCCATCACGCTGACCTCGTCGAAACGCAGGCCGTCGGCGTGATACTCGCGATAGAACATCACGGCGTTGTCGACGAGATACCGCCGCACGTCGGCGTTCCAGTAGGCGAACACCTGGCCGCCCGCCCAGCCCTGATCGGTGAAATACAGGCTGCGATTGGGATCGCCATAGGCCTGACGGTCGAAGAACCAGATGCTGCTCTCGTCAAAACCGCCGCCGGCGTGGTTGTAGACGACGTCGAACAGCATGGCGACGCCATGGACATGGCAGACGTCGATCAGCGCGCGGAGCTGGTCGTCACAGTGACGCACCACGCCGATATCGGCGTAAGGTGTCGCGCCGGCTGCGACGAGGATCTCGTTGGTGCGTTTGAAGTAGGCCGCGAGATGCGCGTCTTCTGCCTCCCCGTACTCGCTCTCCGGGCTGAACAGGTCGGTGCCGTTGTAACCCATGCTGAACATGGTCGGGAATTCCTGCACCGGCAACAGCTCGATCGCGTTGACGCCGAGCTTCGCCAGATGCGGCACGCGCTCGATCACGTCGAAGAAGCAGCCGTCGGGATTGCCCGCCTTCATGTCGAAGGTGCCGACATGGAGCTGATAGATCACGAGCTCGTTGTTGGGCGGCGGCGTGTAGTCGGTGTCGTGCCAGGGAAAGGCGTGCGGATTGCGCAGCACCGAATGCGCCTGCGGAAACGGCGGATCAACCGTGAGCAGCCGTGCATGCGGATCGCGCTTGTAGCCGGAGCTGCCTTCACCCTCGACGAAGTACATATAGGCGTCGCCGTCCTTCAGAGACGGCACGAAGATCGCCCAATGGCCGTTGCCGATCGGCGCCAGCCGGCAGCTCGCGTCCTGCGCCCAGTCGTTGAACGGGCCGGAGACGTAGACCGCCTTGGCATGCGGCGCGAACACGCGGAAGGTGGCGCCGCCGGTCACCAGGGTGCCGCCCATGGGAGCCTGGAGAAGATGCATCTGCCTGAGCGAGATCCTGAGGCCTTCGGGGAACGGCGGCAGCGTAACAGGTTCGAGCAGCATATCCATGGCGGTCGGCTCTCCGCGCGTCAGAACAGCCGCGCGCCGTTCGGCACGCGCTTGTCGGGCTGGAACAGCACGACGTTGCCCTGTTCATCGGGAAAGCCGAGCGTCAGCACCTCGGACATGAACTTGCCGATCTGGCGCGGCGGGAAGTTGACGACGCCGGCCACCTGGCGGCCGACCAGGGTGGCCGGATCGTAGAGCGTGGCGATCTGGGCGCTGGAGCGCCTGGTGCCGATGCCGGGCCCGAAATCGATGGTCAGCTTCAGCGACGGTTTGCGCGCCTCCGGATAGGGCTCGGCCGCGACGATGGTGCCGATGCGGATGTCGACGGCCAGGAACTGGTCGAAGCTGATCCCTGCTGCCGCCGGCGCTGTGGGATCATGGGCAAGATGCATGGCGGCCTCATCGAATGCGCGACCGCGCGGGAAGGCTAGCGGTGCCGACGCGGTCTGGGTCGGAATCTTTAATCGCCATAAGGGCTCCTGACAATGCACGCGCCCGGCGACGGCACGGCATATGGACGATTGGCTGTATTGGTGTGGCAGGCCGGTCGCAGCCTGCGAAGCCTTCAATCGCAGGCCAGGCAAGCGGGGGTGCAGCTGCCCCCATCGCCGAGCGGGAGGTGCGTGAATCGCCATGGCATGTCGCTAGCGGCGAATGGTCGCGTGCACGCCTTGACCCGCCCTGCAGCATGTCCGCCGCCGAGCGCATGACTATGACACGTCGCCCGTAATGTCGCAGTTCGGTCGCTTTGCCTCCAGACCCAGCACGGTGGCCCAGCCTGGCTGCGAATACTGGACATCATCAGCAAGCTTCGCCGGGCACAACCTGCCCACCGCGCGTTGCTGGCCCCGGCGCTCTTTGGAATGGTCCTGCCCGGCGCCTCTGTCAGGCGAGCTAGGCGGCTCGCCGCCCGCGCGACAGAGTGTCGGATGGAAGCTCACCGAACATCTCGCGATAGTCTCTTGCGAAGTGTCCGAGATTTCCGAAGCCGCAATTGAAGGCGACTGCAGAGACGGAGGTGCGCTGATCTGCCCCCGAGAGCATCTGTTTTGCCTGTCGCAATCGCACCGTTTTTGCAAACGTCGTCGGAGAGTATCCGCGGCTTTTTTTAAACGCCGCATACAGCGCGCGGATGCTGACGCCTGTCTGCGATGCCAGCTCCTCGATCGTGATGGCGCGCCCACAAGAGGCCTCGATATACTCTTCGGTCAGCCGAACGATCCGCGGCGCGACGTCCTTTTCGTCTCTCTCCAACAGCTCGCTGAAATTGTGGCGGTGAGCCGACAGGAAGGAAACGATGAGAGCCTGCTCCAGTTCGGCCAGCACCGCGCGTGGCAGCTCTGTAGCCGTCGCATCCAGCTGATGAGCGAGGAACATCGTCAGATCGCGCAAAACCAGAGCGTTCGGCTGCACCGCAGCCGCCATGGGATCAAACCTGAGGACGCCAGCCGGCTTTGCGCCCAGGAGCGTCGTCAACGACCTTTCCAGCGCCCCCGTACTTATTCGAAGAATGAGCTGCGCATAACCTGGCTCGAACACAATCCTGATCGGTTCACCCGGCGGAATTATACAGGCCTGCCGCTCAGTTATCGCGATCGCCGTGCGATTTAGAACGGTCAAAGCTCTGCCTTTGAGGCCAATTTGCAGGCGCGCGAAGTCGCCCTCCGGGAACTTGACGACCGACGTTCCCCCGTCATATGAACAAAAGCCAAGGCCGATATTCGCAAGCCGAAGGTAGTTGCCCACCCCCAGGAAGCCATCTGGCTTGGTGACTGTGAAGCCAGTTGCCCCGTAGACGGTACGCAACGCGTGCTCCATCGCCTCCGGATCGTCTGTACGAATGACGGGAGCGCGGCTCAGCAGGCTTACGGATTGATCTAGGTTCATCGGAAGATGGTACCTCGGTTTGACCGAACTGATACTCCGGGAAAACACCGGTCAGCGGCGAGGTGTCGCAGTTCCATCTTCTTCATCGACGCGCTTCAATTTCCTTCCAGATTACTACTTGGCCTCATCTCATGAGGTCTGCGCTGGACGACGCGGCAACCCTCCCGCCTACCCCCGAGAGAATATCCGCCATGAAGTTGAAGCTCGCTACGCGTATCCAGCAGCGACGTGAGGTGAACGTGACCCGAACAAGTTGAAAAGCGCGGCGCTTTCTACGAGACGAGAATATTCGAAAGACCTGACCCGCTTCTTGGCGCCTCGCCGCAGTCGGACGGCGTCATCATGATGGGCTCTCAGCTTGAGTTGGCGACCCGCGCTTTGCTTCGCCGCTGCCCCAGCGCTATTGGGACTGGCCTGACCGACGCTTCTGTAAGGCGAGCTAGGCGGCTCGTCGCGAGCGCAACAGAGTTTCGGATGGAAGCTCACCGAACATCTCGCGATAGTCTCTTGCGAAGTGTCCGAGATTTCCGAAGCCGCAATCGTAGGCGACTGCAGAGACGGAGGTGCGCTGATCTGCCCCCGAGAGCATCTGCTTTGCCCGTCGCAATCGCACCGTTTTCGCAAACGCCATCGGCGAGTATCCGCGGCTCTTCTTGAACGCAGTATAGAGCGCGCGGATGCTGACGCCTGTCTGCGAAGCCAGCGCCTCGATCGTGATGGCGCGGTCCCAAGAGGCCTCGATATACTCCTCGGCCAGCCGGACGATCCGCGGCACGACATCCTTTTCGGCTCTCTCCAACAGCTCGCTGAAATTGTGGCGGTGAGCCGACAGGAAGGAAACGATGAGAGCCTGCTCCAGTTCGGCCAGCACCGCGCGCGGCAGCTCTGTCGCCGTCGCATCCAGCTGATGAGCGAGGAACATCGCCAGATCGCGCAAGACCAGAGCGTTCGGCTGCACCGCAGCCGCTATGGGATCAAACTTGAGGACACCGGCTGGCTTTGCACCGAGCAGCGTCGTCAATGTCTGCTCCAACGCCCTCGCGCTTATTCGAAGAATGAGCTGCTCATAACCTGGCTCGAACACAATCCTGTTGGGTTCGCCAGGCGCAACTATGCAGGACTGCCGCTCGGTTATCGCGATCGCCGTGCGATTCAGAACGGTCAAAGCGCTGCCTTTGAGGCCAATTTGCAGGCGCGCGTAGTCGCTTTCCGGGAACTTGACGACCGCCCTCGCCCCGCCATAGGCACAAAAGCCAAGGCCGATATTCGCAAGCTGAAGGTAGTTGCCCACCCCCTGGAAGCCATCTGCCTTGGTGACTGCGAAGCCAGTTGCCCCGTAGACCGTACGCAACGCGTGCTCCATCGCCTCCGGATCGTCCGTACGAATGACGGGAGCCCGGCTCAATAGGCTCACGGATCGGTCCAAGTTCATCGGTCTGTCCTCGCTCACGGCTCGCTTGAATACTGAAGAGTACGTCCTCCGGACTGATCCAAGTCAACTCCGAGAAACTCCCGTCACGCGGGAGGCGGCTAGGCGCCGCAGCTCGATCATGTTCCCGACTTCTCACATGTTAACTTGAGCAGGTAACTGGCTAGTGTTGCGGCTAATTCTGAGCAACGTTTGCAGAGTTTGGACTTGAGAATAACTTCAAAATCGCCGCGCGACGCGCTTCAATCTCGTTGAGATGAGCAGGCAGCAGGTTCTGTAGAGTGCGACCGTAAGAGAGGAGATGAACGTGGCGGCACGGGAACCGGCATCCCGGCGAAGTGGAACTCATGAGTTCCGTGCTGGACGAGGCGGTGATCCCCTGCCCAAGGCCGGGCAAAACTCCACCACGAAATCAAGACTCGCTAAGCGCATCCTCGCAGCGACAGACAGGGTTGAACGTGACCGAGCGAGCCGAGACCCGCGGCATTTTTGGGAGAGGATAATGTTCGGAACACCAACACACCTAACCGGCGACGCTCGGCGCTTGAGATTCTCGATCTTGCGAAGCAGGTCACCGAAGCGATGAACTTATGCCCTTGTCACAACGCGAACCTGGCAACGTCCACACGCCTGTCGATATGAGGCGAGATGAAGTGAGTCCAATCATGCTTATCAAGACGGTCACGTTGCATTCTCTTAGTTATCTTGTAGGCATTACCAGTTCAGTGGCGGTGCACCAGGTCATCCCCTCGCCGGGCACAGCGAGCGTCTTCCAGTCTGGCACGGCTGCAATAGGTCATCAGCAGGTCGCCAATCGCTCGACCAAGAGCGATAAGTTGCCAATCAGGCAGGCAAAGCGTCAACTCAACGTGCCAAGTTTCAATTTCGGAACCAACTGTAAACCGCCGATTGATGTCCGTGGGCGCTGCTTTGCAGACGCCGGAGGGACCCGCAAGGTCGCGCTGTCCGCTCGCGGCCCCCTTCGCGGCATACCGATTGCTTTGAACCAAATTGGTCCTGATGCGACAGATCTCGTGTAGTGGTGGTGCAGGCAAAATGACCGATATTCGAGGCGGCGACCTGTCCAATCATTCAGTATTGAAATCGCTAAGCAGAATCCGCACAGCAAAGCTACACCTCGATCGGCCGACGTCGCACCAATCGACAGAGGCCGCCCTGCTGTCGCAGATCGCGCTCTGCGACGTTCTATTGGACGAAATTCAATCGGTCGCTTGCAGTCTGAAGCGGGCGAGAGCCGTGCCCAGTGAGCCGACGTCTGGTCGCAACCGGGCGCGGCTGCGGTACCATTCCTCAAGACATGATCTGCAGCGACGACGCGCGGCGCAGCGATGCCGCGTGCCGTCGAAGTTTCTTTCGGTCGCCACCTAGCCCGGACGAGCGCAGCGACATCCGGGTTCGCCGACACGGCACGCAAGACCGCTGGCGCCGACGCGCGTCCCGCGCGCCGGCTGTCGCTCATGCGGGCTATGCGCTGCACCCATATCCGCGCGAGAAACGCACCATCTCTCCTCCCTCATTGCGAGCTGCGCTCGCAATGAGGATTGGCGCGGCAGTCTCGTGCGTCAAGCTGTCATTCGCACCGGGCGCAGTGGGCAGGTCGCTTCGCGGCTTTCGCCGCGTAGCGCCTTTGCCCACCCTACGCTACTACAACTACGCATTCTCCAGATGGCACGCCACCCACTGGTCCTCGCCCTTCAGACGCAGCTCGGGCGCCTCCATTCGGCAGCGGTCGAATGCGAGAGGGCAGCGGGTGTTGAAGCGGCAGCCCTTGGGCGGGTTGACGGGGCTGGGAACGTCGCCCTTGAGAATGATCGGGGTGCGCTCGGCGCCGGGTTCGGGAATTGGGACGGCTGAGAGAAGCGCCCTGGTGTAGGGATGGCCGGGGGACGCAAAGATCTGCCGTCTGGGGGCGAGCTCGACGATGCGGCCGAGATACATCACGGCGACGCGGTGCGTCATGTGCTCGACGATGGCGAGGTCGTGGCTGATGAACAGCAGCGCGAGGCCGAATTCGCGCTGCAGGTCCTGCAGGAGGTTGACGATCTGCGCCTTGACGGAGACGTCGAGCGCGGAGACCGCCTCGTCGCAGACGATCAGGTCGGGCTTGGCGGCGAGCGCCCGCGCAATGCCGATGCGCTGGCGCTGGCCGCCGGAGAATTCGTGCGGGCGGCGGTTCACGGCGTCGCGCGGCAGCCGGACGATCTCCATCAGCTCGGCAATGCGCTCATCGCGCTCGGCCGCAGTCTTGGCGAGGCCGAAATTGTTGATCGGCTCGGCCAGGATGTCGCGGATCCGCATCCGCGGGTTGAGGCTGGAGAACGGGTCCTGGAACACGACCTGCACGCGGCGGCGCATGTCGCGCAGGCTGCCCGGGCCGAGATCGTCGATCCGCGTGCCGTCGAGCACGATCTGGCCGGCCGTGATGTCGAACAGGCGCAGGATGGCGCGGCCGACGGTGGACTTGCCGCAGCCGGATTCGCCGACCAGCGACAACGTCTCGCCGCGCGCGATCTCGAACGACACGCCGTCGACGGCGTGCACCCGGCTCTTGGCTCGCCCAAACAGGCCGCTGCGGATCGGGAAATGCTTCTTGAGGTCGTTGACCTGGAGCAGCGGCATGGTCATGCGGCGGCCTGCTCCTTGGCAGCGAAATGGCAGGCGGCGATGTGATGCTTGGCCTTCTGCTCCAGCCCCGGCGCGTATTGGCGGCAGACATCGGTCGCGAGCGCGCAGCGGCCGGCGAACACGCAGCCCTCGATGCGCTGCTTGAGGTCCGGCACCTGGCCGGGAATTTCGGCGAGACGCCTGGTCTCGCCGGACAGCGACGAGCCGAGCTTGGGCAGCGCGCCGAGCAGGCCCTGCGTATAGGGATGGCGCGGCGAGCGGAACAGCTCCTTCACCGGCGCTTCCTCGACCTTGCGGCCGGCATACATCACCATCACGCGCTCGGCGACCTCGGCCACGACGCCGAGATCGTGGGTAATCAGGATGATCGCGGCGCCGACGCGCTGCTTCAGCTCCAGCATCAGCTTGAGGATCTGCGCCTGGATGGTGACGTCGAGCGCGGTGGTCGGCTCGTCCGCGATCAGGAGCTTCGGGTTGCAGGCCAGCGCCATCGCGATCATCACGCGCTGGCGCATGCCGCCAGAGAGCTGATGCGGATATTCGCGCACGCGGCGTGCCGGCTCAGGGATGCCGACCAGCGTCAGCATCTCCACCGCGCGCGCCTCGGCCTGCGCCTGGTCGAGCCCCTGATGCAGCCGCAGGGTCTCGCCGATCTGGCGGCCGACCGTCAGCACCGGGTTGAGGCTCGTCATCGGCTCCTGGAAGATCATCGAGATGTCGTTGCCGCGGAGCTGACGCATCTCGCGGTCGGAGAGCTTAAGAATGTCCCTGCCCTCGAGCTTGATCGAGCCCGCGATCTTGCCCGGCGGCTCCGGGATCAGCCGCATCATCGACATTGACGTCACCGACTTGCCGCAGCCGGATTCGCCGACAATGGCGAGCGTCTCGCCGGGGTTGACGTGGAAGGAGACGCCATCGACGGCACGGTTGATGCCGGTCGGCGTGCGGAAATGAACCTGGAGGTTCTCGACCTCGAGCAGCGGCATCATTTGAGCTCCCGGCGACCTCTGACTGCGCTGCTCATGGGCTCTTCGCCATCCGCGGGTCGAGCGCGTCGCGGAGGCCGTCGCCGACAAGGTTGACGGCGAGCACGGTCACCGAGAGGAACGCGGCGGGGAAGAACACGATGAAGGGCTTGACCTGCCACAGCGCGCGGCCTTCGGCCATGATGTTGCCCCAGGACGGGATGGTCGGCGGCGTGCCGGCGCCGATGAAGGACAGGATCGCCTCGGTGATCATCGCGCTGGCGCAGATGTAGGTCGCCTGCACCAGCATCGGCGCCATGGTGTTGGGCAGGATGTGGCGCAGGATCACCATCGGCGTGCGCGTGCCCGAGGCGACCGCGCCATCGACATAGGGCTGCTCTCGCAAGCTCAGGACGACACCGCGCACCAGCCGCGCGACGCGCGGGATCTCGGCAATGGTGATGGCGAGGATGACGTTGCCGACGCTGCCGCGCGTCAGCGCCATCAGCGCCACCGCGAGCAGGATCGGCGGTATCGACATCAGCCCGTCCATGCAGCGCATCAGGACGCCATCGGCCCAGCGCAGGAAGCCGGCGACGAGACCAATGGTAAGGCCGATCAGGGAGGCGCCGAGCGCCACCGCGAGGCCGACCGTCAGCGAGACGCGGGTGCCATAGAGCACGCGGGAATAGATGTCGCGGCCGAGCGCATCGGTGCCGAACCAGAAATCCGCCGACGGCAGCCGCGTGCGCTTGGCCGGCGCGATCGCGGTGGGATCGACGGTAAAGAGGAATGGCGCGAACACGCCGATGATGACGAGCAGCAGCAGGAGCGCGCCGCCGATCGCAACCGTCGGATGGTTGCGCAGGAAGCCGATGGCGCCGCGCCGGATCTTCGGCGCGACCATCAGGTCGGGCAGAACAGGCGCGAGGACGAGGCCTGGCGGCGGCGATATGGAGGTCGTGGCGGTCAATAGCGGATCCTCGGGTCGACCAGGGTGTAGGTGACGTCGATCAGGAGATTGACGAGCACGTAGACGAAGCTGAACAAGAGCACGATGCCCTGGATGACCGGATAGTCACGGCGCAGGATGGCATCGATGGTGAGCCGGCCAAGGCCCGGAATGGCGAACACGCTCTCGGTGACGACGGCGCCGCCGATCAGGAGCGCGATGCCGATACCGACGACGGTGACGATCGGCACCGCGGCATTCTTCAGCGCATGAATGAACAGGATGCCGCCCTGCCCCAGGCCCTTGGCGCGCGCGGTGCGGATGTAATCCTGCTGCAGCACCTCGAGCATCGCGGCGCGGGTGATGCGCGCGATCAGCGCGATGTAGACGCAGCCGAGCGCGACCGCCGGCAGGATCAGGTTCTGCAGCCACGGCCAGAACCCTTGGGCCAGCGGCGTGTAGCCCTGCACCGGAAGCCAATCGAACTTCAGCGCGAAGACGTAGGCCAGGATGTAGCCGACCACGAACACCGGGACCGAGAACCCGAACACGGCGAAGGCCATGATGATCCGATCGATCCAGGTGCCCGCCTTCCAGGCCGCGATGACACCGAGCGGCACGGCGATGATGATCGTGAGGACCAGGGTGACCATCATCAGCGACAGCGTCGGCTCGATACGCTGGGCAATCAATGCCGACACCGGCAGGTTGGTGAAGATCGAGGTGCCCAGATCGAAGTGCAGCAGGCGCCAAACCCAGCTACCGAACTGGACCAGGAATGGCTGGTCCAGTCCGAGATTGGCTCTGATACGCTCGACGTCGGCCGGGCTCGCCTGGTCGCCTGCGATCACAACGGCCGGATCACCCGGCGCGATGTAGAGCAGGCTGAAGACGAACAGCGCGACGATCGCCATCACCGGCAGCGTCGACAGGACTCGGCGGAGCGCATAGGTGAGCATGGGAGGTCTTTCGCCCTATGCGGTCTTCGACACGCCCCAGAACAAGGGGATCGGCCCCTTGGTCACGCCCGAGACGTTCTTGCGCCAAGCGGTATAGCCGAGGAAGAACCCGGTGGGTGCGAACACCACGTCGTCGATGGCCGCCTTGTTGATGCGGCCGGCGACCGCCTTCTCCTCGTCGAGCGACTTGGCGTTGAACCAGTTGGTGATCTCCTTCTCCACCGGCTCGCTGGTCGGCCAGCCGAACCAAGCCTTGTCACCATTGGCCCGCAGCGCGGTGTAGGCGGCCGGGTTGATGCAGTCGGCACCTGCGTGCCAGGTGTGGAACATGTGCCAGCCGCCTTGCGAAGGCGGCGTCTTCTGCGCGCGGCGGGCGCCGACGGTGCCCCAATCGGTGGCGACGAAGTCGACGGTCATGCCGAGCTTCTTGAGGAGATCGGCGGTAACGTCGCCGAATGCCTTGGTGATCGGCTGGTCCTGCGCGACGACGCAGGTGATCGGCTCACCCTTATAGCCGGCCTCCTCAAGCAGCTTCTTGGCCGCCGCGAAATCGCGTTTGCCTTTGAGGATGTCGCCGCCCGCCTCGGTATAGAGCGGCGTGTCCGGCGTGAAGAAACCGGGCAGCGGCTTCCACAGCGCGTTGTCGTCGCCGACCAGCGCGCGCATATAATCTTCCTGGCTCATCGCCATGAGGATCGCCTGGCGCGCCTTCACGTTGTTGAACGGCGCATGCAGGTGGTTCATCCGGAACGAGCCGACATTGCCGAGGGGATCGCCGATGTCGACGCCGATGTTCTTGTTGCCCTTCAGCACCGGCACGAGATCGGTGATCGGGTTCTCCCACCAGTCGACCTCACCGTTCTGCAGCGCGGCAGCCGCGGTCGCAGGATCCGGCATGATCACCCATTCGACGCGATCGACCAGCACCTGCTTGCCGCCGGCGAGCCACACCGGCTTCTCCTGGCGCGGCACGTAGTCGGTGAACTTCTCGAACACGGCCTTGGCGCCCGGCACCCACTCGCCCTTGACGAATTTGAACGGGCCAGAGCCGACATATTCCGACATCTGCTTGAACGGGTCGGTCTGCGCAATGCGCTCGGGCATGATGAAGGCGCAGGGCGCATTGCCCTTGCCGAGCGCGAACAGCATCTTCGGATAGGGCTGCTTCAACACCCATTTGAAGGTCTTGTCGTCGACGGCCGTCAGTTCGTTCTGCAGCGCCTTCAGCATCAGGCCCATCGGATCGCGCGCCGACCAGCGCGTGAGGCTGGCGACGACGTCCTTGGCGAGCACCGGCTCGCCGTCATGGAATTTCAGTCCCGGGCGCAGCTTGAAGGTCCAGGTCAGGCCGTCGTCGGACACCTGCTCGGATTCCACCATCTGGCGCTGCGGCACGAACTGGTCGTCGATGCCGTACAGCGTGTCCCACACCATCGCGGCCGCGTTGCGCACGACATATTGCGTGCCCCAGATCGGATCGAAATTGGCGAGATTGGCCTGTGGCACAAAACGCAAGGTGCGTGCGGCAGCGCCTTGTGCGATCGCCGGCGCCGCAATCCCCGTCAGCGCCAGACCACCCGCGCCCGCCAATCCCTTCAATACCGTCCTGCGATCCATGTTCTCTCCTGATGCAACATGCCAAGTTCAATTGCCGAAATTGTAAGCAAGGCCCATGCCATACGCGTGAAGTGCATTCATTTGAACGCAAATGAGGCACGGGGCGCAAGCATTTGCGTAGCCCGGGCGCGCGCAGCGACCCCGGGTTCTCCGGCACAGTTCATGCGAACCCGCATGTTGCTTTCGCTCATGCGGGCTACGGAAAGTGCCGTGCAGCAACATCGTGCGTCACGCCTGCTTTGTGACGGGCGAGCCGTCGGCCATCAGCGTCTCGCCCTTGCGCTCGACGATCATGCCGTAAGCCTGCGGCTGGCGATGGACGTCGAAGTTGAACACCGTCTGCTTGTAGGATCTGCACAAATCGAGGTCACAGCGCGCCAGCGCGATCTCATCGCCCTTGGTGGCACAGGCCGCGACGATCTCGCCGGAGGGTGCGATGATGCAGCTGCCGGCGATGTGGTCGATGCCCTCCTCGATGCCCCCCTTGGCGACGCCGATGACCCAGGTGCCGTTCTGATAGGCACCGGACTGCATCACGAGGCGGTTGTGAAACAGCGAGAGATCATCATGCTCCGGCGCGGGCGGATTGTGCACCGGCGTGTTGTAGCCGATCAGCACCATCTCGACGCCCTGCAGCCCCATCACGCGATAGGTCTCCGGCCAGCGGCGGTCGTTGCAGATCGCCATGCCGATGACGCCACCGAAGGCGCTCGCGACGCCGAAGCGCTTGCCGGGCTCGAAATAGCGCTTTTCCAGGTGCTGGAACTTGCGCCACGGCTCGTGCTCGGCATGTCCCGGCAGATGCACCTTGCGGTATTTCGAGACGAT
Source organism: Bradyrhizobium sp. SZCCHNS3052 (assembly GCF_032484495.1). Taxonomy (NCBI): domain Bacteria; kingdom Pseudomonadati; phylum Pseudomonadota; class Alphaproteobacteria; order Hyphomicrobiales; family Nitrobacteraceae; genus Bradyrhizobium; species Bradyrhizobium sp. SZCCHNS3052. Next base: position 598,242 of record NZ_JAUETB010000001.1, on the reverse strand, counting down.
CGCGCCGGTCTTGTCGACGAGAATGGCGGTATTGTAGCGGTGCACGATGCCGCCCTCGAGCGCCAGCTCGGCATAGCCCAGGCAGAAGCCGATGCGCAGCTCCTTCGCGAGCGCGAACAAGGCCTGCGTTTCCGGCCCCGGCATCTCGCGCTCGAAATAGAGGTCGATCTCGGCCTGATCGGCCATGTACCAGCGCGGGAAGAACGTCGTCAGCGCGAGCTCGGGATAAACGATCAGGTCGCAGCCATTGGCGTGCGCCTGCCGCATCAACGCCATCAGTCGCGCAACCACCGCGGTCCGTGTTTCGCTCTTGGCAATCGGGCCGAGCTGACCAATGGCGACGTTGACGAAGCGCGGCATGTTTCCGTTCCTTATTTCGGAACTAAGTGGTCGTTCCGTGGCGCGCAGCTCTTGCACTGATCATGCCATGCCCGCTCAGTCGCGCAAGCCCGGCGCGTAGCCGAACGCCACGGCCGGCTCGGCCGCGGTCTCGACCCACACGCTCTTCACCTGCGTGTATTCGTACAGCGCCTCGATGCCGGAGGAGCGGCCATGGCCGCTGTTGTTGTAGCCGCCGAACGGCGAGGCGACGTTGATGGTCTTGTAGGCGTTGATCCAGAACGTCCCGGCCTTGACCTGTGCTGCGACGCGATGCGCGCGCGCGACATCCCTGGTCCACACCGCGCCCGCGAGGCCGAACTCGCTGTCATTGGCGATCGCGATCGCCTCCGCCTCGGTGTCGAAGCGGATCGCGGCGACGACCGGACCAAACACCTCCTTGCGCGCGATACCCATGGCGTTGGTGACGTTCTTGAGCACGGTCGGCTTGACGAAATATCCGCCGTCCTGCGCCACGCCATTTGCGCCAGCGGCGATCTCCGCCCCCTCCGCCGCGCCTTCCCGGATCAACGACAGCACGTGATCATATTGCCTGGCGTTGTTGATCGGACCGATCTCGGTGTCCGCCGACAGCGGATCGCCGCATTTGATCTTCACTGCACCTTTTGCAACCAGATCGACGAAGCGGTCATAGACCGCGCTCTGCACCAGCAGCCTGGAGCCAGCGACGCAGCTCTGTCCGGCGCCGCCGAAGATCGCGGCCTGCGCGCCGACGGCGGCGCGTTCGAGATCGGCATCGGCGAACACGATGTTGGCGGACTTGCCGCCGAGCTCGAGCACCGACGGCAACAGCCTGCGCGCCGCAGCCTCGCCGATCAGCCGCCCGGTCGGTACCGAGCCGACGAACACCACCTTCCTGACCGCAGGCTGCGCCAGCGCCGCCTGCCCCGTGGTGTGGCCGAAACCGGCGAGCACGTTGACGACGCCCTTCGGCAAGCCCGTGCGTTCGGCGATGCCTGCCAGCGCCAGCGAGGTCAGCGGCGTCAGCTCCGAGGGCTTGAGCAGCACGGCGTTGCCCATGCTGATCGCTGGCGCGATCTGCCAGCCCGCGGTGAAGATCGGCGCATTCCACGGCGTGATCTGCAGCACCACGCCCATCGGCTCGCGACGCGTGTAGTTGAGATGGCTTGAGGGCACCGGGATGACGTCGCCGTGGAATTTGTCGGCCCAGCCGGCATAGTACTCGAACATCTCCGCGACCTTGGCGACCTCGCCCCTGGTGTCGCGGATCGGCTTGCCGGCGGACAGCGCTTCCAGATGCGCCAGCGGCTCGGCCGCGGCGAGGATCGCCCGCGCCACCGCCTGCATCACGCGGCCGCGGCCCGCGGCGGTCAGCTTCACCCATTCCGCCTGCCCCGCCCCCGCAGCAGCAGCCGCCTTGGCCGCCACGTCGGCACCGGCATCGGCATAGGTGAACAGCAATCTGCCGGTGGCGGGATCATTCACCGAGACCGTCGCGCCATCGCCGACGATCAGGTCACCGCCGACATGGGAGCCAACGGCCTCCAAGTCAGGCCAGAACGGCAGCGTGGCGGCGCGCAGGCGGGGATCGATGAAATGGGTCATGGCGGCACGCTCACGGCTTCGCCATCGGACCGAGCTGTAGCTCGACGATGCGGTTGAAATCATCAGTGTCGGCGATGCTGGCGGCGCTGTCCGCCCAGATGCGCGCGGTGTCGGTGGCCATCGGCAGCGACAGTCCGAGCTCCCCGATGAGCTGCGCCGCGAGCCTGACGTCCTTGCGCATCAGCTGCATGGTGAAACCGGAATCGAAGGCGCCGTTGAGAATCCAGTTGGGCACGTTGACGATCGTGACGCCGGAGCGGCCGGAGCCGGCATTGAGCCCTTCGAGCAGCCGCACTGCATCAACGCCCGCCGCATCGGCGATGCGTAGCGCCTCCGCGGCGGTCAGCAGATGCGCGGCGCAGAGCAGATTGTTGACGATCTTGGCGACGTTGCCGGCGCCGACGCCGCCGACATGGACGCGCTTGGCGCTCATGCGCTCCAGCACCGGCAGCACGCGCGCGAGATCATCGCCGTCGGCGCCGATCACCATCGTCATGGTGCCGGTCGCCGCGCCCTTCGGCCCGCCGCTGACCGGCGCATCGACGAAGCCCATGCCGCGCGCCTTGAGAAGGGCTGCGAGCCGGCGCGAGGTCTCGGGATGCGAGGTCGAGGTGTCGACGATGACGACGCCGGCCCTGGCATGCGCGAGGATGCCGCCGGCGCCTTCCACGACATCGGCGACGATGCCGGCGGTCGGCAGCGACAGGATCACGATGTCGGCGGCGGCGATCACGCTGCCGATGCCGTCGACAACCACAATGCCCTCGGCCGCCAGCGCCGCGCGCGTCGCGGCCAGCGTGTCGTAGCCCGTGACGGCAAAGCCCGCGCCCTTCAGCGTCAGCGCGATGCCGCGCCCCATGTTGCCAAGTCCGATGATGCCGATCGCGGTCACGTGGCCTCCTGCCCAGATTTGCCTCGCCAGCGTAGCCGCACGATTCCGGGGCAGACATCAGCGCCGCCCGCCGCTAGTGTTGACCTCAGGTCAACAGCTTCCAAAGCCATGTCCGCCCTGCTCGATCACCACCGCCTGCACTATCTGCACGAGGCGATCCGCCTCGGCTCGGTGCGCGCCGCCGCCGAAGCGCTCGACGTCAACGCGTCGGTGATCAGCCGGCAGATCGCGCTGCTGGAAAAGGAGCTCGGCCTCACTTTGCTCGAGCGCCTCAGCCGCGGCATCCGCGCCACCGAGGCCGGCGCGCTGCTGGTCGAGCGCTTCCGGCAATGGCAGGCCGATCAGGCCGACACCGTCGCCAAGCTGCGCGAATTGCAGGGGCTCAAACGCGGCCATGTCGACATCGTGCTCGGCGAGGGTTTCGTCAGCGACCTGATGTCCGGCCCGCTCGGCCAGTTCTGGCAACGCCATCCCAACCTCACCATGGCGTTCGATCTGGCCGGCACCAACGAGGTCGTCAATGCCGTCGCCGAGGATCGCCATCACATCGGCCTGGTGTTCAACCCATCAGCCGATCCGCGCATCCGGATCGCGACCGCGAGCCGGCAGCCGCTCTGCGCGATCATGCCGCCGGATCATGCGCTCGCGCGGCTCGGCCGTCCCTTGCGCTTGCGCGAGCTCGCCGATCACCCCCTCGGACTGATGCATCCGAGCTACGGCACGCGTCAGGTCGTGGCAATGGCGGAGGCCGCCGAGCGCATCGCCCTGTCGCCGAAGCTCACCACCAGCTCGATCAACGTGCTCCGCCACTTCGTCAGGAGCGGCCTCGGCCTGACGCTGCTGCCGGCCTTCGCGATCGCCGCCGATCTTGCCGACGGCTCCCTCGCCGCCGTGCCGGTGGACAACCGCCTGCTGGCCTCGAGCGAAGCCTGCGTCATCACCCGGCGCGGCCGCGAGCTGCCGCATGCCGCCAGCCATCTGCTGCGCTTTCTCAGCGGCCAGATGCGGGCGTTCCGGGTCGGCCGAGCCGCCGGCAAGACCAGGACGCGCGGCGCCGGACGTTGATCCGCACAGATCATCACGGATCGTTTTCCGTTGCGCTCGCGCGTGGGTTGCGATTGGATGTTGTAATTTAGGGAATCGACCTCATGCGCCACGCTCTCGCGATCGCGTTCGGCCTGTGGGCGGCGACAGCGGCTCAGGCCGAGACCTGCCAGCTCATCGGCAACCAGATCCTGTGCGACGACGGGAGGTCGGGACAGCGAATCGGCAACAACACTTATTGGAATGACGGCTCCTCGTCACAGCAGATCGGGCGCTTCACCTACAACAACGACGGCACCAGCTCGCAGCAGATCGGCAACCACACCTACTACAGCGATGGCACGTCGTCGCACACGGTCGGAAGCACGACCTATTTCAGTGATGGCAGGACGTGCCGGCGGATGGGCAAACAGATTCATTGCGACTAGTCAGCCGCCCCGACCGGACCGCTGCAGCAGATTTTCGGCAGGAGGGCGCTGGAGCGGGTGAAGGGAATCGAACCCTCATATTCAGCTTGGAAGGGTTTCGGCGCCTGAATGTTTTCAGGGCCCATGACCTTGCCCCCAAGTTTTATCCAGATCTGAGTTCGTTCGGGCGGTTTGATGTGCCCATCTGGGCGGTCGTAGCGGCGGGAGCTGGCGCGGAGCTCTCGGCATAGCGCAGCTCCAGATCCCGACGCGGATTGCAGGTGGCGGCGAACTTGGATGGCGTCTTCCATCCGAGCTGGGAGTGCGGCCGAGCGTCGTTATAGTCGGTCCGCCAGCATCGGAGCGCGACGCGGGCCTGAGCAAGCGAGGTGAACAGCGTCTCGTTCAGCTGTTCATCCGCAGGCGACCGTTGAAGCTCTCGATGAAGGCGTTCTGCATGGGTTTGCCCGGCGCGATGTAGTGCCAGGCGACACGGCTCTGATCGGTCCATGTCAGGATGGCATTGCTCGTGAGCTCGCTGCCGTTGTCGCTCACCACCATCTTGGGCCTGCCGCGCTCGGCGACCGGCCGGTCCAGCTCCCGGGCGACCGGGGCGCCCGAGAGTGAAGTGTCGGCCACCAGCGCCATTCTCGTCCTCCAGCGTCTTCAGCCGCTTGGCCTCCGAGACGTCCATTCCGCCGAACTTGGCCTTCCACTTGTAGATGCTGGCGTCGCTCACGCCATGCTTGCGGCAGAGATCGGCGACCGGAACGCCAGCCTCGTGCTCCTTCAAAATCCCGATGATCTGCTCTTCCGTAAAGCGGCTGCGCTTCATGCTCTGGTCCTCGTTGGGCCAGAACGAACTTCAAACTGGATTAAGCCCCAGGGGCATGGTCAGCGAATGCCAACAAAATCAGAGAGTTGAGAACTCGTTTGGGGGGAAAAGGCATCATTGTTCTGCAACGCCTTCCAAGAGCAGGCCCCAAACGGACTGGACGAAGTCAGCCGCAGACCGAAGGGCCGCAGAGCGGCGAACCGGTGAATTTGGCGAACCGAACGGTCTGGCGCAGTCGGGGGCTTAACGTCCCGGAGACGTAACCTTCAGAAGTCTGCGACCGCCTTGGACTCGTGCCGGGCGAAACGCGCGGGCGCGTAGGGCCTGGGATCGACGATCGGTTTGGCGGAGGTCACGAGATCGGCGATGAGATGGCCCGCACCTGGCCCGATGCCGAAGCCGTGGCCGCTGAAGCCGGCGGCGACGATCAGGCCGGGCAGCGCGGCGAGCTCGCCGATCGCAGGCACGCCGTCGGGCGTGGAATCGATGTAGCTCGCCCACGCCGCCGTGACGCGGCTCTGCTTCAAGGCCGGCAGCAGCTCGACCGCGCGCGCCTGGGTCAGGCGGATGGTGGCCTGGTCCGGCCGGGGATCGAGGATGCGGGTCAGCTCCATCGGCGTCGGCGCGTCGAGCCGCCAGCGGCCGACCGTCTCGTGGCCGGCGCGCAGGCCTTCGAGCCCGCCGGGCAGCAGGCTGCGCCAGCGCCTGGCGAACATCGGCAGGAAGTGCGGCGCGAAGCGCAGCTGCTGAAGTGTAGGATCGACGCGGCCGCGGCCGCTGATCGCGAGCGTATGGCCGCCGTCGCCGCGCCGGGTGATCGAGACGGCAGCGGTGTGCAGCGCCGGGGGCAGCGGCTCCGCCGACGGCGACAGAGCGAGCGCCGAGGCGCGGATCGAGGCCATCGGCAGTGCGACACCGAGCTGATGGCAGAACGACGAAGCCCAGGCGCCGGCGGCGAGCACCGCGACCGGCGTGCGGATGGTGCCGCGCTCGGTGATCACGGCCGACAGCCGGCCGCCGCTGGTCTCGACGCCGCGCACGGCGCACATCTGGTGCACCGAGCCGCCCTGCTTCAGGATCGCGCGCGCCACCGCGGGCGCGGCATCGGCGGGGCTGGCGGTGCCGTCGGTCGGCGAGAACACGCCGCCCTTCCAGCTGCGCCCGGTGGCAGCGCCGCGCTCCGTGGCCTGGCGGCTATCGAGCATGTGCGTGGTGACGCCGGCGGTTTTGGCGAACTCGCCCCAGCGCGTCCAGCCGGCGAGCTCCGCCTCGTCATTGCTGAGATAGAACAGCCCGCAGCGCGAGAAGCCGGTCGCCTCGCCGCTCTCGGCCGCGAAGCGCTCCCACAGATCGAGGCTCAGCGTCGCCATCGGCAGCTCGCGCGCATCGCGGTTCTGCTGCCGGCACCAGCCCCAATTGCGGCTGGACTGCTCGGCGCCGATGCGGCCCTTCTCGATCAGCGCCACCGCGAGCCCGCGCCGCGCGAGGTAATAGGCCGTGAACACGCCGACGATGCCGCCGCCGATGACCACGGCATCTGCACGCGCGGGCAGCGTTGGCGATGTCTCGACGTGCACCAGCGGTGCGGGCATGCGGTCTCTCCGGCTGTAGGCTTGGACAGGTTAGAGCGGTATCAGGCCGCACGGGCGCCGGATTCGCGGCCGGGACGGCATATCATTCTGCCGGCCGGCGCAGCGCCGGCGTATTGTTTTGCATCGCATAATCCCGGCGGCTACGGCCCCATTCTTGCTTTACGGACATTTCGTTGGGCCAAGCGCAGAATTTTCTGCTGTAATGGGGACCCGACCTCGCGCCACACGGGACCCGGCTTCATGAAGCTCGATCGCATCGACATCAAGATCCTGCATGAACTGCAGAAGAACGGCCGCGTCACCAATGTGGAGCTGGCCGAGCTGGTCAATCTGTCACCGAGCCCCTGCCTGATGCGGGTGAAGAAGCTGCAGGCGGAAGGCTATATCGAGGGCTACTCGGCGCAGATCTGCGTCTCCAAGCTCGGCCAGACATTGACCGTGTTCACCGAGGTCACCCTGAAGAACCACCGCCAGATCGACTTCGCCCGCTTTCTCGCCGCGGTCGAGAAGATCGACCAGCTGATCGAGTGCCACCTCGTCTCCGGCGGCTACGACTACATGATGAAGTTCGTCACCGCGGGGATCGGCGAGTACCAGACCATCATGGAGCGGCTGACCGACATGGACATCGGAATCGAGAAGTACTTCAGCTTCGTCGTGCTGAAGTCGCCGATCGTCAAGCCCTATCTGCCGCTGACCAGCCTGTTCCAGATGTAGCCGCGCGGTCAGCGCTGGCAGTATTCGCGGACCTGCTCGGGATCCTGGCGCAGATTGTCGAGCCAGGCGGGATCGAGCTTCGGCACCGACGACAGCAGGAGCTTCGTGTAGGGATGCTCCGGCCGCGCCATGGCCTCGGGCGTGATTTGCTCGATCTTGCGGCCGCGATACATCACGACGATATCGTCGCAGATCGCCTCGACCACCGACAGATCGTGGCTGATGAAGACATAAGCGAGATCGAGCTCGCGCTGCAGCTCCTTGAGCAGATCGATGACCGCCGCGGCGACGACGGTGTCGAGCGCGGAGGTGATCTCGTCGCAGATGATGAGCTTGGGATCGGCGGCCAGCGCGCGGGCGAAGTTGACGCGCTGCTTCTGTCCCCCCGAGAGCTCGCCCGGACGGCGCAGCCGCAAGCTCTGGGGCAGCTTCACCATGTCGAGCAGCTGATCGATGCGGGCGCTGCGGTGCTGGCGCGGCATGCCGTGATAGAATGTCAGCGGCCGCCCCAGAATGTCCTCGACCGTATGCGCCGGGTTCAGCGCCGTGTCGGCATGCTGGAACACGATCTGCACCTGGCGGAGCTGGTCCGCATCGCGGCTGCGCGCGCTGCGCCCGAGCTCGCGGCCGTCGAACACGACGCCGCCCGCAAACGGCGGCAGGATGCCGGCGATGGCGCGGGCGAGCGTCGACTTGCCGCAGCCGGATTCGCCGATGATGCCGAGATTGCGTCCGCGCGCGACGCGCAGGCTGACGTTCTCGACGGCCACGATCGCGGGCAGGCCGTCCGAGCGCCGCGGACCGTAGCCGACCGACACCTCGTGCACTTCGAGCAATGCCTCGGCCGCCACGGACGCCTCCGCTCGCGGTTCATGATGCGGCGCGATGGCGGCGAGCAGCTGGCGCGTATAGGGGTGCTGCGCGCGCTCGAGAATGTCGGCGGTCGTCCCGCTCTCCTGCACCTCGCCGTTGCGCAGCACGACGATGCGGTCGGCGATCTGGGCGACGACGGCGAGATCATGCGACACGTAGATGCCGGCGATGCGATGCGCCGAGATCACCGACTTGAACGCGCGCAGCACCTCGACCTGGGTGGTGACGTCGAGCGCCGTGGTCGGCTCGTCGAAGATCAGCACCTTCGGGCTCGCGATCAGCGCCATCGCCGCGGCGAGCCGCTGCAGCTGGCCGCCGGACACCTGGTGCGGATAGCGCTCGCCGATCGTGTCGGGGTTGGGCAGCGACAGCGCACGGAACAGCGCCGCGGCCTTGCTGCGCGCCTCCTCCACCGGCATCACGCCGTGGATGCGCACGACCTCGATGACCTGATCCATGATGCGGATTGCCGGATTGAACGCCGCGGCGGCGCTCTGCGGCACATAGGCGATCTTGGCGCCGCGCACGGCCGCCTTGTCCTTCTCCGAGAGTGTCACCATGTCGACGCCATCGACCGTGACCGAGCCGCCGACGATCTGGCAGCCGGCCCGCGCATAGCCCATCAGGCTCATCGCGATGGTGGTCTTGCCGGAGCCGCTCTCGCCGATCAGCGCGACGATCTCGCCTTCGGCGATGTCGAGATCGACGCCCCTGATGATCTCGATGGTGCGGTCGGAATCGGTGGTCGCCTCGACGCGAAGATCGCGGATTTGCACCAGGCTAGTCATCTACGACGCCTCCCGGTCGCGGATCTTGGTCGGCAGATTGTCGATCAGGAGATTGACGGCGATGGTGAGGCTTGCGATCGCCAGCGACGGGAAGATCACGGCCGGCGCGGCATAGGGCAGCCCGCCGATGTTCTCGCGCACCAGCGCGCCCCAATCGGCATAAGGCGGCCGCACGCCCAGGCCGAGAAAGGACATTCCGGACAGCAGCAGCACGATGAACACGAAGCGCAAGCCAAGATCGACCAGCACCGGCCCGATGATATTGGGCAGGATCTCGGCGCGGATCAAATAGAACAGGCTCTCGCCGCGGATCCGGGCCACCGTGACGAAATCCATGGTGTTGATGTTGACCGCGAGCGCGCGGGCGAAGCGGTAGGCGCCGGGAATGTAGATCACTGCCATGGTCAGGATCAGCACCGGGATCGACGAGCCCACCGCGGCGACGACGACGAGGCTGAACAGCTTGCTCGGAATCGAGCTCAGCGCGTCGAGCAGCCGGCTCAGCACCATGTCGACGACCCCGCCGGTGATCGCCGCGATCATGCCGAGCGTGACGCCCGACACGCCGGCGATGATGACGGAGGCCACGGAGATACCGAGCGTATAGCGCGCGCCCATCAGGATGCGCGAGGTCATGTCGCGGCCGAGATAGTCGGAGCCGAGCCACAGCTCCCGGCTCATCGGGCCGAAATAATCGGCGTCGACGATGTCGCCGATCGGATGCGGGATGATGGAGGGCGCGGCGAACGCCACCACGATCCAGAACGCCACGATCAGCGCCCCGGTCACGCCGACAGCGTTGATGCGGTAGCCGAAGCGCGGGCGCCGCGAGGCGGAGGGCGCGGCGCTCGTCATCGCAGCCTCGGATTGGACAGGATGGCGATGATGTCGGCTGTGGTGGTCAGCAGCAGGAAGCCGAAGCAGAAGATGATGGCGCAGCTCTGGATCAGCGGCAGGTCGCGGGTCGACACCGCGTCGACCATCAGCTTGGCGATGCCGGGATAGTTGAAGACGGTCTCGATGATGATGACGCCACCCAGGAGATAGGACAATGACAAGGCCACCGCATTCACGATCGGGCCGAGCGCATTGGGCAGCGCATGGCGGAGCACCAGACGGCCGCGCGAGGCGCCCTTCAAGAGCGCCATCTCGACATAGGGCGTGTTCAAGGTCTCGATCACGGCCGCCCGGCTCATCCGGATCATCTGCGCCGAGATCACTATGGTGAGGGTGACGACCGGCATCGCATAGGCGCGGGCGAAATCATACGCGGTGCGGATCTCGCTGGTGAAGGACACCGCCGGCAGCCAGTTGAGATAGACGGCGAAGACGAGCACGGCTAGGGTCGCGATCATGAACTCCGGCACCGACACGATGCCGATGACGGCGATGGTCAGACAGCGATCATACAGCGTGTTGCGCAGCATCGCCGCGGTGATGCCGAGCGTCAGCGCCAGCGGCACCGCGACGGTCGCGGTGAGGCCAGCGAGCTTGAGGGTGTTGACGAGGCGCCCGCCGATCAGCTTCGCGACTGGCATGTTGTTGGCATATGACACGCCGAGATCGCCCTGCACGACGCCGGCCAGCCAGCGCAGGAAACGGAAAATGGCGGGATCATCGAGATGCATCGCCTTGCGCAGCCCCTCGACCGCCTCGGGGGTCGCGGCCTGGCCGAGCAGGATGGTCGCGGTGTCGCCCGGCAGCATCGCGGTGGCGAAGAAGACGGCGAATGAGACAATGACCGCGGTGACCAGCGCGATCGCCAGCCGGGCCAGGATGAGGGATGCGATCCGATGTTTCAAACTTTGGGTCCGCGAGCCTGATCAGATCATGGTCATCGTGGCGCCGACCCGAGTGACCGGCGCCACGCGACTCAGACAGCATTCACGAATCGAGCCAGACATATTCGGCGAAGGCATATCCCATCATGCCGCCGAGCGGGCTCGGCTCCAAGCCCTTCAGCCTCGACGAGGTGGCATCGATATTGGAGATGTAGGCCGGAATGATGGTGCCCGCCTCCTCCGCGATCATCGCCTGCATCTCGGCATACATCTGCTTGCGCCTGGCCTGGTCGAGCAGGCCGCGCGCCTCGAGCATCATCTTGTCGAACTTCTCGGACTTGAAGCGGCTCTCGTTCCACGGCGCCTCGGAGGCATAGAGCAGCGAGAACAGGATGTCCGGCGTCGGGCGCGGATTGATGTTGCCGAAATGGACCGGCGCCTTCAGCCAGTAATTGTCCCAATAGCCGTCCGAGGGAACGCGCTGCACGTCCAGCGTCAGGCCGATCGCCGCCGCCGAGGCCTGGATCACCATGGCCATCTCGATCGCCGAGTTCGCCGCTTCCGAGGTCACGACCGGGATCGACGTGCCGAGCACGCCGGCCTTCTGGAACAGCGATTTCGCCTTGTCCGGATCGAACGGCTTCGGCTTGAGGTCGGGGTTGTGGAAGAAATTCGCCGGAGAAACCGGCTGGTCGTTGCCGACGACGCCGAAGCCACGCAGCACCGACTTGACGATCTGCTCGCGGTTGACGAGGTGCTTCATGCCATCGATGAAGTCCTTCTTGTTGCCCGGCGCCATGTCGAGGCGAATGTTGAGGTCAGTGTAGTTGCCGGTCGTCGATTTCGACAGAGCAATCCCCTCCTTGCCCTCGATCAGCCGGAGCGAGCGCGGGTTGATGCTGGCGGCGAGCTGGATGTCGCCCGAGAGCAGCGCGTTGACACGCGCATTCTCCTCGGTGATCGCGATGAACTCGATCTGATCGAGATAGGGGCCGTCCTTGAAATAGTTCTTGTTGCGCACGCCGATGGAGCGGACGCCCGGCTCGAAGGCCTCGCGGACGAAGGCGCCGGTGCCGTTGCCCTTGGAGAAATCGGTGGTGCCGTCGGCGACGATCATGAAGTGATGCAGCGCCAGGATCATCGGCAGGTCGGCGTTCGGGCTCGCCAGCGTGATCTCGACGGTGGTCTTGTCGACCGCCTTGAAGCCGGTCATCTGCGCCGCGATCTTGGCGACCTTGGAGCCTGTCGCCTTGTCGAGATGCCGCTTCAGCGAGAACACGACGTCGTCGGCCGTCAGCAGCTTGCCGTCGTGGAAGGTGACGCCCTTCTTGAGCTTCACGGTCCAAGTCTGCGCATCCTGGGACTCGACGGATTCGGCGAGCTCCATCTGCGCCGCGCCGCTCTTATCGAGCGTGGTGAGCCGATTGTAGAACGAGCAGCAGCGCACATAGTCGGTCGAGAACGACGCCTTGGCCGGATCGAGCGTGTCGGCCGTCGAGGTGGACCAGCCCGCGGCCTTGATCGAGCCGCCCTTCTTCGGCGTGGCCGCGAATGCGCGCTCGACGCGACCGAGGATGGTGCTGCCGGAAGCGAGCGCGACGCCATTGGCGAGCATCATCTTCAGGAGATCCCGGCGCGAGGCGCCGCGCCGGATTGCCGCCTCGACCAGCACATCGTCACTCGGAGTCCAGTTGGTGATCCCTTTGCTCATGTCATCCGTCCCCTGTTCGATCCGGCAGAATGAAAATCGTCAGTCGCACATCATTTGGCAGGCACCTGGTCCACCGCGTCGGCCAGCTCGGCCATCGAATGGAAGTGGAAATCCGGCTTGGTGAAGGACGCCGGCGCGATGGTGCCGCCATAGCCCTGCTTGTCGTGGCGCCGCTCGATCCAGCAATTGATGACGCCGAGCTGCCGGGAGATGCCGATGTCGTGATACTGGCTCTGCGCCACATGCAGGATCTGTGACGTCGAGCCGCCGTCACGTTCGATGAAATCGAACACCTGAGTGAAGAAGGCGGGATCCGGCTTCTCCGTCCCGGTGTCGTCGACCGTGAAGCTCGCGTAGAACGGCGAGCCCAGCTCGCGCTCGAAATGATCCAGTGCCCAGCGCCGCGCATTGGTCATCGCGATCAGCTTGTAGCGCCGGGCGAGACGCGCCATGGCGGCGGCGCTGTCCGGGAAGGCCTTCCAGCGTGCGGCGGAGTCGCGGAAGCGCTCGCCGAGCGCGGTCTGCCTGGGCAGATCGAGTTGTGGTGCGATGATGTCATAGACCCGGACGAGATCATCCGGAAAGCGGTCGGCGTCCGCCGCGTAGCGTGCCGCGCGGTACAGGCTCAGCGCCTGCTCACCGTCGATTGCCTTGTTTGCTTCCGCCGCGATCTCACCGAGGCTCGAGACGATCCCGCTTTCGAAGTCGATCAGCGTGCCGACCACGTCGAAGGTCAGGTACCCGAATTGAGCAAGATCGAGCTTGGTCATTCTGTGAGGCCCTTCCGCGTCATCGGTCCTAGTGTGAAGCCGGGTTCCGGCGAAAACTTCCGAATTGCGAGGACCCGACGGCAGAAAATTGCGAATAGGAGGAGCCGCCGACATATCGGCCCTGCTGCACACGCACCGATATGCCCGTGCCCACCTTCACGCCATGGCCTCGCGGACGTCCGGATCGGCCAGGGTCTGATCCAGCGTCCGTGCGGTGCGTTCGAGGATGGCATCGATGTCCGCGTCGCTGCAGCACAGCGGCGGCGCGTAGCCGAGCACCCCTGTCGGGAAGGCACGGATGACGAGGCCGTTGGCCCAGGCGCGATCGAAGATGCGGCGCGACGGCTCGGCGCTCGCCGGCAGCGGCGTCTTCTTCTCCTTGTCGATCACGAGCTCGATGGCCGCCAGCAGGCCACGGCCGCGCACCTCGCCCACCAACGGATGGTCCTGCAGCGCGCGCAGGCCCGCCATCAGCCGCGCACCCGCCCGCCGGCCATTCTCCAGCAGGCCATTCTCATAGAGACCAAGCACGGCAAGGCCGACCGCCGCGCTCACCGGATGCGCCGAATAGGTATAGCCGTGCCCCACGGCCGAAGAACCTGCGCCATCGGCAATAACGCCATAGACATGATCGGACATCAGCACCGCGCCCATTGGGACGTAGCCGGAGGTCAGACCCTTCGCGACGGTCATGAAGTCCGGGGCGATGTCGTCATCTGTGCAGGCGAACAGCGGTCCGGTACGACCGAAGCCGGTGATCACCTCGTCGGCGACGAACAGGATGCCGTGCTGCCGGCAGCGCTCGCGCATCGCCTTCATCCAGCCGTCCGGCGGCACCAGCACGCCGCCCGAGCCCTGGATCGGCTCGGCATAGAACGCGGCCACCCGTTCGGGACCGCCGACCTCGGCGATCTTGGCTTCGAGGGCCGCGAGCGAGGACGCGATGACGGCGTCGGGATCACTGCCAACGGGGTTGCGGTACGAATAGTGCGACGGGATCTTGTGCTGCCAGTTCAGTGGCACGCCGAAATTGGCGTGGAAGGCCGGCAGCGCCGTGAGTCCTGCACCGACCGTCGACGAGCCGTGATAGCCCTGCTGCAGCGTGATGAACTGATCGCGCTGCGGCTGCCCCCTCGCGTGCCAATAGTAATGGATGAAGCGGACCGTGCTGTCGACGGCGTCCGAGCCGCCAAGCGTGAAATAGACGTGGTTGAGATCACCCGGCGCGCGCTCGGCGAGCGCGGCCGCGAGCCGGATGGCCGGCTCCGAGGCGAGGCTGAAATAGCCGGTGGCATAAGGCAGCTCGCGCATCTGCCGCGCCGCCGCCTCGACGATGCTCTCATGGCCATAGCCGGCATTGACGCACCACAGCCCGGCGAAGCCGTCGACCAGTTGATGGCCCGAGGCATCGGTCACGATCGCACCCTTGGCGGATTTCAGGACCCGCGCGCCGGCGGCCTCGTGTCCGCGATAGGACGCGACCGGATGCACCAGATGGGCGCGATCGAGTTCGATGAGCGAGTTGCTGAGCATGATGATCTCCGGTTCAGCCGAACGCCTGGCTGGCCAAGGCAAATGATGTCGGGGCGCGCCGCCTCGTGTGACCAGCGGCCGGCCTAAGCATGACGATGCCGCCGCCGACATGATCGAGGCCCAAGCCGCCCAGCCATGGTGCGAGTCCCGTCTCGCTGCCGGTGTCGACGCGGATGAACTTGCCCTGTCGCCCAGCGAGGAAATGCGCGACGAGCGACTTGGCGTCCTCGCTACTGAAAGCGACCACGGGGCCAATCACGAGACCGCGGCCGAAGTGACGCAGCGCGGCGAACCCCGCCGCACGGCCCTGGCGCTCCAACACCGCGAACTCTCCGATGGATGCGATATGGGCTATCAGGTCGCGGCGATCCGCGCCAAAGGCCGCGATGTCGAGTGCCGTGATGACGGCGATGTCGTCGGGCGTGGCCGCACGCACGGCGTCGGGCTGCGCGACAGCTTCCGCGAGATGTCCCTGATGCTGCACGATCTCACCGCCGCGGCGGAAGCCGAGCTTCTCATAGAGCTGCAGTCCATCTTCTGTCGCGACGAGCTGCAACCGCCGCTCACCGGCGAGCGCCATCGCCTGCTGCATCAGGCACCGTCCGAGCCCCTTCCCCCGCTCCGCCTCGTCGACAATGACCATGTTGATGGTCCCGGCATCCTGGCCATACGGCGTCATCAGCACGGTGCCGATCACGCGACCGTCCGCCGCGACCGCCACGCAGCCATTGCTCAGCGCAAGCGCCATCTGCCAGTCCTCGCGACGATGCGGCCAGCGGACCTGCTGCGACAGCCGCGTCGCTGCATCCAGGTGCTCCCCGCTGAAAGCTCTGAAGCTCGCGGCGTCGGACGTCATGTCATGCACTCCCATCTGCACCGGAGTCTGGGCGAGCGGCCCCCGGCAGATCGTCTGAAGGCGATGATGCCGACAACATCTTCCGCCGCCGAACCGGGGCAAAGCCGCATCTTATGCTGGCGGGGCGGCCTATCATCGGACGTCGAGACCACGACCGGCATGAGGATCCATGAGCCGCTTTCGCCCGAAATACGTGACCTTCGACTGCCACGGCACGCTGATCAATTTCGAGATGGCCGAGGCCGCACGCGATCTCTACAGCGCACAGCTCTCCGAGTCGGCGATGACGGAGTTCGTGAAGGTCTTCTCGGCCTACCGCCTCGATGAAGTCCTCGGCGCGTGGAAGCCCTATGCCGAGGTCGTCAGCAACGCCCTGGCGCGCAGCTGCCGCAAGATCGGCATCCCCTTCAAGCCCGAGGATGCCGAGATGGTGTATCAGCGCGTGCCGACCTGGGGTCCACATCCGGACGTACCGGCGGGTCTCGCCAAGGTGGCCAAGGAGATCCCGCTGGTCATCCTCTCCAACGCCATGAACGTGCAGATCCCCTCGAACGTCGTCAGGCTCGGCGCGCCGTTCCATGCCGTGTTCACGGCGGAACAGGCGCAGGCCTACAAACCGCGGATGCGCGCCTTCGAATACATGTTCGACGTGCTCGGCTGCGGCCCCGAGGACATCACGCACTGCTCCTCCTCATTCCGCTACGACCTGATGACCGCGCACGATCTCGGCATCACCAACAAGGTCTGGGTCAACCGCGGCCACGAGCCGGCCAATCCCTATTACGGCTACACCGAGATCAAGACCATTTCCGAGCTGCCCGGCGTGTTCGGCCTGTAAGCAGAGTGCCCGCGATGAAATATGTCTCCTACTGGCGCGACACGGCGACCGCATTTGCCGGCGGCCATAGCGGGCCCGTGGAGGGGCGTTACGACGTCGCGGTGATCGGCGGCGGCTTCACCGGGCTCGGCGCGGCACTGCAGCTCGCCAAGGCCGGCGCCAAGGTGATCGTGCTCGAAGCCGATCAGGTCGGCTCGGGCGCGTCGGGACGCAATGGCGGGCATCTCAACAACGGGCTGGCGCACAGCTATCCGGCCGCGAAGGCCGAGCTCGGCACCCGGCGCGCGATCGCGCTCTACAAAGCGTTCGACGAGTCGATCGACACGCTCGAGCGCCTGATTGCGGAAGAAGACATCGCTTGCGGTTTCCGCCGCTCCGGCAAGCTCAAGCTGGCATCCAAGCCTGGCCATTTCGCGGGGATCGCGACGAACTTCGAGGCGATCCACCGCGAGGTCGATCCCGACACGGCGCTGCTCTCGCCGGCCGAGCTGAAATCCGAGATCGGCTCGCCCTTTCACGGCGGCATGCTGTTCAAGAAGAGCGCGATGATGCACATGGGCTGCTTCGCCGCGGGCCTCGCCTCTGCCGCGAGCCGCCGCGGCGCCGTCATTGTCGAGCAAGCCGCCGTCACTGAACGGGTGCAGGACACCAAGCACTTTCGCCTCACCACGGCCAAGGGGACGGTGAGCGCCGAGCAGGTGCTGCTCGCCACCGGCGCCACCACGCCGGCGAGCTTCAGCTATTTCCGCCGCCGCATCATTGCCGTCGGCAGCTTCATCATCGCGACGCGGCCGCTGACGGAGGCCGAGGCGGCCTCGGTGCTGCCGGGCCACCGCACCTACGTCACCTCCATGAACATCGGCAACTACTTCCGCCTGTCGCCGGACAATCGCCTGATCTTCGGCGGCCGCGCGCGCTTCTCGGCGACATCGGATCAGCAGTCCGATGCGAGGAGCGGCGCGATCCTGCGCGCGGCGATGGAGCGGATGTTCCCGCAGCTTGCCGGCATCGACATCGACTATTGCTGGGGCGGCCTCGTCGACATGACCGCCGACCGTTATCCGCGCGCCGGTCGCCAGGGCGGGCTGTGGTACGCGATGGGCTATTCGGGTCACGGCGCGCAGCTCTCGACCCATCTCGGCATGATCATGGCCGATGCGATGCTCGGCCGGCCCGACCGCAATCCGATGAAGGACGCCGGCTGGCCGGTCGTGCCAGGCCATTACGGCAAGCCCTGGTTCCTGCCGTTCGTCGGCGCGTATTACAAGACCCTGGACTGGATCCGCTGAGCCGTGACGGCGCGACCGCGATCAGTAGCCGCGGCTGCGGTCGACGAGGCCGACCGGATCGAGCCCGGCGCGGTGTCGCTTGATGTTCGCGGCGACCGCGAGCGCCGCTGTTTCCGGCTGCGTGACGCTGGCGACATGCGGCGTGATCAGGACGCGCGGATGCCGCCACAACGGGTGATCCGTCGGCAGCGGCTCGGGATCGGTCACATCAAGCACGGCGCCCGCGAGATGCCCGGAGTCAAGTGCTCCGAGCAACGCCGCCTGGTCGAGCTGCGCGCCGCGGCCGGTCTGCACCAGCGAAGCGCCTCGCGGGAGCTTGGCGAGCAGTTCGGCATTGAGCAGGCCGCGCGTCTCCTCCGTCAGCGGCAGCAGGCAGACCAAGATGTCCGTCACCGCGAGCAGCGCATCGAGGCCGTCGGCGCCATGGTACGTAGTCACGCCGTCGATCGCGTGCCGGCTGCGGCTCCAGCCCGAGAGCGGAAAGCCGAACGGCTTGAGCCGCTCCAGCACCGCGCGGCCGAGCAGCCCGAGGCCGAGCACGCCGATGCGCCGCACATGTGCCTGCGGCTGCGGGATAGCGCGCCAGAGCTGCTGCCGCTGCTGATCGAAATAGACGGTCCAATTCCGGTGCAGCGCCAGCACGGCCAGTGTCACGTATTCCTGCATCATCCTCACGATGCCGTCCTCGACCATGCGGACGATCTTGACGCTCGCCGGCACCGACGCGGCGCTGAACTGATCGATGCCGGCGCCGATCGAGAACAGGATCTCGATATTGCGATAGGCGCCGAGGTCCGGCGGCACCAGCCAGGTGATCATGTAGCGGACTTCATCGGCATCGACCTGCGCCGGATCGATTTCGAACGGAAGATCCGGAATCTCACGCGCAAGCACCTCGCGAAAGATCGCGCCGCGCGTGCCATCGGAGTTGAACAGGAAGGTCATGCGGTCATCCCAGCGGCCGATCTGGCTCGTCGCGCCTCCGATCATGGCGGTCGCGGCCTGCGTTACGTGCCGAATACAGGGCAGGATTGAGAAGAATGTTGCGAAGTTCGCCCGCAGGCGCCTCAATATGCGGAGGTGACGACAGCATGGTCGCTCTCGACCTCATCGAGGCTGGGTGACGCGTGGCGGGCGGAACGAAGACAGGGACAGCGTGCATGGACAATCCGGACGTCGAATCGCGAATCGTCGACGTGTTCGAGATGCGCCTCGCCGACATCGACAGCGTCGACCTCGCGCAGTTGCTCGCCTTGTCGATCGCCGTCCAATGGCCCCATCGGGAGGAGGATTGGCAATTCATGCGCAGCATCGGCCGCGGCGTCGTCGCGCTCGATGAGATCGGTCGGGCCCTCGGATCCGCCATGTGGTTTCCCTACAGCGACGGCTTTGCTGCGGTTGGGATGGTCATCACCTCGCCGCGGCTGCAGGCCCTTGGCACCGGGCAATGGCTGATGCATCGGGTGATGGCCGAATGCGGCGGTCGGACGCTGCGCCTCAACGCCACGCGCGCCGCCTATCGCCTCTACCGATCTCTCGATTTCAAGCGTGAGCAGACTCTGTTTCAGTGTCAGGGTGAGGCGATTGCCTCGGACGCGGCGCCGGCCGAAGCGGGAAATATTCGCGTGCTGATGGAGGCAGACCTGCCGGCGCTGATCGAACTCGACGCGGCTGCTTATGGCGTCCGGCGAGCCGGGCTGATGACCGGACTGTTTCACCAGTCGCGCAGCTTTGGGCTGTTTCGCGCGGGGCGGCTGGAGACGTTCGCGATGTGCCGGCGGTTCGGACGCGGACATGTCGCGGGGCCGGTGGTCGCATCCTGCGACAGCGACGCGATCGCCGTGTTGGCGCCGCACGTGGCAGCTCACGAAGGCCAGTTCCTCAGGCTCGACACTCATCGAGCGACAGGAGAGTTCCGCGACTTTCTCGCGCGGTCGGGGCTCGCTCTCTTCGATGCCGTCACCACGATGTCGCTGCGGAACGACGTGAAGGGTGCCTTCCTGCGCGGCAACGACCAACCGAAGATCTACGGCGTCGTCAGTCAGGCCTTCGGCTAGCCCCTGCGTCCCGGAACAGAGCGCGGACCAAGCCCTCAGTCTCCAACTATCAAAACTGCGGAGCCCTCCCGATCTGTCGCCGGCGGCACCCTTGCTACACTGATCCGTTTCCTCGCTATGATTCGCTACACTGCGTTCGACGATGTCCCTCTCAGTGATCTGCTATTCGATGAACGTGGCGGCGCTGGCGACGCGACGTCCTGCCACGCAGCTGATGCTGATGGGCGGGCTCTATCATCCCTCGTCGCAATCCTTCTCATCGGAGGAAGGCCTGTCCTATTTGCGCAAGCTCGGCATCAACAAGGCCTTCATCTCGGCGGGCGGCGTACATGCGAATAGGGGCGCGAGCTGCTCGAACTTTCATGAGACGGCGGTCAAGCAGGCGGCCATCGCAACGGCGATCGAAAGCATTCTGGTCGCCGATGCGAGCAAGCTCGACAGCCTGAAGCCGGCCTTCTTCGCCGACCTCCATGCGTTTTCCAGGATCATCATTGGCGGGGCCGTATCGCGTGAGCACCGCAAGCCGTTCAAGCATCTCCCGGTCGAGTATGTAACCAGGACCGACTGAGGAAGCCGCTTCGCGCCCTGCAAATTGGCGCGCTTCTGAGGTCGCCGCGACCGAGACGCGTGGGGCGGGGCGGGGTTCGCGGTGTAGCGGCACGCCATCGCCATGCGCAACTGAGATACATGGTCAATGACGGCCCCGTCGCCATGTATCCGGCGCAAACGCTTTCCGCCAGGCGCTGCGGGCTGCTTAAGGGGAACGACTGCTCAAGCGGTCGCGAGGCGCGCCTTACCAACTCGCAAATTTGAAAAGATGCCTCCAAAGAACTGCTGGTTATTGGGAAGCATTTCCACGGTGCAGAAAATCGGTGCCATAAAATTGCGCCCGAGATCGCCGACACGAGGATCGGGTTGACGGTCTTCTGAGTTTTGCGCGGCGTCTACGTCGATATCGATCGCGGACTTTACAGTTTCAAGCATAACTCCGACTTTTAACTTCGGCGGATGGCTCGTCGTGACTTCCGGAATACTCATGGTGGACAAAAGCCGACCATCCACGTTTTGGATGGGCTGTTTGCCGGCGATGCTTGGCCATAAAACACCAGCGCGCGCAAATATTACATCATGGTACGGCTACCCGGACTGCAATCGCGGATCGGGCTGAAGGAACGCACAAAATCGCTCGAGAAGGACGGTGTCCGAGCTCAATTGAGGCCGACCGAACCCAATTGGGTACGGCTATCGAGCGAATTTACTGGTACGCCTGAGCCGCTCGGCTCTTCATCGAAGCGGCGTGTAAGGCAAGCGGCTTGCCGTTGCCCTTCCCCCTATCGAACCGCCTTGCCTTAAAGGGCGATGCCTCCGAACGCGGCCGCACCAGTTTCGCACCAGAAACGAACTGAACAAACCGCGACAGGCGCTATCAACATTGGGCAAAAATGCTGCAAAATCAATAAACCTATTCAATCTCCTCCCGCTCATAACGGTCTGGTTACAGGTTCGACCTTTGGTGAACAAGCAACAATAAATTCGGCAGCCAAACGGCACCGCCCCGCGGGGCTCTTGCTGAAGGTTCTGCAAATTCGGCAGGGTGAAAATCGACAAGATTGCCGAATGCGAAAAATGTCGGTGATCCTTCCTTTTTGCTTGCCGCAGCATCCAATTGTACGATGTGCCTTCGACGACTATTTTGCTTAGGCATCGCAAATTGCAGTATTTCCAGATGAACAAGTCCTCCGACCTGCTTTGATTGGCGGGTACGCGAAGACCACAGACTGAAGCCCGCAAATTGCCCTTGTAGATGAGTCCAGAAGAAGCGAATCTACGGGTGGCGCGCGTGGCGGACCGGCGGCAAGGCCTTGGCAGCGTCGCCTCCCAATGCGGTCGGAACGCTCGATTGGATGTTTGCCGAATACCGCTCTGATCGCCGCTACGCCAAGCTCGATCCTAAGTCCAAGCGTAATCACGAGGTCGGATTCAAGCTTGTCGGCGGCTACGTCCTGAAAGATGGCAAGCGACTGGGCGAGAAGCGCCTCACCGCAATCGATACGGCACTGACCGACGACCGCTGCCCTGATCGGCTGGGAATGGCTCCAGCGCGAGACAGACGTCTTTGCGACTTTCGACGTGTCGCATTATCGCCCGAAAGGGCGCCCGAATATGGTCCGCATCATCGATGAGAAGACTAGGCAGAAGGGCTGGATATCGCTGTTCGACGATGCAGGTGCACCGGTTTATCCCAAGTTGATGGCGGAGCTCGACGCCATCAAACGCGACCGCATCGGCGGCCTAATGCTGTGCCGGGATTGGGGCGAGCGCGGACCATGGCCGACATGGCCGAAGCCGGATCAGCCGGATTTCACGCACGTGAGCCGCAAGGTCAAAGAAGTCATCCGTGCTGCTGGCCTTCGCGATGAATTGTCGTTCACATCGTTCCGGCATGGCGGCTTTACTGAAGGTGGCGACGCCGAACTGACTGACCGCGAGATGCTGGCACAGGGCCGGCACACGACGGTGAAGGTGCTGCCAAAGTACACCAAGCGCACGACGCGGCAGATCGTCAACGGCGCCAAAAAGCGGTGGGCAGCTCGAACAAAGGAAGGACATTTGTCCGAATGAGCATCAGCCTGCTTGTCCGAATGGAAAGCTGACGGCGCGACAAGTGCCTGAAATCGTTGGAGCGGGTGAAGGGAATCGAACCCTCGTATTCAGCTTGGAAGGCTGCTGCTCTACCATTGAGCTACACCCGCATTGGGCGTTCCCTAACATGGTCCGCGGCGGGTCTCAACCTCTTCGGGGCGAGGTTTCGAAGCGGATGGGTCCCGGATCCGGCCTGATGGAACGGCCCGAAGCGATCGCAGCGCGCGACCTCGAGACCGCGGCGCGGCACCCTGGGGGCGGCCGGTTCCGTAATCGGCCCCCCTACCCTCGCCGCCCGGACCGTCCTATATTGGCGTCACCATCAACAACGAAAGGAGGTGATCCAGTGTCTTTCACCAAGCGCTGTCACCTCGCTGGGATCGCCCGCTGAGCGGCTCTTCATGAGCGACGTTTGAGGGCGTGATTCGTCAGCGGATTGCGCCATCGCGGCTCGGCAACGGGGCGGTCTCGGCCCTGGACCAGCGAGTTCAAGAACGGAAGCGCGGCGGGTCTCACGGCCCGCCGCGTCTTTTTTTATGGCAACTCCGCCTGCTCGCCGGCCGACGGCGCCGGGCTGCGGACGAACCGCCGCGCCAGGAAGCCGCCGAAGCCGAGCATCCAGAAATACTGCACGTACTCCGGTGCAAGCGCTGCGATCACGATGCCCGGCACGAACACGATGACGGGAAAGATCGCGCCGGCGATCTCGGCATGGCGGCCGCTTGGAAGCGCGAGCCACCACAGCGCGGCGTTCAGCGACGCAATGATGGTCAGATGCAGGCCATAGAGGACGGCCACCGCGCTGCTCAGCCTGTAGCCGCCGTAGAGCCCGTTGGTGACCGGCAGCAGCACGATCGACAACAGGAAGAACAGATTCAGGATGACCACGGGCCGGCCCGCGAACGGCTGCCGGGCCAGCCGCCGGTGGTGGCTGATCCAGAACACGCCGGCGATGATGAAGCTGAGGACCAGCCCGGCAAGCCGCCCGGAATAGGTATGCACCAGGTCGATCCAACCCGGCATATGCGCGAAATTGGGCTTCGGCAGGTCGTAGGCGAGAAGCGTCATCGCAACACCGAAGATGGTGTTGGAGAGCGATTCCAGCCGGCGCATCTCGAACAGGTCGGACTGAGGCTCTGCCATGTCGAATCGGAAGCAACCGCGGCGAGGAACGGAGATTGAGGACTCACCTTCTATAGCAGCTCCGGCGCCGCGCCGCCCGACTTCGCTGCCGCCCTGGGCGGCAGGCTGTCACGTCACTCGCCACCCTCCAGACCAAACCGGCCCTCGAGCGTCAGCCCTCACCGGCAGGCATAGATGTGGCCATCGAAGCCGCGATAGCTGTGCGTCGCCGGATTATAGCTGCGGAATTGGACGCAGGCCGGCAGTCCCGCGGTGCGCAGTCGCGGCCTGCCCTCCGCCTGCAGCCGGGCCGAGGCCGTGGTTGCGGTGGCGGGCCTCGCGATCACGATCATCGGCCGGCTGGCGACCATGCGCGATGTCCTGCCGGCATCCTTGACCGCTGCATCCCTGGCGGCGACCACAACGGCCTGCGCCTGGGCCGCCTTGCCGGATGACGGCTTGCCCGATGAGGCGCCGGCTGGCGATGGCGTCGTCCCAGGCGGATTGGCCGCGGCCGTCTTGGCAGAGGACGGCTTGGCAGATGACGGCTGGGCAGAGGACGGCTTGGAAGAGGACGACTTGGAAGAGGACGACTTGGAAGAGGACGACTTGGCAGAGGGCGGCTTGGTCGCTGGCGCCAGCGCCGATGGCGATTTCACGGACGGCTTGGTCAGGGAGGGCTTGCCGGCGGCTGGCTCTGCTACGGCGACCTTCTGAGCCGCATCCTGCGTGTCCGTAACCGCGGCCTGCTTCGGCTCAGCCGACGCGGCGGGTGTCGTCGCAACCGCCTCCGCAGCCGCGGCAGGCTTGACCTCGGGACCGGCCGGAATGTCGGCGCTGGCCGCCTGGCTCGGAACGGACGGCGCGGGATTGACCGACGCGGTCTTGTCGTCGGCTGGGGTCTTGTCCTCGGCGACCGGCGCCTCGGCCGGCTTCTTGATCAGCTTCTTGCATTCCAGCGGGAACACCAGCTCGCCCGATGCCGTCAACCCGATCGGCTCGCATCCGCCGAACGGCCCGCTCTCCTTGCCCTGATCCTTGGTCACCTCGCCTGCGGATGGTGAGGAGCCGCCCGGCTCGGCGCTTCGCGCAAGCGAAACGCCAACCGCAACCTGAAATAGAACAACGCCGCACAACAATCCGGCCCGGCCGGCCTTCCGCCCCAATGTACGCATGACACGCTCGCTCGACGCATGAACTCCGACAAGGCCATCACGCCATTGAGGCAAGTCTGTGAAGGCAAGCCGCGGATTCCCGCTGCGGTGTCAATTCGATGGCATTGTGTCCTGTCTGCACGACCAACGGTGCCGCAGGAATCCCTCAATGCGGTTGCAATCGGAGCCTACCAGGGCCGCCTGCGTGCAGTGACCGTCGGGGATTGACGGCCGCCGCCAGATGCGAGCGTCCGGACAGCCCCCTTGAGCGCAACCGACTATCGTCCCGACATCGACTGCCTGCGCGGCTTCGCAGTGATCTCGGTGATCGCGTTCCACTACGACATCTCGCCGTTTCGCAGCGGCTATGTCGGCGTCGACATGTTCTTCGTCATCTCGGGCTTCCTGATCACGCGGATCATTCATGCGGAGGTGCGGAGCGGAACGTTCTCGTTCGCCGCGTTCTACCGGCGCCGTGCCCGGCGCATCCTGCCCGCCGCCTTCGCGATGCTGTGCGTCACCCTGCTCGGCGCCAGCGTGATCCTGTTGCCGCGGGACGCGGTGTCCGTGGCGCAGCAGGCGCTGGCCGTCCTCGTTTTCTGCTCCAACATCCTGCTGTGGTCGCAGCAGGGCTATTTCGACGCCGCCGCCATCACCAAGCCGCTGCTGCACACCTGGTCGCTCGGGGTGGAGGAGCAGTATTATCTGCTGTTTCCCACGCTGGCGCTCGCCGCCTTCGCGCTGCGGCGGTCGCTGATGCTTGCGAGCTTCGCCACGGTCTGCGCGACCTCGTTCCTGCTCTGCGTGATCCAGACCCGGCTGCAGCCCGCCGCCGCGTTCTTTCTGTTGCCGGCCCGGGTCTGGGAGCTCGCGCTCGGCGCGCTGCTGGCCGTGGAGGCCCTGCCGGCGCCGCAAAGCCAATGGCTCAGGATCACGGTGGCCGCACTGGGCTGGATCGCGCTCGGCGCCGCCGTCAACCTGTTCTCGCCGCACACGCCCTATCCAGGCACGGCCGCGCTGCTGCCGTGCCTCGGCGCCGCCGCCGTGATCTGGGCCAATCCGCCCCCGAGCAAGGCCGTGCTGACCGCGGTCAAACCGATGATCACGATCGGGCTGTGGTCCTACTCGCTCTATCTCTGGCACTGGCCCGTCGTCTCGCTGGCGACGGCGGTCTGGGGTCCGCCGAGCTCGATCGCGGACAAGCTGGCGCTGCTCGGAGCCTGCACCGTGCTGGCGCTGACGAGCTTCCATCTGATCGAGCAGCCGGCGAGGCGTGCGCAGTCGCCAATCACGGCGCGCGCGCTGGTCGCGAGCGCATCCGTCGTGCTGCTGGCCTCGCTCTCGATCATCGGACTTGCCGGCTTTCCCGCCCGCTTCTCGCCGCAGGAGCGGGCGCTGGCGGAATTCATCAGCTACGATCATAAGTCCGCCTACGAGAGCGGCACCTGCTTCCTCGATCCGGGCCAGACGTTCGCGGCGTTGCAGCCGTCATGCCTTGCCAAAGGGCAGCGCCCGCGCATCCTGGTGTGGGGCGACAGCCACGCCGCTCACCTCATCCATGGCCTGACGCGAGCCATGCCCCAGGCCTCGCTGCTGCGCGCCAGCCTTGCGCAATGCGTCCCTCACGCCGAAGCGGGCCAGTCCGCCGCCTGCATGGATTTCAACCGCCGGCTGCCTCGGCTGGTGCGCGAGCTCACGCCCGACATCGTCGTGCTGTCGGGCAATTGGACACGCACCGCGATGACGCCGGCCGCACAGGCCAGCCTGCGCGCCACGATCAACGCGATTGCGGACACCGGCAGCAAGGTGGTGGTGGTCGGGCCGAGCCCGCAATTCGATCGTCCGCTGCCGCATCTGCTGATCGCGGCGAAGCGCTTCGGCGTCGGGACCGACGGGCACATGCTGGATCTGCTCGGCGAGGTCGACGACTTCATGCGCACGCTGCTGGCGGACGTGGCGCAGACCGAATACGTGTCGCCGCTCGCGCTGCTGTGTCCGGCGGGAGATTGCGTGCTCCAGACCTCCGACGGCGCGCCGCTCGCCTGGGACGATGGTCACCTCACGGCGCAGGGCTCGGAGCTCGCAGGCGCACGGATCGTCGCGGCGTCGCCGGCATTGGCCGCAGCCGCAAGCGCCGCAGCCGACAGCGAATAGCGCCACCTAATCGTCCGACAGGAAACTCGCGAACACCGGCGCAGCGCGCTCGCCCATCCGCTGGGCCCCTGCCACGGTGAAATGACCGGCATCCTGGAACAACCACACGCCTCCCTCCACGACCGGGCAATCCCGGTCGCAATAGACCTCCGAGGGCCTGAGCAGCGTCACCTTGGCGAGCGGCCTGATCGCCTCCGACAGGACGGCGTCGATGACGCGGTTGGTCGCGATCGCCTCGCTCTTCGGCACGGCATCGCACGGCTTGGCGGGCGCGTGCCAGCGCGGCCCCGGCAGCATGCGCAACTGATCGAAGGCGCAATTCACCGGACGGACCTGGCCGCCGACGACGAGGAAATGCCGGCCGGGCCGGTCGAGCAGA
The DNA here is from genome assembly GCF_032484495.1 of Bradyrhizobium sp. SZCCHNS3052. Lineage (NCBI taxonomy): Bacteria > Pseudomonadati > Pseudomonadota > Alphaproteobacteria > Hyphomicrobiales > Nitrobacteraceae > Bradyrhizobium > Bradyrhizobium sp. SZCCHNS3052. Next base: position 570,842 of record NZ_JAUETB010000001.1, on the reverse strand, counting down.
CGGATGGTCTCGGCGAGATGACCGGCGACCGCGGCGTTGCGGGCCCGCGCTGCCGGCCCTTCGCCGAGGTCGAGATAATGCTGCCACGCCTGCCCGATCACGACGAAATCGGCCTGCGACTGCCGGATCCGCGGCAGCTCGCTGTCGCGCAGCTCGGCGCAGACCTGGGCGCGAGGTCCCTCGGCGGTGAGCCCCGCGAGGGTGGGACATCCGCTCATGGTGGACACGTGCCCGATCATGCCGCGCGCCTTCAGCGTCGCATCGAGCGCGGCGACATATTGCTGGACATAGGAATCGCCGAGCAGCTCGACGCCGCGCGTGCCCTCGAGATCGCCGAACGCGCACAGACGGCCGACGGTGCGACCGCATTTGTTGAGGCCGAAGCCCTGCAGCTGGAACAGCGCGAGCTGATCGTCGGGCAGCCGCGACACGACGCCATTGGCGCGGAACGTCACATGGGTGAGCGCGGCACCGACGATGAGCACGGTCGCAAAGCTCGCCACCTGCGCGCCCCTCGGCCACGGCAGCCGCCGCAGCGGCCGCTCGACGATGACGAACATCAGCGTGGTCAGCACCGCCATCAGCGCGAGCTGCGCCGCCAGTCCCGCCGCGGTCTGCGCCGCATCGCCGAAGATGAAGCGGACGAAGAAGATCACGGGCCAGTGCACGAGATAGAGCGAATAGGACGCAGCGCCGACGGCGCGAACCGGGCGAGCCATCACCAGCGACGTCGGGGCATTGGCCGCGATGATGACGGCTGTGGCGATGCAGGGCAGCAGCGCGGCGACGCCTGCCTGGAATTGATAGCAGCCGATGAGGAGAAGGCTGCCGAACAACAGAACGTCGCCGCAGGCGGCGGCGAGAGAGCGTGCGCGCGGCGACGCTGCCAGCCGGGCCTCGAGCGGAATGGCGAGCGCGCCGAGGGCGAATTCGAACACCCGGAACGGCGTCAGGAAGAACACGGCGTCCGGATCGCGCGATGACCAGAGTGTGGCCGCGGCAAGGGACAACAACCCGATCGCGGCAATGGCACCGAACACATGCCGGCGCGTGCCGAGCCACATCAGCAGCAGCGGCGCCAGCGCGTAGAATTGAACCTCCGCCGACAGCGACCACAGGTGCAGCAGCGGCAACTGATCCGCGCTCGGCGCGAAATAGGCGCTGGCCTCGCGCCAATACTGGATGTTGGCGATCGAGAGCAGGCCGTGTGTCGCCTCCTTCGCGAGCTGGCGCAGGGCTTCCGGCGACAGGAACAGCCAGCCGACCGCGAACGTGGCCGCAATGGTCACAACCAGCGCCGGCAGGATGCGCCGTGCCCGTCGCAGATAGAAGTCCGACAGCGAGAAACGCCGCGCGGCGACATCGCGCAGGATCTGCCCAGTGATGAGATAGCCGGAGATGACGAAGAAGATGTCGACGCCGGCATAGCCGGCCTCGAAGCCGGTGATCCTCAGATGGAAGAGAATGACGATGACGACAGCGATCGCCCGAAGGGCATCGATGTCAGCCCGATGACTGCGTTCCAATGTCGTCCACTCCGCGCATTCCTCGAGGCGGACGAGTTGCGCAGACACGGATGGCAACAGCGGGAAACAGTCATGACGTCATCGGACCCATCCGATGACACCGCGCGGGCGATGCTATGGCGGACGTGAAGGAAGTTTGCTGAAGTCGGCCGCAAGTTCGGCAATCCGTTGAACGATCGGCTCGAATACGGCAATCTGGCGACGCTGAGGGACAATGCGGGGCTGAGGACGGTGATGAACCTGTTGCGAGGAGAATGGCGGGGAGCGTTCGTGGGAATAGCCGTCGCGGCGCTGCTGGCGGCGGCCACCGCAGCCTCGGCGCAAGCCCAGACGCCTGCTCCCGCGCCCGGTCCCGCTCAGACCACGGTCGAGCGCAACGCCAAGGGCGTCGCCGGCAAGCCGATCCAGGTCGGCATCTATCTCAACGTCCAGCCCGACTGCTCATCCGGGCCCCTTCCCGCCATCCGCCTTGTGTCGCCGCCCGGCAACGGCACCGTCACGATCAAGCGCGGCAAGGTCAGCGCCACCAACTACAAGCAGTGCCTCGCCCTGGAAGTGCCGGGCTTCATCGCCTTCTATCAGTCGAAGGCCGACTTCGCCGGCACCGACACGGTGACGCTCGAGGTCAAGTTCCCGCAGGGCCGCACCGAAGTGCAGCGGATCATGATCAACGTCGGCGTCGGGCCGGCAGGGCAGAAGATCTGAGCCGCAGCGCATCGGCGCGCCGCCGCCTCCAGCCATGAAAAAGGGCCGCCTCATGGGCGGCCCTTTGCTTCTGCTGTCCCAAGCCGACCGGATCAGACGTGGACCTGCGTCTGGGCGTGGCTGTTGTCGATGATCATCTTGATCACGTCGTCGCCGGCCGTGAGGTTGCCGCCGGTGTCCTTGATCGTCGCGACGTTGGTCCAGCCGGAGCCGGCGTTGATCTGCAGCGTCAGGTCGCCGTTGTTCAGCACGCCGCTGCCGTTGGCCGAGGCCAGGCTGGTGTGCCCGCCGCTGTCGACGAAGCGCACCGCGTCGGCATGGTTGCCGGACACGCTGGCCAAGAGGCCCGAGAGGTCGATGACGTCGCCGGACGTGCCGGTCTGGAAGTCCAGGATGGTGTCGAGCCCGCCGCCGGCGAGATCACCGGCGTTCCACTTGAACGTGTCGGAGCCGCCGTTGCCGGTCAGCTTATCCGAGCCGGCGCCGCCGATCAGGACGTCGTTGCTCGAGGAACCGTTGATGACGTCGTCATAGGCCGAGCCGATGACGCCTTCCATGTTCTTGTAGGTGTCCTGGCCGATCCCGGACAAGGTCGGGCCGGTAGTGTTGCTGCTGCTCTGCGTCAGCGTGAAGGTGATGCCGGCCGTCGCATCCGAGAAGTCGAGCAGGTCGATCCCTGCCCCGCCATCGATGGTGTCGTTGCCGCCACCGCCGCGGATGATATCGTCGCCGTCGCCGCCATTGATCGCGTTGGCAGCACTGCTGCCGATCAGGATGTCGTCGCCCGAGCCGCCGGTCACGCGCTCGATATTGGCGATCGAGCTGAAGCCGGTGGCGGTGCCGGCCCCGAGATTGACCGTCACGTCCTCGTTGGTGATGTAGGTCAGCGTGTCGCTGCTGTTGCCGCCGAGATCGGCGGTCACCGCCTCGATATTGCTGAGCTTGGTTCCGTTGACGTCGGTGATCACACCGCCGGCAACCGTGACGTAGATCAGGTCCTGCGACGACGTCCCCTCGATGACGAAGGTGTCGGTACCGCTGCCGCCGTCAACGATGTCGACGCCGTCGTTGACGCCCCAATAGAAGGTGTCGTTGCCGGAGCCGCCGATGGTGACGTCGTTGCCGCTGCCGCCCCGGATCGAGTCGTTGCCGGCGCCGCCATTGATGTAGTCGTTGCCGGCGCCGCCGAGCAGCGTGTCGTTGCCGCCGAGGCCGTAGATGCCGTCGTCGTCGGCACCGCCGTTGAAGTTGTTGCCGCCGCTCGACCCGATCATCACGTCGTAGCCGTTGTTGGCATTGGCCTCGAGCGGGTTGTCGACCGTGGCGGTGATCGCGTCGCCGTCGTTGGCGCTGTAGCCGGACAGCCACGGGGCCGAACCGACCACCCACGACTTGTCCGACAGCGAGTTGATGGTGAGGTTGAGCGCACCATTGTCGAGCGCATTGAAGGCCAGATAGGTCGATACGGACGATACCGAGTCGGTGGCCGTGACCTTGTAGACATACAGGCCCGCGTCGTTGTTGCTCGGATCTCCGGTGAACTGATTGCCGGTCCGGTGGATCCAGCTGTCGTCGCCGGTCGAGCTGTAGACGAGGCTGTAGGTGTAGGTGACCGTCCCCATTCCGCCCGAGAACAGCGTCGCCGCGTCCAGGCTGATCACGTTCGGCGAGTCGCTGTTCTTCGACAGCGCATAGCGTCCGTCGGCGCTCGTGGTGTCCACCACGGCCAGCGGCGCGGGCTCATTCGTGCCGCTGATGGTCACGTCGATGACCTGGCTGGCCGTGCCGTCGACCGACTTCACCGTCAGCGTGTCATGCTTGACGTCGCCATTGTTGAGCGCCTGCACGTTGGCAGCCGAATTGTTCAGCGTATAGCCCCAGTCGCCTGTCACCGCATTGAAGGTGAAGGTGCCATACGTCCCCGCCAGCGAAGCCGGCGTCTGGAACTGGGCTTCTCCGCTATCGACGTCGGTGACCGTCAGGGTCCCGCCTGCCGTCAGCGTGGCGTCCTCCTTGACCGCACCGCTTGCCATGCCCGCGATCGACGCCGCATCGTTTACGCCGTTCACCGTAACGGTGACGGTCTGCATCGTCGTCCCGCCGTGACCGTCATCGATCTTCACCGTATAGGTCTGATCGATATGGTCGCTGGCGCGCAGCGACTGGATGTCGGCGTCATTGACGGCGAACGTCCAGTTCACCTTGTGGCCGGTATTGTCGACCGTGGCGCTGAACGAGCCGTAGTAGTTGCTGCCGGCCGGTGTCGTGTAGGTCACGGTCTGGGCATCGCCGTCCACGTCGGTGAAGGCGATCGCGCCGGACGCCTGCTCCACTCCCGGTGTCACGACCGTGCTGGGCTGCACCGAGATGTCGTCGATGACGGCGCCGCCGCCGCTCGCGAACTTGATGGTGGTCGACGTCGAGGTCGCGGTGAACTGGTAGGTCTGCTCCGTCCAGCCAAAGTTCCAGGCGCTCGTCGTCAGAAGGGTTGTTCCATCAACGGCTGATGTCACGGCCGTGCCGTAGGTCATCACGTAGAAGTCGACGGTATAGGTCACGCCGACGACGGTGCTGATGGTCTGGCTCATCGAGCTCGATGCGCCGTAGAAATCGGCCGAGCCGCCGTCCGTGCGGCCGCCCACGACGGTGACGGCATGGGCGCCCCCGACCGTCCACGCATCCAGCGTGTAGAAGTTGCCGTTGTAGTAGCCGAACGAGCCGTTCTGGATCAGGTTGCCGCTCGGCGCCGCATAGGAGGCGTCCTCCGTGACGCTTGCCGTGGTCGTTCCCGCCCCGAAGGTCGGCGCGTGGTTCGGCGCCGTGACCGAGCCGGTCTGGCCGCTGGTCACGTTCTCGGCAAAGCCCTGGCCGTCGGTGTAGGTGACGTTGGCCGAGATCTTGTGGCCGACGTCGTTGGAGCCCAGCGTGTAGGTCGAGCCCGTCGCGCCGTTGATGACGGCGCCGTCGCGCAGCCAGTGATAGACGACGTTCGACGCGGCACCATCCGGATCGCTGCCGAGATTGGCGGTCAGCGTCTGACCTTGCGTCGCCGTGCCCGACACCGTCACGCTCGCAGCGCCGTCATTGACCGGCGTGATGGTCAGCGTGAAGGCGTCCGAGACGGCAGATTCGCCGTCGCTGGCGTAGACCGTGACGTTGACCGTGCCTGCGAAATTGGCCGGCGGGGTGCCGCTGAAGGTGCCGGTGGTGGCGTCGAAGTGCAACCACGCCGGCAGGTTGCTGCCGTCGCTGAGGTTCGCCGACAGCGTCAGCGGGTTCGCGGTGCCATCGAAGCGGCCATCGACATCGGCAAACGTGTTCGACGGGATGGTGAAGCTGAACGGCTGATCTTCCGCCGAGCTGCGGTCGGTCAGCGCGTTCTGCAGGACCGGCGCGTCATTGTTGCCGAGGATCTGGATCGTCACCGTCTTGGCGGTGCCGTCCTCCGTGTAGACCGTGAAGCTGTCGGTCAGCGTGGTCTCGCCTTCCTTCAGCGCCTGGATTCTCGGGTCGTTGTTATAGATGCCGTAGGTCCATCTGCCATCGCTGCCGATGTCGTACCAGCCGTAGCCGTTGGCCGTGTTCGAGGACGTCGCCTGCCACACATCGTTGTGCCCGTCGACGTCGGTCGCATTGAGGTCGCCGCGGGCGATGCCGTAGAGCGGGCTGCTCTGGCTGTTCGCGATGCCGCCCTCCTCGGCGACGGTGCCGGTGGCGTCACCGCTGATCACGGCCGCGTCGTTGACGCCGGTGACCGTGATCTTGAGCGTCGCGGTGTTCGACACCGCGCCCGACGGATCCTTGTCGGTATAGGTGAAGGTGTCCACCGCGGGCACGCCCGCCGCCAGCGCATCGGCCTTGTCGGCGACATAGGTGTAGGAGCCGTCCGAATTCAGCGTCAGATGGCCGTAGGCGCCCTCGATCGAGGTGCCGACGCCCGCCCCCTGCGTCACGCTGCCGGTGCCAGCCACGACGCCCGACACGACGAGCGAGCTGACGGGGTTGTCGACGTCGCTGTCGGCCACCGAGCCGCCGGTCGAGCCGCGGATCACGCCGTTCGCCGCCGAGATGTTGAGGCTGCCATCCTCCAGCACCGCATGGGTGTCGGAGTTCGCCACCGGCGGGTGGTTGGCGGGGATGACCTCGACGCTGACGGTCTGGGTGGCACTCAGATTGCCGCCGCCGACATTGCCGTTGTCGTTGATGGTGATCGTGACCGACCCCGGATGGTCGCTGTTCGGGGTGAAGACGGCAGAGGCCAGATAGGTGTTCAGATCGCTGATCTTGAACCCGCTCATCGAGAGCGTCTGTTCAGCGTTGAAGACGCCGAGCGACGGAATGGACAACGTGCCGCCGGAGATGTCGAACCTCACGGACTCGACGACATCGCCGTCCGCGTCGGAGAAGGTGATCGCGTTCGCTCCGGTGAAGGCGAACGAGGCGCCTTCATTGGCCGTCACATGCGTCGGGGCATGGATCTCCGGCGCATCGTTCACCGGCGCCACGTTGATCGTCAGCGTGCCGGTGTCCGTCTGTCCGGCCGCATCACGCACCGTGTAATCCACGGTATCCGCGCCATAGAAGTCGGCCTTGGGCTTGTAGACATAGGTGCCGTCGGCATTGAAATGGATCGTGCCGCCCTTGGCCGTCGTGAAGTCACCCGCCACCACGCTCAGCGTGTCGCCCGTATCCGGGTCGCGGTCGTTGTGCAGAACGCCCTGCACCGGATTGGACACGGTCAGCGTCGTGTCCTCGTTCACGCTGGCCGTGTCATCCACGGCCGTGGGAGCATCCTCGATCGGGTTGATGTTGATCGTGATCGTCTGCGTCGCGCTCAGATTGCCGCCGCCGACATTGCCGTTGTCGTTGATGGTGATCGTGACCGATCCCGTCGCGTCGTTGTCGGCTGATGGCGTGAACACCGCCGACGCCAGATAGGTGTTCAGGTCGCTGATCTTGAACCCGCTCATCGAGAGCGTCTGGCTGGCGTTGTAGACGCCGAGAGACGGGATCGCGAACGTGCCGCCGGAGATGTCGAACCTCACGGACTCGACGACATCGCCGTCCGCATCGGAGAAGGAGAACGCGTTCGCGCCGGTGAAGGCGAATGGCGTATCCTCGTTCGTCGTCACCTGCGCCGGCGCATGGATCTGCGGCGCGTCGTTGACCGGGGTCACCGTGACATCGATCGTCTGCAGTGCGGTGTTGACGACGTCGGTGTGGACGTTGCCGTCCGACAACGTAGCCTGGTCGGTAACCTCCGCGACCACCGACAGCGAGAACGTGCCGTTGTAATTCGCGGGCGGCGTGATCTGCAGCGGATGGCTGTCGAACGCGGCGATCGCGGCGGCGCTATCGATCACCCACTTGCCGGCGTCAGCGCCGGTTCCGGCATGGCCGACCGAGAAGGTCGCGCCGGCCGGATAACCTGTAATAAGCAGCCGCAGGCTTTCGGAGCCGTCGGTGTCGGTGACGGCGGCACTGATGAGCTTCAGGTTGATCGTGGTGTCCTCGGCACCCGAGGCCGGGCCGAGATCCATGAAGCCCAGCGTCAGCGCGTCCGCCTTCGGTGCGACGTCGACCGTGACATGCGCGGTCGCGGTCCCGCCATCGCCGTCGCTGACCGTGTAATCGAAGCCGGCAACGCCCGAGAAGTTCTTGTCCGGCGTGAACACCGGATTGCCGTTGGAGAGCGAAACGGTGCCGTGCGTCGCGTTCGACACGCCGCTGACGGTCAAGGTGTTGTTGTCGACGTCGGTGTCGTTGTTGAGCAGGCTGAGCAGCGCGTTGACCGTGAGCGGGCTGTCCTCGCTCGCTTGCACCGCGTCGTCATGAGCCACCGGCGGCGTGTTGAAGACGCCGGTCAGCGTGCGCGTGCCGTCGGTGAAGGCAAAGCTCTCATAGTTCGTGAACGTATCGGTCAGGCCGTTGTGGGTGACCTGCACGCCGATCAGCGTCACGCCGTCGGTGGCGAACACCTTGGTGTAGGTCGCCTCGGCGAACTTGAAGCCGAACTTCACGGTGTCGGTGTCAGATCCGCCGTCGGACACAACGCTGGTGTTGCCGGCAAACCGGAAGAGATCCAGCGTGTCGTTGCCGGAGCCACCGTTGAACACGATGGTCGACGGCGCGATCGCGGTGCCGCTGATATCGGTGATCGTCACCGTGTCGCTGGCAGTGCCGCCGGTGATCGTGATGCGCTCGATCTCGTCGGCGCGGATGGTCGCTCCGTTCGGACCGTCATAGCGCACCAGAATGTCGGTGGCGTTGCTGGCGGAGGGATCATTCAGCGTCGGATTGATCTCGGTGCCGGTCGAGGTCTTGCCGATGGTGAAATTGCGCGAATTTCCATCGCCCGTGATCGCGAGCACGTCGTAGTTCGGAAAGGTCGTGCCAGACTCCGAGCCGCCGTCGATGACGTCGCTGCCGTCGCCCACCGTGTAGAGGAAGGTGTCGTTGCCGGCGCCGCCGAACAGCCGGTCGCCACCTCCTCCGCCGATGATGATGTCGTTGCCGGCGCCGCCATACAGGACTTCGCCGCCCACGCCGTTGCCGCCGACCAGAATGTCGTCGCCATTTGAGCCGTGGGCCTCGGTCACGCCGCCGAGCTTGTCGGTGCCGACCACCTTGTCGGTCACCGCGGCGCGGTCGGTCACGCTGTGAGCCCCGACCGTCTCGCCGAGGACCGTCGCCGAGCTGTCGCCGAGATTGACGAACACAGGCGAGTTCGGCGCGTCATAGCGAGTCGTCGTCACCGTGCCGGCAGCATCGACCCGGACGGTGAAATTGTTGGTGAAGACGTCATGGTCGCGATCCTCGACCGCGAAGGCGAAATTGATGTCGAGATACTGGTCGGCCGCGCTCGAGGTCCCGATCGGCGCGGGGTGATCGAGCGGCTGCAGCAAGGTGAAGTTGTAGGAGCCGGTGCCGGCCTCGGACAGCGTCACCGTGAAGACCGCGGCATCAGCCGCGTTGCCGGTCACCAGACCATTCTGGCCGATGTAGCTGCCACCGCTCATGCGATAGGCGGTCAGCGTGGTGTGATCGGCCGACATGACGTAGGTCAGACCGAAGCCGAGCGAGGTCAGCCCGGAGAGCTGGTGGTTGGCCGCATCGTAGGCGCGCACTGGCGACGCGCCGAGGAACGTCACCGACGGACCGGAGCTGTCGCCATCGGCCCCATAGGTGATGCGCAGATCGACCGCGCCGGTCGAGACGCTGCCGGCTGCCTCCGAGATCGCGACGGTGTCGACGTCCTGCGACTGCGGGCTGTCATCGTTGACGGTGATGATGATCTGATCGTGCAGCGCAACGGAATCGCCGTCGGAATCGGTGGCGGTCACCGCCGTCGACAGGTCGAGCGTCAGCGTGTTGTCATGGCCGGTGCCGACATGGTCCAGCGCGCCCTTCAGACGGAACGAATACTGGCCGGTGTTGGCATCGACCTGGAACTCGAAGATCGTGACGCTGCCAGCCTTGGCGATCAGCGTGTTGTCGACTCCGATGCTGTAGGTCAGCGCCACGCCGCCCGACGTCAGCGACAGCAGCTCGGGCGCGAGGTTGGTCTTCTCGACCGTGTAGGTGCCGGGCCTGTCGGCGCCGAACGACACCAGCGAGCTCAGATTGCCGGTGAAGTAGGAATCGTTGCCGTTGCCGTCGCCGTTGAGGTCGCCGCCATGGTTGCCGGTCGCGGTCACTACCGTTCCGTTCGGCAGCTCGCTCTCGTAGACTGCCGCTCTCAACACCGTCGCGGTCGCGACGGGGGTATCGTCATCGATCGTCACGGCGAATGACGAGCTGGCGCTGTCGCCATCCGCATCGGTGGCGGTGAAGCCGAAGGTCAGCTTGACGTCGTTCTCGTTCTGGCCAGCCGGATGATCGACGTGCTTCAGCAGCGTGAAGCTGTAGCTGCCTGCACCGGAATCATCGAGCGAGACCTTGAACACCTGGCTGGCCACCGACGGCGGGTTGCCGTTGGTCGGATTGCTGCCGGTGTAGCCATAGACCGTATTACCGACGACCCAGAGCTTGACCTGGACGCCCTCGACCGTCAGCGAGCCCGCGTCCGAAGTGGCGTTCTGGCCGTTGGTGATGCCGCTGAACGCGACCGCGCGGTTCACGCTGCCGCTGTTGTTGTCGTCGGCGCCCCAGGAGATCGCCAACGAGCCGTTGGCCGTGACATTGGCACCGGCGACGTCGCCGGTGGCCGCTCCGGTGTTGCCGCCGGAAAGCCCATCCTCGTCGACGGTCCCGGCATCAGCCGTGCCGATCGCGGGCCGGCCGTTGTCGTCATTGATGGTGACGGTGAAGTTGCCGCCGGAGGCGGTATCGCCATCGGCATCGGTCGCGGTGAAGCCGAGCTTCAGCGACAGTGCATTGGTCTGGCCCGAGCCGACGTGATCGACATTGTCCAGGAGCTCGAAGGTGTAGCTGCCGGAGCCGTCGTCGGACAGCGTGATGTGGAACACCTTGCGGTCGTTCGTCGTGAGCTGGCCGCCATTGTCGTTGGCGACGCCCCAGATCTCGGTGTCCGACACGCGGATGAACTGCACCGCCGTGCCGTTCGACGTCAGCGTCGGGCTGCCTGCGCCGGTGGTCTTGACCACGTCGCCGGTATGGATCGCGCTATCGAACGCGACGCTGCGATTGGCCGCGCCCGAATTGTTGTCGTCCGCGCCCCAATTGATGTTGAGCGCGACATTGGACGCGGTCTGGGTCTGGAACACCTCCGCCCCGGCGGATCCGGTGGTGTTCTCGGTCACCGTCGCTGCGGTCGGCGAACCGAGCACCGGCACGTCGTCCTTGACCGAGACGGTGAAGCTGTTGCTGGACGTGTCGCCGTCGCCATCGGTCGCCGTAAAGCTGAAGGACAGCTTGACGATGTTCTCGCCGCTGCCGGCGGGATGATCGAGGGTGCCGAGCAGCTTGAAGCTGTAGGAGCCGTCGTTCTGGTCGCTCAGCGACACTTCGAACACGCGGGTGCCGTGGGCGAGATCGCTGCCGGTGTAGCCGACCAGCACGCCATTCTCGAAGCTGTACTTCACCGTCTGGCCGTCCGACGTCAGCGCCAGGTTGCGGCCTGCGCTGTCCTCGGCGTCGACATTCGCGCCTGCGCTCGTGTAGCGGAAGCTGACCGAGCGGTCGCCGAGCCCGCCGCCCGAGGTCTTGTTGCTGTCGTCGGAGCCCCAGCTGATGTTGAGGTCGCCGCTGACCGCGGTCGGCTCCTTGGAGACATCGGTGCCGCCCGGCAGATCGTCCTCGTCAACGGTCCTGGCATCGCCGGCCGCCGCCACCGGCGCGGTGTCGAGCACCGTGACCTTGAAGCTGCTGGTGACGCTGTCGCCGTCGGAATCGGTGGCCTTGAAGCCGAACGTCAGCGGCAGGCTGTCATCGTTCTGGCCGGACGCCGGGTGGTCGATGTTGTCGTACAGCGTGAACTTGTAGCTTCCATCGCCGCTGTCGGACAACTGGATCGTGAAGACGGTGCGGTGATCCGCGGTGACCGCCGTCAGCAAGGTGCCGTCGCCGGAGATCGTGTAGCTGATCGCCGAGCCGTCGGAGGTCAGGCCCGCGGCGCCAGCGGCGGTCGTGAAGGCCACCGCGCGGTTGTGCCCGACACCCGTATTGTTGTCGTCGGCGCCCCAGGAGATGTCGAGGCTGCCGGTCTGGACCGTCGAGTTCGATGCATCCGGATGGCTGGTGTCGTAGCCGTCGGTCGGCAGGCTGGCCTCGCTGACGGTCTCGTCCTCGGGGCAGCCGACGGTCGGGACGTCGTCCGTCACCGCCACCGTGAAGCTGCTCGCGGCGCTGTCGCCATCGGAATCGGTGGCCTTGAAGCCGAAGCTCAGCGCCAGGCTGTCGGTGCCCGACTTGCCATGATCGAGGTTGTCGAGCAGCGTGAACTTGTAGCTGCCGTCGCCGTCATCGCTCAGCGTGACGGTGAAAACGGTGCGGTGATCGGTGGTGACCGCGCTCAGCGTGGTGCCGTCGGACGAGACCACATAGCTGACCGCATAGCCGTTCGACGTCAGCCCGTCCGGTGCAGTCGTGTTGAAGAACGCCACCGAGCGGTTGTTGGTCGCGCCGGAATCATTGTCGTCGGCGCCCCAGGAAATCGCGAGACGGCCGGTCTGCACCGTCGAGTACGGCGAATCCGGGAACAGGACGTCATAGAGATCGGTCGGCAGGTTGGATTCGCTGACGGTCTCGCTCTCGGCGTGTCCGATCGTCGGGACGTCGTCGACCACGGTGACGGTGAACGTGCTGCTGCTCGAATCGCCGTCGGAATCGGTCGCGGTGTAATCGAAGGTCAGCTTGACGACGTTGCTCTCCTGCCCGGCCGGATGATCGAGATTGCCGAGCAGCTTGAAGGTGTAGGTGCCGGTGCCGTCGTCATCGAGCGAGACCTCGAACACGCGCTGACCGGAATTGAGGCTGTTGCCGGTGTAGCCGACCAGCGCGCCATGATCGAAGGCGTATTTCACCTGCTGACCGTCCGACGTCAGGCCACTGAGGCCGACGTCGCTGCCGTTGGTCACATGGACGTCGTCGGCGGCGTTGGACGTATTGGCGAAGCGAACCGAGCGATCGGCGGCGCCGCTGTCGTTGTTGTCGGCCCCCCATTTGATGTTGAGCGCGCCGGTCACCTGGGGATCGCGGCTGCCGCCATCGTGACCGCCGAAATCGTGACCGCCGAAATCGGGGCCGCAATCGCCACCGCCAGCGTTGAGATCAGCTTCGCTGATGCTCTTGGCCGTCCCGGTATGCGCCTCCGGGCTGTCGTCGTTGACGCTGACCTTGAACGTGCCGCTGACCTGGTCGCCGTCGGAATCCGTGGCGACGTATTTCAATGTCAGCGCGATGCTGTCCTCGGTGTTGGGCACCGGGTGGTCGAGATTGTCGAGCAGCGTGAAGCTGTAGGATCCGGAATCGAGGTCGGACAGCTTCACCGTGAACACGGCGGCATTGGCCTTGTTGCCGGTCCAGTTGCCGTTGCCGTCGATGTAATGCTGTCCATCGAAGCGGTAGGCCGTGATCAACGTGCCGCCTTCGCTGACGTCGTAGGTCAACGCGACGCCGTTCGAGGTCAGGTGCTGCGCGGCGAGCGTGGTGGTGGCGTCGGACGCGAAGGTGACGGCGCGGTCGCCGTTCACCGGGGACGCACCGGTGATCCCGACATTGCCGAGATTGTTGGCGCTGTCGCTGCCCCAGGAGATGCCGAGATCGCCCGTTGCGACGGTGTTCTGGCCGGGGACGTCGCCAGACCCGCCCGCGAGCCCGGTCGGGAGCCCGTCCTCATCGACCACGCCGGTCGCAATCTCCCGGTTCAGCACCGGCGCGTCGTCGTTGATCTTGACCGTGAAGGTGTCGGAGACCGCATCGCCATCCGAATCCGTGGCGACGAAGCCGAGGGTGAGCGTGACGTCGTCCTCGGTGTTGTGGGCCGGATGATCGATATTGTCGATCAGCGTGAAGCTGTAGGACCCCTGCCCCTGGTCGGACAGCGACACCGTGAACACCGCAGCCTTGGCCGGATCACCGGTGGCATGGCCCTCGCCGTCGACGTAGGTGTGATGCGCTTCATCGTAGCGGTAAGCGGTCAGCAGCGTGCCGTCGGGGGACACGGTGTAGGTCAGCGCGACGCCGTTCGACGTCAGATGCTGGCCGGTGAGCGTCGAGATCACGTCGGAGGCAAAGGTGACGGCGCGGTCGCCATTGACCGGCGTACCGTTGATGCCGCCGTCGACATGGCTGTTGGCACTGTCGGCGCCCCAACGGATGCCGAGGAAATCGGTCACCGTCAGATTGGCGCCGGCTGCGTCCTTGCCGTCCGAATAGGAGTTGCCGGGATTGCCGAGACCATCCTCGTCGACCACGGAGTAGCTGATGCGCTCTCCAAACACCGGAGCGTCGTCGTTGACCTCGACATTGAAGCTGCCGTGGATTGCGTCGCCGTCGGAATCGGTGGCGACGAAGCCGAAATACAGCCCTTGATTATCCTCGCTGCCGTGGACCGAATGATCGAGATTGCCGGTGAGATTGAACGTGTAGGAGCCCTGGTCCTGATCCGACAGCGAGACGGTGAACACCGCGGCGCTGGCGAGGTCCTCCGTCGGCTTGCCGTTCGCGTCGACATAGGTCTCGTGGGCGGCGTCGTAGCGATAGGCGGTCAGCAGCGTGCCGTTCTCGGAGACCTGATAGCTCAGCGCAATCCCGTTCGACGTCAGCCCCAGTTCCTCGAGCGAGGGAACGGTGTCGGCGGCGAAAGTGACGGCGCGATCGCCATTGACCGGGGCGCCATCGATGCCGCCGTCGACATGGCTGTTGGCGCTATCGGCACCCCACAGGATCGCGAGCGTCTTGGTCACCGTGAGATCGGCGCCGGCGACGTCGCTGCCTTGCGCATAGCTGTCGCCGGCATTGCCGAGTCCGTCCTCGTCGACCACGCCAGCGCTCGGCGCATCGCCGAACACCGGCGCGTCGTCGTTGACCTTCAGGGTGAAGCTGTCGGTGACTGCGTCACCGTCGGAATCGGTGGCGACGAAGCCGATGTTGAGCGTGATGTCGTCCTCGGTGCCGTGCACCGGGTGATCGAGATTGCCTTTCAGCTCGAACGTATAGGAGCCGTGATCCTGACCGGACAGCGCCACGGTGAACACCGTCGCGTGGGCCGAATCCGTCGGCTTGCCGTCTGCGCCGACATAGGTCTCGTGCTCGGCGTCATAGCGATAGGCGGTCAGCAGCGTGCCGTTCTCGGACACGACGTAGGTGAGACCGAAGCCGTTCGAGGTGAGATTCTGGGCGTCGAGCGTCGCGACCACGTCGGCCGCGAAGGTCACGGCGCGGTCGCCATTGACCGGCGCGCCATCGATGCCACCATCGACATGGCTGTTGGCGCTGTCGGCGCCCCAGCGAATGCCGAGCGTATCGGTGACCTTCAGGCTTTCGCCATAGGCGTCGCCGTCGTCCTTGTAGCTGTTGCCGGCGTTGCCGAGGCCGTCCTCGTCGACCACCGAATAGCTCGGCTTCTCGCCGAAGCTCGGGGCGTCGTCATTGACCTTCACCGTGAAGGTGTCGGTGATCGCATCGCCATCGGAATCGGTCGCGACGAAACCGATGTTGAGGGTGATGTCGTCCTCGGTGCCGTGCACCGGGTGATCCAGGTTGCCCGACAGCGCGAAGGTATAGGAGCCATGGCCCTGGTCTGACAGCGACACCGTGAACACCACGGCGCCCGACAGGCCCTCGCCTTCCAGCGGCTTGCCGTTGGCGTCGACATAGGTCTCGTGCGCGGCATCATAGCGATAGGCGGTCAGCACGGTGCCGTTCCCCGACACCTCGTAGCGCAGGGCAAAGCCGTCGGAGGTCAGATCCTTTGCCTCGAGCGAGGCCGCCACGTTTGCGGCGAAGGTGACGGCGCGGTCGCCATTGACCGGCGTTCCGTTGATGCCGCCGTCGACATTGTTGTTGGCGTCGTCGGAGCCCCAGCGGATTCCGAGCGTATCCGTGACCGTCAGGTCTTCGCCATAGGCATCATGGCCGTCGGCGTAGCTGTTGCCGGCATTGCCGAGCCCGTCTTCGTCGACCACCGAATAGCTCGGCTTCTCGCCGAAGCTCGGGCCGTCATCCGCGACGTTGACGGTGAAGGCGCTGTTGACGGGGTCGCCGTCGGCGTCGGTCGCAACCACCTTGAAGGTCAGCGGCAGCGAGGCGTCGTTGGCGCCGTTGTGGTCGATATTGTCGGACAGCGTGAAGGTGGCGCTGCCGGAGCCGGTGTCGGACAGCGACACGGTGAAGATGGTGCGTGCGCCCTCACCCTCGCCTGCGGTCGCGATGATCTCGGTGCCGTTGGCCGACAGCGTGTAGGAGATGGCCTCGCCGTTCGAGGTCAGGCCCAGCGCCTGCAAGGTCGCGATCTCGGACGCATCGAACACCAGCGAGCGGTCGCCGTCGACCACGGTGCCGTTGGAGCCGCCATCGACCTTGCTGTTGCCGTTGTCGGCGCCCCAGCCGATGTTGAGGTCCACGCTCGCGGTGGTCGGCTCGAAGCCGTCGCCGCCCACGACCTTGGCGAAGAGCTCGCTCTCGCCGCCGCCTTCGCTTCCGCCGCCGGTGTGCTCGGCGACATTGATCGCCTCGACGGTGCCGGCGACCGGCGAATCGTCGTTGACGCCGATCACGATCGTCACCGGCGCGGTGTCGCCGCTGCCGTCGATGGCGATGACGTTGATGGTGAGATTCAGCGTGTCTTCGGTGCCGAAGACCGGATGATCGAGCGGCTGCAGCAGCGTGACCGTGTAGGTCCCCGCGATCGTCGAGTTGGCGTCGAGCGTGACGGTGAAGACCTGGTTGGCGACGATCGAGGGATCGCTGCCGATATAACCGATCAGCTCCGGCTGGCCGTTGACGGTGGTGATCGCAAAATGCACCTCCTGGCCGCCGGACGTCAGCCCGGCAAGACCAGGCTGTGACGCCGCGAACGCAAAGGCGCGGCCGATCACGTCGGTGCCGAAGTCGACGTTCAGCGAACCGGTGAAGCTCGTCACCGCGCCGCCAATGTCGCCGCTGCCGCCGGGCCGGCCTTCGGACAGGCCGTCCTCGTTGAGCACCACGCTGTCGGCAACGCCGGCGATTGGCGTCGGATTCGGCGTGACCGGGTTGTCGCCGAATTTGGTGGTGGAGTCCTCGGGTCCCAGCAGCCCGAGCGGCGTGCCGACGGTCAGCGGGTCGACCTTGAACGTCCCGAAGTTCGCGCCGGCAGGCACGCCGGGCGCACCGGGCGTACCCGCGGCGGGCAGCACCGACTGGTCGGTGGTGATCGGAAACAACTCGGCGAACTGATCGCCATTGATGATTCGGTCGGGGCCGACTTCGAAGCTGACGTCCTTCAGCGGGGCGCCGTTGGCGTCGAAAACCGGGTCGATCGAGACCGTCGACTGATTGTCGAACAGGATGATCAGGCGGTCGCCGATCTTGACGAAGGTCAGCCGCTCGCTGGCGATATCGCTGAAATCGATCTGGCTCTGGCCGTCGAGATGAATCGTAACGGCTTGGTTGCCCGGCGGTTTCCCGATCTTGAGGTGCTTGGCCGAGGCGCTGGATGGCTGCGTGGACGTGCCGGTCAACTGGGCCAGCAGGACAGGAGCATTCATGCGCCAAAACCTCCAAATATGGGGCGTTTTGGTGGCGCCCCATTTCTAATCGTTAAACTATTATTAAACGAGAATACGGGTCAATATTACCGGTTCTTGTTAATCGGACTTTAGGGACTTTGGGTAAATGCAGTCAAGTGCAGCGGCATTTATGAAGGGAAACAAGGCTGTGCCTATGCTTCCGTCCCCCGCGCGGCAGGGGCGGAACGACAAGAATAAATGGAGGCAGGGCCGGGAGAATTACTGCTAATTGGCAGTTATTCGATCACACAATACTTGGGGAACAACACGCACGCTGTTGGGAATAAAAGCTTGCCGCCATGAAACGGCCGAAATGGAACCGGCCTCTCGCGAATTATTTGCGAAAGGCAGGAACTATTCTTGAGGAGCGTCGAAGTCGCGGCAGATTGCCTCAGATGCGACTGACCACGCAGGCCACCGGTTCGTATTTGCGGAAATACAACAATGCCTGGTCACCGATGCCATCGAGCCACACGCCGCGGCCCGCATAGCGATAGCCGTCGCCCATCGGGACGAGACGGACCGGAATCGCACGGTGAGGATGGAGGTAGAGTTGCGCGGTAACGATCTCGCCCGGCGCGAGCACGGGACGAGAGCGCAGCACGTAGCTGCCGCCATTCTCGCAGGCGATCGAAAACGCAGCGCCCGGCAGCATCACCGCGTGAGCCTGTGCACCGCCGATGAATCCACCGATCGCCGACAGGGCCAATGCCCCGCAAACCATGACTTGCTTGATATTCACCGCGGCCCCCTGCTCGCCAGCTTCCCTGCGCGCATTAAGACCGCAAATGACCTCGGCTACAAGCCGTCCACCTGCGACATTCAGAGCAGCAGCGGCCGCCCCGGATTCCCGCCACCGCCGATGTCGGCCTCCGCCGCCGGCGTGACGTCGCTCTCGCTTTCGTGGTGCGGCCGCTCGGCATAGGGCGCAGCGAACAGGCTGACGCCGCGGTGATCGATGGCAAACAACGGCATGAAGGACTGCAGATCGCGGCCTTCCATCGGAGCGGCCCGCCGGTTGTCGAGCACGGACCATTTGCCGTCGAGCCGCACGGCGACGACGGCGTGATCCTGCCGCACGGCGAGGTCTCGGACCAGCAGCAGCTTGAGATCCGATTCGGGCGTCCCCGCCGCCAGCAGCAGCGCGTATTTGGCAATCGAGTAGTCTTCGCAGTCACCGAGTCCACTGCGCAAGGTCTGCAGTGGCGAACTCCAGACGTCCGGCAGGCCGTGTTGCTGATCGTCGCTGACGTAGCGCACCGCGTGGTTGACGCCACGATTGATCATTTCCGCGCGCGTGCGGCCGTCGCTCGCCGCAGACGCCGACCGGGTCAGCGCGACGAAGAGGCGCTCCGAGGCCGAGCAGCGCGCGTCATCGCGGTTGCAACGTTCGACCGAGATCCGCTCGCTCGCCATCGCCCCCTGAATGCCGCGCCACTTCACCCACAGCACACCCTCGGGTGCGCGGAACGTCATCAGGCCGAACGGCTCGTCGCTGGGAGTCGCGACCGCGGGTCCCTGCGGAGCGTCGCTGACTGATCCCGCAGGCCTGGCCGGGTCGGTCGATGCGACTTCCACAGCAGCGGAGGCGGAGCGACGCAGGCCGTCATGCTTGGCAAGCACGGCATTGATGGTGAAGAAACGGACGGGCGGTGGTACCGGCAGCGCGCCATCCGCAGTGCCTTGCGGAGATCTACGATTTGAAGTCTCGGCAAACGCAGCGCCGGCACAACCGGCTACGACCGACAACACAAGCGCAAGCCCCAGCGCGCGCGGGAGAACCCGCGCCCGATCGATCCGCAACATCAGTGACGCCCCGTATGCTCCGGGGCATCGGCCGACGTCATCGCGTCGATCCCTGTCCCGGTTGTTATCGGATCAGGGATAGGGCCGGCGCTGCTGCGGGCCGGTTAAACCGCGGTGATGTTCGCCGCCAAGCTGCGAACGCGACTAATCACGGCCGACCAAATCGCGTCGCATTTGAACGATTCAGATTTTGGCAACGCTGTCCGCCGCACGGGGCGCCCCGGATGAGCGCAGCGGCATTCTGGGTCACACGCGCTTTCGTGGAGAACCCGGGTTTCGGTGCGCTCGCGCGGACGCCTGCTCAGCGCTCGCGCAGCGCCTCGTCACGCAGCATGCGGGCAGGCTTGACGAGATAGTCCAGCACCGATTTCTTGCCCGTCAGGATCTCCACGGTCGCGACCATGCCTGGGAGGATCGGAAGCGGCTGCTGGGCGGTGCCGAGATGGTTCTTCTCGGTGCGCACCATCACGCGATAGAAGGTCTCGCCGCGCTCGTTCTTGTCGCCCTTCTCATCGGTGATCGTGTCGGCACTGATGCGCTCGACGCGCCCGTGCAACGAGCCGTACACAGATGAATCATAGGCGCTGAGCTTGACCACCGCCTCGTGGTTGGGACGGATGAAGGCGATGTCCTGCGGACGGATGCGGCCCTCGACCAGCAGCGTGTCGTCGAGCGGCGTGATCTCCATCAGGCTGGCGCCCGGCGCGACCACCGCGCCGATGGTGGTGACGTTGAGCTTGTTGACGATGCCGCGCACCGGCGAGCGCAATTCGGTGCGTCGCACCCGGTCCTGGGCCGACTTGATGTTCTCGTCGAGCACGGCGAGATCACCGCGGGATTTCGCGAGATCGTCTTCGGCCTGCGCGCGGAAGGCGGTGACGATGTTGAGCCGGCGCGAGCGCGCCTCCTGCACCGCCGCCTCGGTCTTCACGATGCTCGCCTGCACCACCGCGAGCTGGCCGCGCATGTCGGTCGCCTGGCGGTCGGCGCGCAGCATCTCGATCTCCGGCACCACCTTCTGGTCGAACAGCTTGCGGGTCAGTCCCAGCTCGCGATTGAGCAGCGCCAGCGTCTCCGAGAAGCGCTTCTCGGTGGCCCTGAGCTCGTCGATCTCCTTGCTCTTCTGCTGTTCCTGCTGCTGCACCACGTCGATGTCCTGCGCGAGCTTGCGTGCATGGGCGTCGAACACCGCGCGCTCGGTCTGCACCGCGCGCGGGGCGTCGGCGACGAGGTCGTCGGGAAACTCGACCGGGCTGCGGCCCTCGGTCTCCGCCGCGAGCCGGATCACCCGGGCCGCCATCGCGCCGCGGCGCTCGCGGATCTCGCCGAACTGCGAGGCGAAATTGGTGTCCTCGATGCGCGCCAGCGGCTGATCCTTCTCGACGATCGCGCCTTCCTGCACCAGGAGGTCGGCGATGATGCCGCCTTCCAGCGACTGCACCACCTGGGTCTGGCGCGACGGCACGACCTTGCCGTTGCCGCGCTTGACCTCGTCGAGCACGGCGAAATGCGCCCAGATCAGGAAGGTGAAGAACAGGCCGAGCGAGGCGAGCAGCAGCATCCGCGCCGTCTTCGGCGTGCGCAGCTCGACGGCAGCCCTGATGTCGTTGGAGAACGCGAAATCGCTGTGCGCCATGTCACCTCGTCCCCTGGACCGGCTTCACCGCGTGGCTCGCGGCCGGCGCCGCCGCGGGCTGCTGCGGACGCAGCATGGTGAGGATCTGCGCGGTCGGCCCGTCGGCGACGATCTTGCCGGAGTCGAATACCAGGATGCGGTCGACCAGCGACAACAACGACGGTCGGTGGGTCGAGACGATGATGGACATCTCGCCTTTGGCCAGCGACTTCAGGCGCTCGAGGAATTCGCCCTCGCTGCGGACGTCGAAATGTGCGGTCGGCTCGTCGAGGAACAGCACGCGCGGCTTGCGGATCAGGACGCGCGCGAGCCCGATCGCCTGCTTCTGCCCGCCCGACAGGCTGCGGCCGCCTTCGGCGATCATCATCTCGTAGCCCTGCGGATGACCGGCGATGAAGGTCTCGACGCCGGCGAGCCGCGCGGCCTCCAGCACCTCCTCATCGGTCGCCGCCGGACGGCCGAGCGTGATGTTGTCGCGCAGCTTGCCGTAGAACAGGTCGGTATCCTGCAGCACGAAGCCGATGCCGGCGCGCAGATCGGCCGGGTCGTATTGCTGGATGTCGATCCCATCGATCAGGATGCTGCCTTCCGTCGGCGGATAGAACGCGGTGGCGAGGCGACCGACCGTGGTCTTGCCCGAGCCGACGCGACCGATGATGCCGATCTTCTCGCCGGGCTTGATGTCGAAGGAGACGTTGTCGAGCGCCTTGGTCTGGCTTCCCGGATAGGAGAAGCTGACGTTCTTGAACTGGATGCGGCCCTGGTTGATCTCGCGCGCGACGTAGATCTTCTCCGGCGGACGCTCACGGTCCAGCGACATCAGCCGGTCGATCGAGCGCAACGCCGACGTCGTCTGGGTGAAGCGCGTCATCAGGCCGGCGATGCCTGCGATCGGACCGAGCACGCGACCCGACAGCATGTTGGCCGCCACCAGCGCGCCGACCGAGAGCTTGCCGTCGAGGATCAGGAACACGCCGACGACGACCAGCAGCAGGCTGCAGAACTGGCTCGCGACGCTCGCCGCTGTCATCGCCATCGAGGCCCAGAACTGGACGTCCTCGCTGGAGCGCGCCTGCGCCGCCACCGAACGCTCCCACACCGTCTGCACCCGGCTCTCGCCGGCCACCGCGCGGACCGTCTCCATCCCGTTGAGCGATTCCACGAGAATGCCGTGACGCGCGGCGGATTGCGCCTGCATCTGCCGCATCGCGCGTTCGAGCGGCCGCTGGATCAGCAGCCCGACGGCGATCATCACCGGCAGCATCAGCAGCGGAATCCAGGCGATGGGACCGGCGATGATGAACAGCACGATGATGAACACGACCGCGAACAGCATGTCGGTCGCCGACACCACGGTGCCGGAGGTAAAGAACTCGCGCACCGAATCGAAGTCGCGGAGCTGATTGGCGAGGATGCCGACCGATGGCGGCCGCTTGTCCATCTTCAGCGACATCACGTGCTCGAAGATGTTCGCGGCGAGCACCACGTCGATCTTCTTTCCGGTCATGTCGATGATGCGGCTGCGCACCACCTTGAGCAGGAAGTCGAATCCGATGGCCAGCATGAGGCCAACGCCGAGTGCGACCAGCGAGGGGATCGCGCCGTTCGGGATCACGCGGTCGTAGACGCTCATCGTGAACAGGGGCGCGGCCAGCGCCAGGATGTTGACGATGAACGCGGCGATCGCGACATGGCCGTAATTGGCGCCGAAGCGGCTGACCACCGACCAGAACCAGTGCGTCTTCGGCACTTCACCGGCTGCCGCCACGCGCGGATCGGCAATTGTGGCGGGCCGCACCAGATAGGCGAAGCCGACATACCGCGCCGCGACCGCCTCGAAGCGCTCGATCGCCGGCTGTTCGCGGCGCGAAGGATCGACGATGGTGAGACGGCCGGCGGCCTCGTCGATCGTCAGCAGGATGCGCGTGGTGCCGTCGTGAAACATCAGCACGCAGGGCAGCACCAGCGCGGGAATATCGCTCAGCGGCCGTTCGACCAGTTGCGCCTCGAGCCCGGCCCGCTGCGCGGCGCGCTCGTAGAGCGCGATGCTGAGCACGCCGCTGTCGAGCGGCAATCCGGACAGCAGCGCGCTGCGGCTCAGGGCGCGGCCGTGATGAGCAGCGAGGTAAAGCAGACTGTCACTGAGAGGATCAGCTGCTGGTGCGGCTGCGCTCATCTGGGGCATCACGTGCGCCGTCTCTTCGAGCTCGAACCTTGTCGGACGAATGTTCAACGACGCCTCGGAAATCCATCTGGCCCACCGAGCAACGCGGACCGGCACCCATTGCTTCTTGCTAATAATTTGCCTTAGCCTAATTCTTTGGCCCGCACTTGGCTTTTCTGAGATTTTTACAGGTGTTTCGCGACAAACTCAGCGCAAAGTAAATGCGTATGGTGAAAAGCCGGCGCGACATGCACCGGCTCTTGTTAGTCTCACCTATTTCGGCGCGTGCCCGTTGGGGCTCTGAGCGTATCCGCCGTATTTTCCGGACGCGACGAACAGCGTCGTATCCTCGGGATCGCTCGAGGCCCACCGATCGCCAAAGGTAATCGGCGCGGGATGCTTCGGCGTACCGTCATGCAGGCCGAACATCGGCACCGGACCGGCGGAGCTCAGCGGCTGCGGTCCGGGCGCCGGCGCACTCAGCCGAATGGGCGCCAGGCTGTAGCCGATGAAGCCACTCGGCGTGTCCACCGGCTCGGTCTCCGGCGGATGCCCGGTCTTCAGGTAGTTCAGCATCTGGCCCATCGCGGCGAGCAGCTGATAGTCGGCAAACACCACCACACCGCGCGCCGACACCAGCGACACGTTGGCGTTGAAGTACTGGTTCTGGGAGTTCAAGAGATCGATCAGCGTGCGCTGGCCGAGCTCATACTCCTTGTTGTAGGCGACGAACGTGCGGCGGGCCGCTTCGACATCGCGGACAAGAGCTGAGACGCGATCGGCGGTGATGATCCGGGCCGCCCAGGCCTTGTCGATCGACTCCAGCGCATCGCGCTGCAGACGAGCATGCTTCTGCTGCTCCTGGATCATCCGCTGCGCGGCTTCTTCGCGGCGCCAGCTGTTCTGGCCGCCGTTGAAGATATCCCAGGATGCAACGACCTTGCCGCTGACCTCGTCGTAACGATTGTTGTAGGTGATCGATTCCTTGCCGGTCGTCGCGCGGCCTTCGAGCGAAAGCGTCGGCAGGAAGGTGCCGGTGGTGGCATCGAATCCCCGCTTGGCGGCCGTCACATCCGCCGCGGCAGCGCGCAGGGTCGGATTGAACTTGTAGGCGATGTCGAGCGATTCCGCCTTGTCCCGCGGCATGTCGGACAGCCGGCCGGGGAAACGCAGGTTATAAGGCTCGACGCCGACGACCTTGCGGTACTTCGCGCGCGCCACTTCGAGGCTGAGACGGAATTCCTCGAGCACGGCCTGCGCTGCCGCAACCCGTTCCTCGGCCTGCTGCGTGTCGCCCTCGCCGGCCCGGCCGCCCTGGAAACGGGCCAGCACGTTCTTGCGCAGTTCGAGATGAACCTTGAGGTTCTTCTCGGCCAGAGCGACCAGCCTGGAGTAGCGCACCACGTCGACATAGGCTTCGGCGGCATCGAGACCAATCAGTTCGGTTCGCTCCAGCACGCGGTACGCGGCGGCATCGACCCGCGCGGCCTGTCGCCACACTTCATTGATCGAGGAAAAGCCATCGAACAGCAATTGACGGACCACCACGCCGGCCTCGCGGCCGCGCAGGTAGCGGCCATTGTTGCTCGGCGCCGGCGAGACATACTGCTTGAGCATCTCCGGTCCGGCGCTCGCATCGAGCCGGACCTGCGGCAGCAGCGTCCCCTGGGACTGGCGAAGCTCGGCTTCGGTGGCCCGCCGATTGGCGGCGGCCTCTCCGACACCGGGATTGGTCTTCACCGCCTGGTTGATGGCGTCCTGGATGGTGAACGGCTCAGCGCCCAATGCCGGGCTAAAGCTCATTCCCACAACACATATGAAAATGGGTGTATATACGATCTTCAACATAGGGAACCGATAACAAACCCGAGATCGGCTCGCAATGTGACTCGCCACATTTGCGGCGAAAAGCCGCCCGGTTGTGGCAGAATAGCTACGCTCCGCCATATTCCTCAGGGCAAAGATTTCAAAATCTGAAGCGAAATCAACGTCGTGGGGATGACGTGAGGCTGAGGCGGTGATTTAAAGTCAGCTATTTATTTCATAAAGAAAAATCTCGCGTCAGAGAATGTCGAGTTTTTCGTGTTTATCTTCAATATGGACCGCTTCCGCGGCATTAACTGAGATGTCGCAGCCGGGGCCCTCAACCCGAGACGGCGGAACGGCAACAGGCGATCAGTCGCCCGCCATTGCCACGTCGGCCCCGCAGATGTCGGAAGCCTGGGTTCTGGCGCGTCGTCACGACAGCCGTGAGCGATCGCCGCCCAGGGATCGCGAACAACGAAGGATCCAATGAAGATCACGACCGGCCGGCAGACCCAGATGCGACCCATATATTTCGACGCATAGTCTGCAGGGAAGCAATGGCCAATGGGGTCCATTGTCCTCGAAAAATCTAGTGGAGCTGAGAGGCAGTGAATGGTGGGGGAGGCAGGACTCGAACCTGCGAAGCCATGAGGCGGCTGATTTACAGTCAGCTCCCTTTGCCACTCGGGACACTCCCCCGTATCGATGGCAATTCGGGCCGGCCGCGGAACAGCAGCGTCGGGACCATCAGCGCCATGGAGACGGTAAGACCGCGGGGCCCGAAGGAGCGGGCGCGCGCGGCCGGGGCCCTTATGATCGAACCCGGCCCTCGAAGTCAACCAAGGGACGACGAATTTTCCCGTCTCAGCGGTGCCAAATTGCCAGAATCCGCAGGCCGTGACAGAAGCTCGGGCCATGAGCGAACGCGATCGAAAGCCCCCTTTTCGCCGTCCGGGCGGTAAATTCTCCGGCAAACCGCGCGGATTCGAGCGCCCCCAGCCGTGGCGGGAGCGCGACCAGGACTCGGATGCCCCCGTCATTCTCTATGGCTGGCACACCGTGACCCTGGCGCTCGCCAATCCGAAGCGGCGGATTCGCAAGCTTTACCTGACCGAGAACGCCGCCAGGCGGCTTGCCGACGAGCGGATCGAGACGCGGGTGACGCCCGAGATCGTGCGCCCCAGCCAGATCGACCAGCGGCTCGGTCCGGACGCCGTGCACCAGGGCCTGTTGGCGGAGGCCGAGCCCCTGCCCTCGCCGGACATCGACACGCTCGCGGCCGAGGGACTGATCCTGGTGCTCGACCAGATCACCGACCCGCACAATGTCGGCGCAATCTTGCGCTCGGCAGCGGCGTTCGGCGTAAAGGCAATCGTGACCACCGCCCGCCACAGTCCGGAGGCCACCGGTGTACTGGCCAAGTCCGCATCGGGCGCCCTGGAGCTGGTGCCGATCGTCACGGTGCAGAACCTCGCACGCGCGCTGACGCGGCTGAACGAGCGCGGCTTTCAGACGGTGGGGCTGGACAGCGCGGGCGAGGAGGACATCGCGGCGGTCGCCTTGCGCGAGCCGCTCGCACTGGTGCTGGGCGCCGAGGGCAAGGGCCTGCGGCAATTGACGCGCGAGACCTGCAGCGTCGTGGCGCGGCTCGACATGCCCGGCGCGATCAAGAGCCTCAACGTCTCCAATGCCGCCGTGCTCGCGCTCTATATCGGCGCGAGCCGGCTCGGCTTGATGTCAAAATGACGAAACGCCCGCGCGCATGAGGCGCACGGGCGTTGGCGCGAACGAACGTCCGTCTGATCAGTAATAGCGGCGCAGCACGCGCTGCCCGTGATAATAAGGCGAAGCGCCCCAGCGATAGGCGTGGCGGCGGTGATGATAGCTGTAGACCGGAAGCGCCTGCTCCTCATAGGCAGGATACGGCGCGAAGGCGCCAGGACCGCTGTAGGTCGGGCCCTGGTTGACATAGTAATACTGCCGGGTCGGCTCGGGCAGCCGCTCATAGCTCGCGCCGCAGGCGCCGCAGCCATGGCCGTAGGTGTAGGTGTAGCCGGGCTGATAGAAATATTGCGGCCGATACGTCACCGTGGGCTGGTACGTCACGGTCGGCTGATAGGTGACGGTCGGCTGATAGGTGACCTGCGGCGCGCACGGCGCGGCGTAGCCGCACGGGCCGCAGGCGGTGGCGCCGCAGGCCGCGGCCGGCGCGCTGCCGGCGACGGCGAGGCCGGCAATGGCGACAAGTCCTGAAACTACTCCACGCATAACTCTCTCCTGTTGATCTGTTCTTGCTTGGTCTGGCTGTCGATGGTGAGTTGCTGGCTAGCGGCGGTAGGCCGGCGGCCGATTGGGATAGCCGTGAGGATCACCATCGGGCGGAGCCAGGATGACGGCAGGCGGATACATCGGCACCGCCGGCTCCGGCGGCTGCATCTGGGATTGGGCGCCCCACGAGCGGGAATAGCTCTCGGCCGGCTTCGGCAGCTTGCGATCGGCCGGCGGCTCGATCTCCATCCGGCCATAGCCGGGCCTTGCTCCGAGGGTTGGATAGTAATGGCCAACATATGGCTCGGGCTCGACCGGCCGACCGCCATAGATCGTCGGCTGCATGTAGTTGCCCCTGCCAAGACCGTACTGGCCTTCGACGACGGCGTAGGACGCATCGATGCCGTTGATGACGACGGGCACGCCGGGCCGCTGCGGAATGACGATCTCGAAGCCTTCGCTGGCGAGCGCGGCGGAAGACGCTCCAATCAGAATCACAAGAGCCGTTGTAGTACGCATGAATTCACGCCCCGGTTGTCATCCTACCAATACCGCAACGCGCGCCCCGATGGGTTAAACGCGCACATCAATCTGCTGGTAAGACTAACGCGGGAGCCACCATTCCGGGTTAAAGCCCGGGTGGGGTTCGAGTGCGAGGGTTAATGGCTGATCATCAGCCGATGAGCGACAATATTGCCAGCATCAACCCCGCTGCTCTGTCCTCAAGACTAACAGCCTTCGGGTCGGAGCAAGCCGGACCGCAACCGCGGCTCCGGCCTCCGAAGGCACTGGGCCTCATGTCGTTCCAAAACATTCCCGTCGCGGCGGGAACGACGGGGCCGGCTTGCGCTTAGCAGGTGGGGCGCAACGATGGAGTATTCCATGACACGATTTGCTATTCTCGGGGCTGCGATACTCGCAACGGCGCTCGCCGGCCCGGCCATGGCGCGCGACGTGCACCACCGGCATATGAACCAGCAGGAAGGAATGATGCAGCACCGGCACATGGCCCGCCAGGACGGGGCCATGATGCAGCAGCGCACCGATACCGGATGGAACAACAACGGCTGGGATCGCCGCAACAGCGGCTTCTGGCCGGCTGACGTCGCCGCTGGAGCGGTCGGCACCGCTGCCGGCATCGCAGGCGCAGCCATCGGAACCGCCGGCGCCATCGCGACCGCGCCGTTCCGCACCGCGGATGCCTATGCGTACAGTCCCGGCCCCTCTTACGGCCAACCGAGCTATGATCGCGGCCCGAACGGCTATTATGGCGACTGGAACAGTTACGCGACCCGCAACGGCCTGGTCTGCCGCCCCGGCACCATGTTCAAGGGCAGCGACGGGCTGATGCACATCTGCCAGTAAAGATCGAGCCGGAGCGGCTTCGACGATCGGCTCCGACAGGGGCGGCCCAACGGCCGCCCTTTTTGCTGGGCTGATGGCAGAAGCGGCGCTCACGCGGGGAGTAGCCGGACTGCATCAACTCTGGTAGGAACACCGCGCTTCGCGAGACCTCGTCGCAAACTGACGACGAGATCTCCGCCACCAGCATTCGCCGGCTTAGCTCAGCGGTAGAGCAGCGGTTTTGTAAACCGAAGGTCGGGGGTTCAATCCCCTCAGCCGGCACCAGCTTCCGTGAAGTTGGGATTTGCTGCGGCAATGGCTGTCACCGGCTTTAGGCGTCAATTCGCCCTCGTCCTGACCGCGGGTCTGGCGATGCCGGTCGCCGACGGCGGCCTGGGCGCAGTCCACTCTGGATCCGGCAACGGCCCGCCGCCCTCGCCGGTCGCTCCGATGAGTTGGCCGGGCACCTGATCCGTGACCAGCACCCAGCCTTGCGTCGCGCAGAACAGCCCGAGCAGACAGCCCTTGACCGCCAGCATCTTCGGGCCCTCGCGCCAGATCGAGACGGCATAGGTCTTGCCGTCCTCGGCGTTGTAGACCTCGCCGCTGTGGCGGCCGTCGGCGTTCAGCTTCAGGCCGAGCAGCATCTGGTGGCCCAGCAGCAGACGGCCGCGCCTGGCCGGATCGGGATTCAGCCGGTCGCGGAACGGCTGCCCCTTGGCATCCGCCGTCTCCTTCATCCACACGATGTAGCCGCAGACGCGGTCGGCCATCGCGCCACAGCGCTCGACGCGGACGCGGGCGCGGCCGTCCTCGGTCAACCATGTGCCGAACGGATCGCCGACGGGAGCGGCGTGACCGCGGCCCTCCGCCATCGACAGCAGCAGGCCGACGACGATGCGTAAGCCGACGCGCAGAACGAATCTCAATGTCATGTCCAGGGACCTCACTGTCTCCATGGCCTCGAGCCACGCGCTCGTACGGCCGGGTTGACGTCGCCGCTGACTGCCCGAGATCTGGCCGTGCCCTCGATGCCAAAGCGCGCACACGAAGGCGCCCCGATGCGGGGCCATCTGCCCGCGCGACGCGATCGTTCGCACGGCCCGCTCACTGGAGCTGCGCGACCAGGGCCTCGGCGCCCTTGCCGATTCCGGCCTCGGCGGCCGCGAGCGCACCAACGCTGGCCTTGATGTCGTAGGGCGAGGGATATTGCTTGCTGACGAAGGCGCTCAGCAGTCGCCCGCTCGCGGCATCGAAGATCTCGGCCGCGTAGAATACCGAGCCGGTCAGCAGTCCCTCACCGTCGCGTGCACTCTGCACGCCGTTGTAGAAGGCTCCCGCGAGATCAAAGCGCGAGGCGGTGCCGAGCACCGGCGTGTTGGCGACGGCGCCGGTCAGGGTGAGCCGCACGCGCAGCGTATTCGGCCCCCGCTGATGGACGATCTGGAAGCGCGCCGAGAGACTTTCCAGGAAACGCCGCTGCATGTAGGCGGCGAGCGCAGCCTTGTCCCGGTCGGACATGTCGCCGAACTGATGATCCGCGCCGCGATAGATCACGACCGGATCGAGCGTCACCTTGTCGTAGCTGCGCCAGTCGGTGGCAGTCCCGTAGCGGTAAGGCACCCGGCCCGATGGATCGGATGTGTTGGGCGCCAGATAGCGCGCCGACGCCACCCCGGAATAGGCCACCGGCGTCACCGTGTTGCATCCGGCACAGAGGCTCGCGGCGATCGCCGCGAAGCCAGACATCGGAAATCGACTCCTCATCCCCTCCTCCACGATTGCGGCGCCGTTGCCAGCGCGTCCACATGGCCACCTCAATAAACCGACCAGACGGTTTGTAAATACGAAATCGAATGAAAAGAATTGTTCACACGTCGATGCGGTCGGCACGGGACCTCCAGGAGGCATCGGCGGACGGAAGTCGGACGGCAAGCCAGCCCGACTTCGCTCAGATCGAACCGTCCAATGATGGAGATGGCGCCGAGCTCGAGCGTGTCATCGCTCCCCGGTCGTCCCGACCTGCCGGAATGTGGTCCATTGTTGGTCGTCGAGCAGGCGGGCAAACAGACGGTCCAGATCCGGCTGCTCCAGCGGCGAGACGCGCAGCATCGTCATCAAGGCAAGCCCACGTGCCGCCGCCCATCGCAGGACCGCGAGATCAGCGTCATCGGCCTCGCCGCGGATCTCGGCTACTCTCTCGGCATCCTTGGCACGGGCATCGGCCAGCAATCCCGGCTCCTGGGCGAGCGCCCCGAGCATGGCCTGAGCCACCGAATATTGCTGGGCGATCAGCTCCCGCGAGATCGCGATCTGCGTCGCGAGTTCGGGCTGATCAGCCGCTTTGCCGGCTCCAGCCCTGTACCTGCTGGCGAATTCGTCGAAATGCAGGAATTGCTGTTCCAGCAGAGCCTTGAGCACCGCTTCCTTGTTGGGAAACTGGTGCATCAGGCCGCCCTTGCTCAGCCCGCTCTCGCGGGCGATGGCGTCGAGCGTCAGCCGCCCCGGACCATCGCGGGCGATGATGGTGAGGGCGGCGGTGAGCGCGGCCTTGCGCGACCGCTCGGAGCGTGAAGGGTTGTCCATCGAAGTCTGCGAAGTGCCCGGACAGTGCACGAAGGTTGCGAGCAGATGATGCCCCGAAGACCGGGGCGGCTCGGCCATAGGGGCGAGCCGCGCTCCTCTGTCAAGAAGAGCTCCGGAAAAACGCCGCTTAGGAACCATCTGTGCGGGATTGGATTTCCGGTATCGCCTTTCGCGGGTGGGGGACGAAACGAGTTCAGACTGTGGCAACATTGTTGTCACATCTCACCTAGAACTCCTGCTTATCCCCAGAAGTCACTGGTCTTCAACTTGATTTCGTCAGCCGCTTTTGTTGCAATTGAGGCATCGGGGGACAAGCGTCATGACGTGGAAGGAAGAGCGTGATGCGCTGATCGCGCAGACCATGGCCTTTGTGCAGTCTGTGACCGGCAAGCCGGCCGACTTCGCCCAGTTCGAGCTGCCTACCGTTCCGGTCGGCACCCCCGTCACACCGCAGCAGGCCGGGGCCGGTCGCCCGACGCACGCCGCTGTCGAGCACGTGATCGCCAACACCGTTGAAACCGAGGCACGTCGCGGCGGCAACGTGCAAGTCGCAATCCCCAATGCCGTGGGGGAGCCTGCAAGGCCGAGAGCGCCCGACGCCATTGCATCCGAGGCTTCGTTCGCCGCCCCGAGCCCGGTCCCTGCGGAGCGTTTCACCAGCATCGCCTCGCAGCTCGATCTCCAGCGCGACATGCAGGCGGAGATTCGCGCCCGCGTCGCGCGCTTCCGGGCCCATCAGGAGCGCTTCAATCGGGAGCGTCAGGAATATTTCAGCGCGACACTCGCGCGCCTGAAAGCATCGGCCGGACGGAGCGCCCTCCCTGAGGACTAAAGGCGACCGCGCCGAGGATCTATGGCCGAGGGTACACAAACATATCCGCAATCGACACGCCGGCTCACAGCCAGGCGCACAGCAGCGCCACATTGGCGACGAAGGCGAGCAGCAGCCCAAAGGCGAGCGTCAGCTGGATCCGCCCGCAGAAGATGTGGAGATCGGTTCCCATGGGCTTAACCATCTGGCGATTCTAGCCCCGGAGTCCCACGGATTCTTTTTTCAAAAATTTAGGACTCGTTTACGACTCGGCCGCCCGAAAAGGCCCCTTTCCTGCCCCAGGCGCGCCAGTGTCTCGCTGCACGTGCCGTTCATTCTCGGTTCATCCTTCGCTTCTCTGGAGCTGTTTGGAATGCCCTACGCGCTGTTTTGCAACGACGCCAAGTTGAGCAAGGCCTATCCGACCGAGGGGGATGTCTGGCGGCTGGCGCGGCAGAGCGGGCTGGTGGTGGACGTGATGATCAATGCGCGATCGACCGCGCATCTGCAGCTCGACAATGATTACGAGATCCGGCCCTGCGCCGCCGAGCCCGAGGAAGATCCCTGGCAGAACCGTGCCGAAGCCGAGCAGGAGTTCAACATCCCGTTCGCATCCTGAGCGGCTGCGGCGGAAGCGCGCCGCGGGTGATACTTCTCGGGTGATACTTATAGTCTCCGTGCGCTGCTGTCCCCGAGCCTCGCCGTGCCTGGACGGAAGCCGCCGGCAGAAGACATTCACGTCTTCATGCCAGTCCGGTCCCGCGGACGACTTGCCTTCATCAAGGATTTTTCGACAGACAGACCCGCGATCAGCGGGCAGCCGGAGCTGCCCGCTGGAAGGTCGCCATGAAGCCCGTTCTCAGGGCGTCGCCGTCGCCAGCGATGCCGTTTCGGCCGGAAGGGCGACACAGGCACGCTTGCGGCTGACACCGCGGATCGCACCGGTCACCTTCAGCACCTTGCCCGACGGGCAGGACGCGGTTTGCACCAGCGCCACCTCGTAGGGGGCCAGCATCAACGGTTCGGTCTTCAGAACGGTCTGGGCGGAGCACGGCAAAACAGCCGCCGACAACAACAGCACGGACACCAAGATACGCATGTGGGATGATCCATCAAACCGGCGCACCGATAATATCAACTGATGGCGAAAGTTTCACGAAGGTTTGAAAATTTTTTCGCACTGCGTGAGCGATCCCGAAACCATCGCCAGCCAACCACCGGACAGCAACACGCCCGCACCAGACGGCGCGGGCGTGTTGGAATTGAGGCGTGATCCGCTTCCAGCCGAACGCCGCCGGCCGCGGGCTCGGCGATCTCGCTTAGTACTTGCTGGCGGCTGGTCCGCCCCAGCCGAAGCGGTAATTCACGCCGACCTTGACCGTATGCTCGTCGCTGTTGAAGCGGCTGCCCACAACCGGAGCCGGCCCACCCGTGAAGGTCGTATTGCCGAAATTGTAGTACTGGTACTCAGCCTTGGCCGACCAGTTCGGCGCGAACATGTATTCGAGGCCGGCGCCGACGGTGTAGCCGTCCTTGCTATTGCCGGACGTGGTGAAGCCCGTCGGCACGCCGGCGACGCTCACCCCGAGATTGTTGCCGTCCCGCCAGGCATAACCGCCCTTGGCATAGAGCAACGCCGGTCCCCAGGTGTAGCCGAGACGGCCGGTGACCGAGCCGAGCTGGTTGGCGCCGGTCGAGGTCACGACCGCAGCCCCCGGGAAGCCGAAATTGGTCGTATTGCGATCCATCCAGCTGTACTGGGCTTCGATGCCGAGCACCCAGTTCGGGGCGAACTGGTAGTCGAAGCCGCCCTGCACGCCGCCCAGGAAGCGGCCGTTGTTGCCTTCCAGGCTGTTATTGCCCGCGAAGGCGCCGCCGAGGTGACCACCGAGATAGAAGCCGGTCCAGTTGTAGATCGCCTGAGGCGGCGTGTAGACCGGCGCCTTGGTGTAGGTGCGCGGAGGCATATCGGCGGCGAAAGCCGGGGCAGCCAATGTGGTCAAAGCCACTGCACTGAACAAAAACCGCTTCATGGGACGTCCCCGTTATTCGTTTGCGACATCTATCGAACATCATGGCCGCATTTGGGTTGCCCGGTGGCGGTGACGCAGCTGTGATTGCCGCTGCGGTGTCACCAGAGGGCAACAAAGGCCTTTTGTTCCATAGGCTTCCCGAATATTTCGTGAAGCTGACGCCTCGCCCGATATTTGGTCGCCGCGAGGCGACAAAGCGTTCGGTCCATCCCTGATTTGTGATCGGGCAAGCGGCTTGGCAAGGCGCTGCGACGACGTGGCAATCCTTCGAAAACGCCGGGACCTGAAAACGCCGCGGTCTAGCGCGTGAGGCCCGCCAGCTCCGGGAATGGCGCGTAAGTCGACCCGGCACAGAGCTCGCCGGCATCCTCGACCAGACGGTCGAACCGGCCGTCGACGAACACCGCCGCGCGCTCCTGCGCCGGACGGTAGCTGCCGTCGGACTCGCGCGCCGCATAACGGAGGCAGCTCACATAGCGCAGCCGGCCACCGACCGTCCGTTGCACCGGCTCCGCCATGACGCCGTCGCGCACCCCGACCGGATTGTTCAGGTAGGTCCTGAGATAGGACAGGATCTCGCTGCGGTGGTTGGCTGGAAACGGCTGGCTGCCGACACCACGATCGCCGGTGTAGGAGATGCCGCGATTGTCCTCGCTCATGAACGCGGCGGGACCTCCGCTGGTGCACCCCGCCAACAGCAGCGCCAGCGCGGTTGCTGGCCACCAGCTCATTCTCCCCATCCCCAGGCGCCCAACTCTTGAAAGCCAATCCCGCGGCCGTTCTAGCTCAAAGCCAGAGGCCGGGAAATCCGTCCCGGCTCACGCCTTCGTCAAGCCGCTGCCGCCGGAGCGCTCTGGCGCGCTCCGGCGGTCAACGACCAGATCGGCTCTGCGTGGCCTTGGCCGGATCAGCCGCGGCGGGTCGCCGGCGTCACGCGCTTGAAGCTCACCTTGTTGTGATGGCTGAGATGCGCCACGTGGCGATGCTTGTGGCGGACAAGCGAGGCATGCGGCTTGGTCTTCGTCTTGCCGACGGTGGGCTTCATCTCGTTCGCCTTGTCGCCGGCCTGCGTCGCGCCCGGCTTGGTGGCGTTGGTCTTGGCCGCATCGGTCTTGCTCACATCGGTCTTCGCGGTGCCAGTGGTCTGGCTGGACTTCGCGGACGTATCGGTTTTTGCAGCACCAGCAGCGAACGCGGGCGCAGTCAGGATCGACGCGGCGAGCAGCGCAACAGACATTGACTTCAGCATGGTCGTCTCCGTGATGTGAAGATCTGGAGGCACCATCCAGTCTGGATGGGCTCGTGATCATGGAGACGACGATAGGGAACCGGCACTGAACCCACCCTGAAGTAAAGCGCTGTTTTCGGTTCATGGACATGAAGGGATAGTCATCGAGGTGACTGGTCTGTCATCATGTCGTCCGTATAATGCACCGATCGCGGCGCAAAATCCGCGCAAATGGCCGGGAATATTTCGCAGCTGCGGGAGTTCTTCCCCGTACGCAGTCACCTGTTGGATCGACAACTCGGGAGATACGAATGAAAAAGTCTGCGCTCAGGATTGCCACGCTGGCTCTGTTCTCGATGGCCGTGGCCTCCGGGCCGCTGCTTCTGTCGAAGGCCTATGCCGCGGGCAGCGATACCCCGTCGTCGCCGCCGGCGTCGGATTCGGGCAAGAAGAAGAAGGACAAGAGCTCGAGCATCGAAGATCCGAAGTTCCTGGCGGCCTATCGCACGGCCTACACCTCGATCTATGATCGCGGCGACTACGCCACCGCGATCCAGCAGCTCAAGGCGCTGAACCGCGAGGACGTCGCCGACGTTGCCAATCTGATCGGCTACTCCTACCGCAAGCTCGGCAACTACCAGGCCTCCAAGCAGTACTACGAGCAGGCCCTGGCGGATGATCCGAACCACGTGCGCACCTGGCAGTACTACGGCCTGTGGCAGCTCGAACAGGGCAACCGCGAGCAGGCCAAGTACCACCTCGACAAGGTCGCGCAGCTCGCCGGCACCAACAGCCCCGAATATCGCTCGCTGGCCGACGCGCTCGAGAAGCAGCCGGGCACCGGCCTCGTCTACTGACGACGCGATCGGACCAGCTCCGATCTGGACAGTGGCGCAACCCGAAAGGGTTGCGCCATTTTCGTTTGTCCGCTGTCGTTGATCCGCTATGGATGAAACCTCGTGCAGACGATTTTCATCAGATTTTTGAATGGGAGATTGCCTCGTGGAGTCCTGGCTTGGCGCAGCACTCGATTACATCAGGGATTGGCTGGCCTTTCAGGTCGCGGTCTCCGAGCAACCCGGCTGCATTATTGCGATCGCCCATCGCGGTGAGATCGTGCTGGAGGCGGCCTTCGGGCACGCCAATCTCGACAGCGGCGAGAAGCTGACGCCGCGGCACCGCTTCCGTATCGCTTCGCACACCAAGGCGTTCACCGCCGCCGCCATCATGCGCCTGCGCGAGCAGAAGCGGTTGAAGCTCGACGACACCGTCGGACAGTACGTCGAGGATCTGCATCCGGATGTCGCCGCGGCCACACTGAACCAGCTGCTGTCGCACACGGCAGGCCTGATCCGTGACGGCAAGGATTCCGGCCAGTTCACGGATGGCCGGTCATATCTCGACAAGGACGAACTGCTGGCCGAGCTGAAGCAGCCGCCGGCGATCGATCCCAACAGCCGGTTCAAATATTCCAACCATGGCTACGGCCTGCTCGGCCTGGTCATCGAGGCGATCACCGGCGAGCCCTACCCGGCCTGGCTGCAGCGCGAGGTCATGACGCCGCTGGCCTTGCGAGAAAGCGCGCCCGACATGACGCTGCTCGGCAAGAGTGTCCCGTTCGCGCGCGGCCATTCACGCGTCGTCCCCGTGGGCCGCCGCGTCGTGATTCCCGGCGACAATCCGACCAACGCGATCATGCCGGCAGCGGGCATCGTCGCGACCGCGGCCGACACCGCCCGCTTCTTCGCCCAGCTTGCCCCGAACGCGAAGAAGAGCCTGCTGTCGGTCGCGAGCCGGCGCGAGATGGTGCGCCGGCAATGGCGCGTGCCCCAGGACGTCGAAGAGGCCTATTACGGCCTGGCGCTCATGAGCGGGACAACGGCCGGCTTCGACTGGTTCGGCCATGGCGGCGGCTTCCAGGGCTACATCTCGCGGACGTCGGTCATTCCCGCCCGCGACATCACGATCACCGTGCTGACCAATGCCGTCGACGGCTGGGCACCCGGCTGGGCCAATGGCGTCAAGTTCATCCTGCAGGCCTTCGCCACCCACGGCGCGCCGTCGCGCAAGACGCGCGACTGGACCGGCCGCTGGTGGACGCTGTGGGGCGCCGTCGATCTCGTCCCGTTTGGTGACAAGGTCATGGTCGCCAATCCGGTATTCATCAACCCGTTCCTCGATGCCGCCCGCATCGAGGTGACCGGACGCGACACCGGGCGCATCGTGCACGCGGCCGGCTATGCCAGCCATGGTGAGGCGGTGCGGCGCGTGCGCACCAAGTCCGGCGTCAGCGAGATCTGGCTCGCCGGCGCACGGGTGCGGCCGGAGCGCGTGGTAAAGGCCGAGATGGAGCGGAAATATCCCAAGGGCCGGCGCAAGAAAGACTCATAGCCCGGGTGTCGCTGCACTCATCGGGCCTCCTCCCTGCCCTCCTTCATCAACGCCTCGGCCTCGCCGCGGAAGGCTTTGCGCGCATCGTCGCGGGAATAGAACATGTGGCCGCCCGGATAGACCACGAGCTTGACCCGCGGCGGCCGCGCGAAGGCCGGCAATTGGTCGAGCAGGATCTTCGAGCCGTAATATGGCGTGGCGAGATCGAACAGGCCGTGGCCGACCAGGAGTTTGAGCTTGGGATCGAGCGCGAGAATCTGCCGGAGTTCGCCGGTGGACTCCGGCGGGTTGGTGCCCTTTCCGAAATCCCATGACCGGTTCACCGCCCCGCTCAACAGCTCATAGGAGCCGTCGGGGTGCCAGTTCAGCTTGCGTGTCGTCAGCTCGACCGCGGCGCTGGTCAACGGCGCGGTGAGCACGTCCCCGGATGGATCGGAGCTGCGCGAGTGGCTCGAATCCGGATAGGGATCGATGCCCAGCACCGAGCCGTCATAGCGCCCGGTGATGCGGCCGTTCTTGCGGTCGAACTCACGGCGAAATTCCGAGACGTCGAAGCGGCCGGCCAGCCTGCGGCTGACCACCTGGTCGATGCCGGTCAGGGTCGCGACCCTGTCGGCGAGCCGATTGGTGGCTTCCGTATCGGCCTCGCCCTTGACGAGATCGAGCAGGAAGTCGCCGCTGGCGTAACGCTCGACATCGGCAAGATCGGCGCGGGTCACCGGCCCCTTCATCTGCTTCGCGACGGCCGCATAGCTCGGCAGGCTCGCGACATATTGCATCAGGCTCGAGCCGGAATAGTCGCGAAAGTCCATCAGCGGCGACAGCAGGATCAGGCCGCTGATGCCGATGCCCTGGTCATGCTGCAGGTTGTTGACGATCTTCGGACCGCGAATGCCGCCATAGCTCTCGGCCGTGATGAATTTGGGCGATGCGAGACGGTCGTGCTTCTCCAGCCAGCGACGCACCACGAGCGACAGCGAACGCACGTCGCCGTCGACCGAGAAGAACCGTTTGCGCACCTCGTCGCCGGTTGCGACGAAACGGCTGTAGCCGGTCCCGACGGGATCGATGAACACCAGATCGGTAAAGTCGAGCCAGGTGTCTGCATTCGGCATCAGCTCCAGCTTCGACGACGGCGTCACGCTGGCCGCATCGATTCCGATCCGCCACGGACCGGCATTGCCGAGCTGCAGATAGGCGGACGAGGCACCCGGCCCGCCGTTGAAGAAGAAGGTCACCGGGCGGCTGGCGCGGTCGGCGCCATCGAGCTGATACGAAGTGTAGGCGATGTCGGCCTGCGGCTCGCTCTTGTCGTCGAACAGGCGGACCGAACCGGCAGTCGCCGTGAACGACAGCGTGCGGCCGGGCAGTTCGAGCTTCTGTGTCGTGGTAGAGTCCGGCGGCAGCTTGTGCTGCTCGGCGGTCGATGCTGAGCCGGGCGGGCTCGCGGCGCGATTTCCGGCCGAGCCGGTGCGATGCGAGCCCGGCGCTGCGGCGTCGTGCGCCGCCGGTGGCGCATCCTCGGCGTGCAGGGCCGGGCCGGCGAGCAGTGCCGTCAAGGCCAAAGCCATCAGTCTCGGCCACGCGACGGATGATCTCATCCCTGCCATCAGCTCACTCCCCTAGGCGCTTGGCGCAACACGCCACCTCTGCAAGGGCATGAACCGCGGCTTGGAGGCAAGCTCAAGCAACTCTTCCGTGATCCAAGTCACATCCGCACCAGTGCCTGTTCCCCTCAGGTGTGTTATGGGCTCGAACCTCTCCATCGCCTCCGACGTCCCATCACTGGGACACCCAGGTTTGGGGCAAGAGGCCGCCGCCGATTGCGATCACGGAGTTCATCATGAAGTTGCCGACGCTCATCATCGCAGCCCTCTCCGGGCTCGCCGGACCGGCCGTGATCGGATCGCCGGCAGCCTGGGCCGGTCCGCCGGCGGCGCTGGTCGAGGACGTCCAGGGTGATGTGGCCGGCGCCGAGCTGATGGACTATGTCGCGCCCGGCCAGGTGATCAAGCTCGGCCCGGATGGCGCCGTGGTGATGAGCTACCTCAAATCGTGCCGGCGCGAGACGGTCAACGGCGCCGGCAGTGTCACCGTCGGCCCCGGCGAAAGCACGGTCGACGGCGCGACGCTCAAGAGCGACATCGTCAATTGCGACGCCAGCCATGCACAGGCCACCTCGCGCGAGACCAGCGAGGTCGCGGCGACGATCGTGCGCAGCGTCGGACCGGACAGCGCGCCGGTGGCGCAGGCGATCATCTACAGCGCGTCGCCCATCTTCGAGGCCAAAGGGCGCGGCACGCTGACCGTCGAACGCCTCGACCAGCCCGGCGAGCGCCAGCAGGTCGAGCTCTCGGGCCGGCAATACAAGGGACGATTCTACGATTTCGCCGGCACCAGTCACCCGCTCACGCCCGGCGGCACCTATGTCGCGAGCTTCAGCAACTTGCGCATCGTGTTCAAGGTCGATGCACAGGCCAAGGCAGGCCCCGGCCCTGCGGTCGGGCGATTGATCCGGTTCAACTGAGCCGAAAGCTCTTGTCGGTGGCGATCGGACGCCGGACGCGCGACGCGCTTGCCGTCATCGCCATCGCGCTGGCGTGCGCGGGCCTGTTCGTGTCGCCCCTCTTCGAGCGCGGCCGCGGCCTGTCGCTGGATGCACTGACATGGCTGCGCTTCGAGACCTTCGGCAACCGTCACGATGCAGCAGCGAGTCCGGCGGTGGTGATCGCGGTCGACGAGGAGAGCTACCAGGCGCCCCCCTTCAAGGGCGCGCCGCTGTTGACCTGGACCGGCGAGATCGGGCGCGTGCTGACGGCCGTCCTCGACGGCGGCGCCAAGGTGGTCGGCTTCGACATCGTGTTCCAGACTTCGATCGAGCAGTCGGAGATTCCGCTCGGCGACAGCACTCTCGGCGAGAAGACGCGCGGCTTCGATCGCGACTTCCTGCGTGCGCTCGCGGCCGCGGCCGCCGGCGGCAAGGTGGTGCTGGGCGAGATCTTTGCCGAGCCGCCGATCCTGCCCGCGCCCGGACAGCGCATCGCGGTGCGCCAGCAGCAGAACCTTCGTCCGCTCAACACCTATACCGACAGCGACGATGTCGTCCGCCGCCATCCGCTGACGCTGTCGGTCGACGGCAAGGCCGTTCCGAGCATGGCGCTGGAATTGGCGGGGCGCGCAACCAGCACCGCGCCGGTCATTGCCGCCGATGGCGTCACACTCGGTGCGTACAAGGTGCCCGGCAGCGTGCCGAGCACCATGACCCTGAATTTCGCCGGCGGCGCGCAGGACATTCCAACCTATTCGTTTGCCGACTTGCGCGCCTGCGCGCTCAAGGGCGACAAGGACTATTTTCGCCGCGAGTTCGCCGGCAAGGTCGTCCTGCTCGGCACCGTCGGGATCGAGGATCGGCGGCTCACCTCGAAGCGCTTCGCAACCCGCGCCGAGGGCGCGCGGCGGCCGCGCTGCGTTCTGGACGAGCGCAGGATCTCCGAGACGTTCGCCCGCAGCACCATTGCCGGCGTCTACATCCACGCCACGGCGGTGAACAATCTGGTTCGGCACGACGCGATCACCGAGCTCGGACGCCCAGCGATCTTCGCCATCGCCGCAACCATCGCCCTGCTGGCTGCGCTGCTCGCCCGATTGCTGCGCCCCGCCTCTGCAGCGGCAATCCTGGCAGGGCTCGCGCTGCTCTATACCGCGCTCGCCACCATCCTCTTCGACCATTCTTACGGGCTGCCCTTGACGGAGCCGCTCGCAGCCGGCGTGCTCGCGCTGGCTGCGACCACCGGCTATCGTTTCATGGTCACCGACAAGGACCGCAGGCTGCTGCAGAAGAGCTTTGCCTATTACCTCGCACCGCACGAGATCGACCGCATGCTCGCCTCGCGCCGGCTGCCGCAGCTCGGCGGCGAGACCCGCGAGGTCACCGTGTTCTTCTCCGACATCGAGGGCTTCTCGCGCCTCGCCGAGCAGATGACGCCGGAGCAGCTCATGGCGCTCACCAACGAATATCTCTCGGCCATGACCGACGTCATCGAAAGCCACGACGGCTATGTCGACAAATACATCGGCGACTCCGTGGTCGCCGTGTTCGGCGCTCCGCTCGACGATCCCGACCATGCGCGCAGCGCGGCGCGTGCGGCGCTCGACTGCAAGGCGAAGCTCGCCGAGCTCAACCATTCGTCGACGGCGTTCCAGGGCATCAAGGTGGCACAGCGCATCGGCATCAACAGCGGCGCCGCGCTGGTCGGCAATTTCGGTTCGCAACGCCGCTTCAACTACTCCGTCATGAGCGACGCCGTGAACGTGGCCTCGCGGCTGGAGGGCGCCAACAAATTCTACGGCACCACGATCATCGCCTCCGAGAGCACGGTGGCGCTCGCCGGCACCGAGTTTGCCTGGCGCGAGCTCGACACCATCCGGGTCAAGGGCCGCGAGCAGTCACTGAATATCTACGAGCTGCATGGCCGCGCAGCCGAGCTCACGCCGGAGGAACAGGCCCTCCTCACCAGCTATGCCACAGGCCTTGCGCACTGGCGCGCCGGCGAGCTGCCGCAAGCGGTCGACCGCTTCGCGCAAAGCGCACTGAGCGATCGGCCAAGCCACTTCTTCGCCGAACGCGTGAAAGCAAGCTTGGCGACCGGATCCCTGGCCTGGGACCCAGTGCGCAGCCTGCAGGAAAAATGACGCCACGATGACTTCCGTGCGTGCGCGCACGTCCGGGCCATATCAGCCTCATCCCGGCCCCATTGCCCCAGGATACCGGCCGCGATGGACAAGCACGGGCAAGGTCGGCTAGACGACACGGCGCCTGTCACCGGCCAACCGACCAGCGAGCCCTGCGACGCATGACCACGTCCAAGCGATATGAGCGGATCGCCTTCGTCGCGAGTCCGAGTGCCGAAGCCCAGGCCGCACTGACGCAGCTCTCCGCGCTGTACGGCAACTCCGATCCGGACCTAGCGGACGTCGTGGTCGCGCTCGGCGGCGATGGCCTAATGCTGCAGACGCTGCACGACCACATGCGCTCGGGCAAGCCGATCTACGGCATGCATCGCGGCACGGTCGGCTTCCTGATGAACGAGTTCAGCACGATCGATCTGCACGGACGGCTCGAAGCGGCCCAGGAATCGGTGATCCATCCGCTGCTGATGCGGGCGACCGATGCCGCGGGCGTCGTTCACATCCACCACGCCATCAACGAAGTCTACCTGTTCCGCCAGACGGCACAGACGGCGCGGCTGCGCATCCTGATCGATGAGCGCGAGCGCATGCCGGAGCTGATCGCCGACGGCGTGCTCGTCGCCACGCCCGCAGGCTCCACCGCCTATAACCTCTCGGTGCAGGGCCCGATCCTGCCGATCAACGCCGCGCTGCTGGCGCTGACGCCGATCAGCGCGTTCCGGCCGCGTCGCTGGCGCGGCGCCCTGCTGCCAAACACGGCCTATGTGATCATCGAGGTGCTCGAAGGCGACAAGCGGCCGGTCGCGGCGGTGGCCGACCATGACGAGGTCCGCAACGTCCAGCGGGTCGAGGTGCTCTCCGACAAGACGATCTCGATGCGGATGCTGTTCGACGCCGGCCACAGCCTGGAAGAGCGGATCCTGAGCGAGCAGTTCGGCTACTGACATCGGGCGGTTTTCCGCGCCTTTTTGCTCCGTGGCCGCCCCGCGCAACGCTTTGTTAACCCGCGGCTCCGTATGGTTAATGCGGGTATACCGCCATCACCGGTGATCCCTTCGGGCCGGCCAAATGTACCGCATCGACTTCAACAAGCTGCGCTTTCTCGTCTGCGACGACA
The DNA here is from genome assembly GCF_032484495.1 of Bradyrhizobium sp. SZCCHNS3052. Lineage (NCBI taxonomy): Bacteria > Pseudomonadati > Pseudomonadota > Alphaproteobacteria > Hyphomicrobiales > Nitrobacteraceae > Bradyrhizobium > Bradyrhizobium sp. SZCCHNS3052. The sequence goes on along the minus strand of NZ_JAUETB010000001.1, from coordinate 527,559 downwards.
ATCCGCACATGCGCCGCATCCTGCGCACGCTGCTGCATTCGTTCGGCGCCCGCGAGGTCAACGAGGCCGAGGACGGCGCGACCGCGCTCGAGATGTACACTCATTTCTCCCCCGACATCGTCATCACCGACTGGGCAATGCCGATCTTCGACGGCCTCGAGCTCGCGCAGATGATCCGGCAGCCGGAAGCCAAGGGCAATCCCTACGCGCCGATCATCATGCTGACGGGACATTCGGAGAAGCGCCGCGTCACCGTCGCGCGCGACGCCGGCGTCACGGAATTCCTCGCCAAGCCGATCTCGGCCAAGGGCCTGTATCAGCGCATCCTCAACGTGGTCGCCAATCCGCGGCCCTTCATCAAGACCAAGACCTATTTCGGCCCGGACCGGCGCCGCAACACCAACACGGCCTATATCGGGCCGGAGCGCCGGATCGGCGGCGAGGCGGAGATCTTCCAGCAGCCGTCACTTCTGGATAAGGCGCGCTCCGCAGTTTAGGGGCGCGGCAGTGAGCCCGCGTTAACGCAATCCGGGGATCGGCGCCCAGAGCGCCAAGGTCCTCGGCTATGAATCGGGGAAGTGAGTCGATTTGCGTTGGTCGGCATCATCAGGGGATATCGAGATGGCGAAAGACAAGGCCCCGGCGGTCCAGGTCAAGACCTACGCCTCGCATCACGTCATCACCCAGCCCAATCCGCTGAAGAAGGTGCTGCGCCGCGCCGAGGAGAAGGATCTCGACGATCCGATCGCACGCGCGGAAGCCGCGCTGGCCGGACTGTCCGGCGAGTTCAAATCGTGGATGGACACCGAGGCCGATCGTCTGACCAAGGCCTATGCAGCAGTGCTCAAGACCGGCTTCGACGACGACGCCTGCGAGGAGATGTTTCGCGCCGCCCACGACATCAAGGGCGACGCAGCGACCTTCGGCTATCCCGCCGCTGCCGAGGTTGCCGATAGCCTGTGCCGGATCATCGAGCACGCGCCCGACCTCGAAAAGGTCCCCGCCGAGCTGTTCGAGCATCACGTCAACGCCATCCAGGCGATCGTGCATGATCATACGAAGTATGACAGCGCGACGGTCGCAAGCGAATTGAGCCGCCGGCTGCGCCGCGTGGCGGACGACTATCTGATCCAGGTCAACCGCAACCGGCCTGAGCATCTCGAAGCGATCCTGGCGCCGAGCCTCGTGCCGAGCGATCAGCCATAGGCCGGCTGGCCGCTCACTATCCATTCATTCCATCGCAGGATCGTTGGCCACCATCCATCCTGGCGTCATTTCGGGGCATCGCGCAGCGATGAGCCCGGAATCCATCGCCATAGAATGGAATGTGAGGCGCGCAAGCGGTGACAGCTTGCCTCGGCACGTTGCCCTGTGGTTATGGATTCCGGGCTCGCGCTTCGCGCGCCCCGGAATGACGGGCGGATAGATGTCGGCCTTGATTATCTGCTGAGGAATCCGCGGACGAACAGGCGAGCTGCGCTAGGCCGCGATCAGTCCGAACTCCAGCCCGGCGACGAAATCCTCCGCCATCACCTCGTCGCAGAACTCGCGGGCCTCGTCGCGTGCGGATTCGGTGGCGAAGCGGCGCAGCAGGATCAAGAGCGGCGCGGCCGCGTCGCGGTCGGTGGCGCAATGGGTGAGCACGCGCTCCACCATCTTGCGGCGCAGGATCGCTGCTCCGCTCAAGGTGTCGGCAAAGCCGTTCTCGCGGCAGACCTCGAGCGCGATGCTGAACGCGTCGAAGGTGGTGTCGGGAATGCCGGCCTTGCGCAGCAGCCCCTGCAGGCTGGCGCGACCGCGATCATTGAGCAGCGCCGACACCCGCGCCCGCGGCATGTCGGCGAGCTCCGATAGCGCGATCTCGAACAATTCGACGTTGCCGGAGAGAAGCGCGCGCAGGATCAGGCCCGCGGTGAGTTGCGAGGTTGCGCGCAGATGCTGGACCAGCCCGCGCAGCTCCTCGCCGCGCGAGCGCGCCGCGATGGTGATGGTCGAGCGGTCGCGCGCCTCATTGGTGATGCGCCCTGCTTTGTCGGCACTGAGCCAATTCCTGGCGACGACGAACTGCGCCAGTGTCTCGGAGAGCTTGTCGACCAGCGCCGCCCGCGTCGCGGCCGGCAGGTCGTCCAGCACCAGCATCGCTTCGCGGATGGCGGCGAGATGGCCGTGGCGCTCGACGATGCGGTCCCAGGAGAACGGCGCGAGCTCGGCATAGGCATTCTCGATCAGCTCGAGCGCGGCGGCGGCGCTGCCGACCTCGGCGATCGCGGCGCACACCGGCGCCGGCAGGCCGACGCGGCGCGCGATCGCGCATTGCGTGTCGGAGTTGCCGGTCGCGACGATGTCGACGAGGTCGGCATCGATCAAGAGCGGCGAATGTTCGAGGATGATGGCGGCCACGGAAGCCTGGTCCGTGGCGAGCGCCTGGACGATGGCGGCCGGCGCCTCCTCCGAGCGGGCGAACACCTCCGCCATCGCCTGCCGCACCAGCGGCGACGGATCGTCCAGCAGCATGAGGAGCGCGCCCTCCGCGGCGCCGCGATCCTCATCGCAAAGATCCGACAACAGCCACGCCCGCGCGAGCGCCCTGGTGGCCTCTGCCCGCTCACCGGCGGGTGCGGTTCTGACCCAACTGAGAAACTGCCGAACGATCATGGTCTTTCCGGCTTACGCAACTTGCAGACAAAGGCCACGAGGGCCTCAACAGCACCGAAAATAAACCACGACGCTTAACAAAGCGTTCACCATAAGTGGCTGGTTTTGTTGATGTTTTGTTAAGGCGGCAGGTTGTTTACATACTATGTTACCACTCAACGCCGCATTTGGCCGTAATCCGACGGGGGAAATGCGGCCGCCGCCAGCGGCGCGAGCCGCGGCGGGACTTCAAAATAGTTCTTTTTGATCAATGGTTCAGCGACGAGCGCGACCGCCTTCGCCGGTGCATCAGCCCGAGAAGGTGCCGTGCGGATCGCTGAACAGGTCGAGCCTGCGCTGACCATTGCCGCTGGCATCGATACTGCCGCTGTCCGACGGGGTCGCGCTGGCAACCGATGAATGGCCCCATAGCTCGCGCACGGTCGGCGAGACCGCCTGGCTCGACTGGCCGTCAACCTGGAATAGCGAACGAAACATCGGATCTGCCGGCCGGTTGACCGCCGACGCATCGGCCGTCGTCGAGGAGCCGGACCGGGATGAGCCGCGCGCATCCGGAAACATCGACAGGAAGGTTGCGGTGTCGGTGGTCGGCAGCGCGCCGCCGCCGGCCGCATTGGCCGCGACATTCGTCCCACCATAGAGTGCAAGCGCGCCCCGGGTGGCCGAGGAATTGGCGGCGCCTGCATAGCGCGTGTTCAGGACCGCATAGACCTGGGACACGCTGCGGGCTTGTCCGTCACGATCGTAGAAGATCGGCCGGTTGGCCGCGGCGGCGCTGGGAAACATCCGCGCGGCCGACGCATTCGGCGTCTCCTGGGTGCTGGTGATCAGCTTCGCGGCGCCGCCGACACCCATGAAGTGCGCCATGTAGAGCTCGGCATCGGTCGGCCGACGGCCGATCTTGCCGGCGAGCTGGAAGCTGTTCGATTGCGTGAGCGCAGCGGCCATCGCGGACGACGCCTGCGGGTCATCGCGCAGCTTCATGATCGCCTGCCGCATGGCGGGATCGCTGACGGTGTAGTCGCCCGACGGTGTCCGGGTGATTGCGTCGGCATATTGGCCATAGCCGAGATCGGCGCCGGCTTCCTTTACGGTGCCGAGCCAGGTCTGGTCGATGAACTGGTAGAGCCCGCGCGCTGATGACGTCGAGGCGCCGGCGGTCGGATTGAAGTCGGACTCCATCTTGGCGGTCGACAGCAGATATTCGAAGCTGGTGCCGACGCTGTCAGCGGCCTGCTTGATCGCGCCGGCGACCTTCGCCCGGACGCCATCGAGGAAACCGGTGGACGAGGAGTTGGATGCGTCGACCGACATGGGAAGACCCGCTGTTTGCAGATTCGCTGGCAGACGAACGCGCCGGAAACGTCCGGCAAAATGCGGCGGGTATGGTTAATGGCGAGTTAATTCGCTGGGCCCGGCCGGGCCAATGAACGACCGGACAGACCCGGAGGCAGGTCGCTGGCCTACTTGCGATAGACCTCGGCCGGATCGAACAGCCGGTCAGCATCGACGAAGACGAGCCGCGCACCGCTGCCGTCATCCGATCGCTCGACCTTGCGATAGAAGCAGGAATGGCGGCCGGTGTGGCACGCCGCGCCGGCCTGCTCGACGCGCAGCCAGACCGCGTCCTGGTCGCAATCGGTGCGCATCTCGACCACGCGCTGGGTCTGGCCCGAGCTCTCCCCCTTGCGCCACAACGCATTGCGCGAGCGGCTGAAATACCAGGCTTCGCCGGTCGCCACCGTCTTGCGCAGGGCCTCCTCGTTCATGTGGGCGACCATCAGCACGTCGCCGCTCACGGCATCGGTCGTCACACAGGTGACGAGGCCGGCCGCGTCGAACTTGGGCAGGAAGGCCAAGCCCTCCTCGCGCTCAACTGAGGATGAAGACACGAAACTCTCTGCTCAACGGGTTGGCAGGCTTACCGTTGCGGCGACCGCACCATGGACAGGAAGCGCGACTGCTCGGCCGGATTGTCCCTGAACATGCCGGTGAAGCGGCTGGTGAAGGTGATGGCGCCGTGCTTGGCGACGCCCCGCACCGACATGCAGGTGTGCTCGGCCTCGATCATGACGGCGACTCCGCGCGGCTTCAGCACCTCGTCGATCGCAGCCGCGATCTGGGCGGTGAGATGCTCCTGGGTCTGCAGGCGGCGGGCGAAGATGTCGGTCAGGCGCGCCAGCTTGGACAGGCCGACCACCCGCTCGACCGGCGTATAGGCGATATGCGCGCGGCCGTAGAAGGGCATCATGTGATGCTCGCATTGCGACGTGAACTCGATGTCGCGAATCAGCACGAAGTCGTCATAGCCGGCGGTCTCGCCGAAGGTGCGGTCGAGCACCTCGGCTGGGCACTGGTGATAGCCCTGGTACAATTCATCATAGGCCTCGACGACCCGGCGCGGCGTGTCGACCAGCCCCTCGCGGGTCGGATCCTCGCCGATGTAATTCAGGAGCGTGTAAACCGCGGCCTCGGCTTCCGCGCGCGACGGCCGTGGCCGATCCGGCCGCACGGCGGCGGCGAGAAAATCGGCAGGATCGAGCTCTGCAGCGCGGGGGTCAGTCAGCTTGGCGTCTAACGGCTTGCCCTCGGGCTTGTTCGCGCGCAACGTCTTGATCAAAGTGTCCATCTCAACTCCGTTCGACCGGTCGGCGGTCCGACCGGAGTGTCACCGGCACAGCATCACCTTGAGGGCGTCACCTGCAGAGGTGCCACACGCAGGCTGGCGCCTCTCGCGCCGGACGCCTGTGGATGTGGCTGGAATTCCTGCCAATCGTTTCCATATACTCGCAATATAGGGCGATGAAACCCGGCCGCCAAGGCCGCCACGCCGGTAATTCCGGGACGTCAGGCACATGCTGAACGACATCTACAACAAGCGCATCATCGAGCTGGCCGGCAACATTCCGCGGCTCGGACGGCTGGACCGCCCGGACGCCACCGCCACCGCCCATTCCAAGCTGTGCGGCTCGACCGTCAAGGTCGACCTCAAGATGGACGGGCCCGTGGTGACCGACTTCGCCCACGACGTGAAGGCCTGCGCCCTCGGCCAGGCCTCCTCCTCGATCATGGCCCGCCACGTCATCGGTTCCAGCGCCGCGGAGCTGCGCGAGCTGCGGGAGACGGTGAGAAGGATGCTGAAGGAGAACGGTGCGCCGCCGGAAGGCAAATGGGCCGACATCGCCCTGCTCGAGCCGGTGCGCGACTACAAGGCCCGCCACGCCTCCACGATGCTGACGTTCGATGCCGTGGTGGACGCGATCGGCCAGATCGAGGCCAAAGCCAACGGCGAGCAGCCGGCCGCGGCCCAGGGCTGAGGCGGCATCATTCCCCCGCACGTCGAAATCACATAGCCAGCTCGCACGAGGGTGACGGCACCGGTCGCCCCTTTCGGACGCTGGCGCCGGTTCGCCAGCGACGTCGCTGCCTATTGCGGCGGCGTCGCCGCCACCGTCGCCGCCGGAAGCGCTTCGGCGGTGCGGGAGAGTTGCTTGTCGAGCGCGGCCGGGAAGCGGTCCTGCTGCTTGTCCCTGGCCTGCGGCTTCGGCGCGAGCTCGGCGACGGGCACCGCCCCCTTTGGCGGCAGCACCTCGGCGACCAGATCCGTGGTCACGATATTGGTGAGGCGCAGCTCGGCGCGCGACAGCTCATGCAGGTCCTCCCAGGGCGGCACGTTCAGCGCCAGCGACAGCAGATCGCCCGCTCCGCCCATGTCGAAGGTGTATTTGGCGAGACGCCCGATGTCGCGCTCGACGATCATCAGGTCCTGCGCCGTATAGCTCGCCGCCTTGGCGTCGTCCGCTCGGTCTCCCATCCAGATCTGGTGAACGCGGACATGGGCGGTGTCCGGAACATAACGCGTGGTTCCAGCCAGCAGCAGGAACACGCACATCGACTCGCAATAGGCCTCGGGCACCACGCGCGGCCGGTCACCCGCGCGGCTCGGACGCTGGGTCATGCCGACCGTGGTGCGCATCTTCAGCCCACGGAACCGGCGACCCAGGGTTATGGCGTCGTTGACCGAACCACCGCTGGAGTCGAGCACCAGGGTGGCGCCCGTCAGGTCCCGATCCCTCGCGAAATCCTCGAAATCCTTCGGCGTGTCGCCGGTAACGATCCCGACCGCGCTGACCCAGCCGCAATTCGGCTCGCAGGCGACCCAACCGAACCGCATCGGGAGTTTGCGCTCTTCGAGCGCGCCGCCGGCGCGCGCCGTGTTGGACATAACGGTGATCGCCCCACCGACCACCAAACCAAGCGCTGCCACACCGAGTAGCATCCAGCGCAATTCATGCGACAGCAGCAATCTCACGCGCAATCCGTCCCCCTCGTATAGCTCGGTACGCAGTTCCTCGGTTTTCTTGCGGAAAGACCTGACAAGCTGGCCTCAAATCCGTTATTAGTCTGTCACATCCTTGTCGGGAAACGTATCCGGGCAATCACCGACCGTCCAGCTGCGGCGTGCTGCGGCGCCGCTGAAAACTGGCCATTGTTGCATCACATCACCACAAATGAACGAGAGCAGGGTTCCCTGCCGAGGAACCGGTCAGAAGCTCGCACATCCATCTGGCATTTCGCTCATGAAGCACTCATGCTCCGACATCGGCTGCCATTCTGCGCACATCGGGTCGCTGCTGGGGCGACTCCCGCGCCGCGCGGCTCACGCGCTGATCTGGCTTTATCGCCACACTTTGTCGCCGCTGGTCGGCTACAATTGCCGGCACCTGCCGACGTGCTCGGTCTATGCTGATGAAGCCATCGAGCGCTTCGGGCTCTGGGCAGGCGGCTGGATGACGCTCGCCCGGCTGCTGCGCTGCCAGCCCTTTGGCACCTCCGGCATCGACAACGTCCCAACGACGGCTCCTGCGCGCGCCCGCTGGTACCTGCCTTGGCGCTATGCGCGATGGCGCGGCGTCAACGGGCCGAACTGAGGTGCAGCGCAACAAGCACCGAATCGATCGATCGACCTCGCAGATGGCGCTGGCGAAATCCCACGCCAGGACTATGCTTCTATAATGCGACGGCGCTGTCAGCAGGAACCGCGCCGCTTGGACTGGCATTGATGTGACGCTTCCTTCGGGAGGAAACAACGATGCGCTGGACAATCAGCCCCAGAAGCCACCGAGCGCGCAAGAGTGTCGGTCCCGATCATGCCGGCCATCATGACGCACGCCAGGTGGACCTGCTCTGCATCATCGCTTTGTTGATCGTCATTGTCGGTGCCTGGCGCTATCTCACGGACAGCACCGCCCTGCCCCCGCCGACGACGTCCTACATCGTGCCCAGCCAGAGCGTGCACTGGTGAGATTCGCCCCTACCATCTCGGCCAGAAGATGAAATCGTCGCGCCGCGGCGGCGGATAGAGAGGAACCGGCTCCGGCGCCCGCGGCACGCGCCGGGCGCGCGGCGGCGGCTGGTAATCCGTCTCTGGAAGGACGCTCGCTTCGGCCGAGACTGTCGCGTCGGCCGGAGGCGATCTCACCGCGAGCAGGACATTCGATTCACGCGTGCGCCAGCGATAGCCGATCCCGAACTCCAGCGGCTGCGCGCGCTCGAACAGCTTCGCATAGCTCCTCTGATACATGCCCGGAAACTTGTCGATCGGCCCGGCGTAGCGTCCGAACGGCAGGAAACGCCAAGCCCGCGCTTCGTAGCTTGCGAGCGGGATGCCGGAATCGTCCTGGATGATGGTGGCGCTGTTCTTCAGCAGCCAGCTACGGACCCGCCCGAAGCCGTTCTCATGCAACAGATAGGACGCGCTCTTCAGGAGACTGTCGCCCGGCCCCAGCGGCTCGCAGAACTTGAGCAACCCGCTCGCCTTCACGCCGGAATCGGAGAGATCGCTGGAGAAGTAGTAGAGCGTCTTGGCGACCCCGTCGGCGCCGGCAAACAGGATGCGCGCGCCCTTGGTCGCATTGCGCGTCGGCGCCTCGTCGTTGCCGTGCAATCCGCCATTCTCGTCCAGCCAGATCAGACTGGCCTCGCGGATCGTCTTGCCGGTGCGCGCCAGGAAGACATAGAGGATCGGCAGGGTCCCTTCGAGCTCGCCTTCGCGCAGGTCGACCTTCATGTCCTTGGTGATGAAGAAGGAGAAGCTCAGGACCGATTGCAGCGAGCGTTCGACATAGGACAGCGCCGGGCCGATGCTGCCTCGGGGCAATCTGGTCAGGTCCGGGATCGGGCCGGTCGGCTCGAGTGCCGCCAGGACATAGATCGTTGCCTTCGGATGAAAGGCATCGGCATAGAGAAAATCCGGCCCCGAGAAGAAATAGAACATCGACGGCCGCGGCGCGGCCAGATTGGCATCCGCCCAGGCCCTGATCTTCGACAATTGTCGCTGCTCGAGCTGATTGAAGGCGTTGTCGAAGAACGCCGCGTGGCGCCGCCACGCCGGATCCTGCACGAAGGGCAGGAGCGGCGAGCCCGCTGCTGGCGGCATGCCCGCCAGCACCCGCGCCGTATCGTCCGGCGTGGTGGTCTGAGCCCGAGCCTCGAAGCTCATGGCAAGGATCAGACATGCGACGGCGAACCAGACTCTCAAGACCAACAGCATTTCAATCCGAACCCGATGCGAGCGTTGCGGCGATACGGCGCGATCGCGCGTGAGCGAACCAATAGATCACCAATCCCGACGCCATTGCGCCTGCGCCGAGCCCTGCCTGCAAGGGCCGCGTTGTGATGAGATAGTACATCATGAAGAAGGTCACGCTGAGGAAAATCAACGGCGTGACCGGATAGCCCCAGGCGCGGTAGGGTCGCGTGAGTTCGGGCTGCGCGATGCGCAGCTTGATCAGTCCGAGCACAGCGAGAAGCGAGCAGGACAACAGCGAGAACTGGACGACGTCCAGCACCGCCTCGAAGCTTTCCGTGAACAGCATCAGGGTGGCGACCGTGAGCTGGAACAGCACGGCATAGGCCGGCGCCCCATTACGCGAGCGCCGCGCAAACACCGACAGCGCCGGAATGTCCTCGCCCATCGTCATCAGCACGCGCGGGCCGATCCACATCATCGCGGCAATGGAAGGAACCAGTCCGACGCAGATCATCGCGGCCACGAAGCGCCCGCCGGTCTCGCCGAAGATATGACTGCCCGCGATGCTCGCGACCTGGAGCTGGCCTGCGAGCGCGTCCATCGGTGCAGCCCGCAGGAAAACAGCGTTGAGCGCAATGTAGAGCACCAGAACGATCACCGTGCCCAGCAGCAGCGCGCGCGGCAAGGTCCGCTCCGGCGCATGCAGTTCGCCGATGATGTAGGTCGCCGCGTTCCAGCCGGAAAACGCGTACATCACGAACACCAGTCCGGTTGCGAACGCCGCACTCGTCACGTGGCCGATATCGGCCGCGGTCGGCAGGAAAGTGACCGACTGCGGGGCGGCAATGGTGTAGCCGGCGATGAGAAAGGCGGTGATGAGCGCGAGCTTCAGCATGGTCGACAACAGCTGGAAGCGGCTCGACTGCCTGATGCCGCCGAGCTGCACCGCTGTCACGAGCCAGACTGCACCCGTGGCGAGCAGCATCGGCGGAGCACTGGTGATGACGGCCCGACCATATTCGCCGAACGCCATGGCCGCGAGCGCCACCGGCGCCGCGAAGCCCACCGTCGCCGAGACCCACCCGGCCATGAAGCCGATCGCCGGATGGAACGCCCGTGTGAGGAAATTGTATTCGCCGCTCGAGCGCGGAAACATCGTGCCGAGTTCGGCATAGGACAGCGCCCCGCAGATCGACACCAGTCCCCCGACCGCCCACAGCGCCAGAATGGAGAAGCCGGACGGGATGTCCCGGACCTGGAAGCCGAGGCTGGTGAAGACGCCGACTCCGATCATGTCGGCGATGACGATCGCGGTCGCGACCGGCAAGGACACGGATGGAACCCGGTCGCCGTCTGTCCGGCCCCGGCCGGGATCGTCCGCCTCGGATGCAGCCATCTCGTCGAGGGACGCCCGGCGCCCCTTCCTCTGCCTCAGCCCAGGTTCCCGCCGAAGCATTCAAACATCGTTAACGGGCGTTAAATATGACCTTCCTCAAGGGTATTTTTGAACCGATTTCGGCTGGGCTGGGCTGCGGCATTGCATCGGGCCGCCGGCCGTCCCACAATCGCGACACGTTCGCGTGGTGTGTCCCGGTACGCCCGGGGTCGACCGGACACGATCCTTAACGCGACCTCAATTTCGGCGGCGCAGGTTGAACGAAATCCGCTGGTTGAAGAGCCGTGTTGCGGCTCGAACGCGTCTTTGGGGACGGATGATCGGGGAAGACGAGAAAGTGGTGACGTCTGTGCGCAGGGGCTCGTGCCTCTGGTGGCGCGCGGCATCGGCGCTGGCAATCTGCCTTTCCTTCACGCATTGCGGCAAGGCGCCCAATCCCGAGGCGTTGGCCGCCAACGCATCGACGGCCCAGGGGCTGACCTTCGACGATCGTTTTCCGGCACCTGAATTCAGCGACCGCTTCCCGTCCGCGCAGGAGAGCTTCCGGCTTCACACGCCCTCCGACTTCGCTCCGAAGCCGGCGCCCTCACAGATCGCATCGCTGGAGCCGCAACGGTCGGAACGGCGGCAGCGTGAGGATCTGACGACCCTCGTCAGCATGCAGTCGTCGGCCTTTCCCTATTTCGGTAACAATCCGGCATCCGACGCGCCATTCCTGAACGTCAGCAACGGTGAGCGCCGCGGCCACCGCAGCTTGTCCGGCCGCGTCTACTGGCAGGACCAGACCTACAACGACAGCCGTGTGCTGGTGCACGTCCCCGAACAATTCGATGTGCGCAAGCCGGGCGTGATCGTCGTGTTCTTCCACGGCAACGGCGCCACGCTGGAGCGCGACGTGCGCGACCGCCAGTTGGTGCCGCAGCAGATCACCGCGGCCGGCGTCAACGCGGTGCTGCTCGCGCCGCAGATGGCCGTCGACGCCGCCGATTCGAGCGCCGGCAAGTTCTGGCAGCCCGGCGGCTTCAAGCGCTTCATGGACGAGGCTGCGGCCAGCCTCGCCCGCCTGACCGGCAATCCGGCCGCCGCGAAGACGTTCGCCGGCATGCCCATCGTGATCGTCGGCTACAGCGGTGGCTTCCTTCCCACGGCCTGGAGCCTCGAGGTCGGCGGCATCGGCGACCGCGTGCGCGGCGTCGTGTTGCTCGATGCGGTCTACGGCCAGCTCGACAAGTTCGCCAACTGGGTCGAGCGCAACCGCTCCGGCTTTTTCATCAGCTCCTACACGCGCTACACGGCGCGGCATGATCAGGAACTGATGGCGATGCTGCGCAATCGCGGCATCGAAGTCTCCGAGGACATGGACCGGCCGCTGCGCCCGGGCAGCGTCGTCTTCGTCGAGACCGACGAGGGCATCACCCATCGCGACTACGTCACGCAGGCATGGACCCGCAACCCGATCAAGGATGTGCTGGTCAAGATGGCGGCCGCCCAGCCGCCGATCCGGATCGCGGCCGGAGCCCAGGACATGTCGAACCGCGTGTCGAGCCGCTGAGACAGAGGCCGCCGCAATGCCTCAGGACTTCGGAAGCTTCTCGACGAAGCCGTTGAAGCAGGCGAGCCGCTCATCCTCTTCCTTGGTGAACTTGCAGTCGCCGACCACCTTGGCCTTCATCGCCTTCGGCTTGGCTGCCGGCGGAATGACGGCGTCGTAGCAGTTCAGGCGCTCCTTGGTTCCGTCGTCGATCTCCAGGCAGGCCTGGAGCTTGGCGGCCGCCGATTGCGGCTTGGCCGGCGCGGCGGCGGCGGTCTTCGTCCCCTTCGGCTTGACCTGCACCAGCGGACGGTCACCGACCATCGGCGCGCTCTGGGCCAGCGCAGGGGTGCACAGCAGCACTGCGGCCAGGCTCAACATCATCTTCTTCATGCCATATCTCTCTCATCCGACCCGTGGGCACGCGAGGACGTCCGTCGATGCTACTCGCCGGCCGTGGCAGAATCCACGCCCCAGCAGCCCCCCACGACATCGGCCTTTAATCCGGTCGGGCCGGCTTTGCCAAGCGCCAACCCGCTGCTCAGGCCGGAACCGCAGTCCGCGCGCGCTGGCGGCTGGCCAGAATTGCCAGCAACGCCAGGGTCAGGAACATCAGTGCGACGTAGCCGGTGGCTCCGAGCAGGTCGCGTGCAAACAGGCTGCCGCCGATCGCGGAGCCGATGGCCTGGCCGATATAGAGCACGGAGGTGTTGAGCGACACCGACGCCGAGGCAAGCGGCGGCGCGGCTGCCACCAGCCGAACCTGCTGCATCGAATTGGTGGACGCAAACCCCAACCCCCAGATGGCGACCGCCACCGCCATGAGGCCGTAGGTGCCCGCCGCCAGCGTCCAGGCCGACACACCGGCGAACATCAGGCAGGTGAACAAGAGCGATGTCCGGTAGGCCCCCCAGCCATCGACGATCCGGGTTGCGATGACGACGCCGAGAAAGCCGCAGGCGCCGTAGATCGCGAACACCAGCCCGATCTGGTTGGAGTCCGCGCCAGTCAGGCGCTTCAACAGCGGTCCCATGAAGGTGAAGATCACGAACTGCCCCGACATCTGCAGGGTCGTGACCAGGAGCAGCAGAACCACCAGACGGTTACGGCCGAGCTCGGTCCAGGTCTTCAACGCAACCGGCGCGCCCTTCAGGCCGGATGGCAGGCGCCATGTCAGCAGAACAAAGCTGACCGCGCCGGCCGCACCGACGGCGAGATAGGCAGCCCGCCAACCAGAATGACTGCCGATGAAGGTGATCATGGGCAGCCCCACGGCGGCCGCCAGCGACCAGCCCAGGAAGACATAGGCGATGGTGCTGCCGCGTCTCTCGACCGGGCTGATCAGCGCCGCCGTCCCGGCGGCCTGCGGTGTATAGAGCGCGCCGACCGCGAGCATCACCAAGCGCAGCACCAGCAGGCTCGCATAATCGGGCGCAAACGCCGAGGCGAGATTGCCGAGCGTGAGGACCATGAGCGTCGCTGCGAGCAGACGGCGGCGATCGAAGCGGCTCGTCAGCCAGGCGGTCAAGGGCGAGCAGATGCAGAGCACCACCGCGCCGAAGGTGATCAGGAGTCCCGCCGTCTGAACGCCGACAGCGAGATCCGCGGCGAGCTCGGACAGCAGGCCGGCGGGCGCGAGCACCGAGCAGCCGGTGACGAGATTGCCGAGCATGAGCGCGGTCGGCGCAAAGCGCCCGGAAGCGAAAGTGGATGTCATCGCGCCTCAATAGCAGAGAATTTCATGCATTTGCATGAAAATGTCTCATGCCGCCCATGACTTTCTCTCGTCCTCCCTCCTTCGTCCTGGCCGCCCTTCTCGTCAGGGCGCGGGGGCGGACTGCGCCGCCGAGGCCTGCGGCGAGGGAATCTGCGTCCACGGAACCGGCGTACTCGTCGGACGGGCGATGGCCTTGGACGGCGGGCAGCTCTCGGTCAGCATCTTCAGAGCAGATTGCAGGCCTTCGCTGCTCACCGGAAATGTCGAGACATTGCGACGCGCGACATTCAACAGGGAATCGCTCAGCTCGGCCGACGGCATCAAGGACAGCGTTTTCACCTGGCTTGCATTCAGGAACACGCCCCAGGTCTCGCGATCGCCCGACCGCCGCGGCGGCGAGAGGAAATTGAGCCGCATATCTCCGCTCGCCATCGCCAGCGGACCCGGCGGCGAGCCGGCCGGCGCGATGCGCTCGACGTCGAGCTCGAAGCGGTCCTGATCGAAGCAGACCATCTGCAAGCGCGTGGTCTGGAACGTGCTCTCACCGTCCTTGCGTGCGAGAATGGTCTTGTAGGCAATCCCACGGCTGGCGGTCTCGAACATCCAGGGGCTTTCCACCCGCTGCCGCCTGTCGAGCGCAAACCGCGCGATCTCCTCCCGCGTCAGGATGCGCATGCTCTCGAACGGGACGGACCGCGCCACCGTGAGCAGAGCGGGATCCGCGCCGAGCTTGGTGATGTAGTCGAGCACCATCTTGTCGGCCCGCGCCATCGCCTGCTGCATCGCCTGCGCCCGCATCTCGCGGGTCGGCACGCCGCCGGTGAAGTTCAGGATGACGCGCGGCGAATGCACCGCGAGCGTCGCATCCGCTGCGATCTCACGCGTGGGCGCGCCGAGCAGCATGTAGGGACAGGCCGAATTGCACATCGCCCCCCGCGTCCAGACCTCGCCATGCAGCTCGCGCCCGGACAGCTTCAGCTTGGTACAAGCTTCGCCCTCCTGAGGCTCGAAGCCGCACTCGCGCAAGGTGGTGCGTCCCACCCGCACGGCGGCCTTGCGCTCGCGCAGCATGTCGCCGATGGCGAGCGCCTGCTGCAGATTGCCGCCTGGAGAATTGAAGTAGATCGGCAGTCTGCGCTCCCCGATCTGCTTCATGAACTTGCGAAAGCGCGCCGCGGCGCCGCCGTCGATCTTGCCTTCGGCGGCGATCCAGCTGTCACAGCCATGTCCACAGGCGTCCGAGGAGCCCTTGACGAGAGCGAACGCAATCGGCGTCGAGCCGTCGGCGACCCGCGGCGACGCGGCGCGGCGCGCGGCCGGCCTGGACTCCGTTGCAGGCCTGGCCGGGGCACCCGGCCTCGCATGTGCCGCGGGCTTTGGCTGGGTCGCCGGCTTTGGCATCGCCGGAACGGCCGCGAGCGACGACAGGCTCGACAACACGAACACGATCAGCGCGGCCCCAACATGAATGCCGCCGCGCCGACACACAGACAGCGGCGCCTCTCCTGCAGACTCCATCGCCAAACGCGTCCCCACGCCCCGAACACTTGAAGTTGTATCATACCGGCCCGCGGCGGCAATCTCCGCATCGCCGCACCAGCCGCAATTGGGCGGTTTTCCCGTCCCTCTCCCGGTTGCAGCCTGAAAATCCCCTGCTATACCCCTTGCTCCCGCTTACCTGCGCTCGTTCGCAGGAGTGAGCTCAAGGAGTGACCCATGTCCGATCCGAAATCGCCTGATTCCAAGTCCGACCAGCAAAAGTCCAATTTCCAATACAGCCTCAGCAACCTGAAGCCCGCCGCTCCGGTCGAGAAGATCACCATCAGCTTCCCCGACGGCGCCCGGCGTGAATATCCCCGGGGCACCACCGGCTTCGACATCGCCAAGGGCATCTCGCCCTCGCTCGCCAAGCGCACCGTCGCCATGGCGCTGAACGGCGATCTCGTCGACCTCAACGATCCGATCAATGAGGACGCCAGGCTCGAGCTCGTCGACCGCGACGATCCGCGCGCGCTGGAATTGATCCGGCACGATTGCGCGCATGTGCTGGCCGAGGCCGTGCAGGCGCTGTGGCCGGGCACCCAGGTCACCATCGGCCCTGTCATCGAGAACGGCTTCTACTACGACTTCTTCCGCAACGAGCCGTTCACGCCCGAAGACTTCGCCGCGATCGAGAAGAAGATGCGCGAGATCATCGGCCGCGACAAACCCTTCACCAAGGAGGTGTGGGACCGCGAGAAGACCAAGCAGGTGTTCCGCGACAAGGGCGAGGCCTTCAAGGTCGAGCTGGTCGACGCCATTCCCGGCGAGGAGCCGATCAAGATCTACTACCAGGGCGACTGGTTCGATCTCTGCCGCGGTCCGCACATGACCTCGACGGGCAAGATCGGCAACGCCTTCAAGCTGATGAAGGTGGCGGGCGCGTATTGGCGCGGTGACTCCAACAATCCGATGCTGACCCGCATCTACGGCACGGCGTTCGCCAAGCAGGAGCAGCTCGACGCCTACCTCAAGCAGATCGAGGAGGCCGAAAAGCGCGACCACCGCAAGCTCGGCCGCGAGCTCGACCTGTTTCACTTCCAGGAGGAAGGCCCGGGCGTCGTGTTCTGGCATCCGAAAGGCTGGAGCATCTTCCAGGCGCTGATCGCCTACATGCGCCGGCGCCTCGCCGGCGACTATGACGAGGTGAATGCGCCGCAGATCCTCGACAAGTCGCTGTGGGAGACCTCGGGCCACTGGAACTGGTATCGCGAGAACATGTTCGCGGCGCAGTCCGCCGGCGACGAGGCCGAGGACAAGCGCTGGTTCGCGCTGAAGCCGATGAACTGTCCGGGTCACGTACAGATCTTCAAGCATGGCCTGAAGAGCTACCGCGACCTGCCGCTGCGGCTCGCCGAATTCGGCGTCGTGCACCGCTACGAGGCCTCCGGCGCCATGCACGGCCTGATGCGCGTGCGCGGCTTCACCCAGGACGACGCGCATGTGTTCTGCACCGAGGACCAGCTCGCCGACGAGTGCCTGAAGATCAACGACCTGATCCTGTCGACCTACTCGGATTTCGGCTTCGAGGGTGAATTGACGGTGAAGCTCTCGACCCGGCCGGAGAAGCGCGTCGGCACCGACGAGATGTGGGATCACGCCGAGCGCGTGATGGCGACCGTGCTGAACGAGATCAAGGCGCAGAGCAACCACATCCGCACCGAGATCAATCCGGGCGAAGGCGCGTTCTACGGGCCGAAGTTCGAATATGTGCTGCGCGATGCCATCGGCCGCGACTGGCAGTGCGGCACCACGCAGGTCGACTTCAACCTGCCGGAGCGGTTCGGTGCGTTCTACATCGACGCCGACGGCGCCAAGAAGGCGCCGGTGATGGTCCATCGCGCGATCTGCGGCTCGATGGAGCGCTTCATCGGCATCCTGATCGAGCACTATGCCGGCAGCTTCCCGCTGTGGCTGGCGCCGACCCAGGTCGTCGTCACCACCATCACCTCGGAAGGCGACGAATACGCCAAGCAGGTGCTGGCGGCGCTGCGCCGCGCCGGGCTCAGATGCGAGATCGACCTGCGCAACGAGAAGATCAACTACAAGGTCCGCGAGCACTCGCTGCAGAAGATCCCGGCCCTGCTCGTCGTCGGCAAGAAGGAGGCCGAGACGCATTCGGTCTCCGTCCGCCGGCTCGGCCGCGACGGCCAGACCGTGATGCCGACCGCGGAGGCCATCGCCGCCCTGGTCGACGAGGCGACGCCGCCGGACGTGCGGCGCCGTCAGCGCGAGGCGGCGTGACGTCGTAGCGCGTGGCCCGCACGAGCGCTGCGACATGCGGTGTCGCCGCGACAGCGCGTGAGATCCCGGATGTCGCTCCCGCCGTCGCCCTGACGGGCTCCGGCGTGCGCTCATCCGGGCTACGCGGCTACGCCAACAGACTGGCGACAGCATCCGCCGAACCTCTGTCTCGACCCGCGGCCTGCAGCGCCACGTCGGCGCATTCGGCCATGTAGAGAAACATCGTCGCGAGCATCCGCTCGATCGCCTCGCGCCCCAGCGGCAGAATGGTGATGGCGTCGGTGCTGCGGATGAGCAGGCGCTTCTCCTCTGCGTCTCGCAGCAGCGTCAGCACGTGCTTGCGCGACACCGAAAAGCGGGTCGCCAGACCGTTGATTGAGAACGGCACGGGGCCGTCGGGCGGGAATGGCTGGTCCGGCCCGGCGCCTTGGGCCAGGCTGAACAGGATCACCATGCCCGCGGTCCGTTCGGCAAACGGCTCGAGCTCCGGCGCTCCGTCGAGGATCCGGACGCCGGCGATGAAGCGGCGGCCGAGCTCGAGCACGAAGCTCTTCACGAAGGCCGGATCGTTCAACGCAGCCCGGTAAGCCACGGCGGCCGGCAGCACCGCGCTCATGGCGTCGAACTGTACGCCCCAGCGCTCGCGATGCAGCGCGATCAGCTTGTCGGTCGGGACCAGCGGCCGCCGCCGGCGGTCCAGATTCGAGGCCGACGCCACCAGCCCGGTCGCCCGCATCAGCGCCAGCATGGCCTCGCAGCGGCCGCCGCTGCACAGGTCGAGCCTGGCACACATCTCCTTCATGGCGCCGACGGTGAGACCGAGCTCGCCGTCGCGCTGCTCGGCAAAATGCAGATACAGCGCGACGTGCGGAAACAGCGCCCGCGCCCGGTCGCTCAGCAGCGCATTGAGGATGCGATCGCCCCGATACAGCCTGATCGCCGATGCCGTCGACGCCCGCATCGCCCGTGCGAAACCAGCCGTCCCGCGCAGCCGCGCGACGGCGTCAGGTGACGGAATCAGTGCGGTCATCGGCACGTCAGATCTTGCACTCGAGGCAACTCCCGGCGGATCTCTTAGCACTATGTTTTTACCGGCCCGCCCAAGGTTCGACAATTCGCTGGGAATATCGTGCTTCGGACAGATGGCCGCATCGGATATGCCCCGATCCGCGTCGTCCCGCGCGAAGTCTTCGCCGAAACCCGCAAAGGCTGCAGCACCGGGTGCAGTAGAACCGATCAAAACGCCGTTCCGTGGTCTCGTTGCAGGCGGAGGCGCATGCTATCTGTCGCGCGTGCAACGAACGAGACCCACCGACGTGACCGACGCGATTGAACTGCTGAAGACCCGCCGCTCCGTGAAGCCGCGCGAGATGAGCGGCCCCGGCCCCTCGCCCGCCGAGCTCGACACCATCCTGACCATCGGCGCCCGCGTGCCGGACCACGGCAAGCTCGCGCCATGGCGCTTCATCGTGTTCGAGGGCGACGGCCGCCGCCGCGCCGGCGAGGTCATCGCGACCGTGTTCGCCAGGAAGAACCCGCAGGCGAGCGCCGCCGAGCTGGAGGTCGAGAAGAATCGCCTCATGGAGGCGCCGCTGGTGATCGGTCTCGTCAGCTTCACCCGGCCGCATCCCAAGGTGCCGGCCTATGAGCAGGAGCTCTCCGCCGGCGCGAGCGCGATGAACATCCTGACCGCGGCCACCGCACTCGGCTATGGCGGCTGCTGGCTGTCCGGCTGGTTCATGTTCGACCGCGACGTGATGGACGGTCTCGGCCTGAAGCCGGAGGAGAAGCTCGCCGGGCTCATTCACATCGGCAAGCCGACCAAGCCGAGCGAGGACCGGCCGCGTCCGGCGCTCGCGGACATCGTGACGCGGTTCTGACGAAGGCACGCGCGGGACCGGCGCGACCTTCAGGAGCAGACGCCCGGCGATCGCTCGGCTCATTGGCGCGCCACGCTCCATCCGCCCAACATTGCGAGCGCAAACAATCCAGGATTCCTCCGCGGAGGCCGTCTGGATTGCTGCGCCGCGCAATGACGCGCGGGGACGCCTCAGCCCCCAACTAATTGGCACTCCGAAGCCGCGTGCAACATTCCGTAGGCTTGCCTCTAATCCTCACGCCGCCTGCGATGATCTCGCGCCGAACTGCGCCAGCAGGCCCGCGATCTCAGAGGCCGGCTTGGCCGCGCTGAACAGAAAGCCCTGGACCTGGTTGCAGCCCTCGGCGCGCAGCCACTCGAGCTGATCCGATGTCTCGACACCCTCGGCGGTGGTGATGATGTTGAGGCTCTTGCCGAGGCCGGAGATGGCGCGGACGATGGCGAGGCAGTCGGAGCGCTGCGCGAGGTCCTTCACGAAGGAGCGGTCGATCTTGATCTTGTCGAACGGGAAGCTGCGCAGATAGCTCAGGCTGGAATAGCCGGTGCCGAAATCGTCCATCGAGATGCGGATGCCGAGCTGGCGAAGCTGATGCAGTGTCGCCAGATTGGCCTCGGTCTCGGCCAGCAGGATAGACTCGGTGATCTCCAGCTCGAGCCGCTCCGGCGCCAGCGCCGACTGCGCCAGCGCCTGGACCACGACCTGCACGAGGTTGCGGCTGCGGAACTGCACCGCAGAGAGATTCACCGCGACCTTGATGCCGTCGGGCCATCGCGCCGCCTCGTGACAGGCCTCGCGCAGCACCCACTCGCCGAGCGGCACGATCAGGCCGATGTCCTCGGCCACGGGAATGAAATCGGCGGGCGAGATCATGCCCTTGTCGGGATGACGCCAGCGCAGCAGGCATTCGAATGCGGAGATCGCGCCGGTCGCGACGTCGACCAGCGGCTGGTAGTGCAGCTCGAACTCGCCCTGGGCGAAGGCGCGGCGCAGATCGTGCTCCATGTCGCGCCGCTTCTGCGCCTGGCGGTCCATCTCCTTTTCGAAAAAGCGATGCACGCGGCCGCCGTCCTGCTTGGCGCGATACAGCGCCATGTCGGCGTTCTTCATCAGCTCCTCGCAGCTCGCGCCGTCGCCCGGCGACAGCGCGATGCCGATGGAGGCGCCGATCACGAGCTCGTTGCCGTCGATGTCATAGGGCGCGCCGAGCACCGCGATCAGGCGGGCTGCGCACTCGCTTGCGTCGCTGGCGCTGCTCTGGCTGATGATCACCGCGAACTCGTCGCCGCCGAGCCGCGCCGCCAGCTTGCCGCCATGCATCTGCTGCGTCAGGCGGCCGGCGACCGCCTGCAGCAGCCGATCGCCCATCGGATGACCGAAGGAGTCGTTGACGGTCTTGAACAGATCGAGGTCGATGCACATCACCGCGATGCGGCGGTCGGCCGCCCCGGCGCCGTCGAGCTCCTGCGCGAGGCGCTGCTGGAAGAATTCGCGGTTCGGCAGGCCGGTCAGCCCGTCGTGGTGCGCCATGTAGGCGATGCGCGCCTCGGCGCGACGACGCTCGGTGATGTCGACGATCGCGACCAGCACGCCGTCGCGGCCATCGAAGGTGATCTCGCGGCCGTAGGTCAGCACCTCGATCTCGCTGCCATCGGCCTTGCGATGGCGCCAGTCGCGGTGAAACAGATCACCGTCGGCCAGCCGCAGCAGCGCGTCATCGAGGCTTTCCCATTCGCCCGGCGGCCAGAGATCCCAGACATTCATGCACAGCAGATCCGCCCGGCCGTAGCCATAGTGCCCGACCATCGCATCGTTGACATTGAGGATCTGCGCGGTCTTCGCATCGAGGATGCACATCGGCACCGGGTTGGCGTCGAACAGCAGCCGGAACGAGGCCTCGCGCCGCTTCAGCGCGGTCACGTCGGCAATGGTCAATGAGATGATGTCGCCAAAGGCGTGGGCGCCGAGCCTGAGACTGCGCGCCTCGCTGTCGAGCTCGAACTGGTCGCTCCGCCCGTGCGTGACGACGTCGAACAGCCGCGCCATCACCTCGGGCGTGCACAGCATGTTGCCGCCCTGCTTCAGCCGATGCCATTGCAGCGTCGCCGACGGCAGCCTGAGCAGGTCGGCCGCCGCGCGATTGTGATGAACCACCTGGAAATCGCAGGGCATGCCGACGCTGTCGCGGATGGTCGCGAGCGAGACCACGCCGTCATCCGTCGTCGAGAAGATCGCATCGAGCAGATTATATTGCGCGTCGCGCTCGTTGACGTAGGTCCCGACCAGCGTACTGCCCCACCGCGAGTTGGTCGGCAGCGCCAGCACGTCATAACTGCGGACCATGCCGTCGCGGACGCAATGCGCATGAGCGAGATAGGGCTGGCCGCTAACGAGCGCGCAATTGGCCGCCTCCACCAGCACGGTGGCGCAATCCGGCGACACGGCTTCGACCGCGACGTCCCACCGCTCGTCCTGCAGCCATTGCTGGACGTAGCGGCCGCTGCGCGAAATCTGCAGGCCACCGTCCTCGTTGTTGAGCACCGCGATATGATCGGCGAGACGGCCGAGGCTGCCCAGCATGACGTCCTCGTAGCGCGGCAGGCGCTGGCCCGGCTTCAATGCCGCCTGCCATTTGCGCCTGAGCACCGGAATGTCGTCAAACAGATCGCTGCTGATCGTCGTCAACGCCTTGGTCGTCGCGGCACGCATCATTCCCACTCAATCGCCACCTGTCGGTCCCGACGGTATCTGAAGCAGACACGGCTTTAACGAGCTGTAAATGCATTGGCTTCGCGCCTTGCGCGCAGCGATTGTGACAGTTTTAAGTGGTTCCATGGTTATCGCGCATTAGCGACTATGACAGCATCGCTTCACGTTCGTCGCCGATGTCGCAACGGCGAGGTCGATACCGATACGGCATAGATGCGGACGTGAACCTGCGATCTCGCGACAACATCTGCCCGAGTTTTGCTAATCGAACCGCCCCCTTCGAACAGAGGGCGCAGGGAGAGCCGGACCTCGACTGAGGCCCGTGGCCCGCCTGCGAAAAAAATGCAGGCGGCAGGTACCACAGGTCAGCCGGAAACCCGGCCCTCCCTGCGCGATGGCTGAACGGCTGCTTCGCGTTCTCCCTGGTGCGCCGGGCTTTCTGGCCACCATCCCCACGCGAAGCGAAGCCTCAACGTGAGTTGATATCAGCATCGGGATATCAGGACCGCGCGACTTGACCGTGCGTGGCGAATTGTTCGTCGGCGCGAGCAACCCGCGCTGCAATCCACCACGCCCACCGCTCCCCGCCTCGCGTCTCGTGACGACCGCGATACGCCCCTCATCTCGAGGCGGGATGCGCGGAAAGATCCGCCTGATTTGCCCGACGGCGCAAGAACTAATAAGTGCGACAAATTAACCCGACGGGCAGATGTGCACGACTTGGCGAGTCGTGTCGCGCACCACTGCTTCGACAATCGCCGCTGTCGTCCCGGCCTTGAGCCTGGACCCATAGCCACCGGCCGCGGTGATGCGGGCCACTGACAGCTAGGTCCCCCGATAGCATCCGCGGTATGGGTCCCGCGTTCGCCGGGACGACACCCGTGGTCAGGCGCGCTCCTGCCAAAAACGCTGTTCTTGCATCAGTCCTCCTCCAGACGGATGCCTGCGTCGCTGAGCGCCCGCATGATCCGCTCGATGTCCTCGGGGTCGATTGTGTTAGCCGGGCAAAGTGCGTTCAGCTCGTCGAACGTGATCCAGCCCTTGCGCTCGCCGATCTCGATGGCCTGGCGGATGATGTGGGATATCTGCATGCGGCTCTCCCGGAGGCTGGCTCTCATAGATAGCGGGGAGAGTCGGTGTCCTTCTGCGGGGCCATTTCGCGTGCGAGCCGCTTACCGCGCGAGCACCTCGACCTCGCCGTCAACGCCGTTGACGACGCTGAAGGAGCGTTCGAACACCTTGCCTTCGTTCTTGGCGATCGCACGGTAGTCGCCTTCGGACAGCACGACCTTGGGGAAGGCGCCGATCGATTCCTTGATCACGTCGCCGCCGGGGTTGATGACCGACCAGGCGGTGTTGGCGAGCGCCTCGCCGCCCTTGTCGGAGACGAGCTTCAAGGTGATGACCGCGGCGCGGTGCGTCACCGTGACGTCGGTGAGCTTGCCAGCCTGGACGCGGATGTCGGAGCGCACCACCGAGTTGGCGTCGCCATAGTTGGAGACGATGTAATAGGTGCCCTCCGGCAGCATCAGCATGTCGCCGGCGGCGACGTTCGGCACCAGCGGCGCCCGCTCGCGGCCATCGAACTGGCTACCCTTGTAGATGGCGAACGAGATCTGGTTCTGCGGGATCTTGCTGGTGCCGACCCTGCCCTCGAGGCGCAAGCCCCCGGCCGGCAGCACGAAGGATTCGCGATCGGTCTCCGTCTTCAGGTTCACCGACCGGACCGCGCTGACGAGGCCGAGCGCCACATGCACGACATAGGTGCCGGGCGGCAGCACGATGTTCGGCGTCGGGCCGCGATCCTCGCGCAGCATCTTGAAGGCGCCGGATTCGTCCGGCCGGTCGGCGAACACGCGCCAGACCAGACCGCCATTGATGTTCGGCAGGTCCTTTCCGAACCGCGCCGACAGCGACAGCACGCCCTGATTGGGAGCCGCGGCGGGTGGAGCAGCAACCGGCGGGATCGCAGCCGGCGCGCCGGGTGGGATCGCGGCGACCGGCGGTCCCGGCAGCACCTGCGGGGCCGGCGGCGGAATGGGACCGGCGGCGGGGCCGGAGGGTGGCGCCAGGCTCACCGCCGCCCCGGGATCGGGCACCGAAGCCGGCGGAATCGGCGGTGGCCGGTCGCTGAACAGTTGCGCCGCGGCCGGCGGCGTCACGAGCCCGGTCAGCGGCCACGACAAGGCGAGCACAAGCCATAGCCGCCCGCTGCGCCGGAATCTGGTGAACCCGCGACCTGTCGTCATCGTCTTGCTTTTGAACAAAAACGCGGCAAATTCAAGCCTCTACTCAACTGTCCCGGAGGAACCCCGTAAGCAGCGCGCGACTTGGTCGCATTCTCCGGCGGAGAGTTCAAATCAGCGGCATCCGGCGCTCCCGTCGACCCGGCATAAAGGATGCTTCTGGTAGGCTGGTGCTAGGCTGTCATGCGTCATGAGTCCGTTGCCGACTCGTTGCACACAGTTTGCGTAGGCGTGGAGATCTCGGTGCTGGACATTCTGAAAGGACGCCGTGCGAACGGAACCGAAGGTTCCGATGTCGGTCTCGGCACGATCCGCAAGCCGGTCATCGGCCTTGCGCTTGGCGGCGGCGCGGCGCGCGGTTTTGCCCATATCGGCGTGATCCGGACCCTGATGGCGCACGGCATCGTGCCCGATGTCGTGGTCGGCACCTCGATCGGCGCCGTGGTCGGCGGCGCCTATGCGGCCGGCCAGCTCGATACGCTGGAGGAATGGGCGCGCAGCCTGCAGATGCGCAACATCCTCGGCTATCTCGACATCCGCCTCAACGGCTCCGGCCTGATCGGCGGCGAGAAGCTCGCCGCCCAACTCGAAGCCTCGCTCGGCCGCGTCACCATCGAGGAGCTGCCGATGAAGGTGGCGACGGTGGCGACCGAGATCCGCACCGGGCACGAGATCTGGCTGACGCATGGCAGCCTCGTCGACGCGATGCGCGCCTCCTACGCCCTGCCCGGCATCTTCGCGCCGGTCCTGATCGGCGACCGCTGGCTGGTCGACGGCGCCATGGTCAATCCGGTGCCGGTGTCGGCGGCACGCGCGCTCGGCGCCGAGATCGTGATCGCCGCCAACCTGTCGAGCGACGTGTTCACGCATTCGACGACGATCTACTCGCATGGCCAGCCGGTCGAGGTGCCGGAGACAGTGATGGAGAGCGCGCCGCCGAAGCGGCGCTTCCGCAGGCTGTTCTCGCCGGAGCGCGCGGTGAAGCGGCAGTTCTTCGGCGAGGGTGGCCGGCCGGGCATCTCGTCGGTGATGGTCGACGCCTTCAACATCATGCAGGACCGCATCACCCGCGCACGCCTCGCCGGCGATCCGCCGGACCTTCTGATCTCGCCGCGCGTCGGCCAGATCGGCTGGTTCGACTTTCATCGCGCGGCCGACCTCATCGCGTTCGGCACGAGGGCGGCCGAACGTGCGCTGGATTCCATCCAGGAAGCGATCGGCGCGGTGACGCCGACCGGCGGCGGAGCGACTACGCCGTCTTGATGTACTGGCGCAGTGCTTCCTGCTCGGCCTCGTATTCCTGGACGCGCCACTTCACGACGTCGCCGATCGAGATCAGGCCGGCCACGACGCCGCCCTCGATCACCGGCAGATGGCGAAACTTGCCGTTGGTCATCATTTCCATGATCGAGGCGACGGTATCCGCAGGCTTGCAGCTCACCACCCGCCGCGTCATCACGTTCGACACCGGCTCGGTCAGCGCAGCGGCGCCACGCTCGCCGAGCGCGCGGACGATGTCGCGCTCCGAGAGGATGCCCTCCATCCGGGAGCCCGACATCACCAGCACCGCGCCGATCTTGCGGTCGGCGAGCCGCTTGGCGGCTTCGGCGAGTGTGGTCTGGGACTCGACGCTCTCGACCTGATGGCCCTTGGTGTCGAGGATCGCACGTACTGTCATTGCTCGTCTCCTTGAGGGGCCGGTGTGCCTTCTTGAGCGAGGCGTCGTTGCGGCCGATGCTTTCAGCGATCGTCAGTCAAGCGAGTCTTCAATCAACAGTCTGGCAATGCAACGGATCCAACCCTTCTGATCGCGCTTTGGTTGCATTGCACTCCGCAAGCTGGCCTGCGCGGCACAAATCGCCTGCTTTCGTTCATCCGGAATCGTGCCCCGGTTGCAGTGGACGCAAATGATGAATGAAATCACCTGCGCTCGCAAGCGCAGGATCGCGGCACCTAACGGTCGACCACGTCGGACGGCAACGCAGGCGCAGCATCGTCGCGCACAGGCGGGGTGGGATCGAACAGCGCAAACAGGATCAGTCCGGCGATGAAGCCGCCGATATGAGCCTGCCAGGCCACGTCGGCGCCCTCGGCGCCGGGCGTGATGCCGCCGATGCCGAACACGATGTTGACGCCGAACCACACTGCCAGAAAACCGAGCACCCGCGGATTGCGCAGCGCACGCGTCAGCGACAGCGCCGGAACCCTGGCCGCCGCCTCGGCATCGCCGCGGGTGAACGACAGGAAGCTGCCGCTCACGAAGGCAAAGCGCATCGCCGCCGCCATGGTGCCGGACACCGAGGCCGAGGCGCCGATCATCGGCGCCAGCGCGTGCTCGTGGGTGAGCAGATGCGCCAGCGCACCGGCCGCCGCCGTCACCGCCATGAACAGATAGAACCTGACCGCCCCGAAGCGGCGCGCGAGCGCGCTGCCGAACGGCAGCAGCCACAGCACGTTGAAGCCGATATGCGCCAGATTGGCGTGCAGCAGCGAGTAGCTGAAAAAGGTCCAGATCTTGGCCGGCGTGCCGCCGGGAAACGCCCCGTCCATCAGGGTCTGGTCGTATCGTTTCGGGACGAAGGCGAACAGGTCGATGATCCAGCCGTTCCACTCGTCCGGCAGCAGCACACGCAGATGGATCACCGCGATCAGCAGGATGTAGGCGGTCAGTGCGCCCGGCAGATTGAGGATCGGCTCCCGCGCCTGCTGGAGCGGCGGATCCTGCGTGAGGTCTGACGAGGGGGAATCCAACGGAACGCACGCCTTCGACGAGAGGAACAGATCCGTCAGATAGGCGGCTTTGGCCGGCCTGTGCAAGCGCATGGCGGCAGAGTTGATGTGCAGCCCCGGGCCGCGGAGGCGAAAGGACAGCCGATCCGCCAAAAGAAAGAGGGAGGGTTCTGAGAAAACCCTCCCTCCGAGACTTGCCGGCCTTTGCCGCGTCCGGAGCGCCCGGGGTCGATTTCCCCACCCCGCCCCGTCGCGACGACCAGACTTGTTTGACGCCGCCTGCGTGCAACTCACCGTATCGCGGCGGACCTTCCACCTTCCGGCCGCGATCTGATGAACGCATTGTTAACGATCGCTCGGCGGCAGCCAAGCTCATCGTTAATTTAACCTTAACGCGCGGAAGGCCGGGGGAAAGCCGGCACGATCGCACCATCGGCATGGACGCTGCACCACCCCTCCTGCGAAAACAAACCAGGGAGGCGCCTGGACGAAAGCGGGACAGCAATGTCCTCCGTGACGTCGAGGGCGCGAGGGATCACCGAGATGAAACATCCGTCCAATCGCGAGCTCTTCGCCTATTGGAACGACAGGCGCGGCCATGCCAAGGCGCCGGAGCGCTGCGACTTCGAGCCGTCGGCCGTGCGCGAGCTGCTCGGCGACATCTTCGTCTTGTCCTGCGATGCCGACAGCGGCTTTCCGTTCCGCATGGCCGGCACGCGGCTGTGCGCCCTGCTCGGCGGCGACGTCAAGGACAGGAGCTTTCCGGCGCAGTTCGCGCCCGCCAGCCGCCGCGAGATCGAGGAGATCACCGCGGTGGTCTGCGAAGAGACGCTGCCGGCGATCGCCGGCGTGACGGCGCAGGCGCCGGATCGCACGACCGCGCATTTCGAACTCCTGCTGCTGCCGTTCGCCGCCCGCGCGCATGAGCCGATCAGCCTGACCGGCCTGCTCGCCCCGTTCGAGACGCCGCAAGGCGCGCTCGGTCCGCTGGAGATGGTGTCATGGCGCTACATCCATCCGCCCGCCGGACCGATCGTGCCGCGCGCGTTGCGCAAGCTTGCGCTCGCCCGCGGCCTGATGGTGTATGAGGGACTGCGCTGAGTGCAGCGCCGATCTCGTGGCCCGGATGAGCGCCAGCCGGAGCCCGAAGGGCGCAGGCGAAAGCGACATCCGGGACAGACCATCCTTACATCGCGTGCCCGCGTCGAAGCTGTCGCACGCCGACGGTGAATCGCCGGCGGACAGACGTCCCCGCATGTCGCTGCGCTCATGCGGGCTACGGGATCTGGGCTGCCGTCCCGCCTCCTCAATGTGAGCCGGTCAGCGGCGTGATCGGACTGCCGTCGGGCGCAAACGCGGCGACCTGATCCGAGATGACGAACGACGTGAGATCGCGCCCGACCACGAGCGGGCCCTGATAGCTCGTCCGCGTGCGCGCGATCAGCGCCTCTTCGGGCACGTCCTGGACCGGCTTCACGGTGGCGAACACGATGTGCGAGTAGACCGCCAGCTTCGGCTTCGCCTCGGTGAAGATCCTGCCGGCCTCCTCCGGCGAGGTGTGATGGTCCTCGATCGCACGATAGTTCGGATAGGTCTTGATCAGTTCGGGATCGATCACCGCCACCTCGTGGATCAGAAGATCGGCGCCCTCCGCCGCCTTCTCCACCCGCGGATCGGGCTTGGTGTCGCCGGACAGCACGACCTTCTTGCCGTCGAATTCGACGACATAGCCGAGCGCCGGCTTGATCTTCTCGCCGTGATTGACCTCGATGGCGCTCACCCTGACGCCGTTGCGCTCGTAGACGACGCCGGGCCCAATGTCGGCCGCGGCGAAGGCGACGCCTTCCGGCGGATAGTGCTCGTCATCGATGCGGATGCGGATGTCCTCGGAGAAGGCCTTGGTGAGATTCTCCGTCATCGCCACTGTCCCCTTCGGTCCGAACACGACCATCGGCCCCTTGCGCGAGGCCCAGGGCGTGCCGATCCAGCCGCTCAGCCACATGTCCGGCAGTCCCACCACGTGATCGGAATGCAGATGGGTGAGGAAATGCGCGGTGATGCTGCCGAGCGGGATGCTCTTCTGGAACAGGCGGATCGTGGAGCCGCGTCCGAGGTCGAACAGCAGCCGCTCAGGCCCGGCCTCGATCAGGGTCGAGGCGCTGAAGCTCGACAGCCGCGGCGTCGGCGTGCCTGTCCCGAGCAGGGTCACCTTCATCTCGGCTGCCGCGGCCGGCGGCGATCCAGCCACCACGCAGACCACGACCGCCACGACGGCTCCCAACAAGCTCCGCATGAACGTCTCTCCCATCTCCGTTGGCGTCATTGGCGCGATGTCGCGCCTGCCCATTCTATCAGCTCGTCATGGCCCGCGGCAGAGTGCTGCAGGAGCACAACGTAACGCTGAATTAACCGTGAAGGACTTAGTTTCAACACTGGATCATCCGGCACGCTAAGAGCCGGCTTTGAGTGGCGAAACATGGCGTTGCCGAACAAAAAACTCTCTCTTCCGGCCGCCGAGGAGCGCCGCCGTTTCCAGCGGGTCAAGGTCCACCTGCTCGGCCGCTACATGCTGCCCGACCGGCGCGAGTTTCCCTGCCAGGTGATCAACATGTCGCCGGGCGGGCTGGCGCTGCTCGCGCCCGGCATCGGCAATGTCGGCGACCGCGTGATCGCCTATCTCGACCATATCGGCCGCGTCGAGGGCAAGATCACCCGCATCATCGACAACGGCTTCGCGATGACGATCGGCGCCACCGCGCGCAAGCGCGACAAGCTCGCCGCGCAGCTGACCTGGCTCGCCAACCGCGACATCCTCAATCTGCCGGAGGATCGCCGCCACGACCGTATCATTCCGCGCAACCCGATCGCGGTGCTGACGCTCGAGGACGGCACCAAGATGACCTGCCGCATCATCGACATGTCGCTGTCGGGCGCGGCGATTGCGGCCGAGACCAGGCCGCCGCTGAAATCGCAGGTCATGCTCGGCCGCGTCCAGGCGCGCGTGGTGCGAAATCTCGAAGGCGGCTTCGCGATCGAGTTCATGCACGCCCAGCTCGCCGAAACGCTCGAAGACAGCGTTACCGCGCGGTAAAGCCGCAAGCCTCTGAAATCCCGCAACTTCACGGAGCACACGGCGTCCGCCACCACGGGCGCCGTGTGGCGTTCGGCCAGCGCACAGGTGATCCGGCGCAGTTAATAGTTGACGGGAAAAGCGCAGGGGACCCTGCAACGGCAGCGGTTCCCGGCTTAATGCAGCGCATTCGATTCAACCGCGAATGATTCAAATTTTAGCTAGATTCGATTCAAGTGAAAGTCGAATAAGCCCTTTGTTTTACTTGGATTTGCGTCAAATCCATCGTGGCGATTTAGCGGCAGCGAAAAATCTTTGTGAGACACATGGTCCCAACGAAAACGGGGGCCAAAATGGTCAAGCGGACGGGACAGGCAACGGGGTGGGCGGTCGCAGCCTTCCTGATGGCGATGGGCGGGATGGCGCATGCCGGTGATGACCGGGTGCTCTATGCGAGCCTGGGCGACACCGCACGGGCGCCGATCGGCTGGGTCGAGTTCTGCACCGAGGCGCCCGAAGAATGCCGCGGCGGCGCGTCGCAGCCCCGCGACATCGTGCTGTCCCAGACCGCCTGGCGCGATCTGCTAAAGGTCAATCGCTGGGTCAACGAGAACGTCAAGCCCATCACCGACATGGACCATTGGGGCGTGGTCGAGAAATGGTCGCTGCCGACGGACGGCTACGGCGACTGCGAGGATTACGTGCTGCTGAAGCGCAAGCTGCTGATCGATGCCGGCTGGCCCCGCGAGGCGCTGCTGATCACGGTGGTGCGCGACAAGAAGGGTGAAGGACACGCCGTCCTCACCGTGAAGACCGACAAGGGCGAGTACGTGCTCGACAATCAGAACGAGAGCGTCGTCGCCTGGACCGAGACCGGCTACCGCTTCGTCAAGCGGCAGTCGCAGAGCGACCCCAACGTCTGGGTCTCGCTCGGCGACGGCCGCCCGGCAGTGGCCACCGCCAGCGCCAGAGAACGCTAAGGCGTCCGCAAGCGCTGATCAGAGAGGCGAGACACGAATTCGAGTTACGCGACCCGGTCACATCCCCACCCCTCCCCGTCCCAGACCGGTTCGCGCGCGGCCAGGCCTCCCCCAAGGCCTGGCCGCAACTTTTTTTGGCCTTGCTTTGACGATATGTCGCAGGCGGGGCGCGGCGATGGCCGGCCAACCTTGTTTTCCCTCGACCGTCGGGTTTAGGTTTTCGGCATGATGATGATCCTGCGAAGCGCGACCTTGCTGGCCGCGGCCCTGACCCTGGCGAACTGCTGCATGTCCGGCGCCGGCTGCTCGGGACCGCTGGCCGCTGCGGGCCCAGCCGCGCCGGCGATGGCCGCTACGCCCGCGGTGATCACCGCGCAGCCGACGAGCGCTGCGGCCGACTGGGACGGCCGTGTCGCCACCTCCGACGCCGACACCGAGATGGTGACGGAGCCGGACATCGGCACGTCGCGCAAAGGCGCGAAGCGCCGTGGCGACTCGCGGGTCGACGTGATGTCCGCGCAGTCGAGCTCCGGCTATCGCGGCCGGATGAGCTGGGAGGAGGAACAGGCGGCCGACCTCGCCGACGAGGCCCGCCTCAAGCAGAAGCTCACGATCTGCCGGAACTGCAGCGCAACGCAGTAAGCATTTGTCCGGCCGCAGTTTTCGGCTGGTCGCGACCGCGCCCCGGAACCGGCGTGGTGCATGCGGCGGGCGCGCCATTTCGGGCTTGCAGGCCTCGCTTTTGTCGGATTTCCTAATCAAAACCTGACGACTTGGTTCGTTCGCCAGATGCACGATTTGCGGGCTGGGCGGACAGCGTTCTCTGCTCGAGTTTTTCGCCTCTCCCAGTTTTCGGGAGGAGCATCCGAAGCTTTTTCAATTTGGGTGGTTTCGTGATGAATCCGGTGACGCGCGACACCAGACGCTACCCCGAGAAGCTCAGCCCGGCCCCCGTCAAGGGCGCCCAGCCGATCGCGCTCGCAGCCGCGACGCTCGTGGTGCTGATCGCGGGCATCGGCGGCATCATGTTGTGGCGTGCCTATGGCGGCGCGCCGGAAGCCGAGCGCGGCGCGGTGACGCGGCAGTTGCAGGCGCGCACGGTGCAGGCGTCCGAGCAGTTGGTGGAGAAGACCAAGGGCCTGGAGGCCACCCAGCAGGAATCGATCGACCAGTTGCAGATGATGCAGGAGCAGTTGCAGAGCATGCGCCGCCTGCTCGCGGCCCAGCAGGCCGACACCAAGCGCCTGTCGGACCAGGTCTCGACCCTGAAGGACTCCATCGATGGCCTGCGCCAGTCGTTCGCCAGCACGCAGAGCTCGGAGCAGGCCGCGCCTGCTCCACGCAACCGCAGCATCCGCGCCCGCGCCCATGCCAGCCGCGGCGGCCATCGGCATCGTCGTAACCGATCCTGAGACGGCCGGTCCCGACGCCTGCTCGTGGAATTCCCGCCGAATATTCCCAGGATCCTGTGAAGTGCTTCACAGATTGAAACCGGGAGTCACGCCATCCTGCCTTCACCGGATGGCGAGCCAATTTCAGGATGGCACAGGGCCAATTTCAATATCCGGGGCTGGCAAGGTCGTTGGCGCCATACTGCGCCGACGGCCTTGTTTTTTGTGGCGGCGCGTTCGACCGCCCGGAACGGATCCGACGCCGCGGCTCTCCGGCTGGTGACTTGCTTTTCCCCGTCAATTCTCGGCTCAATGCGCCCGTAAGACGCAGAGGAGCCCCCATGTCCGCCGATCCAGCACTGACGTCCGATGTCATCGGGCTGACAAAAGTCGCCCCCTTCTCACGCCGCGGCTTCATGACCGCGTCCGCTGCCGTGACGGCCGGCTACACGCTGGCTGCCGGCCCGGTGCGGGCCGAGGTCATTACCACCGACACCAACGGCCTGAATGCCGGAGATGCGAAGATCAAGGTCGGCGACCGCGACATGCCGGCCTATTTCGCGCGCCCCGCCAGCGCCAGCAATCCGCCCGTCGTGCTGGTCGCGATGGAGATCTTCGGCCTGCATCAGTACATCAAGGACGTGACGCGCCGTCTCGCCAAGCTCGGCGCGCTCGCCGTGGCGCCGGACTACTACTTCCGCAGCGGGACCGACCTCACCAAGATCACCGAGATCAAGGACCTGCTGCCGATCGTGAATGCCAAGCCCGACGCGGAGCTGCTGTCGGACCTCGACGCGACGGTGGCCTGGGCCAAGTCGCAGGGCGGCGACACCTCGCGTCTCGGCATCGTCGGCTTCTGCCGCGGCGGCCGCACCGTGTGGGAATATGCGGCGCATAGTTCGGCGCTGAAGGCGGGCGTTGCGTTCTACGGCCCGCTGATCGATCCGCCCAATCCCGCCTGGCCGAAGAGCCCGACGCAGCTCGCACCCGAGATGAAGGCGCCCGTGCTCGGCCTCTACGGCGAAGCCGACACCGGCATTCCCGTCGCCAGCGTCGAAGCCATGAAGACCGCGCTCGCCGACAACAAGAAGACCGCTGAGTTCAAGATCTATCCCGGCGCGCCCCATGGCTTCCACGCCGATTATCGCCCCAGCTATCGCAAGGACGCCGCCGAGGACGGCTGGGCGCAGATGCAGGCGTGGTTCAAGAAATATGGCGTGCTGAGCTGACAGCCGCGGCCCGGGCGAGCGAACCCGTCAGACTGCGCCCGCGAGGCTTCCCGCATGTCGCTTGCCGCATGTCGCTTGCGTTCATGCGGGCGCCGGACCGTCGGCTGCTAGCGCAGGCGACGATCGTCGCGACGGATCTTCGCCAGCTGCCTGCCGCCCTGCTCGAGCTCCCAGGCCATCCAGACCAGCGCGGCGCCCAGGCTGACGACGACGCCCATGAAGACAAACGTGAGTTCAGGGGATGTGAGTGTGTTGATCATGCCTGGATCCCATGCAAGCGTTGCGCCAGCTACTTCTCCGCCGCCGCTCCGCCGATCGGAGCGGCAACAAATCGTCACGAGATGTCGTTAAGGCGAAGTGACCGGATCGGCCGGTCGCCTCGCCCAAGCTTCATTCACACACCTCGACGTTGCGGAAGCGCCAGCCGCGCGCTGTCCGCACACGCTTGCGGGCGACGTAACAGCCGCCGAGGTCCTCGTAGGTGTACGGGTAGTAATAGGGATAGCCTCCGTATCCGTAGTAGCCGGGATAACCAAAACCCAAGCCAAACCCGAGTCCAAAACCCGGGCCAAAGCCACGATGGCCGAAGCCATGATGGAAACCGCCCGGCCCGTGCGCCGACGCCATGCCCGGAATCATTGCGGCCGCGATTACGGCGCCCGCCAGCAATCCCATCAATCTCTTGCGCATCGATCCGTCTCCAAATTTAACCGGCATGAGAGCGTCATTGTACTCTGTGCTCCCAGCGGGATGTCTCTAAGCCGGATTTGGAACGGCGCGCGGGCAACCCCGCTCACATCTGCGCGATTTCGATGTCGTTAGGTGACGTCCGGAGCCGCGGGCAATATTCAGCAACCGCGGCAGATGCTCTTCACCTTCCGGTCGGCCGTCTTGTTCTCCTGCTGAACCTGCTCATCGGTATCACTGGCGCGGTTCGGTCCCGTCGCCGCGGTGCCTCCCGCCGCTCCACGACCCACGCCGGTCGTGACGCGGGAATTGCTCGACCCCACCCGGCTTGCGCCCGAGCCGGACGACTGCGCTGTGCCGAGGCTGTTAGTCCCGTTTGCAGCTGCCGCCCCCGGTTGCGACAGCCGCGAGGGATTGCTGCCGCTTCCGGCTCCGTTCTGCGCGTTGCCGAGACCGGCGACGTTCCCTGATCCTGCAGCGGTACCGGTCGTGCCGATGCCGGCGGCTCCCGCGCTCGCCGCGCCACCTGCGCTCGCTCCACCGCCAGCGCCTCCCGCACCGCCGCCACCGCCTTGCGCGAACACCGCAGTGGCCGTGCCGAGGCCTGCAATCACGATCAAGGTGCCCAATGAAAACCTGGCCATGGGACCGTCTCCCTTTACACTTCAACCCAGCCGGACGGACCGCGTTCCGGAACGAATGTTGATCGGAGAGGATTGATGGGGCGAGGAGAGCAAGGAGCCGTGCGCAAGCTGATCGCCTTCGACGAGGACACGTTCGACAAGCTCAAGCAGCTCGGCCGCGATCAGATGCTGAGTCTGCAGGACCTCGCCGACGAGGCGTTCATGGACCTGTTGGAAAAGCACGGCGTGCCGGCGGATCTGAAGGACGCGCTGCGCAAGAGCGCTGCGGAGGATGGCGATGGCGCAGGCAAGCCTGCGCGCAAACGCAAGAACGAGCCCGACGACAAGTCCAGAAACCAGTCGAAGCACAAGCCGAAGCAGAGGAGCAGGACGTCAGCATGAGCACCGACCCCGATCCGTTCGAACAGGGCGAGCGCGCCGCGCGCGAGAACATTCCGGCCGAGGCCAATCCCTATCAGGACGGCAGCGAACAGCATGCGCTGTGGGCGAGCGGCCACGAACGTGTCGCCAGCGCAGTGGAGGCAGGCGAGTCCGAAGGGACGTGAAGAATCTCCGACTCCATCGGCCGTGATGTCAGCCGATCTTCTTCAGACCCTTGGTGTAGCGCGGTCCCTTGGCGACATAGGCCTTGGCCGCGATGCCCATGCGCTCGACCTGCGCCGGCTCCAGCGTGCGCACGACACGCGCGGGCGCGCCGATGATCAGCGAGTATTCCGGAAAATCCTTGCCCTCGGTGATGATGGCGCCGGCGCCAACGACGCTGCCACGGCGGATATGCGCGCCATTCATGATGATCGAGCCCATGCCGATCAGGGCATCATCCTCGACCGTGCAGCCGTGCAGGATCACGTTGTGGCCGACGGTGACGTTGCGGCCGACGCGCAGCGGGAAGCCAGGATCGACGTGACAGGTGGCGTTGTCCTGGATGTTGGAGCTCTCGCCGATCTCGATCCAGTCATTGTCGCCGCGGATCACCGCGCCAAACCAGACCGTGACCTCCTTGGCGAGCTTCACCCGGCCGATCACGGTGGCATTGTCGGCGATGTAGTAGTTGCCGTCCGCCGGCAGCTCGGGCGCCTGCCCGTCGAGTTCGTAGATGGCCATCGAGGTCTCCCGTTCGCAGGCGACCTTGGCACAGCCCCCAGAGCGATTTCAAGCAAGCGCCGCTGCGGCGCCCGGCGCGGGAACTAGGCCAGCACGCCCGCGGCGCGCAGCGTCATCACCACGAAGGTGCCGCACATCATGCTCCAGAAGCCGGCGATCACGGTCGCCAGCATCACGAACTCGAAGCGACGGCGCTCGATGCGGGCGCCGCGCAGCGTGTTGCGCATGATGATGAAGGGCGCGGCGAACACCAGGAATGGCACCGCGGCGAACCGCCGGGGCGTGACGCCCTCCTGCAGCAGCTCGAATCCCGGCGGACGTTCGGCATAGGCCTGGTAGCCGCTCGCCAAGGCGCCGGCCAAGGCGAAACCGATGAGGAGCGAGAACAGGGAATTGAACGCCTCTGCCGACATCGTACGCACTCACACACTTGCAGAACTGACCGATGCTGGTTTGGCAAAAAGCGACCGCGCCCGCCACATTATCCTTAAGGAAGGGTTAATGGCGGCCACGGCCGGTGCGCGGCTCCCTGCAGGTAAGTTTCTGCAGAATGCCGCATCGCCATGGCATAGTCGGCGCTGATTCGGTCCTTGAGATCCCCTGCCCGCCATGACGATGTTTTCGGTCCGCAGTGCCCGCCCTTCGAACGGACATGGCCATGCCGTGCCGATCATCCTGGGCTGCGTGCTGGCGGCAGCGGCAATCGCGCTGGTCGCCTACCTGCTCTGGCCGACCTGGCGCGCCAGCACCTTCAAGGGGCCCGAGCGCCTGCCGGTCAGCATCGGCGGCACCGTGTTCAACGTGCCGGCGGCCGCCATCCGGGTGAAGATCCAGCGCCATACGGGGCCGCAGGAGCGCGTCGATCTCGGCTTCGAATATCCCTCGCTCACGCCGCCCGAGGCGCCGCATCACGTCAGCGCCGACCAGATCGATCAGGCGCCGCACCCGATCGATCGCATCTTCGTCTCGATATCGGCGCATCACGACGCGATGTCGCCCGAGATGCGACTGAAGACGATCTATCCGCGCTATCTCAATCCGACGGCCGTGCCGGTGCAGGACGGATTGAGCATGCGAAGCTTCCGCGCGGGCACAGCGTACGACATGGAGGATCTGTTCACGGCCGAGCAGCCTTTGCTGGTCGCCCGCTGCACGCGTGATGCCGCCACGCCGGGCATGTGCCTCAGCGAGCGACGCGTCGAGGGCGCGGATCTGATCTTCAGGTTTCCGCGCGGCTGGCTGTCACAGTGGCAGGACGTCGCCGCGGCCATGGAGCGGCTGACGGCGCAGATGCATGCCGCGAAGTAGTCGGTCGTAGCCCGGATGAGCGTCGACACCCTGGCGAGGTGCACGTGAATGCGCCCTCTTCCGTTGTGGGGGAGGGCATCGAGGACAGAGCGGCAAACGCACTTGGGTGAGGGGTATCTCGCGACGAGCGCCGCTTGCGGCGAGAGACCCCTCACCCAAGCGAGCCCGTTGACAGGCCGGCGTAGCCCTCTCCCACAAGGGATTCACCGGCGTCGCGCCTGATCGTGCATTCTCAAGCGCTGCGAAAGGATCTACTCGACCAGATCGTCTTCCAGGATCGCCATCTGGAACTGGAACGAGCGGTCGTCGTCCTCGTCGTCGACGAACAGCACGCCGATGAACTCTTCGCCGATATAGACCTCGGCGGAGTCTTCCTTCTTCGGCCGCGGCACCACACGGATCTTGGGATTGCCGAACACGCGCTTCAGATACGCGTCGAGCTTCCTGACTTCCTGAACGTCCACGGTGATCTCCAATCGACAGCGAGGTTTGCAGATGATGCGGACGTTGCAGCGCGAACGTCCGTGTCCTTATGAGTTCGACATTCCAGCCCATCGATCGAGGCAAGACGAGCCGGCGATGTCGAACGACCTGAAAGGGACGCCGTGGATCTCACATTCATTCCGCCGAGACAAACGGCGGATCGTCAAATCCACAGACGTCGATGTGTTGGCACGAAATTCCCTTGATGAGAAGGTCTTGACTTCGCGGTCGCCGGCGCGGTCGCGGCTCAGATCCCGATCGCGTTGATCATCTGATCCATGGTGCGCGACGGCTCCGCACAACCGGCCTCGCCGACGATCTTCGCCGGCACGCCTGCGACGGTGACGTTGTTCGGCACCGGCTTCACGACGACTGAGCCGGCGGCAATGCGCGCGCAATGACCGACTTCGATGTTGCCGAGCACCTTGGCGCCGGCGCCGATCAGCACGCCGTGACGAATCTTGGGATGCCGATCCTCGTTCTCCTTGCCGGTGCCGCCGAGCGTCACGCCGTGCAGAATCGAGACGTTGTCCTCGATGATGGCCGTTTCGCCGCAGACGAAGCCGGTGGCGTGATCGAGGAAGATGCCGCGGCCGATGCGCGCCGCCGGATTGATGTCGGTCTGGAACACCGCCGAAGACCGGCTCTGCAGATAGAACGCGAAATCCTTGCGGCTCTTGCGGTACAGCCAATGCGCCAGCCGGTGCGTCTGCAGCGCGTGAAAGCCCTTGAAGTAGAGCAACGGATCGATGAAGCGCGTGGTGGCGGGATCGCGATCGTAGACGGCGACGAGATCGGCGCGAAACGCATGGCCGAGGTCCGGCTCATCGCGCAGCGCATCGTCGAAGGTCTGGCGGATCAGGTCGCCCGACAGCGCGGAATGATCGAGACGATCGGCAACCCGGTGCACGACCGAATCCTCGAGACGGCCGTGATGCAGAACGGTTGAATAGATGAAGGTCGCAAGCTCGGGCTCGCGACGCACGATCTCTTCTGCCTCGTGGCGGATCCGATCCCATATCGGATCAAGCGTCGCCAGCTTGCTGCCCTGCTGCGGATTGGTCTGATGCATAGCCATGGCTGCTTCTCGCAGTTTCAGTGGGCGGGCCTTATAGCACGGCGCATGGAACGATGTCCTCAGCGGGCTGCGCGAGGCCGGGGATCCATTCCAGCCAGCCTGCCTCCCAGAGAACACGGGATTGAGACATTTCCGTTACGCCCCGCCGGTGACGTCCCGGTTGCGCCGCCATGCCATTCGGCACCGCGTCGGCTCAAGGTGGGCAGCAGGAACCCAAAATCAAGACGATCACCGGGGAAGCAATCCGTTCCCGCCCCCTGGAGCACCCTGCGGGAGGGCGGATACCGGTGGCTGCGGCAAAAAGGAACCACCCGGAGGATCGAAGGCCGGCGGCCCCCCGTTCGATCACGGGATCGGCTTTACCATCCATGGCTCTGCGTCTACTAGTGAATATCGCCCTGACCATACTTCGGCCACGGTGCTCCTGATCGGGGGGGACACGGGTATCAGTAACACTCAGATCCTGGACGAACGCGCGACCGAGGCCGGATTGGCCTGGCTCCCCGTCATCGTCATCCCGCTCTTCCTGGTCGCGCCGGCGCTGTGGAACGGCTACCCGCTGCTGCAGTGGGACACCGGGGGCTATCTCGCGCGCTGGTACGAAGGCTATCTGGTGCCGAGCCGCTCGACCGTGTTCGGGCTCTATCTGCATTGGGGCGAGGGCTCGAGCTTCTGGCTCAATCTCGGCCTGCAGGCGCTGGCGACGCTGTGGATCCTGCAGCTCACCTTGCGCCTGCTGAGACTGGCCCAACCGCTGCGCCTGCTCTGGATCGGCCTGCTGCTGATCCTGACCACCGCCCTGCCCTGGCTCGCCAGCATGCTGCTGACCGACATCTTCGCCGGCCTGTCGGTGCTCGCGCTGTACGTCCTGGTCGCGCACGCACGCCGGATCTCCATGCTGGAGACATACGCGCTGTTCGGCTTCGTGGCCTTCGCCTCCGCCACCCACAGCGCCACGCTCGGCGTGCTGTTCGGCCTGTGCTGCACCGGCTGGATCGCCTATCCCTGGCTGCGCCGGCAGATCGCGCTCTCCGGCCTGATCCACGCCAGCATGACGATCGTCGCGGGTACGGCGATGCTGCTCGCGGCCAACTTTGCCCTGTCCGGCCAGCTCGTGTGGACGCCGGGCGGTACAGGCGTCGCCTTCGGCCGCATGCTCCAGGACGGCATCGTGGCGCAATATCTGAAGGACCATTGCGCCCGCGAGAAGCTGAAGCTCTGCCCCTATCGCAACGAGCTGCCGCCCACCGCCGACGATTTCCTGTGGGGCAACAGCATGTTCAACAAGCTCGGCCGCTTCGAGGGCATGAACGACGAGATGGGCTTCATCGTGAAGCGGTCGCTCGCGGCCTACCCGCTGTGGCAGGCCAGGGCCGCCGCGGTCGCCACCGCCGAGCAGCTGGTGCATGTGGCGACCGGCGAGGGCACCAACGGCTGGCTGCCGCACACCTATGGCATCATCGAGCGCTACATCCCCTCGCAGGTCAAGAAGATGCGCGCCGCACACCAGCAGCACTGGGAGATCAGTTTCGCCGTCATCAACTGGCTGCACGTGCCGGTTGCGCTGGCCTCGATGCTGGCGGCGGCGGCGATCGCGGCGCACGCGATCTGGCGCCGGCGACGCGACGACGTGGCCCTGCTCGCCATCACCGTGACCCTGGCACTGCTCGGCAATGCCGTGATCTGCGGCGTCATCTCCGGCCCGCATGACCGCTACGGCGCCCGGATGGTGTGGATCGCCACCTTCACCGCGCTGATCGCGGCGACGAGGTGGTTCAGCGGCGAGCGTGTGGACGGCTCCGCCGCATGACGCCCCCGTAGCCCGCATCAGCGACAGCCGGCGCCGCAAGGCGTCGGGATAGCGACATGCGGGGTCTCGCGCGCTGTGCCGGAAGACCCGGGGGCGCTGCGCTCGCCCGGGCTACGGCTTCACCGCCGTGACAGAAAGTCGATCACCCCGGCCTTGTAGACCTTGTCGCCGACCGCGCGCATGTGATCGCGATTGGGGATATCGAGCACTTCGGCACCGGGGATGAGCGCGCCGAGCGCCGGACCCGAGCCCGACACTTCGTCGGCCGTGCCGACCGCGACCAGCACCGGCACGGCGATACGGCGGGCGTCGTCGCGCGAGATCAGGCCGCGCGAGCCGCGCATGCAGGCGGCCAGCGCCAGACGGTCCGAGCGGGTCTGGTCGGCGAAGGCGCGGAAGGTGCGGCCCACGGGATCGGTCACGTTATCGATCGAGGGCGCCTCGAGCGCGGCGACGACGTTCTCGCCGGGACCGCCGCCTTCGATCATCGCCATGCCGATGCCGCCGAAGATCGCCGAACGCAGCCGCTCTGGCGCGGTCAGCGCGATATGCGCGGCGATGCGGCCGCCGAGCGAGTAGCCCATCACGTCGGCGCTGGCGAGGCCGAGATGATCCATCAGCGCCGTGACGTCGCTCGCCATCGCCGCGATCGAATACAGCGTGGGGTCGTACAGCTTGGCCGAATCGCCATGGCCGCGGTTGTCGAGCGCGATCACCCGGCGGCCATCCTTGCGCAATTCGGAGATCCAGGCCGGATAGACCCAGTTGACGTTCTTGCTCGAGGCAAAGCCATGGACGAGCACGATCGGATCGCCCTCCCCCTCGTCGATGAAGGCAATTTCAACGGCGCCGTTGTGAAAGCTCGGCATCGGTCGCGAATCCCGGAACGCTGGAGTGAAGCTGGTCGGACGAAGTCTAGATCATGATGCGATTCCACGGAATCGCATCATGATCTTATCCCTTTGTTTGAGCATGATCTTTTCGGAAAACCGGCTTCCACTTTTCCGGATCATGCTCTAGCCGCAGGACGCGGTTGCGGCCAGTTCGGGAGCGACGGCCGCGGTCTGCATCCGGCGCAGGCGGCGCAGGCGGCTCCGGTCGAGCCAGGCCTGGGTGGCCCGCTCGGTCATCGCCTTCAGCGATGCGACGAAGCTGAGCAGCGTCATCAGCGCGCCGAACAGCCAGAGCGCGAGATTGAATGCGCCCGCGATCAGCAGCAGCGCGCCGCGGCCGAGCAGCTTCAGGATCGCCCGCGTCTGCCCGCCCTTGGCCTCCGCCAGGCGGGCCGCGCGGGCGATGTCCTTCGGTCCTTCGGCGAGCTTGAGCGAATCCAGCGCGCCGCGCGTGCCGGCCTTTTCGGTGATGCGGCCGACATCCTTGGCGAGCCGCACCAGCGCGCCGGCCTTCTCGGCGCGGAACGCCGCCCGGATCGCGGTCGCGGTCTGGCCCGGACGAAGCACCGAGCCCGAGGCCACCGCCTGCTGCAACAGCGGCGCATCGACCACCTCGCGCGCGGAGCGTCCCGCCCAGGCGGCGAGCCCCTCGCCCAGCCGGCCAACCTTTCGCGCATCCTTCACCAGCGTCAGCCCGGCCCGCACTGGCGCGGCGGTGCCGGCCGAGGCATAGGTTGCGGCGGTGACGGCAAGACCGGCCGTGGCCAGGCCCAGCACCAGGCGGTCGGTCTCCTCGCCCATCACCAGATGCTTGCCTTCGCGCACCGCGTCGCGGATGTCGCCGAACACGAAGAGATCGCCGGCCACCGTGCCGGACAGGCTCGCGACGTCGTCGGCCTGGCCGGTGACGAGCCCGGTCGCGAACCGCTTGGCAACGCTGGCCGGCGCCTTCTCGGCGGCCACCGCATCGCTCACGCGCTGCACCAGCCCTTCGTCGAGCGCGACCTGCTGATCCCGCGCGAGCGCGACGAAGCTCTCCGCGAGATCTGGATCGCCGGCGGCGAGCGCGTCCTCGATATTGCTGATGATCCGCGCCGGATCGTTCTGCAGAACGGACGCGATCTGAAGCTCCGACAGCCTCGCCGGATCGTCCTGCGCCACGACGATGGCGCCGGCGCCATAGGCGTGCGGCCATATCGCAGCGCCGACCGCGGCGCTCACGGCGAGCCCGGCCAGCGCCAGACCGAGTCCCAGCTTGATTCGCTTCGAGATCACGCCGCCTTCACGTTTTCGCGGGAACGATGCGGAGAGACATAGTAATTTTTGTGCCTGACACAACGGCCCCGACGAAAGAAGGGCTTCTCGGCGGCCCTGAGTTTGTGTCGAATCCACAGGCCACAACATAACGGCGTGCGTTGCACCAAACGCGGGTTCCCAGCACTAGGAATTGGCCTTAAGGCTCAGTATGGTCGCGCCGTTTTCGACGCGCGCGGCCGTGCGACCTCAGTCCCGTCCCGCTCCGTCGTGCTGACCGCATACGCTCCCGTTGCCACGCGAGGTGATACCGATGGCCGATAACATCGTCCCGCATTTCCACAATGATGCCGGTGTCCCCGTCATCGAGATCGGCTCGCATGAGTTCATGTGCGTGGGCGCCAATCCGCCGTTCGATCATCCGCACGTGTTCCTCGATCTCGGCAACGACAAAGAGATCATCTGCCCGTATTGCTCGACGCTGTACCGCTATGCGCCGGACCTCGCCGCCGGCGAGGCGCGGCCGCCGGAATGCGTGCTGAAGGACGTCGCCTGATCGGCGTGTCGTGGCATCGCGTACCGTCTATGTGGCGGGGGCCGGAATTGGCGGCCTGACGGCTGCGCTCGCGCTCGCCACCAAGGGCTTCCGCGTCGTCGTGCTGGAGAAGGCCGAACGGCTCGAGGAGGTCGGCGCCGGCCTGCAGCTCTCGCCCAACGCCAGCCGTATCCTGCTCGATCTCGGCCTGGGGCCGCGGCTGACCGCGCGTGCCGTGGTGCCCGACGCCGTCAGCATCATGAGCGCGCGGGCCGGCGGCGAGATCGCCCGCCTGCCGCTCGGCGAGGCCGCGAGCCAGGCGGCTGGCGCGCCTTATTGGGTGATCCACCGCGCCGATCTGCAGGCGGCGCTGGCCGCGGAGGTGATGGCGCATCCGGACGTCGAACTGCGGCTCGGCTGCCAGTTCGAGGACGTCGCCGCCCACGCCAAGGGTCTGACCGTGGTGCATCGCCGCGGCAATGAGCGCCGCCAGGACGTGGCGCTGGCGCTGATCGGCGCCGACGGCGTGTGGTCGGCGGTCC
The DNA here is from genome assembly GCF_032484495.1 of Bradyrhizobium sp. SZCCHNS3052. Lineage (NCBI taxonomy): Bacteria > Pseudomonadati > Pseudomonadota > Alphaproteobacteria > Hyphomicrobiales > Nitrobacteraceae > Bradyrhizobium > Bradyrhizobium sp. SZCCHNS3052. The sequence goes on along the minus strand of NZ_JAUETB010000001.1, from coordinate 483,375 downwards.
GGCACCACCTGTTTCCGCAGGTCCGCGCCGCGTTCTCTGGCCTGATCGCCTGGCGTGGCACGCTCGACGCCCGGCAATTGCCACGCGAATTGACGGCAGCGCGGGTGCAGCTCTGGATGGGTCCCGAGGCCCATCTCGTCGCCTATCCGATTTCGGCCGGCCGCCAGGTCAACGTTGTCGCGGTGGTGCCGGGGACCTGGAACCGGCCGGGCTGGAGCACGGAGGGTGATCCGAGCGAGCTCAAGGCGGCGTTCGCGCCGCCGCGCTGGCCGGCGACGGCGCGGCTGCTGCTCAATGCGGTCGACGGCTGGCGCAAATGGGCGCTGTTCGGCGTCCCCGAAGGCATCGAATGGACCGAGGGCAGCGTCGCGCTGCTGGGCGACGCCGCGCACGCCATGCTGCCCTTTGCAGCGCAAGGCGCGGGAATGGCGATCGAGGACGCGGTGGTGCTCGCCAAGTGCCTGAGCGAGGCGCGCCCGGACGGTCCGGGCGCGATCCCGGCTGCGCTGAAACGCTACGCCAAGCTGCGCCGCCCGCGCGTCGGCCAGGTGCAGCGCACCGCACGCAACCAGGGCCGCCTCTATCACATGACCGGGCCGCTGGCGCTGGCCCGCGACCTCAGCATCAAGGCGCTCGGCCCGCAGCGCCTGTCGGCGCGGCAGAGCTGGATCTACGACTGGCGGCCGTAGGCGAAGCGACCCGGTCTCAGTAGACCGAGCCGTCCCGCGGCAAGGTCGACGGCGTGCCCGCACCGGAGGCCATCGGCCGCGCGGGACGCGCCGGCTTGACCGGCCTGCCGGATTTCGCAGCAGCCGGCTGCGGCGCCGGGGTCTCCTGGCACTTGTTGCGGCGCCAGGCCTCTTCGGCGAACTGGGTCTGGCCACGGATCGCGATATAGTCGTTGCGATAGGCGACCTCGGCCACCACCGCGCCGCCGGCTCCGGTCTCTGCCTTGGCCATCAGGCCCTGCAGCTCGGCTGCGCGCCCGGCCAGCGCCTTGCGCTCGGCCTCGAGCTGCTTGCAGTCATAGAGCTCATACTTGGCCGGATCCGCGAAGGCGGTCGACACGCTGTCGCTCATGCCGGCGCAGCCCGACAGCAACGATCCCAACCCCAGCAGTCCCGCGGCCAGCGCGACGCGAAGCCGATCGCTGGTCACGCAGCCTCGACCGTGCAGCGGCGTCGAGCCATTGGCTCGATCATGGGCTCGATCATGGGCCGATCGGCCGCGGACATCGGCCCGAACGGCGGCAGCATTCGTCTCTGCGATGGTCCTCGGATTCGTCACGCTCACCTCGCCCAACGACCGGCCCGCAAGGGATGCGGATCCGAATCGGATTCTCGTGATGGGTCCGTGCCTTACAACGGCCGCTTCGTCCATGTCTTGCACCACGTGATCCCAGACTTGGCAAAGCGCTTCAACGCGAAGGCATCTCAAAGCAGCTGGTGACGGCCGGATTGAGGCTTTACCAAGGCGCTCGCGCTGGCTTGAGCAGGAGCTTCGTCAGGCACGCCATTGCCGGACGCTTACGGTTTTTCACCTTGATCCGGTCCCTTTCACGGTGCGGGCGGTCAATCGGTTTCGACACCATCCCCTCTTATCCCTTGCTGCGGGCGGCGGGGACAGGTCGGCCCCGATCTCGCCGCGCCCAAGGGAGCGACGAGGAGGCCGCCCGAGCGAGAGAAACAAGCTTCGGGGCGGGACGGCGGCGCCGGCCACAGAGCGCCGCCGTTGGCGAGATCAGCGATCGGCATCACCGATGCGAATATAGATGCGCGATCCATTGCAGATCTGAGCGTACTGGTTGCCATCGGAACGGCTGACCAATTGGACGATCGGCGCGGGCTGGGCGAATGTGATGGTCCGCGCGCCCTCGCTGATCACCCCAGTCGAATCTGCAACGTCGGCGACTTGCGTCAGCCCGGCGATCGGGCCGGTCAGGATCGTGTGGCTGTACGTGCCCGGCACCGCCTTGAGCAACACCCTCTCATCGGAGGTGATCGTGTACGTGAACTTGTATGAGGTAACGCCGGTCTCGCCTCCGCCGGTGTCCACCGAGAAGTCCTGGACATCCATCATCCCGGTGCCATCGGCGCGAAGCACCATGACGCCTTCGACGGTGAAGGAAAAGAGCTTCAGCGGGCCGCCCTTTGGCGTGAAGTTCGAATTGAATCCGACAGCGGCCGGATTCCGGATGCACAACGATTTGCCAGCTAACGCATAGGTTCCGCGTAGACTTGCATGATCATTCGCAGACGCGGCCGTGCTTGCCGTCGCAGCGGCGGCCAAAATAAGAAAGCGGTGCATATGGTTTCCTCCCCGATCAGAACAATGGCTCGCCCTTACATCAGCGGTCGTCGTCGCTGAGGCGGGTCATGATGAGAGATCCATTGCAGATCCGGGCAAACTGGGTGCCATTGGAACGACTGACCGTCAGGACGGTCGGCGCGGGCGGGGCGAGGACGATGGCCCGTGCTCCTTCGCCGATGAATCCGCTGGTGTCGGGAACATCGACGACTTGCGTCAACCCGGCGTTCGGTCCGGTCAGGGTCGTGGAGCTGTACGTACCTGGCACCGCCTTGACCGACAGCTTGCCACCGGGGTCAATCGAGTAGGTGATCTGGTACGAGATATCGCTGGTCGTCCCTTCGCCGGCGTCGACCGTGAAGGACCGGTTGTTCACCGTGCCGGTGCCGTCGGCGCGAAACACCATGACGCCGTCGACGGTGGTGGCGAAGAACACGACCGGACCCTTTGGCAAGAAATTCGAATCGAATCCGATCGACGCCGAGTTCTGGATACAGTCCGATGCGCCCGTCATCGCATAGGTCCCGTGAAGCCGACTGGGGTGATCATGAGCAAACGCCGCCGCGCTTGCAGTGATACCGACGAGGACCAGAATAGAAGAGCGATGCAAAGTAGCCTCCCTGATCGAATGATCGCCCTTGCGTGGGCTGGAGGTACCATATGCCGCAAAGATGACGATTAGTCGTTGTTAGTAACAAAGCTGCAAAATAACGCCACACTCGCAAGAGTTGAATGCTCTGCGGCAATTTCTCATACGAACAGCTCGACTCCAGCAGGCGCAATCTCCACATCAGTCCCCGCTCCTCGTGCATCCACAACCAGCCGTGCGGGATCCGAGGTCGTGTCCCCGGTGGTGGTGTAGCTAGCGGTGGGGCAGCGCGTTCGCCGGGGAGAGCCGGGGCAGGTCAGCTGGCGATTGCCGGGGCGGGAGCTGGGCCGCCACGGCTCATCAAAGCCTTATTTCGTTATCATCCGCCTCGGTGGCGCGGTCGGTGTTGGTGCTGCCGGCGAGATGACAAACGTCACCCAGGCGTTCCAGCCGTCAGGCCGGTTTTCCGCGGCAAATTCCTTGTAGGCCTTGAAGTTGAGGTAGCCTTGCATGTCACCAACCGGGAAGATAAACCCGACCTGCGGGCCGACACCCGCGACCTGCGAGCGGAAGCAGCCGACGCGATCGCCGGAGCCGCTATCGCAGCCAAGTTGCTTGTAGACGTAGCCCACCAGCCCGATCTGGACCTGCTTGCTCAGGAATTGCGAAGCGCCCCAGTCGAAGTGCATGTCGACGCCGCTTTGATACTGCGTGTCAGGATTTGTGAAATTGTAGGTGAAGCCTAGCACGCCGGAGAGCTCATGTCCGCTCTGTGGATTGAAATAGGTGTAGCCGCCGCCCGCATCGATCGTCCCATGCCCGATCCCGATATTGGCGAGGCGCGTGGACTGGTAAGCGCCGACAGGGATGTCCCCCATCACGTAGGTCATGTAGTTGTTGACGCCCGCGTTCCAGCGCAGTGCGAATTGGGGGATCAAATCGCCGAAGCCAGTGATGGAATCGCTGACGGAATCAAAGCGCGAGAACGGAATTGAGCCGCCCGGTGTTGAAAGCGAGCCCGTCACCAATCCATTGAGCGAGGTTGTATTTGCGCCGTAGATTCCGATCAGGCTTGCAGACGCCTGACCACCGAGAACCGGTGTCGCGAAGACGTAGGTCGCGTTCAGCAGGCCAAGATCGACGTTCGCATTGACGTTTGCGTTCAAGGTAGCTGTCAGATTCGCAGGAATACGGCCGATCTGGATCTCACGAGCGCGCGCCACGTCCCTGCCGGCAGACACTGAGGTATGATAGTAAATTGACGCAGCCGACCAACCGGGCTGCTGAGGCGTGGCGGCAAGGCTACCGAATGTGCCCGGAATCCAAAAGCTGATGCCGCTCTCATCTGCCGAGACAATCGTCGGTACTGATGCAATGGTCGCAAATGCAATAGCGCCAAGCGCCCTCGTCATTCTCATGGCAATCTCCTGCCGAACCACGACCCTCGCTCATAGTGAGTGACGAGCATGATGCTGACAGTATGACAGGCCGTACTGCGCCGGGCGATAGCCGTCACGATGACAGGGAACAATTTGCAACCGGATGTTGCAAGTGAAGCACAGTGTCGCGCTGGTCCGCCGCTTAGCAAAGAATTGCTTGTTTGTTCCTAGGTAAATTCACGCGGCGCTCTGAGAGACAGGACAGCCTCGCGCGTGATCATGAGAGAAACCAAGACAAACCCTGTCGCCGCTTGGGAAAGTGCCTTTTGGTTTCTCGTCTTTCAGGAGGCAGTTGCCAGCTACATCCATAGGGCCACGCTGTCTCCGCGCAGCCATCTCCCAGGTCAAGACGATTGCCCTACTCGAGACGATCGCTCTTGATCGCAAGCCGATGCTTCGCAGAAAGCTTCTGCCAAGAAACCAACGAAACCGCAATCAAGGTGATCGCGAGCGCGGCGCCGACGACGGGATGATTGAGCTTGTAAGCGAGCATAGCGTATCGCTGTCGATCCAGGAAGACCAGGAAAGCTTGCCCTTGACGGTTTGAGACTCAGAAAATGTTCCCCATTGATTTCGCTCAAGGTCCGTTATTCGACTTGTTCGGTGCAGCACGATGCCGAGCGTGTGCGCGTGTCCTGCTCTTTCAATATTTCTTCGATATTTGATGGTTCTTTGCAGATGCCTGACCGGCGTGAGACATCGGCAGGTCCATACAATAATACAATAGATGAGCGTGCCCCGCTGGTTAGCACAGCCAGGCGATCGCATCTGCCCCTAGGGGCCTTCGCGCGTGGGTTGATCTGCGTCAACGTCGCTCCTTGCGCCGTCCTAGAGGATCACAAGCATCTGCGCGGTTGCGCGCACCTCTTGGGGAGGGCCTGCGATGAATTTTCGTGCGATTGCTTCCATATTGTTTTTGACGTCGGCGATATCCGCCCCCGCGTTTGCACAGCAAGCGCAACCGACTACGCCGCCGCTCGGCTCCCCGGCCGCGACCATCACCATTCCGGGCGACCAGCTTCCACCGCCACCGCCGAAATTCGGCGGCACGATCACGGAGGATGCGAAGACCTCGAAGCCGTGGTGGCCTCCGACGGTCGTGCCACGTAAAGGTGCGCCGAACGTTCTGCTGATCATGACCGACGATTCCGGTTATGGCGTGCCGAGCACATTCGGCGGGGTGATCCCAACGCCAACGCTCGATCGCATCGCCAAGAATGGCCTGCGCTACACCCAATTCCACTCGACGGCGCTCTGCTCGCCGACGCGAGCGGCTCTGATCACCGGTCGCAACCATCACTCGGTCGGCTTCGGCCAGATCAGTGAACTGGCGACTGGATATCCGGGCTATGACTCGGTCATCGGTCCGGAGAACGCGACTATCGGCCGGATTCTGAGCGACAACGGATATGCCACATCGTGGTTCGGCAAGAACCACAACACGCCGTCCTTCCAATACAGCGCGGCCGGTCCGTTCGACCAATGGCCGAGCGGGATGGGCTTCCAGTACTTCTACGGCTTCATGGGTGGCGAGACCGACCAGTGGACGCCGTACCTGTTCCGCGACCACACCCCCGTTTACCCGTGGGTCGGGAAGAAGGGCTACAACCTGATCACCGACATGGCGGACGACGCGATCCGTTACATGAAGGAACTTGACGCCGCGGCGCCCGAGAAACCGTTCTTCGTCTACTACGTACCTGGCGCGACCCATGACCCGCACCAGCCAACCAAGGAATGGATCGACAAGATCAGCAAGATGCACCTGTTCGACCAGGGCTGGGAGAAGTTGCGAGACCAGATCTTCGCCAACCAGAAGCGATTGGGCGTGATTCCCGCAAACACGCAGCTCACGCCGTGGCCGGACGTCTTGCCGAAGTGGGATTCGCTCTCGGAGGTGAAGAAAAAGATCGTCATTCGCGAGGCCGACGTGTTCGCGGCCTATACCGCCTATGTCGACGATGAGATCGGCCGGGTGATCCAGGCCGTCGAAGACATGGGCAAGCTCGACAACACGTTGATCATCTACATCAACGGCGACAACGGCACGAGTTCGGAAGGCTCGATGATGGGTACGCCAAACTGGCTGACGGTCGCCAATGGCGTGCTCGATTTGCCGGAGGTCGAGTATCTTCGATATTACGAATCCTGGGGTTCGGACCAGACCTATCCGCACATGGCCGTGCCGTGGGCGTGGGCGTTCGACACGCCCTTCAAGTGGACCAAGCAGATCGCGTCGCATTTCGGTGGGACGCGGCAGGGTATGGCTATCTCGTGGCCCGGCCACATCAACGATGTCGGAGGCATTCGCCCCCAGTTTCATCACGTGATCGACATCGTGCCCACAATCCTTGAGGCGGCCGGCATCAAGGCGCCCGACATGGTCGACGGCATCAAGCAGAAGCCCATTGAAGGCGTTAGCATGGCGTACACGTTCGACAAGGCAAATGCCAACGCACCGTCGAAGCGCACGACCCAGTACTTCGAGATGTTCGCCAACCGCGGCATCTACCACGAAGGCTGGTACGCCGCGACCACACCACCCGAGCCGCCGTGGCTTGTCGGCACGAAGGCGCTGCCGCCGGTCGAGCAGTACAAGTGGGAGCTCTACAACCTTGCCGAGGACTTCTCGCAGGCGGACGACCTTGCGGCGAAGAATCCCGAGAAGCTCAAGGAACTGCAGGCGGTGTTTGCGGCGGAGGCGAGCAGGTACCAGGTGTTTCCGCTGGATAACTCGGTGCTCCCGCGACTTCTCACGCCGCGGCCGAGTGGGACGGCAGGGCGAACGGAGTTCACCTATGTCGGTGAGAACGCTGACATTCCGATTGCCAATGCTCCCAGCCTCCTGAACAGGGACTACACGATCACAGCCGAGATCACCGTGCCCAGTGGCGGTGCCGAAGGGATGATCGCTACGATGGGCGGGAGGTTCGGTGGCTACGGCCTTTACCTGCTCAAGGGCAAACCGGTCTTCGTCTACAATCTTCTCAATCTCAAACGTTACCGCTGGGAGGGCGGCGTTGGAGCCGATGACTGGCTGGGCCAGGCGCTCAGTCCGGGTAAGCACAAGATCGTCTTCGACTTCAGATACGATGGACCCGGACTCGGCAAAGGCGGCAGCGGTGTCCTTTCGGTTGACGGCCGAGTGCTGTCGCAACAAAAAATGGAACACACGATTCCATTCATGATGGCGATCGATGAATCCATGGACGTTGGGCTCGATACCCGCACCGCGGTCGATGATAGCTATACGCTGCCATTCCGATTCACCGGCAAGATCGACAAACTGACCTACAACATCAAGCCGGAACAGTTGGCTGAGGAAGATCTCAAAGCCATGCAGAAGGCCGCGACCAAAGCAAACGACTAGCCTGGTCATTTCCAGCAAAGCAGTGGGGAGCAAAAGCTCCCCACTCTCAGAACCCGATATGTTCCGGGTCTCGCATCGGGGATAGTCGCTTATATGGACCTGCCATCTGCGTCATCTGCGGTGGCCTCCCTCTTCCACGGCTTGCGACCGAAAGACGGGACGTTCCAAGCTTAGGTCAAACATGGGTCGAGCGGCGCGCTAATGAAAAGGAGATCGCTCATGAATTCATCTGCTGGACAGGAAGGCATTTCGCTTCATCGCCGCTGCCTGCTCACGACCGCACTCGGTGCCGGGCTGGGCACAGCCTTGTCATCCACAAGAAGCGAGGCGGCCGGCCCGCTGCTGCGCGCACTCGGCGACCTGAAGGGCGATGTCGAGGAAGAACTGGCGTATGTTCTTGCGTTGGAATGCTATGTCTACGGCTTTCCGCTTGTCATGATGGACGCAACCCGAGCGGTGATGACGGCCACGTCGAAGTCCGAACAGTATAAAGCGCCTGTCAACCAGTTCGGCAGGATGCGGACTTATGTCGATCCGGATTTCAAAGACTGCGTCCGCATCAGCGTCAACTCCCTCTGGGCGTTTTCATTCATCGACCTGGACAAGGAGCCGTTCGTCTATTCTCAGCCCGACACTCAGGGGCGATACATCATCATGCAGGCGCTCAACATGTGGACCGACGATTTCGCCTCGGCGGGCAGTCGGACGACCGGAACTGGCGCCGGAAACTTCCTGATCGCCGGCCCCAAATGGAACGGTGTTGCGCCCAATGGCATCAAGCAAACGTTCCGTTCGACGACGCGCTACGCATCTGTTCTGGTCCAGATCGCATGCGACAGCCCCAAGGAGTTCGTTGCAATCAACAAGCTGCAGGATGAATTGCAACTGACGCCGCTCAGCGCCTGGGGCAAGTCCTACACGCCACCCTCCGATGTGCCGATCGACACCAGTGTCGATACAACGGCAACGCCGTACGATCAGGTGCGGCTCATGACCGGCGAGATGTTCTTCAAGCGCCTCGCCGCTGCGTTGAAGGACAACCCGCCTTACCCTGACGACGCCAAGACTATCGACAAGCTCAAGCGCATCGGGATCGAGGTCGGCAAGGACTTTGAACCGTCCAAGCTCGATCCGGCCGTTCTGCGGGGGATCAACCGGGCGCCGGCCGAGGTCTGGTACAAGCTGGAAACAGGCCCCTACACTGCGCCGACCGTGAACGGCTGGCAGGGCGCGCTGAATATCGGTCGCTTCGGTACCGACTACACCACGCGGGCATTCATCGCCTGGTTTGGATTGGGGGCGCTGACGTCGGACGATGCGGTCTATCCAACCGCCTTTGTCGATGGCGACGGCAACGTGCTGGACGGCGCGGCGAAGTATGTTCTCCATCTGGAGAAGGACGAGATATTCCCATCCGAAGCTGGGGTCTGGTCGGTCTCGCCCTATCGCGAGAATTTCTATGTTCGGAACGCGATCAACCGCTACGGCATCACTTCGGCGATGCCGATCAAATACAATCCAGACGGCTCGCTCGATATCTACATCCAGGCGCAATCACCAGGCGCCGACAAGGAGACGAATTGGCTTCCGTGTCCGCCGAGCCTGCCCTTCAATCTCAGCGTCAGGGTCTATCAGCCCAAGACTGCCCTTAAGGACGGGACGTTCAAGATCCCGCCCGTCCGGCGTGTTCGCGACACCTGAAGAACTTGCAAGGACTGCGCGAGGAGATGGACAGTGTAATCCAGTTGGTGCCGGTAACGCCTTCAATCGACCAACTGGCACGGATCATCGGCAACGTGGCGGCCCCGGCTTTCCTGCTGGGAGCCGTCGCGTCCTTCATCTCGGTTCTTATTTCCCGCATCAACCGTGTGGTCGACCGGGCCCAGTTCCTTCACGGCATCACCGATGATGATGCTTCAAAGGCTTACCTCAAGACGGATATTCCCCGGCTGCGGCACCGGGCTTCGCTCCTGAACAGGTCGCTGTTCTGCTCCATCCTTTCTGCGATCCTCACCGCCCTCATCATCATCGTTGCCTTCATCAGCGCCCTGTTCAATGTTGCCCACGAATATGGCGTGGCGCTGCTATTCATGGCTGCGCTGCTCACGTTCTGCGCTTCTCTCATCGACCTCGCCCGCGAAACCCGAATTGCACTTCACGACAACGACCTGCGCGTGTAAGTCTTCCAGGGCAGTCGAGGGGTGATCGGATGTGACGAAGAGGTCTCGGAAGAGCCGCGGGCGTCAGAAGGCCACCGCGACGGCCCGGTCTGAACAAGCCCGACTCCTGCTCAACGCTCCGCGCCAACATTCCGCTTGCGGACTGCCGCGCTGTTGGCAATCGGGTCGGGTGCGCTGTTTCCTCTGCTTGCAAGCGGGCTGTCCTGGTTCAAGACGCCGGATACCTCGTCTCAGCCGACCAGCGTAGTAGAGCTGAGCTTTGTCGGCAGCCAAGCGTGCAGCGGCTGCCATCAGGCGGAGACAGGGCTATGGCAAAGCTCGCAACATCGCCACGCTATGGATCACGCGAACGACACGTCGGTCCGCGGCGACTTCAACGATACCGCGTTCGAATATGCCGGAACGCGCTCGCGCTTCTTCCGCAAAGACCGGAAATTCTTGGTCGAGAAGGCCCACAAGGCCGATCCCAACGCTAACCGCGAGTGGGAGCCAGAGGAGTGGCGATTCGCGCGCGAGAACGCTCCGCTCGAGATCAAGATTTGCCTGTTCCTCGCACGTTACAAGACGCGCACGAACGACAAATTCGTGAACCTACCGGTGCTGCCCGAGTTGCAGGCCTTCATGGGCGAGCTGAAGGTGCAGCGGGCGAACAGGCTGATCGCTGTCCGCGACGACGGGACGGTGTGGCCGTCCGAGAAGGAGATGCAGACCCGGGTGAGCCACTGGCTGCGCGACCGGGAGCGCGCCGGCCACATTGGCGCCGGCACCACGCTGCACGGTCCTGCGCGTGTCCTACGCTGCTTGGTGGAGGCGCAACGGCGCCAACACCGGCGAGGTGGCCGATCTGATCGGCGACGAGCCGGAACGCATGGGCGCCCACTATACCCGGCACGTCGAGGCCGAGCAGAACATCATCCGAGCATTCAGCAGGATCAAAGACGGTCAGGACAAGGCGTGAACGGGTTTTGTAACCGAAATGGAAACGCAAGGGTTCGATTGGAAAACATTTGCCGGCCTGGAACGAAAAAGCTATGGAAATCAATAGGGCGGACGTGGCGGAACGGGTAGACGCAAGGGACTTAAAATCCCTCGATGGCAACGTCGTGTGGGTTCGAGTCCCACCGTCCGCACCAGCCCTGTGCACGCCCCGCTCGGCCGCCCTGCCCGGCTCAGTTCAACGCCGCCAGCCGCTCGAGCTCGGCGAGATCGGTGACCTCCAGCCTGCCCTCCGAGATCGTCAGGATCTTGCGATCGCGAAACAGCGCCAGCACGCGGCTGACATGGACCGAGGTCAGGCCGACGGCGTCGGCGATGTGCTGCTGCTTCAAGGGAAACGGATAGCGGTGGTGCTGGACCACACCGTCCACCGCGACGCGCCGCATCAGGCTGAGCAGCAGATGCGCGATCCGACGCTCGGCCGGACGCTGGCCGAGTACGGTGATGAGCTCGTAGGAGGCCCGGCCGTTGTCGCCGAGAGAGCGGAACACCTCCATCATGACCAGCTCGTCGGCGCGGCACTGCTTGCGGACCTCCTCGCCATCGAGCCGGCTGACCTGGACCTGGGTCAATGCCTTGGCCGAGAAGCTCATGCCTTTGGCGAAGATCGCCGCCGGCGAGAAGATGTCGCCCGGCAGCAGGAAGCGCAGGATCTGGCGGCCGCCATCCGACAACTGGATGTAACGGAATGCCCAGCCGCTGCAGAGCACGAGCACATCGTCGCGCGCCTCGCTCTGGCATTTGATCTGCTGGCCGGCCCGGACGGTGAAGAACTGCTGATTGAGCCGCGGCAGCGCCGCCTGCGCCCGGCAGGCCTTGAAAAGCGCGGCACAGAATCCGGAATCGACGTGGGTGCAGGAGACGCAGCAGCCGGGGAGATCGGGTTCTGATCGCAGCATCAAGGGGTGCGCGCGCTTGCGTCCAATCCGTCCCGCCGATCCGGCTTTGTCACCCGGTCATCGGGACGCTGTGGCGGTCGATCGGGGGCGGCGGATGCCGAGGCCCTTCGACCTACGTCGCAGCTAAAATGGAACCGGCCCGCAGCGATATAACCTGGATTAATCACGCGGCTGAAAGTCGCGTATCCATGCCGACGGCCGTCGCAGCGCGATCGCTCGCTTGGGCTTTGGATCTCACCCGAAGCATGATTGACGCCACATGCCTACGCCGCTCGCGCTCGCGCCGTCAGCTCCGCCATGGTGGTGGACTTGAAGCTCGGTCGCGCCTCCAGCCGTTCGATCCAGGCGACGAGGTTGGGATGGCCGGCGGTCAGCTCCGCCCATTCCGGCGTCAACGACAGGAAGCTCGCCTGCGGCGCGACCTGCAGATCGGCCAGCGACAGATGATCGCCGACCATGAACGGCTGCTCGCCGAGCAGCCGCGACAACTCGGCGATGACAGTTCTCGCCTGCGGCATCGCGCGTGCGATCGCGGCCTCATCGGTGGTCGTGCCGAAGAATTGCGGACCGACGATGCGCTGGAAGAGGATGACGTTGCACACGCCCTGGAACAGGTACCAGTCGCTGATGTTCATCACCTGGTCCATGCGCGCGGCCTGCCTGACATCCGCGGGCGTCAGTGCCGGCTCGGGCAGCACACGATCGAGATAGCGCAGGATCGCCTGGGTCTCGTACAACACGAAGCCGTCATGCGCGAGCACCGGCACGCGCCCGAAGGGATGACGCGCCAGATGCGCCGCGCCCTTGGAGTCGCCCGGCGCCAGCGCCGCGAGCCGATACGGCGCGCCTTTCTCCTCCAGTGCGATCAGCACGCTGCGCCCGAACGGGCTCCCCGGCACGGAATGGACGACGAACTCGGACATCACGATCTCCCCCACGCTGATGATGAACTCCTCACGATGACGCCGGCGGCCGCTCGGCCTCGGCCACGAAGCGCTGCAGCAGCCCCGGCCAGCCGCCGTCGACATCCCGCCGCATCGACGCGCCGGCCTCGCGGCCCATGGTTTCGAACTTGTGGTGCAGCAGCTCGACGCGGGTCACATCCGGGCCCTCGGCAACGAATTGCACATCGACCTCCGAGCGCATCGCCGCATCCGGCCTCCACTGCGCATCGACCTGCCACAGCATGACGAAGCGACGCGGCGGCTCCCACAGCGTGATGGTCGCGACCGTGGTCGCCGTGCCGTCCTCGGCGATCTCGAGCCAGTGGCCGCCGAGCTTCGGCTCCAGCAGCACCTTCTCGATCGGCTTGCGGCCGACCCCATGCGTATGCGGCCACCAGCGCGTCAGGCCGCGCGTGAACACGTCGAAGGCATGATCGATCGGCGCCCGGACATGGACGAGCTTCCGCACCGGCGCGATCACGACACCCTCACTCATCGATCCCCCCTTTCGTCTGCCGATGCGTGCGCTCCGCCTCGATCTTGAAGGCGAGCAGCGCGTCGTCCCAGAAGCTGTCGAGCCAGTCGCGCAGCTCGGCCAACCCCTCACGGCGCAACGCGTAGATGCGGCGCGCGCCTTCGCTGCGTTCCTCGACCAGCCCGGCATCCTTCAGCACCTTCAGATGCTGCGAGACCGCCGGCCGCGACACCGGCATCCCGGCCGCGATCGCATGGACCGGCCGCGGTCCACCGCGCAGCCGTTCGAACACCTCCCGCCGCGTCGGGTCCGCCAGCACATTCAGTGTCGTTCCGTAAGTCATGACTTACTGTAAGCCACCACTTACATAAACGTCAAGGCGGCAGGCCGGAGAACGCGAGAGCCCCGATCCCTGCAGATCTCGCCACCGCCGGTTGCAAGGAGAAACCCGCCATTAACCATAACCGAACCAGGGTGGAACCAACGGTTGCCGGCGTCCGGGCGGGTTGTGCGACGTCGCTCAGGCTGGCCGGGGCTCGCCATCAATGAGAGGCACGATGCTGGGATTCCGCCGAAAGAACGAACCATCGGACGCCCCGCTTGCGTCCGACACCTCCGCACACGACGCCTTCCAGGACGCGCTGGCGCAGTGCCTCGGTGACTGGGCGGACGGCAAGCTCAATCGCGATACCGGAGGCGTCGATGCTGCCGCGCTGCGCGCCCAGCTCAAGCCGCAACTGATCGAGGCCATCCATCGTCTCGGCACCGCGCTCGGGGCCCGCGCGTCCCAGGATCTCGATTCCGTCGTCGACATCTGCATCAACAGCAACGAAGCCTCGATCAGCGCGGCGCGCCTGATCGGCGCCTCCAACAATCAGTCCGAACGCTGTCAGAGTCTCGCTGCCGCATCGGTGGAGATGCAGGCCTCCGTGCACACCATCCGGTCGACGTCGACCGAAGCCGCTGCCGAGGCAGCCGCGACGCGCCAGGCCGTCGAGAACAGCGTGACCGCGGTACAACGGACGTTGCAGACGATGAACGGCATCGCCAGCTCCGTGCGCGACACCTCGGCGAAGATCGCCGATCTCAGCGCCGCCTCCGCCGAGATCGGATCCATCGTCGGCACCATCGACGCGATCGCCAACCAGACCAACCTGCTGGCACTCAATGCCACCATCGAGGCGGCGCGCGCCGGCGAATTCGGCAGGGGCTTCGCGGTGGTCGCCGCGGAGGTCAAGAACCTGTCGCAGCAGACGACCAAGGCGACCGAGGACATCAAGGGTCGCATCGAGCGGCTGCAGGCCGAGATGAGCGGCATCGTCGAGGCCATGGCCGGCGGCGCCAAGGCGGTCGAGGTCGGCATGTCCGAGATGAACGATCTGGCACAGGCGATCGATCAGGCCGGCACCCGGACCGCGGTGGTCAGCACCAAGATGGACGAGATCTCCGGCATTCTCGCCGAGCAGTCCGCCGCGACCGACGAGGTCGCGCAGGGCATCACCATCATCGCCGATCTCGCGACCGCCAATGCCAACGAGGTGATGTCGCTCGCGGACACCATGGGCAAGACGGACGCGAAGGTCGGCAAGATGCTGGGCGAGATCGCCAAGCTCTCGCTCGACAACCAGGTGGTGAGACTGGCCAAGGCCGACCACGTGATCTGGAAAAAGCGGCTGGTCGACATGTCGGTCGGCCGGCTGCAACTGCGGACCGACGAGCTCTCCGATCATCACACGTGCCGGCTCGGCAAATGGTACTATGGCGAAGGCGGTCGGCGTTTGGCCGGAGATCCGGCATTCCGCAACCTCGAGCGCCCCCACGAGGCGGTGCATCGCCACGGCAAGGAAGCCGCGCGCCTGTTCAGCTCAGGGCGCATCGAGGAAGCGCTCAACGAGATCGGCAGGGTCGAGGTCGCTTCCAGCGAGGTGTTGGCGGCGCTGGACGAGATCAGGGCCTCATAGCTACGAGGCTGCTGCCGACGTCACGTCACTCCATCCTCGCGTCATTCCGGGGCGTGCGCAGCACGAGCCCGGAATCCATAGCCACAGGACAGGGTGTGGTGTGAGATGGCCGTGGCGCTTGTCTTCGCCACATGACGGCGCGTGGATAGGGATTCCGGGCTCATCGCTGCGCGATGCCCCGGAATGACGGCGAGAGAGCCGGCCCCGTCGGCAGTCGTGTAGCCCGGATGAGCGCGGCGACATCCGGGTCTCCTCCACAGCGCGTTTGAACCCGGATGTCGCTATCGCTCATCCGGGCCGCGGCCGACATCTCGTCACTCGCTCTTGTCGACGTTCCAGAACACCGGCACGGCCTGCCCTTCCAAGACGCCGGTGATCGATTTGCGCCAGGCGCTCGGCATGAACCATTGGCCGAGCGGCACGTAGATCACCTGGTCGTAGACCTCCTGCTGAATCTGGGCGGCGATCCGCTTCTGGTCCTCCGGCTTCGTGGCCTTGGCGAAGGCGTCGCGCAGCTCCTCCATCTTGGGATCGTCGGGCCAGCCGAACGGGCTCTTCTGGCCGCGTGCGCCGACGAAGGTGCTGCCGATCGGATTGCCGGAGTCGGCGATCACCGAGTTGGTGAAGAACATGTTCCAGCCGCCCTCCTTGGGCGGCTTCTGGCTGGCACGCCGCGTCACGACGGTCTGCCAGTCCGTCGTCTGCAGATCGACCTTGAAGCCGGCCTCGCGCAACAGCTGCGCGGCGACCACCGGCTGCGCCTTCAGGGTGATCGCGTCGCCCGGCGCGAGGATCACGACGGGCGTACCGTCATAGCCGGCCTCGGCCAGCAGCTTCTTGGCCTGCTCCATGCCGTTGCCCTTCACCAGCGTCTCCGAGCCGATGTCGGATTCGAGCGGCGTGCCGCAGCCGAACACGGCGCCGCAGATCGTGTAGTACTTGGCGTTACCGACGAGCGCGTCGAGCACATCCTTCTGGTTCAGCGCCAGGAACGCCGCACGGCGGATCTTCACATTGTCGAACGGCGGAAACAGGAAGTTCATGCGTCCCAAGGTCTGGTAGCCGAACTTGTTCAGCACGTTCATCGAAAGATCGGGATTGGCTGATAGCACCGACTCGAGATCGAGCGGCGGGAATTCCATGAAGTCGATGTCGCCGGCCTGCAGCGCGTTGACGGCCGTCTGCGCATCGGGCATCGAGACCCACTCGACGCGGTCGACCTTCACCACCTTGCCGCCGGCCGTCCAGCTCGGCGGCTCCTTGCGCGGCACGTAGTCGGTGTTCTTCTCATACACCGCCTTCACGCCCGGCTGGAATTCCGCCTTGACGAACTTGAACGGTCCGGAGCCGATCTGCTCCGAGATCTGCTGGTTCGCAGGCGTCTCGGCCAAACGCTTCGGCATCATGAACGGTACGTAGGAGGACGGCTTGCCGATCGACTCCAGCACCAGGCCGTACGGCTCCTTCAGCTTCAAGGTGATGGTCTTGGCATCGGTGGCCTCGAGCGAGGCCGTGGCCTCCATCAGCTTCTGGCCCATGCTGTCGTTGCGGCTCCAGCGCTTCAGCGAGGCGACGCAATCCTCGGCGGTGACCGGCGTGCCGTCGTGCCACTTCAGGCCGTCGCGCAAGGTGAAGGTGTAGGTCAGCTTGTCGTCCGAGACCGTCCACTCTGCCATCTGCGGCTGGACCTGAAACTTGGCGTCGGTCCCAAGCAGGGTGTCGTACACCATATAGCCGTGGTCGCGGGTGATGTAGGCCGGCGTGAACACGGGATCGATGACGCGCAGGTCCGAATGCATCACCGCCGTGATCGTCTTCTTGCCGGCGGCGAGGGCCTGGGTCGTCACGCCCGCCATCGACACGGCCATGACCGAGGCGACGAACCATGAAACGAGCGCGGATGCGGTCCGGCGCGGAGTATGTGACATGCGATCTCTCTTGGCGTGAGCATCCATCCGAGGGCCCCGATACCGATCAAGGCCTGACGAGGCGTCCTGCGTCGCGTCTGCAAACGCTCAGCAAACAGTCTCTGCGAGGAAGATTTGCAGCAGTTCCATCGGAGGTCAATCGCCATGGACGCATGGGTCACCGCATCAAGCGGCTGCACACATCGTGACTGCCGACGATGGCGTCCCGCCATCTGGAACTCGGCTGCGCCCCGTCCGTTATGCGCAGCAGCAAGGAGCCTGATGATGCCGAATGAAGTCACCAAGCCGCGGGACAGCCGACATCCGGCCATGCCGATCCGCACCGATAAGAACCCGTCCCAGGATCAGATCAGCCCACCCTTGATGGTCGAGGGTCTCGAAGCGGTGCGCGATCCGCACTGCTGAAGGGCGCTAACGCACGGGCGAATGCAGGAACAAGAAAGAGACGCGGCGAAGTCTCCACTTCGCCGCGTCTTTGTTTGCGTCACGAGTGCGTCCGCCGCCTACTCGCTCTTGTCGACATTCCAGAACACCGGTGTCGCCGGGCCATCGAGCACGCCAGTCAGCGATTTGCGCCAGCCACTCGGCAGCAGATATTGTCCGAGCGGGATGTAGATCACCTTCTCGTAGTTCTGCTTCTGGATTTCGGTGGCGATCTTCTTCTGCTCGTCGGGCGAGGACGACCGCGCATAGGCGTCGCGCAGCTTCTCGATCTCGGCATCCTCGGCCCAGCCGAACCAGCCGCCCTTGGTGCCGCGGCCGCCGACCGAGACGTTCGCCACGGGATTGGCGACGTCGGCGCCGACCCAGTTGGTGAAGAACATGTTCCAGCCGCCCTCCTTCACGGGCTTCTGGCTGGCGCGCCGCGTCACCACCGTCTGCCAGTCGGTGGCCTGCAGGTCGACCTTGAAGCCGGCCTCGCGCAACAGCTGCGCCGCCACCACGGGCTGCGCCTTCAAGGTGGTGACGTCGCCCGGCGCCATGATCGCGATCGGCGTGCCGTCATAGCCGGACTCGGCGAGCGCCTTCTTGGCCTCGGCCATGCCGTTGCCCTTGATCAGCGTCTCGGCACCGACGTCGGTCTCGAGCGGCGTGCCGCACACGAACACGGCGCCGCAGACCTTCTGGTACTTCTCGTTGCCGACCAGCGCGTCGAGCACGTCCTTCTGGTTCAGGGCGAGGAAGGCCGCGCGGCGTACCTTCACGTTGTCGAACGGCGGGTTCAGGAAGTTCATGCGGCCGAGCGTCTGGTAGCCGAACTTGTTCAGCACGTCGATCTTGAGCTCGGAGTTCGACTCCAGCACCGGCAGCATGTCGTAGGGAAGGTTCTCCATGAAGTCGATGTCGCCGGACTGCAGCGCGTTCACAGCGGTCTGCGCGTCAGGCATCGTGATCCACTCGACGCGGTCGACCTTCACCACCTTGCCGCCGGACGTCCAGCTCGCCGGCTCCTTGCGCGGCACGTAGTCGGTGTTCTTCTCGTACACCGCCTTCACGCCCGGCTGGAATTCCGCCTTGACGAATTTGAACGGGCCCGAGCCGATCTGCTCGGGAATCTGCTGTCCCTGCGGCGTCTCGGCGAGACGCTTCGGCATCATGAACGGCACCAGCGAGGACGGCTTGGCGATCGACTCCAGGACGAGTCCGTAGGGCTCCTTCAACTTGAGCACGATGGTCTTGGCATCCGGCGCCTCCAGGCTCGCCGTGAAGTCCATCAGCTTCTGGCCCATGCCGTCATTGCGGCCCCAGCGCTTCAGCGAGGCGACGCAATCCTCGGCCGTGACCGGCGTTCCGTCGTGCCACTTCAGACCGTCGCGCAGCGTGAAGGTGTAGGTCAGCTTGTCGTCGGAGACCTTCCAGTCCGCCATCTGCGGCTGGACCTTGAAATTCGAATCGGTCGCCAGCAGCGTGTCGTAAACCATGTAGCCATGGTCGCGGGTGATGTAGGCCGTCGTGAATCCGGGATCGATGACGCGCAGATCCGAATGCATCACCGCCGTGATCGTCTTCTTGCCGGCTGCGATGGCCTGGGTGCTCAGCGCCGTCGAGAGCGAAAGCATGGAAACGGCGAGGCTCGTCGCGAGCGTCAGACGTTTCCAGCGCGGGCTGTGGAACATTACGAGGTCTCCTGAGTGGATGGCTTGACCTGAAACTCATCAGATCCAGACCATTCGTTGGGCGTGCAGATCAATCCTTGTGCGAACTAACATGCTGTAAGTCGCGAGCTTTCGACAGTTGCAGACGTCGCCTTTCGCGTCAATCCGCATTCAGCGCATGCGGCCCTGGGCTGAGAATGCCGTTAACGTCTGCGTAGCTTTCGCTTTACAAGACGTGCGCAACTCCGTCTCGTGTCATGAGATCGCGACAAAGCCTTGAGAGAGCACAAATGAATCCAGCCCATCTTCCCTTCGATACCGACATCATGCTGCAGGGCTTGCGGGACTGGGTCGAATGCGAAAGTCCGACCTGGGACGCCGCAGCGGTGGAGCGCATGCTGGATCTCGCCGCGCGCGACATGGCCATCATGGGTGCGACGATCGAGCGCATCGCCGGGCGCCAGGGTTTCGCCGGCTGCGTGCGCGCCCGCTTCCCGCACCCGCGGCAGGGTGAGCCCGGCATCCTGATCGCCGGCCACATGGATACCGTTCACCCCGTCGGCACGCTGGCCAGACTGCCTTGGCGCCGCGAGGGCAACAAATGCTATGGGCCCGGCATCTGCGACATGAAGGGCGGCAACTATCTCACGCTGGAAGCGATCCGCCAGCTGATCAAGGCTTCCATCGCGACGCCGCTGCCGATCACCATCCTGTTCACGCCGGACGAGGAGGTCGGCACGCCCTCGACCCGCGACATCATCGAAGCCGAGGCGCAGCGCAACAAATACGTGCTGGTGCCCGAGCCGGGCCGTCAGGACAACGGCGTGGTGACCGGCCGCTATGCCATCGCCCGCTTCAATCTCGAGGCGATCGGGCGCCCGAGCCATGCCGGCGCGCGGCTCGGCGCGGGTCGTTCCGCCATCCGGGAAATGGCGCGACAGATCCTCGCCATCGACGGCATGACAACGGAGGACTGCACCTTCTCGGTCGGCATCGTGCATGCCGGCCAGTGGGTCAACTGCGTCGCCACCACCGCCACCGGCGAAGCGCTCAGCATGGCGAAGCGGCAGGCCGATCTCGACCACGGCGTGGAGCGGATGCTGGCGCTGTCCGGCACCACCGACGACGTGACATTCAAGGTGACGCGCGGCGTGACGCGGCCGGTGTGGGAGCCGGATTCCGGAACCATGGCGCTGTACGAGAAGGCGCGCGGCATCGCCGAACAGCTCGGCCTGTCGCTGCCGCACGGCTCGGCAGGCGGCGGCTCGGATGGCAACTTTACCGGCGCGCTCGGCATTCCGACCCTCGACGGCCTCGGGGTGCGCGGCACCGACATGCACACCCTGAACGAGCACATCGAGATCGACAGCCTTGCCGAGCGTGGCCACCTGATGGCGGGACTGCTCGCGACCCTGGCGTAGGATTGCCTCCGGGCAAGATCTCGTAGCCCGCATGAGCGCAGCGACATGCGGGGTCATCGCCGCAGCGCGAGACCCCGGGGTCGCTTCGCTCTCCCGGCTACGCACCGCCTGCTGCGCAGCAGCACGGTTTCATTTTCCGGGACCAGGACGGTGAGTAGACAACGGCTCCACGGCGCGCGCATGATGGCATGCGGCTTGCAAAGTTTCGCGCAGGGTTCGCCGCAAAGTGCTGCGACATTGTTCGCAAATGCGACGGTTCGCGCGGATCACGAACACCGTGTCATCGCGCGTGCACGAGCGGACGAGCGAACACCGGAGACCTTGAAAGCGATGGATATCGGTGACATGCACACTCTCTCACGACGTTGCGCGCGTCGCCCCAGCACCATGAAGGTGGTTCTCTCAAGATGATCGGTTATCTGCTTCGCCGCATCCTCGCATCCATCCCCGTGATGGGCGTGGTGGCGCTGTTCGTCTTTCTCCTGCTGCGGCTGACGCCGGGCGATCCCGCCGCGATTCTCGCCGGCGACAACGCGACTCCGGAGCAGCTCGAGCGCATCCGCACCACGCTCGGACTGAACGAGCCGCTCTACATCCAGTTCATCACCTGGATCAATCAGCTGCTGCATGGCGATCTCGGCGTGTCGCTGATCTCCAAGGTGCCGGTGCTGCAGATGATCGGCCAGCGCATCGAGCCGTCGATCTCGGTCGCGGTCTCGACCATCATCCTGTCGATTCTCGTCGCTGTCCCGCTCGGCGTCATCGCGGCCTGGAAGCACGGCACCTGGATCGATCGTTTCGTGATGGCGCTCTCGGTGATCGGCTTCTCGGTGCCGGTGTTCGTCATCGGCTACATCCTGATCCAGCTGTTCGCGATCAACCTGCGCTGGGTCCCCGTCCAGGGCTTCAAGAGTCTCAGCGCCGGCTTCGGCCCGTTCTTCGAGCGCATCATCCTGCCGACCTGCGCATTGTCCTTCATCTACGTCGCGCTGATCGCGCGCATGACGCGCGCCGCGATGCTCGACGTGCTCGGCGAGGACTTCGTGCGCACCGCGCGCGCCAAGGGCGTCAGCGAGATCGCGGTGCTGCTGCGCCACGCGTTGCGCAATGCGGCCGTGCCCGTCATCACGGTGATCGGCTCCGGCTTCGCGCTGTTGATCTCCGGCGTCGTGGTTACCGAGAGCGTGTTCAACCTGCCCGGTATCGGCCGCCTCACCGTCGACGCCGTGCTGGCGCGCGACTATCCGGTCATCCAGGGCATGATCCTTCTGACCTCCTTCATCTATCTCGCGGTCAATCTCCTGATCGACCTCGCCTACACCCTGCTCGATCCACGCATCCGCTACTGAGGCCCTTTCCGATGGCGATCGTCACCACCCCTGAGCCGTCGATCCCGGTCACCACGCGACTGGGGCCCCGGTTCGGCTTTCTCACCTCGACCCCGATCATCGCCGTGGCGACCGTCTGCCTGTCGCTCATCGTGCTGATATCGATCCTCGCACCGCTGCTGGCGCCGCACGATCCCGTGCTGCTCGCGCCGGCGCAGCGGCTCAAGCCGTCGAGCGCGCAACACCTGCTCGGCACCGACGCCTATGGCCGCGACCTGCTGTCGCGCACGATCTATGGCGGCCGCATCTCGCTTCTGGTCGGCGTCGGCGCCGCGATCATCTCGATCGCGATCGGGCTCGTGATCGGCCTCGTCTCCGGCTTCTTCCGCTGGGTCGACGCCATCCTGATGCGCGTGATGGACGGCCTGATGGCGATCCCGAGCATCCTGCTCGCCATCGCCGTCGTCTCGCTGTCGGGCGCCAGCGTCGGCACCGTGATGATCGCGATCACCATCGTCGAGATCCCGCGCGTCGCGCGCCTGGTCCGCTCGGTCGTGCTGACGGCACGCGAGGAGCCCTATGTCGAAGCTGCGATTTCGCTGGGGACGTCGATGCCCAAGATCATGTGGCGGCATCTGATGCCGAACACGATCGCGCCGCTGATCGTCCAGGGCACCTACATCTGCGCCGCCGCGATCCTCACCGAGGCGATCCTGTCGTTTCTCGGCGCCGGCATCAGCCCGGAGACGCCGACCTGGGGCAACATCATGGCCGAGGGCCGCTCCTACTTCCAGATCAAGCCGTCGCTGATCTTCTGGCCGGGCCTGCTGCTGTCGATCGCCATCCTCTCGATCAACCTGATCGGCGACGCCGCCCGCGACGCGCTCGACCCGCGCATGAAGCAGCGCGAGGCCGGCAAGTGACGGCCTTTCGTAGCCCGGATGATCATCTCACTTTTCGTCATTGCGAGCGAAGCGAAGCAATCCAGGGCCACGCCCGGAACTCTGGATTGCTTCGTCGCTTCGCTCCTCGCAATGACGCTGGAGAAATGAACACATGACCGACACCATCCTCGACATCGACAATCTCGTCGTCACCGTCGGCAAGACGAAGAACCCGAACGGCCCGCGCATCATCGACGGCGTCTCGATCAAGGTCGAAAAGGGCGAGACGCTCTGCGTCGTCGGCGAAAGCGGCTCCGGCAAATCGGTGACCTCGCTGACCACGATGGGCCTGCTGCCGAAGAACGCGCTTCATGCCGTCGGCGGCAGCGTCAAGCTGGTCGGCGAAGAGCTGCTCACCGCGAGCGATCGCCGGCTGCGCGAGCTGCGCGCCACCCGGATGGCGATGATCTTCCAGGAGCCGATGACCGCGCTCAATCCGGTCGTGCCGGTGGGCCGCCAGATCGACGAGGTCCTGCGCGCGCATACGTCTCTCGATGCGCGGACGCGGCGCAAGCGCATCCTCGACATGATGGAGCAGGTCCACCTGCCCGACGTCGAGCGCATTTTCGGCTCCTATCCCCATCGCCTGTCCGGCGGCCAGCGCCAGCGCATCATGATCGCGATGGCGCTGGTGCTCGAGCCGAAACTCCTGATCGCCGACGAGCCGACCACCGCACTCGACGTCACCACGCAGAAGCAGATCCTCTCGCTGATCCGCGAGTTGCAGCGCGATCACGGCACCGCCGTGCTGTTCATCACCCACGACATGGGCGTCGTCGCCGAGATCGCCGACCGCGTCTCGGTGATGCGCCAGGGCCGCCTGGTCGAGACCGGCGCGCTCGACAAGATCCTGCGCAGCCCCGAGATGGACTACACGCGCAACCTGCTCGCCTCCGTCCCCAGCCTGATCCCACGCCCGCCGCGGCCCGAGAGCACCGAGCCGGTGGTGCTGGAGACCAACGAGCTCGGCAAGGTCTATCGCGAGCGCTCGTTCCTCGGCAAGGCGCGCGAAGTCGTCGCTGCGCAGAACGTCACGCTCACCCTGCGCAAGGGCCGCACGCTCGGCATCGTCGGCGAAAGCGGCTCCGGCAAATCGACCGTGGCCCGCTGCATCGTGCGCCTGATCGATCCGACCTCCGGCGGCGTCCGCCTCGCCGGCCACGAGATCTCGATCCTGACCCGCCGGCTGCTGCAGCCGCACCGCAAGCGCATCCAGATCGTGTTCCAGGATCCCTACCGCTCGCTCAACCCGCGGCTGACCGTCGGCGAGAGCATCGCCGAGGGACCGGTCAACTACGGCACCTCGCATGACAAGGCGATGGCGCGGGCGCGCGAGCTGCTCGAGCTGGTCGGCCTGCCCGCGGACGCGATCTCGCGCTACCCGCACCAGTTCTCCGGCGGCCAGCGCCAGCGCATCGCGATTGCGCGCGCGCTCGCGCTCGATCCCGACGTGCTGGTGGCGGATGAAGCGGTCTCCGCGCTCGACGTCTCGGTGCAGGCGCAGGTCCTGGAACTGCTCGACGAGATCCAGCAACGGCTCGGCATCGCCATCCTGTTCATCACGCATGACCTGCGCGTCGCCGCGCAGATCTGCGACGACGTCGTCGTGATGCAGAAGGGCCGCATCGTCGAGCAGGGCCCGGCCGGCGAGATCCTGACGCATCCGAAGGAGGCCTATACCAAGTCCCTGCTCGAGGCCGCGCCGGGACGGAACTGGGATTTCGCGAACTTCCGGCCGGTGGCGGAGGCGGTGGCGTAGCAGCGCCACCCACCGCTGTCATTCCGGGGCGTGCGCAGCACGAACCCGGAATCCATACCCACAGGCGGGTGTGGTGATATCGGGTGGTCGACAGCCTGCTTCCCAACGACCGTCTGTGGGTATGGATTCCGGGCTCATCGCCGCGCCATGCCCCGGAATGACGCGCGGAGAGAGTCCGTGCAGGCCGGCGCGCCGTCATCGTGGCCCGCATGCAAAACGGCATCGCTCCTTCGCTTGCCTGCGCCGCGAGGGCCGGTCTAACGTCATGACACGTTCAACGGCCTGAGGCGAAGTAATGACGCGCGTCGCGATCGGCGGCTTTCTGCACGAGACCAACACATTCGCACCGACGAAAGCGGACTACGACGCGTTCATGCATGGCGGCGGCCGCGCCTCGATCGCCGATGCGGCCTCCGTGCTCACGACGATGCGCGGCATCAATGCCGGCCAGGCCGGCTTCATGGCGGTCGCGGAAGCCAACGGTTGGGACGTCGTGCCCACCATCGCCTGCGCGGCGAGTCCCTCCGCGCATGTCACCAGGGATGCGTTCGAGCGCATCACGGGCGTGATGGTCGACCGCATCAAGGCCGCCGGCCCGCTCGACGGCGTCTATCTCGACCTGCATGGTGCGATGGTGACGGAGCATCTCGACGACGGCGAAGGCGAGATCCTGGCGCGCGTGCGCGAGGTGATCGGCCCGAACGTGCCGCTCGTCGCGAGCCTCGACCTGCATGCCAACGTCACCCCCGAGATGATGGCACATGCCGATGCGCTGATCGCCTACCGGAAATATCCGCACACCGACATGGCCGACACCGGCCGCGCCAGCGCCGAGCACCTCGCGCTGCTGCTGCGCGCAAAGACGCCGCTGGCGAAAGCCTTCCGGCAGTTGCCGTTCCTGATCCCGATCAGCTGGCAGTGCACCA
This sequence comes from Bradyrhizobium sp. SZCCHNS3052, assembly GCF_032484495.1. Lineage (NCBI taxonomy): Bacteria > Pseudomonadati > Pseudomonadota > Alphaproteobacteria > Hyphomicrobiales > Nitrobacteraceae > Bradyrhizobium > Bradyrhizobium sp. SZCCHNS3052. The sequence continues at coordinate 457,813 of NZ_JAUETB010000001.1, read as the reverse complement.
ATGACCAGCCGACCAAGGGCATCTACGAGAAGCTTGCGGCGCTGCAGAGCGAGGCGGTGCCGACGCTGTCGTTCGCGCCCGGCTTTCCCGCCGCCGATTTCGCGCATTGCGGCCCGAGCGTGTTCGCCTATGGCCGGACGCAGGTCGACGCGGACGCCGCGGCGGATGCGATCGCGGCGATCGTCGCGGGCCACGAGGATGATTTCGACGGCCGCATCTACACGCCCGATGACGGCGTGCGCCATGCGATGACGCTGGCGAAGACAGCGACGCGTCCGATCGTGATCGCCGACACCCAGGACAATCCCGGCGCGGGCGGCGATTCCGATACGACCGGCATGCTGCGCGCGCTGGTGCGCAATCGCGCCAGCCGCGCCGCGATCGGCATGATCTACGATCCGCAAGCGGCGATCGCCGCGCATGCGGCCGGCGAAGGGGCCACCGTGACGCTGTCGCTCGGCGGCAAGAGCGGCATTCCCGGCGATGCGCCGTTCGAGGAGAGCTTCATCGTCGAGAAGATCTCCGACGGCCGCTTCGTCGCACCCGGCCCGTTCTACGGCGGCCGCAAGATGGAAATGGGACCGTCAGCGTGTTTGCGCATTGGCGACGTCCGCGTCGTCGTGGCCTCGCACAAGTCCCAGCTTGCCGACCAGGAGATGTACCGCTTCGTCGGCATCGAGCCGACCGCGCAGGCGATCCTGGTCAACAAGAGCTCGGTGCATTTCCGCGCCGATTTCGAACCGATCGCCGAACATCTCCTGATCTGCGCCGCGCCCGGCGCGATGCCCGCCGATCCCTCCACCCTGCCCTGGACCAGCTTGCGTCCGGGCATCCGCCTCAAGCCGAACGGCCCGGCGTTCGAAGCTTAACCCGACAACGGAAACGCTCCATGCCCACCATCGATCGCATCCAGGCTTACGCCGACGAGCTCACCGCCATCCGCCGCGACCTGCACGCGCATCCGGAGATCGGCTTCGAGGAGACGCGCACCTCCGGCATCGTCGCCGAGAAGCTTGCGCAATGGGGCATCGAGGTGCATCGCGGCCTCGGCGGCACCGGGGTGATCGGCGTGCTCAAGGGTAAGAACGACAGCGGCAGGAAGATCGGCCTGCGCGCCGACATGGATGCGCTGCCGATGGAGGAGAACACGAACCTGCCGTGGCGCTCGACCATCCCCGGCCGTTTCCACGGCTGCGGCCATGACGGCCACACCACGATGCTGCTCGGCACCGCGCGCTATCTCGCCGAGACTCGCAACTTCGACGGCACCGTGCACTTCATCTTCCAGCCGGCGGAGGAAGGCCTCGGCGGCGCACGCGCGATGATCAAGGACGGCCTGTTCCAGAAGTTTCCCTGCGACGAGCTCTACGGCCTGCACAACGCGCCGGACTTGGAGCACGGCGAGATCGCGATCCTGCCCGGTCCGGCAATGGCCGGCGCCGACTTCTTCGACATCCGGATTTCCGGCTACGGCGCTCATGGCGCCATGCCCGAGCGTTCCAAGGATGCGGTGGTGATCGCGACCACCGTGGCGCAGGCGATCCAGACCATCGTCAGCCGCAATGTCGAGCCACTGCAGGCCGCGGTCGTCTCGATTACGCAGATCCACGCCGGCTCGGCCTACAACGTCATTCCCGGCGATGCCTGGCTGTGCGGCACCGTGCGCGCGTTCTCGGACCCCGTGCGCGCGTTGGTGCGCGAGCGCATGCGCGCGATCTGCGCCGGCATGGCGGCCGCCTTCAATTGCGAGATCGACGTCGACATCCGCGACACGTTCAGCGTGCTGGTGAACCAGGAGGAGCAGTCCAAGGTCGTCGAGCAGGTCGCGCGCACCGTGGTGGAGCCGTCCAAGGTGCTGACCCGCTCGACGCCGAAGATGGGCAGCGAGGATTTCGCCGACATGCTGCAGACGATTCCGGGCGCCTATTTCTGGGTCGGCCATGACGGCTCGGTGCCGGTGCACAATCCCGGCTACGTGCTCGACGACAAGATCCTGCCGATCGGCGCCAGCATGTTCGCCCGCATCATCGAGACGCGGCTGCCGGCGGCCTAGCGCGACTGACATACGTCAATGAGCGGGCGGCAGATCGAGATGAACTTCGGCGTGGGAGTACCAGCATGCACAAGCCCGTCTCGGATGACGTCACCTCGCTTCACGATCTCTCCGCCGTCGACCTGATCGCCGGCTATCGCGCGCGCCAGTTCTCGCCGTCCGAGGTGATGGACGAGGTCCTGGCGCACGTGGCGGCGTGGGAGCCGCACATCAAGGCGCTGTATCTGCTCGACGCCGACGCCGCGCGGGCCGCGGCCGAGGCGTCGACCGCGCGCTGGGCCAATGACGAGCCGGCCGGCGTGCTCGACGGCGTACCGGCGACGGTGAAGGACAATCTCGCCACCAAGGGCCAGCCGATGCCGCTCGGCGCAGCCAGCGTCACGCGCACGCCGCTCGCCGCCGATGCGCCGCCGGTGGCGCGGCTGCGCGAGGCCGGCGCGATCATCTTCGCCAAGACCACGATGCCCGATTACGGCATGCTGTCGTCGGGCCTGTCGAGCTTCCATCCGCTGACGCGCAATCCATGGGATCTCCGCATGAACCCCGGCGGTTCGAGCGCCGGTGCGAGCGCCGCAGCCGCCGCGGGCTGCGGTCCGCTGCATGTCGGCACCGACATCGGCGGCTCGATCCGGCTGCCCGCATCGTGGTGCGGCCTCGTCGGATTGAAGCCGAGCTTCGGCCGCGTGCCGATCGACCCGCCTTATGTCGGCCGCGTCGCCGGTCCGATGACGCGCATCGTCGACGATGCCGCGCTGATGATGAGCGTGCTGTCCAAGCCCGACCGCCGCGACGGCACCAGCCTGCCGCCGTCGGACCTGCACTGGAAGGTCACGGAGAAGCCGGTGCGCAAGCTGCGCATCGGCCTGATGCTCGATCTCGGCGGCGTCGGCCAGCCACTGGAGGAGCCGGTGCGCGCGACGACCCTGGCTGCGGCGAAAGCCTTCGAGGACGCCGGCGCCGTGATCAGCGAGGTCAAGGGCTTCCTGACGCGCGAGATGCTCGACGGTCTCGACAATTTCTGGCGTGCACGGCTGTGGGACGATCTGGCGCGGCTGGCGCCCGAGGTGCGCGCGAAGACCCTGCCCTACATCCTGCGCTGGGCCGAACGCGCCGCCGCGCTCTCCGGCGTCGAAGTCGTCAGAGGCTTCAACGTCACGATGGCGCTACGTGCCGCCGCGGCAAGACTGTTCTGCGACTACGACTACATCATCTCGCCGGTCTCGCCCGGCGTGAAATTCCCCGCCGAGTTCGCCTCGCCGGTCAACGACCCCGAGAGGCCGTTCGAGCACATCACCTACACCGTGCCCTGGAACATGTCGGAGAACCCGGCAATCTCCGTCAATGCCGGCTACGACCCCGACGGCTTCCCGATCGGCCTGCAGATCGTCGGCCGCCGCTTCGATGATGTCGGCGTACTCGGGATGGCCAAGACGTTCGAGGGATTACGCGGCGAGCAGCGGCCATGGCCGATACCGCCGGCCTCCTGATTCGCGTCACCCCACTCCTTCCTCCGTCATTGCGAGCGAAGCGAAGCAATCCAGAGTCCCGCCCACGACTCTGGATTGCTTCGCTTGCGCTCGCAATGACGGGGAAAGAGCGTGGGCCACATCGCTGCCGGATCGCGTGCTGGGAGACCAATGAAAAGCGCGGCGCTTTGCCCGCCATGCGGAATGTCGTCACGATTTGACGCGGCCTCTCGCTGAACTATTGTACTCCCTATCGTCGATCCCAGTCGTCGTCATTCCGGGGCGTGCGAAGCACGAGCCCGGAATCCATACTCACGATGATGGTTATGGATTCCGGGCCTGCGCCCAAGAGGGCGCATCCCGGAATGACGGCGGAGATTGTGGCACGAGCAAACAACTAATAAGCGCCACGACAACATCAGGAAGCGCCAATGGCTTATCAGACCATCCTCTACGACGTCGCCGACAAGATCCTCACCATCACGCTGAACCGCCCGGAGAAGCTCAACGCCTTCACCGGCACCATGATGGAGGAGCTGATCGACGCCTTCGATCGCGCCGACAAGGACGACGGCGTCAGGGCGATCATCGTCACCGGATCGGGCCGCGCGTTCTGCGCGGGTGCTGACCTCTCCTCCGGGGCCGACACGTTCGATCGCGATGCCAAGCGCGGACCGGTGAAGCGCCACGCCGATGGCCGCGTCGACTATTCCGATCCGCAGGTGCGCGATGGCGGTGGCCAGGTCACCTTGCGCATCTTCAAGTCGTTGAAGCCGGTCATCGCCGCGGTCAACGGCCCCGCCGTCGGCATCGGCGTCACCATGCAGCTCGCGATGGACATCCGCATCGCCTCTGACGCGGCGCGGTTCGGCTTCGTGTTCTCCCAGCGCGGCATCGTGCCGGAGGCGGCGTCGAGCTGGTTCCTGCCGCGCATCGTCGGCATCTCGCAGGCGCTGGAATGGTGCTACACCGGCCGCGTGTTTCCGGCGCAGGAGGCGCTCGCCGGCCGCCTCGTCAGCAAGGTCGTGCCGCCGGATGATCTGCTGCCCACCGCCCGTGCGCTGGCCCGCGAGATCGCCGACAAGACCGCGCCGGTGTCGATCGCGCTGATCCGCCAGATGATGTGGCGCATGATGGGCGCCGACGATCCGATGGAGGCGCACAAGGTCGACAGCCGCGGCATCTACGCGCGCGGCCGCTCCGACGACGTCAAGGAAGGCGTGGTGTCGTTCCTGGAGAAGCGCCCTGCGCAATTCAAGAACACGGTGACGGCCGATATGCCCGACTATTTCCCGTGGTGGGACGAGCGGGAGTATAAGTAGCGCCACGGCCCCAGGACACCATTTGGCAAAGAACGGCGTCCAGAGTGCCACGCGATAGATGGCGCGGTATGGGTCCTGGCTCAAGGCCGGGACGACGCCGCGTGGGCGGCAACTGCAACGACTCCATCAGCAGCACCAGGATCGCAATCGACCTCGGCAGCCAATCACCGCGCCAATCACATCGCGTGCGATCGCTCACGCCGCCTTGATGCCGCGAATGAAGTCGTCGACATGGCGGCGCATGCTCTCGGACTGACGCAGCAGCTCCGCCGACGCCCCGAGCACCTGGCTGGCGGTGGCGCCGGATTCGTTTGCGGCGGCCGTGACCTGCTGGATGTTCTGCGAAATTTCGTCGGTCCCTTTGGCTGCGTGCTGGACATTCCGCGCCATCTCGCGCGTCGCCGCGCCCTGCTCCTCGACGGCATTCGCGATCGACGACGCGATCTCGTTCAGCTCGCCGATGGTCGTGGTGATGCCGCGGATGGCCCGGACGGCCTCGCTCGACACCTCCTGCATTCCGGAGATCTGCGCGCGGATCTCGCCGGTCGCCTTGGCGGTCTGCTCGGCGAGCAGCTTCACCTCGCCGGCGACGACGGCAAAGCCGCGGCCGGCTTCGCCCGCCCGCGCGGCCTCGATGGTCGCATTGAGCGCGAGAAGATTGGTCTGGCCGGCAATGTCGCTGATCAGCCGCACGATGTCGCCGATCCGCTCGGCCATGCTGGAAAGGCCCTGCACGGTCTCGTTGGTCCGCTGCCCCTCCGCGGCCGCCTTCTGCGCCATGTCTGCCGACTGCGTCACCTGACCGCCGATGCCCGCGACCGAGCTCGACAGCTGGTCGGTCGCAGCGGCCATCGTCTGCATGTTGCTCGACGCGGCCTCAGTCGCCTGCGCGACGCTGCTCGCTTCACTGCAGGTCCGGTTCGCCGTCCGATTCATCACGGCGGCCGTCGATTCGAGCTGTGCCGAGGCTGAGATCACGCTGTCGATCACGGCCGCGATGTCACCGCTGAAACGGTCGGTCAGCTCGCCGACGCGCTTGGCTTTTTCGGCGCGCTGGCTCATCGCTTCCGCATCCCTGGCAGCGAGCTCGGCGCCATGGATCATGTTCTCCTTGAAGACCTGCACTGCCCTCGCCATCAGGCCGACCTCGTCGCGCCGATCGACCGCGTCGATTGCAGTGCTCACATCGCCCTTCGCCAGCCGCGTCATCGTATCGGCAAGCGCGTTGATCGGCCCAGTGATGCTGCGCGCCAGCGCAACGACGATCGCGAGGCTCAGCGCCAAGGCGACCAGCAGCAGCGCGCCGACGGCGGCGAGGCTGGCCGTGGCCGCGGCCTGCTTGCCGGCCATCAGCTCGGACAGCTCGACGGCCAGAGCGTCTTCGACCTGCTTCAGCAGATCGATCCGCAGCGTGGCCGCATCGAACCAGGCCTTGCTCGCGAGCCCTTTGAAATCACCGCTGACGCCGCCCTGCTCCACCACCTTGCGCATGGCAACGACACCGTCGATCGCCGGTCCCGTCATCGCCGCATCGAACGCCGCACGTCCTTTCGCCGAGGCGGCGGCGCGAAAGGCCGCGAAATAGCTGTCCTGCGCCGCAGCCAGCCCTATGGCGCGCGCGTAGGCGGCCTGCTCGAAGCGACCGGCGGCAAGGCCTCCCGCCACGACCGCGCGCTCCAGGCCGGCGCGCTCCTTGCCTTCGGTCAGATTGCCATAGGCAATGATCGCCTTGGAGATATCGTCGTCGTCGCTGAGCCTCGATATGCCGCTGATCAGGCTGATCAGCCGGCTGACGATCTCGGTGAGCGAGCTGACCGCTGCCGCCGGCGTGACGGCTTGGGCATCGATGTCGCCGCGGCGGCGATCGAGCTGCGTCAACGCCTGTTCGCTCGCCTGCGCCGCCTCGGCCAGTGCGGCGCTCCGGCGCAGCCCGTCCAGCGCGGCAACCGCGTGCGCGCGCTCGCCATCGGTCAGCTTGCGCTGCTGATCCAGCTCGGCACGCATCTGCGTGCCCTTGCTGCTCAGAAATGCCGACGACATGCCGCGCTCACGCTGCAGCTCATGAACGAAGCGGCTGAGCCTGGCGACGGCGTCCGCCGCCGGCTGCATGCGCGTCATCTCGACACGCACCGCCCATTTCGTGGAAATCTCGTAGGCCGCCAACGCGGCCAGTGTGACGATGGGCAGCAATGCAGACAGGGCTATGCGGTGAAGTATCTTCGACGTCTTCAACATGATCGGCCTCGACCTGTCCGATCACTTTATGAATCTAGTGGTAAAAAAATACACAGCCCCATCCGCCGAATTTTTGGGCAGACGCCTGCCAACTAATCCATCACCAGCGCGACGCGTCCGATGGCCCTGCGCTCGATCAGAAGCCGCATCGCCGATGCGTAGTTGTCGAACGGCACGCGGTGGGAGACGTTGGGCCGCAGCTTGCCTTGCTCGGCGAACGCGAGCAGTGCAGCCATGCGTCGCTCGCCCAGCTCGGGATCCTTCCGCACCGCCTCGCCGGCGCGAACGCCGAGCACGCTTGCGCCCTTCATGAGGATCAGATTGGTGCGTGCGAGCCCGATGCCGCCGGTGAAGCCGATCACCAGCAGCCGCGCGCCCCAGGCGATGCAGCGCACGCTGTTCTCGAACACCTCGCCGCCGACGGGATCGAACACGACGTCGACGCCCCGGCCATCGGTGATGTGTTTGACGGCGTCGCGGAACGGCCCGCGTGAATACAGAATGAGATGATCGGCGCCACGCGCGCGTGCCACCGCGAGTTTCTCCTCCGACGACGCCGCCGCGATTACCGTTGCGCCGAGCAGCTTGCCGATCTCGACGGCGGCGAGGCCGACGCCACCGCCGGCGCCGTGCACCAGCAGCGTCTCGCCGGGCTTGAGCTGGCCGCGATCGACCAGGGCGTGATGGGCGGTGCCGTGGCCGGCGAGATAGGTCGCGCCTTCCGCGTAGTCGAAAGTCGACGGCAGCGGCGTGAGCTGGCTGGCCGCAACCACCGCCTCCTCCGCATAGGCGCCGAAGCGCATGCGGACGATCACCTTGTCGCCGACGGCGCGGCCGGTCACGGCGGCCCCGGTTTCGACGACGTCACCGGCGGCCTCGACGCCGGGCGTGAACGGCAGCTCAGGCTTGAGCTGATACTCGCCGGCCGCCATCAATATGTCCGGAAAGTTGATGCCGGCAGCGCGGATCTTCACCCGCACCTCGCCGTCACCGAGTGAGCGCGGCGGTAGGGCCTCCAGCCGCAGCGTCTCCGGCGGACCGAGCTCGCGGCAGACGATCGCACGCGGCATCAGGCGCGCCCCTTCGCCCGCGCCAGCGCCTCGCGGATCAGCGGCAGCCGATCATTGCCGAAATACATGTCGGTCACGTCGAGGAAGATCGTCGGCGAGCCGAAGCCGCCGCGCTTGACGACCTCCTCGGTGTTGATGCGCAGCTGGTCCTTGATGCCCTGCTGCGCGATCCCATCGAAGAACGCCTTCGGATCGACGCCGACGCGCCGGCACACCTCGGTCAGCACCGCATCCTGCGAGATGTCCTGGTCCTCGCCCCAATAGACCTCGAACACGGCCCGCGCGAACGGCACCATGTCCTGGCCCAGCCAGATGCAGCCGCGCATCGCCTTGACGCTGTTCACCGGAAACACCGATGGCGGCATCTTGATCTTGAGCCCGGCCGAGCGGGACCAGTCGTCGAGGTCCTTCAGCGTGTAGGCCGCCTTGGCCGGCACCGGCTTCTCGCGCTGCGCATAGACGCTGGGATTGACGGTGTTGAAGATGCCGCCGACCAGGATCGGCCGCCAGACGATGTCGACGCCGAATTCTTGCGCGAGCGGTTGGATGTTGTGGAAGGCGAGATAGGTCCAGGGGCTGGAGCAGTCGAAGAAGAATTCGATCATGTGTGTTTCCTCAAGGTCTCGATAAGTTCGCCTTTGCGCGCGCAAAAATCCGGAGTGTGGTCGTGGCCCTGGATTGCTTCGCTTCGCTCGCAATGGCGGAGAGAGTTGGTGCAAACCACTCTTTCCGTCATTGCGAGGAGCGTAGCGACGAAGCAATCCAGGGGCTGCAACATACGGTCTGGATGGCTGATCCCCATGCTCCTCGCGATGCCGCGGAGCTCGCTCACGACCGCCCCGTCATCTCCTTCGCGCGCGCGCCGAACATCACATGACGCGACTGCTCGTTGAACGGCTCCTTGACGAACTTGCCGATCGCCAGCCCCGCCTGCAGCTTGGGCCGCGCGCGCAGGTCCGCGTACCAGCGCTGGATGTCGGGATAGTCGTCGAGCGTGAATCCCTGGGCCTTGTGCGTCATCATCCAGGGAAAGCAGGCGATGTCCGCGATCGAATAGTCGTCGCCGGCGACATAGGCGCCGGTCTTGCCGAGCTGCACGTCGAGCACGTGGAACAGCCTGGCCACCTCGTCGCGGTAGCGCTGGATCGCGTAAGGGATCTTCTCAGCCGCATAGAGCGCGAAATGGCCGTGCTGCCCCATCATCGGTCCCAGTCCGGCCATCTGCCACATCACCCATTGGATGACACGCGAGCGCGCCCGCGTCTCCTGCGGCAGGAAACGGCCGGTCTTGTCGGCGAGATAGATCAGGATGGCACCGGTCTCGAACACCGGGAACGGCGCGCCGCCGTCGGCCGGCGCGTGATCGACGATCGCGGGAATCCGGTTGTTCGGGCTGATCGCCAGGAACTCCGGCTTGAACTGGTCGCCGGCGCGGATGTCGACGGGAATGACGGTATAGGGCAGCCCGAGTTCCTCGAGCATGATCGAGATCTTCCAGCCGTTCGGCGTCGGCGCATAATGGAGATCGATCATCCTTCCACGATTCCTTCCCCGGACCATTATGCCGCGCTGCGGAACACGCGAGGCGGCTTCGTTCTTCTGTACCTGAAGGGTAAGCCATGGCAGACAGGCGCTCAAGCCTGACCGCCTTTATGCTGGAGAGTTCGACCATGCTGTTTCCATCGACCATCGCAGGCTCGCTGCCGAAGCCGGAATGGCTGGCCGAGCCCAACGTGCTGTGGGCTCCGTGGAAGTCGAAGGGCGAGGAGCTGGCGCGTGCCAAGCGCGATGCGACGATCCTGGCGCTGAAGCTGCAGGAGGATTCCGGCATCGACATTCTCACCGAGGGCGAGCAGTCGCGCCAGCATTTCGTGCACGGTTTCCTGGAACGTGTCGAGGGCATCGACTTCGCCCACAAGGTCGAGATGGGCATCCGCAAGGACCGCTACAAGGCGATGGTGCCGCAGGTGGTGGCGCCGCTGTCGCTGAAGGGCCGCGTCCATAGCGACGAGGCGCGGATCGCGCGCACGCACACCACGCGCGCGCTGAAGTTCACGCTGCCCGGACCGATGACGATCATCGACACCATCGCCGACAACTACTATGGCGACCGCGTGAAGATGGCGTTCGCCTTCGCCGAGCTGCTGAACCAGGAGGCCAAGGCGCTGCACGACGACGGCATCGACATGATCCAGTTCGACGAGCCCGCCTTCAACGTCTACATGGACGAGGTGCGCGACTGGGGCATCAAGGCGCTGGAGCGCGCCGCCGAAGGGCTGACCTGCCCGACTGCCGTGCATATCTGCTACGGCTACGGCATCAAGGCCAACACCGACTGGAAGGAGACGCTGGGCGGCGAGTGGCGGCAGTATGAGGAGACCTTCCCGGTCATCGACGCCAGCACCATCCAGCAGGTCGCCGTCGAATGCCGCAATTCGAAGGTGCCGATCGAGCTGCTCGGCCTGCTCAAGAACAAGATCGTGCAGGCCGGCGTCATCGACGTCGCCAGCGACGCGATCGAGACCGCCGAGGACGTCTGCAAGACCCTCGAGGACGTCATGAAGGTGGTGCCGAAGGAGAACATCATCGCCACCACCAATTGCGGCATGGCACCGATGCGGCGCGAGATCGCCGAGGCCAAGCTGATGGCGCTCGGCACCGGCGCAAAGCTGGCACGGCAAAGGTTTGCCTGACTCAGATGTCAGGTCAGACCCGAGGCAAGGGCGTCGACGGCTCGCCGCCCCCCGAGGCATCGCGCTCGGGGCCCTGGCTCAATCGCGATCGCGCCGGGAGGCGACACGCACACGGTCCTGGAATCAAAGTAAGAGCGCATCCGAGGTGAGCACGGCCTCACCACGCGCGATTCGCCGCAACAGCGCGGCCGCGCCTTTGCCGCCCCTGCACGACCGCCGCGATGGCCACCTCAGCCTTTCATATGCACTGCTCTGTGTTTTACGGCAGATCGCAGCGATCATCGATCACGGTCGCCGGATGGGGAAAATCTATCCTTGGTAGCAAAATACCAGACGCACAACATTCCCGACGCTGTGTGTCTTTGCTGCGCTTGACAGTATGTGTCCTAACATTTCATTTCTTGGCCACAAGTGTGGCGTGAATTTTTTGCTGCTTAATCCAGTTCGTATCTGACCTCCGCTTTCATTATTGGGGAATGCAATGGCTTGCCTTGCGAGAACGATGTTTGCTGCGCCGAAGTCGCGGCGCTGGCTGACCCTCTCGGTTCTTCTTGCGGGCACCATGTTGAGCACCCAGGCCCTGGCGATCGATGTCGCCAACCAGACCGACTGGAATACGGCGGTGGCAGCGGTCGCGGCCGCCGGCGCCAACTCGACCGTCACCATCAACATCACCAGCGGCTTCACGCTGTCGAGCTCGCTTGCGCAACTGCAGGCCGCCAACAGCAACGTCACGGTGAACATCACCGGCAACGGCCAGACGATCAACGGCGCCTCCTCGTTTCAGGGCATCGTCGTCAACGGTGCCAACGCGCCGACCGTGAACATCTCCAGCCTGGCGATCACCAACACGGCCGCGATCGGCGGCAACGGCCAGAACGGCCAGAACGGCTATTATAGCGGCGGCCTGGCCTATGGCTCCGGCGGCGGCGGCGGTGGCGGTCTCGGTGCCGGCGGCGGCCTGCTGGTCGGCAGCGGCGCCAACGTCACGATCGCCGCGGTGACCTTCACCAGCAACAGCGCCACCGGTGGCGCCGGCGGCAATGGCGGCAGCGCACAGAATGCGGCGGCCGACCCGGTGAATGGCGGCAACGGCGGCGCGGGCGGTGCCGCGAACAACGGCGGCGCCAGCGGCGGCGGCGGCGCGGGCGGCACGGGCGGACATACCGGCACGCAAGGCACGGCCGGCACCGCGGGCGCCGCGCTCGGTGACGGCGGCGGTGGCGGCGGCGGCTCCGGCACCACCAACAGCAACACCTACACCAACAACAATCCGGGCGGCACCGGCAACGCCAATGGCGGCAACGGCGGCACCGGCGGCGACGGCGCGACGAATGCCAGCGGCGCGGGCGGGCCTGGGCCCGGCTCCGACGGCGGCGCCGGCGGCAATGGCGGCGCAGCCAATGGCGGCGCCATCTATGTCGCCACCGGCGGCACGCTGACGATTCTCGACTCGCCGATTTCGGGCAACACCGTCACCGGTGGCGCCGCCGGCACCCCCGGCATCGGCATCGGGCCAAGCGCCATCAACGGGTTTTCGGCAGCGGCCGGTGCAGCGCAGGGCGCCGGCATCTTCCTGAGCGGCGTGACGGCCAATATCAGCGTGTCCGGCGGCACCGTGACCTACGGCGACTCCATCGGCGGCACCGGACTGACGACCGGCGGCGTCAACACGGCGATCAACAAGACCGGCATCGGCACGTTGGTGCTGTCGGCGGCCAATACGTTCACCGGCAACGTCAACATCAGCGCCGGCACGCTCTCGGTCGGCGCCACCGCCAATCTCGGCAACGTCGCCAACGACGTGATCATTTCCAACGGCGGCACATTGGCGGTCACCGGCACGACGACGTTCGCCAACGGCCGCGACTTCAAGATTGCCGGGCTGTCGACGATCGACATAGCCAGCGCGACCACGACCACGTTGCAAGGCATCGTCGGCGACGGCGCTTCCGCCGGCACCCTGGTGAAGGCGGGCGGCGGCATCCTGCTGCTCTCGGGCACCAACACCTACACCGGCGCGACCAATGTCGACGCCGGTACGCTGCGCGCGGGCTCGGCCGGCGCGTTCGGCGCCAGCACGGTGTTCAGCGTGCTGTCCGGCGCCACGCTGGATCTCAACGGCTTCAACAAGACGTTCGGCACGCTGAGCGGAGATGGCACCGTCACCGGCGCCAACGCGACGATCTCAGGTTCGTTCGCGCCGGGCAACGGCACCCCGGCGTCCTCCATGGCTATCGTCGGCAACCTCGCGTTCCAGTCGGGCGCGCAATACCTGGTGCAGGTGAATCCGAGCACGGCGTCGTTCGCCACCGTCACCGGCACTGCGACGCTCGGGGGCGCCGCCGTCACCGCGACCTTCGCAAACGGCAGCTACATCTCCAAGCAATACACCATTCTCACCGCCACCGGCGGCGTCAGCGGCACTTTCGGCGGCGTCACCAACACCAACCTGCCGGCGGGCTTCAGCGCGACGTTGAGCTACGACGCCAACAACGCCTTCCTCAATCTGACGATGAGCTCGTCGGGGAACATCAACCAGCAGAACGTCAGCAACGCGCTCAGCAACTACTTCAACACGAACGGCAGCATTCCCGTCGTCTTCACCGGGCTGACGCCAGCGGGGCTGACGCAGATCTCGGGCGAGACCGCGACCGGCTCGCAGCAGACGACGTTCAATGCGATGACGCAATTCATGGGCGTCATGACCGATCCGTTCATCGGCGGCCGCGGCGACCAGGGCTCTGCGCCCAGCGGCGCGATCGGCTACGCGGAAGAGACGCTTGCTTTTGCGTCCAAGCGCAATCCGAACGACGCGCTGGCCGCGATCTACACCAAGGCGCCGGCCGCGCCCGTGGTCAGGCCGGGCTGGAGCGTGTGGGCAGCCGGCTTCGGCGGCTCGCAGACCACTGATGGCAACACCGCGCTCGGGTCCAACAATACCACCAGCAACATCTACGGCACGGCCGTCGGCGCCGACTACCGCTTCTCGCCGTCCACGATCGCCGGGTTCTCGATGGCCGGCGGCGGCACCACGTTCAGCGTCGCCAATGGCGGCAGCGGCCGGTCCGACCTGTTCCAGGCCGGCGCCTTCGTCCGGCACACGGTCGGCCCGGCCTATATCTCCGCGGCATTGGCCTATGGCTGGCAGAACATCACCACCAACCGCACCGTGACCGTGGCCGGCGTCGACCAGCTGCGGGCCAATTTCGACGCCAACACCTTTGCCGGCCGGGTCGAGGGCGGCTATCGCTTCGTGTCGCCCTGGATGGGGTTCGGGATCACGCCCTACGCCGCGGCGCAGTTCACGACGTTCAGCCTGCCGGGCTATGCGGAGAATGCGGTCTCCGGCGCCAATACCTTCGCGCTGCGCTTTGGATCGCAGAACGTCACCGATACGCGGTCGGAGCTGGGCCTGCGCACCGACAAGGCCTATGCGCTGGCTGACGGCGTTTTCACGCTGCGCAGCCGCTTCGCCTGGGCCTATGACTTCAACCCCAGCCGGTCGGCCGGGGCCACGTTCCAGACCCTTCCGGGCGCATCCTTCGTCGTCAACGGCGCGCGGCAGGCGCAGAATTCAGCGCTGACCACGGTCTCCGCTGAAATGAAGTGGCGGAATGGCTGGTCGGCCGCCGCGAGCTTCGAGGGCGAGTTCTCGGATGTGACCCGCAGCTACGCCGGCAAGGGCATCGTGCGCTACACGTGGTGACGCGCGGAGCTCCGCGCGGCACATCCGCACGGCGCCCCGATCACCCGACGGTCATCGCGCTCGGATGCAGCACCGGCGCGTAGCCCGCCTTGATCGCGCGCAGCGTCGAGGGCGGGGTCAGCAGCAACGCGTCGGTGATCCCTGCGCGTGGCGCGTCATAGCCCGCCGCCGACCAGGGCAGCGCCCTGCCTTTTCGGATCAGAAAGCTCTCCTCGCCTGCCTGCACCATGGCCCCGTCAGGCAAGGCGGCGAGCGGCGTCGGCAGCGGATGCAGGCGCTTGCGACCGCGATCGAGGCGCTCGCGATGGAGCACGCGATCGATCTCGGAGATGCGCAGTGCCCCGACGCCGTTGCCCTCCTCCCACGCCGCACGAAACCTCTTGGCGTCGTCGCGGCGGCAGTAGAAGCAGGGGCGATGACCGGCGGCGAGCGCGGTCGCCTCGTCAAGGAAGAACAGCTCGGTCCAGCTTTGCGTTGCCATGACCTTGCGGCGCTTGCCGCGAAACTCGCACAGGCAGACCAGCCAGGCGGGACTCGACCAGCGCCGGTTCAGCAGCGTCTTCGTGGCGGGGTCGTGGATGATGCCGCGATTTCCGGTGAAGAGGCCGCGATGCGGCGCGGCGACGATATCGCCCATCGGCGTGACGCGGTTCTGCAGCGGCATGGCGAGCCTTCGGCTGGCGAATAGCGAATGGGGAGTAGCGAATAGCGAACGCCTCGCCCACCCGAATTCCCTATTCGCTACTCCCTATTCGCCACTCTCCGGGCTTACGCCGCCCCGTCGCGCAGCGGCGGCGCGAACGACAGCGCGGTGTCCCAGGGGAAGAAGATCCAGGTGTCCTGCGACACCTCGGTGATGAAGGTGTCGACCAGCGGCCGGCCCTTCGGCTTGGCGTAGACGGTGGCGAAATGGGCGTCGGGGAGGATCTCGCGGACCATGCGTCCGGTCTTGCCGGTATCGACGAGATCATCGACGATCAGGAGCCCCTTGCCGGTGCCGCCGCCGAGTTGCGCCGTGTCGGCCGAGATGCCCTTCAGGACCTGCAGCTCGCCCTGCTTGGTGTGGTCATAGCTCGCGATGCAGATCGTATCGATGACGCGCACGCCAAGCTCGCGCGCCACGATCGCCGCCGGCACCAGTCCGCCGCGGGTGATGGCCACGACGGCATGAAACGGCCCGATCTCGTTCAGCCGCCAGGTCAGCGCCCGGCAATCGCGATGAAACTGGTCCCAGGACACCGGGAAGGCCCGGCCCGCGCGCTCCTCTGCACTCAAAGTCTTGTCTGGCATCTCATCTCGTCCGTGAGTTCTCGAAAGCTGCACCTGCTTTAGCGCGTCACATTCAGCCCGGCGAGCATCTCCTTCACGGCCGCCATCGCGGCCGACAGCTTGTCCTGGTCGCGCGAGCGCACCACCAGATGCGTGTTCGGCTTCTGGTCCTCGTCGATGAAGGGATAGCTGCCGATGATGGTCTCGGGGTGCGCCTTGGCGATCTCGCGCAGGGGGCCGCCGATATCGCCCTCGCGGGCATTGGCGCGCACGGTCTCCGACAGCATGCGCACGCCCGATTTCAGCTTCGGCGCGACGATGTCCATCATCGCCTGCATGATCGACGGCACGCCGGCCATGACGATGACGTTGCCGAGCTTGAAGCCGGGCGCCAGGATGGTGGCGCTCTGGATCAGCTCGGCGCCGTCGGGGATGCGCGCCATGCGCAGCCGCGCCTCGTTGAGCTCCTGCTCGCTCCAGCGCTCGCGGAAGCGCGCCACCACCTCGGGATGGTGGTCGATGCCGACGCCGAACGCCTTGGCGATCGCATCCGCGGTGATGTCGTCATGGGTCGGACCGATGCCGCCGGTGGTGAACACATAGGTGTAGCGATGCCGCAGCGCATCGAGCGCCGCGATGATGTCCGGCTCGTCGTCGGAGACCACCCGGACCTCCTTGAGGTCGATGCCGAGATTGGTGAGGTATTCGGCGATGAAGCCGATGTTCTTGTCCTTGGTGCGGCCGGACAGGATCTCGTCGCCGATGACCAGCAACCCCGCGGTGACGATCTCGCTCATGGTTTCTCCTCGCATCTGTCGTCTCTTTTGGCCCGCCACGGCGCCAATGTCATCCGGAACGTCGCAGTCTATGCCGCGGATTTGAGCACCACGCAGCCGGTTTTTCGGGCACGGCCTTCGCACCCCCCCACGAAATGCCGCAGGAGAATGCATATCGCGCTGGCCCGCCCCTTGCTACCATCCCGAGGAGTCATGCAGTGTATGGCGAGGCTGGGACACACGGGCATCTATGGCAGTTGCGTTCGACGAAATGAACGGGCCGGGCGGCGAGGTCCGTCAGGCGTATCAGGAGCTGTCGCGGTGGCTGAAGGAAACGCCGCCGGAGGCGCTAGAGTATCGCCGCCACGAAGCGGAGCTGTTGTTCCGGCGAATCGGCATCACCTTCGCGGTCTACGGCGAGGCGGAGGCGCAGGAGCGGCTGATCCCGTTCGACGTCATCCCGCGCATCCTCTCGGGCAAGGAATGGACCCTGCTGGAGAAGGGACTGAAGCAGCGCGTCAAGGCGCTGAACATGTTCCTGCGCGACATCTATCATGGCCGGGACATCCTCCGCGCCAACGTCATCCCGGATGACTTGATCTTCCAGAACCCGGTGTTCCGCCCGGAGATGAACGGCCAGGACGTGCCGCACGACGTCTACGTCCATATCGCCGGCATCGACATCGTCCGCGTCGACGCCAACGACTTCATCGTGCTCGAGGACAACGCGCGCACGCCGTCGGGCGTGTCCTACATGCTGGAAAACCGCGAGATCATGATGCGGCTGTTTCCGGACCTGTTCGCGCGCCACCGCGTCGCGCCGGTCGAGCGCTATCCGGACGAATTGCTATCGGCGTTGCGCTCGGTGGCGCCGCTCAGCGCCTCGGCCGAGCCGACGGTAGCGCTGATGACGCCGGGCATCTACAACTCCGCCTATTACGAGCACTCGTTCCTGGCCGACAAGCTCGGCATCGAGCTGGTCGAGGGCCGCGACCTCATCGTCAAGAACGACGAGGTGTTCATGCGCACTACCGAGGGGCTGAAGCGGGTCGACGTGATCTACCGCCGCGTCGACGACGACTTCCTCGACCCCCTCACCTTCCGCCCGGATTCGGCGCTCGGCGTGCCCGGCCTGATGTCGGCCTATGTTGCCGGCAACGTGACGCTCGCCAACGCGGTCGGCACCGGCATCGCCGACGACAAGGCGATCTACTCCTACATGCCCGATGTCGTGAAGTTCTATCTCGGCGAGGAGCCGATCCTGAAGAACGTGCAGACCTGGCGCTGCCGTGAGCCGCAGGATCTGTCCTACGTGCTCGACCATCTCGGCGAGCTCGTCGTCAAGGAGGTGCACGGCTCCGGCGGCTACGGCATGCTGATCGGCCCGGCCGCCACCAAGGCGACCATCGAGGCGTTCCGCGACAAGCTGAAGCGCGAGCCGGAGGGCTTCATCGCGCAGCCGACGCTGGCGCTGTCGACCTGCCCGACCTGCGTCACGTCAGGGCTGGCACCGCGCCATGTCGATTTGCGCCCGTTCGTGCTGACCGGCCGCGACCGCACCACCATCGTGCCCGGCGGCCTCACCCGCGTGGCGCTGAAGGAAGGCTCGCTGGTGGTGAATTCCAGCCAGGGCGGCGGCACCAAGGACACATGGGTGCTGGATGAGTAAGCCTCGCCGCCCTCGCTTCACGCGCTTCGTTCCCGTGCATGCCTTCCCCCTCGCCGGGGCGGGTTCACATCGCACCTCATAGATTGCCCATGCTGTCGCGCACCGCCGAAAATCTGTACTGGCTGGCCCGCTACGTCGAGCGCGCCGAGTACCTCGCCCGCACCATCGACGCCACCCTGCGCGTCACGGCGCTTCCCGCGGCCTATATCGGCAAGACCAATGAGTGGGAATCGGCGCTGATGACCGCCGGCGTCAACGTCAGCTTCTACGAGCATTACTCCGAGGCCAACGAGCAGAACGTCGTCGAATATCTCTCGTTCAACCAGTCGAACCCGTCCTCGATCAAGAACTGCATCGAGGCCGCCCGCCTCAACGCCCGCTCGGTGCGGACGGCGCTGACGTCGGAGATGTGGGACACCCTCAACGGCTCCTGGATCGAGCTCCAGGAGGTCTGGAGCAAGGGCACCAAGACGCGCGAGGAGCTGGCGCGCTTCCTGCGCTTCGTGCAGGAAACCTCGCTGCGCTTCGACGGCTCGGCCTACCGGACCATGCTGCGCAACGACGCCTACTGGTTCTCGCGGCTCGGGCTGCATCTGGAGCGCGCCGACAACACCGCCCGCATCCTCGACGTCAAATATCACGTGTTACTGCCCGAGGAGGAGCATGTCGGCGGCCCGCTGGACTATTATCAGTGGACCTCGATCCTGCGTTCGGTCTCGGCCCTCACGGCCTATCACTGGGTCTATCGCGAGACGCTGAAGCCCTGGCTGATCGCGGACCTGCTGATCCTCAACGACACGCTGCCGCGCTCGCTGGCGAGCTGCTACGGCAACCTCGTCCGCAATCTCGACCAGATTGGCGTCGCCTATGGCCGCCAGGGGGCGGCGCAGCGCCATGCCCGCGGCGTCCGCAACCGGCTCGACCACTCCAACATGGACGACATTTTCCAGCGCGGCGTGCACGAGTTCATCCAGGAGTTCATCGCCGACAATTCACGGCTCGGAGAGATCATCACCAAGCAGTATCTGATCTGAGCGCCTGGAGCGCGGCGAATACGGCGATGGGCGGCCGTCGGACTGTGACTGCGAGACCACGTCCGGCACCCGGCCCCCTGCCCTCCGCCCGACGGATCCTCCTTCCCCCTTTCAGGGAGAGGTGAAACGAGCTACCGCGGACAGCACATCTGACGAAGACTGGTCGACCGCCATGCGCCTGCGTATCTCCCATTCCACCACCTACCGCTACGAGCCGGCGGCGACCGGCGCGATCCAGATCATCCGCATGACGCCCGGCAGCAATGACGGCCAATATGTGGCGGAGTGGCAGATCGACGTGTCGACCGATTCCCGCCTCGACATGCACGAGGACGCATTCGGCAACGTCACCCACGTGATCACGCATGGCGCGCTCGAGGACCTCACGATCACCGCCGAAGGACTGGTCGAGACCCACGACACCGGCGGCGTGCTGAAGGGAGCGGACGAACGCTTCCCACCCAGCTTCTTCCTCCGGCAGACGCCGCTCACGGCCGCAAATGCGGCCATGGCCGCCGTCGTGCGCGATCTGCGCGCGGAGTCGGAGAGCGACGTACTCGGCCTCCTGCACACGCTGATGATGCAGGTCTACGAGCACATGACCTTCGACGAGGATCCGACCCACAGCGGCACCTCGGCGGCGGAAGCCTTCGTGCTGAAGCGCGGCGTCTGCCAGGACTATGCGCATATCTTCATCGCCTGCGCGCGCGCCGCCGGCATTCCCGCGCGTTTCGTATCCGGCCACTTCCTGCGTTCCGATGGTGCAGTGCACCAGGAGGCCGGCCATGCCTGGGCGGAAGCCTATGTACCGGATCTCGGCTGGGTCGGTTTCGACGCCGCCAACTGCATCTGCACCACCGACGCTCATGTCCGGGTCGCGATCGGACTCGATTATCTCGGCGCGGCGCCGGTGCGCGGCACACGCTATGGCGGCGGCACCGAGACGCTCACCGTGAAAGTGAAGGTCGAGCAGGTCGGCCGCGGCGGTCCGTCGCAATCCCAGTCGCAGCGGCAGTCCTGAATTCTGGAACGCGCGCTCCAGCCATGGTGTCGTTCCGGGGCGCGCGAAGCGCGTGCCCGGAATCCATCGGGCGGCAGAATGCACGGAGGGATGGATTCCGGGCTCGTCGCTTCGCTCCGCCCCGGAATGACGACCTTTTGTGGAGCGACCGCTCATTCCGGCTTCGACATTGGCGGGGGTGGACGGGAGGCCGATTTTCGCTAGTAATTCGCGCAATGGCTCGAGGGGACTGAGATGACCTATTGCTGCGGAATTCTGGTGCGTGACGGCCTCGTCATGATCGCGGACACCCGAACCAATGCCGGTCTCGACAACGTCTCGACCTTCCGCAAGCTGCACATCTTCTCCAATCCGGGCGAGCGCATCGTGGCGGTCGCCAGCGCCGGCAATCTCGCCATCAGCCAGTCCGTCCTATCGACCTTGACCGAAGGGATGGAAGACCCCGACACCGGCGAGGTCGAGACCCTGATGAACGCGCCGACGATGTTTCAGGCCGCACAGCGCATCGGCAAGGCGATCCGCATGGTGCACGCCACCGAAGGCCCGGCGCTGAAGGCCGAAGACATCTCGTTCGACGTCTCGTTCCTGTTCGGCGGCCAGATCAAGGGCTCGCGGATGCGGCTGTTCATGGTCTACACCGCCGGCAACTTCATCGAATGCACCACCGACACGCCGTACTTGCAGATCGGCGAGCACAAATACGGCAAGCCGGTGCTCGACCGCGCCATGCATTACGACGTCGAGCTCTACGAGGCGCTGAAGACGGGCCTGATCTCGATGGACTCGACGATGCGCTCCAATCTCGGCGTCGGCCTGCCGATCGACGTGCTGGTCGTGCGCGCGGAGGCCTGCGAGGCCGACCTCAATCATCGCATCGAGGCCGGCGAGCCCTATTTCCACGATCTCCGCTCGCGCTGGTCGGCGGCCCTGCGCGCTGCGCATAACAACATTCCAAGGCCGCCCTATAAGACTCAGAGCGAGTCAAAACACTGAAACTGCAAAACACTTGAACTGAAGGTGAGGAAACATGGCTGAAGCGGCAAAGAAGATCGCGCTGGTGACAGGCGCAGGCACGGGGGTCGGCCGCGCCGCATCGCTCGCGTTGATGAACTCCGGCTTCACCGTGGTGCTGGCCGGTCGCCGCAAGGAGATGCTGGAGGAGACCGCCAAGCTCGGCCCAGCCGGCATGAGCCTCCCCGTCTCCGCCGATATGATGGACCCCGCCTCGATCGCGGCGCTGTTCGACACCGTGAAGTCGACCTACGGCCGGCTCGACGTGCTGTTCAACAATGCCGGCATGGGCGCGCCACCGGTGCCATTCGAGGACCTCACCCTGCAGCAATGGCAGTCGGTGGTGGCGACCAACCTCACGGCGCCGTTCCTGTGCACGCAGCACGCCTTCCGCATCATGAAGGATCAATCGCCGCGCGGCGGCCGCATCATCAACAACGGCTCGATCTCGGCGCACGCGCCGCGGCCGTTCTCCTCGCCCTACACCTCGACGAAGCACGCGATCACGGGTCTGACGAAAGCGTCGAACCTCGACGGCCGCGCCTATGACATCGCGGTCGGCCAGATCGACATCGGCAACGCCGAGACGCCGATGACCGAGCGCATGGTCGGCGGCGTGCTGCAGCCCGACGGCCGCATGATGCCGGAGCCCCGCATGGACGTGAAGGCGGTCGGCGACGCCGTCGCCTACATGGCCGGCCTGCCGCTCGACGCCAACGTCCTGTTCATCACGGTGATGGCGACGAAGATGCCGTTCGTCGGACGGGGGTGATCACTTCTTTCAGATCCCGCTCCCTGCTCTCTCCACTCGTCATTCCGGGGCGCGCGAAGCGCGAGCCCGGAATCCATAGCCACACGCGGTGGTGTGGCGCGAGATGGATGTGGCATTTATCTTCGTCACACGACGTCTCACGGTGATGGATTCCGGCCTCATCGCTGCGCGATGCCCCGGAATGACGGAGAGAGCGCGGCCGGCTCGCCCTACTCCAACCGCTCCACCTTCCGCAGCTCGGGAAACAGCTTCATCCACGCCAGCGCGATCGCGATGGTGCCGACGCCGCCGAGGATGGCGGCGGGCATGGCCCCTAGCAGCGCGGCGGTGACGCCGCTCTCGAACTGGCCGAGCTGGTTGGAGGCGTTGATGAACAGGAAGTTCACCGCGCCGACGCGACCGCGCATCTCGTTGGGCGTGGCGAGCTGAACGAGAGAAAAGCGGATCACGACGCTGACGGTGTCGGCGGCGCCGAGAACGGCGAGCGCAGCGACCGAGATCCACATCACATGCGAGACGGCGAACACGACCGTCGCCGCACCGAACACGATGACCGCCTGGAACATGCGCAGGCCGACGCGCCGCCGAATGGTGTAGCGCGCCAGCACCGCCGTCATCGCCAGCGCGCCGACCGCTGGCGCGGCGCGCAGCACGCCGAGCCCGAACGGCCCGGTGTCGAGAATATCGCGCGCGTAGATCGGCAGCAGCGCAGTGACGCCGCCGAGCAGCACCGCGAACAGATCGAGCGAGATGGTGCCGAGGATCGCCGGATTGGCGCGGATGAAGCGGACGCCGGCGAACAGATCGTCCTTGCTGCCCTCGAGCCGCTCGGCCGGCACGTCATCAGGCACCTGCATCAGGCCGGTCAGGGCCATGCCTCCGATCCAGAACAGCATCATGATGCCGTAGGGCACACCGGGCGCGACCGCATAGGCGAAGCCGCCGATCGCAGGCCCCGCGATGGTCGCGAGCTGCGCTGCACCGCTGGACAGCGCGCTGGCCCGCTGCAAGGTGCCGGACGGCGCGATCAGCGGCAGCAGCGCCGCCGTGGCCGGACTTTCGAAGGCGCCGGCAATGCCGAGCACGAAGACGGCCGCGAACAGCTGGAATTCGCCGAGCTGACCGGCGTAAGCGCCCCAGCACAGATAGAGCGCCGTCAGCGCCTCGACGAGCTGACAGAGCTGCACGACGCGCTTGCGCTGGAATCGGTCGGCGGCGCTGCCGGCGACGAACACCAGCAGTGCCGTTGGCAGGAACTGGATCAGCCCGACCATGCCGAGATCGAAGGCGCGCCCGGTCAGATCGTAGATCTGCCAGCCGATCGCCACCGCCGCGATCTGGCTCGCAAAGCGCGACAGGCTGCGGGACGACAGGAAGAACAGGAACGCGCTTTGCTTCAAGAGATCGCGCGCGCCGATCGGGACGGTGGACGACATGATGGCGCCTGCGTGACGCAGCCCTCACTGCTTGTCAATCGCGGGCCCCGCATGGCCCGCGCGGCATTGCACGCGGCAGTTCCCTGCGCCCATAATGAAACGGGGTTCGGGGGATCTGATGCTTCAGCTGCAATCGGCGTTCGGGATAATCGCACTGCTCGCGATCGCATGGGCGCTCGGTGAAAACCGGCGCGCGGTGTCGTTGAAGCAGGCCGGGCTCGGGCTGGTGGTGACGCTCGTGACGGCCATTGTCCTGCTCAAGGTGCCTGCGGTCGCCCGCGCGTTCGGCGCCATCAACGACGTCGTGGGCGCCATCTCGTCGGCCTCCCGGGCCGGCACCTCCTTCGTCTTCGGCTATGTCGGCGGCGGCGCCCTGCCCTTCGAGCTGAAGGCGCCCGGTGCCGATTTCGTGCTCGCCTTCCAGGCGCTGCCGATCGTGCTGGTCATGAGCGTGATCACGACGCTGTTGTTCTACTGGCGCGTGCTGCCGCCCTTGGTGCGCGGCATGGCCTGGCTGCTGGAGCGCACCCTCGGCGTCGGCGGCGCGGTCGGCCTGTCGACCGCCGCGAATGTCTTCCTCGGCATGGTCGAAGCGCCGCTGTTCATCCGGCCGTATCTGGCGCAGATGACGCGCAGCGAATTGTTTCTCGTCATGACCGGCGGCATGGCCGGCATCGCCGGCACCGTGCTGGTGCTCTACGCCACGCTGCTGGCGCCACTGATCCCGGATGCCGCCGCGCATTTCGTCATCGCCTCGGTGCTCGGCGCGCCGGCGTCGATCCTGGTCAGCCTGATCATGGTGCCGGAGACGTCGAAGCAGCTCACCGGCGGCGCGCTCGGCGATCCCGGGACTCAGGCCACCTCGACCATGGACGCGATCGTCAAGGGCACCAGCGCCGGGCTCGAACTCCTGATGAACATCGTGGCGCTGCTGCTGGTGCTGGTCGCGCTGGTGCATCTCGCCAACGCGATCCTGTCGCTCTTGCCCGCCATCGGCGGCGCCGACATCTCGCTGCAGCGGCTGCTCGGCCTCGTGATGGCGCCGGTGTGCTGGCTGATGGGCCTGCCGTGGTCGGAGGCCGTCACCGCCGGCAGCCTGATGGGCACCAAGACGGTGCTGAACGAGCTGATCGCCTATGTCGAGCTGGCCAAGCTCGACGCCGGCGCGCTCGATCCGCGCGCGCGGCTGATCATGCTGTACGCGATGTGCGGCTTCGCCAACTTCGCCAGCCTCGGCATCATGATCGGGGGCCTCGGCACCATGGCGCCAACGCGGCGCGACGAGATCAACGCGCTCGGCCTGAAATCAATCGTCTCGGGCACCCTCACCACCTGCCTGATGGGCGCGATCGTCGGCCTGCTGACGTGAGCTGAGCTCGGTCGTCTTCGGGAGAAGCAGCGGCGCGATCCGGGCCATCACGAGCTGCGAGCCCGCCGCCGTGAGATGCGCGTGGTCGAACGACAGCGGGACGTCGCCGACCGTGAGCGGACAGCGTCCGCTCTCGCAGACCGCCGACAGGATCGAAACGTAGGAAAAGCCCTCACCACTCGGCAGCCCCGCCTGCATGGCCGAATCCAGCGCGAAGATGTCCGAGCGAACGAAAGCCACGGGATCCGGCGCCATGCCGCGCAAGGTGGCGCGCGCCAGCATCGACGGCAGTCGCGCGCGAAATTGCACGGACGGGCCGAGCAGCACCACCGGAATGCCGGCATCACTGAGCCGAGACAGGGTCGACCTGAGGTCGCGCACCATTCCGGCAAAGCGCGGCGATCGGGCATCTTCGAGCCAATCGGCCGACATCACCACCAGGTCGGGCCGGTGCGCCGCGAAGTAGTCGCGCATCTGGGCCGCCAGCGCGCGGCAGGCGGCCACGCCCTGCGTCTCCGCGCTGAAGGTCGGCATGCAGGTGGGCTGGCTCGCCTGCATGATGTTGACGGTGTCCGGATCGAGCTCGGCCTTGAGGCCGTGGTAGTAGTGCGCAGCAAAGCTGTCGCCCCACAGCAGCAAATTGGTCTTGCCAGGCACTGGACGGAGGCAATCCTCGGGCACGCGCCCGTCCGGCGTCGTGAAGCAGGTGCCGTAGCGATAGACCGGCTTCATGTCGTAGGCGTTGTAGGCGTCCAGCCGCTGCGCCGCGCGGTCGGCGTCCGACACGGCGCCGGCGCGCAGCAGACCCACGCCGCTGCCGGCCAGCAGCAGCAGGCTTGCCAGCGCCGCAAGACCGAAGGCCGCGCGCGGGGTCGCTGCGAGTTTGCGATGGCGGAACGGCTGCTCGATGAAGCGCCAGGACAACGTGGCGACTGCGACCGTGAGCGCGAACAACGCCACCCGCTCCCAGCCGTCGAGCGCGAGGCCGGGCTTGGCGAAGCGCGCGAAGGCGAACAACGGCCAGTGCCACAGATACAGCGAATAGGAAATGCGGCCGAAGAACGCCGCCACGCCGAGCGGCGATAGCGGGCTACGCGGCACGTTGGCCACGCGGGCGCCGCTCCACAGGAACAGCGCGGCGCCGAGGCATGGCGCCAGCGCGTCGACGCCGGGGAAACCCGGTCCGGGGCGCAGCGCCAGAATCGGCACCGCCATCAGCAGCAGCGACAGCGCGCGGGCGCCGCGCTGGGCGAGACCAGGCCGCGGTGCGGGAAGGCCGGATATCGCGACCAGGCTGCCGAGCAGGAATTCCCAGGCGCGCGGCGGGCTGAGGAAGAATGCGCTCGCGGACGCGCCGCCTCGCATCAGCAGCAAACCGAGCGCGAACGAGCCGGCAGCCAGCAGCGCCAGCGTGAAAGTCAGCGCCAGCCTGCGGCCGCGCGCTAGCAGCAACACGGCCCAGACCACGATCGGCAGCACCAGATAGAACTGCTCCTCGACCGCGAGCGACCAGGCGTGCAGCAGCGGCTTCTCCACCGCGGCGTGGTCGAAATAGCCCGACTGCTGCCAGAAGAAGATGTTCGAAGTGAAGGTGACGACGGCGGCCGCGGAACGGAAGAATTCGGCGCGCTCGGAGCCCAGCATGTCCTGCGACGCCGGGAGCGCCGCGAACGCCACCATGGCGTAGAGCGCCGGCAGCAGCCGCCGCACCCTCCGCTCGTAGAATTGCACGAACGAGAAGCGGCCCGCCGCGATCTCCGCGGCGATGATGCCGGTGATCAGGTAGCCGGAGATGACGAAGAAGATGTCGACGCCGACGAAGCCGCCGAAGATCGCCGGCGCCTCGAAATGGAATGCGACGACGGAGAGCACCGCGATGGCGCGCAGCCAGTCGATGTCCTCGCGATGTCCTACACCCGAAGCCGAGCCGGCGCCCGCGCTGGCGAAGCGGGGCTGCATCGATGCGCGCGTGCGAGGCGCGCGCGGGATCGTGGGAGCGAACTGGACGACGAAGCGCGGCAACGGGACGGGTACGCCTTTACGCAAGCCCGCGGCGAACACCTCTTACGGATTCGTCGCCGGCCCATCCGTCCCAGTGACGCGAGACCGGATGTCAACACACACGCGCGATGGGACCGCCGTCCATCGCACGCAAATGTTTCCATCCATTTCTGTCGGCTTTACGTCGACAGTTCGACGGTTTTGAAGTCGGCCGGCAGGATCACTTCCAGCAGCTCGACGTCGTCGGAATAGTCGAGGATCATGTGCCGGATCTTCGGCGGCTGGGTCCAGCAGCTGCCCTCCTGCATCAGCGTCTCGCCGACGCCTTCGAGGTAGCTCTTCACCCAGCCCTTGAGCACATAGACCATCTGGAAGTCGACCGCATGGGTGTGCAGCTTGGAGACTTCCTGCGGATTGCACGGCGGCAGCATGCGGATGACATGCGCGCGCGCCAAACCGTGCGTCGCGTCGGCGATGCCGAGGTCGCGGTAATGGGCATAGGCGCGCAGGCCGTCGGCCTTGAAGTCCTCCTCGCGGTGATGGCTGATCGCGACCTTCTGTTTGCGGCGGCGCGGCGCCGGCGCTGGTCGCCCCTTGCTCGCCAGCGCCTTGCGCGCCGAGGGCGCAGCCGCCCGGCCCGGCTTGGCGGGCGTCTTCGCCAGCGGCTTGGCGCTAGTTCTCGTAACGGCCTTCGCCGTCGCCTTACTGCTCTTGCCGGTCTTCAGCGCCGCTGACTTGGCGGCGGCGCGTGATGCGGGCTTGGTCGTCCGGCTCTTGGTGGCCATGGTGCTCTCCCTGCGTATCCTCGTCGCGAGGGTAGCACATATGGAGAGTCCCAGCAGCCGCTCCAACAAAGGTCGTCATTCCAGGGCGTGCGAAGCACGAGCCCGGAATCCATTCCTCCGCGCGTTCTGCCGCCCGATGGATTCCGGGCTCGCGCTTCGCGCGCCCCGGAATCTCATGAGGCGGCAGCGGTGGCTGTCAGCCTCAATGCAGCCGGAAGACGCCGTCGACGGCGCGCAGCTCGGCCGGCTTGATCAGCTTGGAATGCGCCACCGTGACCGAATACAGCGGACCCTCGATCTTCTCCTGCCAGAACGCCAGGAAGTCCTGCAGCGCCGGGAATTTCGGAAACAGGTCGTAGTTCTGCCAGACATAGGTCTGCAGCAGCGAGCGATGGTCCGGCATCCGATACAGGATCTGCGCCGTCGTCAGCCCGTAACCCAGCACCTGTTTCCGAAAGTCCTCGGAAACCTCAACCTTCGACACCATGCCAACCTCCGTTTCTGGAGCGCATGTCCGTGTGGCCATCCGGGATGGAGCCACCCGGCAAAGATGCGCTCACTGCCTAGAAATGTGACGCATGTCCTCAACCCATCTCAAGCTTAAATGTTTAACGACATGTTGAAAAATGCTGCATTAGCAGCCACTTAGCCCAGGTGCTAATACGGGGTTTCACGGTCCGTTCCGCTCCCGTTAACGCTATCGGAACGCTTTGGCAGAGCCCGCAGTTGACTGCTAATTTTTCTGCTACAAGCCCTTGCCCGGCTGAATGCTCTCCCCTAAATCCAGCCTGCGTGCTGGCACTCGCCGGCGCCGACTGCCAAATTTCCAGAAACTGACAATCGCCTCAATAGCTTAGGAGGACTGTATGGCTTTCCGTCCGCTTCACGACCGCGTCGTGGTCAAGCGCATCGACGCCGAAGAGAAGACCGCTGGCGGCATCATCATCCCCGACTCGGCCAAGGAAAAGCCCTCGCAGGGCGAAGTGATCGCGGTGGGCCCGGGCGCCCGCGATGAGAGCGGCAAGCTGGTCCCGCTCGACGTCCAGGTCGGTGATCGCGTGCTGTTCGGCAAGTGGTCGGGCACCGAGGTCAAGATCGACGGCCACGAGCTGCTGATCATGAAGGAAAGCGACATCATGGGCGTGCTCACCGACACCGCGTCGAAGAAGAAGGCCGCCTAAGCCAACCCGCTCAACGCTCACCCTGAGGAGCGCCTGCGGGCGCCCTGCCCAGGGTGAGACGACCAATTCAACTCAGGGAAACCCAATATGTCAGCAAAAGACGTAAAGTTCGGCGTCGACGCTCGCGACCGCATGCTGCGCGGCGTGGACATCCTCGCCAATGCCGTCAAGGTCACGCTCGGTCCGAAGGGCCGCAACGTCGTCCTCGACAAGTCGTTCGGCGCGCCGCGCATCACCAAGGACGGCGTCACCGTCGCCAAGGAGATCGAGCTCGACGACAAGTTCGAGAACATGGGCGCGCAGATGGTGCGCGAGGTCGCCTCGAAGTCCGCTGATGCGGCCGGCGACGGCACCACCACCGCGACCGTGCTGGCCCAGGCCATCGTGCGTGAAGGCGCCAAGGCGGTTGCCGCCGGCATGAACCCGATGGATCTGAAGCGCGGCATCGACCTCGCGGTCGAGGCGGTCGTTGCCGACCTCGTCAAGAACTCCAAGAAGGTCACGTCGAACGACGAGATCGCCCAGGTCGGCACCATCTCCGCCAACGGCGACGCCGAGATCGGCAAGTTCCTCGCCGACGCGATGAAGAAGGTCGGCAACGAGGGTGTCATCACCGTCGAGGAAGCCAAGTCGCTCGAGACCGAGCTCGACGTCGTCGAGGGCATGCAGTTCGACCGCGGCTACATCTCGCCCTACTTCGTCACCAACGCCGACAAGATGCGCGTCGAGATGGATGACGCCTACATCCTGATCAACGAGAAGAAGCTGTCGTCGCTGAACGAGCTGCTGCCGCTGCTCGAGGCCGTGGTGCAGACCGGCAAGCCGCTGGTCATCGTCGCCGAGGACGTCGAGGGCGAGGCGCTGGCTACGCTCGTCGTCAACCGCCTGCGTGGCGGCCTGAAGGTCGCGGCCGTCAAGGCTCCGGGCTTCGGCGATCGCCGCAAGGCCATGCTGCAGGACATCGCGATCCTGACCGGCGGCCAGGCGATCTCGGAAGATCTCGGCATCAAGCTCGAGAACGTCAACCTCTCCATGCTCGGCCGCGCCAAGAAGGTGATGATCGACAAGGAGAACACCACGATCGTCAACGGCGCCGGCAAGAAGGCCGACATCGAGGCGCGCGTTCAGCAGATCAAGGCGCAGATCGAGGAGACCACCTCGGACTACGACCGTGAGAAGCTGCAGGAGCGTCTGGCCAAGCTCGCGGGCGGCGTCGCGGTGATCCGCGTCGGCGGCGCGACCGAGGTCGAGGTCAAGGAGCGCAAGGATCGCGTGGATGACGCGATGCATGCGACCCGCGCGGCTGTCGAGGAAGGCATCCTGCCGGGCGGCGGCGTCGCCCTGCTCCGTGCCTCCGAGCAGCTCAAGGGCCTGCGCACCAAGAACGACGACCAGAAGACCGGCATCGAGATCGTCCGCAAGGCGCTCTCCGCTCCGGCCCGCCAGATCGCGATCAACGCGGGCGAGGACGGCTCGGTCATCGTCGGCAAGATCCTGGAGAAGGACCAGTACGCCTATGGCTTCGACAGCCAGACCGGCGAGTACGGCAACCTGGTCTCCAAGGGCATCATCGACCCGACCAAGGTGGTTCGCGCCGCGATCCAGAACGCCGCCTCCGTGGCCGCGCTGCTGATCACGACCGAAGCCATGGTCGCCGAGCTGCCGAAGAAGAACGCCGGCGGCCCCGCGATGCCTCCGGGCGGCGGCATGGGCGGCATGGACTTCTAAGTCCGACGCTTCGTCGCAGACGACAATTGCAAAACCCCGGCAGCGATGCCGGGGTTTTCGTTTGTGCTGGAATTGTCGCATCGCCAGCCTCGGTTTCGGGCTCATGCCCCCCGATGCATTCAATGCGTAGTTCAGATGAGCGCACGCCGCATCCTGAAGGCGCAGGCGGGAGCGACATCCGGGGTCTCACGAACTACGCAGGTGATCCCGCATGTCGCTTCGCTCATGCGGGCTACGGGCTCCGCGCCGCCCTACTTCACCATCGTCCCGATCCGCTCAAAACGGATCCGGCCCGGCTTGCCTTTCTCGGCGCTGGTGGCCGAGAAGAAGATCATCGCGGCGCGGCCGATGACATTCTCGATCGGCACATAGCCGATGGTGCCAAGCACACGGCTGTCGGTCGAGTTGTCGCGGTTGTCGCCGAGCATGAACAGCCGCCCGGGCGGCACGACGAAGACGTTGGTATTGTCGAAGAAGCCGTGGTCCAGGCAATCCAGCGTCTCGTAGCTTGCCCCGTTCGGCAACGTCTCGCGCCAACGCTTGACGCGCTCGTTGGCATCGCCGCCGCAGGCAGCCTCTCCGGTCAGATCCTCGACCCGCTCGCGCTCGACGGCCGTATCGTTGATGTAGAGCACTCCATCCTTCATCTGGACGCGATCGCCGGGCAGTCCGACGACGCGCTTGATGTAGACGGTCGCATTGTCTTTCGGCAGGAAGAACGCGACCACATCACCGCGCGCAGGTGTCGCGCCCCAGATGCGCGCCGATGGCGGCAACGAGGAAGGCCATGACAACGGCCAAGTGAAGCGGCTGTAGCCGTAGGGATATTTCGACACGAAGAAGACATCGCCGACGCGAAGCGTTGGAATGTTCGAGGATGAAGGGATGTTGAACGGCTGATACAGGAAGGAGCGGATCAGTACCGGCGAGGCCAGCAGCAGGCACAGCAGCGCAAAGCCCGCGATGAATATCCCCGCGATCGCCCACCACGGCTCGCGCTTCGGCCCGATTGCACCCGCATCCAGGCTCGTCATCGCGTCTCCCCCCTTCTTCACAGCCTGAGGATGATGGAAGGCCCGGCCATGCGCAATCGCCAAATGAACCGGCGGCCACGCGGCCGCTGATCACCTCCGGCGCCTGCCGCCCCGTCAACAGGAGGCCGCCCGTGGGCGACCTCACCGATTTGGAGTCTTCACCGCCCCTTCCGCCACGGCGCGTCGGCTTCCCAGTCACCGGCCATGATCGAGCCGTAAGGGATCACCTCGTCGGTCACCTCGCCGAGGCCGTAGCGTGCGATCTGCGCCCGTACCGACGCCGCGTTCTTGTAGGCCTGCGGCAGCTCCGACAAATCAGGCTTGCCGCAATAGAACCGCGCATCGATGCCCTCGGGCATCTCCGGGCGA
Organism: Bradyrhizobium sp. SZCCHNS3052; assembly: GCF_032484495.1. NCBI lineage: Bacteria > Pseudomonadati > Pseudomonadota > Alphaproteobacteria > Hyphomicrobiales > Nitrobacteraceae > Bradyrhizobium > Bradyrhizobium sp. SZCCHNS3052. The sequence goes on along the minus strand of NZ_JAUETB010000001.1, from coordinate 425,810 downwards.
TGCGCGCGCAAAAACGCCTTCCGACCGAGATTGCGGCCAGCGCCGTGCGGCGCGAAGCCGAGCGCATCCTTGTTGTCGCGATGCTTCAGGATCAGCACCGGCTCGGCCATGTTGAGCGGCACGATCGTGCGTCCGTCATCGTCAGCCGAGAAGCCGGACCAGTTCGGCGTCGCCCCCTTGCCGTGGTAGAACAGGCCGTCGCTCTTCTGGAAGACGAAGTTGTGCTCGTTCCAGAACCGGTCGGCGACGGCGTTGCCGAGCTTCGCCGCAGCGAGATCGTGAATCGCGTGGTGATTGGCCCTGGTCCACAGCCGCGCGACCTGCAACGCCTCCCAATAGGCGCGGCCGTCGTCGCTCGACGCCTTGATCCAGGCGCTGTGCTCCGGGACCTTCGGCGCATGGATCGCGGTGTGCCGCTTCGCCACCGCCATGCCGCGCTTGTAGAGCTGTGCGCCGAAGCCGCGCGAGCCGTGATGCGTCACCAGCGCCGCCTGCCCGGTCGACCTGAGATGGCCGACATAGGCGAAGTGGTTGCCGTCGCCCTGCGTGGCGAAGTGGCCGATCGCGAAGCGCTCGAGCCCCTTCAGGAAGGGGTTGGCCTCGAACCCTGCCATCACCTCGTCGGGCGGCTGATGCAGCCGGTCGCGTCCGCCGGGACCGAAATGGGTCACGGCGTGAACCGCATCGAGAATGCGCTTGGGATCGTCCTTGCGCGCGAACACCGTCACCGCCACCGAGCAGCAAATGTCGGAGGAATGGAAGCCCGGATGGATCGCGTCCTCACAGGCGACCACGCCGCCGACCGGGATGGTGCCGAGCGCCGTTCCCGACGGACAGGCGTCCGGCATCACGGCGCCGGCTACGATGGTCGGCCCCCGCATCAACGCATCCATGTGCTGGGTCACCGCCGCGACATTGGCGCGCTCCAGCTCGTTGTCGGCCTCGATCAGCATCGCGAACGGCACGCCGTTGGTGCGCATCAGCGTCTCCGCCGGCTGCAGTTCCTGCAGCGCGGCGAAGATCGCGTCATCATCGGCGCCATCGGCCCGCATCGCATTGGCCGTCGCCAGTCCCTCCTTGAACCAGCGACCGGGCTTGAAGCCCCAGGCGATCAGGGTGTTTCCGTCGATCATCTTGCTACTCTCACATGTCCAGCCGGAGCTTTGTCGTGCCCCGATCCACCTGCGTTCACCTCGCGGGATGCCGCCCGTGGGCGGCTCCCTCCACCGGTCGACGACGTCACGTTCGTACGAACGCAGCGCCGATGAGCCGACGGCTCCGTCCGCGAGGGCGCAGGCGGGAGCGACATCCGGGGGGCTCACGAGCTTCGCCGGAGAACCCGCATGTCGCTGACGCTCGTGCGGGCTAACCGTTCCGCCGATACATCACGTCGGTCCGCAGCACGTATTTGCGGCCCTTCGTCACGGGATCACCACGATGCATGATCGGGTGCTGGAACAGCAGCGCCATGCCCCTCTCCGGCGTGATGAGCAAAGGACCGTCCGGCATCCGACCTGTGTCGTCGCAAAACGACGTTCTGCCACCCTCGAAGTCATCGTTGAGATAGACCATGAAGGTGAACTGGCTGCGCTCGCCATTGTCGCGCTCGAAATGACCGTCGCGATGCCAGTCGAACTTTTGTCCGACGTCGTAGCGATAAAGTCGCAACCGTTCGTTCAGCCCGACCGGCGTCCAGCGATGCTGAAACGAGGGCGCCAGATGCACGGCGAGCCGCTCGTAGAGCTCTCGTGCACGATCGGCATCGTCAACGATCACGCGGTCGTTGTTGCGATGATCCTTAACGCCGCGAGGCGCAAACAAAGTCGCCGCCTCGAACCCCATCGATTCACCCATGCGAATGTATTCCTCGCACTCAGCAGCGCCGAAGAAATTCGAGATCGTCTCGATGTTGTCGGCTCGCCAGGTGATATCAGTCATCGCTCGCTCCTCCATGAGATTGGAAGCCGCCCGTGGGCGGCCTCTCTTATCGGTCACGCCGCATCCGGCGCCTTCAGCCGGACCAACCGCGTCAGCAGCGCATCGAGGCCGGCGCCGTCGCCGGCATGCAGGTCGATGCGGCCGACCTTCTCGACCAGGCGCTCCAGCGACTCCAGCTCCTTGAGCCGCAGCAGCAGCGGGTTCTCCTCCATCAGCCTGGCGGTGTTCAGGAGCGAGCGCGTCGCCGCGGTCTCCTCCTGGCGACGGATCAGGTTGGCCTTGGCCAGCCGCTCCGCCTCCACCACCTTGTTGACGAGCTCGCGGATCTCGCCGGGCAGGATCACGTCCTTCACGCCGAGCTCCGTCACCTCCACGCCCGAGCCGCCGAGCCGCGCGCGCACGTAGTCGCGCAGCTCGGCATCGAGCGAGGCCTTGGCGGCCAGCACCTCGTCGAGCGTGCGTGACGCCACCGCCTCGCGGATCGCGAACTGCACAAGCCGGTACAGCCACGCATCCACGTCGGGCGTGGTCGCGACAGCCGCCTCCGCGTCGGCAATCCGCCGGAACGCCGTGAGCGTCACCCGCAGCGCGATGCGATCCTTGGTCAGCATCTCCTGCGCGGTGATCTCCAGCACCGTGGGCCGCAGATCCAGGCGCTTGACCTCGATCTTGCGGCCGACCGCCCAGAAGGCGTGCCGGCCCGGCGCCAGCCGCTCCGTCAGCCTACCGTCGACATGGAGCAGACCGGCCTCGTGGTTCTCGACCACGGCCTCGGTCACGATACCCGGCCGGTTACGCTCGATCATCGCCAGATGCCGCGCGCTCACGCGCACGTCGCTTGCGATGTCGATACGCTCGACCTCGACCTTCGTCGCCACCTTCCAGTAGACGCGTGTCTGCCACGGCGTGAGCAGATGCGTTGGCCGGCCGTCGAGGCTGACGATCGCGATCTCGTCCGCGCCGGTCTCCACGGCCTCGAAGAGCTCGGCGGCAAGATCGGGCCGCGCGGCCTTCAGCACCGCGAAGCGCTCGGCCGGGTATTCGGCCCTGACCACGTCGTACACTTGCACCATCAGCCGGTGCAGCGGATCGAGCAGCGCATGACGGCCGGGACCGAGCACGCGCACGAGCTGGCCGTCACGCCAGACCAGCGCCCGCTCGCCATCCGCCACCGTCTGCGTCTTCATCACCACGTGCCAGCTCATGAGACTCTCCTGTCGGCCAAGGCCCGGCCGCATGCCGGGTCCTGCTTTGTTGGCTGCCGGTCGATCGCCGGCAGCAGTTGCAAATTCAAAGGACGTGAGGGCCGGACGGCGCCTCCTGCGTGAACCGAGCGGGCCGCGGCTTGAGCGTCGAATGATGTCAGGCGCACGCGCACGGCCGCGCGAGCCGCAGCTCGCGTGTCCTTGCGCAGCCTTCCCGACAACATGCAACGCGGCATCCACCGCGGCACAAAGCCGGTTCTGCAGTGTCTTGATCTGGTCGAAATGCCCTAGAACTTTCTTCTTGGGCAAAACGGCCGGACCGCGACTGAAGCGCGCGTCCGGTCCTCGTCAGAGGCGATTAGCTTTTCAGGCTAAACCGAAGCGCTGGAGCGGGACTCGAACCCGCGACCCGATGATTCACGGTCATCTGCTCTACCCAACTGAGCTATCCTTTGTGTGTCGATCGGATTCGAACCGATGCCCTCGGGTATCACCCCGATGCTCACCATGAGCTTCGACGCGCATCTTCGCTGCAGCGGAATACGCCACCGGAGGCCGGCGCGCACCAGTCGAGATCTCAGCGAGCCCGAACCCATGGCCGAAACGAAGGACGCTGCACATATCCCGACCGATTAATAGATGCAAGTGTTAGTTTGTATATCGCTGTATACTTCACACGAAGATCCAACAAACGCGCAGATACAACTACGTAGTCATTCCGGGACGTGCGAGGCGCGAGCCCGGAATGACGGCGGTGCGTAGCCCGGATGAGCGAAGCGACATCCGGATTCGTCCGAACCATCTGTGAGACCCCGGATCTTCCCCACGCCGCCACCCTTCGGGCGGCGGCGTGAGCTCATCCGGGCTGCACGACCGTCTTCACCGCTCCAGCTCCACGTCCCAATAGAGATAATCCTGCCACGTCTCGTGCAGGAATCTCGGCGGAAACAGGCGCTGCGCGGCCATCAGCTCGTGCCGCGTCGGCTCGAAGGGCGGCCGTCGCGGCTTGAGATAGCGCCGGTCCTTGCGCGCGTTGCATGGACTGCAAGCGGCGACGATGTTGGTCCACGACGTCTCGCCGCCATCGGCCCGCGGTACCACGTGGTCGAACGTCAACTCGCCGTGCAGATAACGGCCGCCGCAGTACTGACATTCGAAGCGATCGCGCAGGAACACGTTGAACCGCGTGAAAGGCACGCGCATCGCGGGCCTGACGTAGTCGCGCAGCGCGATCACCGCCGGCAGCCGCATGGTGACGCTCGGGCTACGAACCACCCGGTCGTACTCCGCGACGACGACGTGAGAGCCGCTGACGACTGCCCTAATCGCATCCTCCCAGCTGACCACTGACAGCGGGAAGTAGCTCAGCGGCTGGAAGTCGGCGTTGAGAACCAGCGCCGGATTTGTTGCTGACATCATCGACCTCCTCTCTTCGCTTCAACCGCCTGGTCGTTCTGGCGCCCATGGCGGGAATCGAACCCGCCTTCCCGGATCGTCGGTCCGGTCCCTTCGCCAGATGGGGACATGGGCCTCATGGTCTACCCGGCGCACCGCTCGACGCTCGCCGGCCATCGCGCCCGCCGTCCGCCGAGTGCGGATGAAACGCGTCCGGATCGGTGCGATTGAGGTAGTCGAGATAGAGCTGCCGCGCGCGCGCCTCGGTCACGCCTCGGCACGTCATGACGATGCGCACGAAGGCTGCTGCCACCGGTGAATCCAGTGCGCGCGCAATGTTGCAAGTCTCGGGATCTTCGCCTGACGTCCGGGTCATCCAACCCTCCGCTTGGTGCGCGGAGGGTGCAGTCCCGCCGCTGTTATGCTCTTGCTGAAATCTGGAGTCCCGGTCGGGCCAGGATTTTCACGAGATCGCTTGGACCCTGACAGGCGACGCGCAGACCCGACCAATCGCTCGACCGATTAAAGGGTCGTTCGTTGGTGGCGGCGTTCGCGAGATGTGAGCGTAGGCTCAACACGGTCGTAGTCCTCAAGAGCGCGCCGGTGATGATCGGCGGCCGATTGCGATGGGGCAGAGCTATGCGCAGAATTTTCCGAAACCGTCAAGACCAAAGCGTGATGCGATGACGTTGCCGGCTTCCGCAATGCGACGGATCTGCAACAGCTGGACTGCTCGTCGGGCAAATCAGTTGCGCATTTTCGCGCACGACAAGAGCACTGTCGCCCGCTCGAACGATCGAAGACGCGCGCGCGCGAAAGCTGATTTGTTGAGCCGGGTCAATCAGATCGCCCCGCTCGCCTCCTGTGCCTCGCATTTTCTTGTTTCCAAAAATCGGAAATCATGCATTCTATGCCGGTCCCGCCCTCACGAGAGGGGCGCTTCGCGATCGTCATGAACGTGGAGGGCGGGATGCGGTGGGCGCGTCGGGTTGCAGCGTGATCTGATCACGCGGACGAACGATCCGGTGCGCACGGCGAAGTCGTGATGTCCTGACACCCCGATGCTGGTGTCAAGGTCGAGAGAGACGAATGCTCCGACCGATGGTGGCCAGAAAGCCCGGCGCACCAGGGAGACCACGTATAAGCCGTAGGTCCATCGCGCGGGGAATGCCGGATGATGCGGCTGAACCTGTGGTGACTGCCGCCTGCTTTTTCTTCTGCAGGCGGGCCATGGGTGAGGCCCTCACCCGGCATTCCCCGCGCCCTCTCGTTATTCCGAGGGCGAACTGATCGAGCATAACTCGGACCTGGTAGGTCGCGAGGCCATTGATGCTTGTTCGCCGTCACGCCCCGCGCAAGCGGGGCATCCAGTACGCCGAGGCATCTCGATTGACGACCGCAGCCGTGGATGACCTGGATCGCCCGGTCGAGCCGGGCGATGACACCGGGGACACGATCCATGCTCGTCGTTCGGGGACATGGCGAAGGATGAGCCGGGATCCCTGCTACCGGATTGTGGTTACGGATTCCGGGCTCGGCCCTGCGGGCTGCCCCGGAATGACGGTGCGGAGAGAGTTGAGCTGATGACGAAGATCAGAACAGGAGGATGCGGCCGCCTGTCCGGCTCACTCGATGCGGGCGAGCACGGCGAGCTTGCGGATGCCCTTGTTCTTGTAGGCATCGAGGAACGCATAGTAGTCGCGGAACGAGACGCAGCCGTTGGAGTCGCCGTTCGGGCCGAGCATGAAGGTGTGCGCGAGCAGGCCGTTGCGACCGTGGATGGCGTCCTCGCCGCCGATCGGGTTCAGCCGCAGCGCCGGCACGCCGTGGAACAGCGCCTCGCGCGGCTTCAGCTCGTAGATGTGCGGCGGGGTGACGCCGCGCATCTTGATCTTCTCCGAGCTCGGCTTGTCGAGGTTGTCGCCGAGGCCGGAATGCGCCTCGAGCTTGGTGCCGTCGGGCAGATACACCGCCTTGGCCGAGATGTCGTACACGGCCGTGCTCAAATCGTACGGCGGCCGGCCGCCGCGGGTCGGATCCTTGGCGATGCTGGCAGTGATGTTGGAATCAGCCGAGGCATAGGCCAGGAGCCCGCCATCCTGGTTCTCCGGCTTGCCCCAGAGCTTTTCCTGGATCGAGTGGCGCTCACCCGCGATCGACAGCACCGCCGCCTTGGCACGCTCGGTCATCGCGCGCAGCGAGAAGCCGCTGCTCTTCGGCGCATTGGCCTCGGCAGCCTGCGCCGGCGTCGCGGGCTGCGCGGCCGGCCTGGTGTTGGCGAGCGCCAGCTGCATCGGCGGCCGGGCATCCTTCTTCGACGCCTCGGCGACCTTCGCAGGCTCGGCCGGCTTGGCCTCGGCCGACTTGGTCTCGATCTGCCTGGTCTCGATCTGCTTGGGCGCGGCTTCGGCGAGCTTGGGCAGCGGCGGCGCGCCGTTCGCGGCGTTGGAGGCGACGCCCTGCGGCACGGCCGCGCCGAAGCGGTCGTTGAACATCTGCGGCGTGATGGCGGCGGCCGTGGTGACGGGCGGAGATTCCGGGAATGCCGAGAAGGCCTCACCCACCGCATCGGCGGCGCTGCGCGTCGCGAGCCGCGGCGCCGGGCGCACGACGGGCTCATCCTGCTCGATGCTGCCCAGGGTCGGATAAGCGTCGGCCGCGATGATCTTGGTATAGACCGTCACGGCGCAGCCCCCGATCAGGCATGCGATTGCCGCGCCACCGATCAATTTGTGAGAGAACGCGATCAGGGAGGACTTCCTGCGATTTCGTGCGGCCAACGCAGCTCGACTGTTACTCATTCACTCACGCCCGAACGAATACTCGACAACTCTCGCTCGATGCGCCACGGACACCCGCTTTGCATCTCGCAGAAGCACAGAGCTTCATTAAGGCGACTTTTAGTTAAATGCTGATTAAGTTTTGGCGGATTAGAGGCGGGTTAACCATCAGGGCCTGTTTTGCCGGCAAACAGGGCAGAAACAGGGCAAAACTGCAGCCGGAGGCAATATTGCCGTACCGGAAAAATCGGGAGAGGCAGCATCCGTCGGTCGCGCCGATCCGTAAAACAGCGCACGCCGCGTTAACGATTGGGCCGGGGCGGCGGCGAGCGATCGATGATCTCTCGTATGCGTGCGCTGACGAGGTAAAGGCCGCAGGTCTCGCCGGTCGAAAGCCCCTGCTCCGGCAGGCCAGGTGCGCGACAAGCGCATCCGTAGCAACCCGGAGTTACAGGCGCTGTGGCCGCTGGCGACAGTATGGTACGGGACGATTCTCTGCGACACTCCGTCGGCGAATCGTACCGCGTCCGCTCCCTGCCGAGACGACACGAGAGGACCTCTCCATGCAGATCCCCGGCCGGAAGCTGGCCTTCGTGCTGGCCTCGACCAATCAAGGTACGATGATCGTCAACCGGCTCGACTATCGCATGATCGACGCCAACCGCGGCTACGGCGTCGGCTTCCAGATCCTCAACACCGGCGCCTTCGATCCGGGAGAGGTGCAGCTGGCCGTCCGCCTGCTCGGCGTGCGCCGCAGGCACCATGGGGACGGCGCGGTCGCGATCGACTGCGGTGCCAATATCGGCGTCCACACGATCGAATGGGCGAAGGCGATGACCGGCTGGGGATCCGTGCTCTCGATCGAGGCGCAGGAGCGGATCTACTACGCGCTCGCCGGCAATATCGCGATCAACAACTGCTTCAACGCGATTGCGATCCATGCCGCGGTATCCTCCGAGCGCGGCGTGCTCAACATCCCGAGCCCGAACTATCTGACCCCGTCGAGCTTCGGCAGCCTCGAGCTGCGCCAGCGTCCCAACACCGAGTTCATTGGCCAGGCCATCGACTATGAGAACGACACGGTCGAGGTGCGCAAGCTTCCGCTGGACGATTTCAACCTGCCGCGTTGCGACCTGATCAAGCTCGACGTCGAGGGCATGGAGCTCGAGGCGCTCGAAGGTGCGGCGGCGACGATCGAACGCTGCACGCCGATCATGCTGGTCGAGAAGATCAAGACCGATGCCGACCAGTTGCGGCAATGGTTCGATCGCCGCGGCTACAAGACCATCGACGCCGACATCAACATGGTCGCGATCCACGGCGGGGACAAGGCGCTGGCGGACATCATTCCGCAGCAGGCCTGAGGCGCGTGTCAGCGCTGCAGCTCCGGCGGCGGCGTGCGGTCGAGGAGATCGCCCTTCGGCTCGCTGAGCGCGTAGAAGGCGTAGGTCTCGATGGTCAAGGACCCGCGCTTGCGCGCGGCCTCGCCGACCTTCTCGATGCGGCCGAACGTGTTGCTGACGTAGACCCGCGTCGCGATCTGGGCCTCGTCGACGAAAAGCTGCGTGCCCGCGAGCTTGGCCGGATCCGGCTCCGGGAAATTGACCCAGCGGATGCGCTGGATCGGCTGCAGCACGCAGGTCCCCGGCGGCAGATAGAACGACAGCCAGGCGGTGGTGCCATAATCCATCGCCAGCACGCAGGACGCGTCGGCGCGCACCCGCGCCGCCTCGATCTCGGCAGCCAGCGGCCGCCAGCCGACGCCGACGCTGCGCACCGTGGCATCGCGCCGGTAGCCGGACAGCAGGCCCGTGTTGGCCTGCACGATCAGCGCGACGAACATCACGACGCCGACGGGCACGGCCCAGCGCAGACAGAAGGTCGCGGTGCGCTGCTCGCGCGCCGACCAGGCGACGAGATGGGCCGCCGCCGCGGCAGCCACCACGAACGCCGGATAGACCGGCGCGAACCAGTTGGCCTCGACCCGGGCATGCAGCGAATGCCAGACGAAATAGGCGACGATGACCCAGACCATCGCCTCGATCAGGACGCGCGCCGCCGCATCCCCTGCCCTGCGCCGGGCCAGGCCGTAGAGGCCCATCAGGCCGAGGATGAACACCAGCGGCGTCGCAAAGGCGAACTGCGTCGGGATGATCTCGGCGATGTAGACAGGCCTGACCGCCTCGACCCTGGCACGGCCGAGCTGCTTGATGAACGACACCCATTGGTGATCGGCATTCCACAGGATCACCGGCGCGAACAGCGCGAATGCCACGAGGCCGCCGAGATAGGGCCAGGGCGAGGCCAGCCAATGGCGCAGTTTCGGCACGGCGACGAGCCAGATCAGGATCGCCGCGCCGAAGAACATCGCGGTGTATTTCGACAGCAGCGCCGCACCGACGGCTGCGCCGACCGCGAGCCACCACGCGCCTCTCCCCGTCTCCAGCACCTTGGCGCAGAAGAACAGCACGAAGCTGGAGGCGACCAGCAGCGGCGCGTCGGGGGTCACGATCAGCGTGCCGACCGCCGCCATCAGGGTGACGTTGAGCAGCAACGCCGCGGTCGCCGCCACGCGCACGCCGCCGAACAGGATCTCGGCCGTGCGATAGACCGCATAGCTCATCGGCAGGCCGAGCAGGATCGAGACGAGGCGCACGCCGAGCTCGCTGTCGCCGGCGATCAGCGTGCCCAGCCGGATCACGACCGCAACCATCGGCGGGTGGTCGTAATAGCCGCCCGCGAGATGCTTCGACCACATCCAGTAATAGGCTTCGTCGAAGGTGATCGGCGTGACCGCGGCCGCGATCAGCCTGACAACGACGAGGCCTGCGATGGTCAGCCAGACATTGCGGACCAGCCGGGCGTCCTCGGCACCTGCCGCAGGGGTCATCGCTTGCGCCAGACGAACAATCCGGAGATCGCGTAATTCCACACCACGCCCATCAGCGCGCCGGCGGCGCCCGCCAGCCACCAGATCGGCTCCTGGTCATAGACCGAGAAGGCGACGCCGACATTGGCCAGCAGGCCGACCGAGCAGACCAGATAGAAGACGAGCAGGCCACGCAGGATGGCAAAGCCCTTCAGCCGCTGGTCGCGATAGGTGAGGAAGTTGTTGAGGATGAAGTTCGAGGTCATCGCGACGAAGGCGCCGAGCGCCTGCGACTCCGCGAACGGAAGGTCGAACAAATTGAGACCGAGGAACAGCGTGGCGAGATGGACCACCAGGCCGGTGCCGCCGACCATCGCGAACAACAGGAAGCGCAGCGACACCACGTCGTTGGTCATCTTGGCCAGCACGAGGCCGAGGAAGTCGAGCGCGACCATCGAGTCGAGCTTGCTCTCGCCGTGCAGGCGCGAGCCGAACGTATAGGGCACCTCGACCGTCTTCAGACCACCCTCGGCGCTGGCGATGATGTCGAGCAGGATCTTGAAGCCCTGCGTGGAGAGCTTCGGCGCGATCTCCTCGAAGCGGTCGCGGCGGATCATGAAGAAGCCGCTCATGGGATCGTTGACCTCGACCTTGAGCGCGCGGCGCGCGATCTCGGTGGCGAAGGCGCTGGCCCCGGCCCGCTTGCTGTCGAAGCTTGCGGCGCTGCCGCCCTCGATGTAGCGGCTACCGACGACGAGCTCGGCCGCGCCGCTCTGCAGCAGCGACAGCATCTTCGGCAGCTGGGTCTCGTCATGCTGCAGATCGGCGTCGATCACGGCGGCAAAGGGCGCGCTGGCGGCCAGGATGCCCTCGATGCAGGCGCCGGACAGGCCGCGCCGGCCGACTCGGCGGACGCAGCGGACGCGTTTGTCGCTGCGCGACAATTCGCGCACCACCTGCCAGGTGCCGTCCGGGGAGTTGTCGTCGACGAACACCACCTCCCACGGCACATCCTTGAACGCCGCCTCCAGCCGCCGGTACAGCGTGGTGACATTGTCGCGCTCGTTGAAGGTCGGAACGACCACCGAAACGATCGGAATATCAGCGGTTTGCGGCGGCGCGGGCATGGCCGGTCGGAGGACATCGTTCATGGTGCGGATGCGTATATCTGCCGCGTTCCACACTGCCAAGCGCAACGGCTGAAGGAAGGCGCAAAAAGCCCGGACTGTGGTGCCGGCGTGCACCGCTGCCGAATGAGCGGCCCAAAATGCCAACGACCACAAACAAAGGGCGCGCTTACATCCGGCGCAACCGCTCTGCCGTGGTCGTCTCGGTGCCGGAGCCGTTACAGCTCGACGTCACCGTCCCGACCAAAATGGGGTGCCTCGGCAGGACTGCAAGGGGTCCCTGGCCGGCCTAGTTCGGAACCTCCCGGACCACCGGTCCGCGTACGGCCGGAGCCACCGGAACCGTCTGCACCGGCGTGGGCGGCACCTCGACCTTGGCCGGCTGCATCTGACGGGCCATCGGCCCGACGGGAACATAGTAGAAGGCTGCCGCAAGCACGACAGCGGCGACGATTGCCCCCAGCAGGCCGCCGACCGATTCCGCTCTCATTGTCATATCTCCCCTTCCCGGCCCCGGCCCTGGATACACGAGGCTCCGGAGCACGGGAAGAGCGACGGCGCGACCGCGCCGAACTGGTCAGAACCGGCCCGGTTGACTATCGTCTCCCCTACCGCAACACCCTCGGCAATCAGCATCGGAATCGATCCGTGAGCAAAGCCCCTGCACGCGCCTCGCAATCCAAGAGCCACATCTACATCGGCATCGGCGGCTGGACCTTCGCGCCCTGGCGCGGCGTGTTCTATCCGGACAAGCTGCCGCAATCGAAGGAGCTCGAATACGCCGCCTCGAAGCTGACCTCGATCGAGATCAACGGCACCTATTATGGCTCGCAGAAGCCGGAGAGCTTCCGCAAATGGGCGCGCGAGGTGCCGGACGGCTTCATCTTCTCGCTGAAGGGGCCGCGCTTCGCGACCAACCGCCGCGTGCTCGCCGAGGCCGGTGATTCGGTGAAGCGCTTTTACGACACCGGCGTGCTCGAGCTCGGCGACCGGCTCGGGCCGGTGCTGTGGCAGTTCGCGCCGACCAAGAAGTTCGACGAGGCCGATTTCGGCAAGTTCCTCGAGCTGTTGCCGCGCGAGCTCGACGGCCGCAAGCTGCGTCACGTCGTCGAGGTCCGCCATGACAGTTTCTGCGTCCCCGGCTTCGTCGCGCTGCTGCGCGAGTTTGCAACGCCGGTCGTGTTCGCCGAGCACGGCAAATATCCGGCGATCGCCGATGTCGTGGGTGACTTCGTCTACGCCCGGCTGCAGAAGGGCAATGACGAGCTTGCGACCTGCTATCCGCCGAAGCAGCTCGACGCCTGGGCGAAGCGATTGCAGCTGTGGGCCGGCGGCGGCGAACCGGACGACCTGCCACGGGTTGACGACAAGCCGGCGAAGAAGATGCCGCGCGACGTGTTCGCCTATGTCATCCACGAGGGCAAGGTGCGCGCGCCGGCTGGCGCGATGGAGCTCATCGAGCGCGTGAGTTGACGCAGGAGTTGCATGATGGCCAAGAGCAAGACCCTGTTCACCATCGGTTATGAGCACACGCCGGCCAAGGCCGTGCTCGATGAGTTGCAGGCCGCCGGCGTCAAGCTGCTGGTCGATGTGCGCGCGGTGGCGGCCTCGCGCCGACCGGGCTTCTCCAAGAGCCAGCTTGCGGCCGGGCTCGACGAGCGAGGCATCGGCTATGTGCACCTGCGCGGGCTCGGCACGCCGAAGGAGGGCCGCGAGGCCGCCCGCAGCGGTCATTACGACACGCTGCACAAGATCTACAGCGCCCATCTGAAGACGCCGCAGGCGAAGGAGCAGATGGACGAGCTGGCCTCGCTGGTGAAGAGCGCCGGTCCCGTCTGCCTGCTCTGCTACGAGCGCGACCACGTCCATTGCCACCGGCAATGGATCGCCGAGATCATCGAGGAGCGCGACCATGTCCGAGTCGAGAATCTGATCGCGCCGCAGGTCTGACGTTTCACTCCGCCGCGCAGGTGAAGGATGACGCCTGCTCGACGTCGCCGCCGACATATTTGGCGAATTTCGGCCACGGGCACAGCGGCCGCGTCCGCTGCGGGCTCCATGTCGATGGGAGCTCCTTGTTGGCCGCATTGACCGAGGCCGTGATCGCCTCCGGCGCCTTGCCCTTCTCGACCCAGTCCATCAGCGCGCCCAGCGCATCGAACTTCTCCAGCGTGACGCCGCCGCCGCAATGGGTCTCGCCGGGCAGCGCAAACAGCCGCGCGAAACCGTCGGCCTTGCCCTGGACGTTGGCGTTGAGCTTCTCATACCAGCGGATCGTGTCGTTGATTGAGAACACCGGATCAGCCTGGCCGTGGTAGATCAGCATCTTGCGGGCACCGTTCTGGAACGCCGGCAAGGTTGGGTTATCGACCGCGGGCGGTGCCATGAAGTCCATCGCCGACTCCGTGAATGGGCCTTCCTTGGCGTAGATCTTCGGCGCGTCCTTGTCGAAGTCGTAGGTCTGCAGCTTCTCGACGAGCTTGTCGGGCGAGCCTTCGATCTCGACCGGCGGCGTCGAGAAGATGTAGTTGAGCGAGGCGCCGCCCATGGTGGCAATGATCGGAAGGTTGTTCCACGGCGCCACCGGGCTTTCGACCTTCCAGGCGCGCCAGTTGCCGGTGCCGACGCCACCATCCACCGGCCAGTCGGAATACAGCGGCTCGCCTTTGGAATTGTGGGGGCCCGCGAAGACTTTCTTCAAGGCATCGACCTTGGCGGCCGGCAGACAGGCTTCGGTTGCCCCAGCGGCGCAGCGCAGGCTGTCGAAATTGAACGCCTTCTGGCAGGCTTTCAGGTTGGCCGTGAGGCCGTCCTTGGCGCCGTCGAGCTCGTCGCAGACCTCCGTGATCTTGGAAGCGATCAGCTTGGCATCCTCCCGCGTGATCGACTTGCGGATGTCGACATCGGCCTTGGTCAGCGCCTGCACGTCCCAGGCGTGCTGCACGGCAGCGCGCGGCAGGTTGAAGCCGGGATTGCCGACCAGGAAGCCGTCATACTGCTCGGGCATGCGCTCGGCAGCCACCATGGTGTGGCGGCCGCCATTGGAACAGCCGGCGATGTAGGAGTAGTCCGGCTTCCTGCCGTAATGCGCCGAGACGATCGCCTTGGCGATCGGCGCCAGCGTGATGTCGGCCGAATAGCCGTAGTCGCGGCGCGCCTGCGGATCGAGCCCGAAGGCTGAGCCGGACGCAAGCCCGCGCGGCTTGTTGGCGGGATCGCTGCCGGAGTGGCCGCTGTCCGACGACAGCACGGCAAAGCCGCGGGCGAGCGGCGTCACACCGCCGCTGACGAGACCGTCGGCCTTGTCGCCGAGCGCCGGCACCACCACGCCGTCATTGCCGCCATTGACCTGATGCAGGAAGCGGCCGTTCCAGGTCTCCGGCAGCCTGATCTCGAACTGGATCGCATAGGCATGGCCATCGACGCCGGTGCGCTCGTTGACCTTGCCGGAGAGAATGCAATGCCGCGGCAGCCCGTCGGCGGCCTCCTGCAGCTTCGATCCCGTCAAGGTCAGCCCGGGGACCTTCAACGCCTCGGCCGTCACCTTGCTGCAGGCAACATCCTCAGCCCGCACCGCCTCCATCCCGGTTACGCACAAGATCCCTGCTGCGGCCAAAAACGACGCCCCGGTTCGGATCATGCATTCCCCCTGATGATGCTTCTCGTTGGGGGCAGTTAAACGCGGAGGCCAGCCAATGTAAATCTCCGACATCGCGCCGTATCGCCTGCGTCAGTGCAATTGCCAGATCTCGAACGGCCGGTCGTAGCCGCGCACCGACACCGCGCCGTGGAAGACGGCGTCGCGCGCCCCGTCGCCGGCCGCCTGCCGCACCTCGCTCGAGATCAGGAGTTGCGAATCGAACTCCTTGTTCAGCGCCTCGAGCCGCGAGGCGAAGTTCACGGTGTCACCGATGACGGTATACTCTTTGCGCCGCGGTGAGCCGATGCTGCCGGCGACCACCTCGCCCAGATGTATGCCGATCCCGATCCTGAGCTGCCAGGACGACGATGCGTTGACGCGCTCCATCGCAGCCACCATCTCGCGCGCAGCAACGACCGCCTGCACGGCGGCATCGCGCGACTCGAACGGCGCGCCGAACAGCGCCAGGAAGCCATCGCCGAGGAATTTGTTGACGATGCCGCCATGACGCTCGAGGATCTCCACCAGCACCGCGAACGCTCCGTCGAGACGATCGACAACCTGCTGCGGCGTCTTCGACCGCGCCGCCGCGGTGAAGCCGCGGAAGTCGACGAACATCACCGCGACCTCGTGGATGTCGCGCGCCTCCGCGGTCCCCTCCTTCATCAGGCGCTCGACGACCTGGGGCGAGACGTGCTGGCCAAACAAATCCGTGACGCGGTCGCGCGCCGACGCGGCCTCGATGCTCGCCGCGAACTGGCGTCGCAGCTGCACGCTGACGGCACCGGCGAGCATCCCGCACAACAGGATGATGAAGCTGCGCTCACCGTGATAATAGATCTCCGGATTCTGGCTGAGATCGATCGAAGGCCGGTCGAACAGCGCCACCACCAGCAGCTCCACCGCAGCAACCAGACCGGTGAAGCTCGACAGCCAGAAATCGAGACGAAGCGTCGAGAGAACGATGAAGATGAAATAGACCAGCGGCGCGCCGAAGCCCAGCGCCTTGTCGTGGCCGATGCCCTCGATCTGCAGGATGAGGACGAACGTTGGCAGCGAGGTCTCGACCAGGGCGCTGACATAGCGCCAGATCACCGGCACGTCCCGGCCGTGGCGGATGTCCGCCTTGATCCTGAACAGGATGAGAGTCTGGAAGCTGATGAATGCGACGATGATCGCGTAGACGTAGAGGACCCCGGTTCGGGTCGGCCAGATCCACTCCGAGATCTTCGGCTCGAAGATTTCGACCAGCACCGATATCACGAGAAACAGAGCCGCAGTGGCGATCAGCGCCCTCACCCGCAGCAGCTCGGTGTTCAACGTCTGACGCATCAGCGCCTGGTCGAACTCGGCCGGCGCTCCCGCCGGCGCTTCGTTCGCCTGTCCTGCTCCTCCCACGATCTGCATCTTGCCTCAGCCGTTCCTGCTCCCGGCCGCCATTGTGCCTCAATCGAGGGTGCGGCGGAAGCGCAGGACGGCGACCGTCATGGCGAACAGCATGAGGCCGAACAGGGCGATCGTATCATGCTGCAGGTTCTGGAGCGTCGAGCCCTTCAGCATGATGGCGCGGACGATCCGCAGATAGTGCGTCAGCGGCAGGCATTCACCGAGCACTTGCGCCCATTGCGGCATGCCGAGAAAGGGAAACATGAATCCGGACAACAGGATGCTCGGCAGGAAGAACATCATCGAGAGCTGCATTGCCTGCAGCTGGTTCTGCGCCAGGGTCGAGAAGGTGTAGCCGATCGAGAGGTTGGTCGCGATGAACAGCGTCGACAGCAGCGCCAACAGCAGCAGGTTGCCCATGATCGGAACGCCGAACAGCAGGACGCCGATGCCGATGATGATCGTCGCCTGCAGGAAGCCGACCATCACATAGGGGATGATCTTGCCGAGCATGACCTCGACCGGCTTGATCGGCATCGACAGCAGGCTCTCCATCGTGCCGCGCTCGATCTCGCGCGTCACCGAGAGCGCGGTGAAGATCAGCATGGTCATGGTCAGGATGGTGCCGACGAGGCCCGGCACGATGTTGAGCCGCGACGAGGCCGCCGGGTTGTAGCGCGCGTGGGCCCTGATCTCGAACGGCGTCGTGACGGGATTGCCGGTGTAGAGATCGTGCGCGAGCGCGGTCTGCACGATCATGCCGAGCGAGGACAGCGCCGATGACGCCGCGACCGGATCGGTCGCGTCGGCCGCGACGAGCAAGGCCGGCCGGTCGCCGCGGCGGACCGCGCGCTCGAAGCCGCGCGGGATCTCGACGCCGAACAGGACCTTGCCGGACAGCAGGAGATCGTCGAACTCGGCGACGCTGCTGACCTCCCGGGTGAAGCGGAAATACGCGGTGTTCTCCATCGCCTTCAGGATCGAGCGGCCGAGATCGCTGTCCTCCTGCAGCAGCACCGCCGCCGGCAGATGATGCGGCGTGGTGTTGATCGCGTAGCCGAACAACATCAGTTGCATCACCGGGATCATCACGATCATCGCAAACGAGACCCGGTCGCGCTTGAGCTGGATGAACTCCTTGACCAGCATCGCGTAGGTGCGCCGCCAGAAGCCGAAGCGCGGCTCGGAAGACGCGTGATGGACGGCTGCGTCGCTCATTGGAAATTGTCCCGTGAACGGTTCATCAGGTCGATGAAGACGTCCTCGAGCGAGGGCGCGGCGGGCTGCCAGTGCAGATCAGCCTTGTCGCGCCAGGGCGCGATCGCAGCGTCCAGCGCGTCGCGGTCGCGGCCGGACACGTGCAGGCTGGTGCCGAACGGCGCCACCATGTCGACCCCCGGCTTGCCGGTGAGGTCCGCCGCGAGCTCGCGCAGATCGTCGCCGCTCACCGTATACGTGGTGAGCGCCGATTGCGCGATCACCTCCGAGACGGTGCCGTGCACCAGCAGATGACCATAGGCGATATAGGCGATCTCGTGACAGCGCTCGGCCTCGTCCATGTAGTGGGTCGAGACCAGCACGGTCAGCCCTTCGCCGGCGAGCGCATGGATCTCGTTCCAGAAGTCGCGCCGCGCCTTGGGATCGACGCCGGCGGTGGGCTCGTCGAGCAGCAGCAGTTGCGGATTCGGCAGGGTGCAGGCCCCGAGCGCCAGCCGCTGCTTCCAGCCGCCCGACAACTCGCCGGCGAGCTGCCGCTCGCGGCCGGCAAGCCCGAGCCGCTGCACCATGTCGCGCGCGGCCCGGCGCGGATCGGACATGCCATAGAGGCGCGCCACGAATTCGAGGTTCTCCCGCACCGAGAGGTCCTGATAGAGGCTGAAGCGCTGCGTCATGTAGCCCACCCGGCGCTTGATCTTGTCGGCGTCGCGACGGATGTCGAAACCGAGGCAGGTGCCCTCGCCGCCGTCGGGTGTCAGCAGGCCGCACAGCATCCGGATGGTCGTGGTCTTGCCCGAGCCGTTCGGGCCGAGAAAGCCGTAGATCGAGCCGCGCTTCACCTGCATCGACAGATCATGCACGACCTCGCGGCCGTCGAAGGACTTGGTCAATCCCTGGACGTCGATCGCGATCTCGGCGGGACCCGTTCCGTTCATTGCTTGTCCGCCACCGGGGTCTTCGGATCAGGCGTCCTGGAATGCGGATAGATGCTCACCGGCTGGCCGACGCGCAGCGCATCCGGCCGCGACGGCCGCGCCTGGATCAGATAGACGAGCTTGTTGCGCTCATCGAGGCTGTAGATCACCGGCGGCGTGTATTCCGCCGAGGTCGCGAGGAAATAGATTCTGGCCGTCAGATCATCAGCACAGTTGTCGCAGGTGACGCGGACCTCGTCACCGATCGCGAGCTTCGGCAGATCAGGCTCGGGCACGTAGAAGCGCAGCTTCATGTTGCCCGGCGGCATGATCGACAGCACTGGCCGTTGCGCCGCGACCATCTCGCCCTCGCGGAAGTAGATCTGCTGGATAGTGCCCGCGACCGGTGCCACGCCCTTGCGCCGTGCCAGCCGCGTCTGCGAGGTCACGAGATGGGCCTCGGCGACGCGCAGCGCCGAAACGGCGGAGTCGAGCGTCGCCTGTGTCCCCGCGCCCGTCTTGCTCAGGGCCGCGGCGCGGTCATAGGTCTGCTGCGCGTTGGCCAGCGTCGCCTTGGTCTGGTTGAGATCGGCCTGCTGCAGATCGTCGTCGACCGAATAGAGCGGATCGCCGACCTTGACCACGTCGCCCTCATGCACGTTCAGCTTCGTGATCCGACCCGCTTCGTCCGGGCTGACGAAGATCATGTCGGCCTCGACCCAGCCTTGATAGCCGGGATCGCGCGTCTCCTTGCAGGCGTTGAACGTGAAGGCCGTGACCAGCACGGCGAGGCAATGCAGCAGGCTCATGTCGGCCTCCTCGTGCCAAAGATCAGATCGAGATGGGTCTGCAGCATCGCTTCGGCGTCGAGCGGCGCATGTCGCTCGAACAGGCTCTTCCACAGCACCGCGACCATCATTGGCGCGATCATCAATTGCGGGTGTTGCACCAGCTTGGGCTCGCGGATCTCGCCGCGCGTGATCGCCAACTGGATCAGCGCGCGCATGGCCGCGAGACCGCGGGAGACGACCTCGCGATAATAGAAATCGGCAATGGCCGGAAAGCGCGGCCCTTCCGCGATGATGAGCCGGACGAGATCGGCCCGCCGGGTGCCGGCGACCTCCTGCAGGAACATGCGCGCCAACGCCTCGACCATGTCGCGCACCGAGCCGCCGGCCGGCGGCGGCGCCGCAAGACGGCCGACGTAGGGCACGATCGCGGTCCGGATCAATTCCTCGAACATCGATTCCTTGTCCTTGAAGTGCAGATAGATCGTCCCCTTGGCGACCCCGGCCCGCTTGGCGACGTCGTCCAGCCGGGTCGCCGCGAAGCCTCGGGCGATGAACTCGTCCATCGCCGCCTGCACGATCGCCGCGCGGCGCTCGGCGGAGCGATCCGCCCGGCGCGACGCGCCAGCTCCCGCTGGCTTGGCGGCCTGAACTCTGCGCTCGGACAATTTCGACGGCTTCGACATTGAACAATTATGACTGACTAGTCAGTCATTGTAAAGAGGCCTCGCAGATCTATCGGCGCGGGTCAGGAGCCCTACCCGACCGCGCGCGGCCCCCTCGTCAGACGAAGTCGGCGCGATCACGCGCAGGACCTGATGTAAGGCCGATTGACCTCCCAGAGTTCGTCCACGATCTGGCGCGCGGCGGCCGCCGAGTTGACGACGGGATCGATGAGCAGCGCCTGCAGCGCGAGATCCTTGGAGGCGGTCATGGCCGCCTGCACCGCCAGTTGCTGAACCTGAACCTGGACCGACATCAGCTTGGCGACTGCATCTGGAAGCGGGCCCAGCGACACCGGATGGATACCGACGCGATCGGCGACAACGGGCACTTCGACCGCGGCCTCGGCAGCCAGGTTGGGAATGACGTGACGGTTCAGAACGACGCCGGACTCGATGACCTGCTTCCGATCGTGCAGCACCGAGCCGATCACGGTGACCGCGCGCTCTCCGGACGGCATTCGCCACCAGTCCGGCATGCCGGCTTTGCCTGCCAGGACCTCGTCGATCTGCCGGATCAGCTTGGCCCGCTCCGCCTCGTCCCAGGCGAAGTCGTACCCGCTCTCGCCCGCTTCCCAGCCATAGGCGAGATACTCGCCGACATGGCTGTCGCCGCAGCCCAGCCAGAAGCCGAAGTCGCGCAACAGCGCCCGCGTCAGCGGCGCGACCTTGGGGTCGTAGCTCCCAGCCTTTTCGCGGAGCAGTGGATAGAGATCGGCCCCGGTGTCGCGATCCCGGATCTGCATGAGACATTGGAAATGGTTGAGCCCGGCGCCCCACACGTCCACGCGCTCCTCGGCCAGTCCCAGAATGGAAGCCACCTGGCTGCGCGCGATGAAGATGCCGTGGCACAGGCCGATATGCGCGACGCGGCTGTGAAGCCCCAGCGCGAGGATGATGCGGCTCTCGGGATTGGAGAAGTTGATGAACAGCGCGTCCGGACAGCGCCGCTCCATCTCGCGCACGAAGTCGAATACGACCGGCAAGGTGCGGAGCGTGAAGAACAATGCGCCCGGCCCGCCATTCTCGCCCAGCGTGTGACGGATGCCGTATTTGCGCGGCACCTCGAAATCGAGCTTCCACAGGCGGTTGCGGTCGATCGCGGTGGCATGGATCACGAAGCCGGCGCCGTCGAGCGCCGCGCGCCAATCCGTGGTCGCCTCGATCTTAAGGCCGGCGCCGGAGAGGTCGTTGAGCAGCCGGGCCAGCGCTTCCGACCGGGCAAGCCGGGTCGGGTCGCGGCCGACCAGCACGAGCGTCGAACCAGCGAGATCATGCGTCGAGAACAGGTCCCGGAACACGCTGAGTCCAAAGGACGCGCTGCTCGCGCCGAGGAAGACGATCTTGGTGACGGCTGCCATGAGCAATTTGTGCCAGCGCCGCGCGTCCCCATTCCTGATCCAGATCAAACCGCCGCCCCAATGTTCGGCACGGCGGCGCGTCGATCGGTCTTGCGATCAGCCGAAGTCGAGCACTACGCGACCGTCGATCTTGCCGGCCTTCATGCGGTCGAAGACGGTGTTGATCTCCGACAATGGCGCCGTGGTCACCTCGGCCGTCACCTTGCCGTCCGCGGCGAACGCGATGGCTTCGTCGAGATCACGCCTGGTGCCGACGATCGAGCCGCGCACGGTGATGCGCTTCAGCACGACATCGAAGATCGGTGTCGGGAATTCGCCCGGCGGCAAGCCGACGAGGCTGACCGTCCCCTTGCGGCGGACCATGTGCAGCGCCTGGGCAAAAGCCGGCGTCGACACCGCAGTGACCAGCACGCCATGCGCGCCGCCGCCGGTGATTGCGATCACCTGCGCCACGGCATCCTTGTCGAGCGCGTTGACGGCATGTTCGGCGCCGGCCTCCAGCGCGAGTTTCAGCTTGTCCTCGGCGATGTCGAGACCGATCGCCTTCAGCCCCATCGCCTTCGCATACTGGATTGCAACATGACCGAGGCCGCCGACGCCGGAGACCACCACCCACTCGCCCGGCCGCGCGTCGGTCTCCTTCAAACCCTTGTAGGTGGTGACGCCGGCGCAGAGGATCGGCGCGATCCTGGCGAAGTCCACATTGGCCGGCAGACGCGCAGCGAACGCCGCGGATGCGATCACGTATTCGGCAAAGCCGCCATTCACGCTGTAGCCGGTGTTGTGCTGGTGCTCGCACAAGGTCTCCCAGCCGGTCTCGCAATACTCGCAGCGCAGGCAGGCATCGTGCAGCCACGCCACGCCCACGGCGTCGCCGACCTTGAAGTCGGTGACCCCGGGCCCGAGCGCCGCGACGATCCCGGCCGCCTCGTGTCCTGGGATGAATGGCGGCACCGGCTTCACCGGCCAATCGCCGGAGGCGGCGTGAAGGTCGGTGTGGCAGACGCCGCACGCCTTCACCCTGACCAGAAGCTCGCCGGGTCCCGGCACAGGAATCGGAACGTCCTCGATGTCGAGCGGCTTGCCGAAGGCTTTGACGACGGCGGCTTTCATGGTCTGCATCTGTCTGCTCCTCATGTCGCGGCGCAAACTAACGACGTCGGCGTATTCCGGGCTTGATCGGCATCAAGCCGCGCCGCTGCATGAAGTAACAGTTTGATGACAGCGCAATGTGCCCATGGCTGTCAGGCGTGAAATTTGAGTCCGTCGACGACCTTGTCGACCACCCTGCGCTCCGCACGAAACGCCAATCCCACCAGATTGAGATCGGTGCGCGCCACCGCCTTCACGGCATCACGGTTGGCCTCGTCATGCGCGGTCTTGAACATGTCCTCGGTGTAGAGCGCCGGCTTCACGCTGCGCGACAGCGCCCGATCCAGAGCACGCGCCAGCGCGGCACGATCCGGCGCGCCGTAGATCAGGATCGGCTGTCCGATCAACGCGTGATACAGGGTTGCCGAGCCGTCCTCATAAGGTGCGCCGATGCATTCGGGAAATGCCGCGGCGATGCCGCTGGAAAGAAACGCCGCGACGTTGAGCTTCTGCCAGGCCTCGAGATCGTTGCGGATGATCAGCGCGATCTTGGTGTCGAATTGCATGCCACTTCCAGGGTTCGATGTCATCGAACCCCGAGAATAGCCGAGCCGTTCTCAGGGTGAAGCATCGAAATGAAAGCGGAAGCGGAACCCCGGCAGCGGAGCCGCTGAGATCATCAGACTTGAATCAACCCTTGGCGTCGCATACCCAGGCGCGGATGACGCATTCCTTGCCGCCATATTTGTAGCATTCCCGGGTCGCTTCGTTGAGCGAGGTCGAGATCGTCGGCCGAACAGCATAGCCGTGGGCGCCGCAGGGATTGGTGAGATCGACCGCGAACGCCGCGCAGGCCTTCTTCATCGTCACCGCGGTGCAGTCGCCCTTGCACTGCTTGAGCGCCGCGGCCTTGGCGAGATGCTCCGCCGGATAGTCGAACGCCTGGCCATAGGCGGCGCACTGGCCAATGGCGAACGCGCCGGCCGCATGCGCCGGGCTGATAGCGCTGGTGCTCGCGATGCGCGCGGCACCAACGATCACGGTCAAGCCAAATGCAAACAGCGCGAAACGTCGCGCGGCGGTCGAAATGATCACTCTCTCCTCCCCCGAGGCCCAATGTCGGCAAATCTAGCCGGGGGTCGTTGAAACTTGGTGAATGAGAGGTTGAGTCGGAGGGAAGTCGTAGCCCGCATGAGCGTAGTCGACATGCGGGCTCTCGCGAACGGCGTCGGTGAACCCGCATGTCGCTTACGCTCACGCGGGCTACGGGCTTCAACCGCGCCGCGCGGCTTCCAGCGCCTGCGGCGTGTCGATGTCGAGAAACGCACTGTCACCATCGACCGGCACCTCGGCGACGGCCTCGGTGTGCTTGGCGATCAGGTGCCGCGCGCCGACGTCGCCGTCCAGCGTCATCAGCTCGGCGAAGAAGCGGCGCGACCACAGCACGGGGTTGCCGCGGCGTCCCTCGGACACAGGCACCACGATCAAATTGCCGCGATCCGGCGCGAACGCGCCGATCAGGCGGTCGAGCAGATCCGAGGACACCATCGGCATGTCACCCAGGCACACGACTGCGCCATCGACGCCCTCAGGCACCGCGGCAATGCCCGATTTCACCGAGCTGGCGAGGCCGCCGGCGAAATCCGGGTTGCGGACGAAGCGGACGTTGAGGTCGGACAGCGCCTGTTCGACCAGCTCGGCCTGATGACCGGTGACGACGATGACCTCACCGGCCTTGGAGGCCAGCGCCTGCTCGGTCACGATGCGCACCAGCTTCTTGCCGTCGAGCTCGGCCAGCAGCTTGTTCGGCCCCCCCATGCGGGTCGAGCGTCCCGCAGCGAGCACGACGGCGGCGACCTTGCGTTCGCCCTCGACCTCCGGCTTGGCGCGCGGCTGCGGCCGCGTCACGATCTCCATGAGGAGGCCGCCCACGCCCATGGCCGTGAGCTCGGCGCGGCTGACCTTTATGCCGGCGAGCAGCCGCATCAGCACCCAGTCAAAACCGTTCTCCGCCGGCGAACGGGCGCAGCCGGGCGCGCCGAGCACCGGCACACCGCCGGCATTGCCGATCAAGAGCAGATTGCCGGGATCGACCGGCATGCCGAAATGCTCGATGGCACCGCCAATGCCGGTGATTGCGGCTGGAATGACGTCGCGGCGGTCGGCGATGGCGGACGCGCCGAACACGATGACGAGCTCGGCGCCCAGCGCCAACAGCTCCCTGATCGCAGCAGCCAGCGCGGCCTGCTCATGCGGCACGCGGCGCTCGGCGATGATGGTGGCGCCGGCCGGTGCGAGCCGCTCTGCGGTGACGCGCAGCGTCTTGTCGATGACCTTGGGTGCGAGCCCCGGAAGAAGCGTCGAGACCACGCCGACGCGCTTGATCACATAGGAGGCGATGCTGAGCGCGCCCCTGCCCGCCGCCGCGACGGCGGCATCGCGCAGGCGGCCTTCGACGCCGAACGGGATCAGCTTGACGGTGCCGACCATCTCGCCTTCGACCACCGGCTTGAACGCCGGCAGGGTCGCAAAGGTGATGGCCTCGTCGACGCCGTTGATGCGCTCGACCGCGGCGCGGTCGATCATCAGCACGCCGGCCCGCGCCGCGAACAGATTGGCGCGCCCGGTGAAGGCGCGATCGACGTGAATGCCCGCGCCGGCGACGACCTTGGCGACGTCGGCGGCCGCCTCGTCCTCGGAGACGTCGCCGGCCTCGAGCCGGACGACGACGATCTCCTTGACGCCTTCCCGGACCAGCGCCTCGACCTCCGCGGGACCGATCAGCGTGCCCTTCTTCAGCACCAATGATCCTTTGCGCAGGGTGTGCACCGTCACCCCGCCGATCGCCTCGGCTGGACTGGCAGGACCGAACTTCATGCCGCCTGCTCTTTCTCCTTGGCCGGCAGCCGCAACGTCGCGGTGATCTCGGCCATGATCGAGACCGCGATCTCCGACGGCGACACCGCGCCGATGGCGAGCCCGATCGGCGCATGGATGCGGGCAATGTCGGCATCGCTGGCGCCCTGCGCGCGCAGCCGATCACCGCGCTTGGCGTGCGTCTTCCGCGAGCCGAGCGCGCCGATATAGAAGCAGTCGCGCGAGAAGGCGTGCAGCAGCGCCGGATCGTCGATCTTCGGATCATGCGTCAGCGCGACAAAGGCGGTGTAGTGATCGACATTGAGCGGGGGCAGCGCCACGTCGGGCCATTCGGCGATCAGCGGCACGTCAGGGAAGCGCTCGGGGCTGGCGAAAGCCGTGCGCGGATCGACGACGGTGACGTCATAGCCCAGCGACTTGGCGATCGGCGCCAACGCCTGGCTGATATGGACGGCGCCGACGATCACGAGCTTGGCCGTCGGCGCGTAGACGTTCAGGAACAGCCGCTTGCCGTCCACCTCGACCATGCCGCTCTTGCCCATGCGCAGATGGGTCGACAGCTCGTTGCGCAGCGGATCGTTGGCGATGGCGGCGGCCCTGACCAGGCGCTGCGCGCCGGAGCCGACGTCGGTGACGAGAATCGCCGGGCGGCGCGCGGCACGCTCGGCGTTCAGTTCGGCCAGCGTTGCAGGCTGCATGGATCAACCCACCTTCTCGACGAACACGCGGATGGTGCCGCCGCAGGACAAGCCGACATTCCAGGCCGTCTCGTCGGCGACGCCGAACTCCAGCATCTTGGGCTGGCCGCTGGAGATGACGTCCAGCGCCTCGGTGACGACGGCGCCCTCGACACAGCCGCCGGACACCGAGCCCAGGAAGGTGCCCTCATCGTTGATCACGAGGTTGGAGCCGACCGGGCGCGGCGCCGAGCCCCAGGTCTCGACCACGGTGGCGAGCGCCACGCCGTGACCGGATTTGTGCCAGTCCTCGGCGGCCCTGAGGATGTCTTCGTCGCGGTTGAGCATGGTCATCTCCCTCTCAGGCGGCGGGCCGGATCGCGCTGCGCTGGTGGGGCGGCAGCGGCGACGACAGCGCCGAGATCAGCGTCTCGATCGAAGTCAAGTTATGTACCGGGCGGAATTCGTCAACGTGGGGCAGCATGGTTTTGATGCCCTGCGCCTTCGCCTCGAAGCCGGAATAGCGCAGCAGCGGATTGAGCCAGATCAGCCGCCGGCAGGAGCGGTGCAGCCGGTCCATCTCGAAGGCAAGCTTGCTGTCGGCCTCGCGCTCCAGCCCGTCGGAGATCAACAGCACGATCGCGCCCTGCCCGAGCACGCGGCGCGCCCACTGCTTGTTGAAGGTCTGCAGCGAGGTGGCGATCCGGGTCCCGCCGGCCCAGTCCTCGACATTGGCCGAGCAGCTCGCCAGCGCCTCGTCGGGATCGCGCTGGCGCAGCGCCCGGGTCACGTTGGTCAGCCTCGTGCCGAACAGGAACACCGAGACGCGCTTGCGCGCGTCGGTGATGGCGTGGAGGAAATGCAGGAACAGGCGGGTGTACTCGCTCATCGAGCCGGAGATGTCGAGCAAGGCCACGATCGGCGCCGGCTTCTCGATCCGCCCCAAGCGATGAAAGTTGATGATCTCGCCCTCGGTGCGCAGCGCCTGACGCAGCGTCTTGCGCATGTCGATGCGACGGCCGCGCGGATCGGCGGTGTGGCGGCGGGTCTTCAGCTCGGCCTGCGGGAGCCGCATCTTGGCGATGGCGCGCGCAACCTCGGCGATCTCCGCCGCGCTCATCTGCGCAAAGTCCTTCTTCTGCAGCACCTCGCGGTCGGACACCGCGAGCCGCAGGTCCTGCTCCTGCGCCTTCGGCTCCTCATGGGTCTGCGGCTGCGACATCGCCTCCTGGACCCGGCGCGAGGCCGGCGGCGGCTTCTTCTTGGCGTGATCCGGCAGCGGCACCGAATCGAGCATCGACTTCCACTCCTCGGCCGGGCGGAAGAACAGGTCGAAGGCCTGAGAGAAGATCAGCGCATGCTCGTGGCGCTTGACGAAGATCGATTCGAGCGTGGTGAAGACGTCCGCACGCTTGCCGATGTCGATGACCTCGAGCGCGGTCATCGCGTCGATCACGGCACCCGGACCGACCGGCAGGCCGGCGGCCCGCAGCGCCCGCGCAAAGCCCGCGATGTTGTCGGCGATGCCGCCGGTCGGCGGCGCGAGGTGATTGATGCTTGTGGGCACGTTCTGATCCCTCGTCCGCTTCGCACACGCCTCAAATTGAGCTCGTCATTCCGGGCGCCCGGAGGGCGAGCCCGGAATCCATACTCACGATCGTGGTTATGGATTCCGGGCCTGCGTGCTGCGCACGCATCCCGGAATGACGACCTTTATTTTGGGCACCGGCGTGAACTACGTCTCGTTGGTCGCGTCCTTGATCGCCTTCTGCAACGCATCGCCCTGCATGCGGGCGATGTCGTCCTGATATTTCAACAGCGCGCCCAGCGTGTCGCCGACGACCTCGGCGTTCAGCGAGCGCGCATCGAGCTCCGTCAGCGCCGTGGCCCAGTCGAGCGTCTCGGCGACCCCCGGCGACTTGTAGAAGTCCTGGTCGCGCAGCGCCTGGACGAAGCGCACGATCTGCTGCGACAGCCGCTGCGAGATGCCGGGCAGCCGGGTTTTGACGATGGCAAGCTCGCGCTCGGCGGAGGGATAATCGACCCAGTGATACAGGCAGCGCCGCTTCAGCGCGTCATGGATCTCGCGGGTCCGGTTCGAGGTGATGATGACGATCGGCGGATGCGGCGCCTTGACGGTGCCGAACTCCGGGATCGTGACCTGGAAGTCGGAGAGGATCTCGAGCAGATAGGCCTCGAACGCCTCGTCCGCGCGATCGAGCTCGTCAATGAGCAGAACCGGCGCGCCGGCGACATCCGGCTCCAGCGCCTGCAGCAGCGGGCGCTTGATCAGGTAGCGGTCGGCGAAGATGTCCGACGTCAATTGATCGCGGTCGACCTCGCCGCCCGCTTCCGCCAGCCGGATCGCGATCATCTGCGCCGCTGAATTCCATTCGTAGACGGCGGAGGCGACGTCGAGACCCTCGTAGCACTGCAGCCGGATCAGCTTGCGGCCGAGCGCCGCCGACAGGACCTTGGCGATCTCGGTCTTGCCGACGCCGGCCTCGCCTTCGAGGAACAGCGGCCGGCCCATGCGCAACGACAGATAGGTCACCGTCGCCAGCGATCGCTCGGCCAGATAGCCGCGCGAGGACAACAATTCGAGCATCGCGTCGACCGATGCTGGCAGGGCCGGAGCACTCATGGGCGAGACCGCTTCCTTCTTCACGCGTCCGTCACGAAGCCGGAGCCTCGGGTTCGGCGGCTCCCTCCGACGCGGTTGAGGCCTTGGCGCCGGTATTGGCCGCATCGACCGCACGGCGCGCCAACACGCCGATCAGATGGGCACGATATTCGGCGCTGCCGTGGATGTCGCTGTTGAGGCCTTCAGCCGAGACCGGAATGCCCTCCAGCACCTTCGGCGAGAAGCGCTTCTGCAGCGCCTCCTCGAAGGCGGTGACGCGGAACACGCCATTGCCGCCGGCCCCGGTCACCGCAACGCGCACGTCGGACGGACGGCGGGCGACGAACACACCGACCAGCGCGTAGCGGGAGGCCTGGTTGCGGAACTTGACGTAGGCCGCCTTCTTGGCCAGCGGGAAGCTCACCTTGGTGATGATCTCGTCCGGCTCCAGCGCGGTCGTGAACAGCCCGAGGAAGAACTCCTCGGCCTTCAGCTTGCGCTTGTTGGTGACGATGGTGGCGCCGAGCGCGAGGCATGCGGCCGGATAGTCCGCGGTCGGATCGTTGTTGGCGATCGAGCCGCCGATGGTGCCGCGATGGCGCACCGCGGGATCGCCGATCAGGCTCGCCAGATGGGCCAGCGCCGGAATCGCCTCGCCGACGGTTGCGGAGTTGGCGACGTCGGCATGACGCGCCATCGCGCCGATCACGAGGTTTCGGCCCTTCACCTCGATCGTATCGAGCCCCTCGACATGGGAGAGATCGACCAGATGCGGCGGGCTCGCGAGCCGCTGCTTCATGACCGGCACCAGCGTGTGGCCGCCGGCGACCAGCTTGGCGTCTTCGTTCTTGGTGAGGAGATTGGCGGCCTGGCGCACGGTCGCCGGCCGATGATATTTGAATTCGTACATAGGGGAATGTCCTGTGCGCAGCGGGCCGACTAAGGCAAGGTCAGACGTTTAGGCGAGGTCCGATTTGGCCATCGCCTTGGCGCCGGCGGCGATCGATTGCACGATGTTCTGATAGCCCGTGCAGCGGCAGAGATTGCCCTCGAGCTCCTCGCGAATGGTCTCGTCGCTGAGCTCATGTCCCTTACGGTGGACGAGGTCGACCGCGGTCATGATCATGCCCGGCGTGCAGAAACCGCATTGCAGGCCATGATGCTCGCGAAACGCCTCCTGCATCGGATGCAGCGGCGCGCCGTCGGCAGCGAGTCCCTCGATCGTCCTGACCTCATGACCATCGGCCATCACGGCCAAGGTCGTGCAGGACTTCACTGCCTTGCCGTCGAGATGGACGACGCAGGCGCCGCATTGCGACGTGTCGCAGCCGACATGGGTGCCGGTGAGGCGCAGATTCTCGCGCAGGAACTGCACCAGCAGCGTCCGCGGGTCGACGTTCGCCGTGACGGGATTACCGTTCACAATCATGGAAATCTTGGCCATTCAGGACTCTCTATTATCCGCGCGACAGCGTTGCACTGCAGCGCAGCCCAGCAAAATCAGTCGAAAACCATCATATGGGCGCTCCCGGCGGCGGGCAACCTCGCCCCCGGCCGCGCATGGGTCGGTTGCGGTCAGCCTTGAACGGCTTTGGCGAAGTTGGCGAAGAATTCGTCGGCGAGCTTCTTTGCGGTGCCGTTGATCAGCCGCTGGCCGAGCTGCGCCAGCTTGCCGCCGATCTGCGCTTCGACATTGTAGGTCAGCAGCGTGCCGCCGTCCTTGTCCGCCAGCGCGACGACCGCGCCACCCTTGGCGAATCCGGCGACACCGCCCTCGCCTTCGCCGGAGATCTTGTAGCCGTTCGGCGGATCGAGATCGCTCAAGGTCACCTTGCCTTTGAAGCGCGCAGAGACCGGTCCGACCTTCATCTTGGCAACGGCGCGGAGGCCGCCATCCTCGGTCCTCTCCAGCTCCTCGCAACCGGGAATGCAGGCCTTGAGCACCTCCGGATCATTCAGCTTGTCCCAGACCTGCTCTCGCGGAGCGGCCAGCTGGACTTCGCCCGTCATCGTCATAGCCATGTGCATCTCCCCCCGATTGGCGCGGTTAGAGGCATTCAAGTAAAGCACCGAACGCCCAAAAGGAAGGGCGAGCAGCGCCCGGAAGCGTTGCAGAAAAGCCGGGCACCGCAGCATTCCGGACCTCGCCGCCGTCGGGTTTTGATTGGCAGACGGCGGCGGCGGTGGTTAGTTCGCCATCAAATCTGCACGATTCCTCCGGCGGCGCGGCCGCCTGCGACAAGGATTCCGCCCATGCCGATGATCGATGCCGACGGCTGTCTGTTGAATGTCACCGTCGAGGGCCGCGACGGCGGGCCGACCCTGATGCTCTCGAACTCGCTCGGCTCGACCCTGCAGATGTGGGAGCCGCAGATGCGCGCCTTCACGCAGGTGTTCCGCGTGATCCGCTATGACCGGCGCGGTCATGGCAAATCGCAAGTGCCGCCCGGGCCCTACTCGATCGAGCGATTCGGCCGCGATGCGCTGGCGATTCTCGATGACCTCAACATCGAGAAGGTGCACTGGTGCGGCGTGTCGATGGGCGGCATGGTCGGGCAGTGGCTCGCCGCCCATGCTCCTGAACGCATCGGCAAGCTCGTGCTCGCCAACACCACCTGCTACTACCCCGATCCGGCAATCTGGGACGCCCGCATCAAGGCGGTCGAGGACAGCGGACTCGCTGGAATCGCCGACACGGTCATCGCTGGCTGGCTGACGCAGGAGTTTCGTGATCACAATCCTGATGTCGCCGACCGGATGAAGGCAATGCTCGTGGCCACCCCTGTCGGCGGCTATCTTGCCTGCTGCGCGGCGCTGCGTGCCCTGGACCTGCGTGAGGATCTGCCGGCCATCAAGAGCGCGACCCTCGTCGTGGCCGGCCGCTACGACAAATCGACGCCGATCGCGATGGCGGAAGCAATCCGCAGCCGCATCCCCGGCGCCAGCATGACCATCGTCGATGCCGCGCACATCTCGAATGTCGAAGCGGCGGGCCAGTTCAACGATGCGGTGCTGGGCTTTCTGACCCAGCACTGATGCACCGCGATGGATCGGGACGTCATGCCTGCTGCGGCGACGGCGTCGCCGTGGGCTCCATCTTCGGCGAAGCGGATGCGGAAGACGGCGAGGCTTGCGTCGTCGGCTTCTCCACCAGCATGACGATGGCCGTGCCGAGCAGCATCAGGAGTTCCGTGGCATGCAGACGCAACGCCTGGGGCTCCCCGACTTTGGCAGCCATGATCATGCTGAAGAAGGCGAGCATGCTGCCGAAGCCGAGCCCGATCGACAGTGCCTCGACATAGCCGGCCACCTTTCGCACCCGCGGAACCAGGATCAGCACCAGGAACATCGCGAAGAAGCCTGCGACCGTCAGTCGCGCCAGCGCAAGCAGCCAGGCGGCGCGAACCGTCTCGATGCCCGACAGCTGCAGGTGGTCGCTGATGAACAAGGCCACCGCGATATTCGGCCGCGCGAACAACCCCTGGATCGGCGACACCATGATCTGAAACGCGATGATGGTCCAGGCGGGCACGAAATAGAGCGCCAGCAGCACACCGTTGACGCAGCTGAGCCGCCAATTCCTGATCACGCAATCCTTGATCATGTCACGCCCACCTTTGCATCCCACAAACCGCCCGTCCGGCCGATTTCCAGACGAGCTAACGCCCGGCAAACGCGCCCGGCAATTTAAACCATTCGTTTACCTTAACAGGGGGGCGACGGGCGCGAGAGCCCACCGTCCAATCGCCGCAGAGACCGTGCTGATGACCTCGCCGATCAGGCCCCGAATTCCCGCGTGATAGCGGCCTTTCCGGGCCTCATCGACGCCTCCTCGAACATCTGCATCGCATCCGACATTGCGTCCGTCGGCGGCCGCTGATTCACGTCCATGCGCCTCGCAACTCTGTGCGCCACGCCATCGGTGTTCTTGACTAGCGTCAAAGTAGTCTGAAACAGATATACTACCTTAGAGGCGAACGCCGCTGCGTTTCGCACAGCGGGATCGTGATGCGGCAGGCAGCTGCCGAGCGGGAGTACCGCATGAGAGTAGCTCGGATCTTCATCGGCATCCTCCTGCTGGCCGGCGGCCTCTACATCCTGGTCGGCGAGCATTTCGCCGGAACTTCAGGCGACGCGACCGTCAATGCCCGGCTTTACGTCGTGCGCGCGCCGATCGAAGGCCGCGTGACGCTGGGGGTGAGCAATATCGGCGCCAGGGTCAACGCCGGGGAACTCATGGCCGAGATCGTCGACGACCGGTTCGACACCACGCGCCTGCTCAATCTCGAGCGCGACCGTGACGAGCAGAAGATCGCGCTCAAGCGGGTTCCGGCGCAGCGTTCGGCGCTCGAGCAGGCGCGGGCCGCCTTCGCGGCCCAGTCGGCCAACTACAAGACCGGCCGCGTCCGCCAGATCGCGGCACGCATCGCCGAGGCCAAGGCGGCGGAGGATGCCGCGGCCGCCCGGCTGAAGCTCGCGGATCTCACCTTCACGCGGGCCAACGAGCTGAAGGAACGCGGGGTCCAGACGGTCGCCGGCCTCGACCAGGCCAGCGCCTCGCTCGATATCGCCAAGCAGGATTTGGAAAGCGCGAAACAGCGCAGCAACTATGTCGAGACCGAGCTCGGCTCCGCGCAATCGGGGGTCTTCATCGGCGACTCCTACAACGACGTGCCGTTCTCGATGCAGCGCATTCACGAGCTCGACCTGCGCCTCGCCGAACTTGCCGTGGACGAGCAGCAGATCCAGTCCCGCCTGGTCCAATACGAGCAGCAGATCAACGCCGAACGCGTCCGGATCAACCGGCTGACCTCGGCGACGCTGAGGGCCCGCGTCCCGGGCATGGCCTGGGATTTCCTCGTCGACGATGGCGAATATGCCCGTCGCGGTCAGGATCTCGTCAAGCTCGTGGACTGCAACAGTCTCGTGGTGACCGCGAGCGTTCCCGAAAGGCTCTACGACAGCCTGTCGATCGGCGCCCCGGTGCAGTTCCGTCTGTTCGGCGACGACCGGATATTCGATGGGACGGTGACACGTCTCGGCGGCTCGGGCGCCTCGCAACTCTACGCCAATCTCGCCGTCGGCCCGACGCCGCAGCACTTGCAGCGCTTCGACGTCACCGTTGCGGTGCCAGATCTCGCCAAGCAGCCGGATCTGTCCTGCGCCATCGGGCGCACCGGCCGGGTGATCTTCACCAGCGGACCGATCGCGGCATTCCGCGGCTTCGTCGCCCGGTACGGCTACTGATGCCGACGCTGTCACCATTCCTGTCCGCGTTCGCAGTCGTTGCGATCATCGTAGGGCTGCGCCTCCTGGTGTTGCCCCTCCTGGACCCGAAGATATGGTACTGGCGGACCCTGCTCCTCAGCGGCTCGATCCTGCTGGCCTGGCGCTATGTCGCCTGGCGCTTCACCGAGACCCTTGCTCCGCCCGGCCTCACGCCGGATGGGATCCTCAGCTGGGGCTTCGCCATTCTCGAAACGCTCACCGTTGTTTCGTCGTCCTTCGCCTTCCTGATCCTGACCAGGACCAAGGAGCGGACGACGGAGGCTGATCGCCATGCCGGCTGGTGGCTTCCGAGGCCGCCGCCTCGGGTCGACATCTTCATCACCACCTACAACGAGCAGCTCGAGGTCCTGGAGCGAACCATCGTCGGCGCCAAGGCGATCACCTATGCGGCATTGCGCGTCTTCGTCCTCGACGACGGCAGCCGAGCCTGGCTCCGGGACTACTGCACCGAGCACGGCATCGGCTATGTCGCCCGCACCGACAAGTCGCACGCCAAGGCCGGCAACATCAACAATGCCTTGCGGCTGCGCGCGGCGGATGCGGACCGGCCGGATTTCGTCGCCGTTCTCGACGCCGACTTCGTGCCTCATCTCGACTTCGTCGAGCGGACGCTCGCGTTGTTCCACGATCCGGCTGTCGGCCTCGTACAGACGCCCCAGCACTTCTTCAACCCGGACCCGATCCAGCACAATCTCGGCATCGGCGCGTCCTATCCCGACGAGCAGCGCCACTTCTTCGACAACGTCGAGCCGGCGCGCGACGCCTGGGGCATCGCAATGTGCTGCGGCACCTCCTCGATATTCCGCGTCTCCGCCGTGGAGATGATCGGCGGCGTGCCGACCGAGAGCGTCACCGAGGATTTCCTGCTCACGCTGCGCCTGTCCGCACACGGCTACCAGACCGTGTACCTGAACGAGGCGTTGTCGGAGGGATTGGCGCCGGAAGGCCTTGCGGAATACGTCACGCAGCGCGGCCGCTGGTGCCTCGGCCTCATGCAGATCGTGCGCAACGTCTACAATCCATTCGGCTCCCATGGTCTGGGTTTCTTCCACCGGCTCAGCGTCCTCGACTCGCTGCTCTACTGGACGTCGACCTATCCGTTCCGCCTCGCCGCGCTGATCTGTCCACTGCTCTACTGGTGGGGCGGGGTGACGGTGGTGAACGCCTCGATCGCCGACATCATCCGGTATTACGGCCCCTATTATCTCTCGATCATGTACACGCTGAACTGGCTGTCCAAGGGACTGTTCATTCCGATCGTCAACGATGTCTCGCAGATCGTCGCCGCCTGGCCCGTGCTCCGCGCCGCCGCTCTCGGCCTGCTCTCCCCCGGTCCGCACAAATTCTCGGTGACCGCCAAGGGCGGCGATCGCGCCAAGATCATCGTCCAATGGCCGCTGATGCGGCCCTTCCTGATCCTGATGGCGCTGACGATCGGTGGCCTGATCGTGTCGCTGACGTCCGATTTCGTCTTCAATACCACGGGGACCGCGGGAGACGGCGTCATCGTCGTGATGTTCTGGACGATCTACAACATTCTGGTGCTGTCGGTGGCGATCGCCGTGTGCATCGACCGTCCACGCTACAACCGGCCGCAACGCCAGATCGTCGAGCCGATAACCCTGACGGTCGACGGCGAGCCGCAACGCGGCTGGATCGTCAATCTCGGCCCCGGCGGCGCACGCGTCAGCGGTCCGGTCGGCCTTGCGACCGGCGCCATCGGCACGCTCACCCTGCCCCTGATCGGCGATATCCAGACCAAGGTCGCGGCTCCGACGAACGACGGCTACCGGCTCATATTTGCGGTGACGCCGCAGCAGCGCGCCCAGATCATCGAGCGGCTGCACACCGCGAGCGGAGTGCCCGGCGCCGACAGCGGCGATCTCGGCCGCATGCTGAAAGAACTCGCGCGAGCCGTGGCCGATTGAGGAGAAGACAATGACGAGGCGACGGTGGAGCTTACAGACAGCGGTGTTCCTCGGCGGCACGACACTGATCATCGTGACGGCGCTGGCCGTTGCCATCCTCTATTCGGCGTCGCTGCAGCGGCGCGGCGAGGAGCTCGCGATCGAGCAGCTGAGGACGCGCGGTGAGCTCAGCGCAAACCTGCTGGCGCGACAGTTGTACGGCACGTGGAGCGACGTGTCGCGGCTCGCCGCGATCATCGACCCCGCCGACGTCGCCGAGGCGCGCCGGCAGATCCAGTTCGTGAGCCAGTTCCAGCCGCGCTATGCCTGGCTCGGCATCGCCGACTCCGGCGGCAAGGTCATCGCGAGCAAGGACCGGATGCTGGAAGGACAAAACGTCGCCGACCTGCGCTGGTTCCGGCATGGACTCGGGGTGCCGACGGCGGTCGATGATCGCGAATCAGAGGCCCTGGGCCGGATGTTGCAGGCCGCTTCGGGACCGGACCGCTTGATCGCCATGTCGGCTCCGCTCGTGCACGACGGCGCCCCCGCCGGCGTCATCGGGGCCCAGATCGATTGGAAATGGGTGATCGAATCCGTCGCGGCGCTGGCGTCGCGCGACATCGATCTGGTGTTGCTGTCGCGCGAGAGCATCGTGCTGTTCGGCCCGCCGGATCTCGTCGGCAAGCAACTGACGATCGGCTCGGCGCAGGCCGCAAGCCGCGGGGCCTCGGTCGCGCTCATCGAGCGATGGCCCGACGGCAAGGATTATTTCACCCTCACGTTCCCCACCGTGAAGTACGCCGATCTGCCGAGCTTCGGCTGGTCCCTTCTGATCCGGCAGGACGCCGTTGCCGCGATGGTGCCGACCCGCCAGCTTGTGCGCTCGTTTTGGTTCAACGTTGCCGGTGGCGTGTTCTCGATCCTGGTGCTGCTCAATTTCGCCGCGAAATGGGTGGTGACGCCGATGCGCCGTCTTGCCCAGGCCGCCGAGACCATGGTGAAAGATCCGTTTTCTGGCATGGTGGCTCGGGAAACCCGGTATGATGAGGCGACACGGCTGCGCGACGCCTTGGTCAGGCTCCAGTCGAAGCTGATGGCAAAAGTGCCTGGTTCGACGGAAGACAGCGGTAGCGGCATATAGCGGCGCCAGCAACCAGTGCGAGAACCCTCCTTTTCGGCGCTACGTGCTGGGTTCCCAAGCGGTCATTTGATGGCGACGGCCGGCCCCGAGGAAGGCAGGGGAACCGCGCCATCAAAGGAGGCGGGATAAGCCCGCAATTGTGGCACTGCACGCTGTTGCGGCACCCGGTTCCGAACTGTTAGTACTGCCGCACGCGTCGCCTTGGGCGCGGGTGCGTCTCCAGGCATACCGGCACCCGCTCTACAAGGCCCCCGCCGCGTTGCGAACCGGTATCGGCAGTCTCACTCACGGCAGTTCATGGATTATTTCGCGCAACAGCTCATCAACGGCCTCGTCCTTGGCTCGATCTACGGCCTGATCGCCATCGGCTACACCATGGTCTACGGCATCGTCGGCATGATCAATTTCGCCCATGGCGACATCTTCATGATCGGCGGCTTCATCGCGCTGATCTGCTTCCTGGTCCTGGTGTCGCTGGGCCTGACTGCGGTTCCGGTGATCCTGCTGATCGTGCTGCTGGTGTCGATGGCCATCACGGCGCTCTATGGCTGGACCATCGAACGCATCGCCTATCGCCCGCTGCGGCACTCGTTCCGCCTGGCGCCGATGCTGTCCGCCATCGGCATGTCGTTCGTGCTCACCAACTATTCGCAGGTGTCGCAGGGCGCGCGCGTCAAGCCGGTGCCGCCGATCATCACCGGCGGCTACACGCTGCACGAGGGCGCGGGCGGCTTCGTCGTCCAGCTCTCCAACATCCAGATCGTGGTGGTCATCACCACCATCGTTCTGCTCGCGCTGTTCACCTGGCTGGTATCCCGCACGCGGCTCGGCCGCGACATGCGCGCCTGCGAGCAGGATCAGACCATGGCGGCACTGCTCGGCGTCGACGTCGACCGCACCATCTCGATGACCTTCGTGATCGGCGCGGCGCTCGCGGCCGTCGCCGGCATGATGTACCTGCTGTATTACGGCCTGGTCGATTTCTTCATGGGCTTCGTCGCCGGCATCAAGGCGTTCACGGCGGCGGTGCTCGGCGGCATTGGCTCGCTGCCGGGCGCGATGCTCGGAGGCCTCGCGATCGGACTGATCGAGACGTTCTGGTCGGCCTATTTTTCGGTGGAGTACAAGGACGTCGCGGCATTCTCGATCCTGATCGTGGTGCTGATCTTCCTGCCAACCGGCCTGCTCGGCCGGCCCGAAGTCGAAAAAGTCTGAAGATGGAGTCCGCGTGAGCGCGTCCCTTCCCGCCTCGTCGAAAGGCTCCGAACCGGTCGGAGCCGCCTTCATCCTCAAGAAGGCCTTTCTCAGCGCACTGGTCGCTCTCGGTCTGTTCTCCCTGATGGTCGGCATCCGCACCGAAGCGGGTCAGAGCGGCCAGCTCGTATACTGGACCCGCTTCGGCGACCTCGCCAGCCTGGTTGTGGCGGTGTTCGTCGGCTCGATCGCGGTCGAACTGCTGCGGCTGTGGCTCGGACCGCGCGGCGG
Organism: Bradyrhizobium sp. SZCCHNS3052; assembly: GCF_032484495.1. Lineage (NCBI taxonomy): Bacteria > Pseudomonadati > Pseudomonadota > Alphaproteobacteria > Hyphomicrobiales > Nitrobacteraceae > Bradyrhizobium > Bradyrhizobium sp. SZCCHNS3052. The sequence goes on along the minus strand of NZ_JAUETB010000001.1, from coordinate 387,373 downwards.
CCTCGGCAGCTTCGTGCCGCCGTCCGTGCGGAGCGGCATGTCCGTAGCCGGTCGCTATCTCGCGCCGGCGCTGCTGATCTTCACCTTGCTGGTGCCGGTGATCTTCTACAATCAGCGTTACATTCTCGACCTCGGCATTTTGGTCCTCACCTACGTCATGCTGGGTTGGGGCCTCAACGTCGTGGTCGGTCTCGCCGGCCTGCTCGACCTCGGCTACGTCGCGTTCTACGCCGTCGGCGCCTATTCCTACGGCCTGCTCTCGACCACCTTCGGCCTGTCGTTCTGGGTCTGCCTGCCGCTCGCCGGCATTCTCGCCGCCTTCTGGGGCGTGCTGCTCGGCTTTCCGGTGCTGCGGCTGCGCGGCGACTACCTCGCCATCGTCACCCTGGCCTTTGGCGAGATCATCCGCCTCGTCCTCATCAACTGGCAGGACGTGACCGGCGGTCCCAACGGCGTCTCCGGGATTCCGCGACCGACGTTGTTCGGCATTCCGCTCGCACCGGGCGAAGGCGGCCTTGCATCGATGCTCGGCATCCCGTTCTCGCCGACGCATCGCATCGTTTTTCTGTTCTATCTGATCCTGGCGCTGGCACTCCTGACCAACTGGGTCACCATCCGGCTGCGCCGGCTGCCGATCGGCCGGGCCTGGGAAGCGCTGCGCGAGGACGAGGTCGCCTGCCGCGCGCTCGGCATCAACATCACCACCACCAAGCTGACCGCATTTGCGACCGGCGCGATGTTCGGCGGTTTCGCCGGCGCCTTCTTCGCCACGCGCCAGGGCTTCATCAGCCCGGAATCCTTCACCTTCCAGGAATCGGCGCTGGTGCTCGCCATCGTCGTGCTCGGCGGCATGGGGTCGCAGCTCGGCGTGGCGCTGGCGGCGCTCGCCATGATCGGCGGCTTCGAGCTGTTCAGAAGCCTCGAGGGCTACCGCATGCTGGTGTTCGGTCTCGCCATGGTGCTGGTGATGATCTGGCGGCCGCGCGGCATTGTCGGCCATCGCGCGCCGACCGTATTCCTGGAAAAATCCAAGAGCATCTCTTCGGACCTCGTCAAGGAAGGCCACGGATGAGCTCCGCTCCCATTCTCGCACTCGAAAACCTCACCATGCGCTTCGGCGGCATCGTCGCCGTCAATGCGCTGTCGTTCACCGCGCAACGCACGCAGATCACGGCCCTGATCGGCCCCAACGGCGCCGGCAAGACCACCGTGTTCAACTGCATCACCGGCTTCTACAAGCCGACCTCCGGCGTCATCCGCCTGACCCATGATGACGGCGCGCAGTTCGAGATGCAGAAGCTGAAGGACTTCAACATCTCCAAGCAGGCCAAGGTGGCGCGGACGTTCCAGAACATCCGGCTGTTTCCGGGCATGACGGCGCTCGAGAACCTGATGGTCGCGCAGCACAACGCGCTGATGCGCGCGTCCGGCATGACGGTGCTCGGGCTGCTCGGCGTGCCCTCGTGGCGCGCGGCCGAGCGGAACGCGATCGATGCGGCCGTGTTCTGGCTGAAGCGCGTCGGGCTGATCGACCGCGCCGACGACGCGGCCGGCAATCTCGCCTATGGCGACCAGCGTCGGCTGGAGATCGCGCGCGCGATGTGCACCTCGCCGGCCCTGCTCTGCCTCGACGAACCGGCCGCCGGCCTCAACGCGCGCGAGAGTGCGGCCCTCAGCGAGTTGCTGCTGTCGATCCGGGCCGATCACGCCACGTCGATCCTGCTGATCGAGCACGACATGAGCGTCGTGATGGAAATCTCCGACCGCGTCGTCGTGATGGACTACGGCGTCAAGATCGCCGAGGGCACGCCGCGCGAGATCCGCGACGATCCGAAGGTCATCGCCGCCTATCTCGGCACCGACGAGGAAGAGGCCGCAGCCGTGATGGAGGCCGAGGCGTGAGTGCGTCCCTGCTCGCGATCCGCAATCTGCGCGCGTCCTACGGCAAGATCGAAGCGCTGAAGGGCGTCGATCTCGACATCAAGCCGGGCGAGATCGTCGCGCTGATCGGCGCCAACGGCGCCGGCAAGTCGACGCTGATGATGTCGATCTTCGGCCGCCCGCGCGCAAGCTCCGGCAACATCGTCTACGACGGCAACGACATCACACAGGTGCCGACGCATCAGATCGCGCGGCTGCGCATCGCGCAGTCGCCGGAGGGACGCCGCATCTTTCCGCGCATGAGCGTGGCGGAAAACCTGCAGATGGGCGCCGACGCCGGCGAGACGACCGACGCGGAGCGGGCAAGCACGCTGGAGCGCGTCTTCGCCCTGTTTCCGCGCCTGAAGGAGCGCGTCGACCAGCGCGGCGGCACGCTATCCGGTGGCGAGCAGCAGATGCTGGCGATCGGACGCGCGCTGATGAGCCGGCCGCGCCTGCTGCTTCTGGATGAGCCCTCGCTCGGCTTGGCGCCGCTGATCGCCCGCCAGATTTTCGACGCCATTCGGACACTCAACCGCCAGGACGGTCTGACCGTGCTGATCGTCGAGCAGAACGCCAATCACGCGCTGAAGCTCGCCCATCGCGGCTATGTGCTGGTCAACGGCCTGATTACGCTGTCGGGCACCGGCACCGAGCTGCTGCAGCGACCGGAGATCCGCGCTGCCTATCTGGAGGGCGGCCGCCACTGAGGCGGGCCCTCAAAACGCGGCCAGAATGGCCTTAGTCCTTCGTAGGTGTGGTCAAAAATTGCCGGTGACTTCGCCGGAAAATCAGCCACAATGCGCGCGGTCTGCGGCCCGCCGTTCGGGCCGTTCCGTGTCGACCTACCCCCGCGAGGATTTCTCATGAAACCACTCAAACTCATCGGCTTGGCTCTGGGCGCATCGCTGGCGCTCTCGACTGCTGCCTTCGCCGAAGACATCAACATCGCCGTGGCCGGCCCGATGACCGGCAGTGAATCGGCCTTCGGCCGCCAGATGCAGAACGGCGCCGAGATGGCGGTCGCCGACCTCAATGCCGCCGGTGGCGTGCTCGGCAAGAAGCTCGCACTGCAGGTCGGTGACGATGCCTGCGATCCGAAGCAGGCGCGTTCGGTTGCCGAAAAGCTCGCCGGCTCCGGCATTCCGTTCGTCGCCGGCCATTTCTGCTCGTCGTCGTCGATCCCGGCCTCCGAGGCCTATGCCGACAGCAACGTGCTGCAGATCACGCCGGCCTCGACCAACCCGCTGTTCACCGAGCGCAAGCTGTGGAACGTGGCGCGCGTCTGCGGCCGTGACGACCAGCAGGGTCTCGTTGCCGCAAACTACATCGCGAAGAACTTCAAGGGCAAGAACATCGCGATCCTCAACGACAAGACCACCTACGGCAAGGGTCTCGCCGACGAGACCAAGAAGGCGCTGAACAAGGCCGGCGTCACCGAGAAGATGTTCGAGTCCTACAACAAGGGCGACAAGGACTTCAACGCCATCGTCTCCCGCTTGAAGCGTGACAACATCGATCTCGTCTATGTCGGCGGCTATCATCAGGAAGCCGGCCTCATCCTGCGCCAGATGCGCGACCAGGGCCTCAAGACCATCCTGATGGCGGGCGACGCGATGAACGACAAGGAGTTCGCTTCGATCACCGGTCCGGCCGCGGAAGGCACGCTGTTCACCTTCGGCCCCGAGCCGCGCAACAAGCCGAGCGCGAAGGCGATCGTGGACAAGTTCAAGGCCAAGAACATCGATCCCGAGGGCTATACGCTCTACACCTACGCCGCGATCCAGGTCTGGTCGCAGGCCGTCAAGAAGGCCAACACCACCGACGCCAAGAAGGTGATGGACACCATCAAGGCCGGCGAGTGGGACACGGTGCTGGGCAAGCTCGGCTTCGACGCCAAGGGCGACATCAAGCAGATCGACTACGTCGTCTACAAGTGGGACGCCAAGGGCGGCTACGCCGAGCTCGGCGGCAAGGGCTCCTGATAGAACTCCTGACCGTCTCGATCATCATCAGCAAAATACAAACGCCCCGGTCCTGGACCGGGGCGTTCTGCTGAGCGCTTGGTTCGTCGTTGAGGCCCGCCCACCGTGGGGAACCACGTCGTACAGAGGAACAGACCGGCTCAGCCGGCACAGGCCGAAAGCGATGGGGTCCCCTTGGCCGCCACCGCCGCACGGGCCGTTTCGACGGCACGCATCAGCTCGGCCGGGCGGAACGGTTTCTGCAGGTAAACGACACGGGTCAGCTCGTCCGACATCGACGCGCCATCGAAGGCAGTCATGCCGGAGACGGCGACCACCGGAACGTCGGGAACCAGCGCGCGCATACTGCTGACCAGATCGAGCCCGTTGGAATCATCGAGATAGATGTCGACGATGACGGCATCGAATGCCTGGTCGCGGAACAACTGCAGTCCGGACGCAGCGGTTCCCGCTTCGACCACGTCGAACTGATTGACGCGCAGCACCATACAGATCATGGCGCGCACATCCTTCTGATCGTCGACCACCAGAATCCGTGGCATCAACTTCTCCAGAATTTTTCCGTTGGACAGCCTACAACGTAGAAAGAAATCGGACACAACTATGAGTATATTTATCTCATTTGCGGTAAAGGTGCGGTTACTCCAACTATTGACTCATTCTACAGAACGATCCGATCTGGTACCATACAACCTTCATTAGAATAGTGATTTTCTTCGCGCGCGAGCTGTAAACCTCCCTGCTTGCACGTCGGCTCTGTTGCGCAGGACCCTTGGAGATGCAGAGCATCAAGGATCATCGCGAAGTCCTCCTGTCGACGTCCACCGCGACGCGCCGAGACCAAATCGCAGCACTCGCCGCGGTTGCGATCTCGACCTTGCTGTTTGCCGCCGCCGCTCCCTTTGCCAAGGTGCAGTTGCCGCCGGTGCCTGCGTTCGTCGCGAGCTACCAGTCGGCGCTGGCGCTGAACGATCTCATCACCGCGTTCCTGCTGTTCTCCCAGTTCGTGCTGCTTCGCTCGCGACCGTTGCTGTGGTTGGCCTCCGGTTACCTGTTTACCGCGCCAGCCTCGCTGCTGCACACGCTGGTGTTCCCAGGCCTGTATTCTCAGACCGGCCTGCTCGATGCAGGGCCGCAGACCGCAGCCTGGATCTACATGATCTGGCACGGCGCGTTCCCCTTGTTCGTTCTGGTCTATGCGCTGCACGACCGTCTCCGTCCGGCGCCCGTTGGGTCGGTTGCGCTGTCTCTCTCGGTCGCCGTGCTCGGCGTGGCGATTGCACTTGCGGCACTCACCTGGGCGGTGATCGCCCATGATACGGCGCTGCCTGCGCTCGTCCGCGATGACGCTGCCACTCCGGCTTTGAAGATCGCGGTCGGCGCCATCTGGTGCGTAACATCGGCTGCCCTGCTCGTCCTGGCGTTGCGCAGGCCGCACAGCATTCTCGACCTCTGGGTCATGGTGGCGCTGTGCGCTTGGCTGTTCGATCTCTCGCTCTCCTCGCTGCTCAACGCCGCCCGGTTCGACCTCGGCTACTATGCGGGCCGCATCTATGGCTTGCTGGCAGCGAGCTTCGTCCTCGGCGTCCTGCTCGCCGACAATGTCAGGCTGCAGACGAGGCTCACGCGGCTGCTGCAGCAGCAGCGCCGGCAGAGCGAAAGCGAGCGGGCCCGCTTCATCGCGCGGGAGCGGCTGTTCAGCGCTGTGGTGGAATCCTCCAACGACGCCATCATCACGCTGACGCTGCAGGGCAAGATCACGTCCTGGAATCGCGCCGCCGAACACCTGTTCGGATACGGCGCAGACGAGGCGCTTGGCAACGACATCGGCCTGATCGTGCCCGCCGAACGGCGCAGCGAAGTCGATCGCATCCTGAGCCGGATCGGCGGCGGCGAGAAGATCGAGCATCACGAGACGATCCGCCGCCACAAGGACGGCCGCGAGATCGAAGTATCGCTCGGCGTGTCGCCGATCCTCGACGCGCATGGTGTGATCATCGGCGCCTCGAAGGTGGCGCACGACATCACCGAAAGCAAGCGCACCCGAACCGCCCTGACCCGTGAGACCGAGGAGCGCCGCCGCATCTTCGAGACCTCGCAGGACCTGATCCTGGTTGCCAACTCCTACGGACAATTGATGCAGGTCAGCCCGAGCGCGGTGGACGTGCTCGGCTACCGGCCGGAGGAGATGGTCGGCCGCAATGCCAGCGACTTCGTCTATCCGCCCGAGCTCGAGGCGGTCCGTAGCCAGATGCGCGCCTGCCGCCGCGGCCGCGACGTCCGTAATTTCGAAGCGCAGCTCATGCACAAGGAAGGCCGCGGCGTCGTCCTGAACTGGATGGCGAGCTGGTCGGAGCCGGTGCAGCGCCACTTCTTCGTCGGCCGCGACCTCACCGAGAAGCGCGCGGCCGAGGCGCAGTTCCGCCAGGCGCAGAAGATGGAGGCGGTCGGTCAGCTCACCGGCGGCGTCGCCCACGACTTCAACAACATCCTCACCGTCATCACCGGCAGCATCGGCATTCTTGCCGACGCCGTGTCCGACCGGCCGGAGCTCGCCTCCGTCGCCAAGCTGATCGACGACTCCGCCGACCGCGGCGCGCAGCTCACGCGGCAGTTGCTGGCCTTCGCCCGCAAGCAGCCGCTGCAGCCGACGGATCTCGACGTCAACGCCCTGTTGAACGAGACCGCAGCCTTGCTGCAGCCGACGCTCGGCGCGCAGATCGAGATCGAGCGTATCCTTGACGCCGATCCCTGCACTGCGCTCGCCGATCCGAACCAGCTCGCCACCGCGGTCATCAATCTCGCGCTCAATGCGCGTGATGCGATGCCGCAGGGCGGCAAGCTCACGCTGGAGACAGCGAACGTCACGCTCGACCGGGACTATGCCGACGTCCATAGCGAGGTCATCGTCGGTGACTACGTGATGATCGCCGTGAGCGACACCGGCTGTGGCATTCCGCCGGCCTATCTCGAGAAGGTGTTCGATCCGTTCTTCTCGACCAAGGGCTCCGGCAAGGGCACGGGGCTCGGCCTCAGCATGGTGTTCGGTTTCGTCAAGCAGTCCGGCGGCCACATCAAGATCTACAGCGAGGTCGGCCACGGCACCTCGATCAAGCTGTATCTGCCGCGCTCGGCGTCCGCTCCGGCGGCCAGCGCGGGCTTGCAGGCGCCAGACGCGCGCGGCGGCAATGAGACGATCCTGATCGTGGAGGACGATCCGCTGGTACGCCAGCACGTGATCGCCCAGGTCGGCAGCCTCGGCTACACCACCCTGGCTGCAGCCAATGCCGCCGAGGCGCTCGACGTGCTCGATCGCCATCCGGAGATCGACCTGCTGTTCACCGACGTCATCATGCCCGGCGCCATGAACGGCCGCCAGCTCGCCGACGCCGCGCGGGTGCGGCGGCCGGCGCTGCGGACGCTGTTCACCTCGGGCTATACCGAGAACGCGATCGTGCACCACGGCCGCCTCGACGCCGGCGTGCTGCTGCTGCCCAAGCCTTACCGGAAGCCAGAGCTGGCCCGCATGATCCGTATCGCGCTGGAGCGCTGAAGCACGCGCCCGGATCGGCGTAAGCGACATCCGGGCCCACCGGCGCGGCACTTGAGACCCGGATGTCGCCTGCCCCTTCGCGCCCGCTGGACGCAAGCGGGGCGCTCATACCAGCGCCGAGGCGCGTGCCCTCCTGCATTGAGGCCTCGCGCCGGCCGCGCTATCCATCCGGCATCATCATCTGCAGCGAGGGACGATCGTGCAGAACCTCCTCACCGACATCCCCGGCGTACGCGTAGGCCATGCCCATGACGCCGCGCTCGCTTCCGGCGTGACCGCGATCCTGTTCGATCAGCCGGCGGTCGCCGCGATCGACATCCGTGGCGGCGGACCCGGGGTGCGCGAGGATGCGCTGCTCGATCCTGCGAATACGGTGGAACGGGTCGACGGCATTGCCCTGTCGGGAGGCTCGGCGTTCGGGCTCGAGGCCGCGAGCGGCATTCAGGCCTGGCTGGCGGAACAGGGGCGCGGCTTTGCCGTGCGCGACGCGCTGATCCCGATCGTCCCCGGCGCGATCGTGTTCGACCTCTTGAACGGCGGCAACAAGGCCTGGGGCCGCTACGCGCCGTATCGCGAGCTCGGCTACGCGGCGGCGGCGGCGGCCAGCACGACCTTCGCGCTCGGCAGCGTCGGTGCCGGGCTCGGCGCCACCACGGCCAACCTGCAGGGCGGGCTCGGCTCGGCGTCGGCGACGACGACAGGCGGCATCAAGGTTGCGGCCATTGTTGTGGTGAATGCGGTCGGCAGCGTCACTGTCGGCGACGGTCCCTGGTTCTGGGCGGCACCGTACGAGATCGACGGCGAGTTCGGCGGCCGCGGCCTGCCGGCCGCCTTCACGCCGGACATGCTGGCGATGCGCATCAAGGGCGGCCCGGCAGCATCGGCCTCCGAGAACACGACGATCAGCCTCGTCGTGACCGATGCCATCCTGACTAAGGCGCAGGCCAAGCGGCTCGCGATGATGGCGCAGACCGGCATGGCGCGCGCGATCTATCCAGTGCATCTGCCGCTCGACGGCGACATCGTGTTCGCGGCCGCGACCTGCACCAGGCCGATCGAGCCGCTGGTCGAGCTGAGTGAGCTCGGCATGGTCGCGGCCAACGTCCTGGCGCGCGCGATCGCCCGCGGCGTCTATCACGCGAGGCCGCTGCCGTTCGCCGGCGCGCTGCCGTCCTGGCAAGGCCGCTTCGGCAGTTGAGCTTACGCGCTGACCGCGGTCGTTGAAGACGTGGAGGCCGACAGCATGTTGGACTGCCGCTGGATCAGCTTCTCGATCATGTTGTAGGACGAGGTCGCAGCGTTGGACGCGGTTGTGGCTGCCGGCGTCGTCAGCGTCACCTTGGAGCCGTCGGCATAGGTGATGGTGGTCGTGGTCGAGCCGTCGCTGTTGGTGGACGAGGAACTCGAGGCGCCCGACAGCGCCTGCATCAGCGCATCTGCGCCCGCGCTGGATGAGGTGCCCGAGCCGCCGCTCCCGCCCGCCTCCTGGTGATGATGGTGGCCACGTCGCCCCTTGGCGCCCTGCAGCGCCGAGGACAGCTCGTCGAGGCTGACACTGCCGTCGCCGTTCGTATCCAGCTTGCCGAACACCTTGTCGGCATTGGCGACGTTGGTGCCGCCGGCGCCGAGCGCGCTCTCGAACTCCGATTTGCTGATCTGACCATCGCCATCGCCGTCGATCTGCGAGAACAGGTCCTGTAGCGGATTGGTCGATGAGCTTGCGCTCGACGACGCGCCCGACTGGCTCTGCGCTGCGAGCAGCGCGCTCATGGTCTCCGGCGCGATCTGCCCCGAGCTGCTGCTGCCGCCCGCGCTCGACCACGGGCTGAAATTGCCGGAGCCGCTCGCCCCCTTGGTGTCGAGGCTGAACGGACCGCCGCCCGACTTGCCGGAGCCCGACTTGGTCGAGCCGAGCGACTGCAGGCTGTCCAGGACCGACGAGGCGGCCCCCAGTGCAAACCACATGGCGAAACTCCCGCAAGGCCGCCCACGCGGCGGCAGAACATCTTCCCACCGCCGTCGCAATCCCCATGCCAGCGCCAAACCGCTGATATGTCCGGATATTTCGCGATGTTACGGTGGCCTGAACCCGGCAGATCGTGCCGCGCCCGGCAGATTTTTCCCGCTCGCGTTGCCGCAGCCGGCCCTGCATGATACGGCGACATCCCCGATCGTCCTGGAACAGCCGCCCATGACCCAGTCCTTCACGCCGCGTCCGCTCGTCATCGCGCCATCGATCCTGGCGTCGGATTTCTCCAAGCTCGGCGAAGAGGTGCGCGCCGTCGATGCCGCCGGGGCCGACTGGATCCATCTCGACGTCATGGACGGGCATTTCGTCCCGAACATTTCCTATGGCCCGGATGTCATCAAGGCGCTGCGCCCACACACCACCAAGATCTTCGACGCGCATCTGATGATCACGCCGTGCGATCCCTATCTCGAGGCCTTCGCCAAGGCCGGCTGCGACCACATCACGGTCCACGCCGAGGCCGGCCCGCATCTGCATCGCTCGCTGCAGGCAATCCGCGCGCTCGGCAAGAAGGCCGGCGTCTCGCTCAACCCGTCGACCCCGCTCAACGTCATCGAATATGTGCTCGACCTCGTCGACCTCGTGCTGATCATGTCGGTCAATCCCGGCTTCGGCGGCCAGGCCTTCATCCCCTCGGCGATTGGCAAGATCCAGGATCTGCGCGCGATGACCGCGGGCCGGCCGATCGATATCGAGGTCGATGGCGGCGTCGGCCGCGACAATGCCGGCGCACTCGCCGCCGCTGGCGCCAACGCCTTCGTCGCAGGCTCCGCCGTCTTCAAGGGCGGCACGATGGAAGCCTATCGCAGCAACATCGCCGCGATCCGCAGCGCCGCCGCGTTGGCGCGCGGCGAAGCGATCTGAGGCACGCGAGACGGGATGCACACGCTCACGCCGCAGCCGCTGACGAAAGCGGCCTTCGCTGCTTTCGGCGACGTCGTCGAGACCGATGGCGCCCAGCCCATCGACATCAACCAGGGCTTCGCCCGCCGCTGCAACGGCCTCGCTGCTGTCGACGTGACATCGGGCGGCGCGGCCGTGAACATCAGCCTGTTCGAGGCCAAGCCGCGGCCGTTGCCGATCGAGATCAAGCTGATGGAGCGGCACCCGCTCGGCAGCCAGCTGTTCATGCCGTTGCAGGACCGGCCGTGGCTGGTGCTGGTCTGCGCCGATCCGCGCGATCCCGCGAGCTACCACGCCTTCACGGCAACCGGCCGCCAGGGCGTCAACTACGCGCGCAACGTCTGGCATCATCCGCTCTTGGTGTTCGACGAGGCCTCGCGCTTCATGGTGGTCGACCGCATCAGCCCCGACAATCTCGAGGAGCTGTGGCTCGACGAGCCGCTCTACCTTGCCATTCCCTGATGACCGATGGCGCGCCGGTTGATCATCCGCGCCGTGGAGAGACGATGATGGACAAGCCGAACTACTTCGTGCCGCATGGCGGCCACCCGCCGCAGACCGACCTGCTGACCGGCCGCGCCGTGTTCACCGAGGCGTATGCCGTCATCCCGAAGGGCGTGATGCGCGACATCGTCACCTCGGCGCTGCCGTTCTGGGACAAGACGCGAACCTGGGTGATCGCGCGTCCCCTCTCCGGCTTCTCGGAAACGTTCTCGCAATACATCGTCGAGGTCTCGCCCGGCGGCGGCAGCGCCCAGCCCGAGCCGGATCCGGAGGCCGAGGGCGTGCTGTTCGTGGTGTCAGGCGAGATCATGCTCACCATCGCCGGCAAAGAGCATCGCCTGGGCCATGGCGGCTACGCCTTCCTGCCGCCGTCCTGCAAGTGGACGATGCGCAACGACAGCCAGGCGCCCGCGACCTTCCACTGGATCCGCAAGGCCTATGAGGCCGTTCCCGGCATCGCCGTGCCCGAGGCCTTCGTCACCAACGAGGCGACGATCGCCCCTGCCGCGATGCCGGAGACGCAGGGCCGCTGGGCCACCACGCGCTTCGTCGATCCGCTCGACGTTCGCCACGACATGCACGTCAACATCGTCACCTTCGAGCCCGGCGCCGTGATCCCGTTCCTGGAGACGCATGTGATGGAGCACGGGCTCTATGTGCTCGAGGGAAAGGCGGTCTACAAGCTCAACCGCGACTGGGTCGAGGTCGAGGCCGGCGACTTCATGTGGCTGCGCGCCTTCTGCCCGCAGGCCTGCTACGCCGGTGGCCCCGGCCGCTTCCGCTACCTGCTCTACAAGGACGCCAACCGGCACATGAAGCTGCGGCCGTTCAGGTGAAGGCCAGCAGCATCCGCTGAATGAGTCCTGGATACACGGCTGATGTCGACCGTTCCCGAACGCCTGGAGAGCTTGATCGAAGGGGAATTGGCTGAGCTGTCCGACAAGCGTGTGCTCTCGCATATCCGCGGCATGCTCGTCGCACCTCACATGGTGCTGCGCGATTGGGACTATGGCCAACCGGGGGAGCAATATCCCTGCTGGTTCGTGCTTCGCGATGCACAATCCGGTGCCGAGATCGCCTATTGTGAGCACGGCTTCGGACCGGGCTGCCCCTGGGGCCTGGTGAGTTCTGCGCACGAACCGGAGTTCCGCCATATGGGCATGGACTCCGGCTGGTTCACCTCGTTTCTGGATGCATTTTTCGATTCTTTCGCCTGCGTGGCGCTTCTAATCTGGAAGGTGATCAACATCGATGCTGACGGAACCCGGACCTGTCTGACCGCCGAAGGCGCGTGGGAGAGCACATGGCAGCGGGTCTACGAATTGCGCAATCATGATCCGAGCGGCCGCTATGAATGCGGCCACGACATCGGCTATCGCAAGACTGCCACCTGATGCGCTCGTCGAATCTTCGGCCGCAACCGCCGACGAAGAGCTTCTCCTCATCGGCCTCGAACACCGGCTCGATCGCGCGATCGACCAATCCACGCCGTACTCGCTCCCTCATTCTCCCCCTAGTGATCCTCCCTCACGCCCCCTGATACTCCACCTCTTCCGCCGTGCCGCGGTCGAGCACGGCCTTCGCCTTGGCATGGTCGAGGTCGTCCTCCCAGGCGGCGACGACGACGGTGGCGACGCAGTTGCCGATCAGGTTGCCGACGGCGCGCGCGATGCCGACGAACCAGTCGACGGACAGCACCAGCACCAGACCGATGGCGGGGATAGCCGGCACGGCGCCGAGCGTTGCGGCCAGGATGACGATGGCCGAGCCGGGCACGCCATGGGCGCCCTTGGACGTGACCAGCGACACGCCGAGCACCAGCAGCAGGTCGCTGACCGACAGCGGCGTGTTGGTGGCCTGGGCGATGAAGACGACGGCGAGCGTCAGGTAGATCGAGAACGCATCGAGGTTGAAGGAATAGCCGGTCGGGATGACCAGGCCGACGACCTCCTGCTTGACGCCCATCGCCTCGAGCTTGCGCATGATCTGCGGCAGCACGGAGTCGGACGACGCCGTCGCCAGCACGATCAGCAGCTCCTCCTTCAAATAGCGCAGGAACTTGAACAGGCTGAGGCCGGCCATGCGCATCACGAGGCCAAGCGCGGTCACGACGAACAGCGCCACCGAGACGTAGAACAGCACGACCAGCGCCAAGAGCTGCTTGAGCGAGCCGACGCCATATTTGCCGACGGTGAAGCCGATGGCGCCGAGCACGCCGAGCGGCGCGACGCGCACGATCAGCCCCATCGCCTTGAACAGCACCTTGGCGACGGACTCGATCAGGTCGACCACGGGCTTGCCGGGCTCGCCGACCAGCGCCAGGCTGACGCCGAAGATCACCGCGAAGAACAGCACCTGCAGCACGTCGTTGCGGGCAAAGGCGTCGAACGCCGTCGGCGGAATGATGTTGAGGATGAAGCCGCCGAAGCCGCCGCCCTGCAGCTTGTGGGCGTTGTCGGCGAAGCTCGCGAGCTGCTTGGCGTCGAGCTTGGAGACGTCGATGTTCATGCCGTGGCCGGGGCTGAAGACCAGCGCCAGCACGAGGCCGAAGGCCAGCGCGATCGTGGTCATGCCCTCGAAATAGACCAGCGACTTGACGCCGACGCGGCCGACCTTCCTGAGATCGCCGGCGCTCGCAATGCCGTGCACGACGACGCAGAACACGATCGGCGCGACCACCATGGCGATCAGACGCAGGAAAGCGTCGCTGAAGAATTTGAGCCCCTGGGCGGTCTCGGGCGCGAAGACGCCGATCAGGATGCCGAGCACGAGCGCAGCCACGACCTGAAAGAAGAGCGAGCCGAACAGGCCTCGCTTCGGCGCGGCTGTCCCCGCCATGCTCACATCCGTTGCCGCCATTGATCGTCCCCCCTCAGAAAAAAACCGACACGTTCCGCACGCGCCGGATCACTTTGGAGGGGGAACTTTCGAAACGCAACCGCAGCCGCGCCTCACTTTTCAGCCTGTGCATGCCGTTCTGACTGTCGTGCTTGGAGGCGCCGTGGATCTTCATCGCATGTCCATCATTCCCCCGACACGACCCTTGCCGGCGCATCATCATCGTCGCCCTCGGCTTCCCGTGCCGCGAGCCGTGTCCGCACCACGGTCACCGTACACCCCGCCTCCGCGGCGACCTTCGCCGAGACGCTGCCGAGCAGCGAGCGCAGCACGGAATCGCGGCGGGCGCCGATGATGATGTGGTCGACCTGGTTGGCCTCGGCGAATTCGATGATGGAGGCCGCCGGATCGACCGCCTCCAGCACGTGCACCGTCAGCCGGCTCGTGTCGAGCTTGAGCGGCGTCGCCCAGTGCTTCAGCGCGACCATGCGGTCGATGTGCTTGTTGTTGCCCTCCTCGTCCAGGGTGCGGTCGATGGTGAGACGCCCGAGCTTCAGCACGTTGACGCAGGCGAGCCGAGCCGCGGGCAAAGTGGCGAGGATGCGCTGCGCGGTCAGCCGCAGCGCGCCGTTGAGCTCCTCGCCGCCTTCCACGGTGTCGATCGCGACCGCCACGATCGGGCTGGAGGCGATCTGCACCGCGACGTCGGATGTTTTCTGTTCCGGCTGCACCAGGCCGCGGTTGAAGCGGCGGCGCCACACGGCCGTGATCGGGTCGCGCTTGACCTTCTCCGCACGCGCCGTCAGCTTGACCTGGTCGGGATGGCCGAGATCGAAGGCGAGCTGCGCCGCGGTCGGATAGCGCCACACCGGCTCGATCTCCAGGCAGCGCAGCACGATCTCCTGCAGCCACGGCGGATAGTCCGGCTTCAGCTGTCGCGGTGGATAGGGATCGCGCCACAGCCGCCGGCGCATGCCGCGCAGGGTCTCGGTCTCGCCGAACGGCCGCACGCCGGTGGTGAAGAAGTAGAGCAGCACGCCGAGCGAAAAGATGTCGCTGCGCGGATCGCTACGCGTGCCCATCATGCGCTCCGGCGCCATGTAGGGCGCGGTGCCGTAAGGCAGGCGGAACTCCTCCTGCAAGAGATCCGGCAAGTGCTTGTGGCAGGACAGGCCGTAGTCGATCAGCACCGCCTCCCCCGTCGGCCGGAACATGATGCTGGAGGGCTTGATGTCGTGATGGATGACGTGCTGCCGGTGAATATCGGCGAGCGCGGTCGCGATCTTCGCGACCAGCACCCGCGCCTCCTCGTAAGCCAGCGGCAGCTCGGGCAGCCGCTTGTACAGCGTATCGCCTGGAATCTGCTCGATCACCACATAGGCCTGGGTGGCGAAATCGCCGGTGCCGAAACAGGCCGGCACGTGCGGTCCCGACAGTTTTGGCAGAATCATCTGCTCCATCTCGAAGCTGACGATCGCCGCAGGATCCTCGCCCTCGGAGACGCGCGGCACCTTCATCAGGATGGGCCGGTCGATGTCCGGATGGGTGACGCTCCACAACGTCGCCATGCCGCCGGAATGCACGCATTCACCCACCGTGAAGCCGTCGATCACGACGCCCGGCTTGAGCCTTGATTTCGTCATGCTCTAGCGCCCCATCGAGAGCCGCTGCGCCAGCCAGGGCGGCAGGCCGTTGTCACGAATGCGCTGCGCCGCCGCCTCGACGTCATAGGGCACGCGGCAATAGGTCAGCTCGCGGGTCCTGGTGTCGAAGGTCACGAACGACGCGGCCGGATCACCGTCGCGCGGCTGGCCGACCGAGCCGACCACGGCCAGCCATTGCCGGCCGCGCAACAGCTGAATGGGCATGTTGGCGGTCGGGGTGAAGCTCGTCATCTTCGCGGTGGCGGACATCGAGTACAGCGCCGGACGGTGGATGTGGCCGCAGAACGTCACCTGCGCCTCGGTCGCGATCATGCTGCGGGCCGCGTCGGCCGACGACTGCACATAGCGCCAGCGCGGCGGGCTCGAGGCCTCCGCATGCACGAACAACCGGTCGTCGTCACCGATGCTCATCGGCAGCTCGGCGAGAAAGCGGCGCTGCTCGGCGCTGAGCCGCCCGCGCGTCCACTCCATCGCCGCCTGCGCCTCGGCATTCATGCTCTCGCTTGCCGTCGAGACGGCATTGTCGTGGTTGCCGCGCACCGCCAGCCCGCCACCGGCGACGATCTCCATGACGGTGTCGACCGACCATTCTGGATCGGCGCCATAGCCGACGATGTCGCCGAGACAGATGAGACGATCCGCGCCACGCGCACGCGCCGCCTCCAGGCAGGCCGCGAAGGCCTGCCGATTGGCATGGATATCGGTGAAAATCGCCAGCAGCACCCGTGTCCTCCGGTTCTCAAGGCTAGCGGCCGTGGCCACACGAGACTTGAGGAACATCAAACAAGATAGGCGGAGAGATGCGGAATGTCAGCGTTGCAGGTCCCCTGCGATGCGCCGGTGCGGCTGTCTTCCCTGGGTAAAGCCGAAGCCCAGGAACTTGCGGTGGTTCGGTCTGGCGACCGCACTCTTGACCTTGTTGACCTTGAGCTCGAGGCGCCGTGCCAGGAACGTCCCGATGCTCGCCATCACCCGCGCGCGAGCTTCGCGCGGGAGGATACGGCTGCAGCCGCCTACTGCTCGTCCTTCGGCGGCATGCGCGGCGGCAGCAGTGGCGTGAACGAGACGCCGTCGCCGGCGTTCTTGGCGGCCTTGAACTCGCCGGTGGAGGGATCACCGCCGGCGGTCTCGATGATCGTCTTCGGCAGAATGTATTCGCGCGCGGCGTCGATGACCCCGCCGTCGCCGGTGCCGAAATCGGCGGCGCGACCGCCCTGCGGATGGCCCGCCGCGATCTGGTCGGCGGCGTGCTGAGCCTTGTCGGCAAGTGTGTCGCTGTAGGGAATACGATAGGCGCGCGGCACGCCGCTCGGACGGTTGTCGTCGTCCAGCGCCTCGACCCACAGATAGACCGCGCCGGGATCGCCCTCGACGGAGTGCGGATCGACGATCCGCACCTGCAGCACCTTGAAGCTCCTCGGCAGCCGGTCGACGCTGGCCCAGCCGAGCAGGCCGCGGGCGCCGGCGAAGCTGCCGACATAGAACGCACTGGTGATGACCACGGCGACCGCCTTGGCCTGCCAAGGCAGCCTTGCATAGACCAGCACCAGCAAGAGCAGCGCGCCGATCAGCGCGTAGCACACGGACAGCGTGACGATGACGGTCTGCAGACTGCTCATCATCGCCTGATCACCCTGACGCCGGTCTTGGGATCGAGATCGGCGCCGTTGCGCCAATTGCTGCGGAACGTCTCCAAAAGCGATTTCGGTCGGCGCTGCACGTCGATCACCTTGCCCTCGGCATTGAGCTTGAAGCGCAGCGCCGTCTTCTCGTCGCCTGAATGGTCGAGCACGACCTTGTCGTCAAAGATCACCTGCGCGGTCGGGTTGAGCTTCTGCACCTTCACGGTGGCCTCGACCGGCGCGCCGCTGACGTTCTGGAAATGCGAGATGTTGACGGTGTATTCGCCGGCGACGATGCCTCTGATGGTCACGATCTCCTCGCGGATCGGCGACGGGATCTTCAGACCGTTGACCAGGATGAAATCGTTGGCGCCGCCGCGGTCGTCGCGATCGAGGGTGAGGAAGCCGGCCTCGCGATGCCGGTACCAGGCGATGTTGCCGACAGGGTCCTGCACGAACAGGTCGAGATCGTCGGGATGGTTATCCGGCCAGTCCATCGTGATCAGGAACTCGGCCTTCGAGTCGACCTTGCCGTCCTTGGCGTCCGGCGAGATCGCGAGCACCGCGATGAAGAAGAAGAACGCGACGATCTGCAGCGCCTTGAACAGCATGACGCTGAACGGGTCGAACTGCTCCTCGCGCGGATAGAGCCCGAAATCGTCCATCATGCGCCCTGCTCCGGCGCGCGATCCATCGCGCGCTCGAGCCGCGGCGTCACCCGCGTCTCGGTGAGCATGACCGCGTCCGAAAACACGCGCCCGGTCGCCGCGTCCAGCATGTAGTACTGGATGCGCACCAGGATCGAGCCGACGAGGCCGGCGAGCGTCGTGTACATCGCCACCGCCATGCCGTCGCTCATCAGCCCCATCGAGGATTTCATCGCCAGCTTGTCGTTGACGTCGAGGCCGGCAATCGGCGCCAGCATGATGATGAAGCCGATGATGGTGCCGAGCAGGCCGAGCTTCATCAGCGTGTCCGATGCGAAGCCGCCGAAGCCGTTGGAGCCGCGCAGGCGGTCGGCGAGCGTCCGCAGCAGCAGCGTCTGGTCGAGCCGCCCTGCCCCTTGCGTCCGCGCCTTGGTGACGAGGCTGCGGATGTGGTTGGTGACCAGCCCTTTGGGAAGCAACTGCGCATCAGGTTCGAGCGCGCGCGCCGCATCGGGCCCGATCAGCACGGCGCGGCAGCGCCGCGCCGCATCCGCCTCGCGCGCGATCGCTCTGGTGCGCCAGAAGCAATGGCAGCACGTGGCGACGTAGAGCACGGCGATGACGCTGGAGATGTAGGTGCGGTCGGAGGCGACCATCAGATGGAAATAGCCGTAGCGGGCGAGCACCACGCCGGCGAATATCGTGAGGCCGGTGAAGATCATCCAGAGCAGCAGCGGCCCGCGCTCGGCTGCGTCGCGCGCAGGTTCCACTCGTTCGGCACTGCTGACCACGCTCATGCATGAACTCCCGATGCGCGCCGTTTCGTTCGGCGCTTCGCAGACGAGTTAAGCAGAGCGGCGGAACAGCGTCCAAAGACATCTGCCTCGAGGCTCTCGGGAAAATTTCCCAACCTGCCGCTTGCTGCAGTGCATTTGCTTGGCGGAGCACCAGCCCATTGTTACGCTGCGGCAAAAGCCGTGGAGAGGATCGCATGCGTCTCGTGCTCCAGCTCATTGCGCGCCTTGCGCTGATCGTGCTGCTGTGTCTGGCCGCCGCGGCCGTATGGGTCACCGTCGACGCCTATCGCAGCGTCGACCGCGCCACCGCGGCATCGGCCGACCGGGTCTCGCAGGCGCTGGAGGCGCTGTACTGGCGCGAGCTGCTGCTGCGCGGCAACCGATCGCGCGAGCGGCTGCTGCCGCTGCCCGACTGGCGCACGACCGAGACCATGAAGCTGATCGCGCCCGGCATCTGCGTACAGTTCAAGCCGGAGGCGGCGTTCGAGAAGCCGCTGTGCGGCCAGAGCAAGGGCCTCGGCGCCGCGCCGCCGCGCTGGTTCTCAAGCGCCGTGGAAGCCATCCTCGGCGATCACGCGGCGGTCGCGCAGCCGATCAGCGCGCGCGCCACCACGGCGGGAACCGTCTCGGCGATCGCCGATCCCGATGCGGCGATCCAGCTCGCCTGGCTGCGCATCCAGGACAGCTTTGGCGTGGCGCTGGCGATGGCGGTCGCGATCGGCGTACTGGCCTCGCTGGCGATCGCCCATGCGCTGGCGCCGGCGCGCAGCATCGTCTCGGCGCTGCAGCGGATGGCCGAGGGCGACCACCGCCCCTCGCTGCCGCGCTTCCGCTCGATGGAGCTCGCGATGATCGGCCGCGCCGTCGGCGAGCTCGGCGACCGGCTGGCGCAGGCCAATGAGCAGCGCGCCGCGCTGACCGAGCGCCTGCTCGACATCCGCGACGAGGAGCGGCGGGCGCTCGCCCGCGAGCTGCACGACGAGTTCGGGCAGAACCTCACGGCGATCCTCGCTTTTGCCTCGACGATCGAGAGCGCCGGCAACGGCCGCAACGATCAGATCGCCCAGGACGCACGCATGATCACGCGATCCGTCAGCCATCTGATGGCGTGCCTGCGCGGCACCTTGAGCCGACTGCGCCGTCCGCTCACCGAGGAGCTCGGCCTCGCCGCAGGCCTGATCGCGCTGACCGAGAACTATCAGCACGCCGCGCGACCGGCGATCCGGCTCGACCTCCACGGTGATCTCGCCGACATCCAGGGCCCGGTCGCGGTCACCGCCTACCGGATGGCGCAGGAGTGCCTGACCAACGCCCTGCGCCACACCAGTGCGAGCGAGGTGTCGTTGCGGGTCGAGCGGCGCTCCGGGCCCGACGGTGCGCTGCTGATTTCAGTCGAGGACGACGGCGGCGGCGATGCGACCCTGCTGGCGCAATCGAGCGGCTTCGGCCTGACCGGAATCCGCGAGCGCATCGCCGCCGTCGGCGGCTCGCTGTCGATCGGACCGGCCGCGCGCGGGCTCAGCGTCTCCGCGACAATTCCACTGGCCGCCTGAGATTACGGGGATGCCCGAGCGCACAGGCATTTCGATCCTGCTGGTCGACGACCACCCGGTGGTCCGGCAAGGCTATCGCCGCGTGCTGGAGAGCCAGGACGGGTTTCGAGTCATCGCCGAGGCCGACAGCGCCGCGGCGGCCTATGCCGCGTTCAAGGCGCATGCGCCCGACGTGGTCGTGCTCGACATCTCGATGAAGGGCGCCAGCGGGCTGGAGGCGATCCGCAATATCCGCGCTCGCGACAATCGCGCCTGCATCCTCGTGTTCTCGATGCATGGCGAGGCGCCGTTGGTGAAGGCGGCGTTCGCCGCCGGCGCGAGCGGCTTCGTCACCAAGAGCAGCGAGCCGTCGGCGCTGGTCCGTGCCATCCGCATGGTGATCAGCGGGGAGCGCGCGCTCAGCGACGACGTCGCCCATGTGCTGGCCGCCGACAGTCTCGATCCGCAGCAGACCGTGCTCGACCGGCTCGGCGAGCGTGAGATCGAAATCCTGCGCCAGTTCGCGTCGGGCCTGACCACCGAGCAGATCGCCACGAACCTGCACCTCAGCGTCAAGACGGTGCAGAACTATCATTATCTGGTGAAGGCCAAGACGGGACTGCAGACGGATGCGCAGCTGGTGCGGCTGGCGGTGACCAGCGGGCTGACGGATTTGTAGCCCGGATGAGCGCGCGCCTAGCGCGCCTGAAGTCCACGGAGCAGCAGGGTCAGCACGGCATCGACGCGGGCCGAGCAGGTGCATTCGCCCCATTCGTCAGCGTGGGCGGGATGATGGAAGCTTCGGGTCGCGTCGAAGATCGCCGCGGCCGCGGTCTTGGGATCAGCGACATCGAACGTCCCCTGCGCGACCCCCTCAGCGATCATGCCCTCGACCTGGGCGATCAGGTTCTGCTTGTGCGCCTTGACTACCGAGCACGCCTCGCGCGCCAGGGTGAGATAGGTCGCGAACATCTCCGGATCTTCACAGACCCGTTTCTGCTTGGCGCCGAACAGCTCGCGCAGCCAGCGCTCCAGCTTCGCCGGCGCCGGTCCCGGCTCGGCCGCGATCTGCGCCAGCGGCGCGCTGACCCGCTCGAGCCAGCGCTTGGCAACCGCCTCACGCAGCGACGCCTTGCTCGGAAAGTGACGGTAGACGGAGCCGTGGCTGACATCGAGCGCTCTCGCGACGTCGACGACCGTCGCTTTGGCGAGCCCATAACGGCGCAACACGTCCTCGGTGACTTCGAGGATGCGCTCGGATGTCAGAACCACGGCCTCATTCATGCGTGCACCATATCGGCGTCGGACGAATTCGCCTTGATCTGGATCGTCTCAGCCTGGTCGGTGGACGATGGCGCGCGAAACCTGGTGGCCTGGGCCTCCAGGTGACGCGCGACCTGGAGATTCAGCCAGTCCTGAAATTGTGAGTGCAACAATCGCTTTTCAATCTTCATCGAAGCGGTCCTTCGCAGTTGAAACCGCTGAACCCAAGGTCAGACAGTGGAAGTTGGTCTTAAGCAAGATGGCAGGATCGACATACACCATCGCGCTGACAGATTTCAATATCTGTCAGCGCGATTTTTTGAAAATGGTATTATGATCCGGTAACGGCATGCCGAGCAGCCGGAAAGACCGCCGTTTGTGTCGATCCGGCCGCTCTGGTAAAGCGCGGCGTAAAATGCCGGCGCGGACGCTTGGTCCCGCCCACCTTCCCTCCCGCCTCGGAGCGCCGTCGATGATCCCCCGCTATTCCCGTCCCGAAATGGCCTCGATCTGGGAGCCGCAGACCCGGTTCAAGATCTGGTTCGAGATCGAGGCGCATGCGGCGGACGCGCTGGCGGAGCTCGGCGTGATCCCGAAGGAGGCCGCCAAGACGATCTGGGCCAAGGCCAAGGACGCCACCTTCGACGTCGCCCGCATCGATGAGATCGAGCGCGAGACCAAGCACGACGTCATCGCCTTCCTGACCCATCTCGCCGAGATCGTCGGTCCCGAGGCGCGCTTCGTGCACCAGGGCATGACGTCATCGGACGTGCTCGACACCTGCCTCAACGTCCAGCTCACCCGTGCGGCCGACCTGCTGCTCGCCGATCTCGACCGCGTGCTGGCGGCGCTGAAGACGCGCGCCTTCGAGCACAAGATGACGCCGACCATCGGCCGCTCGCACGGCATCCACGCCGAGCCGGTGACGTTCGGTCTCAAGCTCGCTTATGCCTATGCCGAATTCTCTCGCGCGCGCGAGCGCCTGGTCGCCGCGCGGAAGGAAGTCGCGACCTGCGCGATTTCCGGCGCCGTCGGCACCTTCGCGCAGATCGATCCGCGGGTGGAGGAGCACGTCGCCAAGGCGATGGGCCTCAGCCCCGAGCCGATCTCGACCCAGGTGATTCCGCGCGACCGCCACGCGATGTTCTTTGCGACCCTTGGCGTCATCGCATCGTCCGTGGAGCGCCTGGCGACCGAAGTGCGCCATCTGCAGCGCACCGAGGTGCTCGAAGCCGAGGAGTTCTTCTCGGAGGGCCAGAAGGGCTCGTCGGCGATGCCGCACAAGCGCAATCCGGTGCTGTCGGAGAACCTCACCGGTCTCGCCCGCATGGTGCGCGCCTATGTGACGCCCGCGATGGAGAACGTCGTGCTCTGGCACGAGCGCGACATCTCGCACTCCTCGGTCGAGCGCATGATCGGCCCCGATGCCACCGTCACGCTCGACTTCGCGCTGATCCGCCTCGCCGGCCTGATCGAGAAGCTCCTGGTCTACCCGGCCAACATGGAGAAGAACCTCGACAAGCTCGGCGGCCTCGTCCACTCGCAGCGCGTGCTCATCGCGTTGACCCAGAAGGGCGCGAGCCGCGAGGACTCCTACAGACTGGTCCAGCGCAACGCGATGCCGGTCTGGCGCGGCGAAGGCGACTTCCGCACCCTGCTCAAGGCCGATGCTGACGTGAAGAAGTACCTGACCGACGCCGAGATCGACGAGCAGTTCGACCTCGGCTACCACCTCAAGCACGTCGACACGATCTTCAAGCGCGTGTTCGGGGAGAGCTGAGCGCGCGTCGAGCGGGCGGACGCCTCAGTCCGCCTCCTCGCACTTGTCCTGCTTGACCTTGAACATCTTCCGGAACTGGGTCTCGAGCGCGCTCCGCATCGCCTCCATCTTCTTCTCGCCGGTGTTGCGGAGGTTGTAGTTGATAGCGCAATTGCTCCAGCCGAAATTGACCAGATAGATCCGCATGCGCTCCTGGCCGTCCGGCTTCTGCGCCTC
Organism: Bradyrhizobium sp. SZCCHNS3052; assembly: GCF_032484495.1. Lineage (NCBI taxonomy): Bacteria > Pseudomonadati > Pseudomonadota > Alphaproteobacteria > Hyphomicrobiales > Nitrobacteraceae > Bradyrhizobium > Bradyrhizobium sp. SZCCHNS3052. The sequence continues at coordinate 364,120 of NZ_JAUETB010000001.1, read as the reverse complement.
GGCGACGTAGCGGGCGACGCAGGCCTTCGGGCTGGCGTTGTCGGCGCAGCCCTTGTCGACGGTCTGGCGAAACATCTGCTGCAGGTCGGTCTTGCCCTCGATCGCGTCGACGAAGCGCGCGCAGGCGGCGGCAGGCTGGTAGTCGCGCAGCGTAGAGGGCGTCTTGAATCCGCGGGTCTGCACCAGGTCGAAATCGCAACTGTCCTTCAGCTCCGCCACCCTGGCGCGCCGATAGTCATCGATGCCGGGCAGCGCGATGAACTCCAGCCGCGCGGCAGCGTCGAGCGTGGCCTTGCAGGCGCGGTCGATCTTGTCGGCGTCGAGCGCCGCGACCGCCTTCGGGTCGAATGCCGGCAACGTGCCCGGCGAGTCGAAATCGGACGGGCCAAACAGCAGACGGACGGTGTTGCGCAGCCGCGTCTCGTCGTGCTTGGCGGGATCGTACCGGACCGTGAAACGGCAGCCGCTGTCCCAGGACATCGTCCGCTCGGCGGCATGGGCGCTGGCACCGGCGAGCGTGACGGCGGCGAGCGCCAAGCGTGCGGTCCATCCTGTCCAGCTTCGTCGGGTCATGGTACTCTTCGCAGTCGATCAATGCCTGTATCCTACCCAGCCCCGACGCCAACACCAGCCCGTGCCGCGCAGCATCTGAAGCGTGACGACGTCACGCTCGACAAGTGCCAGACCTGGCAGCGCTTGCAGCTACAGCTTCTTCAACGAGACGACCGCGTTGCCCTTGTTGTTGAAGTAGAATCGATACAACAGCAGCCAAGGAAGCATGATGGACGTGTCGTTGACGTAGACGAACACCTCCCCATCGCTGCGGGCCGTGAACCTGGCTGTCCAGCGGCTGCTGCCGGGCGTTTCCTGCTGGAAAGCCGGGAGATGCTCCTCCAGCCCGGTGCTGCCCACCCGCACGATCGGTGCGAACCAGTTCGACCAGATCAGCCGCTTGAAGGGTATCCCAGGCAATTGGGTCCAGGTGCCGTAACCGAAGCCGGCCGGAGTCGCAGGGATGCCGCCGTCGCTCCATGCCTCCCCGACGTCGAGCACGATCTGATAGGTCTCGCCCTGCGCCACGGTCAGCGCTGTCGGATAGCAATGGTGACGCGTCTCGAATACTGGCCGGATGCTTCCACCAGGGTATGCGCCGATCTCTGTCTCCTCGACCTCGATCGGCCTCAGCGTCTCCTTGCAGAACAGCCCGGCCGTATTGGCCGCGCCGAACCCCAGCCACCAGAACAGCCAGAACATGATGGCGAACGGGAAGATCCACGTTTTCAGCAGATAGAAACCGGCAACATACCAGCCCTGGCGTCGCAGCGAATAAACCGTCGCGCGCCAGCCGGTCACCGGCTTGTGCCGGGATGGATCGTTCCAGGCGATGCGTGCGGCGTCGCGGATCGTTCGCTGCAGTGAGGTGCCCCACGCCGTCAAGCCGAGCGCAGCGGCCACACCGACCACCAGCAAACCCGGCGAATCCCGAAACGCGACGAACCATGGGTCGAGAAATTTGGGCAAGAAGGCTGCCGCTCCGTTGACCAGCGGATTTACCAGCCCATGCAAGGGCTCATAAAGCACGCGCGGCCAATAGATGACGAAATATGGGATCGCCGCGACGAACAGCAGCGCGAACATGGTGGCGAAATAGACCACGCGGCGCAGCCAGACCCAATTCCAGACATCGTCCTGCACCCGCGTCCGCGCGTGCCCGTGATCGAGCGGATGCAGCGCATCGACCGGCGTATCGGTCTCATCCGTGACGCGGTAAGCGGCGGGTACGACCACCGGTGCATAGTGATCGGGACCCGACCCAATGCGTTCGAACACGGTGCGGTGGATCGTCGGCTTCACCGGCGGCAGAGGTGGCTGCGGCAGGCTCGGATGCAGATCGTCAGCAAGAAGCCCGGTCTGGGCCTTGAACGGCGAATGAAGCAGCCACTTGATGCGACTGACATCGTACCGGAGCGATAGCTTGTAGGGCGGCGCGTCATAGATCTCGCGCAGATTGCGCGGCTTGTAGCGGTAGTAGGCCGCAAGCCCCTTGCGCGAGTCGTTCAGCGTGTCGAGCGGATCGATCTCGGGATCGTAGAGCAGCCTGCGCCGCCCGTCGAGATAGACGAGACCATAGGCCTGGGCGCGGTCGAGCATCCAATCGAGCGTCACATAGGAAAGGCCATCCTGCGGATAGCCGCCGCCGATGTCGGAATGCACGCCGGTAAACCACACCTGGCTGATGCGCTCGCGGTCACGTGGCGGCAGATCGGTGCGCAGATGCGGCGGCGGCTCGGCCAGTTTCGCAGCCGCGCTGCGCGGATCGTGGTCGATGCCGAACAGCCAGTCCTTCTTGTCACTGCGGCCTGAAACAGCCTCGTCCCGTCCCCACACATAGCGCTCATCCCAGATCACCGGGCGGAAGGCGTCACGCTCTTCTTCGATCGCGAGGGCGTGGCAAGCGCGATGGATCTTGGAATTCATGAACTGGTCCGGCATCGACAGCGGCCAGATCCAATAGTCAATGGCGCGCGTCATCTCCTCGATCGGCCCGCCGTAGGCGTCAACGGTGTCCCAAATGCCGACGAAATGCACGCTCTCGACCTCGACTGCTGGCGGAGCCTGCAGCGCCACGCCCTGCACTCTGCGCAGCGTTCTGATTCCCCAGTCGCGCACTCCGCGCAGGTCCAGGCCGATCTTGCCGAGATATCTGAGAATTCCGCTATTGTAGCGACGCCGATAGCGGCGATAGGCGTCTGCGGCGAACCGGGCGAGATCGGCTTCATTGTCGTCGTAGGCGACGAGCCCCTGCCCCGCGATCATTGCCGCCACGATACGGATGGTGAAGGCACCGCGGCTGAACCCGAAGCAGTAGATGCGGTCGCCCGGCTTGTAGTTGCGACAGCAGAAGCTGTAGATCGCAATCACATTCCGCTTCAGGCCGAAGCCGAAGATGCCGCCGAGGGCTGCGAACAGCTTGAAGGAGGACGTTCCGACGCCATCGTCATAAAAGGCAACTTGCCGGCGCGGATCGCGCAGGTCCAGCAGCTGGAACAGGCGCCAGACATTGGTCTTGAACACGGCCTTGGCGCTGTTGCCGGTCCCGTCCGACAACAGCACGATGTTCTTTGCAACAGGATTGGACACGAGGCCCCCCGACCAGAATGCCGGCAGGGAGATTGGTCCGCAATTGCAGGAAAATCAAGGCACAATCCCTGCGCGAGCCCGCAGGACCACCCGCTCAGTTCTCAGCACCGCCCGTCATCCGCAAGGCAACATCGTCGCTTGATCCAATGCGGTCATCGAACGGGGGACGGCTTATCGAGGCGCGACTGACAGAGCGGCACGCATGGAATCACTCAAAAATGATCAGCAGATGCCTTTGTGCGGTTGTCCGACATCTCGTCGTCGACCTCTGATCCTTCGACAGAGGTCAGATCCGCGACTAAGCAGGTCGCCGGAATTCACCACTGACGAGCCCGACATGCCCGAGACGATCGCGAGCTACGATCCCCTGCTGCGATGGATTCATTGGGCGACCGCCCTGCTGTTCATCGCAGCGATGCTGATCGGGCTGTATTGCGGCCTTCAGCCGGCCGGGACGTCGCCGCGGCGGGAGCTGCTGGAGGTTCACAAATCGCTCGGCGTCACGCTGTTTATGCTGGCCATTATCCGCGTGATCGTGCGGGCTCGCACCACGGCGCCGGCCGCTCCGGCCACGTTCGGACCGATGGTCCGCGCGCTGTCGCAGCTCAATCATTGGGCGCTCTATGCGCTGCTGCTGATCATGCCCGTCACCGGCTACATGTTCTCGTCGGCCGGCGGCTACTCGCTGCGCTATTTCGGGACCTTCAGCTGGCCGCGCCTGTTCGCCGGCGACAGGACGATCGCCCATGCCGGCGAGATCACGCATGATACGCTGGCCTATCTGGTCTATCTCGTGGTCGGCCTGCACATTGCGGCCACGCTCTGGCACGCGTTTGTCAAGAAGGACGAGGCGCTGGCCCGGATGTGGCCGCGGCGGTGAGCGTGGCCGCCGTAGGGTGGGCAAAGCAGCCGCCGTCAGCCGGCAGCGTGCCCATCGTCGTGCGGCGAGCTCATTGCCAAGACGATGGGCACGGCGCTACACAATCCCGATCGTGGAGACCGCACGGCCGCGCCTTTGCTCCCCGACTCGACAACTATATCGGCTTCGCTGCCACAACGAGATCGCCGGCGCGCTGGTCCTGCTTCAGCAGGGCGGCGAGCTCGCTCTCGTCGAGCGTCTCCTTGACCAGCAGGCGGCGCGCCGCGCGCTCCAGCACGTCGCGCTTGTCCTGGAGCAGCTTGCGGGTGCGCTCCAGCGCGTTCGTCACGATCGCACGCACCTCGGCGTCGATCGCATCCCCTGCGGCCTCGCCATACTCGGCGCTGCGTGAGACGCCCGGCGCAAGAAACGACTGGTTGTCGCGCTCATAGGCGACCGAGCCCAGTTGCTCCGACATGCCGTAGCGGGTCACCATCGAGCGCGCGATGTCGGTGACGCGGCGCAGATCGTCGGCGGCGCCCGTCGACAGATGGCCGTAGACCACGAGCTCCGCGGCGCGGCCGCCGAGCAGCACCGCCATCTTGTTCTCGAGCTCCTCGCGCGTCATCAGGAAGCGATCTTCCGTCGGGCGCTGGATGGTGTAGCCGAGCGCGCCGACGCCGCGCGGGATGATCGACACCTTGTGCACGGGATCGGTGCCCGGCAGGCTCATCGCGACGATCGCATGCCCCATCTCGTGATAGGCGACGATCTCGCGCTCCTTCGGATTGAGCAGCCGGTTGCGCTTCTCCAATCCGGCGACGATGCGCTCGATCGCATTGTTGAAATCATCGAGCGTGACCTCGTCGCCGCCGCGCCGCGTCGCCAGCAAGGTCGCCTCGTTGACGAGGTTGGCGAGATCGGCGCCGGTGAAGCCGGGCGTCAGCGCCGCGACCTTCTCCGGATCGACGTCGGCGGCGAGCTTGGCCTTCTTCAGATGCACCTGCAGGATCTGGATGCGACCCGGCTTGTCGGGCCGGTCGACCAGAACCTGGCGGTCGAAGCGGCCGGCGCGCAGCAGCGCCGGATCGAGAATCTCGGGCCGGTTGGTCGCCGCCAGCAGCACGAGACCTGTCGAGGAATCGAAGCCGTCGAGTTCGACCAGCAACTGGTTCAGGGTCTGCTCCTTCTCGTCATGGCCGCCGGCGAACGGGCCCATGCCTCGGGCACGTCCCAGCGCATCGAGCTCGTCGATGAAGATGATTGCGGGCGCCTTGGCGCGGGCCTGCTCGAACAGGTCGCGCACGCGCGCGGCACCGACGCCGACGAACATCTCGACGAATTCCGAGCCCGAGATCGAGAAGAACGGCACGCCGGCCTCGCCCGCGACCGCCTTGGCGAGCAGCGTCTTGCCGGTGCCGGGCGGGCCGACCAGCAGCACGCCCTTGGGCATGCGGCCGCCGAGACGGCCATAGGATTTCGGATCCTTCAGGAACGAGACGATCTCGCGCAGTTCGTCCTTGGCCTCGTCGACACCGGCAACGTCGTCGAAGCGAACGCCCGTGTTGGATTCGACGTAGACCTTGGCCTTGCTCTTGCCGATCTGCATCAGGCCGCCGCCGAGCCCGCCGGCGCCGCCCATCATCCGGCGCGACAGCCAGTACCAGACGCCGAAGAACAGCGCGATCGGCATCACCAGCGAGAGGATGTCGCCGAGGATGTTGCTCTCGACGCGGCCGGTGAAGGTGACGTTGGCCTTGCTGAGCTCCTTGGCGAACTCCTGGTCGACGCGCGTCGTCGCGAAGCGCGACTGGCCGCTGGGCAGCGGCTCCTTCAGCGTGCCTTCCAGGTAGTTCTCGGAGACGCCGACCTCCTTCACCTTGCCGGCTGCGAGCAGGTCCTGGAATTGACTGTAGGGAATGACGGCGACCTGGCGATAGCTCGTCCACGCATTGTGGATCATCATCGCGACGAAGATCGCGACGATTGCGTACCAGAGATTGAAGCGGGTCTGCTTGGTCATGGGTCTCTCAATCGGGTGATCAGTCGAAATCGAGTGTCCGCGAACGGCGGATCAAGCGGCCGCGCGTCAGGTGCGGTCCTGCGCTGCGACCTCGGGCACGAACACCGTGACCGCACGCGGCAGCACGGAGAAGCGCGCCGGCGTGAAGGTGACGAGCTCGCCATCGGCATTGATCCGGCGCGGACGGCGCGTGCGGATCTCGAACGATGTATCACGCGAGGCCCGCACCTCCTGCCACAGGCCGTGGCGGCCTTTGCGGAAGTCATAGGCCATCGCCAGCAGCTTCCAGATGCGGCCGATCTCCAGCGAATACAGATCGAGATGGGAATCGTCGATCTCGGCGCGGTGATCGACCGCCATGCCGCCGCCGTAGTAGCGGCCATTGCCGACCGCGATCTGCAGTGTCTTCACCCGCACCGCGCCGTCGGACGATACGATCATCGCGCGGAACGGCCGTGCATTGGTCAGCACCTTCAGCGCCGTGAGCGCATAGCCGAGCCGGCCGAACCTCCGCTTGGTTTCCTTGGTCAGCTGCCGCGCGAGCTCGGCGCTCAAGCCGAGGCTGGCGACGTTGAAGAACGGGTGCCCGTTGACCTCGCCGAGATCGATCCGGCGGCGATGGCCGGCCGCAATCACATCGACCGCGGCCTCCATATCCGGCGGCAGGCCAAGCGTGCGGGCAAGGTCATTGGCGGTGCCGGCCGGAATGATGCCCAGCGGCAGGCCGGTCTTGAGCAGTGCGGGCGCAGCCGCGTTCAGGCTGCCGTCCCCCCCGGCGACGACGACCGCCTCCGCATCGTCGGCATGTGCTTCGATCCACGGCGCCACCTCGCGCGGACTATGCGGCGCCGAGATCACGAGATCATAGCCGGCTGCGCTCAGCCGCGACACGGCAACGCCGGCCGCTTCGCCGCCGGAGCGGCTGCCGCGATTGATGATCATCAAGAGGCGGCGCGTTGCCACGGCCGGGCGCGACGGCGGCGCCTTCGCGATCGATACCTGGTCACCCCCCGTGGTCACGATTGTCTCCCGTACACAAAATGCCAGCGCGCTCCAGCACGCAGGTTCCATACAAAGTGGCGAGCAGGCGCTCCGGTTCCATCACGATCACCGCCGCCCCTCCAAGCGATGCCGGGAGGTTTGAGCGGGGTAACGATTGTTGGGATGGTGATGTGGGGGCGAGAGCCGCAAGGCCCGATAGCAACAAGCGACGCGTGGGGCCGCATCTCGTCAAACTCCTCAATAGCGCCCGAAGTGCGCAATACCGCCAGCGGCAGCGGTCATGAAAGAGAGTCCGACATCATAGTCTCACGGACTATCAGAGGGGCCCGGATCTCCGGCCCTCTGGAATTAGTTCACCGCCGCACAGCCGCAAGACGGCCGCCGGGCAGCAGACACTCTGTCGCACCTCGCCGTTCATCTTGCTGAACGCAGATGCGAACGGCGGGCTCTTGAAAACCGCAGGCTCTTGAAAACCAATCGGCAGACACATACGTCCGTCGCCTACCCCTGGTCCGGGCCCCTCTGGTGAAGCTGCCGGTGCGCTCACGATGTCGGACCTGACATCAATCTCACCGGCTTGAAAGAGGGACCCGTCGTGGAATTCCTGCTCATCGCGTTTGCCGGCAAGCCCGTCTGGATGTGGCTCGCCTTCCTCGCAATCGTGCTCGCCCTCCTCGTCTTCGATCTCGGCATCCTCCATCGCAAGACGCGCGAGATCTCGGTACGCGAGAGCCTCGTCATGAGCGGCATCTACATCATGCTCGCCCTCGCCTTCGGCGCCTGGGTGTGGTGGCAAATCGGCGCCGAGGCCGGCACCGCCTATCTCACCGCGTTCACGATCGAGAAGGCGCTGGCGATGGACAACGTCTTCGTCATCGCCATGATCTTCAGCTACTTCTCAATCCCGCGCGCCTATCAGCACCGCGTGCTGTTCTGGGGCATCGTCGGCGTCATCGTGCTGCGCGCGATCATGATCGGCCTCGGCGCCGCGATCGTCGCCCAGGCGAGCTGGGTACTCTATCTGTTCGCGCTGTTCCTGGTCGCGACCGGCATCAAGATGCTGGTGTTCAAGGACACGCCGCACGACATCGGCGCCAACCCGGCGCTGGCCTGGGTGCGCCGCCGCTTCGACGTCACCGACCGCCTGCACGAAGAGCGCTTCTTCGTGCGCCAGCCTGATGCGCGCGGCAAGCCGACCTGGTTCATGACGCCGCTGTTCCTGGCGCTGATCCTGATCGAGTTTGCCGACGTCATCTTCGCGGTCGACTCGGTGCCCGCGATCTTCGCGATCTCGACCGACCCCTTCGTGGTCTACACGTCGAACATCTTCGCGATCCTCGGCCTGCGCGCGCTCTATTTCGCGCTTGCCGCGATGGTGGATCGCTTCCAGTATCTCAAGCTGGCGCTGGCGGCGGTGCTGATCTTCATCGGCTCGAAGATCTTCCTGGCCGACCTGCTCGGGCTCGAGAAGTTTCCGCCCGCGATTTCGCTCGGCATCACGTTCGGTCTGCTCGGCGCCGGCATCGCCTATTCGCTGTGGAAGACGCGGCCTGCGGTCGAGCCGATGAAGTGAGGCAGGTCGAAGGACAAGAGGTTGCTGCGTGGCAGTGAATGATGTCGCATCCGACGACGAGGACTCCTCGGCGCCACGCCGTCACAACGGGCCGATCAGCCGCCGGCTGCTCGCGATCGCCCGGACGGTGCGGTCCGAGGAGCCGTCGATCGGCGAGTTGTTCGACCGGCTGGAATCGGAAGGTCTTGGCCTGACCCTGCTGCTGCTGACCCTGCCGGCGCTGATCCCGTTGCCGGGCCCATTCGGCATGGTGTTCGGCACCTTTGTCGCGCTGGTCGCGCTGCAGATCCTGTTCGGCGCCGAGCGGCTATGGCTGCCCGAACAGTTGCGCAGCCGGCCGGTGCCGCAGCGGCTCCTGCGCAAGATCATCCGCGCCGGTCTCGACTGGGCGGGCTATGCCGAACGCGGCCTGCGCGAGGACCGGCTGGTCTGGCTGACCGGCCGGCCGGCGCGGATGCTGCTCGCGCTGCCGCTGCTTCTGATGGCGGTCACCATCATCCTGCCGATCCCGATGGGCAACGTGATGCCGGCGCTGGCGCTGATCGCCGCCTCGATCGGCTTCATTGCAGGCGACGGCCTCGCCGTGCTGGTGTCGATCCTGATTGCGATGGCTGCGGTGGTCTGGACTGCCGTTCTGCTCTACACCGGCGCTGCAGCAGCCGACTATGCCGCAACTCTCCTGGCCCGCTTAGCTGTGCATCTGCGGGCGATGTTGGAAAGCGTCGGTGTCGATCTCGGCTTTGCCGCAGGCGTGACGACCGTATTTGCAGTGGTAACCGGCATCGCTGCGCTTGCCTTCTGGGTGCAGGCGGTACGCCATCGGCGCAGCCGGCGCGCATCCGTCGATCCGGCGCAGGATCCGCGCGAGCGCTCCCGCGCGCTGGCGCGTCGCGGCCGCGGCCTCGTGGCCGCCGCGAGCATTGCGACCACCGCAGCCGCCGTCTTCATCGCCACGCGTTTCATGCTCACCGGCTCGATCTGAAGTTCCGCCTGTGGCGGCGCGGCCGCACGACGGTGCATTGCGGCTGCGACGGACATATCTTCGTGAGCACCTGCCGGCCGGAAGCGCGAGCACTTGTCATTGAAGCAGCAACAAAAAATGCGACCTGTAAGCTCTGGCGCGTCGCGCATCGTCGACGGCCTGCGAGAAATGCCACTGTCCCTTTGTGCCGGCTGCAGCTATACGAGAGATGACTGTCATTAAACGGTTACAGAATCGACACATGCCCGATTCGAACGCACCGGCGTCGATCCACGGCAGTGGCCATGCGGTCGGCGTGCGGGAGAGTGGTGAGTCGGCGAGCAGCGATCCCGGTGGCGCCGCCGATCGCTTGACTGCGCAGCACCTAGCCGATCACGCGGCCACGCAGGAGGATGCCGCAGCGCTTGGCGTGGAGGTCGCGGCGCCGTCCTTGCCGGATCCGGCGGCCGGCAGCGGCCACGAGATCGAGCTGAAACTCCTCGTCGCGCCCGATCAACTCGCCGGCTTCAACAACGCACCGGTCGTCACCGCGCATGCGCGCAACAAGGGCTCGCGCAAGCATCTGACATCGGTCTACTACGACACGCCGAAGCGCACGCTGTGGAAGAACGGCTTCACCTTGCGGGTGCGCCAGAGCGGCTCGCGCTTCGTGCAGACTGTGAAAGAGCAGCACAGCGACGACCCACTCAAGCGCGGAGAGTGGGAGGCCAGCGTCAGCTCGCTGGCGCCAGATCCGGTGCTGGCGGCCGCGCTGCTGCCGGAGGAGCTTCGCTCCGCGCTGGCCGAGGCAACGCTCGAGGCGGTGTTCACGACCGACGTGCATCGTCACGCGCGCATGCTCGACGTGCCCGGTGCGACCATCGAGATCGCGTTCGACAGCGGTGTCATCAAGGCCGGCGAGCACCGTGAGATCGTGAGCGAGATCGAGCTGGAGCTCAAGAGCGGCAACCCCGCCGCCATCTACGAGATCGCACAGCGCATCGCCGATCACGGACCGATCAGACCTTCGATCCGCAGCAAATCCGCGCGCGGTTTCGACCTCGCAGCCGGCGCAGCGCCGGGGGCCGAAAAGCCGCCCAAGCTGCGTCTCGATCCGGCGGTGTCTCTCGACGAGAGCTTCGCCCTCGTCCTGCGCGGCAGCCTGCATCATCTGCTGCAGGCCATGCCTGCGGCAGAGGACGGACGCGATACGGAAGGCGTGCATCAGTTGCGGGTGGCGCTGCGCCGCCTGCGCGCCGCGTTGCACCTGATGCGGCCGCTCGGGACCTCGGCGACGCTCGACGGTCTCGAGGCGGATGCGCGCTGGCTGGCACAGAGCCTCTCGGCGGCGCGCGACCTCGACGTGTTCCTGACCGATACGCTGCCCGAGATCGCCGAGGCCTGCCCCACTGTTGCAGGCTTCGACTCGCTCCGGGCGCTCGCCGAGCGGCGGCGCGATCTCGCCTATCGCACGCTGCGCATCGCGCTTGCCGAGCGCCGCTGCGCCGCTTTCGTGCTCGGCCTCGGCGAATGGATCGAGACCCGCGGCTGGCGCAACGACGTCTCCCCCGACGATCTCCGACGCCTCGCGGCGCCCGCGATCGATTTCGCCGGGCCTGTCCTGTCGGAGCGCCACCAGAAGGTGCTCAAGCGCGGCCGCCGCTTCAAGAAGCTGCCGGCCGAGCGGCGCCACCGGCTGCGTCTCGCGCTGAAGAAGCTGCGCTACAGCATCGACTTCCTGCTGCCGCTCTACGGCGCGAGCAAATCGGCGAAGAGATATGCCAGGACGCTCGCCGGCTTCCAGGAACAGCTTGGCCACTACAACGACATGGCGGTCACCGCCGGCGTGATCGAGACCCTCGGCACCACCTCCACCGAGGCGGCGATCGCGGCCGCCGCGATCACCGGATGGCAGTCGCATGCCATGGCCGGCGTGGAGGAGCCGTTGCGCGAGGCGTGGCGCGCCTTCACGAAGGCGCCGACGCCATGGCAGGCCGAGGAGGCGTGACGACCGGACGCGGTGACGTCGGTTCATGGACCGCATTGATCTGGTTCAAGGCGTCTGGTCGAGCTGTTTGGGAGCGTGATCTCATGAAGATATCCAGCGTGACGTGTCCCCATTGCCGTGCCGCCTACGAGATCGCGGAATCGACCTCCGCCATTGGCGCTGCCGGGCGGTTCGACTGCGGCGTCTGCGGCACGCCATTGGCGGCGTGGGACGAGCCGAAGCTGCGGGCCTTCCGCCTGGAGGTACCACCCGAGCGCAAATATCCCCGCGTGCCGGCCCCCGCCCCGCTCACCTGACTCCCGTTCCGCAATCCGGAACGCCCGGCGTGGTCCGTCGAGGTGACCGCGCATCCGCGCATGGCGCCATGGCCGGCGGCAACTTGCCTGGCTTTTTTGACCGGGTCATAGTCGGTCACCGCGCGGTGCTGCCGGCTGGCTTGGCCGCATCCACTGCAGCGTCCCGATCCACTTCAGCGAGTCATCCGGTCCTCATGCCCATCCTCAACAGCATCGCCGCGCTCTCCGACGAAATGGCCGCTTGGCGCCACGACTTCCACGAACATCCCGAGCTGCTGTACGAGGTGCATCGCACCGCCGGCATCGTCGCCGACAAGCTGCGCGCATTCGGCTGCGACGAGGTGGTGACGGGCATCGGCCGCACCGGCGTGGTCGGCGTGATCCGCGGCCGCAAGTCGGCCTCCGGCAGGACCATCGGCCTGCGCGCCGACATGGATGCGCTCCCGATCGAGGAAACCTCTGGCGTTCCCTACGCCTCGAAGACGCCGGGCCTGATGCACGCCTGCGGCCACGACGGCCACACCGCGATGCTGCTGGGCGCTGCGAAATATCTCGCCGAGACCCGCAATTTCGACGGCACCGCCATCGTCATCTTCCAGCCGGCCGAGGAAGGCGGCGCCGGCGGCAAGGCGATGGTCGATGACGGGCTGATGACGCGCTGGGGCATCCAGGAGGTCTACGGCATGCACAACATGCCGGGCGTGCCCGAAGGCCATTTCGAAATCTCGCCCGGCGCGATGCTGGCCTCGGCTGATGCGATCCACATCAAGGTCACCGGCAAGGGCGGCCATGGCGGCGCCGGCCCGCACCGGGCGGTCGACAGCATCCTGATCGCCTCGCAGATCGTCAACGCGCTGCAGTCGATCGTCGCCCGCAACGTCGATCCGTTGAAGTCGGCGGTGATCTCGGTGTGCTCGATCCATGGCGGCACCACCTTCAACGTGATCCCCGAGACGGTCGAGATGCTGGGCACCGTGCGCACGCTCGATCCGGAGATCCGCGATCTCGTCGAGAGGCGCATCGTCGAGGTCGCCGAGGCCACCGCGCGCGCCTATGGCGGCTCGGCCGAGGCGATCTACGAGCGCAAATATCCGGTGACGATGAATCACCCTGCGCAGGCGGCTTTCGCCGCCGACGTCGCCCGCGACGTCGCCGGCGCTGAGCGTGTCAACGACCGCGCCATTCCGCTGATGGGCGGCGAGGATTTCGCGTTCATGCTGGAGGCGCGTCCGGGCGCCTTCGTGTTCCTCGGCATGGGCCCCGGCAACGAGTGCCACCACCCGGCCTACCGCTTCAACGACAACATCCTCAGCGCCGGCGCATCGTACTGGGTGAAGCTGGTCGAGAAGAGCATGCCGGCGAACTGATCGGAGCGACCGCGCAAGCTCGCAACGAGCGTCATTGCGAGGAGCCGTAGGCGACGAAGCAATCCAGGATCTTCATCGGATCGCCAGTCTGGATTGCTTCGCTCCGCGCTCCGCTCGCAATGACGGGTGTGGCTGACATCGCCGGCCCCACAGGCTCCGTCATCGCGAGCGCCAGCGAAGCGATCCAGGGACGCTATGCACCGATCGGAATGGCTTCGGCTTCCTTCCACGAACAGTTCGCCCCGTATCGAAACATCACGCGCCGCCGCCCGGCTAGGAGAAGCCATTCTCCCGCCCGCGAGGCACCATGCAGAGCCGCTCCGATCTCACGACAGAATTCGCCCTCCTGCTCGTTCTGTCCACCTTGTGGGGCGCCTCATACACCTTCATCAAGATCGGCGTCGAAACCATTCCGCCGCTGACCCTGATCGCCGCGCGCACGCTGATTGCGGGGCTGCTGCTGGCCGCGATCATCCGCAGCCGCGGCCTCGCTTGGCCGCGTGACCGGACGATTTGGCGTCGCTTCGTGATCCAGGCCGGTCTCAACAGCGTCGTGCCATTCACGCTGATCGCCTGGGCCGAGCGCACCGTCGAGGCGGGTCTTGCGACGATCCTCAACGCGACCTCGCCGATCTTCACCTTCCTGCTGACCGCGCTGGTGACGCACCACGAGCCTGTCACCCTGCGCAAGCTGGTCGGCGTCGCCGCCGGACTCGCCGGCACCTGCCTCATCGTCGGCACCGAGGCGCTGGGCGGGCTTGGCCGCGAGCTGTGGGCGCAGATTGCGATCGTCGCCGCCACCATCTGCTATGCCGGTGCGGCGATCATGGGAAAGAGCTTCAAGGGACTCGATCCGATGTTGCCGGCCGCGGGATCGCTGCTGTCGGGCGCCGCGGTGCTGATCCCGCTTGCGCTGGTCGTCGACCATCCGTGGACGCTGGCACCGTCACTGCGCTCGGTGCTGGCGCTGGTCGCGCTCGCGACCGTCTCGACTGCAGCCGCGATGGTGATCTATTTCCGCCTGGTGCAGACGCTCGGCTCGATCGGCGCCACCGCGCAATCCTATCTGCGGGTGCCGATCGGCGTTGCGATCGCCGTGGCCGGGCTCGGCGAGCACCTCGCGCCGACCGCCTGGATCGGCCTCACCTGTGTCCTCATTGGTGTGATCGCGATGACGCTGCCCGCGCGCAAGAAGCCGACAGGCGATCCGATCCAAGGTTGACCGCACGCACCAGCGCTGCTTTGAACCCAAAGCGGCAACGCTGGATCAATAAAATGCAATGCATCTTCGTTTTGCTTCTTGTCGCGCTGGCAACCACGATTGGTCCGGCCGCGGCCTCGGCCGACATCCCCTACGCGATGTCGGAGCATCCTTCACAAGACGGCCGCTGCAAAGGAGACACCGGCAAGGCCGACCTCGACCGCGACGAGCAGGCCTGCCTCGCTCAGTTGAACGATGTCGTCAGGCGCAACGGCAAGTCGCTGGAAATCACATTCAAGGATGGTTCCACCAGAAGCTACGTGACCCGACTTCCGGATGACCTACCCGGACATGAGGACGACTCGGTCGAGTACAAGCTCGTCGGCTACTTTCCGGAGCACGAACTCCTGCTGATCGAGATCGGCTATTGGGAAGGCGTGCAATGGATGCTGCTGTGGCTCAATCGCGTCATCGAGACCAAGATCCATTCGCCGCCGCACGCCTCGCCAAGCCGCCGCTGGCTGTTTTCGGTCTGCTCCAGCGAAGGTCCCTCCGGCTGCGGCAACGGGATGGAGATCGTTGCCGCGCCGTTCGACCTCAAGCTGGGGGGCTGGTCCTATCTCACCCCTGACGACGACTACACCTTCTACGAGTTCGACGGCTGGGACGGCGACGACCGCGTCAAGCTCATCGCCACCTTCAAGGTCGGCACCGAGATGAAGCCATTCCCGGCCTCTGTCGAACGCAGCAGCGGCCGCTGGCAATTGAAGCTGCCAAAACAGCACCGCAAACCGCCACGTCATTAGCAGCCCGTTTCTCTCGCCGTCATTCCGGGGCGGCGCGCAGCGACGAGCCCGGAATCCATAACCACGACTGTGCATGTGGCGAAGACGAGCATACCGGCCAGCTCGCGTCGCACAGCATCCTGTGGCTATGGATTCCGGGCTCGCGCCGCTGCGCGACGCGCCCCGGAATGACGGCGGAGAGAGTGAGGCTAAGAGTGCTGCCCTGCTTCGATGACGCAGTCGCCGACAGCAGCGTGGTCACTCATCCCCCGATCGCGATCGTCACCTTGCCGAGATGCGCGCCGCTCGCCATGTAGTGGAACGCCTCGGGCGCCTCGCTGAACGGAAACACGCGGTCGACCACCGGCTTCACCTGATGCAGCGTCAGCGCGTTCGCCAGCGCCTGGAGATCGTCGACCGAGCCGACCGTGACGCCCTGCAGCCGCTGCTGCTGCATCACCATCAGCGGCAGCCGCAGCTCCGAGGCCGGCGCACCGGCGAGCACGCCGATGAAGGCGATGGTGCCGCCGATCCGGGTGGCGCGGATCGACTCGTTCAAGGTGCCGACGCCGCCGACCTCGACCACGAGATCGACGCCCTGCCCGGTGATCTCGCGCGCCTTCTTGCCCCAGTCCGGCACCTGCTTGTAGTTCAGCGTGACATCGGCGCCGAGCGCCGTCAGCCGCGCGATCTTGGCTTCACTCGACGACGTCGCGATCACCCGCGCGCCGGCCATCTTCGCGATCAGCAGCGCAAAGATCGAGACGCCGCCGCTGCCTTGCGTCAGCACGGTGTGGCCGGGCCTGATGCCGCCGAGCTTGATCACCGCGCTCCAGGCGGTGACGCCGGCGCACGGCAATGTCGCGGCCTCGACGTCGGTGAGATGCGCCGGCGTCCGCACCAGCGCGTGCATGGGAAACACCCGATACTCCGTCAACGTGCCGTCGACGGCGCCGCCCAGCGCCGCACGCATCTTCGCTTCGCTCGGCTCGCCGCCGGTCCAGCTCTCGAAGAAGCTGCCGATGACTCGGTCGCCGGTCGCGAATGCTGTGACGCCCTCACCGACCGCCTCGACCACGCCTGCGCCGTCGGACAGCGGCACCAGCGGAAATTTCTGCCGCGAGCCGTAGCCGCCCCTCACCGTGATCAGGTCACGATAGTTGATGCTCGCCGCCGTCAGCCGCACCAGCACCTCGCCCCTCCCCGGCTGCGGCACGGGCTTGTCGACCAGCACCAGCGCATCGATTCCGCCGGGCCCCTGCAGCTCGTAACATTGCATCCGATGTCTCCCGCCCAAGCGGCGTCGCCGCTTCGTTGTTCTGCCGGGAATGGTGAAGCGTTTCGTGCCGGCGATCAAGCCGAGCCTCGTTCCGCGCGGCGGACAGACAACGCGAACGCAACGCAAATCCGATGGTCGCGGCGCCGCCGGCTCTCAGTCATCGATCAGCGGGATCACGACATGGTTCAGCACATATTCCGTGCCAACCCAGGTAATGGTGAGTGCCAGCAGCAGCAATCCAGCCAGCAGCAGCATGTCGCGCCGTTCCATCGAACACATACGCAGCAACGCCGCTGCGCGTTTCGCATCGCAGCCATGCCACGCGCCGCGAGACATGCGACGCCTGCGAGGAACCGGGCCTTCACATCGCCGCGTCGAACCTGATCCGGCAGACCAGACCTTCGTCGCGATAATCCTGCTCGATGCTGCCGCCGATCGCCGCAAGGCTCGCACGGATCATGCGCGTGCCGAAGCCCTCTTTCCCGGGCGGCTCGATCGGGTGCGGACCGAGCTCGCGCCAGGCCACGCTGCCGCGGCCGCCCTCCTGCGCGATCTGGATCTCGAGCCGTCCGCCCTGACCGCGCAGCGCGCCGTATTTGACGGCGTTGGTCGCAAGTTCGTGGAACACCAGCGCGAGATTACGCACCGCTTCCGGCCCCAACGGCATGTCCGGGCCGTCCACCGTCACGGCGCCGGAGGCGCGATACGGCTGCAGCTCGACGTCGAGCAGCATGCGCAAGGTCATCAGGCGGTGGTCCGACCAGGCGAGACTGTTGGCGCGCGCGACGGCGTCGAGCCGCAGCGCGATCGCTTCCCCTTTGGCGCGATCCTCGCCCGACAGGCTCGATCTGACGATCGCCTGAAACAACGCGAGCTGATTGTTCACGCGATGTCTCAGCTCGCCGAGCAGCAACTCGCGCGCATGCTCGCTGCGCTTCAGCTCCATCAGCGCGCCGCGACAGAGATGCCCGAGCCAGATGATCAGCGCCGCGGTGCTCAGGAATCCGACGAGGTTGATCGCCTCGGCATGATCGGGACGATCGGTGAAGCCGACGAGCACCACGGTGGCAGACAGCCAGGCGGCAAAAATGGCCGCGGGAATGCCGCCGAGCAGCGCGGCGAACACCACCGCAGGGTAGAACGTCGCGTAGGGCAGCGTCGCGCCGGCATAGTCCAGCCCGATCCGGCCCGCGGTCGAAATCGCGACGGCGAGCATGGTGAGCAGAAACGTGGTCGCCGACCACTGTCTGCCCCGAACGATCCAATCTGAGAAACTCCGACCCGCGCGCACGATTGACCCCGAGCGCAAGGTCTATCGCCGGACGCCTGCAGGAACAAGCTGAAGCAACTGCCGCATGGGCGCAAAAATTTTAGGAACTTTTGCCGCGCCGTTGCGTTTGACGGCCCTGTTGCGCCAGACGGAACGCATCATGCCGCGTGGTGGGAGAAAGCGACCGCTGCGCCGCCACCGGCAAGCGTGACTACATGGCCCCTGCGCCCCCAGCGCCTCTGCTCGACACCATCAGTGCTACTCCGCGTCGCGTCGGCGCAGCACGAATGCTGGACGTTGCATGATGAGCTCGTCGCCGGCTGCGCCGATGAACTGAAAGACAACGGTATCGGAACGCTGCACGCGAGAGAGCTTGTATCCGGCGCCTCTTGCTGCGCTAACCCTAGCGGCTTGCCGCTGAGCGCCGCAGCGTCGATCATGGCGGTCATGACGACGAAATCGCGCGAGAGACTCTACGGTGCCGGCATCCGCATCGCGCAGGAGCAGGCCGCGCGCGCGCGCAAGGAAGCGGATCGTCTGGCCTGCGACGCCTGGAACAAGCGGATGCTCGGCTACAAGGGACCGGCGCAGCCGTCGCCGCTGCTCGGCGACGCGCTCAACGCGGGCTATTACTATCTCGAAGTGCGCTGCCTCGGCTGCGACACCAATCAGACCGTTGCGCTCGACATCATCAGGCGCGCCAAGACGACGCCAATCCATGAACTCGAGCGCTACATGCGCTGCCAGGACTGCTCGCGGCTGCGCGGTCGTCCCTACAAGCGCAGCGCGCTGGTGGCATTGCGCGAGACCAAGATCTCGGCCGCGCATCCGGCCTCGACATGGTGGCCCGGTGAACGATAGACAGTCGAATGCCGAGCGTCGCGTCATCTCGCATCCCCATAGAGGTACTCCGATCAGGCGCTGACGGCGCCGCTCGAAAAAATGCATGGACACCCGGAACAATCATGACGATCCGTTGTTTCGAAAACTTGCCGGCGCGGCAGGGAAGCGGAACATGTCAGAGTTGATGACCCAGCCGGACAAGCTGCGGGCCGACGCAGCGGAATGCGCCCTCATTCGTGATCTCGCCACCGACCGCGACAAGCGCGAGCTGTTCGCGCGCCTGGCCGAGCATCTGAGCATGCTCGCCGCCGAGGTCGAGCACGCGGCGCGCGCACGGGATGGGCACGCAGAGAATGCGAGCCTGCGCTGAACCGCGACGCTCGCCGGACGAACTGCGCCGATTGCGCTCCGCTGCTGTTGCGGTGCTCGCCACACAATCGCGCACCTCCCATTCGCTATAGATCGGGATGATCCGCGATCGATTCGCGCAGCGAGCGATCACGCCCCTCTCAGCGCCACAGGTGCCGATCTTGCGACGTCTCCTCCCCCGTCTCGCCTGCCTCGTTCTGCCGCTTCTCCTCGCTTTCCCCGCCACAGCCGCTGAGCTCGTCGGCCGCGTCAGCATCGTCGATGGCGACACGCTGGACATTCACGGCGAACGGATTCGCCTGTGGGGCATCGACGCGCCCGAAAGCGCGCAGCTCTGCCGCGGCCGCGACCGCAAGCCATAT
Organism: Bradyrhizobium sp. SZCCHNS3052; assembly: GCF_032484495.1. Taxonomy (NCBI): domain Bacteria; kingdom Pseudomonadati; phylum Pseudomonadota; class Alphaproteobacteria; order Hyphomicrobiales; family Nitrobacteraceae; genus Bradyrhizobium; species Bradyrhizobium sp. SZCCHNS3052. Next base: position 344,781 of record NZ_JAUETB010000001.1, on the reverse strand, counting down.
CGCTGCGGCGCGCTGGCCGCCAACACGCTGGACGCGTTCACGCGCAGCAAGGTTCTGCGCTGCCTGCCGGTCGATGGCGATCGCTACGGCCGCATCGTCGCGCGTTGCGCCGCCGGCGCGACGGATCTCGGCCAGTTCATGGTGTCGCGCGGGCTTGCGGTCGAGGAGCCGCAATATTCGCGCGGCGTTTACACCGCCGATCAGCGCGCCGCCCGCCGCGCCGGCCGCGGCATCTGGTCGGGCCGCTTCATCGAGCCGCCGCTCTATCGGAGCTGCATGCATGCCGGCGGCACGACGTCGGTGTGCTCGGACGGCGGGATCGGCTGGCGGTGAGCGCCGCCGCATGACGACGTCGCCTTCCACCACACCCGACACAACACCTCAATTGCCACGCGTTGGCCTCTGGCTGTACGGTCGCGCATCGCAGAGATCAGGGCTGGATGAGGACGATGACGGAGACAAAGACGCGCGTGGCGATCCTGTTCGGCGGGCGCTCGGCGGAGCACGACGTCTCGCGGGCCTCGGCGGCCAACATCGTCCGCTCGCTCGATGCCGGCCGCTACGCCGTCACGCTGATCGGCATCACCACCGACGGACGCTGGGTGCTCGCCGACGCTGCGAATGACGGCACAGGCGCGGCGCTGACCGTACCCGCTGACGGCCCGCAGATCGTGCTGCTGCCGGCCGGCCAGGGCCGCGCGCTGGTCATCGGCGACGGCGCCCCGCGCGAGCTCGCCTTCGACGTCGTGTTTCCGGTGCTGCACGGTCCGAACGGCGAGGACGGCACCGTGCAGGGCGCGCTGGAGCTCGCCGATGTCGCCTATGTCGGCGGCCGCGTGATGGGATCGGCGGCGGCGATGGACAAGGACGTCGCCAAGCGCCTGCTGCGCGATGCCGGCCTGCCGATCGTGCCGTTCGTCACCATGACGGAAGCGTCGCCTGTGACCTATGCGGCGGCGGTCGACGCCGTCGGGTCATCCGAGCTGTTCGTCAAGCCGGCCAATCTCGGCTCCTCCGTCGGCATCTCCAAGGCGCGCAACGCCGAGGAGTTCGAAGCCGCCTGCCGCCTGGCGCTGCGCTTCGACCTGAAGATCCTGATCGAGCGCTGCATCAGCCCGGTGCGCGAGATCGAATGCGCGGTGCTGGAGCGTGCCGACGGCGAGGTCGCCGCCTCCGAGCTCGGCGAGATCGTGCCCGCCGACAGCCACGGCTTCTATTCCTATGAGGCCAAATACACCGATGCCAAGGGCGCCTCGCTGCACGTCCCGGCGCGGGTCGAACCCGCTCTCGCCGCGCGCATCCGCAAGATGGCCACCGAGGTGTTCGGCGTGCTCTGCTGCGAGAGTCTCGCGCGCGTCGACTTCTTCGTCCGCGGCGAGGAGGTCTACGTCAACGAGGTGAACACCCTGCCGGGCTTCACCAACATCAGCATGTACCCGAAGATGTGGGAGGCCACCGGCCTGCCCCAGCCGGCGCTGATGGACAGTCTGATCGCACACGCGCTGGCGCGCCATGCCCGGCTCAGGCAACTGGCGTCGCAGCGCTGAGGAACGCGTCTGCGGCCGCCGCAGGTCAGCGCGGCGCCACCTTGACGCCGGCGGCGACCCGGTCGCTGGGATAGATGATCACGACATCGCCGCTGGCGACGCCGTCGGCCACGGCGGCGAACCGGCCCGAGCGCCGGATGAGCCGGACGGTGCGCAACTCGGCGCGCCCATCCTTCAGCGCGAACACCGACCAGTCGTCACCGCGCTTGAACAGCGCGCCGGTCGGAACGATGGTCGCATCCTCCTGCGTGAAGACGACGATCTGCGCATCGAGCTGATAGGCATCGCCGAGCCGCTGCCATTGCTCGGCCGGCGAGACGATGTCGATCAGCACGTTGACCCGCTGCTCCTCGACGCCGAGCGTGGAGATCTTCGTGAAAGCCGCCGGCTCGACCCGGCGAACCCTGCCCGACAGGCGGCCTGCCCCGCCCCAGCGATCGATCGTGACCTCGGCGCCGGGACGGATCTCGACCGCGTCGGTGCTCAGCACGTCGATGACCACTTCGAGATCACGGGGATCGCCGAGCTCGAGCAGCGCCGCGCCTGGCTGCACCGTCGTCTCGCTTTCCTGGATCACTTTCAGCACCAGCCCGCCGACCGGCGCGGTCACGCTCCAGCTATCCGCCGGCGCATCGGCATCGGTCTTGCTCCCGTAGCGCGCCAGCATCGCCCTGAGCTGGCTGAGCTCGTGCTCGGCGGCATGGTCGGCATATTCGGCGGCGCGCAGGTCACGTTCGGCAATCCGCATCGCGAGCTCGGCGCGCTCCCGCGCCTGCGCCGTCGCGGCTCCGCTGGCGGCCAGGGCCGTGGTACGCGCCAGATCGGCGCTCGCCTGCGCACTCTGCGCCTGCGCTCGGGCCACTACCTCCTTGGCGCGCTCGACATTGGCCTCTGCCGCACCGAGCAGCTCCTCGACCTCGCGGCGGGCCCGCGGATCGAGCAGCGGCGCCGGCGCCGGCATGATTGTGGCGACCACGTCGTCGGCCTTGACCTGGTCGCCGGCCTTGAAGCGGATGCGGCCGAGACGGCCGGCGAGCGGCGCGGCCACGACGTAGCGCTGGCGCACCCGCGTCTTGCCGTCGTCCTCGACGGTGGCAACGAACCGCCCTTTCGTCACCGCGGCCGTCTCCACCGGGACGGGGCCCGGCATCATCATCCAGGCGATGACGGCGGCCGCCGCCAGAACGCTCGATACGATGACGACGCGGCGCAAAACGGGTGGCATGCTCATTCCCTGGTCTTGAGGGCCGCGACCAGATCGAGCTGATCCACCCTCCTGCGGACGATGATGGCGCTGATCGCGGCGCTGGCCAAGACCACCGCTGTCGCGATCAGGTAGGTCTGCGGCGCGATCACGCCCGGGATCTGGAAGCTCTCGCTGGAATGCAGGCGCGCGATCAGCCCGATGATGGCGTGCGACAGCCATAGGCCGAGCGGAATCCCGACCGCGATGTCCAGCGCGAACTCGCCGAACAGGATGCCGGCGACCTCGCCGCGGGTGAAGCCCAGCACCCGCAGGCTCGCGAGCTCCCAGGCGCGCTCCTGCAGGCTGATGCGGGCGCTGTTGTAGACCACGCCCACGGTGATGATCGCGGCGAAGCCGGTGAGGATGCCGGCGGTGACGAATACGAGGCCCGCGATCTTCTCGATGAAGGATGCGAGGGTGTAGGCCTTCATCGTCACGGATTCGATTTTCGGCATGCTCTTGAACCTCGCGCCGAGCGCAGCCAGCGCCGCCGGCTCGACCTGGAGGCTCGCCGCCGAGATCACCGCGCCTTCGCCGGTGAAGCGGTTGAGCGTGTCGATGTCCATGTAGGACGCCATGCCGATCGCCTCGTCGACGATGGCGCTCACCGGCAGGTCGCGCCGCCGACGGTGGCCTTCCATCGCCTCCACCGTCACGACCTGCCCTGCGCTCAGCGCCAGGCGCTCGGCAAGGCGTCGGGTCAGCGTGATGCCATCGGGCACAGCGACGATCGGACGGCGCGCGGAATCGTGCGGTCGGCGCAGCTCGTCGGCGGCCGCCAGTCCGATCACCGAGGTGAGGTAGCTTTGGTGCCCGGCGCGCAGGCGCACCGGAACGATGCGCTGGCCCTCGATCGCGAGCACACCAGGCTGGCGCGCCAGGTCACGCAGGATCGCGCGGTCCATCGGATGGATGAAAGTGATCGTGGCGTTGCCGCGCTCGACCAGATTGAACTGCAGCTCGATCATCTCGCCGATGGCATCGCGCCAGAAGATCCCGAGCACCATCATCGGCACCGCGAAGGCGATGCCGACGATGGTGAACAGCGAACGGAACGGCCGCCCCGCGACGTTGCGCAGCATCATCATCCGCCGCGCGCCGAACGCCGTGCCGGGCAGGATGCGCTCGATCCAGGAGCGGCGGAACCCCAGCGGCATCGCGGGCCGCATCGCCTCCGCCGGCGCAAGGCCGACGACCTCCTGAAGCGCCGTGACGACACCGAGGGCGCCCGCCGCGACGCTGATCGCGACACCGGCCACCGCCGCCCAGGGCGCCAGCCGAAACGGCAGCTCCGGAAGACGGAAGAACCCCTGATAGCTCGCGATCATGGCATGGCCGAAGCCGACGCCGCCGGCGATGCCGAGCACCGATCCGATCAGCACGATGACCAGCATCAGCTTGAGATAGTGGAAGGTGAGCCGCAGCGTCGGAAAGCCGAGCGCCTTCAGCGCCGCGATCTGCTCGCGCTGCGCGGCGACCAGCCGCCCGAGCGCGCCGTTGAGCAGGAACGTGGCGACACCGAAGAAGATGATGGGGATGGTGATCGACATCACCTTCTGCTGGTTCAGCTCGTCCTCGAGAAAGCGGTTCGACGGCTGGTCCCGCCGCGCGATCGCGCCGATCGAGCCATAGGGCTCGAGCAGCCGGTCGAGCTCCTCGATCACGGGCTTGGGATCGACACCCGGAGCGAGCGCGACCACGGCATCGTTGAACGCCCCTTTCATGTCGAAGGCGGCCTCGGCCGCGCTCCGGTCGACCCACAGGATGGCGTAGAGGCGATCGTCGGGGATCGGCAATCCCGGCTTCACCGCGTAGACATATTCCGGCGACAACGCGATGCCGGAAACCCGGAAGCCCTGCACGCGGCCATTGAGCAGCACGCGGATGTCGTCACCCGGACTGACGCCATTGGCCTCGGCAAACGCCTCGTTGACCGCGGCGCTGCGGGCGGCACCCGGCTCAGGCGCGGCGCCGCGGCGCAGATGCAACCGCGCCAGGGGCTCATCGCCGGCGTGGGTCAGCGACACCAGGCGGGCCGAGACCGGTTGCGAGACGGCCGGCCAATCGACGATGACCTCGCGCACGATGCGCGGCTCGACCGCGACCACGCCAGGAATGGAACTGAGCCGCGGCACCAGCGCCAGCGGCGCCCGCTTCAGCGTGACGAAGATCTGCGGAAACCGGCCGTCGGCATAGAACTGCTCGCAGCCGCCGCGCAGGGACAAATAGGTCGAGACCGAGCCGACGAACACGGCGACACCGGCCGCCACCAGCAGCGCGATCGTGACCACCTGTCCGCGCATCGCGCCGACGTCGCGCCACAGCTTGCGGTCCAGCAGGCTCACCAGCGCACCTCATCGGCCGAGAGGCGCCGCGCATTGCGCGTCTCGCCGACGATGCGCCCGCCGCCGAGCCGGAGCACGCGATCGGCCATGCCGGCGATCGCCGCATTGTGCGTGATGATGATGGTGGTCGTCCCGAGCTGCGCGTTGGCGCGGGCGATCGCGGCGAGCACGACCTTTCCCGTCTCGTAGTCCAGCGCGCCGGTCGGCTCGTCGCACAACAGCACGTCGGGCGCCTTGACCATGGCGCGGGCCACCGCGACGCGCTGCTGCTCGCCGCCGGACAGCTGCGAGGGAAAGTGGTCGATCCGCCGCTCGAGGCCGACGAGCTTGAGCACCTCGAGCGGATCGAGCGGCTTGTCGGCGATCTCGGTGACCAGCGCGACGTTCTCGAGCACCGTCAGACTCGGGATCAGGTTGTAGAACTGAAACACGAAGCCGACATGCTCGCGCCGGTAGCGCGTCAGCTCGGCATCGCCGGCGCCGACCAGTTGATGATCGCGCCATTGCGCTTCGCCCGACGTCGGGCTGTCCAGTCCGCCGAGGATGTTGAGCAGGGTCGACTTGCCCGATCCCGACGGCCCGAGCAGCACCACGAGCTCCCCCTCGTAGATGTCGAGGTCGACATCGCGCAGCGCATGCACCTCGACCTCGCCCATCCGATAGGTCTTCGAGAGCTTGCGCGCGCGGAACACCGGGGCGGCGCCGGGCCGATCAGAAGGCGCGGCGGGGCCCCCGTCGTTGGTGACGGCCGAACTCATCGGGCTGCGGTTCCTGCACCAAAGGCCCGCATCGAACGTGCGAGACGTCTCACGCCTGAATCCTCGACATCGGATGACATCCCCGACCATCGGTCGGCAGCGATCGTCATCCGTTGATGCATGTCAAGCGGGCCACATCATCACGCGGCCAGCGCGCTGATGCCCATCAGACCGCGGTCGCGATCACATACACCAGCACGGCTGCGCCGAGGCAGCGGCGCCAGGGGTTGACGCCGCGCAGGAGTTCGTCGAACGCCCAGACGAAGAGACTGGCTTTGACCAGACAATCCAGATTGGCGCCTGTCTGACCCGGCGGATGCCAGACCCAGCCGACGAGGCTGCCCGCCAGCACGATCCAAAGAGCGGGGTTCGGCATCTGGGCGATCGTGATCTCGCCGGTCGCGCGATTGCGGAAGAACCAGTTCAGGAATCGCGACATCGGACCACCCGCGTTCGTCGTGACATGGTCATTCGCCCTCCCGAGGACGACACCCGCCAGGATATTCGTGCCCGCTTAACGGGGGAGATGCATCATGGTTGCTGGTAGCAGCGACGCGCAGATGTGCAGATGTCTTGACCTCGCAAGACGGAATGCAGCGCCACCGGCATTTTCACGGGCGCCGTTGTCTTGCTAGTCCGCGCATGAATGCGCGAGGAAGAACCGCAGCATCTCCCGCGTCGCATCCGGTCCTTTCGGATCGGTGTAGGATCCGGCCGGACTGCCGCCGGACCAGGCGTGAGCGGCGCCGTGGACGGTCCAGTGCTCCGACGTCACCTTCCCGCTCGGCTCCGTCAGAATCGTCCGCGTATAGGCATGGCCACCGGGCACCCGCCCGTGCACGACCGACGATGTCCCGCGCATGGCGCCGGTCGCCTGCGCAACGACCCGGTCGCCGTTGGCGGGATGCACGGTCGTGTCGCGATCGCCATGGAAGACGATCGTCGGCACAGCCGATCTCCGATCCGCCGCGTGGCCGGCGCCTTGGCGCATCGCCATCAACGCCGAGGGAAGATCGCGCGCGGCCCCGCAGGCGAGACCGGAATGGACGCCCGCCGCGGCGTAGAGATCGGGATAGGTCGCGGCCATGATGGCGGCCGTGGCGCCTCCGGCCGACAGGCCGGCGACATAGACGCGCCTGGAATCTACAGCATGGTCGCGCATCACCTGGCGGGTGATGCCCGCGATCAGCGACGGCTCGCCGCCCTCGCGCTGCTGGTCGCCGGTGCGAAACCAGTTCCAGCATTTCGACTGATTGGCACCGCTCGGCTGCTCCGGATAGACGACGAGGCAGCTCTGCTCCTCGCCCAGGAAGTTCATCCGTGTGCCGGCCGCGAAATCGTCCGCCGACTGTGTGCAGCCATGCAGCATGACGACGAGCGGAAGCTGACGGCCCTCGGCCCTGCTGGGGATCAACAGCTTGTAGCTCCGGCGTCCCGCCGCATTGCCGAAGCTGGCCTGGACGAATCTTGCACCTTCGGGGGTGGTGTCGCGCGCCGAAGGCGCGCGCAGATGCGGACCTCGCAGGCCGAAGCCCGGCAGCTCGCCGAGATCTTCGCGCCGGACGGGTCGCTGGCGCGCCTGAGCGGGCTTGGCTTGCCATGGCTTGGCTTGCGATGGCTTGGCCTGCGTGGCGCGCGCTTGCGCCGGGGCAACCTTCGCGGACGGCCGGTCGCGCTCACTGACGCGCGTCGCCTGTCCCTCGATGGTCGGAGGCGCGAGCCGCGCCGGCACTGATCGCACTGGACTGGCCGCTGCCGCCGACGAGCCATCGCCGCGCAGCATACGTTGCAGCAACGCCGTGGCCTCGCCCAACTGGCCGGCCCGCGTCAGGCGCGTCGCTTCGCGCATGATCTCTTGGTTCAGCATCGCGCTACCTCATTCTGTCGGCGAGAGCGGCCTTGACCGCGGGGGTGGCATGGAGTGCGCCCAGCACGGAGACCGAGGCGACGGTGGCGCGGGCCAGCTCGGGCGTCACATCGGCGGCGATGGTGGCAAGCCCAAGCACGTTGATTTGCAGCATCTGCCCGGCCCGCTGCGCCGCTTCGAGATCGGCGCGGCTGTAATGCCGCAAGCCGAGGTCCAGGCTGTTGCGCACCGTCGACTGCCTGACCACGTCGGCGTGTCGGTCGAGCTGATTGCGGATCGCGGTGCGGATGAAATCGGTGCGGTTGGAATAGAACCCTTCCCGCACCATCAGATCGACCTGACCGAGATCGACGTAGCCGAGATTGACGGTGATCTTCTCGGTGTCCGGAACTTTCCCGCGGAGTGGGTGGACGTTGTCGGGCACAGCGGCATCCATTTCTACCATCCACCGGGATGGTGCATGGATGGCATATGGATGCCCACCGTTGACGTTCAAGGCGCAAGCGTAATGTTCCGCGAGGGAACCGGTGATGCCGCGAGCTTCCTGTCGATCCTATCGCCTGCCAGCGCGGCCCGGCTCGATGCAGCAACCGAGGAAAGGGCCGGTCCAACATCGGAGGGGCAAGATAGAGCGTGCAGTCGCCACCGCCCCACCGCCGCGCAGGCCGTCGTTAGTTTAGTGCACAGTAACCCGGGGCCGTAACCCTGGTCATCGTCGAAGGCGGACGATCCAGTACGCCGAGGTTTTTCGGTTCGGTATCTTCTGCAGCAGAATACTGGATGCTCCGCTTTTGGCGGAGCATGACGGCATTGGAGACGGCGAGAGCTCATCCCACGGCCAATTGCCGATTCTCACGAAATGCTCGTCTCGTTCGCCCCAAGCACCAAGACTCACCGCGGCGGCATCTTCTCGAATTTCGGCAGCGCCGGATCGAGGTGATCCCAGGCGTACCCGGCTGATGTCCACGACACCAGTTGCGGCTTGTAGCGGCCGGGGTCGTCGAGACTGGCCGGCGGGACGATGAACACCTCGGGCATCGCGGGAAATGTCAGGTGAATGTGCGAGCCGCAGGTCGGGCAGAAGGCGCGCCGCTTGACGGTGCCGCCGTCGCCTGTGGTCTGCCAATGCGACACCTCGCCTTCGACCCTCACCTCCGCCGCGACGAAGGTCAGGTGCGATTGATGCCCGGTGCCGCTGTCGCGCTGGCATTGCCGACATTGGCAGTCCAGCATCACGGCCGGCTCGCCCGTGATCTCGTAACGCACCGCGCCGCAGGCGCAGCCGCCGGCATAGGACTTCGTCATGTCGCTCTCCTGCTTGTTTCAATGCGGCCGCTGCGATGACGCCTGTTCGGCGGCGATCTGATCGAGCTTCTTGACGACCGTCTTCCAGCCCTCGCCCATCTTGCGATAGGCGGTGTCATTGGTCGGCAGCACGAAGCCGGAATGCACCAGGCGAAGGCGCGTGCCCGTGTCCGCCTTGGAAAGACTGAAGGTGACCACCGTCTCCAGCTTCGCGCCGTAGCCGACATTGCTGTCGTGGCCGCCCTTCCACGCGTAGGACAGCCGCTCGTTCGGCACGACCTCCAGCACCTCGCAGTGAATGGTGCCATCCCATTGGCCGGCCGGCGTCGTTTGAAAGGTGAACCGATTGCCGATGATCGGCTCAAAGCCCTTGGGCGCCATCAGCCAGCGGCCGATCAGCTCGCCGTTGGTCAAGGCTTTCCAGATGATCTCCGGCGCATGCGGAAAGATGTTCTCGACGACAATGGCCCGCGTATCCGCGTTCACGGCTTGGTTCATGGATCGATGTCCTTCAGCAGGTTTCTCAGATTGGCAAAGCGGTCGCGCCAGAACGCGCCGTAATGGCTCATCCAGTCGGCCAGCGGCTCCAGGCCGCGTGGCTCCGCGCGGTAATAGACCTTGCGGCCCTCGGGGCGCTCGCAGACCAGGCCGGCCTGTTTCAAGGATTTCAGATGCTGGGAGATCGCGCCCTGCGTGACGGTGCTGCCGCGGGTGAGTTCGACGACGGTGATCTCGTCGGCCTCGACGATGCGCTCGAACACCGCACGCCGCGTCGGATCGGCCAGCGCGCGCATGACGGCAGTGATGGGTTCAGGCTGGATCATGGAAAAACAATAGCAATCACTAATCAATTAGTCAATGCTAATATTATTGGAAAGACCGCCTGGCATTTCGCCATGGCAAGGGGAGCCAACCTCACGGCTAAATCGCCCACTCGAAAATCCGAATTTTTGTTCTTCCGTTTTTCAGAATTTGATGCTATGGTGTCGCGTCCCGCCTCGATTGAGGGGCGTTTCGCGATCGTCACGAACGTTGGGTGCGGGATGCGGTGGGCGTGTCGGGTTGCAGCATGAGCAATCATGCCGACGAACGATCCGATGCGCACGGCGAAATCGTGTGGTCCTGGCATCCCGGTGCTGATGCCAAGCCGGCGCTGCAAGTACGACGAGCGCGCTGGCGACGGGGGCAAGAAAGCCGATCCCCGGGGAGATCACGTATAAGCCGTTCAAACCATTGCGCGGGGAAGGCCGGGATGATCCGGCCCGTACCTGTGGTTCCTGCCGCCTGCATTTTTTTCGCAGGCGGGCCATGGGTGCGACCGGCACCCGGCCTTTCCCGCGCCCTCATTCTGAAGAGGGCGATCAGACGAGCAACACTCGGACGCGGAAGCGGGCGCGAGGATGAGAGCACATGTTTCAGCGTCATTCATGTTTCAGCGTCATTGCGAGGAGCGCAGCGACGAAGCAATCCAGAGTCGTCGCGAGACTCTGGATTGCTTCGCTCGGCATGACGCCTCCATCTCCACTGTCGTCCCGGGCAAGCTGCGGCAACGCGTCAGCGTTGGCGCGGCGCCGCCCCCGGGACCATACTCCGCAGCGGTCGTGTGACGCACGCTGGAGCGTCCAGCTCGCACGCCCAACCCCGCCGGTGGTTATGGATCCCGGCGTTCGCCGGATGACACTGAGATTTTGACAGCCACCGTGGCCCCAATGCGCAGCTTTGAACCTTCGCCCCCGCTGCCCGAACACACCCAAGCGCCTCATTCCCGCCAAATCCCGCAGAAAAACCGACTGAATCCGCCTCCCCGATCCGGTAGACTCGCCGCGTGACCCATCGCCCTACGATTCTCGTCTTCGACTCAGGCCTCGGCGGCCTGTCCGTGCTGCGCGAGGTGGTGCGGGCGCGGCCCGATGCCCACTACGTCTATGTCGCCGACGACGCGTTCTTTCCGTACGGCCATCACAGCGAGGCGGCGCTGATCGCCCGCGTGGTGCCGCTGATGGGCGAGTTGATCGCCGCGCACGAGCCGGACCTCGTCGTGATCGCCTGCAACACCGCCTCGGTGCAGACGCTGGCGCCGCTGCGCGCGGCCTACGCGACGCCGTTCGTCGGCACCGTGCCGGCGATCAAGCCGGCCTGCGCGCAATCCCTGACGAAGCGCGTCTCCGTGCTCGGCACCAAGGCGACGGTGCAGCGCGAATACACCCACGCCCTCATCCGCGACTTCGCGCGGGGCTGCGCCGTCACGCTGGTCGGCTCGCCGGAACTCGCGTCACTGGCGGAGGCCGCGCTCAGCGGAACCCAGGTCAGCGACGCGGCCATTGCCGCCGAGATCGCGCCTTGCTTCGTGGGCGACGCCGCCGATCCCGCGGGCCGGACCGACACCGTCGTGCTCGCCTGCACGCATTATCCGCTGCTGCTCGACCGGCTCGAACGCCTGGCGCCCTGGCCGGTGACCTGGATAGATCCCGCGCCCGCCATCGCGCGCCGTGTCGTCGACCTGCTGGGCCCCTCGGCCGGCGGCCCCGACAATGGCGGCGCCACCATGATCTTCACCTCGAGCAAGCCACATCAGCTCGGCCGCGCGCTCACGCCCTATTTCGGCGGCCGCGTCCCGGCCTGACGGAGACCGCCGATGGCCGCAGCGCCCAAACCGCTCAACCGCCTCAAGCAGGCCTGGCGCGACAAGCGGCCGACCTTCGGCGCCATCGCCACCATCCCGAGCATCCAGACCGTGCGCATCATGGCGCAGTCGCTCGACTGGATCATCGTCGACCTCGAGCACGGGCCGATCGATCTCTCCACCGCGCACGCGATGATCACGGCCACCGCAGGCACGCCCTGCGTGCCGCTGGTGCGCATCGCCGCCAACGAGCCGCATCTCGCCAAGGCGCCGATGGACCTCGGCGCCCTCGGCATCAACTTCCCGATGATTTCCAGCCGCACTGATGCCGAGAAGGCGGTCCGCAGCGTGCGCTACCCGCCCCAGGGCGACCGCCTGTGGGGTCCGTTCCACGCCCCCTTCCGCTGGAACGTGTCGATGGCCGACTACATGGCCACCGCCGACGACGACATGATCTGCATGGTGACGATCGAGCATGTCGAGGCGGTCGAGCGGATCGACGAGATCATGGCCACGCCCGGCATCGACATCGCGGTGATCGGCCCGGGCGATCTCGCCACCTCGATCAACAAGCGCGGCCAGCTCGATGATCCCGAAGTGAAATCCCTGATCGCCCGCGCCGAGGCCGGCATCCTCAGATCAGGCGTGCCGATCGGCGGCGCCGCGCGCTCGGCCGATCAGGCCAATGCGATGATCGCGCGCGGTTACGTGGCGCTGGCGCTCGGCTTCGACTGGTCCTTGTTCCAGCGCGGCATCGCCGCGAGCTTCGAGGGGATCAAGCGCTGATTCGCGCCGTTTCGAGCCGCGCTTCATGTTTCAAACGAAAAACAACTTTGCGGAAGAAGACCATGAGGAAGAAGACGATTTTCGGTCTGTCGCCGGCCGTCCTCGGGGTCTGAGGCCAAGCCGCTCGCCTCGCCGGCGCCCTCGAACGGCGCTTCCGTAACCCGGCCTGCGGTGTTAACAGCAGCCGCCGCCGGGGAGCCGGATCAGGCCAAGCAGAACGAACGGGAGCGACAGGTCCAGGATGCGCGGAACCACCAGGCCGATTTCGCTGCACCGCCGTCTGATCATCGATCTGATGCTCGCCTCCCGTGGTGTGCCGTTCGTCTCGCTGGCCCGCACGATCCAGATCGGCCCGATGCTCGAGGCCCGCGCCGCGGCCGTCCGCCCGCCCGGTTTCGCCGCGATCTTCGTCAAGGCGTTCGCCCTGGTTGCCCGCGACGAACCGGTGCTGCGCACGCTCTACACCGGGTGGCCGCGGCGCTGCCTCTACGAGCTGCCGCGCAGCGTCGCCACCGTCACCATTGCCCGGGTCGAGAATGGCGAGGATTGCGTGCTGCCGCAGCGCGTCTCCGGGCCGGAGGCCATGTCGCTGGCCGAGATCGACGCGGTGATCCGGCAGGGCAAGGAGGCGCCGGTCGGGGACGTCGCCATGTTCCGCAAGATCATGCGGGCGACCCGGCTGCCGTTGCCACTGCGCCGGTTCGCCTGGTGGGTCGGGCTGAATTTCGGCCGCCAGCGCGCCAACTGGTTCGGCAATTTCTCCGTCACCAGCGTCGCGGCCTGCGGCGGCGGCCAGCTCCTCGCCCTGAGCCCGGGACCGTTCATCATCAATTACGACGTCGTCGGGCCGGACCAGACGATTCCCATCCTGATCCGCTGGGATCACCGGGTTACCGACGGTGCCATGATCGCCAGGACGGCGATCCGGCTCGAGCAGATGCTGAATGGGGAGATCGCGGCCGAGCTGCGGGGCCGCCCGGTTCCCGGGCGCGGGCCGGCGGACGCTGACCTGGGATGCGAGGCGGCGCGGCAGAAAATGACCATCCTGAGGGGGCCGAAAGGGTGATTTGTCGGCAAAAGCGGCGGTTGCGGTTTGACAAACCGGCGCTTTCTCGCCTAAGACCCCCCTGCTCGCGGGCCGCTTTCGGCCCGCGTTGCGTTTCGCGACCCGTGGCCTTCTCCCTTCATGCTTTGGGGATGGGCCTGTCGGTGGGCCGGATTTCCGGACACACAGGAGGGCGCGTTTCCTCAAACCCTAACTTGATCGAAGAGGACGCGATGACTAAGCGCAGTGAGGCGAAGTACAAGATCGATCGCCGCATGGGCCAGAACATCTGGGGCCGCCCGAAGAGCCCCGTCAACCGCCGCGAATACGGCCCCGGCCAGCACGGCCAGCGCCGCAAGGGCAAGCTCTCGGACTTCGGCGTGCAGCTGCGCGCCAAGCAGAAGCTGAAGGGCTACTACGCCAACATCTCCGAGCGCCAGTTCCACGGCATCTATGTCGAGGCCGGCCGTCTCAAGGGCGACACCGGCGAGAACCTGATCGGCATTCTCGAGCGCCGTCTCGACACCGTCGTGTTCCGCGCCAAGTTCGTCTCGACCATGTTCGCGGCGCGCCAGTTCATCAACCACGGCCACATCAAGGTGAACGGCCGCAAGGTCAACATCGCGAGCTACCAAGTCAAGCCGGGCGACGTGATCGAGGTCAAGGAAGCCTCCAAGCAGCTCGCCGTGGTGCTGGAAGCGACCCAGCTCGCCGAGCGTGACGTGCCCGACTACATCGAGGCCGATCACTCCAAGATGACCGCGAAGTTCATCCGCATCCCCGCGCTGTCGGACGTGCCGTTCGCGGTGCAGATGGAGCCGCATCTGATCGTCGAGTTCTACTCGCGCTGAGCTTGACCGGACCGCGGTCCGGTCCCATCTGATAATCCGAAGGCCCTGGCATGCGCCGGGGCCTTTTCTTTTTGGGCTTCTTTTCGGATGGGGCGAACCGATTCCCGAATGCCACACCTGCCACGAATTCGCCCCAACCTGGGCTGACAGCTACTCCGTCCCGTGATTCACTGTCTGCAGTTGTAAAGTAGCGGGGCGTTCGCCATGGAGTTCAACAGGCGCAATATCATCTTCGGTGCGTTGCCGACCGGTGCGGTCGGTGCCCCGCCTCTGCCGCCGTTGCGGGTGCCGCCGCTCAGCGCTCCGCCGTTACGCGCACGGACCTCCGGCGTCCGCTACCGCTTCAACGACGGCCTCTATCCCTCGACGGTCTTCGACCTCCTGGAACGCTCCTGCTGGCACGTCCAGTCCGATGCGACAGCCCATGTGATCCGCCATGTCGGGACCGGGCTCACCTTTGCCGACGCGCAGCTTCGCCACGATCCCTACGCGCTCGAGCTCCTCCACTGTTTCGACGATTCGCGCGAGCTCGCCGACGAATGGCACACCATGCTGGTCGGCTGGGCCGCGGTGAACATGGGCTGGAACATCAAGCGGCAACAGCCTGGCGCAGCGCTGCTTCTTTCACCGTCGCGACAGAGCCCGATGGACTCCTGGGTGTTCGACTGCACCGAGGCGCCGCCGCTGGTCGCCGAGCCGATCGAGAGCAAGCCGTTGCGGCGGCCGGACATCTGGCTCAACCCGCCGCGCGCGGCGTAATCGAGGAGGCGTTTTGCGGGGGCGATGCGAGTTGGGTAAGGTCCGGGTCGTGATAAGCCGAACGAGGACCGCCGATGTATTACACCCCGCCCGCGCGTGATCCCAAGGCGCCGCCCGTGCGCGTCAATCTGTTGTCGGACACGCAGACCCGCCCGACAGCCGCGATGCGCGAGGCCATCGCGCGGGCCGAGGTCGGCGACGAGCAGATCGGCGACGATCCGACCGTGCATGAATTGTGCGGCCGCGTCGCCGCGCTGCTCGGCAAGGAGGCCGCCGTGCTGATGCCGTCGGGCACGATGTGCAATGTCGCGGCAACGCTGGTGCATTGCCGCCCAGGCGACGAGATCCTGGCACACGAGACCGCGCACATCATCTCGCGCGAGGGCGGCGCGCATGCGGCGCTCGGCGGTTTCCAGGTGACGCAGTTGAAGGGACCCGACGGGCAGTTCACACCGGAGACGTTCCGCGCCGCGCTGCATCCGCGCTCGCGCTACCAGCCGCCGCAGACCGTCGTCAGCGTCGAGCAGACCGCCAATATCGGCGGCGGCACGATCTGGAAGAAGGCCGCGCTCGACGAGATCGCCGAGATCGCCAAGGCGAACGGCATGGCGACGCACATGGACGGCGCAAGGCTGCTCAACGCGACGGTTGCCACCGGCATTCCGGCGGCCGAGATGACCGCGGGCTGGGATTCGGCCTGGATCGATTTCTCCAAGGGGCTGGGCGCGCCGATCGGCGGCGTGCTCGCCGGCAGCGCCGCCTTCATCGACGAGGTGTGGCGCTGGAAGCAGCGGCTCGGCGGCGCGATGCGCCAGGCCGGCGTGGTCGCCGCGGCCTGCATCCATGCGCTCGATCATCACGTCGACCGGCTCGCCGAGGATCACGCCAATGCGCGGGCGCTGGCACGCGGGCTGTCGCAGATCCAGGGCGTCGAGGTCCAGGAGCCCGAGACCAATCTGGTGTTCTTCAAGCCTGACGGCGCCGGCGTGTCCGGCGAGACGATGGTGAGTGAATTGCGCAAGCACGGCGTGCTGCTGGCGATGATGGACGGCCGCATCCGCGCCTGCACCCATCTCGACGTGACAGCCGCCATGATCGAAGAGACGATCGGCCACGTCAGGGAGATCGTACGCAGGGCATGAGGATCATCGCATGCGCGCCCGGCAGACCTAATGCCGCACAGGGCACGCCGCTGTCAGCGCGGCGATCCCTTGCGAGCGCGGCTCTCGACGGCCCGGCCCAACGCCTCATCGTGCAACTCGGCACTCGCATCGGAAAAGCAGCAGAACACGATCTGCGACAGCGACGTCTCCGCGCTGATGATCTCGATCGAAGTGGCGACCGCTATCGATGCCGCACGATCCGCAGGGAAGCGGAAGATGCCCGTCGAGATCGCGGGGAACGCGACCGAGTCCAAACGATGCTTGTGACACAGCTCGATCGAGCGCCGGTAGCACGAGGCGAGCAGCTCCGGCTCGCCGCGATCGCCTCCCTGCCAGACCGGGCCGACGGTATGGATCACATGGCGCGCCGGCAGCCGATAGCCCTTGGTGATCTTGGCCTCGCCGGTCCTGCAGCCGTGGAGCATGCGGCACTCCATGACGAGGTCCGGTCCCGCCGCACGGTGGATCGCACCGTCGACGCCTCCACCACCGAGCAGAGACGAGTTCGCGGCGTTGACGATGGCGTCAACGCCGAGCTTGGTGATGTCGGCGACGATGACCTCGAATCGGGTCGCGCCGACCTTTCGGACCGGATAGCTCAGCCGGATAGCTCAGACAGAGGCCGCCGTGCCGACCGGGATGCCCTTGTCGGTGAACAGCTGCTGCAGCTCGCCGCTCTGGAACATCTCGCGCACGATATCGCAGCCGCCGACGAACTCGCCCTTCACATAGAGCTGCGGAATCGTCGGCCAGTTCGAGAACGTCTTGATGCCGTTGCGCAGCTCGGCGGATTCGAGAACGTTGAGGCCCTTATAGCCGACGCCGACATGATCCAGGATCTGCACGACCTGGCCGGAAAATCCGCACTGCGGAAACTGCGGCGTCCCCTTCATGAACAGGACGACGTCGTTCGACTTCACTTCATTGTCAATGAATTGCTCAATGCTCATCTTCGCTTCCTCTAGGGCGCCTCAAGGAACGCCTGGGGCTCGGTGCGCGCTGATCGCCACCGGACGGATTTCGTCCGCAGCCGACCGTCACTTCTCTATATGTAGCGCAAACCGTTGTTCAACCAAAGTAAAATGCCGAGGATCGGCCGGCGACCCAGGCCCCGGCCGGACCATAGGCTGACGGCAGCAATATTATAGCCGGCACGAGGGTTTCATCCCGTAACCAAGCCCCTATTTAGGACGAACTGTCGAAAGGAACTTGTTCCGTCGAACATCGTTTTCTGCTGGCAAACGGAGACCCTCGTGACCAGTTCTGCCTCCGCTACGGCCCCGATCCCCGTTACTGATGCGCTTCAGAGCAGGTCCGGCTCCCTCGCCGGGCGCCTGACCGAGGCGTACCTCGCCGTCCGGGGCGAGACCGAGCGGCGCGCGGCGCCGCTGAGCCCGGAGGATCAGGTCATCCAGTCGATGCCGGACGCCAGTCCTGCCAAGTGGCATCGCGCCCATACGACCTGGTTTTTCGAGCAGTTCGTGCTGGGCGAGTACTGCCCGGGATATACCCCTTTTCACGCCGATTACGCGTTCCTGTTCAATTCCTATTACGTCAGTGCCGGCCCGCGCCACACGCGGGGCGAGCGCGGCCTGATCACCCGCCCGGGCGTGGCCGACGTCACGGCATATCGGCGGCATGTCGATGCGGCGATGGTGGACTTCCTGGGCAGCGCCGATACCGCCACATTGACCGCGGTGGCGCCGCTCGTGGAGGTCGGCCTCAACCATGAGCAGCAGCATCAGGAGCTGATGCTGACCGATATCCTGCATGCGTTCGCGCAGAACCCGACGGCCCCGGCCTACGATCCTTCCTGGACCTTCCCTGCCCCCACGGAAACGGGCGAGGATTGGGTTCACCTCCCCGAGGGCATCCATACCGTTGGGCACGCCGGCGATGGTTACCATTTCGACAATGAGGAGCCGGCCCATCGCGCGCTGGTCGGGCCGGTGGGCATCGCGCGCAATCTCGTCACCAATGCCGAGTGGCTCGCCTTCATGGATGACGGCGGCTACCGGACCGCCACACTCTGGCTCATGGACGGCTTCGCCACCGCCAGCCGCGAGGGCTGGCAGGCTCCCGGGCATTGGTACAAGGTCGAGGGCGAATGGCGCATCATGACGCTGGGCGGACTGCGGCCGGTCGATCCCGCTGCTCCGGCGTGCCACGTCAGCTACTACGAAGCTGACGCCTTCGCGCGCTGGCGCGGCAAGCATCTGCCGACCGAGATGGAATGGGAGGTCGCCGCGCGCGGCAACCAGCTCAACGATGCCTTCGGCATTGTCTGGCAGTGGACCCGCAGCGCCTACAGTCCCTATCCCGGCTATCGTGCCATGGAGGGTGCGCTCGGCGAGTACAACGGCAAGTTCATGGTCAATCAACTGGTGCTGCGCGGCTCATCGCTCGCGACGCCGGTGGGCCACAGCCGTGTCACCTATCGCAACTTCTTCTATCCGCATCATCGCTGGCAATTCACCGGGCTCCGGCTCGCCGACTACACCTGAGCTATCAGCATTCGTTGCCCGACAGTCGCGCGTGTGTGCGCGTCCAGGAGAGTATCATGAACGTGCACGTCAACGCGCTGCTCGACGCCCATCTCCCCGACGACAAGACGTCGGCCTTTGCGACGGACGCCGTCGCAGGCCTCGCCCAGCAGCCCAAGCAGCTATCGCCGAAATATTTCTACGATGCCGCCGGATCCGATCTGTTCGAGCAGATCACGCGCCTGCCGGAGTACTATCCGACGCGGACCGAGCTCGGCATCTTGAGGGATCGCGGCGCCGAGATCGCGGCAGTCATTCCCGACGATGCCGCCCTGGTCGAGTTCGGCGCCGGCGCCACCACCAAGGTGCGGCTGCTGCTGGAAAGCTGCCGCTTCGCGGCCTACGTGCCGGTCGATATTTCCGGCGAGTTCCTGACCGCACAGGCCGACAGCCTGCGCCGCGACTTCCCGCAGCTCGCCGTGCACCCGGTCGTCGCCGACTTCACGACGTCGTTCAAACTACCTGACGCCATCGAAGGCAAGCCGAAGGTCGGCTTCTTTCCGGGATCGACGATCGGCAATTTCGAGCCGCATGAGGCGTGCCGCTTCCTGCGCTCGGCACGCGAGATCTTGGGGACCGGCGCACGGATGATCGTCGGCGTCGACCTGGAGAAGGACGAACGTGTGCTGCACGCCGCCTACAACGACGCGGCCGGCGTGACCGCGCGCTTCAATCTCAACCTGCTGCTGCGGATCAACCGCGAACTCGGCGGCAATTTCGACCTGTCCGCCTTCGTCCACCGCGCGATCTACAATCGCGAGCAGCACCGCATCGAGATGCATCTGGTGGCGCGGAAGCCGCAAACGGTGCGGCTACTCGGCACCACCATCTCGTTCCGGGCCGGCGAGAGCATCCACACCGAGAACAGCTACAAATACAGCATCGCGCGCTTCGGCGCGCTGGCCCGCGGATCCGGCTGGAAAGTCCAGACCGTGTGGACGGATGCCGAGAAGATGTTCTCGGTTCAGGCGCTCGTCGCCGAGGCGTGAGGCTCCGGCTTCGACCGCAACGACAGCGTCTCCCACAGCGCGACGATCGCCAGTAGCGCGCTCGTCAGCGCCGAAAGCACGAGAGGCGACAGTTCGGTCGCGAACCAGCCGAGCCCGATCAGTGCGAGCAGTCCGGCGCCGTGCGACAACTGCAGGAAGCCGCGGATGTTGAACTTGAAGAGGATGGTCCCGAGCAGAAACACGAACGGACCGCCGATCGTCGTCGCCGCCATATTCAGGTCGGTATGCCCGAGGGGGTGCTTCAGGACGATCTCGTCCGACACCGCCGACACGATGATGCCGGCGACGATCGGCATGTGCAAGTAGGTGTAGGCCGAGCGCGCCATCAGCCCGGATTGCGCCGACTGCGAAATCACTTCCGATCCCGCCTCAGCGCCGCGGTTGAAGTACACCGCCCACATCGCCACCGTGCCGATGAAGGCGCAGGCGAAGGCGGCAATGTTGGCTCCGGTCCAGTCGAGCTCGGCAAAGGTCGCGCCGGTGACGACGATGGATTCGCCGAGCGCGATGATGATGAACAGCGCACAGCGCTCCGCCATGTGGCCGCCTTCGACCATCCAGTCCTCGACGGTGGAGGCACCCAGCCCGGGGACCCAGAAGCGGACGGCCGGCGACGCATATTCCAGGGTGAGCGCCGCCCCCCACAGCCCCATCCGTGCCGGGCCCTCGGCAAGGCCGCCGAGCAGCCAGAGCACGGCGGAGGCACTGAGCCAGGAGAGAATGCGGGCGGCGTTGCGGCGGACGGCAGATCGCTGCGGCGGCGTCGCGGTCAGCCAGAACGCGGTCCGGCCGACCTGCATGGCGGCGTAGGCCATGGCGAACCACAGGCCGCGGTCCTCGAACGCCCGCGGGATCGACATCGACAGAACGAGGCCCGCCAGCATCAGCGCGAACAAGAGACCTCGGACCAGCGCCTTCTCGGGATCGAGCCAGTTGGTAACCCAGGCGGTGTAGACCCACACCCACCAGACCGCGAGAAACAGAACGGCCGTCTGGGCGGCGCCGAGCGGCGAGAAATGGCCGATCAGATAGTGCGAGATCTGCGTGACCGCGTAGACGAAGACGAGATCGAAGAACAGCTCGACGAACGTGACCCGGCTGTGCCGGTTCGGCTCGATGACGCGAAACAGCGCACCACGCGGATTGTCCACCGCCATCTCCCCCGGATGCGCGATCTCCCCCTAAGCAGTCAGCGCTGGTCCGGCACCCCGGTCTGCAGGGCCAGAGCATGCAGCACGTCACCCATCTGGCCGCGCAGCGATTGATAGACGAGCTGATGCTGCTGAACGCGGGATTTGCCGCGGAACGATTCCGAGATCACCGTCGCGGCGTAATGGTCGCCGTCGCCAGCGAGATCGCGAATCGTCACCTGTGCGTCAGGGATGGCAGACTTGATCATCTGCTCGATATCGTGGGCATCCATGGGCATCCCGGTGCATCTCCTTGTGTCGGGCAGGCGCCGCATCCCGTGGACGATGTAGCCCGCAGGGCCCGCGGCTTGGCTGCACTCCCATCAGTGGCCCGCCGAGCACGGCGAATCAAGGCGTTCTCGCGGGACCGTGATGGCGAAATCTAGCGCGAACCGCTTTCGAGGTCACGCGCGGAACCACTATATACCGGGTCAAACGAGATACGTCGGACCGGGTGACGCACCCAAAAGGCTGAATCGTGAGGGCGACATGAAGCTTCCAGGACCGGATCACCCGATCACCATCACCCCCAATCCGAAACGTGTGCGGGTGATCGCCGACGGCGTCGTGATTGCCGACACCACCCGCGCGTTGACGCTGAAGGAAGCGAGCTACCCCGCGGTTCAATACGTGCCGCGGGCCGACGCCGACATGGCGGCCCTGCAGAAGACCGATCGTGTCACCCATTGCCCGTACAAGGGGGATGCGAGCTATTTTAGCGTCGTCGCCAACGGCAAGACATTGGACAATGCGATCTGGAGCTACGAGGCGCCCTTCCCGGCGATGACCGAGATCTCGGGCCACCTGGCGTTCTATCCGGACAAGGTGCGGATCGAGGAGGTCGCAGCTGATTGAACTGCGGTGACAGCCCGCCGCGCGGCCGGCACGAGGCCCATACCGGCGCGGCGGTCGTTTCGGTCACTGACCTGATGGCGTGCTACACTCTGAAAATCGTAAGCCCGAGAATCAGCAGCACGAGGAAGATCACCAGGAAGATATAGAACAGGATCCGCGCAATGTCGGCGGAAGCTGCCGAGATGCCGGTGAAGCCGAGAATACCGGCCACCACCGAGATCACGAAGAACAGCAACGCCCATTTGAGAATAGTCACGGTATGGTCCTCCGGTTCTGCGCCGCGCCGGCGCGGCGCCTCACTAACGATGACGCGGGGAACCGGTTCCTTCGGCCATCGGTCCCGGTGCCGAAGAAATGCGCAACCCACGACAGTCCCGGCCGTAACTTCGTAGGTCGTCGGTTCGTAAGGATATCCGGAGCGGAAATCGGCAGAGTGTGTGAGAAACCGGCTTGCGGACCGCGGCACTTGCTGATTTGCAGCACCAACGACGACATCTGGTAGTCCGGCGCCGTCATTCGCTCGCTTTTGGGCGACTCCAGCGAATGGCGGTGCCAGAGGGTCACACGAGCTCATCCACTCATTCCAGCTCGCGCAGCCTTGGACGACGTTTGCATGACGCCCCGCGGCGAAGGGGGATGCGAACGTCACATCCGCTGCACGGGCCGGGCAGCAGCGACGCCGGGGGGCGTATGGTCATATCGGTTACACAATCGGCGGCGGCCGCAAAGGTCGAGCTTCAGGCCCGCCCGCGCGCTCGGGCACGCAACGCCGCGCTCGATCACGCCCGGACATTCCTGACGCTGGTGGTGCTGCTCCACCACGCCGTGATTCCCTATACCTATTTCGGGCACACCGATCCGACGTCCTTCCTCGGTTTCGACGCCATCGTGCTGGCCACCGACAGCTTCTTCATGGCCATGTTCTTCTTTCTGTCGGGCCTGTTCGTGTGGTCGGGCCTTGCCCACAAGTCGACGCTGCAGTTCCTGCGTGACCGGCTATTGCGCCTTGGCCTGCCCTTCGCCATCGCGGCCCTGACCGTCATTCCGCTTGCCTATTACGCGATCGAGCTGCGCGCCAATCCCGACGCCCGCTTCGCTGCCTTCTGGTGGAAGACGGTCACGGTCGGCCCATGGCCGAGCGGGCCGATCTGGTTCATCTGGGTGCTGCTGGCGTTCGACACCTCGGCAGCCCTTTTGTACCGCGTCTCGCCGCGCCTGCTGGATCCGATCAATCGGCTGTCGCAGCGCGCCTTCGAGCATCCGCGCGACTTCTTCTTCGTCTTCCTGCTGATCACGGGCGGGCTCTACATCCCGTCCCGGCTCTATTTCGGCCCGACGTTGTGGTTCGAGGCAGGGCCGCTCTCGGTGCAGGCCAGCCGCGTCTTGCTCTACGCCGCCTATTTCTACGTCGGGGCTGGCATCGGCTCGGCCAATTTCGAACGCGGCCTGCTGGCCGCAGAAGGGCAGATGTCGCAGCGCGGACTCGGGGCCTGGATCGTGGTCACGCTCGTGCCCTATGCGCTGCTCTGGGTGCTTATCACGATCAAGCGCCAAGTGCTGGGCAATCCGCCCGTGTTGCCGCAATGGTACGAGGCGGCCTATGGCTTCTTGTTCGTCATCTTCAGCGCCGCGATCCTGTTTGCGATCCTGTCCTACTTCCTGAACAACCGCCGCTCGGAATTCTCCGTGCTCGATCGCATGCAGGCCGATGCCTATGGCATGTTCCTGGTACACTATCCGATCGTGCTGTGGATCCAGTACTGGCTGTTCGACTTCGGCCTGCCAGCCATCGCCAAGGCGACGATCGCCTTTGTCGGCAGCATGCTGCTGAGCTGGGGCGCGACCTGGGTGCTCAGGCAGATTCCGGGGGCGAAGAACGTGTTGTAGGACGGTCCTGCCTCCTCCGTCATTGCGAGGAGCGCAGCGACGACGCAATCCAGACCGCATCCGCGGATGGCGGTCCTGGATTGCTACGCTGCGCCCGCAATGACGCTGGGCGAGGCCAACGCTCTCACGACGAACTCCGTCGTCGTTTGCCAGCGTGCCTGACTGTGACAGCCGCGGCGTGCGTCCGGGGTCAGGCGGCTGACCCGCCCATGTATTTGGGCAGCCAGCTTTCGAATCCCGTCTTGAGCGCGGCGACCTCGACGGCACCATCGCCGGCGATCGCCAGCGCAGTGCCGCCTGTCGTGCCGATGCGCGTGCACGGCACGCCGGCGCCGCGCATCTTGGCCAGCACGCGGCCAGCCTCGGTCTCCGGCACCGTCACGAGATAGCGCGCCTGGTCCTCGCCGAACCAGTAGGCATGCGGCACGATCGAGGCAGGCGCGGCCAGCAGCCGCGCGCCGATGCCGGAGGCCATTGCCATCTCGGCGAGCGCGACGAGCAGACCACCGTCGGCCAGATCATGCGCAGCTGTCGCCGTGCCCGCATGGATCATGCCGCGGACGACATCGCCGATGCGCTTCTCGGCGGCGAGGTCGACAGGCGGCGGAGCGCCCTCCTCCCGGCCGCAGACGTCGCGCAAGTAGACCGACTGGCCGAGCCAGCCATGGGTCTCGCCGATCAACAGGATCGCCTCGCCCTCGGCCTTGAAGGCGATGCTCGCCGACTTGGTGAAATCATCGAGCAGGCCGACGCCGCCGATCGAGGGCGTCGGCAGGATCGCGCGGCCGTTGGTCTCGTTGTAGAGCGAGACGTTCCCGGAGACGACGGGGAAGTCGAGCGCGCGGCAGGCCTCCGAAATGCCTTTCAGGCAGCCGACGAACTGGCCCATGATCTCGGGCCGCTCCGGGTTGCCGAAATTGAGATTGTCGGTGATCGCAAGCGGCCGGCCACCGACCGCGGTGATGTTGCGCCAGGCTTCGGCGACGGCCTGCTTGCCACCCTCGAAAGGATCGGCCTCGCAATAGCGGGGCGTTACGTCGACGGTGAGCGCAAGCCCCTTCGGGCCATCCTGCACGCGCACCACGGCGGCATCGCCGCCTGGGCGCTGCACGGTGTTGCCGAGGATCACATGGTCGTACTGCTCCCAGATCCAGCGCTTGGAGCACAGATCGGGCGTTGCGACGAGCTTCTCCAGGGCCGGGATGATGTCCAGGGGCGGCTTGACCTCGCGGGCATGGATCACCGGCAGCGCCGACGAGGCCACGTGCGGGCGGTCGTACAGCGGCGCCTCGTCGCCGAGCTCCTTGATCGGCAGGTCGGCCATGACGTCGCCGCCATGCTTCACCACGAACCGCTTGCTCGGCGTGGTGTAGCCGACCACCGCGAAATCGAGCCCCCATTTGCGGAAGATCGCTTCCGCCTCCTTCTCCTTCTCCGGCTTCAGCACCATGAGCATGCGCTCCTGGCTCTCGGAGAGCATCATCTCGTAGGCGCTCATGCCGATCTCGCGGGTCGGCACGGCATCGAGATCGAGATCGACGCCGAGGTCGCCCTTGGCGCCCATCTCGACCGCCGAGCAGGTCAGGCCGGCCGCACCCATGTCCTGGATCGCGATCACGCAATCGGCGGCCATGATCTCCAGGCACGCCTCCAGCAGCAGCTTCTCGGCGAAGGGGTCGCCGACCTGCACCGTCGGGCGCTTCTCCTCCGAGGAATCGTCGAACTCGGCCGAGGCCATCGAGGCGCCGTGGATGCCGTCGCGGCCGGTCTTGGAGCCGAGATAGACGATCGGCATGTTCACGCCGGAAGCCGCCGCATAGAAGATCTTGTCGGCGTCGGCGAGGCCGACCGCCATGGCGTTGACCAGGATATTGCCGTCATAGCGGGTGTGGAAGCGGGTCTGGCCGCCGACCGTCGGAACGCCAAACGAGTTGCCATAGCCGCCGATGCCGGCCACCACCCCGGACACCAGATGCCGGGTCTTGGGATGCTCCGGCGCGCCGAACGACAGCGCGTTCAGGCACGCGATCGGGCGTGCGCCCATGGTGAACACGTCGCGCAGGATGCCGCCGACGCCGGTGGTCGCACCCTGATACGGCTCGATGTAGCTCGGGTGGTTGTGGCTCTCCATCTTGAACACGACGGCCTGGCCGTCGCCGATGTCGATCACGCCGGCGTTTTCGCCGGGGCCCTGGATCACCCAGGGCGCCTTGGTCGGCAGTCCCTTGAGATGGATGCGGGACGACTTGTACGAGCAGTGCTCGTTCCACATCGCCGAGAAGATGCCGAGCTCGGTGAAGGTCGGCACTCGCCCGATCAGCTTCAGGATGCGCTCATATTCATCGGGCTTCAGCCCGTGGGCGGCGACGAGCTCGGGGGTGATCTGCGGTTCATTGCGCATGGAGAAATGCCTTTGCCCGTGGGCCGCTGGTCCCTTGAAGCCTGCTTCATAGAAAGATCGCCAGGGCGGGAAAAGGCCTTTTACGGCCCTATTCCGCCCTGTCCAGAGCTTTGGCCCGGACCGCCAGAAGGGATATTTGCAGATTGGCGACCAATCGGATTTAAGACGGTAAATCAACAGTTAAAGGCCCTGACACGTGCACGACCTGTCCCGTTCCGCCTTCGAGAACCGCCCTGGCATCCACATCGCGACCGACGGCGAGTTCGCCGGCTGGCGGACCTGGATGCGCGACAGCTACGAATCCCACACCGGGCCATTCTGGCACCGGATGGAGGACGATGGCTCGATCCGCTGCGCCTTCCGGGTCGAGAAGAAGCACCTCAACGGCGGCGGTAACGTCCACGGCGGCTGCCTGATGACCTTCGCCGACTACTGCCTGTTCGCCTTCGCCGCGCCGATCATGCAGGGCCCGGGTGTCACGGTGTCGTTCTCGTCCGAGTTCCTCGATGCCGCGCGTGAGGGCGAACTGATCGAGGCTACCGGCGAGGTCACCCGCGCCGGCGCCTCGCTGATCTTCCTGCGCGGCATGCTGCATTCCGGCCCAAAGCCGCTGTTCTCGTTTTCCGGCACCATCAAGCGCATCAGGCGGCGGACACCGGAGGCGGCGAACTCGCCGTAGGGACGGAGCAAGGGGGATCGCGCTCAACTCTCTCCGTCATTCCGGGGCATTCGCGCGCAAAATGGCGTAGCCATTTTGAAGCAGCGCGAATGAGCCCGGAATCCATAACCACAGCCGCAAAATGGTCGAAGAACTGCGCCACGCGCATCCCGCCTCCCAAGACATGCGTGGTTATGGATTCCGGGCTCGCGCTTCGCGCGCCCCGGAATGACGCGCGGAGAAGATGGACCCTGCCGTTGCGGAGCTACCCCGCGAGCTGCTTCTCGGCGAGGGCGATCCACTCGGCCTGCGCCTTGCGCACATGCCGTGGTGCGCGCTTCATCTGGATCAGCAGCTCGGTGAACACGACCTTGGCCTCATCGATCCGGCCGACCAGCTTGAGCAGCGTGCCGTAGCGGACCTTCGCCTCGCTGCCCGGCGCATAGTCCAGCAGCGCCTGGTACTCCTCGATGGCCTCGTCGGTGCGGCCGGCTTCCTGCAAAGCCCGCGCATAGAGCAGATGCGCCTCGGCCGAATTGTAGTCCGGCCAGCTCTTCTGCAGCTCGTCGAGCGTCGCCAGCGCATCCCCTGGGCGGCGGCGCGCGAACTGCGCCTTGGCCTTGCCGAGCGCGAACAGCGGCTCGTGGCCCATCGGCAGGCTCAGGATGTGATCGTAATGCTGCTCGGCCTCCTCATAACGCCCGACCGCGACGCATTCCTCGGCCAGCGCCGCGCGGTTGGCGATCGTGTCCGTGATCGCGACACGATCGGACAACTCGCGGTAGTCTTTCTCGGGGTCCAGCTTGTTGGCGACGCGCTTGCGCGCCTTCTGGACGTCGTGGCTGCCCAGCCATTCCGGCACCAGCTCGACGACGATGTAGGCGAGCGCGCCGATCATCGGCACCATCAGGATGATGAAGGCCCAGGGCTGCAGACGGCCAGTCCGCGACGCATGGTAGATCAGCGAAATGTCGAGCAGCAGTACGACGAGCGCGATAGGCACGGCAGATCCCCAACTCACGGCGAGATTTTACACGCCGACGTTGATAGCGTGGCCGGCCAGCCCGGACAATCCCGCGCTCACGCAGGCCGTTGCGGACGATCCCGTTTTGACGCATCACGGCCACAGCAGGTTCAATGGACGCACGCCTGTGGCGGCGGCCTCCGCGACGCTCGTAGCTAAGCTCCCACGGGGCCCCGGCGAGATTCATCGAAGCGAAAGAACGCCGAGGGATTGTCGACCAGAAGCCGCTGTCGCGCCGTCTCCGACGGCGCGATCTCGGCCACGAGGTCGGCCAGCACCGCATCGTCCGGCATTTGTCCCGTGATGTTGACGTGCGGCCAGTCGCTGCCCCACAGCACGCGCTCAGGGGCGTGCGCGGCAACGCTTCGGGCGAACGGCACAACGTCATGATAGGGCGCGCCCTCGCGCGAGATGCGATCGGCACCGCTGAGCTTGATCCAGACCCGCCCGCTGTCGAGCAAGCGACACAGGATCGCCTGACAGGCGCCGAGATTCCGGCCGAGGTCCGGCCGGGCCATGTGGTCGATCACCATGCGCAGCTCGATGGCCGCGATCAGCTCGGCATAGCGGATGAGATCGGCGGCCGTGACATGAATGGCGACATGCCAGTCGAACGGCCTCACCAGCGCGAGCACGGCCCGCATGCGCTCCGCCGACGGCGCGCCGCCGAGATGCGCCAGGAAGTTGAAGCGGGCACCGCAGACGCCGGCTTTATCGAGGCGCGCGACCTCCGCAGCCGTGACCTCCGCTCCGAGCACGGCGACGCCGCGGTAGCGGCCTTCTCCCACGGCCAGCGCATCGAGCAGCGGGCGATGGTCGCGGCCATGACCCTGGCTGTGGACGATGACCGCGCGATCGATGCCCAGCCGATCGTGCAAACGGCGCAGCGCCGTTTCCGGCGCCTCCGGCGGCGTGAAGCTGCGATCGTCGGGCAGCGGAAAGCGGTCGAACGGACCGAAGATGTGACAATGCGCATCGCAGGCCCCCGCCGGCCATGCGCGGGAAACGGCAGCCATGCCCGTGCTCATGGGTTCAGTCACAGCGGGCGCTCATGCCGCCATCGACAACGATCTCGGTGCCGGTAACGAAGCGCGCCTCGTCG
This sequence comes from Bradyrhizobium sp. SZCCHNS3052, assembly GCF_032484495.1. Taxonomy (NCBI): domain Bacteria; kingdom Pseudomonadati; phylum Pseudomonadota; class Alphaproteobacteria; order Hyphomicrobiales; family Nitrobacteraceae; genus Bradyrhizobium; species Bradyrhizobium sp. SZCCHNS3052. The sequence continues at coordinate 315,816 of NZ_JAUETB010000001.1, read as the reverse complement.
GAGGCGAGGAACAGCGCGGCGTGGGCGGTGTCGCGGCCGTCGCCCATGAAGCCGAGCGGGATGCGAGCCTGCCGCGTCCGCAGCAGCGCCGCGACATCGCCGCCGGCGCGCTGCCCGGCGAGGCGCGCCTCGACCATCGGCGTGTGCATCTGGCCAGGCACCACCGTGTTCACGCGCACGCGCTGCGGGGCATACTGCACGGCAACGACGCGCGAGAACTGGATCACCGCGGCCTTGGCCGAGGCGTAGCCGACCTGCGCCGATCCGGTCCAGCGGATGCCCGAGGTGGAGGCCGTGTTGACGATGGCCCCGCCGCCCTGCGCCGCCATGTGCGGCAGCACCGCCTTGCAGGTGAGGAAGACGCTCTTCACGTTGAGATCGAGCTGCGCGTCCCAGCCCTGCTCGCTCAGCTCGACCGGGCCTCCCGGCGCCGAGCCACCGACATTGTTGACCAGAATATCGACGCGGCCGAACGCTGCGATACAGGCGTCGACCATCGCGGCGACATCCGCCGCATCGGTGACGTCGCAGCGGTGGGCCTGGATGACGCCGCCGTGGTCCAGGGCGCGCGCCAGCGTCTCGTCCATGCGGCTGCCATCGCGGTCGACGGCGAGGACCCTGGCGCCCTCGCGCGCGAAGATGACCGCCGCGGCGCGGCCGTTGCCCCAGCCCGGACCGACGCAGCCGGCCCCGGTGATGATCGCGACCTTGCCCTCCAGGCGCTTCGTCATGGTCATGGCTCCAGCTCCGGCGTCTCGCCATCGGGCAGGCCGATGTCGAACGCGTTGAGGGTCAGCGCCACCAGCCCGTAATAGCCGATGATGCCGACGAGATCGACGACGCCGCGCGTGCCGAGGGTTGCGGCCGCCAGCGCGTGCAGAGCGTCCGGCACGCGGCCGCTGGCGAGCAGCTGCCGGGTGTAGTCGTGAACGAGCTTCGCGGCCGGATCGGTGAACTCTGGATCACGCCGTTGCGCGATCGCGTCGATGACCGACGGGGCGATGCCCGCCTCGAGCCCATCCCGCTTGTGGGCATACCATTCGACATGCGAGGTCCAGTGCCGTGCCGTCACGAGGATCGCGAGCTCGGACAGCGCAGGCGGCAATGACGTCTCGTAGCGGGCGAACTCGCCGAGCTTCTGGGCCCGGCGTCCGAGCTCCGGACTGTGCAGCCAGGCCCGCAGCGGCGCCGGGATCCGGCCGCGCCGGCCGGCGATGGCCTCTTCGGCCACCGCGCGCTGCGTCTCGTCCATCTCGGCCAGGGCAAGGTCCTTGATGCGCATGCGATGCTCCTGGTCACGAGGCGCGAGGAATCGGCTGTGTCCCGGGCCTGGCAAGAAAAGCCGTCAGCCGCCCCGCCAGCTCGGCGGGGGCCTGCACCTGCATCAGATGACCGGCCGTGTCGACGGTCGCGAACGCCGCGCCGGGAATGAGACGGGCGAGCGCCTCGACCTGCGCCTGCGGCCGCAACAGATCATGCGCGCCGGCAAGCAGCAGGCAGCGCTGCCGAACCTCCGCGAGCCGTTCGCGCAGATCGACCTCAGCGAACGCCAGGTTGTTATGGGCATATCCGACCGGATCGTTGCCGAGGAAGCGGCCGAGATAAGCGAGGTAGGCATTGCGGTCGGTTCGCAGCACCGGCGGATAGGAACGATCGAGCGTATCAGCCGCCACGGCGCGCATGCCGGCGCGCATGCAGAGCGCGGAGCGCGCCGCCAGATACTGCACGCGACCAGCATCGACGCTGAGGGCCGGCGCGCACAGCGCCAGCGCGCTCACGCGCTGCGGATGCGCGAGCGCGAAGCTGACGGCGAGCGCCGCACCGGCGGCGACGCCGGCGATATCGACCGGTCCATCGGCGCCGAGCGCCCTCAGCAGCCGGTCGAGGTCGCCGACGTGATCGGCGAAGCCGAACGGCGCGCGCGGCTTTTCCGACAGGCCGGCGCCGCGCAGATCATAGCGCAGCACCCGCAGGTCGCCGGGCAGCTCTAGCATCAAGGCATCGAAGCTTTCGAGGCTGCCGCCGAGCTCATGCAGCAACACCAGCGTCCTCGCGCCACCGCCGCGCAGCTCATAGCGCAGCGTCAAGCCGTCGAGATGGATGAAGTTCATCGGCAAGGCGCCCGTCTCATCGTTGTCGGCGCGCGGTTTGACTCGCCCTGGGCCGCTTGCAATAAACTGCGGCGGGCAGCGGCGCGGAGGACACGGCCATCGACATCCGCGAGCTTCGTTACTTCGTGCAGGTGGCGCGCGCCGGCAGCCTGAGCCGGGCATCGGCATTGCTTAATGTCGCGCAATCCGCGCTCAGCCGGCAGCTGATGAAGCTGGAGGACGAGCTTGGCGTCGCGCTGCTGGTGCGGCACGGCCGCGGCGTCCGCCTGACCCGCGCCGGCACGACGTTCCTCGAGCACGCCCATGCCGTCCTGCTGCAGATCGACCAGATGCCCGGCGCGGTGCGCTCGCCGGATTCGAGCTTCGCCGGTCACATCGCGCTCGGGGTGCCGCCGGTCGCGGGCCTGCGCATCGCGCCGTCCGTGGTGGTCGAACTGCGCCGGCGCTGGCCGCAGGCCTCCGTGCAGGTCCGCGAGGGCATCAGCTCGTCGCTGGAGGAATGGCTGCTGGACCGCCGGCTCGACATCGCCGTGCTCTACAATCCGCCGCCGCTCGACGGCATCGCGCTGACCCCCATCCTGCACGAGCGGATGGTCGTCGCCCTGCCGCCGGCCAAGCGCGGCGACACCGTGGCCGAGACGATCCGCTGGCGCGAGCTGGCCGGGCTGTCGCTGATCCTGCCGAGTCTTCCCGAGCAGGCGGCGATCCAGAACGGCACGCGGCTCAACGTCGCCTTCGAGGTCGACAGCGTGAGCATGACGAAGGCCATGGTTCGGCGCGGTCTCGGCGCAACGATCCTCGCCCATGCCGCGGTCGTCGCCGAGGCGAAGCGCGGCGAGCTCACCGTGCGGTCGATCGAGCGGCCGCCGCTGATCTCGACCGTCTCGATCGGCATGCCGCGGGAACGCCAGCCGACCTGGCTTGCCGACGAGCTGCTGGCGCTGATGCGCGAGGTGATCGCGCAGAGCGTGGCGGACGGCGCCTGGCCCGGCGCCAAGATCATCGGCGACTACGTGCGCTGAGCTCATTCGCCCGCACCGGCGATTGCAGCGCGGCCCTCGTCGACCGCCGCCTCCGCGGCCGTCAACGCGGTGCCGCCCGCGAGATAGGCATCGAGCCTGGCGGCATCCAGCGCATTTTCCCAGCGCGCGATGACGAACACGGCAACGGTGTTGCCGACGACGTTGGTGAGCGCGGTGCAGGTCGCCATCAGGCGGTCGATGCCGAACAGCAGGCCGAGGCCGTTGAGCGGCAGCACGCGGACGGATTGCAGGGTCGCCGCGAGCTTGATGAAGGCGCCGCCCGCGACGGTGGTGCCGCCCTTCGAGGTCAGCAGCATGACCGCGAGCACCGCCAGCTGCTGGCCGTAGCTGAATGGCGTGTCGGTGGCCTGGGCGATGAAGCCGACGGCAATCGCCATGTAGATGCCCGTGCCGTCGAGATTGAAGCTGTAGCCGGCCGGCAGCACGAAACCGACGATGGCGCCGTCGCAGCCGGCCTGCTCGAGCTTCTGCATCAGCCGCGGCAGCGCAACCTCGCCGGACGCGGTCCCGAGCACCAGCAGCAGCTCCTCGCGGATCAGCCGCAGCAGCTTGAGCAGCGACAGCCGCATGATGGCGCACACGCCGCCGAGCACGACTGCGACGAAGACGACCGCCGTGATCCAGTACAGCAGCACGACCTTGCCGAGATAGAGCAGCGTGGCGCCGCCATGCGTGCCGATCGCCGCCGCCATGGCGCCGAACGCCCCGAGTGGCGCCAGCTTCATGATGAAACCCAGCATGCGGAACAGCACGTCCTGCCCCTCCTCGATGCCGCGCAGGATCGCCGACTCCGTCTTCAGGCCGACGCTCAGCGCCGCGCCCACCATCACCGAGATGAACAGGATCTGGAGAATCTCGCCCTTGGCGAAGGCGTCGACGATCGTGGTCGGGATGATGCTGAGGAAGAAGCCGATAGCCGTGAAATTGCTCGCGGCGTTGGAGATGCGCGTCACGCTGTCATTGAGCGCGAGGTTGCCGGCATGGAGCCCGTCGCCGGGCTGGAACACGTTGACCGCGATGAAGCCGACGACCATGCCGAGCGTGGTCAGGATCTCGAAATACAGCAGCGACTTGAACGCGAGCCGGCCGAGCTGCCTCATATCGCGGACATGCGTCAGCCCGAGCACCACCGAGCAGAAGATGATCGGCCCGAGCATCATGCGCAGAAGTGCGATGAACGCATCGCCGAGCGGCTTCATCTGAACGGCCGCCTCTGGCGCCAGCAGGCCGACGGCGATCGCGAGCAGGATCGCGATCAGGACTTGGACATACAGCTGGCGGATGATCGCCATGGCTCGTTTCGCTCCCCTTGTGGACGAGATGGAATCTCGTTCCCCGTTGTGAGCGAACTGAAGCAGAGCCGGACGTGCTATGTCCAAATCAATCTTTCGATGGCCCCCCATGCCGCAGCGGCAAGGGAGGCCATCGATGAGACAAGGCGCAGCCGCGCCTCGGCCCTACTGCTGCTGGTCGATGACCTGCACCACCTTCTGATCGCGCGGGTCGACCAGCACGACCTGCTCGCCGATCGCCAGATACTGGTAGTTGGCCAGCTCCGGATTGCTGCGCGCGAGCTCATCGGGCACGCGGCGCAGGCTCAGGCAGCTCGATCCGGACGAGGACGACGACGATGTCGTCGAGCCCACAGTGCCCGTCTCGGTGGCGGCGCGGCGCAGAATCTGGCGCTGATCGTCCGACAGCACGATCCGGGTCGAGCCGACGCCATAGCCGCCGCGATCATAGCCGCGGTCCGCGCGCATGCCGTTCTGCGGGATTACGTCGACGATCTCGCGGCTGCGCGGGTCGACGATCGCGATCTCGTCATGGATCACGGTGTACTCGTAGCCGCGATATTCCGGCACGATCGTCACGATGTCCGACGGCAGCGGACGCGGCCGCACGCGCTCCGGCAGGCGCTCGCCGACATTGATGTTGATGTTGAGATTGGTGCGCGCCTGGTCGAAGTCGTGATCGCGCTTGAGCTGATCGACCACGCGGGTCTTCTGCTGCTCGTTGACCGACACCTGCGTGCTGGAGCGGCTGCCATTGGACTGGGTCTGATTGTTGGCCTGCCCGGTCTGATCACGCTGACCGGCGCCGGTCGGCTGGTTCTGCTGCGCGGTCGTGTTCTTGCTGTCGGCCGCGTTCGGCTGGTTGGCCTGCTTGTTGCGGTCGCCGGTCTGCTTGTCCGCGGCCTCGTCGGACGTGCCGGTCTTGCGCTCGTCCTGGCTCTGCCGGGTCTTGTCCTTATCGTGATCAGCGCGATCGGCCTCACGGTCGGACTTCCGATCCGTCGCCCCCGACTTGCTCTCGGCGGCGCGATCCTCGCCCTTGCGCGGCTCGTCGGCGCGCCCCTGCTGTTGCTTCGACTCGGCCTTGCTCTTGCTGTCAGACTGCTTGTCGGCCTGCTTGCTGTCAGTCGACGACTTCGACTCGGCGCTCTCCTTGGCCTCGCGGCCACGCTCGGCGGCCGCACCGCCCTTGCTCTCGGCGCTCTGCTTGGCATCATGTGCCGACCGCTCGGAGGACCTTTCCTGAGCCTGCTCGCGTCCTGCTGCGGATGAAGGCTCGCCACGGCGCTGCTCCTGCGCGCTCTGCTTTGCCTCGGCGCCGGCACGTTCCGCCGCGGCGGCGCCGCCCTTTGCCTCTCCCTTCGCCTCGGCAGCCGGACGCGTGGCCTCGTGCGCCGTCGCAGCGGCCGGGCCTCCCTCGCGCTTCATGTCGCCTTGCGCCGATACACCTGATGCCGTGCCGATCGCCAGGATGATCGCGGCCGTTCCCAGCCAATGTTTCGTCGTCATATGAGAACCTCCTTGGATCCCTGCCCCATTCGCTGGCGGACAACGCAAACAGCCGCCCGGCGTTGCCGGACGGCGCGAGAAAAAACTCCGGAACGATTTTGATGAACGGCTTCGGCGCGCCGTCACGCGATCATTTTGACCGTGGCGCGAGCAGAAGCATGACCGGGACCGCGAATTGCTTGAAGTTGGCCGTGCTGTTCGCCTCGCCAGTCGCGGAGCTGATCAGGCTGGCACTGCCTCTCGCGCCGAACAGCATGCCGCTCACTTGATATTCCTTCTCTCCGCCTGGCGACACTTTCAGGCGCCGTGCATAGAACATGCGCGGCAGCCCGCTGCCCTTGCCGCCCTCGACGCCCAGAATCGTCGTGCTCTGACCCGGCACGCGCTGGTCGAGCAGCTTGACGGTCTGGTCCTGGGAGGCGCGGAATTGCTCGATCGTCATCGTCGTGTTGGGTCCGTAGAGCCGGTAGCTCACCTTCGAGCCAGGGCCGCATTTCGCATCGTCGCACAGGAAGAAGGTCACATCGGTGCCGTTCGGCCGCTGCGGTTTCCAGCCGCCCACGGTGAACGGCAGAGTCGGTGTGGCGACCGACGGCGTCGTCGACGGGGTCTCGGCCCGAGCGGCGCCAACGCCCGTGACGAGCGAGAGCGACACGGACAGGAGAAGCCAGCGCAGGGCGCGCTGAGTGAGAGGCAGCGTCGACATCAAGGCACCGTCGGGATCGAGGAAGTGGCAGGCAGGACGGACGTCAGGGACGATCCGGGAGATGGAGGACGTCCCGCAACCTCGATCACCAATCGGTCGTTTGTGGGTCGGGCCGGGCGAGCGGCCCGACGGAAACGTCACGGGCGCAGCCCGCCGATCAGGCCGCGCGGTCGAGATGGGCGACGAGGCCGGCGAACAGGCCACGGCCGTCGGTGCAGCCCATGATGTCCTCGACGTGATTCTCGGGATGCGGCATCATGCCGAGCACATTCCCGTTCTCGTTGACGATGCCGGCGATGGAATGCGCAGCGCCATTGATGTTGCTGAGGTCGCCGACCTCGCCATCGGCTGAGCAGTAACGATAGAGCACGCGCCCATCGCCATTGAGCCGCTTCAAGGTCTCCTCGTCGGCCGCATAATTGCCCTCGCCGTGAGCGACCGGCACGCGGATGACCTGACCCGCATTGTAGCCGCGGGTGAACGGCGAATCGGAGCGCTCGACCCGCAGATGCACGTCCTTGCAGATGAACTTCAGCTTATCGTTGCGCATCAGCACGCCCGGCAGCAGGCCGGACTCGCACAGGATCTGGAAGCCGTTGCAGACGCCGAGCACCAAGCCGCCCTTGGCGGCGAAATCGCGTACTGCGTCCATCACCGGGGCCCGTGCCGCGATCGCGCCACAGCGCAGATAGTCGCCATAGGAGAAGCCGCCGGGCACCACGACGAGGTCGGTGCCCTTCGGCAGCGACGTCTCGGCGTGCCAGACCATCGCAGGCTCATGGCCGGAGATCATGCGCAGCGCGCGGGCCATGTCGCGTTCGCGGTTGATGCCGGGGAAGACGAGGACGGCGGATTTCATGATGCTACGTGTTTGCTCGATAATGATCCCCTCGCAGCGTCGCGAGAGTGTGTGAGTCCGACGAGAGCTCTCTGTTCAACGCTCGCGCACCAGCAAGCAGCTCATCGACAGAATGTTCGACACGGACCTGATCACGCGGGATTTCCAGCAGAAGCTCGTAGATCTCGCGGTCGATCACGGCCATTGCCTACCCCAGCAACTCCACCCGGTAATTCTCGATCACCGTATTCGCCAGCAGCTTGTCGGCGGCCGCCTTCAGGGCGGCCTCCGCCTTGGCCTTGTCGGCACCGGCGAGCTCGATGTCGAACACCTTGCCCTGCCGCACGCTGGCGACGCCGTCGACGCCGAGCGATTTCAGGGCGCCCTCGATCGCCTTGCCCTGCGGATCGAGGATGCCGGATTTCAGCGTCACCGTGACACGCGCTTTCACGTCTTGTTCCCTTTTAGCTCTTGACCAGGACCGGGCCGGAGCCCGCCGGGCGCTCGTTCTCGATGAGGATGCCGAGCCGCTTGGCGACCTCGGTATAGGCCTCCAGAAGGCCGCCAAGATCACGACGGAAGCGGTCCTTGTCGAGCTTCTCGTTCGACTTGATGTCCCACAGCCGGCAGGAATCGGGGGAAATCTCGTCGGCGACGATGATGCGCATCATCTCGTTCTCGAACAGCCGGCCGCATTCCATCTTGAAGTCGACCAGGCGGATGCCGATGCCGAGGAAAAGCCCGGTCAGGAAGTCGTTGACGCGAATGGCAAGCGCCATGATGTCGTCGATTTCCTGGGGCGTCGCCCAGCCGAACGCGGTGATGTGCTCCTCCGACACCATGGGGTCGTTGAGCTGGTCGTTCTTGTAATAGAATTCGATGATCGAACGCGGCAGCTGGGTGCCTTCCTCGATGCCGAGGCGCTGCGACAGCGAGCCCGCCGCCACATTGCGGACGACGACCTCGAGCGGCACGATCTCGACCTCGCGAATCAACTGCTCGCGCATGTTGAGCCGGCGGATGAAGTGAGTCGGAACCCCGATGTCGTTGAGGTGCTGAAACAGGTACTCCGAGATCCGGTTGTTGAGGACGCCCTTGCCTTCAATCACCTGGTGCTTCTTGGCATTGAAGGCGGTGGCGTCGTCCTTGAAGTGCTGGATCAGGGTGCCCGGCTCGGGGCCTTCATACAGGACCTTGGCCTTGCCTTCATAAATGCGACGCCGACGGCTCATTGGGATGTACCGTGTTTTGTTGAAATCCATGAAATGGTGGGCTCCGGATGACTTTGGACAGGACCACGACGGAGCTGCCGCGAGGGCCCGGACGGACGGAAACAGAACAAGAACCGGGCCTGTGGGAAACCTATCTCATTGGTGTCCCGAGCACAATCGATCCGGGCCTCGGGAGCGGAGTTTTACCGCCCTTCCCTGCGGCCTCGTACCCGTTGTATTGGCAAGATGTTCCAATTATTTAGGCGTGCGGCCACCGCCCCGCAACCGCCTGCGCGGTTAACCCTCTTCGGCAACACTGGAAGTTCCGACCATGACCACGTTCGACAAGCGCGAGGACGCCTTCGAGAAGCAATTCGCCCATGACGAGGAATTGAAGTTCAAGGCAGAAGCCCGCCGCAACAAGCTGCTCGGCCTGTGGGCAGCCGAAAAGCTCGGCAAGTCCGGCGCTGACGCCGACGCCTACGCCAAGGAGGTCGTCGCGGCCGATTTCGAGGAAGCGGGCGATGCCGACGTGCTGCGCAAGGTGCTGGGAGACCTCACCGCCAAGGGCGCGGCCGTCACCGAGGCGGACGTGCGCGCGAAGATGAGCGAGCTGCTGGTGACCGCCGTGGCGCAGGTCAAGGCGGGACAGTGAGAGGCGAATAGCGAATAGGGAGTAGCGAATAGGGATCTCCTGCCCCTATTCGCTACCCGCAATTCGCTACTCGCTTACTCTTCCTTGAAGCCGTATTCCGGCACGTTGCCGCTGGCGCCGTAATATTTGTAAGGCAGGAACTTGCCCGACATCGTGATCTTGACGCGGTCTCCCTTGGCATTGGGCAGGCGCTCCATCACCATGTCGAAGTCGATCGCCGACATGATGCCGTCGCCGAATTCCTCCTGGATCAGCTCCTTCCACGCCGGGCCGTTGATCATCACGAGCTCGTAGAAGCGGTAGATCAAGGGATCGGTCGGCGGCATCTGCACGCCCTCGCCGCGCATCGGCGTCTCGTTCAGCATCGCGATCTCGGATTTGGACAGGCCGAACAGCTCGCCGGCGTTCGCCGCCTGCGGCTTGGTCAGCTTCATCTGGCCGAGAACGGCGCCGACAATCAGCACCTCGGAATAGCCGCCGATCTGCTCGCAGATGTATTTCCAGCTCCAGCCCTTCTCGCGCTTGATGTCGAGCAGCTTCTCGGTGAGGTCGGATCGCTTCATGCTTGGTCTCCCTTGAAAGTCTTCGTTGATGGGTTTCTTCCGGCTGGGCGTCAGCGGGCGATCGCCTGCGGCGCGTCGTTCTCGACCGGGTTGGACGCGACGATCGTCGGCTCGCTGCGCCCGATCTTCACCACCGGCACCTTACGCGGATCGTGATCCGGCGTCTCGGCAGTGAAGGTCCTGCTGCGGCTGACCAGGAAATCGATGATATGGTTGCGCAGCGCGTAGTACAGCGGATGGCGATGCAGGTCGCCGCGCAGCCGGTCCTTCGGCAGCGGGTTCTCGACGATCTCCGCGAGCACCGCGCCGGGTCCGTTGGTCATCAGCACGATCTTGTCGGCGAGATAGATCGCTTCGTCCACGTCGTGGGTGATCATGAACACGGTCTGCCCGGTCTCGACGCAGATGCGGCGGACCTCGTCCTGCAGGGTGCCGCGCGTCAGCGCATCGAGCGCGGAGAACGGCTCGTCCATCAGCATGATCTTCGGCGTGATCGAGAGCGCGCGGGCAATCCCGACGCGCTGCTTCATGCCGCCGGACAGCTCCGACGGCCGCTTGTGCTCGGAGCCGGACAGGCCGACGAGCTCGATGTATTTCAGCGCATGCGCCTTGACCTTGGCGCGATCCCATTTGCGCCATTTCGACGAGACGGCATAGGCGACGTTGCCGAGCACCGTTCGCCACGGCAGCAGCGCATGGCTCTGGAAGATGACCGCTCGGTCGAGACTCGGACCTTCGATGGCCTGGCCGTCGACGATGACGGCGCCTTCGCTCGGCACGTCGAGGCCGGCAAGAACATTCAGCACCGTAGTCTTGCCGCAGCCGGAATGCCCGATCACGCAGACGAACTCGCCGCGCGCCATCGCGAGCCAGAGATTCTCGAAGATCGTCGTGCTGCGCGCCCCATCATAGCGCTTGGCGATCCCTTCGATGGAGATGAACTTGTCGGTCATAGGAAGGTCTTTCCGTTCCCTCCCCCCTTGTGGGGGAGGGTCAGGGAGGGGGGTCCCCCACGAAGACTCGCGCCTGGGGCACCCCCACCCCTGACCCCTCCCCGCAAGGGGGAGGGGAACGGAGTTGCGCACCTTGCAGCAGTTCGCCTGATCATGCCCTACTCCGGAAACGTCACGAGCCGCGACACGCGGGCCAGGATCTGATCCAGCACCATGCCGACCAGGCCGATCAACAGGATCGCGATGATCACGTTGGTGATCGAGAGGTTGTTCCACTCGTTCCAGACGAAGTAGCCGATGCCGGTGCCCCCGACGAGCATCTCGGCGGCGACGATGACGAGCCAGGCGATGCCGATCGAGATCCGCATGCCGGTGAGGATCGTCGGCGCCGCAGCCGGCAGGATGACCGTGAAGGCCCGGCGGAAATTCCCGACCTCGAGCGTGCGGGCGACGTTGATCCATTCCTTGCGCACGCCGGCGACGCCGAAGGCGGTGTTGATGAGCATCGGCCACACCGAGCAGATGAAGATCACGAAGATCGCCGACAGGCTGGAATCCTTGATGGTGTAGAGCGCGAGCGGCATCCAGGCGAGCGGCGAGATGGGCTTGAGAATCTGGATGAACGGATCGAGCGCCTTGCTCATCAAGGGCGACATGCCGATCAGGAAGCCGAGCGGGATCGCGACCGCGACTGCGATCAAATAGCCGAGCATGACCCGCCCGAGCGAGAAGGCGAGCTGGATGCCGAGCCCCTTGTCGTTCGGACCATTGTCGTAGAACGGCCGCCGCAGATGCTCCCACAGCTTGGCACCGACATCGAGCGGCCCGGGCATCGCCGACTTGCCCTGCGTGGCCGTCATGCCCATCAGCTTGGCGTATTCCGGGCTCATGTTGGCCGCGGCGCCCGTGCTGCGCGTCGCGATATGCCAGGCGCCGAGGAACACGGCCAGCAGCACGATGGAAACCACGGCGGCGCGGAGGCGAAGAGAGGCGGTCATGCCGGCGCTCCACTCACGGTGTCGTCCCTGCGAACGCAGGGACCCATAACCACCGTCCAGACTTGGTAAAAAAGATCGTCGTCGCCATTCCTGCCACAAGCGGGTTCACGGCGTATGGGTCCCCGCGTTCGCGGGGACGACACCGATGATTTGATCGGCAGCGTCGTGTCCATCGCGATTGTCGCGGCCAGCAGCGTCGCGCCCATCCCCCCCATCACGACGCCTTCTTGATCTTGAAGCTGGCGACGTAGTCGTCCGGCTTGGTCGGATCGAACGGCTTGCCCATCACCGAGAACGATTTGTAGGAGTCCGTCGGCGGCGTCAGGCCCATCTCGGTCATGACCTTGCGGGTGTCGGTGGCGAGATAGATCTGCTCCGCGACCGCCTTGTAGTCGACGTCGCCCTTGATCTGGCCCCAGCGCTTCATCTGCGTCAGCATCCACACCGCGAAGGACTGCCACGGGAACGGATCGAAATCGACGCGCTTCGGATCGGTCTTCACGCCGCCGAGGCCATCGGCGTAGGTGCCGGTCAAGACCTGCTCCATGACGGTCACCGGCGCATTGATGTAATTCGCCGGAGCGATCGCCTCCGCGATCTGCTTGCGGTTCTCAGCCTTCGACGCGTACGCGGTGGCATCGACGATGGCGCGGGTGAGAGCGGCAAAGCTGTTCGGCGCCGTCGTGATGAACTCGCGGCTCGCCGCGAAGCTGCAGCAGGGGTGACCGTCCCAGATCTCCTTCGACAGGATGTGCAGGAAGCCGACGCCGTCAAAGATCGCGCGCTGGCAGATGTTGTCGGGCGCGAGGAAGCCGTCGATGTTGTCGGCGCGCAGGTTCGCGACCATCTCCGGCGGCGGAACCGAGCGCAGTTGCACGTCGGTGTCGGGATCGATGCCGTGCTCGGCGAGATAATAGCGCAGGAGATAGTTGTGCATCGAATAGTCGAACGGAATGGCGAGCTTCATGCCCTTCCAGTCCTTCGGATTGCGCTTGTCCTTGTGCTTCATCGCAAGCGTAATGCCCTGCCCGTTGATGTTCTCGATCGCGGGCACGGTGAACGGGATCGGCTGTGCACCGAGGCCGAGCGAGATCGCGATCGGCATCGGCGCCAGCATGTGCGAGGCGTCGTATTCCTTGTTGATGGTCTTGTCGCGGATGACGGCCCAGCCGGCGGTCTTGACGACCTCGACGTTCAGCCCGGCCTTGGCATAGAAGCCGAGCGGCGCCGCCATGATGATCGGGGTCGCGCAGGTGATCGGGATGAAGCCGACCTTGAGATCCTTCTTCTCGGGCGCGCCCGCTTCGGCGAACGCCTCGGTCGCGGTCTTCAGCGGGAAGAACTGGGACACTGCGGCGAGCGCGGTGGCGGCGCCGACCGACTTCAGAAACGCGCGGCGGGTGGCAGCTTGCGGAAACACCGCGCGCAGCACGGCTGACGCGACCACGTTCTCGTAGCGCTTCTCGGTGGAGTCCGCCACGGGCTCGCAGCGCAGCGCCAGCGCGGCGTGCTCATGTTCGGCCGGGCTGCGATGCTGGCCGCAGATACAACCGGCATTCACGCGTGAATCGGCATCGAACGGATCATCGAAAATCGACATGTGCTGCGCCCCTTTGTCACACCTGCGCTGTCAGCGCCTTCGAACTGCTCATCCGGCCGCATTTTTCAGCGGCCGGACGTGCTTAACATGCAGCTTCTATGCCGCCTTGCTGGTCATCGCCGGCATCGGAAGTCCTTCCTCGATCGGCAGCGACGGGTCGCGCGACCACTCGTTCCACGAGCCGAAGTACATCCGCACATCCTTCACGCCGGCGTTCTTCAGCGCCAGGAAGGTGTTCGAGGCCCGTGCGCCCTTGAAGCAGTAGAGATAAACCGGCGTGTCGACCGTGATGCCGACGGTGGCGCATTCAGCGAGGATCTCGTCCTTCGACTTGAAGCGCGGGCCTTCGGCGGTCGGCTTCATCATGCGGTACCATTCGAGCCAGACGGCGCCGGGGATGCGGCCTTTGCGCGGACAGAAATCCTTGCCGTAGGGCGAGGAGGAATCGCCGATCCACTCATCGACATCGCGGACGTCGAGGATCGCGATAGCGGGATTGCCAACCGCCGCCAGCATCGCCTTGGCGTCGATCAGGATGCTGCCCGCCTCCGGCACGATGGCGAACGAGGCCTTGGCCGGCGACGGCACGTCGGTCGTCACCGGCATGCCGGCGGCCACCCAGGCATCGTAGCCGCCATGCAGCACCTTGACCTTGGGATAGCCGAGCATCGTGAGCAGGAAATAGCCGCGGCACGACTGGCCGAAGCCGGAGTTCATCGACTGTTCGTAGACGACGGCGGTCTCGGCGCCCGAAAGGCCGGCGGCGCCGAACGCGTCCGCAAACTTCGTCTTCAATTCCTCCATGCCTTCCGGCGTGGACGTCGCGAGATAGGTGAAGATCTCGTGGACGTTGACGGCGCCGGGGAGATGTCCCGCGGCGTAGGCATCGGGATTGCGGGTGTCGATCACGACACACGGCTCGGTCTTGGTGAACTCAGCGAGTTCGCCGGCTGTAATCAGAACGTCCGTCATGGCAGGCCTCTCCTGGTTGGGATTTGTTGGTTTGCCGTTCTCGCCGGCGTCAGCCGTCGGCGAGCATCTTGCGGAGCTGCTTGGTCGCGGGAGTCACGATCGCGACGAAATAGGCCTCGCGCAGGCGACGTTCGGCGCGATTGCCCTTGAGGTAGCCGCGGGCTCCGCAATGGAGCATCGCGGCATGAGCCGCAGCGACGCTGGCCTCGCCGGCACGCAGGCGCAGCGCCACGACCTTGCGCCAATAAGTCTCGTCGGGGTTGAACGGATCGCTGGCGAGTTCAGCCGTCTCCTTCGCGAGTTCATCGGCGAGCGCGCTGAAATCGACCGGCTGCTGCGGCAGATAGCGGTTGACGTGGCCGAGCGGCGCCTCGACCTCCTGCATGATCTTGATGCAGTCCTTGATCAGGCCCAGCGCCATGCCGGCCTGCAGCAGGATGAAGCCGGCGCGGATCTTCTTGACGAAGGGCCCCGCGGGATCGGCCAGGATCAGTTCGTCCGGCACGAACAGGTCGCGAAACTGGATGCCGTAGGTGCCGGTGCCGTCCATCGCCAGGAACGGCTGGCATGGCTGCAGGGTCACCGCCGGATCGGCACAGTCGGCGATGAACATCACGATCTCGCCGGGCGCGTCCTCACGCTCGAAGATCGTACCGAACATGTGGTCCGGCCCGAGGTTCGAGACCCAGGGCAGCACGCCGCGCACGACGTAGCCGCCCTCGACCTTGCGACCCCTGAGCTTGAGCTTCTCGATGCCGAAGAAGCTCTTCATCGGATTGGACAAGCCGGTGCCACCGAGCAACCGGCCGCTCGCGGCGTCGTCGAGAAGACGGCCGACGAGTGCCTTGTTGGGCGAGTTGGCGATGTACCAGACCAGCGTGTTCTGGCACCACGCCATGAAGGCAGAGGCGCCGCAGACCTCACCGATCGCGCCGATGGTGTCGATCGCGCAGTTGAGATCCGCCGCGCCATTGTCCGGCACGTGGCTGCTCCACGCGCCGACCTCGCCGAAGCGGCGGAGCACGTCGGCCGGGTACACCGTCCCGGCGTCGATGCCAGCGGCCAGCGGCGCGAGCTCCTTGCGCGCGATCGCCGTGACCTGCTCCACGGTCGACGGTATGGGCATGACGCCCGCGCCATCGAGCGCCAGATGCTGTCCGAGTGAACCCGAGACTACTGAGTTCATGACGTCCTCCGCTACGCTGACCTCGAGGGCCGCCTCAGATCCCGACCTCGAGATTGACCGGACGCGTGAAGGTGTTGGCGACCGGCGACCACTTCTTGACGTGGTCGATCAGCGCCTTGACCTCCTCCTGCGGAATGCCCTCGCACTCCATGTCGACCTTGACGCGGACATCGGTGAAGCCGACCGGCTTCTCGCTGACGTCGCCGGTGCCCCAGACTGCGGTGATGTTGAGATCACCCTCGAGCTCCAGCTCGAGCTTGTTGACGGTCCAGCCGCGATGCACCGCATTGGCATGCAGGCCGACGGCCAGGCAGGAGCCGAGCGCGGCGAGCGAGGCTTCCGACGGATTTGGCGCAGTGTCGTCACCGAGCAGCCCCGGCGGCTCGTCGACGATGTAGGGCGCGAGGTTGCGGATGTAGTTGGCGTGGCGGAACTTGCCCTCGGCGACGGTCTTGCACTTCAGGGTCTTGATGACCTTGGGGTTGGCCTTGCCGTTGACGATGAGCTGTTCAAGCCCGTTCTTGTCGATGGGTGCAAGGCAGCCCGTCAGCGCCGTCTTCTGAACCACAGCGGTCATCTCATTTCTCTCCCTGGGATGAGGATACCGAACGGTCTGTATCCTGCACGAAGCGTGCCAGAGAGGCCGAAAATCAAAAGCCGGAGTGATCCTCGCGGCTTACGCGATCATCGCGGCAAGTGGCGAGCCGTTGCGTCACCTCCGCTGCCCAAGCGCAGTGCAGAATGCCGCCTTCGGAGACCAAATTGAGCGCAATGCTGCCTCGAGCACATCAGCAGTCTTGCTGACTCACGCGCACAGCGATTAAGCTTGCGCGCATGGCAAAGTCAGTTGCGGGCAAACAAACCGGCAAGAAGCAGGCGATCGCGAGGACGATCTCGGCCGGCGATGACGAATCCGCGCGCGGCCGCCTGCTCGGCGCCGCCACGCGGCTGTTCTGCAAGAACGGCATCAATGCCACCGGGATCGATGCGATCATCAGCGAGGCCGGCACCGCGAAGACCACACTCTACAAGCTGTTCGGATCGAAGACCGCGCTGGTCACCGCCGTGCTGGAAAGCGAAGGCAAGCAGTGGCGCGAATGGTTCATCGCGGAAATGGAGAGCGGCGGCGGTGACGCCGAGACCAAGCTGGCACGCATCTTTCCGGCGCTGAAGAGCTGGTTCGGCGAGGAGCGCTTCTACGGCTGCCCCTTCATCAATGCGGTCGGCGAGCACGACAAGGACCAGAAGCAGTTTCGCACCATCGCAATGCGCCACAAGAAAGTGGTGCTGGCGCATATCGAGAAGCTCGCCCGTGAGATGGGCGCTGCCGAGCCGGAGAGCTTCTCGCATCAGCTTGCACTGCTGATCGACGGCGCGATCGTGGCGGCGATGGTGTCGCGCAATCCCGAGGTCGCGGACACCGCCGGGCTGGCGGCGAAGGCGCTGATCGAGCCGGCGAAGCTGAAGGCGGGCCAGCGCAACAGCAAGGCGGCGGGCCCGCAGCTCGCTGCGGTCTGAGCCGCCCTGCCCCGCGAACCGAGCGACAGAACTAGCGGAAATACTCCGTCACAAGCTTCAGGTCCGCCTGGTCTGCGCCCGCGCCGTTGAGGCTCGCATCGATGACGCGGCGGCAGGCGGCCACTGCAGCCTCATCGCCGAGTTCGTTGGCCGCTTCGAGCACATGCCACGCCGCATCGGCCGCCGCGCGGTCCGCAGGCGCCTCGCGATGGCCGAGCCGTTGCTCTCTGCGAAGAGGAAGTCCCATACCCTTCATCCGCGATCACCTCCGTCCGTCGCTGCAGGTTCAATACGCCGCGGCGCGCGGCGTCGATGCCTTGCCGCCTTTGCCTGGATTCTTGCGGGACTGATAGAATTCGAGCACGCTGCGCGATGTCAGCGACTGGAGCTTGGCATAGTCACGCTCCAGCTCCTGCAACTCGCCGGCCGTGATGCGGTGGTCGCGGGCGCCGAGGAACGCGAGCGCCATCATCGTATCCCAGGTAAAGCCAAGCGCCTTGGCGAGCATCAGCAGCATCTCGCGGTTGCGGTCGAACAAGGCGCGCTCGACGACGTCGACCGGCAATCCCGACAGCAGCGCGAGGCCGATCGTCACCTCCTCGACCTTGTGCGCGGTCGCATAGCCGGCGATGGTGCTCTCGTGCAGATTGCCGAGGCGGTGCTGGATCGTCACGGTCCGCTTGGCGACGAAGTAGTTGCGCGAGCCGGGTCCGAACTTCGACTGCAGGTCGCCGGCGATGTTGGCGACCGAGCTGTTGATCTCGCCAAGCAGCTCCGGCCGCTCCCCTGCCAGCCGCTTGCCGACATCGTCCGAGGCCTTGGCGATCAGTTGCTGGAACAGATGGCGGGGGATGTCGAGCCGGCGGCCGAGATGCTCGGCGAGAATCGAGTCGTTCTCGGCCCGCTTGACCATGTGCAGGAATCCGGCGCCGGAGAACTGGGCGCCCTGATTGCGCGCCACCGCCGTGGCGACGGCACGGTCGCCGCGCGTCGCCAGCACGTCGGTCACGGCGGGGCTCAACGTCTTTCGTTCGGCGATCGCGAGCAGATGGTCCTGGCTCTTGGTGCTGGCGTTCTCGACCAGCGTGGCGTCATCGAGCCGCTCGGATTCGCGCAACACCGGGCCGGCGACCCAGATCTCGTCGTCGAAGGCGAGCTTGCGGATGACGCTGGCCGGCGAATATTCGATCCTGGCGAGGCGATCCGCGAGCTTGGCGCGCGCTTCGATCTCGATCTCGTCGGCGAGCCGGCCGATCACCTCGCCGAAGGTGGCGATCTCCTCCTCGCAGTAGCGCCCCGCGATCAGCAGGTCGGTCGCATGCCACAGCGCGCGCTCGCGGCTGTCCGCGGTCCCCCGCGCAATCGCATCCTCGAGGTCCCGCAACACGGATCTGGTTTCGTTCATGATGAAAGGCCGCACAGTTGCAACGATGAAAGGGCAATGCGCAGACCATACCGTTCGAACCCGAGCGTTCCGTAACCCGCCGCGTGCGGATTTGACCGGGCATTTTCACTCAAATGCGCACGCGCGCGTTAAGCATGCGGCCGGAGAACAGCTCGCTGCGGGATTGCCGCGCCTCTCCGCATGACTTTTACGGCATGATGCGGAGCGCGCGCGCCTCCGCCTCGGCGACCGAGCGTTCGCGCGATGTCAACGGACACTCGGCGAGAGCCCGGTCGATCAGTTGCATGGCGTCGCGCTCACGACTCTGGTCGAGCATCAGCTCGGCGGCGAAGAAGCTCGCCTCGCAACGCCGTGCCCGGCGCGTGACGGGAGCACCGCGGTCGGCCGCCGCAAGCACAGCCTCTGGCGTTTCCTGCCCGAGGAAGAGACGGACGATCGGGGCCGGCCATTTACCCATGTCGAGCCGCTTCGCGTGGTCGGCGAGCTCGCTCCCCAGCCCGGCACGGCGGCGCGCCAGATCCAGCCACAAGGCCGCCTCCGCATTGTGGGGATCGATCTCGCTGAGCCATCTGAAATCGTCCTGCGCCTCCTCCAGGAGACCGGCCTGGAAGCTTGCGATCCCCAGCGCGCGATAGGCCTGCGCGCGGTAGCCGTTGCGACCGAACGCCCGCCCGAAACCCGACCCCGGCTGCGGCTCGCTCTCGCGCAGATCAGGAGCGGCGCGATCGAATGCGGCAAGAAGACCAGCCGAGGACTGCTCGATGACGATCTTGTAGTCGTCGATCGCATGCTCGACGTCTCCCTTGTGGAAGTAGGCGCCGGCGCGTGCGAAACGGGCTTCGATCACCTGCGGCGTCGCCGGCTTGCCGCGCTCGATCACGACAGTGCAGCCGGCGATGCGCTCGTCGGCACCGAGATCGGCCGCCGTCGTGCACCGCTTCGGTGCCGCCGGTTCGGCGCTTGCCGACAAGCCGAAGATCGAGCCGATGATCAACGCACAACACAGAATCGAGCGCCATCGTCGCGTAGCCATGAATGCCCCCTTAGGTCTTGCTCTTGGTGCTGCGATCTAACCAGAACCGATTGGGAGAACCACAATCTGGAATTGCGTTCACAAATCATCGTTCAGCCGGTGTAAACGAGATCGCAGACTCGGGGCCTGCCGGGCGCGGATGAGTTGCGAGGGCCGCGCATGCCACGCGGCAACTCAATCGACGCTTGCGCGTGATGAACGGACGCGCGAAGCCATTGATAGCCGCCACGCGGCTCGCGATGCGACCGTCGGCGACTACTTGGCTGCGGCGATCACCGCCTGCAGCCGCACCAGCTCGGCCTCCAGATTCGCCTCGACATCCGCCGCCTTCACCTCGGTGACGCGATAGTCGCGGCTTTCCAGCCACGCCCGCCTTGCGCTGCGATCAGCGACGACGCCTTCGCTCTCGTCGGGGCCGACCAGCTCGATGGCGAGGCGGTGGATGAAGGAGACGAAGTCGGGGATGTGGCGGCCGACCGGGGTCTGGCGCTTGAACTGGCCGGCGAAGCGGCGGTCGCGCGACAGCGCGTGCCACAGCGCGCGCTCGGCGTCGGTCGGGTTGCGGCGGAGCAGCCGCGCCAGCCCGCGCAGCGAGCCGCGCGAATCCGGCAGGTTGGCCACCGTGCCCTGCTCGGCGATCAGCGCCCGCAGGCGCGTCGCCTGCTCGCTGTCGAGCACGCCGCCCTTGGCCGGCCCCTTGCGCCCCTCGGCGATCGCCATGACCACGCCGTGCAGGGTGTGGATGTCCTGCCGCGACGGCTCCATGCGGAAGAAGATGTTGCGCAGGTTGACCAGCATGGTCTCGCGCTTCTCGGCGGGCCGCAGGAATTCGACCCGGTCGAGCTCGCGCACCAGGTTCTCGAAGAACGCCTCCATCTGTCCCTGGCCGGCGCGCTCCGAGCGTTCGGGCATGGCGAAGGGCAGCGCGCCCGATGTCACCAGCTTGAACCATTCATAGCCCATCAGCAGCACCGCCTGGGCGAGGTTCAGCGAGGCAAAGCCGGGGTTGACCGGGTAGGTGATGATGCGGTTTGCGCGGGCGACCTCCTCGTTGGTGAGCCCCGCCCGCTCGCGGCCGAACAGGATGCCGGCCCGGCCGCCGGCGGCAATCTGGCCCTGCATCTCGCGGGCGGCCGCCTCTGGTCCCATCACCGGCTTGGCCTGGTCGTGGGCGCGGGCGGTGGTCGCGAACACCAGGTCGAGGTCGGCGATCGCCTCCGGCAGGGTGTCGAACAGTCGGACATGATCGATGATGTGGTCGGCCCCGGCCGCCGCCCGCTGGGCGGCGATGTTCGGCCAGCCGTCGCGCGGGTTGACCAGTCGCAGCTCCGACAACGCAAAATTGCCCATGGCGCGCGCGGCCATGCCGATGTTCTCGCCGAGCTGCGGCTCGACCAGGATCACCACTGGCCCTGCGATCTCCACGCCCGCCTTTGTCTTGTCGGTGCCCGACACGCTCAATCCTCGACTTCCAGATCCGGTTGAAGCGCCGATCGCGCCCTGCCCGCTCGTTGGCCCGGCTGATGAGAATTCTCAAGCAAAATAATCGGCTTAAGCCTGAATTTTGCAGTTTGCGCGAAACGGCAGGCCGGCCCGCGGCCGCCGTTGCCCACCGCATGAGCGGGCTGCGAAAATCAGCACCGGACGCATACCGGGTGCGCTTCCGCCCGCGGTGCAGCAGTGCTATGACGCGCTTGATTTCACAAGCGCTTTCCATTCCTGGCGCGCTGTTCCCAAGAAGGCCCCATCGATCATGGCAAAAATCAAGGTGACCAACCCGGTCGTCGAGCTCGACGGCGACGAGATGACCCGGATCATCTGGCAGTACATCAAGGACAAGCTGATCAACCCCTTCCTTGATATCGACCTGATGTATTTCGACCTGGGGATGGAGAGCCGCGACAAGACCAACGACCAGATCACGATCGATGCCGCCAACGCCATCAAGAAGGTCGGCGTCGGCGTCAAGTGCGCCACCATCACCCCCGACGAGGCCCGGGTGAAGGAGTTCGGTCTCAAGGAGATGTGGAAGTCGCCGAACGGCACCATCCGCAACATCCTCGGCGGCGTCGTGTTCCGCGAGCCGATCATCTGCAAGAACGTGCCGCGCCTCGTTCCCGGCTGGACCAAGCCGATCATCATCGGCCGCCACGCCTATGGCGACCAGTACCGCGCCACCGACTTCAAGTTCCCCGGCAAGGGCGTGCTGACGATGAAGTTCGTCGGCGACGACGGCACCGTGATCGAGAAGGAGGTCTTCAAGGCGCCCGGCGCCGGCGTCGCGATGGAGATGTACAACCTCGACGAGTCGATCTACGACTTCGCCCGCGCCTCGCTCAACATGGGCCTCGCCAAGAACTACTCGGTCTACCTGTCGACCAAGAACACCATCCTGAAGGTCTATGACGGCCGCTTCAAGGACATCTTCCAGGAGGTGTACGAGAAGGAGTTCAAGGACAAGTTCGAGGCCAAGAAGATCACCTATGAGCACCGCCTGATCGACGACATGGTCGCCGCGGCGCTGAAGTGGTCGGGCGGCTATGTCTGGGCCTGCAAGAACTATGACGGCGACGTGCAGTCCGACACCGTGGCGCAGGGCTACGGCTCGCTCGGCCTGATGACCTCGGTGCTGATGACCCCGGACGGCCAGACCGTCGAGGCCGAGGCGGCCCACGGCACGGTGACCCGCCACTTCCGCGAGCACCAGAAGGGCAAGGAGACCTCGACCAACTCGATCGCCTCGATCTTCGCCTGGACCCGCGGCCTGTCGCACCGCGCCAAGCTCGACAACAACGCCGAACTGGCGAAGTTCGCCGCCACCCTGGAGAAGGTCTGCGTCGACACCGTCGAGTCCGGCTACATGACCAAAGACCTCGCGCTCCTGGTCGGCGCCGATCAGCGCTGGCTCTCGACCACCGGCTTCCTCGACAAGATCGCCGAGAACCTGACCAAGGCGATGGCGGCGTAAGTTTCCCCACTTTCGCCTTCTGGTTTCGTCACCTATCAACGGGCCGCGCCACAAGCGTGGCCCGTTTCTGTTTCACTCCTGCTGTCGAGGAACCTGATCATGCGCTTGACCTCATCGCTCGCCCTGCTGTTGCTCGGGGCCCAGATCGGCTCCTCCCACGCTGCAGAGACCACGATTCCCGACGCGCTGATCGCCGCCGGCGAAAAGGCCGTGCTGACGCTGCATGCCGAAGGCGCGCAGGTCTACGACTGCAAGACCGACAAGGACGGCAAGCTCGCCTGGACCTTTCGCGAACCGATCGCCAGTCTGTTCGAGGACGGCAAGACCGTCGGTCGGCACTACGCCGGCCCGAGCTGGGAGCACCAGGACGGCTCGATCGTCGGCGGCCGCGTCCAGGGCACCGCCATCGGCGCCACCGACAACGACATCCCCTGGCTGAAGCTCGCCGTCGTCTCCCACCGCGGCAGCAAGGGCGTGCTGTCGGACGTCACCACCGTGCAGCGGATCAACACGTCGGGCGGCAAGCTGGAGGGCGCCTGCGAGACCGCCGGGCAACTCCGCAGCGTGGCCTATTCCGCGGACTACGTGTTCCTGCAGAAGCAGTAAGGCTGCTCACGCCTCGCGATAATCCAGCAGGATCAGCCCGACCAGCACGAAGGCCACCGGCCAGACCCAGGCGGCGGCGCGGCTGATGCGGCCGTCCAGGCGCAGCTCGAGCCAGCGCGCCCAGCCGGCGATGATGCCGCACAGCGCCAGCGGCGTGTGGCTCATCTCGATCAGGAGCTGATCCTTGATGTTGGCGATGGCGTGCGAATGGGTCAGCAGCAGCGCGCCGCCGGCGGCGACCGTCAGCGGAAACACCAGCGCCGCCCGCCCCGCCTGTTGCCCGCGCAGCCGCACCCGCCATTCGAACAGGCCGAACAGGACGATCAGCACCACGAACAGCCGGTGCTGCGCCACTTCGGGATCGCGCAGCGACGCGAAGAAGCCGATCGGGCCGAGCGGCCAGGCCATCTCGTCGGCGCGGAGAAACAGGAACGCCGCCATCACCAGGAACAGCAACGGCCAGTGCCGCGCGAAGCCGCCCCAGGCGAAGCGTTCGATCAGCGCGAGCAGCCCGATCAGCACGACGAAGATGCCGGCCCAATGGTGGTTGTATTCCGACCAGGCGATGTCGGCGGCGCTGCGCGGCAGGATCACGCCCTCGCCCGGCACGTAGGCTTGCGGCGCCGTCACGCGCTGCGCGTCGGCGGCGTCGATCCTCGCCTGCAACTGCGAGATCGTGAGCTGGTCGACCGAGGGGCTGGTCAGCCGCGGCCGTTGCGGCGCGGCGCGCTCGACGATCTCGGCCCAGTTCAGGCGGTTCTGGCTGAGGTCGATGCCCGGCGGCAGCGACGTCAGCGAGCCCGCCGTCAGGAGCACCGTCAACCCGATGCCGAGCTCGACCTCGACGAAGCGCTTCATCCGCAGCAGCGGCGCTGCGGGATCACGGCGGCGCAGGCGCTCCACAGCCAGGAAATTGCCCGCCCCGAGCGCGAGCAGCATCAGCAGCATCGCGACCTTGGCCGAGGTCATCACACCATAGGCCGTACCGTAGATCGCCGCGAACGAGCCGAGATAGGCGATCGCCATCACGATGCCGCCGAGCACGATCGCCGCCACCGAGACCATCGACATCAACGAGTAGCGCCGTCCGATTCTGCGCTGATCGTCATCCGCCTTGCAGCCGTTCAGCGCCATCATGAAATACGGCAGGCCGCCGATCCAGACGCCGGCGCCGAGCATGTGAAGGAAGTCGGCGGCGAGCAGCGGCCAGCGCACCTCGAGCCGGCTCGCCGCGTGCGTCAGGTTGAGCTGCAGCAGCAGCGCTGAGACGGCCAGCACGGTCAGCGTCAGGACGCGCCAGGCGGCCCAGCTGCCGGTCCGGGCGAGCACGGCGATGCCGAGCGCGCACGCGGCAACAGCCAGGCCGGAGCGTGCGAAATCCGCGCTCGCCGCCGCGCCGAGCGACAGATCGAGCGTCCCGATCAGCGCGCCCATGTTGACTGCGAGCGAAGCCAGCACGACCGCGAACCAGCCGAATGCGCTTCGGCGCAGGAAGCGCTGGCCGCGCTTCCCGACCACGATCGCGTCAGCGGACAGCCTTTGCCGTAGCGGGCGCAGCAGCAACAGCAGAAATGCCAAGCCGCCGATGGTGAAGGACTGTGCCAGCAGGGTCAGGCCGCGCAGCACCACCGAGAGATAGCCGAAGATGTCGAGCAACAGCGACACGGCTAGCGCACGTTGAAAGGAATGTCGCCGCGGGTGATGTGGCCATCGACGCTGAGCACCTGCCATTGCAGGTGCCAGGCGCCGGGGCTGAGCGCCTTGGCCTCGGCGTCGATCTCGTCGGCCGGCGCATCGACTGCCGGAGAAAGCGCCTGCTCGGCACCGTCGGGCGCGCGCAGCTTCAGCCGCGAGCGGGCGTGATCGATGCGGCTGTTGAAGCGCAGCCGGATCATTGTCGTCTGCGTCTCGATGGTGCCACCCGCCGCGGGCTGCGACGAGACGATGATGGCGTGGGCCGAGGCGGCGCCGGGAACGCCCAGAAGCAGCGCGGCAAGGGTCGGCAGGTGGCGGAAGCGGATGACGGACGGCATGGGACGCGCGGGCGGCGGAGGCTGCGGCAGGAACGTTCGGGCTGGATCGGGGCGAACAAAACTCGACCGTTCTAATCTAAGCGACCTTCCTGTTCCCCACGTAGCCACAAACGCGTGACCGGGGCCGGCCGGCCCCTCCGGCAGCGGCACGTGGCCCCGGCCCTGCCCGCAGGGCATCCCGGAACAGCGAAATTTAGGGTCGAATCATCAAGCACTTCGCTGTATGCCTCGCCGCATCATTGCCGTCCGTCGGTTGTCGGGACCCTTCCGCCCGCGGACCAACATTGCCTGATCCCGAGGAACGCCTAAGGAAACCGTCATGCCCGCCTATCGCTCCCGCACCTCCACCCATGGCCGCAACATGGCCGGCGCCCGCGGCCTGTGGCGCGCCACCGGCATGACCAACGAGGATTTCGGCAAGCCGATCATTGCCGTCGTCAACTCCTTCACCCAGTTCGTGCCCGGCCATGTTCACCTCAAGGACCTCGGCCAGCTGGTCGCCCGCGAGATCGAGAAGGCCGGCGGCGTCGCCAAGGAGTTCAACACGATCGCCGTCGACGACGGCATCGCGATGGGCCATGACGGCATGCTCTACAGCCTGCCGTCGCGCGAGCTGATCGCCGACAGCGTCGAATACATGGTCAACGCGCACTGCGCCGACGCCATGGTCTGCATCTCCAACTGCGACAAGATCACGCCCGGCATGCTGATGGCCGCGATGCGCCTCAACATCCCCGCGGTGTTCGTCTCCGGCGGCCCGATGGAGGCCGGCAAGGTCAACATCGAGGGCAAGCTGCGCAAGGTCGACCTGATCGACGCGATGATCGTGGCCGCCGACGACAAGGTGTCGGATGCCGATGTCGAGGTGATGGAGCGCTCGGCCTGCCCGACCTGCGGCTCCTGCTCGGGCATGTTCACGGCGAACTCGATGAACTGCCTGACCGAGGCGCTCGGCCTGTCGCTGCCCGGCAACGGCTCGGTGCTGGCGACCCATGCCGACCGCCGCGGCCTGTTCGTCGAGGCCGGTCATCTCGTCGTCGACCTCGCCCGCCGCTATTACGAGCAGGACGATGCGTCCGTGCTCCCCCGCAACATCGCCAACTTCAAGGCGTTCGAGAACGCGATGAGCATGGACATCGCGATGGGCGGCTCGACCAACACCGTGCTGCATCTGCTCGCCGCCGCCCATGAGGGCGAGATCCCGTTCACCATGACCGACATCGATCGCCTCTCGCGCAAGGTCCCCTGCCTGTGCAAGGTCGCGCCGGCCGTGGCCGACGTGCACATGGAGGACGTGCATCGCGCCGGCGGCGTGATGGGCATCCTCGGCGAGCTCGGCCGCGCCGGCCTGCTGCACACCGAATTGCCGAGCGTGCATTCGGCCTCGCTGGCATCAGCGCTGGAGCGCTGGGACATCCGCCAAACGTCGAGCGAGAGCGTGAAGAACTTCTACATGGCCGCCCCCGGCGGCGTGCCGACGCAGGTGGCGTTCAGCCAGGACCGCCGCTATCAGGAGCTCGATCTCGATCGCGAGAAGGGCTGCATCCGCGACCTCGCGCATGCCTATTCCAAGGATGGCGGCCTCGCGGTGCTGACCGGCAACATCGCGCGCGACGGCTGCATCGTGAAGACCGCGGGCGTCGATGCCTCGATCCTGAAGTTCTCGGGTCCTGCGCGCGTGATGGAGAGCCAGGACGCCGCGGTCGAAGCGATCCTGACCAACAAGATCAAGGCCGGCGACGTCGTCGTCATCATCTATGAGGGCCCGCGCGGCGGCCCGGGCATGCAGGAGATGCTGTATCCGACCAGCTATCTGAAGTCGAAGGGCCTCGGCAAGGCCTGTGCCCTGATCACCGACGGCCGCTTCTCCGGCGGCACCTCGGGGCTGTCGATCGGCCACGTCTCGCCGGAAGCCGCCGAGGGCGGCCTGATCGGCCTGGTGCAGGACGGCGACCGCATCGAGATCGACATTCCCAGCCGCACCATTCATCTCGCAGTGTCCGACGAGGAGCTCGCCAACCGCCGCGCCGCGATGGAGGCGAAGGGCGATCAAGCCTGGAAGCCAAAGACGCGCGCCCGCAAGGTCTCGACCGCGCTGAAGGCCTACGCCGCGTTCGCGTCGAGCGCCGCCAAGGGCGCGGTGCGGATCGTCAAGGAGTAAGACCGATCTGTTCGGTCGGCAGCACCGGTCCTTTCCGACCGGTTGCTGCGGCCGGCGGCCGCGGCCTCACCATAGACTTCCTCGTCTCGCTCTCGTCCTGCGAACAGCCATGCCGCACTTCGTTGTTGCCCACTGACGACAGCGGGTTCAGGCTCCCTTCATCGACAATGAGCGCGTCAGCCACAATGCACGCGCCAGGCCCTGGGAAGGATCGCCATGCTGAACCGCCGCAGCCTGCTGCTCGCCTCGCTTGCCGCCGGAGTGACGATGACCACGACAGCCGCCCGCGCCAAGCCGGCGCAACCTTCGACCCCGGTCGATTTCGACGTGCCGGCGCAAGCCTGCGACTGCCACACCCATATCCACGGTGATCCGAAACAATTCCCGTTTGCAGCGAACCGCGTCTACACGCCGGAGCCGGCCCTGCCCGAGGAGATGGCGGCGCTGCACAAGGCCCTGCACATCCAGCGCGTGGTGATCGTGACGCCAAGCGTCTACGGCACCGACAACTCCGCGACGCTGTACGGGATGAAGGCGCGCGGCAATGACGCGCGCGGCGTCGCCGTCATCGACGACAAGACCACCGAGGCGCAATTGGATGCCATGCATGCCGAGGGCTTCCGCGGCATCCGCCTCAATCTCGCGACCGGTGGCATCAATGACCCCAATGTCGGCCGCGCCCGCTTCCAGGCCGCGGTCGAGCGGATGAAGGCGCGGGGCTGGCACGTCCAGCTCTACACCAACACGGCGATGATCGCGGCCATCAAGGACCTCGTGATGCAATCGCCCGTGCCGGCCGTGTTCGACCATTTCGGCGGCGCGCAGGCCGATCTCGGCCTCGGGCAGCCGGGCTTTGCCGATCTGGTCGAGCTCGTCCGCAGCGGCAAGGCCTATGTGAAGATCTCCGGCGCCTACCGCGCCTCGACCCGCGGTCCCGACTACACCGATGTGATCCCGTTCGCGAAGGCCCTGATCGAAGCCAACCCGGACCGCATCGTCTGGGGCACCGACTGGCCCCACCCGGATTCGTCGCCGCATCCCGAACTGAAGGTCACGGATATCAGGCCCTTCTATCCCATCGACGACGGCCGCCTGATGAACCAGCTCCCGGTCTGGGCGCCGGACGCCGCGGTCCGCAAGAAGATCCTGGTCGATAATCCGGCGAAGCTGTACGGGTTTTGATGGCGTTGTTAGTCCGTAGGGCGGGTTAGCGCAGCGTAACCCGCCGCACGATGCTACGCCGCCCTGAAGGCCTACGCCGCGTTCGCCTCAGGCGCCGCGAAGGGCGCCGTGCGCGTGGTGAGGGATTGAGCCTTTAGCCCGCAGGACGGACAAGGCATCTGCCTTCGCTCGACAGAGTGAAGGGAGATGCGTGCCCGCCGTCCTACTATGAGGTCGATTACTACGACCGACGGGCGGTGGGCACGGCGCGTCCGCTGACACTCCGCACCAGCCTTTACTCAATCTGAAATTGCATTCCACTCGTGATGGTTGATTCAGATCAACGCCCGATCTAGCGCCGTGCCGATACTGCGTCAGCATAGGGCCGCACGTGTCCCGGCGGTCACGCCCGGCCCGCATGGATGGGAGACGATCATGTCACAAAAGCCGCTCCTCGACGAGCCGCGCCTCGCCTACCAGATCATCGTCACTGCGCCGGGCACGAAATCGCAGAACTGGCACGGCGTGCTGTACGATCGGAAAGGCGAGCCCGTGACGATCGCCGCCGGCGCGACGGTCAAGACCGGCGTCGGCGTGTTCGTCGGCGTCCCCGAGGACCGTCCTTTCCATCCCTTTGGTGCGATCCACGCCGACACCATCGCCTGGATGAAGACGGCGCAGGGCAACGTCATCATGGACACCGAGCCCTGGGCCTACCGGCTTCATGTCGGCGCGGAAGGCTCCAAGAACGAAGGCTGGCAGGGCGAGTTGCTGCATGGTCGGGGTGTGGTCGGGCCCCAGCCCGGCAAGTTTGAAACGCCGATGGGACCGTTCATCTGGTTGGAACGGACTCACCCCTGGGGCCTCGGCGGCTGGTTCCACGCATCCTGGTCGGCGGCCCAACGACAGGCACCGGCCAAACAAAGCGGCGCGGCCTGAGACGCGCGCGGTCGCGCCTGGGTTTCCATCTGACGGCTCAATCCGCCGGCTCAGAACTTGTATGTGGGCAGGTCGTTCGCGCGCCTCTGCCTAATCTGCGTACTATGGTTGTGGCCCAGCGAGCTTCGGTGTCGTTGTCCGAAGCTCCAATGCTCCCGCTCCGGCTTCGCGGAACGACACCAGCCGGCGCTGCGACTCGTCCCACAGCACCAGCCGGACGCAGCGCAGGCTCTCGGGCAGCGTGATGCGGCCGATCTCGCGCAGCTCGGGATGATCGCGCAGCACCACCGGCAGCCTGTAATAGGGAATCCGGCTCGAGAGATGGTGGACGTGGTGGATGCCGATATTGGCGGTGAGCCAGTGCAGCCATGCCGGCAGGTCGTAATGTGAGCTGCCGTAGAGCGCGGCCTGCTGCTGCGTCCAGCGCTCGCTCCGCTCCCAGACGGTGTGCTCGAACTGATGCTGGACATAGAACAGCCACACCCCGGCCATGGCGGCGAGCAGCATGATCGGGAGATGTACGACCAGGAACGCCTGGATGCCGATCAGCCACACCAGCCCGGCGACGATCAGGGCGATGCCGAAATTGGTCGCCATCGTGCTGACCCAGGGCGACCAGCCGGCGCGCATGAGGCCGAACGGCAGGCGGTGCTGCAGGAAGAACAGGTAGGCGGGTCCGGCGACGAACATGACCAGCGGGTGGCGGTACAGCCGGTAGCGCAGACGGCCCCAGGTCGATCGCGCCTGATATTCCCGCACCGTCAACGTATCGATGTCGCCGATGCCGCGCCGGTCGAGGTTGCCGCTGCTGGCGTGGTGGATCGCGTGGGTGCGCCGCCACCAGTCGTAAGGTGTCAGGGTCAGCACGCCGAGGACGCGGCCGACCCAGTCGTTCGCCTGACGCCCGGCGAAGAAGGTGCCGTGGCCGCAATCGTGCTGGATCATGAACAGGCGCACCAGGAAGGCGCCAGCAGGAATCGCGATGAGCAACGACGCCCAGGCATGGCCGAGCGAGAATGCGAACCAGGCTGCCGCCCACAGCGCCACCAGCGGCACCGCCGTGATCACCAGCTCGGTGACGCTGCGGACGCGGTTTGGCGTGCGATAGCTGCTGAGAATCTGCATCCAGTAGCGGGCGTCGGCCGCCGCGCGGCCCTCGTCGTCGCCGGCGCGCAGCGTGGCGCGGTCCTTGGGCGGCACAGTCGCCATCGCGACTGGCTGATCGAACTGCAATGTCGTCTCCACCTTGTGTTCTTGGCGATCGCGCATGGCGCGACCGCGGCCAAATGGACCCCTACGCAGCGCCGAACGGGCTGCAGGAGTTCGAAATCACGAGCTTTCGTCGGTTTAACCGCCGTCGAAGCCAAATGGTTGCGCCCGGCGATGAACCGCTCTGGAAGAGAAAGTCTGGGATGCGGACGCCCGTCAGGAGACGGGTAAAGAGCGCGTGCGGCGGATCAATGGAACTTAACCCGTCGAACGCCTCATTGCTAGGAGAGGACGGGTTACGATCCGTTAATCCGCCCGATGAAATGCCGCTTCGATTGTGCACCGCGTTCCCTTCACCCCGTCCCGCGCGAGGCATCCTGCGCCACGGCCCCCTCGCGACGCGAGGTGGAGAAAATGTCCCAGATTGCGATGAACATTGCCGCGATCACGGGCCCGATGACGAACCCGTTGAGGCCGAATGCCTCGATCCCGCCCAATGTCGAAATCAGCACCACATAGTCGGGCATCTTGGTGTCCTGTCCGACCAGGATCGGACGCAGGACATTGTCGACGAGGCCGATGACGAGGGCGCCATAGGCGATCAGGACCACGCCCTGCCAGATCGATCCGGTGGCCAGGAGATAGAGCGCGACCGGAAACCAGACGAGGCCCGCTCCCACTGCCGGAAGCAGGGACAGGAAGGCCATCACGACCGCCCACAGCAGGGGCGCGTTGATGCCGAGAAACCAGAACATCAGGCCGCCCAGCGCGCCTTGCGCCAGAGCGACGAGCAGACTGCCCTTCACCGTCGCGCGGATGACCACCGTGAATTTGCGCAGCAGCGCATCGCGTTGCTCCGGGCGCAGGGGAATGGCGCTCTTGATGCGCTCCGATAGCGTCTCTTCGTCACGCAGCAGGAAGAACAGCAGATAGACCATGATGAACAGATTGACGAAGACCTCGAACGTCCCCTGTCCGATCACGAGCGCCTGGCTCGCAATGACCTCGCTGCCCTTCAGCAGGCCGGCCGACAGCTTGTCCTTCATTCCGGCGAGGCTGCCGAGCCCGAATCGGTTGAGCATATCGACCACCCATGTCGGAAGCGCGGCCAGCATCTTCCGAAAGTACTGTCCGATGTCGAGCTGACCGGACTGCATCTGTTTGTAGACTCCGGAGGCCTCCTGCGCCAGCGACGCCCCGATCAGTGACAGCGGAAGGATGACGATCACGACGAAGATCAACACCACGACGGCCGCCGCCAGGCCGTGTCGGCCGTGCATCGATCGCGACAGCCAGCGGTGCAGCGGAACGAAGACGATGACGCCGATGATGCCCCACAGAACCGCGCCGTAGAACGGCAGCAGGATCCACCCGAACATCAGCGATATCGCGACGAGCAAGAGAAGCAGGGCTCGGTCTTCGAGGCTACGCATCTGGCTTTCCTATCGGACCGGGACCGTGAGTTGGACCGTTCCTTCCTCCACGGCGGACGGTTTGCCGCCTGGTCGCGAGATGGTCAACGTTCGAATTCGACTTTGGCCCCCGCCACGACGCGATGTTGCCGGCGAAAACATGCTCCAGAATGCCGAATTTGTCTGCCGCTCCAGCAACAACGCCGATTTCAAGAGCCTGCGCGACAAATAAATCGCTTCTGAAAATCAGCAAACGAGCAGAGTTCTGGACGTCGACGAGCGCGCAAGCGGCTACGGCTCGTCGGAGGTGATCAGCAACGTCGGTTTTGCGCTCGGCAAAGCCGAAACCCTCGCCATCGTCGGCAAGAACGGCATGGGCAAGACCTCGCTGCTCAAGGCCATCGTCGGCTTCCTGCCGGCCTGGCGCGGCCGAGTGAAACTTGCAGGCAAGGACGTGACGCGAATAGCGCCGCATCTGAAGCGGAAGATGGGGCTGGTCTATGTTCCCCAGGAACATGCGCTGTTCCAGGACCTGTCGGTCCGCGACAATCTCAGACTTGGCGTGCTCACGGACGGTGACATGAGCGCGCGTTTCGAGCAGGTCGGAGGCTGGTTTCCGGTGCTGACCAAGCGGTTGAGCCTGCGGGCTGGCACGCTGTCCGGCGGCGAGCAGAAGATGCTGATCGTTGCCCGCGCGCTGATGGCGAAGCCCGACGTGCTGCTGCTCGACGAGGTCACGGAAGGTCTGCAGCCGTCCGTCGTCGACCGGCTGTCCGAGGTGCTGGTGCGCGTCCGACGCGAGATCGGCACCTCCATGATCGTGGTCGAGCAGCATCTGCCATTCGCGCTCTCGATCAGCGACAGATACCTCGTGTTCAAGCGCGGCGAGATCGTCGATGCCGCCGCGGTCGATCGTGACTCCGCCGCGCGCATCGACGAGCACATGCGCATCTAGCGGACCCGTCGCCGCGAGAACAGCGAGATCAGGACCGGCAGCGTGATGAGGATGACCACCGGCGCCAGCATCATGCCGGTGACCACGACGATCGCGAGCGGCTTCTGCACCTGCGAGCCGATGCCGGTCGACACCGCGGCCGGCATCAGCCCGATGCCGGCGACGACGCAGGTCATCAGCACCGGACGAAGCTGCAATTCGCCGGTGCGGATGACCGCCTCGATGCGGTCGACGCCCTCGTCGATCAGCTGGTTGAACTGGGACAGGATGATGATGCCGTCCATCACGGCGATGCCGAACAGCGCGATGAAGCCGATCGCCGCGGACACGCTGAACGGGATGCCGGTCAGCACGAGGCCGACGACGCCGCCAAAGATCGCCATCGGGATCACGCTCATCGCGAGCAAAGTATCGGCCATCGAGCCGAAATTGAACCACAGGAGCACGCCGATCAGCGCGAGGCTGATCGGCACGACGATCGACAGCCGCTTGATCGCATCCTGCAGATTGCCGAACTCGCCGACCCATTCGACCCGCGAGCCCGGCGGCAACTGCACCTGCTCGGCGACCTTCTGCTGCGCCTCCTGGATCGCGCTGCCGAGGTCGCGCTCGCGCACCGAGAACTTGATCGGCAGATAGCGCTCCTGCTGCTCGCGATAGATATAGGCCGCGCCCGAGACCAGCTTGATGGTCGCGACCTCGCTCAGCGGAATCTGGGTGATGCCGTTCGGCCCCTGCGCGCCGATGCGCAAATTCTCGATCGCCTCCGCGCTCTTGCGATATTCCGGCGCCAGACGAACGATGATCGGGAAATGCCGGTCGGAGCCGGGCTCGTAGAGATCGCCCGCAGTGTCGCCGCCGATCGCCACCTTGATGGTGGCGTTGATGTCACCGGGCGCCAGCCCGTAGCGCGCGGCCTTGGCCCGATCGATGTCGATCTGCACCGTCGGCTGGCCGAGCGAGGTGAACACCGCGAGATCGGTGACGCCCTGCACCGTCGACAGCACCTGCTTGATCTTGTTGGCGGTGTCCGTCAGCGCCTGCAGGTCATTGCCATAGAGCTTGATCGAGTTCTCGCCCTTCACGCCGGAGACGGCTTCGGAGACGTTGTCCTGCAGATACTGCGAGAAGTTGAACTCGACCCCGGGGAAGCGGTCGTCGAGCTGCTTCAACAGTTCCGCCGTGAGCTGGTCCTTGTCCTTGGTGCCGGGCCAGTCCTTGACCGGCTTCAGCGGCGCGAAGAACTCGGCATTGAAGAAGCCGGCGGCATCGGTGCCGTCATCGGGACGGCCATGCTGCGAGACGACGGCCTCGACCTCGGGACGCGCGCGGATCATCTTGCGCATCTCGTTGACGTAGGCATTGCCCTCCTGCAGCGAGATCGTCGGCGGCAGAGTCGCGCGGATCCAGAGGTTGCCCTCTTCCAGCTTCGGCAGGAATTCCAGGCCGAGCAGCCGGCCGACCACCGCGGTCAGCAGCACAAGGGCGATCGCGCCGGTCATCACCAGGTTGCGGTTGCCCACCGCCCAGCGCAGCACCGGGGCGTAGATCGCGTGCAAGAACCGCATCAGGCGCGTCTCGGTCTCCTCGACATGCGCAGGCAGGATGATGGCGCTCAGCGCCGGCGTGACCGTGAAAGTCGCGAGCAGGCCACCGGCGAGCGCGTAAGCATAGGTGCGCGCCATCGGCCCGAAGATGTTGCCCTCGACGCCGCTCAAGGTGAACAGCGGCAGGAAGGCGGCGATGATGATCGCGGCGGCGAAGAAGATCGAGCGCGACACGTCGGCGGCCGCCGACAGGATCGCGTGGCTCTTCATGCCCATCATCGTCTCCGGCGAGATGTGACTTTCCTCGGCCTCGGACAGCGGCGTGGTCTGCGTCAATCGTCGGAAGATCGCCTCCACCATGATCACCGTGGCATCGACGATCAGGCCGAAATCGATCGCGCCGACCGACAGCAGGTTGGCGGACTCGCCGCGCAGCACCAGGATGATGACGGCGAAGAACAGCGCGAAGGGAATCGTGGCGCCGACGATCAGCGCGCTTCTGAGATTGCCGAGGAACACCCACTGCAGCA
This sequence comes from Bradyrhizobium sp. SZCCHNS3052, assembly GCF_032484495.1. Lineage (NCBI taxonomy): Bacteria > Pseudomonadati > Pseudomonadota > Alphaproteobacteria > Hyphomicrobiales > Nitrobacteraceae > Bradyrhizobium > Bradyrhizobium sp. SZCCHNS3052. Next base: position 280,702 of record NZ_JAUETB010000001.1, on the reverse strand, counting down.
GCACGATCAGGCCGATGCCGACCACCATGTTGTGCAGCACGGTGTGCGTCGTGGTGTCGATCAGGTCCTTGCGGTCGTAGATGCGTTCGATCCGCACGCCCGGCGGCAGGATCGTCGAATTGTTGATCTGGTCGACGAGCTGCTCGACGCGGGCGATGGTCGGCGAGCTCTGCTCGCCGCGGCGCATCAGCACGATGCCCTGGACGATGTCGTCATTGTTGTTCAGGCCGGCGATGCCGAGCCGCGGCTTCTCGGCCACCGTGACGTTGGCGACGTCCTTGACCAGCACCGGATTGCCGCCGCTCTGCGACACCATGGTGTTGGCGAGATCGTCCATCGAGCGGATCAGGCCGACGCCGCGCACCACGGCAGACTGCGTGCCGATCTCGACGGTGTTGCCGCCGACATTGATGTTGGAGTTGCCGACCGCCTGCAGGAGCTGCGGCAGGGTCAGGCCGTTGGCGACCAGCTTGTTGAAGTCGACCTGGATCTCATAGGTCTTGGTCTTGCCGCCCCAGCCGGTAACGTCGATGACACCCGGCACGGCGCGGAAGCGCCGCTGCAGCACCCAGTCCTGCAAGGTCTTGAGGTCGAGCACGCTGTAGCCCGGCGGGCCGCGCAAGCGATAGCGATAGATTTCGCCGACCGCGCTGAGCGGCGAGATCTGTGGCGTGACATTGCCCGGCAGCGGCGACAGTTGCGACAGGCGATTCAGCACCTGCTGCAGGGCCTCGTCGTAGGTGTAGTCGAACGAGAACTGCAGCTTGACGTCGGACAGGCCGTACAGCGAGATCGTCCGAATGGTGCGCAGGTTCTTGATGCCGGCGACCTGGGTCTCGATCGGGATCGTGATGTAACGCTCGATCTCCTCGGCCGAGAGGCCGGGGCTCTGCGTCACGATGTCGACCATCGGCGGGGTCGGATCGGGATAGGCCTCGATGTTGAGCTGGCGGAATGCGATCAGACCCCCGATCAGGACGGCGACGAACATTCCGACCATCAGGAAGCGCCGCTGAACGGCGATGGCGACGAGACGGTCCATTCAGATCGGCACTTTCAGGAAGGCATGCAGGAGAAGCGCATCTCAGCTGCCCGAGGCTGCGCGATCGATGAACAGGCTGCCCTTGGTGACGATCTGCTCGCCCGCGCTCAGATTGCTTTCGACCGCGACCTGGTCGCCGTTGATCAAACCGGTCTTGATCTTGCGCAGCTCGATCGACTTGTCGGGACGGGCGACCCAGACGCGGACCTGATTGCCTTCGTAGATCAGTGCCTGGCGGGGCACCGCGACCGCGGGCTGTTCGCCCGGCGAATAGATCGTCACATTGGCGAACATCTCGGGCTTCAGCAGGCCATCCTTGTTGTCGATGGTCGCGCGGACGAGCAGCCTGCGGCTCGCCGGGTCGATCGAGGCGGCGACGTAGTTGATGCTGGCCTTGAGCGGTCGGCCGGGCAGCGCCAGCACGTTGACGAGAATCTCCTCGCCGATGTTCACAAGCGCCGCGTCGCTCTCGCGGACGAACGCCGTGAGCCAGACGGTGGAGAGATCGCCGATCACGAAGACCGGGTCGCTCGCGCCGGAGTTGACATATTGTCCGGGGCCGACCTTGCGCTGCACGACCGTACCGGTGATCGGCGAGTAGATCGTGATCTCGCGGTCGATCACGCCCTTGCTCTGAAAATCGGTGATCGCAGCATCCGTGAAGCCGAGGATGCGCAGCTTGTTGCGCGCCGCCTCCAGGGCCGTTTGTGACGACCGCATGTCGTTCTGGGCCTGAACGGAGGTCGCCTCCGCCTGCTGAAAATCCTTCAGCGGGATCGCCCGGCCTTCGAACAGGTCCTTGGCGCGCTTGTACTGGATATCAGCGAGGTCGAGCGCGGACTTCGCCTTGTTCATCGCGGTGATGGCGGCGATGAAATCGTTCTGGGCCTGCACGGTGTCGGCGGCCTCGATCACGAACAGCGGCTGGCCCTGGCGCACCGTCTCACCCGGGCGCGCCAGCAGCTTGGTCACGCGGCCGGCATAGGGCGAGAAAACCGGTGTCGAGCGATCCTCGTCGACGGCAACCTTGCCCTCGGTAATATGCTCGGCACGAAATATCTTCTCACACACCGGCTCGATCGTCAGCGTCGACCATTCCGCTGCCGACGGCGTAAAGGTGGTGCCGTTGCGTTTGGACTGGCTGGAGAGCTCGATATTGTCTTTCGCAGCCGTCTCCGACCGGACTTGCATGTAGCCATAGCCGCCCGCGCCGGCCATCGCCAGGGCAGCAAGGCCGATCAGCAGCCGCTTGGTGCTGAGCATCTGGGGGGATGGGTTCATGTCAGACGCCATGGCTGGTCAGATCGGCTCGCGTGATCGGTCGACGATTCCGGCTCTGGCGGTCTCATCGTCGCGCTAATAGTGCGGAACTGGAGCTTTAAACAACCTAAAAATCGCCCAACCCGCCTCTGTTTTGCTTTAAAAATTTGAAAGTTGAACGACAGCCGTTCAGCTTGCATTCAGTTGGTTTTGGACAATGGCGCTTTTCTTCGCGACGCACCATGACGTCGTCTGAGCATAGGGGATCGCCGGGACGATGTCCCGACTTCACAAGCCAACCTCTGCGGGTACGCGCCTACCCCCGGCTTCGGAGCCATGTTTCACACGTGCGCGGCGGGTCTGACCGATCCTGGTGCGAGAGAGATGGTGACACGGTGCATCGCGGGTCTCCGAGATTCATCAATTGCGCAATGAACATTGGAACGCCGTCTCGCGGCGCGGATGCGTCCGAGTTGTGCTGACCGTTTCACCCTCTCGTGAGGAGGGCGCAGGGAAGGCCAGGCGCCGACTGACGCCTGCGGCCCGCCTGCGAAAAGAATGCAGGCGGCAGGTACCACAGGTGCAGCCGAGATCACCCGGCCTTCCCTGCGCGACGGTTTTCACGCTTATACGCAGTCTCCCTGGTGCGCCGGGCTTTTTGGCCACCATCATCCGCGCGGCGCGCCAGCGCCGTCGCGAACTTGACACCAGCATCGGGGTGCCAGGACGCTGCGACTTCACGTCCGCGCCATGCCGTTCGTCGGCGTGCATGACGCACGCTGCGGCACAAACACGGCCATCGCTCCCCGCCCCGCGTGTCGTGACGATCGCGCGCAACGCCCCTTCATGGAGCGGGATGCGCGGAATAAAGCACAATTTCTGAAAAAAAGAAAGTGGAATTTTTAGGCGGGTGCTGAAATGTCGTGGGACGTTTGGATCGCGTCGCTACGCTTGCGATGATAGTGAGCGTCGTACTCGCGGCCAGTAGGCACGTCGCGACGAGCGATGCGCGGCGCGTCTTTGCCCACTCTACGAATTCACACTCCCTCAATGGAAATCCCGCGAGCGCGGCAGGATGCGGACGTTGCGGGGGTGGCTGACGCGCTGGGAGGGAGTGTCGGGATGATCGCGGCGGTCGTCGTTGAGCGGCTCGGCGGGCATCGGGCCGTGTGGCACGGCGCCGAGGCGGTCGTCCGACAGCAGCGCGAGATCGGCGCTGCGGTCGACCAGGCGCTCGGCGACGAGATGGACCACCTTCTCCGGGCTGCTCTGGATGCGGCCTTCGACCAGCACCAGGCGCGCGCCCATCACCTCCTTGCGGAAGGTCTCCATCACCTTCGGCCACACCACGATGTTGGCGATGCCGGTCTCGTCCTCCAGGGTCATGAACACGACGCCCTTGGCGCTGCCCGGCCGCTGCCGCACCAGCACCACGCCGGCGCACCGGACGCGACGGCGGTCGTTGGCATCATTGACGTCGCGGCAGGCCAGCACGCCTTCGGCAGCGAAACGCTCGCGCAGGAACTCCATCGGGTGCCCCTTCAACGACAGGCGGATGGTCTGATAGTCCGCGACGACGTGCTCCGGTAGAGGCATCTCGGGCAGCGGCCTGGCGCCCTCGTCCGGCTGCTCGCGGGCGATGGCAGCCTCGAACAGCGGCAGCGGCACGTCGTCGGGCAGCCGGCGCACGGCCCAGAGCGCGGCGCGACGGTCGAGCCCGAGCGAGCGGAACGCATCCGCATCGGCCAGCAGCAGCAGCGCACGCTTGGGCAGAGCGGTGTCGCGGGCGAAGTCTTCGAGCGAGGTGAAGGGACGGCGCTCGCGCGCCTTGATGATGCGGTCGGCCCAGTCGTCCTCGCGGTCGAAGATGTCGGCTTGTGTCTCGTTATCGTTGCGGGGCGATGCGTTTGCATGCTCTCCAAATGCACCAAGCGTTTGCGAGTTAGAAACAACTCCACCCACGCCGTCATTCCGGGGCGCCCGGAGGGCGAGCCCGGAATCCATAACCACGATCGGGAGTATGGATTCCGGGCTCGCGCTGCGCGCGCCCCGGAATGACGATGGGGAGAGAGCCTCCCCAGCACCTTTTGAAGATGTTGGAGCAGGCTGCGCCTTCCTCCGCAGCGCCTCCGACAATTTCCTGATCCGTTCCTCGTCGCGGTCGATCCAGCGGAAGCCGTCGATCTGGCGGAAGCCGAGGCGAACGGCGCAGTATTTGTCGTCGGTATCTTCAAGCGTGTTGTCGGCGAAGCTGTAGGACACGTCGATGTTCCGGATCTCGACGCCGTTCTTGCGGGCGTCACCGACGATCTGGGCCGGCGCGTAAAAACCCATCGGCTGCGAGTTCAAGAGCGCGCAGCAGAACGCGTCGGGGTGGAAGCATTTCAGCCAGGACGAGACATAGACGAGCTGGGCGAAGCTCGCAGCATGGCTTTCCGGAAAGCCGTAGGAACCAAAGCCCTTGATCTGGTCGAAGCAGCTCTTGGCGAAGGCGGGATCGTAGCCGCGCGCGATCATGCTGCTGACCATCTTCTCTTCATAAGAGCCGATGGTGCCGACGTTGCGGAAGGTCGCCATCGCGCGGCGCAGGCCGTTGGCCTCCTCGGGCGAGAATTTGGCGGCTTCGATCGCGATCCGCATCGCCTGCTCCTGGAACAAGGGCACGCCGAGCGTCTTGTGCAGCACCTTGTAGAGCTCATCCGCCGGGCCGTGATCCGGCGACGGCGACGGATAGCTCACCTTCTCCAGTTTGTTGCGGCGGCGCAGATAGGGATGCACCATGTCGCCCTGGATCGGCCCGGGCCGGACGATCGCGACCTCGATGACGAGATCATAGAAGGTGCGCGGCTTCAGCCGCGGCAGCATGTTCATCTGCGCGCGGCTCTCGACCTGGAACACGCCGAGCGACTCGCCTCGCTGCAGCATCCGGTAGACTTCGTTGTCGTCCTCCGAGCGGATATCGGAGAGCACGTATCGCTTGCCCTTGTGATCGGCGATCAGGTCGAAGCATTTGCGGATGCAGGTCAGCATGCCCAGCGCGAGCACGTCGACCTTCATCATCGACAACGCATCGACGTCGTCCTTGTCCCACTCGATGAAGGTGCGGTCGTCCATCGCGGCATTGCCGATCGGGACGTAACTATCAAGTCTATCCTGCGTCAGCACGTAGCCGCCGACATGCTGCGACAGATGACGCGGGAAGGTGATCAGCTCCGATGCCAGCTCCACGGCGCGGCGGATCATCGGATTGGCGGGATCGAGCCCGGCCTGGCGCACCTGCATGTCGGAGAGGCCGTCGCCCCAGCTGCCCCACACGGTGTCGGCGAGCACCGAGGTGACGTCCTCGGTCAGGCCCAGCGCCTTGCCGACGTCGCGAATGGCGCTGCGCGGACGATAATGGATGACAGTGGCGATGATCGCCGCGCGGTGCCGGCCGTAGCGGCGATAGACATATTGCATCACCTCCTCGCGTCGCGAATGCTCGAAATCGACGTCGATATCGGGCGGCTCCAGCCGCTCCTTGGAGATGAAGCGCTCGAACAGCAGATCGATCTTGGTCGGATCGACCGAGGTGATGCCGAGCACGTAGCACACGGCCGAGTTCGCCGCCGAGCCACGGCCCTGGCACAGGATGCCTTGGCTGCGGGCGTAGCGCACGATGTCGTGGACGGTGAGGAAGTAATGCGCGTAGTTGAGCTCGGCGATCAGCGCCAGCTCCTTGTCGAGGACAGCGCGCAGTTTGTCATCGAGATGGTCGCCGAAATAGGTCTTGGCGCCGGCCCAGGTCAAATCCTGCAGATGCCCCTGCGCGGTCTTGCCCGGCGGCACCGGCTCGTCGGGATATTGATATTTGAGCTGGTCGAGCGAGAACACGATGCGGTCGGTGAAACGGAGCGTCTCGGTCACAGCGTCGGGGTGGTCACGGAACAGCCGCGCCATCTCGTGTCCCGGCTTGAGATGGCGCTCGGCATTGGCCTGGAGCCTTCGGCCGATGGCCTCGATCGAGGCTTTCTCGCGGATGCAGGTCAGCACATCCTGCAGCATCCGCTGTCGAGGATGATGATAGAGCACGTCATTGGTGGCGATCAGCGGCACCTTGCTTGAAGCTGCGAGGCGCGACAGCCGCGCCAGCCGGCGCCGATCGTCGCCGCGATACAGCAGGCTGCCGGCCAGCCACACGCCTTCGGCGGGACTGTCTTTCAGCCGCGTGAGAATGGTGGTGAGCGCGGCTTCGTCGAAGCGATGCGGCGGCATCAGCACCAGCAACTGTCCCTCGATGAACTCAAACAGGTCCTCGAAGCTCAGGCGGCAATCACCCTTGGCGACCTTGTCCGCGTCACTGCCGCGCTTGCCGCGGGTGAGCAGCTGGCACAGCCGGCCGTAGGCCGCGCGGTCGCACGGATAGACCAGGATGTCCGGCGTGCCGCAGGTGAACACCAGCCGCGCGCCGTAGAGCAGCTTCGGTCTGTAACTCAGTCGGTCGTTACTCAACTCGCTATAGGCGCGCACGACGCCGGCCAGCGTGTTGTGGTCGGCGATGCCGATGGCGGTGAGGCCATATTCGGCGGCCTGGTGCACATAGTCCTGCGGATGCGAACCACCATGCAGGAAGGAGAAATTGGTGGTGACGCCGATCTCGGCATAGGGGATGGGAGTCATGGCGCGGCTGCGAAGGCTGGGGCGGCGCGTTGCCCATGCGATACGAAAGACAGCCCCTCACCAAGCGGCTTGCGCAGCTGCCCACCCTCCCCTGGAGGGGGAGGGTCGACGCGCGCACAGCGCGCGGCGGGGTGGGGTGAGCCCAACAATCGGTCGTCCTGACGTCGACACGTTAGGGCTGTGGGCGTCTCGGCTCCGGCGAAAATCGGCACCGTGCACGCGGATGGTCTGTCACCCCACCCCGGCTCGCATGCGCGCATGCGAGCCCACCCTCCCCCTCCAGGGGAGGGTGAGCAGCGAGATCGCCGCGAGAGATGTGCGATCCCGACCCTCATGCGAACAGGCCATGCATGTACCAGGCGGGCTGCACCGGCGGGCCCTCAGGCTGCTCGAACTCACGGTCATACAACCCGTCGCGATAGAGCCAGAAGCGCAGGCCGTGCTCGTCCTCGACGCGGAAATAATCGCGCGTGAGGCCCTGCCCGTCCGGCCGCCACCATTCCATCGCGATGCGCTCCGGGCCCTCGGCGCGGACCACGGCATGCGCGGCACGGCGCCAGACGAAGCGCGCGGGCGGGCCGTCCGGCACGCCGGCAATGACTTGGATCGCCTCGGGGTGCGCGAACAGCCGCAGAGGTCGCAGCGGCGGCTCGCCCTCGGCGCGCTCCGGCCAGGCGGCAGCAGTGGCGGCGGCGAGATTTTGCTGCGCCGGCAGCGGCAGCGCCACGCGCTCCGGAACATGGGTATCGACCGGCAGATGCACGACCACGCGCTTGCCGCCGATGCGCGCGGCGATGCGGTCGATCAGTGCCGACAGCTCGTCATTGTCGTGGACATGGGCATCGAGATCGCGCTGCTGCTGCACCACGATCTCGCTGCGGCCAGCAGCGAGCCGGATCATGTCGAAGCCGAAGCCGGGATCGAGCGGATCGTTCAGCGCCTCGAGCCGCTCGCGGAACAGCCGGTCGATGATTGCGGCCTCGGTGACCGGCTGGCCGGTGTCGACCGTGATCACGCGCACCATTCCATCGGTGCGGAAGAAGCAGGCCTCCAGCCGCCGCGCGCCCTTGCCCTGCTGCGCCATCGCCGCCACCAGCATCGCGGCCAGACGGGAGAGGCTGGCCGCAATCACCGTGTCGGTCGCGACCGGCTCGGCAAAACGCTTGTCGACGATGTAGTCCGGCGGGACCTTGCGCGGGCTGATCGGCGCATCGGCCTCGCCCAGCGCCTGCGCCAGCACGCGGGTGAAGGCGGCGCCGAACCGCGCGGTGATCTCGTTGCGGCCGCGCGCGGCGACGTCGCCGATGGTCTTGAGGCCGGCTCGGCGCAGGCCGAGCGTAATGGCCTCGCTGCCGCCGAGGGCGGCCACCGGCAGCGGCGCCACCGCGGCCGCCTCCTCGCCGTCGGGCACGATGCGGCCATGCACCTGGCGGTTCAGCGTACGCGCACAGACGGCGTTGGAGGCGATCGCCGCCGACACAATGAGGCCATGCGCGGTCAGCGCGTCGCAGACCGACTGCATCAGCCTGGCTTCGCCGCCGAACAGATGCACGCAGCCGGTGATGTCGAGCGACAACCCATGCGGCGGGTCGAGCGCCACCAGCGGCGTGAAGCGGTCGCACCAGTCGGCGATGCTCTCCAGCATCTTTGCATCAGCCGCCAAATCGGCTTCGTGCGCGACGAGGTCGGGACAGACCGCGCGGGCATTCGCCAAGGGCTGGTCGAGCGACACACCGTGGCACGCCGCCGCTTCGTCCAGCGAATGGATCAAGAGCGCATTGGCGTCCTTGATGACGACGACCTGCGGCTTGCTCTCAGGCGGAGCGCCTGTGAGTGCCCGCTGTCTTTTGATGCGATCGATGGGCAGGCGCGGCAGCCACAGGCTGAGGATCCGCCGCCGGTTCGTTGAAACGGCATGCATCGGGGGTCCACTCCATGATCCATCGTCCGGTCTGGCCGTGACGGTTGCGAATGAGCTCGACATCGAGGCGCGGCGCGCCCCACGCCATCCACGGGGCAACGAGCGGTGACGGCGCGGTGCGCACGATCCAGCGCGTCTCCGCGGTCGATGGCTCGGGCGCAGCCGCAATGCGCAACATGAGCGCGGTGACGCCGGATTCCTGCGCCGCCAGGGTCAGCTTGCGGCTGGCGACGAGATCGAGCTTTTGCGTCTCCCCCCACACCTCCAGCATCACGCTGCCGAGCGCATCGCAGGCGAGCGCGTCGGCGGCGGTGCGCAAGGCGTGGTCGAGATCGGGCGCGCACACGATGACGATGCGGCGCGGATCGAGGCCGAGCTCGGCGAGCCCGCTCATCGACAGCGCGCCCATCTCGCGCTCGGCGAAATCCTGCCGGATCCAGATCAGGGGCCGGTGCGCGGCGACACGCGCGGCAAGCCCGCACAGGAAGCCGGTCGCGGCTGCCGCCTGGCGGCCGGTCTCGGCGAACACCTCGTGCAGCGCGCCGGTCGCGAGCCCGCCCTGCAAGGTCGCGTCGGCCTCGTCATGGCCGAGCGCGACCCGGCGCAAATCATGTGCGCCATCTCCCGCCTCGAGACGGGCAATGCGGCCGCGCAGACGCGCGAGCGTATCCATGCGTGCGCCGGTCATCCGTCGCCGCTCCTCTTCAATCCATCGTGCGGGCGCTGCCGTTGTTTCAGTGATCAGGCAGTGAACCCGCGACGACCCTCTTTGTTCATGATACGTTCTAATATAAAGCTAACGCCTTCGAGAGAGTCAATCGGGATTGACCCGGGTGTGATTCAACGAATGGAATCAAAGGGATTCAAAGCCATGGAGCTGTTGCGCAAACTGGAGATCCTGGCCGATGCCGCCAAGTACGACGCGTCCTGCGCCTCCAGCGGTACCGAGATGCGGGATTCCCGCGACGGCAAGGGCCTCGGCTCGACCTCGCCCGGCATGGGCATCTGCCATTCCTATGCGCCGGACGGACGCTGCATCTCGCTGCTCAAGATTCTGCTGACCAATGCCTGCAACTTCGACTGCCTGTATTGCGTCAACCGCGCCTCCTCCAACGTGGCCCGCGCGCGCTTCACGGTCGACGAGGTGGTGAAGCTGACCATCGACTTCTATCGCCGCAACTACATCGAGGGACTGTTCCTGTCGTCGGGCATCATCCGCAGCCCCGACTACACGATGGAGCAGGTCGTGAGCGTCGCGCGCAAATTGCGCGAGGAGCATCGCTTCCGCGGCTACATCCATCTGAAGACGATTCCGGAGGCTGACGAGGCGCTGATCGCCGAGGCCGGCCGCTATGCCGACCGGCTCAGCATCAACATCGAGACGCCGCTGGAGGCGAGCCTGACGACGCTCGCGCCGGAAAAGGACCAGCGCGCCATCCGCCGTACCATGGGCCGTCTCCGGCTCAAGCTCGACGAGACGGCGGAGGCGAAGAAGACGGTGCGCCGGGCCAAGCCGCCGCGCTTCGCGCCGGCCGGCCAGAGCACGCAGATGATCGTCGGCGCCGACGAGGCCAACGACCGCGTCATCCTGTCGACCTCGGCCAATCTCTACGGCGCCTACAAGCTCAAGCGCGTCTATTACTCCGCCTTCAGCCCGATCCCCGATGCCAGCCGCGCGCTGCCGCTGCAGGCACCGCCTCTGGTGCGCGAGCACCGGCTGTACCAGGCCGACTGGCTGATGCGGTTCTACGGCTTCGATGCCGACGAGATCGTCGAGGAGAACGAAGGCATGCTGCCGCTCGACATCGACCCCAAGCTCGCCTGGGCCTTGCGCCACCGCGACCGCTTCCCGCTCGACATCAACAAAGCGAGCCGCGAGGAGCTGTTGCGCGTACCCGGCTTCGGCACCCGCACCGTCCAGCGCATCCTCGCCACCCGCCGCACCACCACGATCCGGTTTGCGGATCTCGCCCGGCTCAACGTTGTCAGGAACAAGGTCCTGCCGTTCATCGTTCTCTCCGACCACCGGCCACAGCCGTCCCTGCTCGACGGTGCCAGCCTCAGAGCCCGGCTGCGGCCCAAACCGCAGCAGCTGGGATTTGGGTTCTAATTGAACGTCGTGGCGAAGACCGAAGCCAGGAAACAGCCGTCATTCCGGGGCGATACGAAGCATCGAACCCCGGAATGACGCGGCGGATTCGCTCGCAATGACGAGAGAGGTGAAATGCACGTCGTAACCCTCGACAGCGACACTGATTTCGACGGCTGGCGTCAGGCGGCGCGGGCGCTGGCGATGAACGACGTCAAGCCGGCCGACGTCAGCTGGCGCGTCAAGGGCGCAGCGCCCGACCTGTTCGACGATCAGGCCGACACGCAGCTTCCCGAGGTGCCAAAGGGCGCGTTCTCAGTGCCGGCGAGCTTCATGGAGCTCGCCGAGAGCGCGATTCTGCACAATGATCCCAACCGCTTCGCCCTGCTCTACCGGCTGCTGTGGCGTCTGCGGACCAACCACGATCTCATGGAGATCGCGACCGATCCTGATGTCGCCCAGGCCAACGCGCTGGCGCGGGCGGTGCGCCGCGACGTCCACAAGATGCATGCCTTCGTCCGCTTCCGCGAGGTCGGCCGCGAGCGCGAGGCGCGCTACGTCGCCTGGTTCGAGCCCGAGCACCACATCGTCGAGCGCGCCGCGCCATTTTTCGCCCGCCGCTTCGCCGACATGCCGTGGTCGATCCTGACGCCCGAACTCTGTGCGCATTGGGACGGCAGCCGCGTCAGCTTCACGCCCGGTGTGAGCAAGGCTGAAGCGCCGTCGGAGGACCGGCTCGAAGAGGTCTGGCTGCGTTACTATGCCAGCATTTTCAATCCGGCACGGCTGAAAGTGAAGGCGATGGAAAAGGAGATGCCGAAGAAATATTGGCAGAACCTGCCCGAGGCCAAGCTGATCCAGCCGCTGATCGCGGCCGCCTCCAGGCGCACGTCATCGATGATCGCCGAAGCCGGCACTGAACCCCACAAGCCGCAGAAACGCGTCGAGGAGACCGCGATGAGCCGCAAGCCGAAAGCCCACGCGCCCGCTGCTGAGACCTCACGTGATGTCGAGGCCACCGATCTTGAGACCTTGCGCGAAGAAGCCGCTTCCTGCCGCGCCTGCCCGCTGTGGAAGGACGCCACGCAGACCGTGTTCGGCGAAGGCCCCGCGCATGCGCCGCTGATGCTGGTCGGCGAGCAGCCCGGCGACAAGGAGGACCTCGCCGGCCATCCCTTCGTCGGCCCGGCCGGCCAGATGCTGGACCGCGCGCTTGAAGAGGCCGGCATCGACCGGTCCAAGGTCTACGTCACCAATGCGGTGAAGCACTTCAAGTTCGTGCCGCGCGGCAAGATCCGGCTGCACCAGAAGCCGAACACGCCGGAGATCAAGGCCTGTCGGCAATGGTACGAGCGCGAGCTCGCCGCCGTGCGTCCGGCGCTGGTGGTGGCGATGGGCGCGACCGCCGCGCAAGCGGTGTTTGGCAAGATCACGCAGGTCACCAAGAACCGCGGTCATGTCGCCGACCTGCCCGACGGCTCCAAGGCGATGGTGACGGTGCACCCGTCCTACCTGCTGCGGCTGCCGGATGCCGACGCCAAGGCGCGGGAGTATGAGCGCTTCGTCGAGGACCTGAAGATTGCCGCGGCCGCGATCAAGCGCGCACATGCGGCGTGACGGGCCGGCATGGCCTCGACCGGGCCGCCCCCACGCGACAACGGGGCCTCAGGATTTGCGCGACGTGTAGACGTGCTCACGCAGCAAGGCCTGGATCAGCGCTGCTCGGTCGGGAAAGCCGAGCGACACCGCCACGTCCGTCTCGTCCCGGTCGGGTGCGCCGGCCTGCATCGCGGGCAGGTATCTCGCCATCAGCTCGCCCTCGCCGAGGCCATAGTCCGCCGGACTGCCGCGGCCGTCGAGCTCCGTCTGCTTCAGCACCTCGCATTTGTCGCGTGCGCGCGCCAGCAGATCCTCGAAATGGCCGTCGATCCGCGCCCAGTCGGCCAGCGCATTCAGGGCCGAGCCGTTGAGCCCCTTCCTGAACGATCGGATGCGCGCCTCGTCCAGCATCAGCTCCAGAAATTCCGACCGGGTCAGGCCGTTGCGCGCGATCCATGCCTCGAGCTCGGCCGGGTCCATCAAATCCCTGCTCTGCCGAAACCGGATGATCTCCGCGCTCAGCGCCTGGGCGTCGACCCTGATGCCGCGGCGCTTCGCCTCCGATGCCGCGAGAAATCGCGCGATCGCCTTGTCGGACAGGTCGCTGCCGCGCACGGCCAGCAGGCGCAGCTCGTCCAGCAGGTGCGGCGTTCCGTCCGGCATCACCGTCTCGCGCGCTGCGGCCGCCGAACGCTGCGCGTCCTGCATCAGGCCGTCCCATAGCTGGGTGTGCTCGAAGGCGTAATCGACCGCCTTGGGCACCGTGTCTCCGGCAAACCGGCGCCGCATCGTCTGCAGCATCTCCAGCGCATCCTCGCGCTTCTGGTCGACGCGGTGATCCGGCAGCCACGCCTCCAGCGCGTCGATCTCCTGCGCGGCCAGGCTGCCGTCGGACCGCGCGCCCTGCAGCAGCGCCGGGTAGCTGCGCTCGGGATAGAAGCTTGCCTTGCCGAGCGCCTCCAGGACCAGGCGGGACGCCTCCGAGATCACGCCATGGTCGACCGCCTTCTGCAGGGTGAAGCGGATGTTGACCAGCGGCTCGGACAGCGCGGGAAAGCCGAGCTCAGCCGGTCCGTGAATCAGGGCGACCTCGTCGTCGGCCTCGAACACGCCGTCGCGATACGCCGCGAACACCTTGCCGACGCCTTCCATGCCGAACGCGTGCAGCTCGGCCGCGCGCAGCGCGCCCATGCTGGCGCTGCCGAACACGTGGATGCCGTTGGCCATCGCCCACAGGATCTCCTTGTGCCACACCGAGGGCACCTGCTCGAAATAGCCGTCGATGATTCCGATCGCCGCAGGCTTCGCCAGCGCAGCACGATAGACGTCGCCCTGCTGCACCGGCGGGAGATACTCGGCCTCCAATTCGAGCGCCGCGTCGCGCGGATGCAGCGTCGGCCCGGTGAATACGATGCACGTCATAGCGGATGCCCCGATGGCTGATGCCGCGAGATCTGATCGCCGGCGAAGGCCCGCGCTCTGCGCCCCGGGCTGTAGTCAGGATTCTTGTCGAAGGTTTCGAGCCCCGGAATGATGATCCTCACCACGGGGATCTCGAACCTGCTCTTGGTGAGATCGACCGCGATCACCTGCCGGACACCGGCGGATTGCAGCCGTTCGAGAACCACGGCGAGATCATCGTTGAACGTCTCCGCTGCCAGCGACGGAGTTTCGCGCAGGCTTCGCGTCGGCGGGCTGTTCCGCAGCAGCGCCCGCTGCTCGCCGAGAAACTGTGCGGCCAACGCCTTCTCGTCATATTCCTCGCGGAACACGTCGTCGCGCGCGCCCGCGATCAGCGTCAGCCGGCTCTGCGCGGCTTCCGTCAGCGCCCGCAGGAAGGCGATCTCTGGCGACAGATGCGCGCCCATGCCCAACGCCGCGTAGAGATCCCGCCCCAGCTCCTCGTCACGATCGAAGATCAGGCACTGGCAGGCGGCGAGCCCGACATCGGAGCTGATGTCCCACGCCACGACCTCGAGGCCCGCGCGCTCGCACATCTCCAGGAGCCGCCGGTTGCCTTCGTCCTGAACCGTCTCGAGCGCGACGCGCCGGCTCTGCTGCTCGTCCGGACTGCGGAGGTGCCAGAGCGTGGTCGCATCGCGCTCCACGACCTCGCAGATGCCGTGCAGGACCGCCTCGATCAGCTGGTTGCCGGACGCCAGCCCGTTCGACGACGAGATGAAGCTGCCGGCCGGCATCTCCGGCCGCGAGGTCGACAGGTTCACCATCTCGAACGGCACCCAGACGTCGGCATCGGCCATGAGATCGCGCCCTTCGATCCACAGCATCTGCAGATCGGGATGGAAACGCCCGCCGGCGATCAGCGGCAAGTCCGCCACGTCGACCACCTCATGGTCGCTGATCAGCTCGGCATAGGTCGCAAGCTTCAGCGGCAATGTGATCGTCTCGGCGTGAAACAGCTCGATCGATTCCATCACGCCCGACGCCTTCGCAGCATCCAGGGTCAGCCCCTTGCCCTGCGACACCGAGACCGAGCGCGAGTTCGGCCGGCAGACCATGGTGACGGGAATGCCGACGCGGTCGAGACCCGTGACGTCAGCAATGCGCGTGATTCCCATTTCTCCCAGGAACGGACGCACCCGCTCGACCGTCTGCGACGGCGGCACCGACCGCTGAGTTCCCCATCGAAAGCTCTTCGGGACCGGACGCGCCAGACGATCCCGATGCAGTGCCGTTCCATTCGCCATCCGCAGCCTCCACACTCAACCGCCGCTGACGTCGTCGCATCAGCCCGCACGGCGGACATCGGCAAAGGCGCCGACCACGACGTTCTGCATCTCCTCGATCGTCTTCTGCACGTCGGCGTCGACCACCGACGAAAACTCCGCGATGCTGTCGAGCAACGGCTGCTTGCAGAAGCCGCGCAGGCAGAGCTGGATGCGCTTCATCGCGACGCCCTGCTCGAACGCGCCGGACTGCATCGCCAGGCTCCAGAAGTGCAGCAGGCCGTACCAGACGAAACAGGCCTGTAGAAAGGACGGAAACGGCAGCCGGCTGCCGCTCCAGGGCGAGGTGATGCGCGGCAGCGAGCCCTTCGCCGTCGAATCGAGGAACCAGGGCTGTTCCTGCTCCTGCATGTAGAGCAGCGCGTGGATGCCCTCATGGACGAGCGCATCGGCGATGTGGGATTCGTCGATCTCGGGAAGATGCGGGTTGGCGAGGAAGGTGCGGCCGATGTAGTAGCCGTTCGATCCTGACGAGAAGCTGCCCGGGCTCTCCGGATCCTTCTGCAGGATGAGCGCGATGTTGAAGCGCGCGACGAAGCGGGGAAGCCCCGCTTCGGTCCGTTCGAGCGCATCCAGGGACCGGTGCAGCAGATCGTGCAGCCGGTCGATTTCGTCCTCGGAGAACGGCGGGCGCTGCGGCGGGACCGGCCGGTCCTGGCCGGACAGATCCACCTTGACCGCATGCGGGCTGCCGTAATCGGTCACGGGCATGCCCTCGATCTGCGGCCAGATGCAGGCGCCGTCACGCCGATAGCCGCGATCGCCGAGCGCGGTCCACAGCTCCCGATCGGCGGTGATCTCGAGTCCCTGGCGCAAGGCCTCAGCCACGAATGAATCGCGCAGAAATCGTCCCTTGTCCTCGGCGTACCGGCCCGGCGCCGACAGCAGACGGAACGAGGTCTCGGGGGCATCGAGAACCCGCATGAAGCCGTCGTCCGCCACGCGATCCATCAGGCTGCGCAGTTCGTCCCCGCCCGCAGGGTCGTCGCGGCCGATCTCGCCGAGGGCTTCGCCCAGCTTCTGCGCGAGCCGGTCGCCATAGGTCGCAAGCACGCCGTCACACACCGCCTCGTAGTCATTCCAGCGCAGAACGTCAGGCATCAGGGTGATCGTCATCGTGCGCACTCCTTCCACGTTCCACTCTCGACCACGCCGCCTTGCAGCAGGCCCGCGCGACAGCGCGCATAAGTCGGCGATCGAGGTCCGACCTCAGCCGATGGCCGGAGATTCCTGCTGCAGCCCCACCGCCCGCCGCAGGGCGGTGTCGAGGAGATGAGCCCGGCGCAGCTTGGTTTCCTCCACCGACGTTCCCAGCCGCTCGCGGACGTGATCGAACAGTTTCAGGAGATCGGCGCACCACACCGTCGGATTGTTGAAGCCCGTCCGCGATGCATAGCGATGCGGAAGATAGCCGCCGGCACACGTGTCGCGCTCGCGGCACGCGCGACAGCCGTCGGGCAGCGGCATGCCCTCGAACACCGCCGCACGATGGAATTCGCCGGCGTGCCGGACGTCCATGAAGTCGGACGTCCGCACATTCAGGCCGGTGCGCGCGGCGCCGTCGTAGCAGACCCGCAGCACATCCAGCCCTTCGATCTCGCCATCGGTGTTGACGAACAGGAAGGTCAGCGGCTGGTTGCCGAGCATGTCGATGCGGCTCTCCCCGCCCTGGACCAGCCAAGCGATGTTCCAGAAGATCTTGATCCGGAGATCCAGCGTGCCGTCCCGCCACCAATCCTCGAAGATCGGGATCAGGAAATCGGCACAGGGTGTCGGTCCATACCGGTCGCGAACCGCCGCGATGGTGTCGTGGGTGAAATCCGGCAGCAGATAGTCGATGGAGGCCGGGCCCAGGCTCGTCAGATGGCGATGCACCGCGGCACCGCTCGCCCCGAGCTGGATCACCGACAGGAAGCGCAGCGGAATCCCGGCGCGGCGCAGCACGGCAAGGCCCTGCTCGACATCGCGATAGGAGCCACGCCCGGCATGATCGACGCGCAGGGCATCATGCACCTCGGGGGTTCCGTCGATGCTGATCCCGAGATCGATGTCGAACCTCTTGATGATCTCGGCCCAGCCGTCGTCGAGCAGCGTGCCGTTGGTCTGCATGCAGAGCTGCACCCGCGCGACGCCCGCCAGCCCCTCCTTGATCTTCCGGCACCATGAGCTGAACCGCTCCTGCTTGACCAGGCACGGCTCGCCGCCATGAAAGGTGATCGTCAGATAGCTCTGACCTGTTGCCTGGCAATGGCGGCGGATGCGGTCGATCGCGATCTCGACGACCTCATCATCCATGATCGCGGGCCGCTCTCTCCACGTGCTGTCGCCCTTGTTGTAGACGTAGCAATAGGAGCAGTTCAGATTGCAGCGCGACGCGACCTTGAACACGAAGTGAAGATGGGGACCGTCGTTCATTGGTACGCAATCTCGGCGGTGCGATCGACGAAGATGCGGCCGTCCTCGGTCAGGAACGGCCGGGCACCGTCCAGTACGACCTGCGCCTCCTTGAGCTTGGTCAGCATATTGGCAAGCTCGGCCTGATACTCGGCTGATCCGCCGAACCCTTGCTTCTCGGCCTCACGATAGAAGGCGCAGATGTAGGCGATGGCGTGAAAGGCCAGCAGGATCCCGCGCAAGGGCCGCGGCTCCGGCCGCAACGGCGATGCGTAGCGCCCCTGGTGCTGCGGATCCACCAGGGGTCCCGACGCCTCCGCCATGAACAGATGCAGATGCGCGGATTCGTGGACGATGGCCTCCATCACCTGCATCAGGCCGCCGAACAGGTCGGCGTAAACCATCCCGGGCACATCGGCTTGCGACCCGCTGCGGAAATAGGATCGCTCGCTGCTGCGCAGGGGGATCAGGACCCGCGTCACATCGGACACCCAATTCACGCACTCAGGAAACTTCTTCGCGGCGGTCACGAGGATCTCGAGCGCGTTCGTCACCTCGCGCGTCATCCGGGCCTGCTCGTCGAACGAGAGATCGGTGTGCTCGGCCCAGGTGTCGGGAATCGGGAATCCGAGGGAGTGGCACCCCACGTCGACCGATATGTCGTACGGCCATTCCTTCATCGGGAGCAGCCCAACCAGCTCGTTCAGGTCATAGGCGCCGGCCTCGATCCGGTAGCCTCCGACCGGCGACCACAAGGTCAACGGCTCCGGCGTCGTCAGCGACGTGGATGGGGTCGGCGCATTCGCCGCCGTCCAGATCGCCACCTGCAGATCACGCTGCGGGCTCTTGTCATGCCCCTCATAGGTGATGGAGTTCATGCAGGGATGACGAAGCCAGTCCGCTTCACGCGCGTTGGCTTCGATGAGCGACGCCTTGAGCGGCTCGCAGTCGAGGCCGAGGCGATCCTCCGGCTGCCATCTCAGGATCCTGTCGTTGAATTTTTCATGCCAGGCAGATTTCGACGGTCGCCAGGTCCACGCGTCACTCATGATCGAGCATGCCTCCGGAAATACGCCAACGAAGCCGGCCGCAAGCTGTCCCGCCGTCAGACAGGACCGCAACCGATGCCGGAATCAAGAGCAGCTATCAGGAAAGGTCACGCTGATGACGGCGACCATTGCCCGTCATCCGCACCAGCGAGTCGCGGGCGGGCCCACGACACGTCACGTCGGAAAGATCCGACATCGCAGGCCCGCTTCGCTCCGTCTTAGCCGAACGATCGATCCATTCACCTGACCGATTTCGGCGCGCCCCCCGCCTGCGGCACGCTAAATTGACCCTTGAGGTCCTTCACCGCCCGTACCTGCGTGAGACGCTCCGCAAGAGCCCCCAACACCGCGGGATCGTTGGCGATTTCACGTTCCATCTCGTCCGGACGCTCCATCGCCGCAAGGCGGCTGAAGACGATGCCGCGCGAGAATGGATTGGTCTTGCTGAAGATCGCTCCACGCGAGAATGGAACGCCTTCTGCCATGATGTCGATCTTCAGAGACGCGCGTGCGATCTCTGAGTCGACTACGGATTTCAGCGCCAGATCGACCTTCTTGCGCATTTCCGCCGGATCGCGATCAGCCATTCCTATACTCCCAGTCGGTTGAGAACCGCCATCGTTCAGAAAGGAAATAGCAACGTCCCGGTACAAGCTCTGTGATCTCGCGCCCTGAACTCACAGAACCTGAAGCAATGTAGCTGTGCTAAGCACTTCGCTCAGGCTGTCCCAATTCGCCAGTCGTCGAAGCCAGAAAAAAACTAACATGAAGCTAGTTCTTTAACAATAGAGTAGTTTGTCAGATACACCTGTTGATTGCTCGAATGAGCGACGCACTGCGGTCGTCTCAGGCCGGCAGTGACCACGCGTGATGACGTCTTGCGCTCTCGGATGTCACCCGCCAGGCATATTGTCGCACCTCATTCCGCGGCAGCGCACATTCTCGCGTAGCTCATGAAGCTCGACGTGCATATGGAAAGCAAAAGGCCCGCGCTCATCGCACGGGCCCTGCCAGTCCACTTTCGTGCCTGATCGCGGCGGTGCCGCTGCACGCGGCCGCGAGCCTCACGCCGCCAGCGTATTCTCCACCACCTTGATGAAGAACGAGGTGCCGTAGACGATCGCCTCGTCATTGAAGTTGTAGGCGGGGTGATGCAGGCCGGCGCTGTCGCCATTGCCTACGAAGATGAAGGCGCCGGGGCGCGCCTCGAGCATGTAGGCGAAGTCCTCGCCGCCCATCATCGGCGGCATCTCGTGCACATTGGCGTCGCCCGCGACCTCCCTGGCGGCGCGGATCGCGATCTCGGTCTGCTCGGCGTGATTGATGACGACAGGATAGCCGCGTGCATAGTTCAGGTCGATCTTGGCGCCGGTCATCTGGGCGACGCCGGTCACGACCTCGCGCACGCGCTTCTCCATCAGCTCACGTACCTTCGGCGTCAGCGTCCGCACGGTGCCGCGCAGCACCGCGCTCTGCGGAATCACATTACGGGCATTGCCGGCGTGGAACTCGCAGATCGACAACACCGCGGCCTCCAGCGGGTCGACGCTGCGCGACACGATCTGCTGCAGCGCGGTGACAAGCTGGGCGCCGACCAGCAGGGAGTCGATGCAATTGTGCGGCTTGGCGGCATGACCGCCATGGCCCTCGATCGCGATGTCGACCGCATCGGTCGATGCCATCAGCGGGCCCTGGCGAATGGCAAACGCGCCGACCGGCAGGCCGGGCCCGTTGTGCATTCCGTAAACCTGGTCGATCTTGAAACGGTCGATCAGCCCGTCCTTGATCATCGCGTCCGCACCGCCACCGCCCTCCTCGGCGGGCTGGAAGATCACCGCGACCTCGCCGGCGAAGTTGCGGGTCTCGGCGAGATAGCGCGCGGCGCCGAGCAGCATCGCGGTGTGACCGTCGTGGCCGCAGGCATGCATCATGCCCGGGGTCTTCGAGGCATAGGGCAGCCCGGTCGCCTCCTCGATCGGCAGCGCGTCCATGTCGGCGCGCAGTCCGAGCACCTTCACCTCGCCGTGGCCGGGCTTGCGGCCCTTGATGACGCCGACCACGCCGGTCTTGCCGAGGCCCGTCACGACCTCATCGCAGCCGAACTCGCGCAGCCGCTCGGTGACGAAGGCCGCCGTCCGGTGCACGTCGTAGAGCAGCTCCGGATGCGAATGGATATCCCGCCTCCAGGCCTGGATATCGGGCTGCAGATCGGCGACGCGGTTGACGATGGGCATGGGGAATCTCGTAACTCCGGTGGGACTTTGCGCCTGTTTAGCATGCAAAAGCCGCACCGCCCAAGATAAGGGCTGCGCCCGCCTCATGGCTCGGTCAACCAGCCATGAACGTGGCGCTTGTCCGGCCCCGTCCGGGCTGACTAAAAGCTGGCAACGATGGGAAGGGAATGCCGATGCCGAGACAGCTCGAGGGGGATTACGATTATATCGTGGTGGGCGCCGGCACCGCCGGCTGCATCCTCGCCAACCGGCTGTCGGCCGATCCGAAGCGCCGCGTCCTGATTCTCGAGGCCGGCGGCAATGACAATTGGATCTGGTTCCATATTCCGGTCGGCTACCTCTTCGCGATCGGCAATCCGCGCTCGGACTGGATGTTTCGCACCGAGGCCGAGCCGGGGCTGAACGGCCGCTCGCTGGCCTACCCCCGCGGCAAGGTGATCGGCGGCTGCTCGGCGATCAACGCCATGATCTCGATGCGCGGCCAGGCCGCCGACTACGACCATTGGCGCCAGCTCGGCCTCTCCGGCTGGTCCTATTCCGACGTGCTGCCGGTGTTCAAACGGCTGGAGGATCATTTCCTCGGCGAAAGCGAGCATCACGGCACCGGCGGCGGCTGGCGCATCGAGGCGCCCCGGCTGTCCTGGGCGGTGCTGGACGCGGTCGGCGACGCCGCCGAGCAGATGGGCCTCCGCCGCATCCCCGACTTCAATACCGGCGACAATGAAGGCATCAGCTATTTCCACGTCAACCAGAAGCGCGGCCGGCGCTGGTCTTCCGCGCGGGGCTTCCTCAAGCCGGCGCTGAACCGGCCGAACCTGCGGCTCGAAACCAACGTCCTCGTCGACCGCCTGATCGTCGAGAACGGCCGCGCCGTCGGCGTGCGCTACCGGCAGAACGGCGAGACCATCGAGGCGCGCAGCAGGGGCGAGGTCATCCTCAGCGCCGGCTCGATCGGCTCGGTGCAGGTGCTGCAGCGCTCGGGCATCGGCCCTGCCGACTGGCTCGGCGAGCTCGGCATCGATGTCGTCCTCGACAGACCGGGCGTGGGACGCAACCTGCAGGACCATCTGCAGCAGCGCGCGATCTACAAGGTCACGGGCGTGAAGACGCTGAACGAGACGTACTACTCGCTGGCGCGGCGCGGCCTGATGGGGCTCGACTACGCGTTCCGGCGCCGCGGGCCGCTGACCATGGCGCCGTCGCAGCTCGGCATCTTCACGCGCTCGGATGCGACGCGCGACCGCGCCAACATCCAGTTCCACGTGCAGCCGCTGTCGCTCGACAAGTTCGGCGATCCCCTGCATCGCTTTCCCGCGATCACGGTCAGCGCCTGCAACCTGCGTCCGACCTCGCGCGGCACGGTCCGGATCAGGTCGGCGGGGATAGACGAGGCGCCATCGATCGCGCCGAACTACCTGGCAACCGAGGACGACCGCCAGGTGGCGGCCGACGCCATCCGCGTCACCCGCCGGCTGATGAAGCAGAATGCGCTCGCCGCCTACAGGCCGGAGGAATATCTGCCCGGCCCATCCGTCGGCGATGACGACGCGGCGCTGGCCAAGGCCGCCGGTGACATCGGCACGACGATCTTTCATCCGGTCGGCACGGCGAAGATGGGCTCCGCTGATGATCCGATGGCCGTGGTCGACGAGCGGCTGCGCTTTCGCGGCATCGAACGGCTGCGCGTCGCCGATGCCTCGATCATGCCGACCATCACGTCAGGCAACACCAACACGCCGACGGCGATGATCGCAGAGAAGGCGGCGTCGATGATCTTGGAGGATGGGCGCTAGGCGCTCACGTCCAACAACCACCGCTGCCGTCATTGCGAACGAAGCGGCGAAGCGAAGCGATCCAGAGCCCCGTCCCGACTCTGGATTGCTTCGTCGGCTTCGCTCGCAATGACACCATCAATGAACGGTGGCTTTTGACGTCAGAGAGGTTCAGCTTCAAATGATCCGCGCCACCAGCGGAACCCGGCGCAACAGTGCTGCGGCGAGCCAGCTCACCGACAGCGTGCCGATCAGCACGATCGCGAACTTCACTCCCGCCGGCCACGCCGGGTCGTAGACCAGATATTGCAGCCACAGCAGCGGCAGGAAGTGCAGCAGGTAGATGCCGTAGGCCGACGGCTGCAGGCGATCCATCAGCGCCAGCGGCGCCTTCGCCCAGCGCAGGAAGAAGGTCGGTACGCCGAACGCCATCGCGGCGCAGAAGCTCGCCACCGCCGCGCCATAGGCCGCGCGCCACCACCGTGGCGGGGAATCGAAATCGGCGATCCAGTTGTGATGCGCGTAGGCCAGCAACAGGATCGCGCCATAGCAGCCGTAGGAAAGACCGAACCAGATCCACCAGCGCCGCACCAGCGCGCCGTCGGCTGCGAACGGCCCCGTCCGCAGCCCGGCTGCGCCGATCGCGACGCCGCCGGCGAAGAAGGCCGGATAGAGCAGCACCCGGCTCGCCTGCAGCGGCAGCGGAAAATGTCCGGGCATGAACCAGAATCCGTCACCGAAGCCGAGATGCGGCGGCAGATAGACCAGGTTGGCGGTCACGAGGAAGATCAGGAAGCCAGTGAGCGGATAGTGCAGCAACGTCCCGGCCCAGCGCCCGAGTGCGCCGATCGCCTGCGGTGCCAGGACCCAGACGAACGCAGCCAGCATATCAAACCCCAGCAGCACGCCGAGAAACCAGGCCGAGCCGGACGGCCACGGCCCCTCGCTGATCATCCGCCACCACACCGCGCTGAACTGATCCTCCGCCACGTAGTAGCGGTAGTAGGCGATCGGCATGATCACGAAGATCGACATGATATAGGGCACACCGAGCCGCAGCGCACGGCGCCTGACATAGTCCGACGCGCCCCTGCCCGCCAGGCTTACCGGCACGAACAGGCCGGAGATGAAGAACATGCACGACATGAAGTAGCTGTCGTTGAACAGCGCGACGAGATCGAATCCGAGCCAGTGCATGCGGTCGCCGCCCTGGCCGAAATCGGTGTAGTTGATGGCGGAGTGATAGAGCACGACCGAGAGCGTGATGAAGGTCCTGGCGCGGTCGAGCGGCACGATCCGATCGCGCGACGTCTCGGTTCGTTGCAGGGTCGGGGTTACGCGCTCATGCATCGACGTCGCATCCAGTCCATCAGCCGCTCCTCGGCGGCGCGCGCCGCTCATGTCATTCGCGCGGCCCTGCGCCGACATCCTGCGTGACCGGGTGAGCCGTCGGCCATTGCCGCCATGATCACGAACACGTCATCGCGTTTCGATCGCGAGAAGCCGGGAATAAAACCGGGCCGCGACCGCTCTTCTCACCCGCAAGCCCGATGACGGGCAACGGGAGATGACGATGAGCCTTGGTGATCATGACGAGAACGGCGTCAGCCGCCGCAAGGTGCTGGAGTGCATGACATGGGCGGGCACGGGCGTGCTCTGGACGCTGTCGGGCGGCGTGCCACGTTCGCTCGGCCTGGTCGACGCGGCGCGGGCGGCCGAGCAGCCCGCGCCCGGCCTGACCTTCCTGCAGATCAGCGACAGCCATGTCGGCTTCGACAAGCCAGCCAATCCCAACGCGACCGGCACGCTCGAGGAGGCCGTCAACCGCATCAAGGCGATGCCGGTGAAGCCCGCCTTCATGATCCATACCGGCGACATCTCGCATCTGTCGAAGGCAGCCGAGTTCGACGATGCCGACCGCATCATCTCGCAGTCCAGGCTCGACGTGCACTACGTGCCGGGCGAGCACGACTTCCTCGACGAGGACGTCAAGCTCTACAAGGAGCGCTACGGCAAGGGCACGCGCGGTTCCGGCTGGTATTCGTTCGATGCCAATGGCGTGCACTTCGTCGGGCTCGTCAACGTGGTCGATCTCAAGGCCGGCGGGCTCGGCAATCTCGGCGCCGAGCAGCTTGCCTGGCTCGAGCAGGATCTCAAGGGCCGCTCGAAATCGACGCCGATCGTCGTGTTCGCGCACATCCCGCTGTGGACGGTGTATCCGCAATGGGGCTGGGGGACCGAGGATGGCGGGCGCGCGCTCGACAGCCTGAAGGGCTTCGGCTCGGTGACGGTGCTGAACGGCCATATCCATCAGGTGATGCAGAAGGTCGAAGGCAACGTCACCTTCCATACCGCGCGCTCGACCGCCTTTCCGCAGCCGGCGCCGGGCACGGCGCCCTCGCCCGGCCCGATGAAGGTCGAGGACGCCAGGCTGCGCAGCCTGCTCGGCATCGCCAGCATCGACTTCAAGGTCGGTGACGAGCGGCTCGCGATCATCGACACGCCGCTTGCGGGCTGAGGGACGAAAACGCGATGATCCAGCCTGTTCTTCGCGGTGCCGGCTTGGCCGCCGTACTGCTTGTTTGCGCCACGCCGCTGCGCGCCGAGACCATCAAGGTCACGATCGACAATTTCACCTTCACCCCGACCGAAGTGACGGTGAAGGTCGGCGACACCGTCACCTGGACCAACCACGACGACATTCCGCACACGGTGGTGTCGGCCGGGAAATACCGATCGAAAACGCTCGACACCGACGACAGCTTCTCCTTCACGTTCGCAGCCGCCGGCGACTACAAATATTTCTGTTCGCTGCATCCGCACATGACGGGGCTGGTCAAGGTTGAGTAGCATCGCGAACCAGGGCATGAGCATCGTCGGATGGGCCGGTCGGCGGCGTACCGCCGGCCGCGCCGTGCGACCGCGAACCGGGCCGGAGACCTCGCCGGTGACGACAGCCAGTGACGATCCCGAGAAGGCGCGACGCTTCCGCGAGGCGGCGCTGCCCTATCTCGACGATGCCTACACGCTGGCGCGCTATCTGCTGCGCAACGCCGCCGACGCCGAGGACGCGGTGCAGGAATGCTACCTGCGCGCGCTGAAGCATTTCGACACCTATCGCGGCCCGGCGATGAAACCGTGGCTGTTCGCGATCCTGCGCAATGTCTGCCACGCCGAATTCGCGCGCCGGGCCGGCGCGCCGGTCAAGGCGCTCGATGACGCGCCGGAAGCGGCCGAGCAGCCCCCGCTGTGGCAGGAGAGCGCCGAGACGCCGGAAGGCGCCGTGTTGCGGGAACGTGATGCCTCGGCGATCCGCCGGCTGATCGACACGCTGGCCGAGCCGTTTCGCGAGACGTTCGTCATGCGCGAGGTCAACAATCTGTCCTATCGCGAGATCGCGGAGGCCGCCGGCGTGCCGGTCGGCACCGTGATGTCGCGTCTTGCCCGCGCCCGCGCGATGCTGCGCGCCGCCTGGCTCGCGCAGGAGGAGCCTTAAGCCATGACCTGCGATGAAGCCGAGATCCTGATCCACGCGCTGGCCGATGGCGAGCTCGATGCCGGCCACGCTCGTGAGGTCGAAGCCCATGTTGCGACCTGCCCGCGCTGCGCCGCGGAGCTTGCCGCGGTCAGGCAGATGAAGCAGATGCTCGCCGGCACCGACCTCGGCTACAGGGCGTCCCCAGCCTTGCGCCAGCGCATCGAAGCCGCCCTGCCGCCGGCCGATGCGGCCTCCATCATCCCGCTCGCTGCAGTGCCGCCGAGCCGCCGCACGCTGCTGCGAGGCTTCGCCCTGGGCTCGGCGGTGTCGGCGCTGGCCGCCACCGGCCTCGTCGCCATCGTGCTGCGCAATGACGACCAGCAGCGGATCGAGGCCGAGATCGTCTCGGCGCATCTGCGCTCGCTACAGGCCGGCCACCTCACCGACGTCATCTCGACCGACCAGCACACCGTCAAGCCCTGGTTCAACGGCAAGCTCGACGTCGCGCCGCCGGTGATCGATCTGACCGCGCAGGGCTTCACCCTCATCGGCGGGCGGCTCGATTACGTCGACGCACGCGCGATCGGCGCGGTGGTCTATCGCCGCCGCCAGCACGTGATCAATCTGTTCGTGGCGCAGACCTCGTCCACCGAGCGCCGCGCCGCACGGATGGACACGATCCAGGGCTTCAACATCCGCTCTTGGCGCGACCGCGGCCTGAGCTATTGGGCGGTCAGCGATATCGGCGCCGACGAACTCAACGAGTTCGGCGAGCGGTTCGAGCGCGCGATGGGTGCGAACAAGGAGGGGTGACGCGCTCTTGCGCTTCAGTCATTGCGAGCGAAGCGTGCCCACGGTCTGTCCGGAGACGAACTGAAACGGTGGGCACGGCGCCACGCGCCTTTGCCCACCCGATGCGAACATCACGCCGACTTGCGGATCGCGTTGTCGACCAGGGTCTTGCCGAGCGACCAGATCGCGCCGGGGACCTTGTGGCTCTGCGCAATGACGTCGTCGAAGGCGCGCTCGATCCAGGCGCAGTCCTCTTCGGTGATGGTCAGCGGCGGCAGCAGCTTGATCGTATGCAAGCCGTGGCCGGCGACCTGGGTCAGGATCTTGTGATCCTTGAACAGCGGCACCGTGATGAGCTGGCAGAACAGGCCCTTGTTGGCGCTCTCCAGCATGGTCCACGACGCCTTGAGGCGCAGCGATTTCGGCGGACCGAACTCGACGCCGATCATCAGTCCCTTGCCGCGCACTTCCTTGAGCAGCTCGTAGCCCGGCACCATCCGCGTCAGCGCCAGCCGCAGCTCGGCGCCGCGCTTGGCGGCGGCCTCCACCAGCTTCTCGGCCTTCATCACCTCGAGCGTGGCAATGCCGGCGGCCATCGCGAGGTCGTTCTTGGCGAAGGTCGAGCCGTGCACCACGGCGCGGTCCATGCGGTTGAAGATCTTGTCGAAGATCTGCTTGCGCGTCAGCAGCGCGCCGACCGGGACATGGCCGCCGGACAGCGCCTTCGACAGCAGCACCATGTCGGGTTCGACGTTCCAATGTTCCACCGCAAGGAACCGGCCGGTGCGGCCCATGCCGGTCTGGATCTCGTCGGCGATGAAGATGGTGCCGTATTTCTTGCAGAGCGCCGCGGCGCCGGGCAGGAACTCGTCGGAGGGCATGTTGACGCCCTTGCCCTGGATCGGCTCGACGATGAACGCTGCGATCTCGCGCGACGACAGCGCCTGCTCGAGCGCGGCGAGATCGTTGAAGGGGATCGCCGTGCAGCCCGGCAGCAGCGGCTCGAAGCCGTTGCGGAAGTTCGAATCATCGGTCAGCGACAGCGCGCCGTAGGTGAGACCGTGATAGGAGTGCCCGCAATAGACGATGCCGGGCCGGCCGGTCGCGCCACGCGCGAATTTGATCGCGGCTTCCACCGTCTCGGCGCCGGAATTGGCGAAGAACACCTTGTCCAGATACGGGACATATTCCAGCAGCCGCTCGGCAAGAACGCCCGCCAAGGTCGAGACGTCGAGCTGAACGAGATTCGGCAGATCGGTGTCGAGGACGCTTTTCAGCGCGGCGCGCAGCGTCGGATGATTGCGGCCGATTGCAAAGACGCCAAAACCGCTGAGCAGGTCAAGATAACGGGCGCCATCACGATCGTAGAGATATTGCCCTTGTCCCTTCTGGAACCCAACATCATATCCAATCGTCTTTAGAACGCGGACAAGCTGCTCGTTCAGATGCCGAGAGTGCATCGTGCTGCGCTGCGCTTGGCGCTCCACAAACATCTCGGAAACGTCTAGATTGGGTTTTAGCATCGGCTACATACTTCGGTTGATGGACGTGACGTCAACTGAAAACGCGCAATGCGGCGTTTTGCCCTCATTCGCACCATCAAAGCAAGCACGGGTTTCTGCCAATGTTGCATCGCCTTAGATATCTCATGTCGACGACACTAGCATACTCCGCAGTCGTGTTCGCAGCAGGAATTTCTTCCGCGCTCGCGGCCGACCCCACCGGCGACTGGCGGGTCGCCGACGGCGTCGCTAACATCCGAGTCGCACAATGTAATGGCAGCATGTGGGGCGTCGTGGCCTGGGAGAAGACCCCGGGCGGACGCGACAGCAACAACCCCGATCCGGCCCGCCAGAGCCGGCCGACGCTCGGCATGCCGATCCTGATCGACATGAAGAAGAAGCCCGGCGCAGACGCGTGGGAAGGCCAAGTCTACAACGCCAAGGATGGGCAGCTCTACAGCTCCACCATCACGCCGGTCGACCCCGATCACCTGGAGATCAAGGGCTGCGTGCTCGGCTTCCTGTGCGGCGGCGAGACCTGGACGCGGGTTGCTCCGCCGATCCCGTCGAGCCCCGTAAACAGCATGGCCAAAGGTACACAGAAACCAATCGCGCCGGCCCCTGCCCCGGCGGCCAAGACCACGACCGGCGTCGGCAGTGGCGCAACCGCATCGGCCAAGCCGGGACACAAGCCCGCGGACCAGGTCGGCGATATCTGCCTGCTGCCCGATATTGCGCGCGCCCGCTAGTTGGCGTCCGTCACCCGAACAAAAAAGCGGCCGAGAGATCGGCCGCTTTTTCTATTCGGTGATCAAGAGCCCTCTTGCTCCTTGACCTCGCGAGGCTTGCCCATCAGGGCCGGCTGGAACAGCAGCACGGCGGCGAGCGTGGTGACCAGCGACAGCGCCAGCAGCTTGCCCATGCTGGACGTGCCGGGATGGCTCGACAGCCACAGGCTGCCGAATGCGGTCGCCGTCGTCAGCGCGCTGAAGAAGATCGCCCGGGTCAGGCTGGTCTGGAGCAAATTGGTGCGGCCGCCGCGCCACGCCACCACGTAGTAGATCTTGAACGCGACGCCAATGCCAAGCAGAAGCGGCAGAGCGACGATGTTGGCGAAGTTCAGCGGCAGCTTGATCAGCACGCAGATCTCCAACGTCACGGCGCCTGCGACCAGCAGCGGCACGATCGTCATCAGCACGTCGGTGAAGCGCTTCAAGGTCACCCACAGCAGCAGGCTGATCACGACCAGCGAGTAGATGCCGGCGTGGATGAATGCCTTTACGATCGTGTCACCAGACTTCAGGATCGAGACCGGCCCGCCGATCGCGTTGGGCTCGGCCGTCAGGACGGCGTTGGCGAATCGCCTGAGATTGTCGTTGTCGTTCGGATCGCCCTTGGGCTGGGCCTCGACCCGAATCAGTCCGTCCTTGCTCTTCCACTGCGACACCAGTTCCGGCGGCAGGTTCGCGAGGCTGACCGGCTGCGCCTGCAGGGTGGCGCTGAGCTGCGTCAGCGTGATCTTCCACGGCTCGACGAACACCGCCTGTGCCTTGTTGCGAACCGCCTCGCTCGCGCCCGCGAGCCTGGCAAGCGCATCTGCGAGCCGCCGCGACGCGACCGCGCCCGGCCCATTGCTCTCGCCCGCGGTGCGCCGGAGATTGTCGACGGTCGAGTTCAGGGCGTCGACATTCTCCTTGTCGCTCGGCGCCGCATCGACCTGATCCGGATTGAGCGCAGGCCCCAGCACCTTCGCGCCCTGCGCGATCAGCTTCAGCTTGGCCGGCTGGTCCTCGGGAACGAAGCTGTCGAGCGACATCACGCGCGCCACTTCGGGGAGTTTCCCGAGCTTGGCCTCGATCGCCTTGGCCTCGGTCTCGGAGCGCGTCAGCACGTCGATCGCGTTGGCGCCCGTGTTCGGATCCTTTCGCAGGTCGAGATAGGTCGCGATCGACTCGGCGCGCGGATTGCGCAGGTTCATCGGGTTGAAGTCGAACTTCATGTAGTAGAGCAGCGGCAGGCCGGCGACGACCAGGCCGAGCGTGCCGACGATGATCGGCACGCGGTGCTTCTCGAGGAAATGATCGACCGGCGCCAGGAAGGCATAGCCGACCGGCTCCTTCTCGCCGGGCGGATTGAGAATCCTCAGCAGCGCCGGCAGCACCGTGATCGACGACAGGAACGCGATGATCATGCCGGCGCCGGCGATGGCGCCGAGCTCGGAGATGCCCTTGTAGTCGGTCGGCAGGAAGCACAGGAAGCCGGCAGCCGTCGCCATCGCCGCGAGCGACAGCGGCACCGCGGAGCGGCGCGCGGCTTCCGCCAGCGCCTCCGGCAGATTGTCGTTCTTGAACCGCTCGGAGCGGTAGCGCACGCTGAACTGGATGCCGAAATCGACGCCCAGGCCGATGAACAGCACGGCGAACGCAACCGACAGCAGATTGAGCGAGCCGACCATCATCAGGCCGACGGCCGTGGTGAGGGCGAGGCCGATGAACAGGTTGATGAACACGGCCGAGATGATCTTGGCCGAATGCAGCGCCAGCCACAGGATGATCAGCACGACGACCACGGTGCCGATGCCGTTGACGACGGCGCCCTCCTGCACGGTGGCGTATTCCTCGTTGGCGATCGGCACCGGACCGGTCAGCCGCACGCGCGCGTGAAAGCGGTTGGGGAAATCGAGCTCGGCCGCGGCCTGCCGGATCGCATCGGTGGCGGCCTTGCCGGGCTCCAGGGCCTGGTAGTCGAGGATCGGCTTGAACTGGATGAAGGCGCGCTTGTCGCTGTCTTCGAGCGGCTTGTCGGAGATCAGCTGGCGCCAGGAAAAGGTCGCATCACCCTTGTCGAGCACGGTCTCCACCGTCTGGGAGATGTAGTCGAACGGCCGTGCGGCATTGTCGAGCTTGACCTGGCCGCGCTTGACGCCGGCAAGGCCGGTCTCCAGCGCACCGGTCAGGCCGCGGATCGAGGGGTCCCCGGCCATGATCTCGACGAGCGGCGCTGCCGCCGCGAACTGGTCCGTGAGCTGCTTGACCTCCTCGGTCGGCAGGAACAGCAGGCCGTTCCTGGCGAAGAACTCGCCGCCGCCGAGCAACTCGACCGATGAGAAGTTCGCGGTGTCGCCCTTGAGCTTCTTGGCGAGCGCATCGGCCGCCACACCTGTCATCTCGGGCGTCGCCGCTTCGACCACCGCCAGGATCATCCGATCGCGATCGAAGGCCTGCTCATATTGCTGGTCGCGCTTGCGCCAGTCGAGATCAGGCGAAATCAGCTTGTTGATGTCGGTATTGATCGAGAAATGACGCGCCGTATAGAAGCCCGCACCTACGGAGAGCAGCAGGGCCGCAATCAATGTCGGCCAGGCAAACCGGGTGCAGGCCTTGACGATCGAGACGACAAACGTGGTCAGCACTTCGTGACTTTCTAATGTTTAGAGAGCTGGGCGGAAACGTCCGCTTCATGGCGGAGTTCCCCGATCAGGGCGAGCCCCGGACGCACACATCCTGAGCGGCGCCCCGACCCGGCCTGGCCCAACCTTGAAGACGAGGATGGTCCGTCGACGGCGGATCAGGTCGAACGATGCACGGAACCGTCGGGGCGGCTGATATAGCGGCTGTTCTCGGCGGTAAAGTGACGAACGAGTGAGAGCATAACCAACTCAATTGATTGATCTAATTTATAATTACTAAATTACCGGCGACCTATTGCGGGCTGTGTGCGACGTGTCACATGCGAGCCACTTGCAGACCGGCTTTCTTCTTCGCTCGATTTTTGACACAAAGTCCTGCGTTTCCATCCGTGTGGCGGGCCATTGGGCATTCGCTGGTGCGATTATTGCAACCCTGTCGCACGCACGGAGGTGCCAGGTCGAAAGTGAGGCAACGTGGCTGGACGTCCAATGCAGGTGTATCTCGCGCAGCCGCGCGGTTTTTGTGCTGGAGTCGTGCGTGCGATCGAGATCGTGGAGCGCGCGCTGGAGAAGTATGGCCCGCCGGTCTATGTGCGTCATGAGATCGTCCACAACAAGCACGTGGTCGAGAGCCTGAAGGCCAAGGGCGCCATCTTCGTCGAGGACCTCTCCGAGGTCCCCCCGCGCGCCGTCACCGTGTTCAGCGCCCACGGCGTCGCCCGGACGGTGGAGGAGGAAGCGGCCGCCCGCGGGCTGCCGGTGCTCAATGCCACCTGCCCGCTGGTGACCAAGGTCCACAACCAGGGCAAGCGCTACATGTCCAAAGGCCGTACCCTGGTACTTATCGGCCATGCCGGCCACCCGGAAGTCGAGGGAACCATGGGCCAGGTTCCCGGCCCGGTCCACCTGGTGCAGAACGTGGCCGATGTGGCCACCCTGCCCCTGCCGGTCGATACCCCGCTGGCCTATATTACCCAGACTACGCTCAGCGTGGACGACACAAGAGACATCATTTTAGCCCTCCAAGCCCGCTTTACAGACCTTCAAGGTCCCGATATCCGGGATATCTGCTATGCGACACAGAACCGGCAATCTGCGGTAAGGGACTTAAGCAAGCTGGTGGACGTCATCCTGGTGGTGGGCGCCGCCAACAGCTCCAACTCGAACAGACTGCGCGAGATCGGCACCGAGGCCGGGGTCGCAAGCTATCTGATCGCTGATGGCAGCGAGCTCGATCCGGTTTGGCTGAAGGATGCCAAAGCCGTCGGCATCACCGCCGGCGCCTCGGCTCCCGAAGTTCTCGTCGACGACGTCATCGAAGCCCTGCGGCGCATCGGACCGGTCGAGGTCGCGGTGGTCCCGGGGCGGGAAGAAAACATCGAATTCCGCCTGCCGGCCGAATTGGTCGCGGGCTGATCGGTCCTCGTTTGGTCCAGAAAGAAGAGACGTAATGGCAATCCCCTTCCATAAGGAACTGCGTATCGGGGCCTATCTGATGAAGCAGAAGCTTCTCGGCCGGAAACGCTATCCGCTCGTGCTGATGCTGGAGCCGCTGTTCCGCTGCAACCTGGCGTGCGCCGGCTGCGGCAAGATCGACTATCCCGACGCGATCCTCAACCGCCGCATGAGCGCGCAGGAGTGCTGGGACGCGGCCGACGAGTGCGGCGCGCCGATGGTCGCCATCCCCGGCGGCGAGCCGCTGATCCACAAGGAGATCGGCGAGATCGTGCGCGGCCTGGTCGCCCGCAAGAAGTTCGTCTCGCTCTGCACCAACGCGCTGCTGCTGGAGAAGAAGCTCGACCTGTTCGAGCCGTCGCCGTATTTGTTCTTCTCGGTGCACCTCGACGGCCTGCGCGAGCATCACGACAAGGCGGTGTCGCAGAAGGGCGTGTTCGACCGCGCCGTCTCCGCGATCAAGGCCGCCAAGGCGCGCGGGTTCACGGTGAACGTCAACGCCACGGTGTTCGACGGCCACCCCGCCGAGGAGATCGCCAAGTTCCTGGACTTCACCACCGAGCTCGGCGTCGGCGTCACCATGTCGCCCGGCTACGCCTACGAGCGCGCGCCGGACCAGGAGCACTTCCTCAACCGCACCAAGACCAAGCAGCTGTTCCGCGACGTCTTCAAGCTCGGCAAGGGCAAGAAGTGGAATTTCATGCATTCCGGTCTGTTCCTCGACTTCCTGGCCGGCAACCAGGAGTTCGAGTGCACCCCCTGGGGCATGCCTGCGCGCAACATCTTCGGCTGGCAGAAGCCCTGCTATCTGCTCGGCGAAGGCTACACCAAGACCTTCAAGGAGCTGATGGAGACCACCGACTGGGACTCCTACGGCACCGGCAAGTACGAGAAGTGTGCCGACTGCATGGCGCATTGCGGCTACGAGGCCACCGCCGCCAATGCGGCGCTGACCAACCCGATCAAGGCGATGTTCGTGTCGCTGCGTGGCATCAAGACCGAGGGTCCGATGGCGCCGGAGATCGATCTCTCCAAGCAGCGCCCGGCGCAGTACGTGTTCTCGTCGGAGGTGCAGAAGCGCCTCTCCGAGATCCGTCACGACGAGGCGATCGAGGCGCAGCAGAAGGCCTCGACGGCCGCCTGATCTTCACGGCTCTGATCAATCAAAAGGCCGCCGAGTGATCGGCGGCCTTTTTCATTGAACTGACCTGTGGATCGGGATGGACGCTACGCTCCGCGATGAGCAAACGGCTCACGCCTCGGCAGCGGCCAGCGTCTCGGTCTCGAGGAAATGCTCAGCCGCCAGCATGCCGCTCAGCAGCAGGTCGCGGGCGCCGCGCAGCGAGCGCAGGGCGCGATTGAACTCGATGCCCGTCGACACCAGGCCGCGCAGCACGGCCGGATTGCGGGCGACGCCGCGCAGGATCATCGGCAGGTCGATGTCGCCGTTGGGCTTGATGGCGTCCTTGGCAAGCGACGGGAGGGTGCGATGGGCGGGATCGGAGATCACCCGCAGCGCCGCGAACGGCAGCCCGTACGAGGCGGCATAGGCGGCGGCGATGTGGCTCTCCATATCGACCGCGGCCGCGCCGGTCTTCATGCGCAGCGCCGCCTTGCGGGCCTGGGCCACCACCACCTCTTCGGCCCCGGCGAGCACGCCGCGCACGACGCGGCGCTTCTTCAGGGCGGCGCGGGCGATGTGCTCCTCGCGCAGCGACAGGCCCGACAGCCAGCGGGCATCGCCGGCGGTCACTTCGGTGGCGACGACGATGTCGCCGGCCTTGAGGCTCGGATCGAGACCGCCGGCCACGCCGAAGCTGACGACGCCGCGGATCGAGGTCGGATCGAACACGGTGAGCAGCGAGCGCAACTGCCTGGGGTCGCTCGAGCTGCAGATCACCATCATGCCGGGCCCGGCAGCAATCCGGGCCTCCTGCACCAAGCCCGTCACGACCAAGACCGGCCGCGAATCAATCGGGCGATCCGCGGACGTGTCGTCCCCCATCCCCAACTTCACAATCCGACCCCTGACACCTTCTCGGACGTCGCGTGATCCGACGTCTCCGTCTCTTGTTCCAAAGCCTCAGCCGCGGCGGCGCCAGAGCGGAAAGACCTTAACAAACCGAGGATTACGCAGAAAAAATCCGCGAGGAAACCCCGTTTGCGCCGCACTGCACCCGCACCTGATGCGTTTTTTGCCCGGTGTTGCCATTTGGCCCCGCCGATCCCTGTTCCGTCCTGGAACAGATTGCGCCGGTACCACCGGGCGTGGAACTTTAAGCAAGAACCACGCCACGAAAATGTGAGACTCACGGCAAGCGGCATGACGGCGCGGCCAGATTCGGCCGCCCCTGCGCCGGTCAGCCGTGCCCGAGCAGGAGATTCGCAGCGCGGTCGCCGGAGCGCACCGAGCCTTCGATGGTTGCCGGCAGGCCGGTATCGGTCCAATCCCCCGCCAGAGCGAGATTGCCGAACGCCGTCTTCGCTCCCGGTCGGAGCGCGTTCTGCTCGGGCGTCGCCTCGAAGGTGGCGCGACGCTCGCGCACGATCTGCCACGGCGGCAGCTCCGCCGTGATCCCGGCGGCCTTGCAGACGTCGGCCCAGATCGCGGCGGCGAGCTCCTCCCGCGGCATGTCGACGAGGCGATCGCCATTGCTGATGGTGACCGAGAGCCGCTGCGGGAAGGCGAACAGCCACTCAACGAGGCCGCCGACAACCCCGACCAGAGCTGGTGCATCGCGCGGCGGCGTGATGCGGAAATGGGCATTGACGATGGCACGATATTTCGTCGGCCCCGTGAGCCCCGGCAGCAGGGCCATCGCCGGCCGCGGCGGCACGGCGAGCACCACGACATCGGAAGGTCCGAGCGCGACGGTTTCATCGCCGCCGAACCTGAGCCCGGTGACGCGACCGCCCCCATCGTCGAGGCCGCGCAGCTCGCGGCCGATCCGCACGCTGCCGCCCTTGCCTTCCAGGAATTTCACGGCCGGATCGATCAGCACGCCCGACAGGCCGTCGCGCGCGATCAACGGCCGGCAGGCCTGGCCGCCGGCGAGCAAGGTCTCGCGGACGATGGCGCCGGCCAGCCCCGCCGACCCCTCCGGCGGATCGCAGTTGAGCGCCGCAAGCAGCAGCGGCTGCACCAGACGGTCATACAGCGTACCCTTGCAGGGGATCGTGCTGCCGATCGTCCTGGACGTACCGGCCCAGATCAGCGGCGACAGCGCGAGGTAGTCGCCGAGCTTGGTATCCGGCACGCGGCGGCCCTCGTCGAACACCCACAGCGGCAGGCGGCCGTTGCCGAGATCGAGCAGCCAGCGCTGGCCGCTCCGGATGTCGACGAAGGCGAACTGCGCCTTCTCCGGCCCGACCAGCCCCGCTTCCGAGCCGATCGCGCGGGCATAGGACAGCACGTGATGATTGGCCGACAGCAGCAAATGGTTGCCGTTGTCGATCACCAGGTCGGTCGCGGCGTCGTAATAGGACCGGCAGCGGCCGCCGAGCTGCTGCGTCGCCTCGTGGACATGGACGATGTAGCCCGCATTGGCGAGCCGCACGCCGGCGGAAAGGCCGGACACGCCGGCGCCGATGATGTGAGCTGTCTTCTGCATCAGATGATTGCGTAACGAAGGATGATGCCGATCTTCGTGAGCTTGCTCACGCGGACGGGCTCGCGCGGCAGCGCGAAGCCTCGCTCGAGCAAGAGGTCGAACACGGCACGATAGTATTTTGACATGATCCGCGGCGCCCGCACGGCGCGCCGGCGATTTCGCCGCATGATCTCGTCGGCCTTCTCGAAATGCGTCTTGGCCCTGACCGCAACCGAGTTGCAGACCTTCTGCAGCGCGCGCTCCTGCGTGACCTTGACCGGATCGTCGCCGGTGATGCCGGCGAACAGCAGCGCCTCGCGCGGCAGGTACAGCCGGCCGATCGCCGCGTCCTCGTCGATGTCGCGCAGGATGTTGGTGAGTTGCAGCGCGCGGCCGAGATGGTGCGCGAGCAGGATGCCGTCCTCCTCGGGCATGCCGAAGATGCGCACCGAGAGCCGGCCAACCGCGCTCGCCACGCGATCGCAGTAGAGGTCGAGCGTCGCGAGATCGGGCGCGCGGATCTCCTGCGGCACGTCCATCTCCATGCCGTCGATGATGGCGAGGAAGTCCTCGCGCTTCAGCCCGAAGGTCTTCACCGAGCTGACATAGTCGCGCAGCCGCGGCGGCGGGTTGCCCTGGTACAGCGCGTCGATGTCGTCGCGCCATTTCTGCAGCGCCGCGAGCCGCTCGGGCCGCGGGCCGTCGGAATCGGCGATGTCGTCGACCTCGCGGCAGAAGCTGTAGACCTGGAACATCGCGTCGCGCTGGGCGCGCGGCAGGATGCGCATGGCGGCATAGAACGAGCTGCCGGAGGCTGCCGTGCCGTGATCGATATTGTCTGCGGTTGCCTCGAGGGTCATGCGCCGGCTGCCGATTTGGTGACGGGATGACGCCCGGCCACGCGGCGGCCGATCTCGCCCATGACCGACGTGAAGGTGAGACCGAGCATGCCGACGGGCGACAGGTGCACGCGCTCGCTCAGCGGATCGCGCACCTTCAGCAACGCCACGATGCGGTCGGCGAAAGCCTGGATCACGGCGATCTCCAGTCCGAAGCGGAAATCCTTGACGCCGCTGTTGAGGTCCCTGCCCTCATCGAGCAGCGCCGCGTTGCGCACCGCGAGCTTCTGCAGGCAGGTCAGCAGAGGCGGCGGCGACTTGGCCTCGCCGAGCATCTCGACGGTCGCGCCGGCTTCCGCCAGCGCATCGCGCGGCAGATACACGCGGTTGAGCGCCTTGTAGTCCTTGCCGCAGTCCTGCAAGTGGTTGTTGATCTGCAGGCCCGCACAGATCGCGTCCGAGGCCGGCCAGGTCGCGGTGGACTCGCCGTGCACGTCGAGCATGAAGCGTCCGACCGGCATCGCCGAGTAGCGGCAGTAGTGGATGACCTCGTCCCAGTTCTCGTAGCGCAGCTTGGTCACGTCCATCCGGAAGGCAACCAGCAGATCGAGCGCGTGCCGGGGCGGCATGCCGCGCTCGGCGAGCGCCCGGCGCAGGCTGACGGCGACGTCCTGGGTCTCGCCCGTCCCGGTCAGCTCGGCTTCGAGCAGATCGAGCAGCCGCAGCTTCTCGTCGCCCGGCAGGCTCGGATGGTCGGCGATGTCGTCGGCGGTGCGCACGAAATTGTAGAAGGCGAGGATCAGCGCCCGGTGCTCGGGACGGATGATCCACGACGCCACCGGAAAGTTCTCGTCCCGGTGTGTCTTGCCGGATCGCAAATCGCTCGCGGTGGTCATGGACGAAACAGCTATCAGGTTGAAAGGGCGCTACCGAAAACAATGCCCGCCGCTTCGCTCATGCGAACGGATTGCTCGCCCCATATAGGCGAAGATCCCGCCAAAACCAATGCAATCGATGTCGGGCAGTCCATAGGACCGAACCGCCGGCCTCCCCTGAGGGGCGGGGCCGGCGGTCGTTAACCAAGGGAGTTCGGAAACAACCGTTCCGAACGGCAACCGCTTACTGGTTGTGGGTCTTCAGAACCTGGTCGCAGGCCGGGCTGATCTTGGGCCGGTTCTCCTTGAGGCACGCCAGAATGGTGAAGTCACCCTGATCGATGACGGCACGGCAGAACTTCTGAACGTCACGCGTGCAGGCCGCCTGCTCTTCGGGCGTGCCGCCGCGGCCTTGCGCGAACGCACCGGTGGAAACGGACACCGACGACAGCAGGGAAAGTGCCAGGAAAATCTTACGCATCGTGTTCCTTCATTTTGACAGCGGAGGAGACCTCCCGGATCGCCGATGCTGCCCGGGAAACACCTGTTTGGTTTGGCAAGGACCGCAAGCCCCCCAGCGCCGGAGGTACGCTGCCAAATGCGGCCAAATTTGCGCCCTATGATCCCGAGCGGATCAAGCTCGGAGATCACAGCTTTGGCACAAACAAGGCGTTGATACTAGGGCGTTATTCTCGGAACACGTTTTTCGCATTTGGCTGTTGCAAGCATGCCGCGCGGACCGTTAGATGCAGCGCCGTCGAGGCGGCTTGCGTGCAGCCGTCTTGCGAGGACGACCATTCGGCGCCGACCGGTCGCACGGCGTCGGCGGGCATCATGGCATCCGGTCGCAGCGCCCGACCGGCCGTCATTTGAACCTAACCTTCGGCGAGAACACCAAGTGTTCGAAGCGGCGGCATACGCCGACACAGCGGTGTCATTTTGGATGGGAAACTCGATATGAAACTGTTCGGCTCATCTTTCTCGGGGCACGTCGTCAAGGCCGCCGGTCTCGGAGCGGCACTGTTCGTGGCGGCGACCGCAGTTCAGGCTCAGTCGGGCCCGTTCGCCGGCTTCGACGGCTCGTGGTCGGGCAACGGCACGGTCGCGCTGTCGGACGGCACCACCGAGCGCATCCGGTGCAAGGCCAGCTACAAGGTGGCCGGCGCCAATCTGAAGCAGAGTCTGCAATGCGCCAGCGACAGCTACAAGTTCCTCCTGACCAGTGACGTCACCAGCCAGGGCGATCGCATCTCCGGCAACTGGAGCGAATCCAGCCGCAACGTGAACGGCGAGCTGCAGGGCACCGCCGGCAACGGCCAGATCGACGTGTTCGTGCAGGCCGCCGGCTTCGCCGCCAGCATCACCCTGAGGACCAGCGGCAACAAGCAGGTCGTGCAGATCTCCTCCAAGGGCGAGATCCGCGGCGTCAACATCACGATGTCGAAGACCTGATCCTTGGACCGGAGCGCGTCGCGCGCTCACGGGCAGTCGAATGCGCAAACGGCCCTGACAATGTCAGGGCCGTTTTGTTTTGCGGTGCTTCCGCAGCCGTCGGATACGAATGAGACCCGCCGCTGTCGTCGCCCGGCTTGCCGCCTTCGCTAAAGCTCCGGCGCGCCCTTGAACTCATAGCCGCGTCGAAGCCGAAGGCGCAGACGGGACCGGGCGCTCCAGTATTCCAGAGGCTGTCCTGATTGAACCGATAGGCCGCGGCGTGCTGGATCACACGCTTTCGCCGGTGATGACGGCCCTGGTTTACGCAACAGCCTGGGCTAAAGCGGCTTGCGCTTCAGCTTCTGCGACAGGTTGATCAGGAACATCGCGGTCGGGCGGAGGATGAAGAGGTCGGCAAACAGCGCCGCCACCATCGAGAAAGCGCTGAGCCAACCGAACAGCCGCAGCGACGGCAGATCCGAGAACACGGTGACGACCAGGCCGCAGGCCAGCACCACGGTGGTGAGGATCAGCGCCGGTCCGACCAGTACGGTGGCACGCTCCACCGCGACCGCGGCACTGACGCCGGGAGCGCTTTCCATCCGCAGCCGGTTCAGGAAGTGGATGGTGGCCGACAGGCCAAGGCCGAAGGAGACCGTGAGCGCCACCACGCTGGCAAATTGCAGCCCCTCACCCATTGCCCACAGCACGGTGCCCGACATCACGACAGGGAAAATGCCGGGCAGGATGCAGGCGAGCATCACCACCCAGGAGCGGAAGGCCAGCCCGATGAACATCGCGACCAGCGCGAACTCGATCGTCAGCCCATGGTTGAGCTTTTCGATCATGCCGGCGGAGTTGCGCGCGGCGATGGCGGCGAGACCGGTAACGGCGATTTCATAGCCGGGATGCTTCTTTCTCACCGCATCGAGCTCGCGGTCGAGCTTGTCGACCACCGGCAGCAGCTGGCTGGAATCGACATCCGGCACGCGGCCGGCGACCACCACGGCATCCTGTTCCTTGTCGATGAAGCGGCGCACGAGGTGCTCGGGGATCAGATTGACGTATTCCTGCAACGTCGCCGTATCCGACGAGCCGGCCTTCTCGGCCAGCCAGCGCCGGAGCGTCTCGACCGACCAGACGTTGCCGACACCAGCGGTCTTTTCGACGGTGGCATGGACGTCGGCGATCGCCTGCAAGGTCTCCGGCGCATAGAGCGAGGCGCCCTTCGGAAACTGGATGAGCACGTTGACCGGATTGGCGCCGGTCAGCTTGGCATCGAGCCGGTTGCTCGCTGCAACCGCCTGCTGCTTGTCAGGCACCTGGTCGGCGAGGCGATAGCGCGGCTCCAGGGTCGAATACACCACCGCGAGCGAGCCGACGAACAGCACCGCGATCAGGCTGAACAGGCCGGGACGGCCGACCATGCGCACCGCGATCCAGTAGCAGAAATTGCGCAGCGCCTGGACGCCGGCGTCGGCGCCCTGGAATTTGACCGCGAATGTCTTCTCGTTGCGCACCAGCAGCACGCCGAACACCGGCACCAGCGACAGCACCGCGACCAGCGCGATGATGGTGGCTGCGAGCCCCGCCTCACCGAACTTGCGGATCAGGTCGCTGTCGGAAAACTGCAGGGCGATGAAGGAAATGCCGGCGGTGGCGTGGGTCAGCACGCAAGCCGGGCCGACGACCAGCACGGCGTTCTTGAACGCCGTCACCTTGTCCTGCCCCGCGATCAGGCGGTCGCGGGCGGCGAAGGTGAGCTGCATCGAATCGGAGAAGCTGATGACCATGATGAGCGGCGTCATCACGTTCAGGAACATGTTGAGATTGAAATTGGCCCAG
The DNA here is from genome assembly GCF_032484495.1 of Bradyrhizobium sp. SZCCHNS3052. Taxonomy (NCBI): domain Bacteria; kingdom Pseudomonadati; phylum Pseudomonadota; class Alphaproteobacteria; order Hyphomicrobiales; family Nitrobacteraceae; genus Bradyrhizobium; species Bradyrhizobium sp. SZCCHNS3052. Next base: position 238,717 of record NZ_JAUETB010000001.1, on the reverse strand, counting down.
CCGAGCGCGCCGAGCGCGAGCATGATCGCGATCAGCGGCGGAAACGCCGCTGCGATCATGAAGGAGACCTTGCGGAAGAAGATGATGGCGATGATGCAGCCGGCGAGAATGCCGAGAATGTTGTAGGTCAGCCCGTCACGTTCCACCGCGTTGCGGATCTCGAGCTGCATGACCGGCACGCCGGAAAGCTGGACATTCAGGCCGGTGTCGCCGAGGTCCTCCGCCATCAGCTTCCGGATGTCGCCCACCACCTTCCCGAGATCGTTCGAGGCCACCACCTTGGGCTCGAGCGACAGCACGATCAGGGCGAGCGTACCGTCCTCCGACAACAGCTTGCCGCGGATGATCTCGTTCGACTTCACCGTTTCGATGAACTTGTCGTAGGCCTCGCCCTCCGGCAGATCCGACGGAAACAGCGCGGCCGGCAGCTTTCCGGGCGCCGGCGCCTGACGGGCCGAGAACAGCGACACCAGGCCACGGGTACCCTCGACCAGTTGCAGGTCGGTCACGAAGTCACGAAGCTTCTCGAGGTTCTGGCGGGCCAGCAAGGTCTGGCCCTCGACCACGACGAGGACGTCGAATTCCTCGGCCGGGAACTTCTTCGTCACCTCCTCGTACTGGTGGAATTCCTTGCTGTCGGAGCGAAACAGCTGGCTGAGCGAATCGTCGATCTGGATGCGCTTGATGCCGAACACCGCCGCCACGATGAGGACGAGCAGGACGACGCAGGAGAAGATCGGCGCCTTGACCGCGAGGAGGCCGAGTCGTTCGATGCCAAAAGCGATGCTGTCGGCCGGCCGGTGCTCGACCTTCTCGACATGGACTTCGTTGTCGTGCCTGACTTCCAGCATGCGGTGTCCAGTGGTTGGGGTGCGGCCCAATTCGGAGGGCCTGAGCGCATAGGGCAGAAATAAGGCCGCTCAGCGAAGCAGAGATGACCGCATTGTGGCCCGCAGCCCAAGCTAATCCTTGAAAACACGTGAAAATTCGTCGAGGCGATCTAGCAGGGTTCACTCCCCGGCCGCAACCATGCGCGGCCACACAAGACGGCGAGCCGCCACGGCTTCCGATCACGCCACGATTCTGCCGTGCTTGAAAAGAGCGTGGATGGCCCAGGCGGACGCGGGGCTCGAAACCTGAACGACTCAAGGACCGGTATCCGACCGCGCCGTCCCCTTGCTCAGGCCGCGAGCCGGTGCTGGCGAGCACCACCCGCCGCCCCCTGCTCCAGAGAGGACCATCACCCTGCGGGAAGGGCGGCCTCGCGCAGCCGGATCGAGTAGTTCGACGCGTTCTGATGCCCGCGCGAGGCGGCGCGCGCAAACATGATGAGGTGATGCGCGATCAGCGCCACGGCGATGAAATTCTCGATCTCGCCTCGCTTGAGCTGGCTCCAGGCAAAGCGCCAGAACGGCCGCTTGTAGTCGCCGAGCACGCCCACCTTCCAGAAGATCTTGCCCATCATGACCAGGCCGCGCCTGATGTTCGGCCAACTCTTCATCTCGTCGCTGACCGGCACCTCGATGCGGTTGGCATAGGTGGTGTCGCATTGGTGCTTGTAGCGCGCGAACAGCCGCTCCGGCTCGTAGGCAACCTCCATGCAGCGCCGCCACGCCGTGACCACCTCGTCATAGGGCATCAGGAATTTCACGTTGGAGTCGCGACCGTCATCGTGGACCAGCCTGCCCTCGCGCTCGAGGCGATCCCACAGGGGCGTCTTCGGCAGCGCCTGCAGCAGATTGATCGTGAGCAGCGGGATCCGGCTCTCCTCGACGAACTGCAGCAGCGCGTCCGCGGTCTGCGGCGTGTCGGTGTCCAGCCCCATGATGATACCGGAGACGACCTCCATGCCGTAGCTGTTGATGGTCCTGATCCCCTCCAGGATCGGCACCATCATGTTGTGATCTTTCTGCATCGCCGTCAGCGCATCCGGATCGGGCGTCTCGATGCCGCAGAAGATGGTGATGAAATAGGCCTCACGCATTTTCTCCAGGATCTCGGGCCGCTTGGCGATGTTGAGCGTGGCCTCGCAGGCGAGCCGCATCACATAGCCGGTGCGCTTCTGCCATTCGATCAGATGCGGCAGCAGCTCCGTCGCGGCTTTGCGGTTGCCGATGAAGTTGTCGTCGACGAAATAGACCGAGCCGGTGACGCCGCATTCCCTGAGCTTGTCCAGCTCGGCGATGATCTGCTGCGGCGACTTGATGCGCGGGTTGCGCCCATAGAGGCCGGGGATGTCGCAGAACTCGCACTGATAGGGGCAGCCGCTGGAATACTGGATACTGCCGAGAAAGTACTTCTTCACCTCGGCGAGCTCGTAGGCCGGCACCGGGAAATCGGTCATCGCCACCCGCTCGTTGGTCCGCAGCACGACCTGCTGCGCAGGCCGTGACGGATCCCGCGCCAGCCGCGCGATCAGCTCGTCGGTCGCATCACCGAGCTCGCCGACATGCAGATAGTCGAAGCTCGGGTAGTAGTCCGGACAGGCGCTGACCGAGGGGCCGCCGAGCGCGACCGGCAGGTCGAACGCGTGCGCCCGCTGGCAGATGTCGTTCATCTGCTGACGCTGGATGTGCATGCCGCTGACGAACACCGCTTCGGCCCATGAGAAATCCTCGTCCTGCGCCGGGCGGATGTTCTCATCGATGAAGCGCACCTGCCAGGAACCTGGAAGATAGGCCGCGATCAGCAGCAGCCCCTGCGGCGGCATGAAGGCCTGGATGCCGTCGGTGAGCGGATAGGCATGCTCAAAGGTTCCGAACGACGAGGTGTAGCGCGGAAACACACAGAGAATGCGACGTACCGTTTCGATGCCCTCGAATCTCATCGACTGCCCCTCGCGACAACCCGCTAACCGGTTACCTTACGGCCGAAGATAAGGCTTCGCTACCCCTTCCGGAAAAGTTGAGTGCGATCGCGCCTTCCGCTCCTGTCGCAAGGCGCGACGTCCCCGCCGCGTGCCAGATGCTCACGCTGCCCGGCATGATCCGACGCGTCCTGACGAGGCGACCTGATCCGATGCATCGCAATACGGATGGCGGAATGCGAAGGGCGATCCAAAGTTCCAATCGGATGGATAATTGATCGGTCGAGCGCGACGACTGCTCCCGCCTGTCTCCGACCGGCGAACCAATTGCGGAGCGCGCGTGCGCGCGGCCACTGGTTTGCAATGCATTTGCAGGGGAACGCGGGGCCTCGAAATGGCGCATGCCCTCCGTAGTCGACCGGATGCCCCGGCGCCCGCCCCTACTGCGGAGCACCAACTAATCGATTGAAACGCCAAGCAAAGTACGCTGTGGTTGCATAATACTGACGATGTCCACTTAACGCTTTCTCCATGAAGGTTTTGCATAACTATTAACAATCAAGCGCCTCCTCCGTCGTAGCAAAAACTCGCGGTATCTCACCTCATGACCTCAAGCCCGACGTCAACGAAGACGGCCACGCGCCAATCCATCGCAGTCAAGCTCTACGCAATCTTTGCGTTGTTTGCGCTATTGACCGCCGCAATCACCTGGCTGTCCGACTACAACTCGCGGCGAGCCACGGAGCTCATCAAAGCCATCGAGACAGCCAATCTCGCCGCTCACAACGTTCAGCTGGTCAACGGCCTTGTCTATGCCGTCGTCATGGAGTCGCGCGGCGTCTATATGTCGACAGACCCCGCCGTCGTGAAGCAATACGGCAACGGCTTGCTCAAGTTCAATGCCGAGATCCTGAAGGTCGTCGACAAGTGGCAGGCGATCGTCCAGGCCGACGACGCCCAGCAATTCGCAACGTTCAAGAAGCGGATCGAGCAATTCGTCGAATTCCGCGCCGAACTGGTCCGCCGCGCCAATGAAATCAGCCCGGCTGCGGGACGCGAGTGGGGCGACAACGATGCCAATCGCTCCGTGCGCAAGGCGCTCAACACGGATCTCGAGGCGCTGTCCAAAGTCTATGTCGAGCGCGCAGGAAAGATCGCCGAGGAGACGGCGCTGAACAACAAGCTCTCGCTCGTGCTGACAGGCCTTGGCGGCCTGATGCTGGTTCTGGTCGCAGCCGGCGTGGTGATCATCGCCCGCTCGATCGCTCGGCCGCTGTCGCAGATCACCGATACGATCCGCCAGGTCGCGACCGGCGCCGAGAACGTCGAGGTGCCGCATGCCGGACGGGCCGACGAGATCGGCGAGCTCGCCCGCGCCATCGGCGTGTTCCAGCAGGCGATGGCCCATAACCGCGACCTCAATGTCCAGGTCTCGCAGGACTCGGAAATCCGCGAAGCCCGGGCCCGCCACATCGAGACCGCGGTCGAGCAATTCCGCACCGCGATCGGCAGCGTGATGCGGACCGTCACCGAGAACGCCGCCGCGATGCGCCAAACCGCCGAGATGATCACGCGGCTGACGGCCGATGCCAACGAGCGCGCGGTCACCGCGGCCGGCGCCACGTCGCAGGCCTCGACCAACGTCTCCGCCGTCGCCAGCGCCGCCGAGGAGCTGTCGACGTCGGTCGAGGAGATCGGCCGGCAGATTCGGCAGTCGGCCGGCGCCGTCGAGCAGACCGGCCAACGCACCGAGAAGTCGGTCACGGAGATCGAGGGCCTTGCCGCCGCCACCCAGCGCATCGACGGCGTACTGACCCTGATCCAGACCATCGCCGAGCAGACCAATCTCCTCGCGCTGAATGCGACCATCGAGGCCGCCCGCGCCGGCGAGGCCGGCCGTGGCTTTGCCGTGGTCGCTCACGAGGTCAAGGCGCTGGCCGGGCAGACGGCCAAGGCGACCGAGGAGATCAGCCAGAACGTCGGCCTGATCCAGGCCTCGACCAAGACCGCGGTCGACGCCGTCCGCGAGATTGGCCAGGCGGTCCGCGGCATCAACGAGATCACCTCGAACATCTCCAATGCCATCCAGCAACAGGACCAGGCGACGCGGGAGATCTCGACCAACGCGCAGTCGACCGCCCAGGGCAACCAGACGCTGGTCATGAACATCGACTCGCTGCGCGACGCCATCAGCGAGACCTCGACGGCCGCCGCCTCCGTCCTGTCGGCGTCCGGCGACCTCAACGCGACCGCGCAGACGCTCGCCAACGAGGTCGAGAAGTTCTTCCAGAACCTGCGCTCGGGTCCGTCTGCGGAGATGCGGCTGCGCAAGGCGAGCTGACGGCGGCGAGCCATCGGTTGCGGAAATCGCCCCCACAAGACGTGATCCGTTCCGACACCGGAACCGTTTCTTGGTTTTTGGAGAGCCATCGTGCGCCAGACAGCCAAGAAACTTCCGTTCGCCTGCGACCCGGTTGCGGTCACCCAGGATGACGTCGAGGACGCCATCCGCACCATCCTGACCTGGATCGGCGAGGACCCGTCACGCGAGGGTCTCTCCGAGACCCCGGCCCGCGTCGCGCGGGCCTACAAGAGCTATTTTTCCGGCTATGAGCAGAACCCCGAGGAGTATCTGCGCAAGACGTTCGAGGAGACCGCCGGCTACGACGAGATGGTGCTGTTGCGGAACATCCCGTTCCAGAGCCATTGCGAGCACCACATGGCGCCCATCATCGGCCGCGCCTGGGTCGGCTACGTGCCGCGCAACCGCGTGGTCGGGATTTCCAAGCTCGCCCGGGTCGTCGAGGCCTATGCCAGCCGGCTGCAGATCCAGGAACGCATGACCGCCGAGATCGCCAACATCATCGACGAGGTGCTGCAGCCGCAGGGCGTGGCGGTCGTGATCAAGGCAGCCCATCACTGCATCAGCTCGCGCGGCGTCAAGAAGCACGGCGTCGATCTCACCACCAGCCGCATGCTCGGCTGCTTCCGCACCGACCCGATGAGCCGCCAGGAGTTCCTGGCGATGGTCAATTCCGATCTGAAGGACTGAGGGGCACGGAAAATCGTCCGCCCGCTGTGATCCAGCCGTCCATGAGCCACGTTATCCGGGATCAAGCATGCGTGCCGGGGACCATGACCACGCGATGAGAGCGGCTGGATTAGCGCAATGGAACGTGGCATCGTCCCGGCATCGATTTGCACGGGCCTTGGGCGCCCGTACCAAGGTGAATGTGAGCAGAGGGCCGAAGGCGACTGTGGATTGGGCTGAATTGATCGGACGCGTCGCCGCGCGCGGCGACCGCGAGGCGTTCAAGGCCCTGTTCGCGCATTTTGCGCCCCGCATCAAAGGTTTCCTCATCAAGACCGGCTGCAACGCCGACGACGCCGAGGAAATCGCCCAATCCACCATGGTGGCGGTGTGGACGAAGGCGGGGCAATTCGATCCGTCGACGGCCGGCGCGGCCGCCTGGATCTTCACGATCGCGCGCAACCAGCGGATCGACGCCGTGCGCAAGGCCGCCCGCGACAGCCGGCTGAGCAGAGAAGTGGGGCGCGACGAGGAAGCCGATCCGACGCTCGCAGCCGACCAGATCGTCTCGCGTGTCGAAGATGCCACACGGGTAGCGGCCGCGATCGAAAGATTATCGGCGGAGCAATCCACCGTGATCCGCCTGTCGTTCGTTGAGGAACGACCGCATTCGGAAATCGCGGCGGTGCTCGGCCTGCCGCTGGGTACGGTAAAGTCACGAATCAGACTGGCGATGAATCGCCTGAGAGACCTGTTGGACGACGCGACATGACGATCAGCCACCACCCGCCGGAAGACCTGCTGGCCGACTTCGCCACTGGTGCGCTCGACGAGGCCGAGCGGCTGGTCGTCGGTGTCCATGTCGCCGATTGCGGCCGATGCCAGCGCTTCGTCCGCGCCATCGAGCAGCTCGCCGGCGCCTCGCTGGACGCGGCCGAGCCGATCGCGACGGGCGCGGATGCTTTCGATGCCGTGATGGCCCGCATCGATCGACGCCCGCAGGCGGCGCCGCAGGTGAGCGAGGTCGCCGAGCACGATCCCGAGCTCGCGGACCTGCCCGAGATGGTCAAGCGCTGCAAGATCGGCAAGCGCCGGCGCGTGGCACCCGGCATCAGCATGCGCCCGATCCTGCTGCCTGGCACCGGCAAATCGCGCGCCTTCCTGCTGCGCTCGGAGCCAGGGGCGCGGATGCTGGAGCATACGCATTCCGGCAATGAGCTGACCTGCGTGCTGAAGGGCAGCTTCAGCCATCTCGGCGGCTATTACGGACCCGGCGACTTCGACTATGGCGACGACGAGGTCGACCATCGTCCGGTGGTCGGTGACGAGGGCCCCTGCCTCTGCCTCGTCGCCATGACCGGCGACCTGCGCATGCACGGCCTGCTCGGCCGCCTCATCAGCCCCTTCGTCCGGCTCTGAGCTCTGATCGCATCGTGGCGAGCCGCCGCGGAGCAATCAAGACGAGCTAGATCGGCTGGACGATTCGCCACTTCCCTCCGCGCGATACCGACAGCACGCTGGCGGTGATCCGCATCTGACTCTGACCCGTTTCCGTTCAGAGAGAGCGCATGGAGGAGAATGATGCGATCAGCAAGCGCGGATCAGAAGGGTTGCGTCGCGCATCTTGGCAGCCTGCTGGCCCGTGCCGGACGCAACGATGAGCAAGCCTTTGCCGAGCTCCATGCTGCAACGATCTTGAAGATGCGGAAGACCGTGCGCGCCTTGCTGCCGTCCGCGGCTGACCTCGACGACATCCTGCAGGATGGCTACCTGAAGATCTGGCGGCATGCCGCGAGCTTCGACTCGACGCGCGCCTCGCCCATCACCTGGATGTGCAGCATCATGCGCAACACCGCGATCGACGCGCTGCGCGCCACCGGCGTGCCGACCTCGGAGCTCGATGAGGCCCTCGCGATCCCCGATCCCGCCGACAGCGCCGCCGACGAATTCGACTACGCGCTGGCGGAACCGATCGCCCGCGAGGCGCTTGGGCGGCTGCCGGAGGAGCGCCGACGGCTGCTGGCGCTCGCCTATCTCGAGGGCGAAAGCCGGACGCGTCTGTCGGAACGGTTTGGCGTGCCGGTCGGCACCATCAAGACCTGGCTGCATCGCAGCCTGCTCACGGTGCGCAAGGACTGTCTTGGCCAGGCCCACGCGGTTACCGCGGCGGCCGCCTGATCGGCTGCATGGCGTGATGACCAAGGTCCCATGACCAGGACACGTGCCGTAAGACACCTTGTCATCGTGCTGGGCGACCAGCTCGATGCGGACTCGGCGGCCTTCGACGGTTTCGACCCGGAGCAGGACGCCGTGCTGCAGATGGAGGTCAGCGACGAGGCCAGCTACGTTCCGCAGCACAAGATGCGCATCGCGTATTTCTTCGCGGCGATGCGCCACTTCCGCGCCGGTCTCGAGAGCCGCGGCCGCACCGTCCATTACGTCCGGCTCGATGATCCCGCCAACACCGGCGCACTCGACAGCGAGATCGCGCGGCATCAGGCGGCGCTGCGGCCTGCGGCGACCATCGTGCTGGAGCCCGGCGATTTTCGCGTGCGCGAGGGCTTGCGCAAGCTGCCGCAGCGGCCCGACATCCGCGCCGACCGCCACTTCCTGTGCACGGCGGAGGAGTTCGACGCCTTCACCGAGCGCCATCCGCGCCCGATCATGGAGACGTTCTACCGCGCGATGCGGCGCAAGACCGGCATCCTGATCGACGAGAGCGGCCGCCCGGTCGGCGGCAGCTGGAATTTCGACGCCGAGAACCGCAAGGGATTCGGCAAGTCGCGCCCGCCGATCCCCGTCGCCAGATCCTATGCGCCCGACGCGATCACGCGCGACGTGCTCAAGCTGGTCGCGGCGCGCTTCTCCAACAGTCCCGGCAAGCTCGACCGCTTCGACCTGCCGGTGTCGCGCGTCGACGCGCTGACCGAGCTTTCCGATTTCGTCGCCTGGCGCCTCTCCTTGTTCGGCACCTATCAGGACGCGATGCTGAGCGACGAGCCGTTCCTGTATCACTCGCGGCTGTCGGGCGCGCTGAACCTGCACATGCTGAATCCGCGCGAAGTGGTCGCGGCCGCGCTTCAGAGCCGCAACGCGCCGCTGAACGCGCTCGAGGGCTTCGTCCGCCAGATCATCGGCTGGCGGGAATTCGTGCGCGGCATCTATTGGCAGCGCATGCCTCACTACGCCGATGAGAACGCGCTCGACGCCGGCCTGCCGATGCCGCGCTTCTACTGGACCGGCGAGACCGACATGCGCTGCCTGGCGCAGGCGATCGGCCACACCATCGACCATGCCTATGCGCATCACATCGAGCGGCTGATGGTGCTCGGCCTGTTCGCGATGCTGCTCGGCGTCCGGCCCTACGATGTGCACCTCTGGCACATGTCGATGTTTCACGACGCCATCGACTGGGTGTCGCTGCCCAACACGCTCGGCATGAGCCAGCATGGCGACGGCGGCGTGGTCGGCACCAAGCCCTATGCGGCGTCGGGCCACTACATCGACCGCATGAGCGACCATTGCCGCAACTGCCGCTACGATCCGAAGCAGGCGACCGGCGACAGGGCCTGCCCGCTCACGACGCTGTATTGGAGCTTCCTTGCCAAGCACCGCCGGCGCTTCGCCAATAATGGCCGCATGCGCAACCAGTACGTCAATCTCGAGCGCCGCAGCGCGGCGGAGATCCGCGCCATCCGGAGCCACGCCGACGCGATCGCGTCGGCCCTGGTGTAATCCGGCGTTCGCCGGTCTGAACAGCGCTCACGGCTTGCTGGCCGGACGCCGATCGGTCATATCTTGGGCAGTTCCATCCGTCTCCCGCCGATCCAGCCCGGAATGCCCTGCCCATGACCGCCGCCATCGTCGCCGTCTTCACACTCGCCTATGCCGTGGTGGCGCTGGAGCATCCATTCCGGATCAACAAGGCAGCCACCGCCCTGGTCGGTGCCGGCCTGATGTGGACCATCTACGCCGTCATGGGCGGGACCGCGCCGGCCGTTGCGGCTGAGCTCAACGAGTCCGTGGCCTCGACCGCGCAGATCATCTTCTTCCTGATCGGGGCGATGACCATCGTCGAGGTCATCGACGCGCACAACGGCTTCGAGGTCGTGACCTCGCTGATCAGCACCAGGAATCAGGTCACGCTGGTCTGGCTGGTCGGCTTCGTGACCTTCTTCCTCAGCGCCATGCTCGACAACCTCACCACCGCGATCGTGATGGTGTCGCTGATGAAGAAGCTGTCGGGGCGTGACGAAGATCGTCTCGTGTTCGCCGCCATCATCGTGATTGCCGCCAATGCCGGCGGCGCGTGGTCGGCGATCGGCGACGTCACCACCACCATGCTGTGGATCGGCGGCCAGATCACGCCGCTCGCGATCATGAAGTCGGTCTTCATCCCCTCGCTCCTGAACCTGCTGGTGCCGCTCGCGGTCGTCAGCGTCACGCTGCGCGGCAAGCAGCTCGCGCCTCCGGCGAGCGCAGGGCTCGCCTCGATCAGCCCGATCCTGCCGTTCGAGCGCAATCTGATGTTCTTCATGGGCCTTGGCATCCTGGTCGCCGTGCCGGTGTTCAAGGCGCTGACGCACCTGCCGCCGTTCATGGGCATCCTGTTCGGCCTCGGCCTGCTCTGGATGGTCGGCGAGATCATCCATCGCGAGAAGGCCTCGGAGCAGAAGCAGCGCCTGACGCTCGTGCATGCGCTGACCCGCATCGACATGCCCTCGATCGTGTTCTTCATCGGCATCCTGCTGGCCGTCGCAGCGCTGGAGCACACCCACATCCTGCAGGCGCTGGCGCAATGGCTCGATCGCACCGTCGGCCGGCTCGACCTGATCGTGATCGTGCTCGGCCTCGCCAGCGCGGTCATCGACAACGTGCCGCTGGTCGCAGCATCCATGGGCATGTACAGCCTGAGCCAGTTTCCGCCCGACAGTTTCCTGTGGGAGTTCGTCGCCTACTGCGCCGGCACCGGCGGCTCGATCCTGATCATCGGCTCGGCGGCCGGCGTCGCCGCGATGGGGCTCGAGAACATCCACTTCTTCTGGTACGTCCGCCGCATCAGCGGCATCGCCCTGCTCGGCTATTTTGCCGGCGCCGCCGCCTACATCATCCAATACAATCTGCTTCACTGAGCGGGACCGACGCATGGAATGGTCGTGGCACAGTCTTGCAGCCGTCGCGACCGCCATGCTCATCGGCATCGGAGCTGGCCACGCCGACGACGCGACGATCCGCAGCGGCTACGCGCTCGGCCCGGCCAGTTGCGGCGACGGCGCCCTCACCTTTCCGCGCCTCCAGATCGACATGAAGCCCGGCTTCTGCGCCGGCCTCGTCGCCAGTCGCGACGACGGCCTGCGATTTCCCCGCAGCATCGTGCAGATTCCCGGCCATCAACTGTTCGTGGTCGCGGACATGGGCGGCTGGGGCCATGACGACGGCCGCCTCCTCATCCTCGATCCCGTAGCGCCCGCGGGCCAGCGCATCCGCGAGGCGGTCACGCGACTGTCCTATCCATTCGGCCTCGCCGCGGGCCTCGACGGCAGGATCTACGCCTCGACCGACACCGCGATCTTCCGCTTCGATCCGCTCGCCGCGAACCCGAGAGCGACCATCGAGACCATCATCCGCGATCTGCCTGGGCGCCGCCTGACCTTGCCGGACGGCACCCGGATCGCGGAGAGTGCGCATCCGCTGAAGGCCTTCGCTTTCGACCGCAACGGGCGGCTGTTCGTCAACATCGGCTCGCACAGCGACAATTGCCTGTCGCCGGCGCCGATCACGCGACCCTGCGCGGCGGGCGACGGCACCTCGCCGCTGGCTTCCATCTGGTTGTTCACGCCGCCCGCCGGCGGCCTCTTTCCAGCGCTGAAACCCGGCGATTCCGCTCCGCCTCATGAGGTGTTCGCGCGCGGCTTGCGCAACTCGATGGCGCTGGCGCTGCATCCGCGCTTTCCCGATCCCGGCACCGCGTTCCTGCAGGGCGAGAACGCGCGCGACCTGCAGGACATCTTCGCGCCCAACGAGGAGATCAACGCGATCGAGCAAGGCCGCCACTATGGCTGGCCCTATTGCTACGACCTGACGACGCCGAGCCCGGAATTCAAGCGTGTGCTGCAGTCCGGCGCGCTCAAGAACCTCTGCAACACCACCACGCTCTACAAGCAGCCCTGGTCGCTGCTGCCGCCGCATGGCGCGCCGCTCGGCATGCTCTACTACACCGGCGATCGCTTCGACGACCTGAAGGGCAAGCTGCTGGTCGGCCTGCATGGCTATCGGCCGACCGGCAGCCGGCTACTCGCCTTCGAGGTCGACGACCACGGCTTCCCCAAGCTGAGCCCGGCGCCGGTGCGCTACCATGTGAGCTGCGCCGCCGAGCCAACCCGCGCTTTCCAGACCGCAGCCGGTCCCGCGCCGGCCGCGGCGTTCGATGAGATCATCACGGGGTGGCATCGCGTCAACGGCATCCGGCCGCAGGGCGCGCCGGTCGGCATGACCATCGCCGACGACGGCGCGATCTGGCTGGTCGAGGACAAGAACCAGACCGTGATCCGCATCGACCGCTCTGGCGAGGCTGCCCCCGAACCCCTGCCCTGCGACATCAGGAGCGAGGCGCTGATCGACCGGCTTGCGGCTTTCGCGATGCAGGACGCGGCGAGTCGCGCGCGGCTCACGACCGTGCGCAGGAGCCTGATCGAAAAACATTGCAGCGGCTGCCATTCGGATTTCGGCCTCAAGGCCGGGCAATCCGATGACGACAAGGACCGCGCCGTGCTGCGCTTCATGCTGGCGCAAGACGGCTGGATCTATCCGGGCGATCCCGAAGCCGGCCGGCTGCGTCAACGATTGCGCGGATTGGGTGCCGAGCGGCAGATGCCGCCGGGCGCCAACCTCATCAAGACGGAACCAGGCTACGCCAGGGTGCTTGATGTGGCGGACGATCTGGTCGCGCGGATGATTCCAGGAACCAGGATGCGGGTGAAACCGGGCGGCCCTCCGCATCGCAAGTTCTTCGCCGGCGACGGCCGCGAATGCGGCGAGATCCCGTTCGGCAAGGTCGTCGTGATGACCGAGAGGTCTGCCGTCAATAAGCCCGGCTTCAGCCGTTTCTTCCGGCCCGCCGATACCTACCTCAACGGCACCTGTACGGACGACAATGGCTATTACATCCAACAGCAGTTTCTGGTGCCGCTCTGACCGGCTTGCAATGGCCCGTAGGGCGGGCAAAGCGACCGCCGCAGGCGGCGCGTGCCCACCGGCCGCGCGCACCGGTGCAGATGCTGGTGGGCACGGCGCGCACGAGCGTGCGTTCGGGCGCAAGCGGCGTCGTCCTGCGCCTTTGTCCACCCTACGCATCTCGGGTTTGGCGACTGTTCTCATGCTCTTGCTTGCGAGCGCGCCCACCCTCGCCGCACCAAAACTGTTCGAGAGCACCCAGCTCACTCCATCCGGCGAATACACCTTCGGCATCGAGGGGCCCGCCGTCGACCGCGACGGCAATCTGTTCGTCGTCAATCTCGGCAAGGCCGGCACGATCGGCAAGCTCGCGCCGGAGGCGACGGCCTCCGAAAAATTCACCGAGCTGCCCGACAACAGCATTGGCAACGCCATCCGCATCGACGCCACAGGCACGATGTTCGTCGCCGACTACAAGCGCCACAACATCTTCGCCATCGCCCCCGGCACGACCGAGCCCCGCCTCGTCTTCCATGCCGATGACATGAGCCAGCCCAACGACATCACGCTGGCGCGCGACGGCACGATCTATGCGAGCGATCCCAACTGGAAGGCGCGCAGCGGCCGCATCTGGCGGATCGCGAAAGGACCCGACGGATCCTTGCAAGGCGCAGCCATGTCGGCGCCGCGTGCCATGGGCACCGCCAACGGCATCGATCTCAGCCCCGACGGCCGCACGCTCTATGTCGGCGAATCCAACAGCGGCGAGCTCTGGTCCTATGCGATCGACGGCGACGCGCTGACACGGCCAAAGCTGATCAAGACCTTCGAGCCGAACACGATCGACGGACTGCGCACCGACGCCAACGGCCGGCTGCTGGTCGCGCACATCCTCAAGGGCAGCATCGCCATGCTGGCGCCGGATGGGCGCATGATCCGGGAGATCGCGCTGAAAGCCAGGGAGCCGACCAACCTCGCCTTCGGCGGCAGCGACGGCAAGACCGTGTATGTGACCCAGCGCCAGGGCGGCTTCATCGAGTCGTTTCGGACTGATGTCGAGGGGCGAGAGCATTGTTTGCAGATGCGGAAGTGCTGAGCTTCTCTGCTGGTGCCGGATTCAGCATGGCGCTCGCTGTCTGAACGACAACTAATAGATCGCGCATATCCGCCATGCCCGAATTGCCCGTCGTGCCAGTTTGTCGCACGCTTGCCCACTTGTGTCGTCGGGCAAATCAGACCGATGTTTCCGGCCATCCCGGGCTCGTGAGAGGGGCGTATCGCGATCGTCACGAACGTGGAGCCTGGGGAGCGGTGGGCGTGTGGTGCTGCAGCGTGATCAGTCGCGCGGACGAACGGCATGATGCGCACGGTGAAGTCGTGATGTCCCGACACCCCGATGCTGGTGTCAACCTGGCGCAATACGATCGCGCTGGGGATGGTGGCCAGAAAGCCCGGCGCACCAGGGAGACCACGTATAAGCCGTAAAGCCATCGCGCAGGGAATGCCGGGTTGATCCGGCTGCACCTGTGGTACCTGCCGCCTGCATTCTTTTCGCAGGCGGGCCATGGGTGAGGCCATCACCCGGCATTCCCTGCGCCCTCTTGTTCTCAGAGGGTTCGAGCTATCCTTCATGACTCGGACAGATCGTGTCGCGAGAACGCCGCCCCGTACCCCGTGTCATGTCCGCGCAGGCGGGCATCCGGTACGCCGCGGCGTCTCGATTCATCACCCCTTCCGGCGAGTACTGGATCGTGAGGCCGGCACCTTTCATCTCACCCGCAAATCAAGGCCCCCGCGTGCGCGAGAGCCTCGATAGCAATGGCGATCGCTTATCGCCCGTACACCACCGGCGCGCGGCGGACGATGAGCGGCGGCGGCAGGTCGCGCTCCCAGACACGGCCGTCGTCGAACTGGATGCGCATGCCGTCGGGCGAATACACTGCACTTTCGTCACGTGCGTCGATCCAAAGCCGGCTATTGGGAGCATTCCAGTCCGGCCAGGCCTGGAGGGACTCGCCGGTTTCGGTGGTCAGGTTCACGGCATCGCCGTTCTGCGTCACGAAGGCCGGCGCGCCGATCATTCCGTCGCGGCACATCTGGATGCAGCGGTAGGTGCCGGTGAGGTTCGCACTCGGCTGGGCCGAGGCGCTGCCGGCGACGCAGGCGCCGACCAGGCCAATGACGATTGCAACACGTTTCATGTCGATCACTCCATCGCTCGAAAGGGTCAGCCAGCCCCCATTCGGGCCCCTCGGGCGGATCAAGTGCGATGCGGGAAAAATGTTCCGACCGTTCCCGGTCAGGGAACCCTACTCGACCATCACGACATCGACGGCGACGCCGAGCTTCTGCTTGCGCGAGCCGACGATGATGCCATCGACCGGCGAGACATCGGAGAAGTCGCGGCCCATGCCGAGGATGATGTGATCATTGCCGACCAGGAGATCATTGGTCGGATCGAAGCCGATCCAGCCCAGTTCCTCGCCGCACCACAGCGACACCCAGGCATGGGTGGCGTCGGCGCCCTGCAGCGGCGGCTGGCCCTCGGGCGGGATGGTGCGCAGATAGCCGCTGACATAGGCTGCGGGCAGGCCGAGGCCGCGCAGGCCGGCGATCATGACGTGAGCAAAGTCCTGGCAGACGCCGTGGCGATTGTCGAACACCTCGCGCAGCGGGGTCGAGATCACGGTCGCCTTCGGATCGTATCTGAACTCCTTGCGGATGCGCCGCATCAGATCGGCGGCGCCGGCTACGATCCCCGTCTCGGCGGAGAAGCTCGCCGCGGCGTAGTCCGTCACCGGCTCCAGCACCGGCGCCAGCGCGCTGGCGAAGACGTAGCCGATCGGCGACGACGGGCCGAGGCTCGTCGCCTCGAAAGCTGCATCGCGCACCTGCTCCCACTCCGCACTCGGCGCATCGCGCTCGGGCGGCGTGCGCGACAGCTTCACCCGCGAGCGCGAGTCGATGCGCAGGTGGCGGTGCTGAGTGTCGATCACGATGCTCTCGGTCAGTGTGCCGAAGAAATCGCGCCGCGCCGTCCGCTCCGAGGGACGCGGGCGGATGTCAACGCTGTGCGAGATCAACTCCTGGCCGTCGCCGCTGAGCGGCTCCAGGCGCAGCGAGCAGCGCGCGAAGCTGACGGCACTCCCGTATTCGTAGGTGGTGACATGGCGGATGTCGTAGATCACGCGAGGCCCGTAAGCTTTTCCGGCCGCGTCGCGTTCGGACCGTGCGGGAAGTAGTGCTGACCGATCGCCTCCGCCAGATTGAGCAGGTCCTGCTCCAGTGCAAACAAGGCGCGGCCATCGAGATGGGCCGCCTCCGCCGCGGTCAGCCGCGCGCCCAGCGAGATCGCGAGGCGTTGCGGCCGCTCGATCAGCCCGTTCTCCTTCAGCACCGGGAGGCTCGCGATGTGCTCGTTGAGCAGCTCGACCTGGAACGCGACCGAGCGCGGATTGTAGAGGTCGAGCACGACGAGATCGCGGATCGGCGCCAGCGACGGGCCGATCAAATAGCGCGAGCGGTAGGTGATCTGGCAGTCGACCAGCGTGAGCAGGACGTCGAGATCCTCGGGCGTCGCCTCGTCATAGCCGAACTGGCGCGCGAACCGCGCGGTGTTGATGGCGCGTTCGGCGCGGCGCCCCATGTCGAGGAAGCGCCAGCCGGCGGCGCGGTTCATGTTCTCCTGGGCAAGGCCGGCGAAGCTCGCAAGCCGGTCGAGCGTGAGCTCGGCGATGCTGACGACGGCGTCCTCATCCTCGGCCTCCTGCGCCAGGCGATTCGGCATCTCGGTGATGACCTGCCAAGCGTCGGGCGAGAGGCGCTCGCGCAGCGAGGTCGCGGTGCGCTGAGCCGATCTGAGCAGCGACAGCGCCGAGCCGAACTGCGCCTCGGCCTGCAGGGCCTCAGCCGCCACCTGAAATCCCTTGCTGCGCGAGGTCTGCTCAACCGCGCCCCACGCCAGCAACAGCCGCTGGATACGCTCGGAGGTGTTGAGCTGCGCCGGCGATCCCTTGCCGGGATCACGATGCTGGGCTGCGAGCGCCCGGATCAGCCGCACGGTGGCCTCGGCGCGCTCCAGATAGCGTCCGAGCCAGAACAGATTGTCGGCGGCGCGGCTCGGCAGCACGCCGGCGATGCGGCGTATCCGCACATTGTCGGAGCCCGGCAGCAAGGTGCGCGCCGCCACCGCCTTGTCGGCGACCACCCAGACGTCGGCGGCGCGCGCGCCATCGCCCATCGACACCGCGCGCGCATCGAGCTTGTCGGCGATGCGACAGAAGCCGCCGGGCATGACGGTCCAGCCGTCGGGCGTGGCGGCCGCGAACACCCGCAGCACGAACGGCCGCGGCGCGATCCGACCGTCCTCCCACACCGGCGTGGTCGACAGCCGCACCACCTCCTGTCCGACATAATCGATGCCGCGCTGGCTGATCGCAGCGCGCAGCCGCTCGCGCTCGGCGGCCGAGAGCTCACCAGCCAGCACCGGACCGCTGCTTGCGAAGCCCGGCACGGCGCGGCCATAGGCGCCTTCGATCGCGAACTCCTCGAGCCGCGACAGCACCTCGTCGCGTGCGGACTTCTGGCCGCACCACCAGGTCGCGATGTGCGGGATCTTGAGATCCTCACCGAGCACGCGCCGCGCAAGGCTCGGCAGGAAGCCAAGCAGCGCGCGCGCCTCCAGCACGCCGGAGCCCGGCATGTTGGCGATCACCACGCCGCCCTTGCGCACGACGTCCATCAGGCCGGCGACGCCGAGTCGCGAGCCGGCATCGAGTTCGAGCGGATCGAGCGAGTTGGAATCGAGCCGCCGCAGCAGCACGTCGACGCGCTTCAGGCCGGCGACGGTGCGGATGTGCACGCGGTCGCCGCTGACAGCGAGATCGTCGCCCTCGACCAGCAGAAAGCCGAGATAGCGCGCCAGCGTCGCGTGCTCGAAATAGGTCTCGCTGAACATGCCCGGCGTGAGCACGCCGATGCGCGGCTCGTCACGATCGGCGCTGGCGCGCAGAGCATCGCGGAATGCTTCGAAGAACGGCGCGAGCCGCTCCACGTTCATGGACTTGTAGATCGAGGAGAAGGCGCGCGACAGCACGAGCCGATTTTCCAGCGCATAGCCCATGCCGGACGGCGCCTGGGTGCGGTCGTTGAGCACCCACCAGCCGCCGTCGGGCCCGCGGCCGATATCGGCGGCGTAGATGCTGAGGAAGCGGCCGCCGGGCGGTTTGACGCCGCAGACCGGGCGCAGATATTCGCTGGACCCGGCGACGGCGGCTGCCGGCAGCGCGCCGCTCGCCACCAGCCGTCCCTCGCCATAGATGTCCTGCAGCACCCGTTCGAACAGCTCGGCGCGCTGGACGATGCCCTGGGACAGGTGAGCCCATTCGGACTCGTCGATCAGCAGCGGCAGATGGCTCAGCGGCCACGATCGCTCGGCGTTGTCGCCCGGCGAGCGATAGGTGACGCCGGCTTCGCGCAGATGGCGATCGGCGGAGGCGAAGCGGCGCTCGATGTCGCTCGGCGCGAGTGCGGCGAAGGTCTCGGCAAAGCGAGTCCAGACCGGTCGCGGACGGCCGTCGGCCCCGATGAACTCATCGGGGATGCCGGGGAGCCGGGCATAGTCGCGGGCCCAATGCTCGGCCCGGCGCAGCGGAGAACGTGCCGCCGGCCGACCGGCGGCGCTCGCTCCCTGGTCCTGGCCGCTCGAGCCGTCCATACCCTGGTCCTCCGCACAAACTCCGTGCCATCAATGCAGGAGCGGCCTGCGCAAGTCGAGGGTCATCGGGAATTCATTTGTGCGTTCCTCCGGCGGCAGCGCGATTCGTCCCGGAGTGTGGCCGTGATCCTGGAAGCGGGCGAGCCGCCGTGCCTCCGCCTCGTAGGAGTTGATCGGCTTGGTATCGTAGTTGCGGCCGCCGGGATGGGCGACGTGATAGACGCAGCCGCCCAGCGAACGGCCGTTCCAGGTGTCGATCAGGTCGAAGGTCAGCGGCGCATGCACCGGGATCGTCGGGTGCAGGCCGGAGGCCGGCTGCCATGCCTTGAAACGAACCGCCGCCACCGCTTCCGCCGACCGTCCGGTCGAGGTCATCGGCATCCTCCTACCATTGCAGGTGATGAGGTGGCGGCCTTCGATGAAACCTTCGGCTTTGACTTGAAGTCGCTCGACCGAGGAATCGACATAGCGCACGGTGCCGCCCGCGGCGCCTTCCTCGCCCAGCACATGCCAGGGCTCCAACGCCTGCCGCAGCTCCAGGGTCACGCCGCCATGCTGCACGCGGCCGAAGGTCGGAAAGCGAAATTCAAGCTGCGCCTGGTACCATTCCGGCGAGAAGTCGTAGCCGGACGACCGCAGCTCATCCAGGACATCAAGAAAGTCTTCCCAGATGAAGTGCGGCAGCATGAAGCGGTCGTGCAGCGCCGTGCCCCAGCGCACGAACCGGCCGTCCTGCGGCTCGCGCCACAATTTGGCGATCAGCGCACGGATGAGAAGCTGCTGCGCCAGCGACATCCGCGGATCCGGCGGCATTTCCAGTGCGCGGAACTCCACGAGTCCGAGCCGGCCCGTCGGTCCCTCCGGCGAGTACAGCTTGTCGATGCAGATCTCCGAGCGGTGGGTATTGCCGGTGATGTCGACGAGCAGATGCCTGAACAGCCGGTCGACCAGCCACAGCGGCACGCTCTGCCCGATCCGAGGCACGTTGGCGAGCGCGATCTCGAGCTCATAAAGGCTGTCGTGGCGCGCCTCATCGATGCGCGGAGCCTGGCTGGTCGGCCCGATGAACATGCCGGAGAACAAATAAGACAGCGACGGGTGCCGCTGCCAATACAGGACGAGACTCTTCAGCAGATCGGGGCGACGCAGGAAGGGCGAATCCTGCGGCGAGCTGCCGCCGACGACGACATGATTGCCGCCGCCGGTGCCGGTGTGGCGGCCATCGATCAGGAAGCGATTGGCGCCGAGCCGCACCTTCGCGGCATCCTCATACAGCCCGAAAGTGATGTCGACCGATTGCCGCCAGCTCGCGGCCGGCTGGATGTTGACCTCGATGACGCCGGGATCGGGCGTCACCTTGATGACCTCGATGCGCGGATCGAACGGCGGTGCATAGCCCTCCACGTGAACCTTGATCTGCATCGACTCGGCCGTCGCTTCGACCGTTGCGACCAGCTCCAGGTAGTCCTCGATGGTTTCGACCGGCGGCATGAACACGCAGAGAATGCCATCGCGGATCTCGACCGACATCGCAGTGCGGACGCCGAGCCCTCCCCAGTACTGATACTGAACATCCTGCTGCGGCTTCGGCGCGCGATCGAGCTTCGGCAGCGGCGGTACCTGCGGCACGATCACCGGACGCCCCTGCGTGAACATCGGCAGCGGCCCGCGCTGCTCCATCGGGTCCTGCTCGTGGATGTACGGGAAATCTTCCGGCGGAATGTAGGCCAGCGAGCCGATCGGCAACCGCAGGCCGAGCGGCGAGTCGCCGGGAATCAGGAACAGGCGCTTGCGCCGCAGGCCCCAGCGCTCGCTGCGCCAGCGCCGGGGCTGCGCATTCCAGCGCTGGATCGGCAGCACGAAGCCGCGCGGGATGTGCAGGCCTTCGTCGAACACCCGCGCCATGCGCGCGCGCTCTTCGGGATCGGCGAGCTTGGAGTCGAGCGCGTCGACGTTCTCGGGCAGCGCGGCTTCCTTCTGCAGCCAATGCGCGGGATCCTCGAACGCGGGCAGCACGTAGTCCGGCTCGAGCCCGAGCGTCTCGGCCGCCGTGTCCAGGAAACGCTCTGCATCCTGGATCGTCGCCCTGCGCGGGCCATCGACGCTGGCGATCAGATCCGGATTGCGCCAGATCGGCTCACCGTCCTTGCGCCAATACAGTCCGAACGCCCAGCGCGGCAGGCTTTCGCCGGGATACCACTTGCCCTGTCCGTAATGCAGCAGGCCACCGGGCGCGAAACGCGCGCGCAGACGCCGGATCAGGCTGTCCGCGAGCCCGCGCTTGGCCGGGCCGACGGCAGCCGTATTCCACTCCGCCGATTCCATGTCGTCGATCGACACAAAGGTCGGCTCGCCGCCCATCGTGAGGCGCACGTCGTTTTCGGCGAGATCGGCATCGACGGCTTCGCCGAGGCGGTCGAGCCGGTCCCACGCCTCATCCGAAAATGGCCGGGTAATCCGCGGCGCTTCGCGGATGCGCCTCACATTCATCTCGAAGTTGAAGTTGACCTCGGCAACTCCGGCACTGCCGCTGATCGGCGCGGCCGAGTGATAGTGGGGAGTCGCAGCAACGGGGATGTGTCCTTCGCCCGCCAGCATGCCCGAGGTGACGTCGAAGCCTATCCATCCAGCGCCGGGCAGATAGACCTCGGCCCAGGCATGCAGATCGGTGAAATCATTCTCGACCTCGACCGGCCCCTCGATCGGATCGATGTCGGGACGAAGCTGAATCAAATAGCCGGAGACGAAGCGGGCGGCGAGCCCGAGATGCCGCAGCGTCTGGATCAGCAGCCACGCCGAGTCGCGGCAGGAGCCGGCGGCCGACGACAGCGTCTCCTCCGGCGTTTGAACGCCAGGCTCCATCCGGATGATATAACGAATCTTTTTCTGCAACTGCGCATTGAGTTCGACGAGATAGTTGACCGTGTTGTCCGCATCGCGGGGAATCGACTTCAAGTATTCCGCGAACAACGGCCCCGGCTCGATCGTCTCGAGATAGGGCGCCAGTTCCACCTTGAGGCCCTCCGGATAGGCGAAGGGAAAACTGTCGGCATAAGGCTCGACGAAGAAGTCGAACGGATTGATCACGGTCATCTGCGCCGTGAAGTCGACCTCGATTTTGAGTTCGTTCACCTTCTCGGGGAAAACGTAGCGGGCCAGCCAATTGCCTTGCGGATCCTGCTGCCAGTTCACGAAATGGTTGGGCGGCGTGACCTTGAGCGAATAGCTCAGCACGGGGGTCCTGGTATGTGGTGCAGGACGCAGGCGGATGGTCTGCGGGCCCAGTTCGACCGGACGATCATATTTGTAATGAGTGACGTGATGTAATGCGACGTAGATTGACACGAGGTTTCGGCGCTCCAGCAACTTTTTTGAGCAGATCATTGCCGTGCTTATGGATCAAGCACTAACAAAGGGCAGAGCTGCCTATTGAACTATCCTAAGCCCGAAAGGCGGCATTTGGCACCGTCCAGGAGCTGATCCTCCCCCATCAGGTGCTTCCGATGCACGCACCGGTCGCCTTTCCGACCGCTGCGCGCCCAAATCCGGCCGGCCCAAAGAACGAGAGAGGAACAAACAACCACTCCAGCCGCGTCGGCAAGAGTTGTCCACAGGACGGCGCGCAGGCGCTCACGGAAGATTGACCAGCACGTCAAAGCAGGGATTAACCCCGAATAATGAACTAACAAGAACTAATAGCGTTGCATTTGCCGCAATCGCTTGATAGCTCGACTACACATGCTATTTAGGACCATCATTGCCAAAAGGAGAATCAAGTGGCGAAGACAGCTAAGAAGGCAGCTACCAAGAAGTTGGCGCGGAAACCCTACACGCCCGCCGACATCAAGCTGCTGAAGCAGCACTCGAAGTCCAAGACCCCGGTCGCCAAGATCGCCAAGGCGATGAAGCGGACCGAAGGCTCGCTCCGTCAGAAGGCTCTGGCGCTCGGCATCGGCCTGGGCCACCAGCGGTAAATTGCTCGGCGCCGCTGTCGCGCGAGCGTCGGCAGGGCCAGCCCATGACGGACTGCCCACGACGGCCAGCCCATGGCGGCGCGCTCACCTGTCATCTGATCTCAGTTGCGATCCAGTCTCAGTTAACTTGCGATCTCAGCTGCGATCAGATGCCGGGGCACCGGACCGCAGCCCAGATAGGTGCCGCCGAATAGCTGAGTGATCCAGCTACATCGTCGCGCCGAGCACCCAGGGCGCGAACTCGGCCCCGCCGAAATCGAAGCTCTCGCTCTTGGTCGGCTGCCCCGAGGCGGTCTTCAACATCAATTCGAAGATGCGCTGGCCGCATTCCTGCACCGTCTCCTCGCCGTCGAGGATGGTGCCGCAATTCACGTCCATGTCGTCTTCCATCCGCTTGTACATCGGCGTGTTGGTCGCGAGCTTGATGGACGGCGCCGGTTTGCAGCCGAACACGCTGCCGCGGCCGGTGGTGAAGCAGACGAGATTGGCGCCGCCGGCCACCTGCCCCGTCGCCGCAACCGGGTCGTAACCGGGCGTGTCCATGAACACGAAGCCCTTCTTGGTGACGGCTTCCGCATAATGCAGCACGTCGACCAGATTGGTGCTGCCGGCCTTGGCCATCGCGCCGAGCGACTTCTCGAGAATCGTCGTCAGGCCGCCGGCCTTGTTGCCCGGGCTGGGATTGGCGTTCATCTCCGCGCCCTCGCGCGCCGTATACTCTTCCCACCAGCGCATCAGGGCGACGAGTTTCTCGCCGACGTCGCGACTGACTGCGCGGCGCGTCAGCAGATGCTCGGCGCCGTAGGTCTCCGGCGTCTCCGACAGGATCACTGTGCCACCATGTCGCACCAGCAGATCGCTTGCCGCACCGAGCGCGGGATTGGCCGAGATGCCGGAATAGCCGTCTGACCCACCACATTGAAGGGCGACAGTCAGCTCGCTGGCCGGAACCGTCTCGCGCTTGACCCTGTTGGCGTCGGCGAGCGCTTCCTTGACGAAAGCAATACCGGCCTCGACGGTCTTGCGGGTGCCGCCGACCTCCTGGATGTCCATGGCACGCAAGCGGCCGGCGAGCTTCTGCTCCTCCATCAATCCGCCGATCTGATTGGCCTCGCAACCCAAGCCGAGCACGATCACCGCGGAGAAGTTCGCGTGCCGCGCGTAGCCGCCGAGGGTTCGCCGCAGCAGCTTCAGCGGCTCGTCGAGCGTCATGCCGCAGCCGGTCTTGTGCGTCAGCGCCACGACGCCGTCGACGTTCGGGAAGTCGGCGAGCGGATCGTCACCGGTGAAGGGATTGCGCTTGAACACGTCGGCAACGAGGCCCGCGACATGCGCGCTGCAGTTCACCGAGGTCAGAATGCCGATGTAGTTGCGGGTCGCGACCCGGCCATCGGGCCGGCGAATGCCCTCGAACGTCGCCGGAAGATCGAAATTCGGCGTCGGCTTCACGTCAACGCCATAGGCGTAGTCCTTGGCGAAATCGCCCATGCCGCAGTTCTGCGTATGAACGTGCTGCCCGGGCGCGATCGGCGCGGTCGCGAAGCCGATGATCTGGCCGTAGCGGCGGATGGGCTCGCCCTGTGCGATCGGACGCACCGCGACCTTGTGACCGGCCGGAATCCGGTCGGTCGTGGTGACCCCATCGGCGATCGACAGCCCCGGGGGCAGGCTGGCGCGCGCGATCAGGACGCTGTCCTCGGGATGAAGACGGATGACGGGGGTGGTAGCCATGGCTGTCTCTCTCGTATCAATACGTCGATCGCGAACACATATGCGAATGGCGAGCGGCGCATAGCGAATGGACGGATCCCCGTTCGCTACGCCCTCCTCGCCACTCGCCTTTCTCGTTACGCTTTGCCGCCGGATTCCTTGCGGGTCTGCGCGACCTGCTGGCGGGCATAGACCTGCATCAGGCCGACCTCGTTCGACAAGGTCACGAGCTTGAAGCCCATGTTGATGGCGCGGACCGCACCCTCGGCGCCGCTGCAGTGAATGCCGGGATTGAGCCCACGCTTGCCACACTCCTTCACGATCTTCTCATAGATCTTGAGGATTTCCGGCTCGTCACGATCGAGCTTCGGCACCAGGCCATAGGAAAAGCCGAGATCGGAGGGCCCGATATAGACGCCGTCGATGCCTTCGACATCGAGAATGGCTTCCATGTTCTCGACCGCGGTCCTGGTCTCCATCATCGGCAGCAGCACGATCTCGTCGTTGGCCGTCTTCTGATACTCGCCCGCACCACCATACATGCCCGAGCGGATCGGACCGTTGGAGCGCACACCCTTCGGCGGATATTTGGAATAGGAAACGAGGTTGCGCGCTTCCTGCGCTGTGTTGACCATCGGGCAGATGACACCATAGGCACCGCCATCGAGCACCTTGCCGATGATGCCGGGCTCATTCCACGGCACGCGCACCATCGGCGTGACCGGATGGCCATGCATGGCCTGGAAGCATTGCACCATCGACAGATAGTCCTGCACCCCGTGCTGCATGTCCACGGTGACGCTGTCGAAGCCGCACTGAGCCACGACCTCCGCGGAGAAGCCCGAGGGGATCGCGAGCCAGGCATTCACCACCGTCTTGCCTTCGGCCCAGAGCTGCTTGACCTTATTGTTCGCCACGACTGCGTTTCCTTCCCTTGTTGTTCAACCGATCCGTCTCGTTAGAATTCGTTCTCGCCGATGGCGCAACGCAATGCAATCCCGCTCAATTCGAGCATGGATGCTTCGCACCACCCGCAGTCACACCGATTTCACGATGTCGCCCGCTGAATGCTCGCTTCGCTGACACCCACTTCGCGTGCCGTGTTCACTATTGCCGCCCAGGTGTCATCGGGCAAGGGCACGCCATTGGCCGTACGCTCGGCCCGCATCTTGCGCTCGGGATCGCCCGGCACCAGCACCTGATCAACGCCGGAGACCGGCTTGGTCGCCCGGATGAAATCCGTGTAGCGGGTGATCTCACCATCAAAGAAGCTCGCCGGATCGACCACCTTCGGGTCGATGTAGATCGCGAGCATGCCGTTGGCAAAGCGCCGATTTGCCGACGTCGCCCCGGTGCCGGTCAAGGCGCCGCCGAGCAGCTCGCAGATGAAGGCGAGACCGGAGCCCTTGTGCTCGCCGAAGGCGCGGATCGCTCCCGTCCCCTTGGTGTGGTCGCGCGTCCCCTCGGCCTCATAGGGTCCATAGAGCACCGCCGGATCCTCGCTGAGCGTCCCGTCGGCATCGATCAAGGCGCCCTTGGGCAGCTTCTTGCCGCCGCGGCTCGCCACCAAGACCTTGCCCTCGGCCACGATCGAGGTCGCGAAATCGAGCACGATGGGATCCTTTCCCTGGCGCGGGATGCCGACACAATAGGGCGCGGTGGAGAACCGCTTCTCGACTCCGCCATAGGGCGCCACCAGCAGTGAACCTGCGGCCGTGACGAAATGAATGGAGACGAGTCCCTCGGCGGCGGCCATTTCCGCCCAGTCACCGACGCGGCCAAGATGGCCGGAATTGCGCAGCGCCAACGCAGCCAAACCGCTCTTCTTGCAACGCTCGATGCCGATCCTCACGGCCTGTGGTGTCACGGTCTGACCGTAGCCGAACTTGCCGTCGACGACCACCAGCGACGGGGTGTCGACCACGACCTCTGCGGTCTGGTTGGGCACGATCGAACCCATCTTCTGCCAACGGATATAGACGGGCACGCGGATCACACCGTGGCTGTCATGCCCTGTCAGGTTGGCCGTCGTCAGATAGGTCGCGATCCGGCGGGCCTCCTCCGGCGAGGAATTGGCGTGTTCAAAGACGTCGGCAACGAAATCGATGAGATGCGCAACCTTGATAGTGACCATGACAACTCGCGGGTTCGATCAGCATGCGAAAACAGAGTTAGCATGGTTTGCCATGCCTGCGACGCACGCCCTCTCCGCTGGACTGCATCGCTTCTTATCAAAACGCCGAACGGCCTGCCAAGCATGAGACCGCGTCATTGCGCTTGGTCCGCGGCAGATCAGCCATCGCCGTCGTCGGAGGCGTCGAGATCGCCGCCGATGCTCTGCTCCAGCTCGCCCAGCATCTTGTGCAATGCGGCAAGCTTGCGGGCGCCATACCGGCTGGCAATCGATGCATAGATCGCCTCTGAGCTCGGCGCGACCTGTGCGATCAGCTTCATGCCCTTGGCCGAGATCGACAACACGCCCCTGCGCATGTCGCGGCTATCGACTTCGCGCTGAATCAGGCCGCGCGCCTCGAGATCGCGCAGGATGCGGGACAGGCTGGGCCCGAGCAGGAACGCGACCCTCGCCAGCTCCGTCACCTCGATCACATCGACCGCCGCCAGCGCGCGCAAGATACGCCATTGCTGCTCGGTCAGGCCGTGCTGTCGCAGATCGGGGCGAAACTGCCGCATCACGGCCTCACGCGCCCGCAACAAGGCCATCGGCAGCGACTGCGAGAAGTCGCGCATCGGCACCTTGCGCGCTTCCTTCGCAGCCTGCCTGGCGACCTTGGCCCTGGTCTCGCTCACATCAATCTCCTCAATCTCCCGTGGGCCATCCTGAACATTTGCACTGCAGCAAACGTCCTTTCGGTTTGCCGACTGAAACTTAACATGTTAATCATCTGTCGCCATCTCTTTTCTGAGCGATAGACCATGCCTCTTGCGAGCGACCAGATTCATAGCTGCGCCTTACGCCTGGATCAGGCCGAAAAGAGCCGCCGCCAGATCAGGCAGTTGTCGCAGGAGTTTCCCGATATCACCATCGCAGATGCCTATGCGATCCAGGATGCCTGGATCAGCATCAAGGTGGCCGCGGGCCGCGTCATCAAGGGTCACAAGATCGGGTTGACATCGAAGGCGATGCAGAGCGCGCTGAACATCGATGAACCGGATTCGGGCGTGCTGCTCGACGACATGTTCTTTGCCGATGGCGGGCTGGTGCCGTCCGACCGCTTCATCGCGACGCGTATCGAGGCGGAGCTTGCCTTCGTCATGAAGCACCGTCTGTCTGGACCGGACTGCACCTTGTTCGACGTACTCAACGCGACGGATTTCGTGGTGCCGGCACTCGAGATCCTGGATACGCGGATCGAGCGGGTGGATCCCGCGACCAAGGCGACCCGCAAGATCTTCGATACGATCGCCGACAACGCCGCAAATGCCGGCATCGTGCTCGGCGGCCGGCCGCTGCGGCCGCTCGATGCCGACCTGCGCTGGATCGGCGCACTCTGTTATAAGAACGGTCAACTGGAAGAGACCGGCTTGGCCGCCGGCGTGCTGAACAACCCGGCAACGGCCGTTGCGTGGCTCGCCAACAAGATCGCGGCAAATGGATTCGCGCTGGAGCCGGGACAGGTGGTCCTTGCCGGCTCGTTCATCCGGCCGATCGAGGCGCGCAAGGGCGACACGATCCAGGCCGACTACGGCTCGTATGGGACGGTGAGCTGTTACTTCGCCTGAAGCCTGCCCCGGAGCGACCGCATCATGCCGCATTTCAGCATCGAATACTCCGCCAATCTCGACGCCTTTGTCGTGATGGCCAACGTCTGCGAAGTGGTCCGCAAGGCCGCCAGCGAGACCGGGATCTTTCCGATCGGCGGCATCCGCGTGCGCGCGATCCGCTGCGAGCACTACGCGATCGCCGACGGCAAGCCCGACTCCGCCTTCCTCGCCATGCTGCTGCGGCTCGGCGAAGGCCGCGACCTCGCGGCACGGCAGAAGGCCGGCGAGCACGTCTTCAAGGCACTCTCGGCGTATCTCGATCCGGTCTTCGCAAGCACCAAGTTCGCATTGTCCTTCGACATGCAGATCAACGACGCCGCGACCAGCTGGAAGCGCAACAACATCCACGACGCCCTGAAAGCGGAGGCATCCCATGGATAAGGCCACCCCCAAGACCGACATCTACAAGGCCAATCTCGACCGTGCCGCTCCCCTGCTCGCGAAGCTGAAGGACGAGGGCATCGGCCACTTCATCGACGGCAAGGTGGTGCCGGCGATCTCGGGCGCGATGTTCGAGACGAAGTCCCCGATCGACGGCACTGTTCTGGCCAAGGTCGCTCGCGGCAATGCAGAGGACATCGACCGCGCGGCGACATCGGCCGCACTCGCCTTCAGATCCTGGCGCGACATGGCGCCGGCGATGCGGCGCAAGCTGCTGCATCGCGTGGCCGACGCGATCGAGGATCATGCCGACGACATCGCCGTGCTCGAATGCATCGACACCGGGCAGGCCTATCGCTTCATGGCCAAAGCCGCGGTCCGCGCGGCGGAAAACTTCCGCTTCTTCGCCGACAAATGCACCGAGGCGCGTGACGGCCTGAGTACGCCGAGCGACGAGCATTGGAACATCTCGACGCGGGTGCCGATCGGCCCGGTCGGCGTGATCACGCCATGGAACACGCCGTTCATGCTGTCGACCTGGAAGATCGCCCCGGCGCTCGCGGCCGGCTGCACGGTCGTACACAAGCCGGCGGAATGGTCGCCGATCACGGCGCAGTGGCTGGCCAAGCTCGCCAAGGACGCCGGCATTCCCGACGGCGTCCTCAACACCGTTCATGGCTTCGGGGAGGAGGCCGGCAAGGCGCTGACCGAGCATCCCGCGATCAAGGCAATCGGCTTCGTCGGCGAGAGCTCGACGGGATCTGCGATCATGGCGCAGGGCGCACCGACCCTGAAGCGGGTGCATTTCGAGCTCGGCGGCAAGAACCCGGTGATCGTGTTCGACGATGCCGATCTCGACCGCGCGCTCGACGCCGTCGTGTTCATGATCTACTCGCTCAACGGTGAGCGCTGCACCTCATCCAGCCGCCTGCTGGTGCAGCAGAGCATCGCCGAGACCTTCACGGCCAAGCTTGCGGCGCGCGTGCGTGCGCTGAAGGTGGGTCATCCGCTCGATCCCGCCACCGAGATCGGGCCGCTGATCCACGAGCGGCATCTCGCCAAGGTCTGCTCCTATGTCGACGTTGCACGCGAGGACGGTGCGATCATCGCCGTCGGCGGCAAGCGGTTCGACGGCCCGGGCGGCGGGCACTACGTCGAGCCGACGCTGGTGACCGGCGCGCGCCAGACCATGCGCGTGGCGCAAGAAGAGGTGTTCGGGCCGTTCCTCACCGTGATCCCGTTCCGCGACGAGGCTGACGCGATCGCGGTCGCCAATGACGTGCAATACGGCCTCACCGGCTATGTCTGGACCGGCGACATGGGCCGCGCGCTGCGCGTCGCCGACGCGCTGGAAGCCGGCATGATCTGGCTGAACTCGGAGAATGTCCGCCACCTGCCAACCCCGTTCGGCGGCATGAAGGCATCGGGCATCGGCCGCGACGGCGGCGACTATTCGTTCGACTTCTACATGGAGACCAAGCACGTTTCGCTCGCGCGCGGCACCCACAAGATCCAGCGGCTCGGCGTCTAAGGAGAACTGCCCATGACCTCCCCTCGCCTCGCCACCTATGCCATCGATGGTTCGGTCCGCTACGGGCTCGTGACCGACACCGGCCTCGTCGATCTCTCCGCGCGCTTTGCCAAGGACTATCCGACCCTGCGCGAGGCGATTGCCGCCGGCGCCCTGCCCCGGCTGATCGATGCTGCAGCCGGCTTGTCGCCGGATCACGGCCTCGACGCGATCACCTGGCAGCCGCCGATCCCCTCGCCGGAGAAGATCATCTGCATCGGCGTCAACTATCCGGACCGCAATGCCGAATACAAGGATGGCCAGGACGCGCCGAAATATCCGTCGATGTTCATGCGGACGCCGCGCTCCTTCGTCGGCCATGAAACGCCCCTGGTGCGTCCCTGCGCTTCGCCGCAGCTCGACTATGAAGGCGAGCTCGTGCTGATCATCGGCAAGGCCGGCCGTCACATCCCGGAGGCCCAGGCGCTGGATCACATCGCCGCACTCACGCTTTGCAACGAGGGCACCATCCGCGACTGGGTGCGGCATGCCAAGTTCAACGTCACCCAAGGCAAGAACTTCGATTCGACCGGCAGCCTCGGGCCTTGGATCGTGCCCTACACGAATGAGAGCCAGATTGCCGATATCCGGCTGACGACGCGCGTCAATGGCGAATTGCGCCAGGACGACCGCACGTCACGGCTGATCTTCGGCTTCCGCTACCTCATCAACTACATCTCGACCTTCACCACGCTCGTCCCCGGTGACGTGATCGTGACGGGCACGCCCACCGGCGCCGGTGCACGGTTCGATCCGCCGCGTTATCTGAAGCCCGGCGACGTCGTCGAGATCGAAGCCGAGGGCGTCGGCACCTTGCGCAATGGCGTCGTCGACGAAGCTCTGTAAAGTCAGCAACGGAATGTCAGCATGACCACCATGACCGGCGGCGAAGCCATCGTCAGCGGGCTCGTCGCCCACGGCGTCGACACCGTGTTCGGCCTGCCTGGAGCGCAGGTCTATGGCCTGTTCGATGCCTTCCACCAGGCGCAGCTCAAGGTCGTCGGCGCCCGCCACGAACAGGCCTGCGGCTACATGGCGTTCGGCTATGCCCGCGCCAGCGGCAGGCCCGGCGTGTTCAGCGTCGTGCCGGGTCCCGGCGTGCTCAACGCCGGCGCGGCACTGCTCACCGCCTTCGGCTGCAACGAACCGGTGCTTTGTCTCACGGGCCAGGTGCCGACCGACTATCTCGGCCGCGGCCGCGGCCATCTGCACGAGATGCCGGACCAGCTCGCGACCCTGCGCACCTTCGTCAAATGGGCCGAGCGCATCGAATACCCCGACAGCGCGCCGACGCAGGTCGCGCGCGCGTTCCAGGAGATGATGTCGGGGCGGCGCGGCCCCGCTGCGCTCGAGATGCCGTGGGACGTGTTCACGCAGAAGGCGGCCACCGCCGCGGCGATGCCGCTGGCACGGTTCGCGCCGCCGCAGCCCGATCCCGACCGCATCGCCAAGGCGGCCGGGCTGATCACGTCCGCGAAGGCGCCGATGATCTTCGTCGGCTCAGGCGCAATCGAGGCGCGCGAGGACATCCTCGAGCTCGCCGAGATGATCGACGCGCCGGTCGTCGCCTTCCGGTCCGGGCGCGGCATCGTCTCCAATGCACACGAGCTCGGACTGACGATGGCTGCTGCCTACAAGCTCTGGCCGGCGACCGATCTGATGATCGGCATCGGCACCCGCATGGAGCTGCCGACCACGTTCCGCTGGCCGTTCAAGCCGGATGGATTGAAGTCGATCCGCATCGACATCGACCCGGTGGAGATGCGGCGCCTGATCGTCGACGCCGGCATCGTCGCCGATGCCAAGGCGGGCACGGCCGCGCTCGTCGCTGCTGTGAGCAAGGCGGGGTACCGCAAGAGCTCGGGACGCCGCGCCGCGATCCGGGAGGTCACCGCAGCGACCTTGCAGGAGATCCAGAAGGTACAGCCGCAGATGGCCTATCTGAACGTGCTCCGCGAGGTGCTGCCGCGCGACGCCATCGTCACCGACGAACTGTCGCAGGTCGGCTTCGCCTCCTGGTACGGCTTTCCCGTCTACGAGCCGCGCACCTTCATCACCTCGGGCTATCAGGGCACGCTCGGCGCGGGTTTTCCCACCGCGCTCGGTGCCAAGGTGGCGCATCCCGACAGACCTGTGATCGCGATCACCGGCGATGGCGGTTTCATGTTCGCCGTGCAGGAGCTGGCGACTGCCGTGCAATACAACATCGGCGTCGTCACCCTGGTGTTCAACAACAATTCCTATGGCAATGTCCGGCGCGACCAGCGTGAGCGCTTCGACGGCCGCGTCGTCGCCTCCGATCTCGTCAATCCGGATTTCGTCACGCTCGCCGAATCCTTCGGCGTCGCCGCCAGCAAGGTCACGTCACCCGATCAGTTCAAATCCGCGCTCGAGACGGCGCTGGCGCATGGCGGGCCATATCTGATCGACATCGAGGTGCCGCGCGACTCCGAGGTCTCGCCCTGGGCCTTCATCCATCCGTCGAAGCCTCCAGGGATCTGATCGACCTCACGGCGGGGACGCGCGGCGTCCCTGCAATCCGGCGGCGGCCATCGCCAGCAGGCCCGCGCCGGCCACGAGCCAGCACGCGACCGGCGCCCACTGCACCAGCGGCGCATAGTCTGGCAACTTCTGCAGACCGCCGGCGACGGCAGCGATCCGCGCGAAGGTTGCCAGCGCCAGCGCCGAGAACACGAGCCCGGTCACCTTGCCCTCGGCGCCGTTCGTCCCGATCGCGAGCGCCGCGGAAATGGCGCTCATCATCATGCAGCCCCAGGCCGCCCCGGCGATGAACTGCGCCACGATCAGCACGGTCAATGCGCCCGCGAGCTCGGCGATCACGATCGCGAGCGCACCGAGCAGACCGGCGAATCCCATCACGATGAGCCCGCCGCGATGCTTGACGACCACGCTGGCCGGGAACAGCACGAGGTTGAAGCCGATCCAGAACACCGGCATCAGCCAGGAAAGGTCCTCCGGCCTGGCGAAGCGGAGATAGAAGGCCGAGCTGTTGATGCTGAAATGCAGCTGGTAGCCGAGCGCGAGGATCACCATGGCGCCGATGAACAGCAGGGGCAGTCCCCGCAGTGGCCTGGGCTCGAGCTTGGCCGCTGCTTGCGCTGCCCGACCGCTATCCTGCGGAATGCGCGAGAGACCGAGCGCCGTCAGCAGCAGCACGGCCGATGAGATGACGAACGGCAGGCGCGGATCGTAGTCGCGCAGGATCACGCCGAGATAGGGCGACACGGCGCCGGCCACGCCATAGCCGAGCATGACCAGCGCTGCCAGGAACGGAATGGCCGGCCGGGCCGCATGGCGCCCGAGCAGCGTCAAGGGCGGCGCGCGCAAGACCGACGAGGTCAGCGCCCAGATCGCGATCAGTCCGATGAAGACCGCTGGACCTGCGGACGCCGCCACGAAAGGCAGCGCGACAAAGGCGGCGCAGGATACCGCAGTCAGCAGGCCGATGAAGAGACCGAACCGCGCGGCGGCGCGCCCGATGCGATCGGCCGCAAGTCCCATCGCGGTATCGGACAATGTGAAGATCGCCTGGTCCAGCATCAGGATCAGAACGACGGCGGAGGGCGCGATGCCGGCCTGGGCGGCGAGCTTCGGCAGATAGATCACGTAGGTCGTCCACAGCAGCGTGAACACCAGCTGCAGCAGCGCAAGGTGAAGTCCTATTCGCGCCGCCGCAGGCGCCCGCTCGTCCGCAAGTTCGACAGTGCTCATGGCCCCTCTCCCGGGCGCAGCATAGAGCCAGGGATGCCCGCTGCAAAATGAGGAACGTCACAGAGCGGCCAGGACTATCGGGCGCGGCGGAACGTCAGGTTGATGCGCCGGCGGCCGAGCCGAGCATGCTCGCCATCGGCGAGCGGCGCGACGCCGTGAAAGGCGAGCCGCGCCGGGCCGCCCCAGACGACGACGTCGCCATGGGCCAGCCGATAGCGTTGCGTCTTGTCGGAGCGCTTGAGGCCGCCGAACAGGAACGTCGCGGGAAGGCCCAATGACACCGAGACGATCGGCGCGCCGACGTCGCGCTCGTCGCGATCCTGATGCAGCGACATCTTGGCGCCGGGCTCGTAGCAATTGATCAGGCAGGCATCGGGCGCGAAGGCGGCAAAGCCTGCCTCGCTCGCCGCCTGCTCGGCGAGCTGTCGCAACAGCGGCGGCATCGCCGGCCACCTCTGTCCGCTGTCTGGATCAACGGGATCGTAGCGATAGCCGCTGCGGTCCGTCACCCAGCCGACCGAGCCGCAATTCGTCATGGCCACCGACATCTGGTGCCCGCCGGGCGTGATCATCCGGCGGAACGGCGCCTGCGCGGTGATCGCCTCGATCGCGGCCAGAAGCTCCGTCGCATGTGGCTGCGCAAAACCACGCAGCAGCACCGCGCCGGGCGCGAGCGGCTCGCGCGCCGGTCCGGCGATCTCAAATCCATCGAACAGATCCGTCATATGCTACTTCGCATCGTGAAAGATCACGCCGAGCGTATGCCGCCGGCCGGAACGCAGCCGGCTCACGCCATGACGCATGTTGACACGGTAGCTGCCGCGCGTGCCCTGGACCGGGCGATTGTGGACCGCGAACACCACCGCATCGCCCTGCCGGAGCGGCACCACCTCGGCGCGCGACTGCATGCGCGGCCGCTGCTCGGTCAGCACGAACTCGCCTCCCTCGAAATCGCGCCCCGGCTCCGACAGCAGGATCGCGACCTGCAGCGGAAACACGTGCTCGCCATAGAGATCCTGGTGCAGGCAGTTGTAGTCGCCCTCGACATATTGCAGCAAGAGCGGCGTTGGCCGCGTCTGGCCGGCCTGATGACAGCGCGCCAGGAAGTCGTCGTGCTCGGCGGGATATTGGATGTCGATCCCCATCGTCGCATTCCAGCGGTTGGCGATCGCGACCAGATGCGAATAGAGCCGCGGCCGCAACTGCGCGATCGGATCGGGCAGCGGATAACTGAAATATTTGTACTCGCCGCGGCCGAAACCATGCCGCGCCATGACGACGCGGCTGCGGAAGTGCCGGTCGTCCGGATAGAGCGCCGCCAGGGCGCGGCAATCCTCCGACGACAGCAGCTGCGTCAACACGGCGCAGCCGCGCGCATCGAGATCGCGTTCGACCATCGCCCAATCGAGCTGGTCGATCCCGATCGCGGCGGGAGTATCGATGTCGAGCGCAGCCTGTTTGAGCCTGGTCATTCGGACATTCCAGCTGTCATTCCGGAGCGGCGCGAAGCGACGAGCCCGGAATCCATACGCACGGTCGTGGTTATGTATTCCGCGCCTGCGCGCAAGGGCGCGCATCCCGGAATGACGACAGTGTTACGGAGTGGCCAGCGGGGCACCACCCGATTTCCGGTAGCATCCATGTCGATGATACCGTAACGACGACAGGTTCCCATCCGGCGTCGGAACGCCGGGCTCTTTCCCTACTCAGCCCCGCACCACGCCCTCGATGCCCGCCGCGATCTCCAGCAGCTTGCGGTCGTGGCCGCCGGACTGCGCCAGCATCAGGCCGACCGGGACCTCGCCGTGGCGGTGCGCCGGCAGCGAGATGGCGCAGCCGTCGATCATGTTGATGAAGGTGCAATTGCGCAAAGCGCGGATGTTCTCGCGGGCGAAGGCCTGGTCGTCGGCGAGATCGGCGATGACAGGCGGCGCGTTGGCCGTGGTCGGCATCGCCAGCGCATCGTAGGGCGCGATGCGTGCAGCGGCGCGCTTCACCAGCGAGCGGCGCGCGTTGAGCATCTCGATGTAATCCGGCACGGTGATCGCCTCGCCGCGCATGATGCGGACGGACACGCGCGGATCGTAGACGTCGCCCTTGGCTGTCAGCAGGAAGCGGTGCCAGGCATAGCTCTCCGCGGCGGCGAAACCGCCCTTCATGCCGATCAGGCCGACGTCGAGGAACTCGGGGAATTCGATACGCTCGATGAGCGCCCCCTGCTTCGCCAGCGTCTGCAGCGCCCGCTCAAAGGTCTCGGCGACCTCGACATCGAGCTCGTCGAGCACGACCGTGGTGGGCACCGCAAGCCGCAAACCCTTCACCGGGCGCGACGCGAGCGGGCGGACCGGCTCGTCGGCCAGCACGGAATCGAGGACGGCACAGCAGGCGACCGTGTTGGCGAGCGGCCCAAAGCTGTCGAGCGTGGTCGACAGCGGCACGCCGCCGTCGAGCGGCACGCGGGCCTGCGTCGGCTTGTAGCCCGTGATGCCGTTGAAGGCCGCGGGAATGCGGCAGGAGCCGCCGGTGTCGGTGCCGAGCGCGCCATAGGCCATGCGATCGACGATCGAGACCGCGGCGCCCGACGACGAGCCGCCGGGCACATGGCCGACGTCGCGCTTCCAGGCGCTCTTCGGCGTGCCGTAGTGCGGGTTG
Organism: Bradyrhizobium sp. SZCCHNS3052; assembly: GCF_032484495.1. Classification (NCBI taxonomy): domain Bacteria; kingdom Pseudomonadati; phylum Pseudomonadota; class Alphaproteobacteria; order Hyphomicrobiales; family Nitrobacteraceae; genus Bradyrhizobium; species Bradyrhizobium sp. SZCCHNS3052. The sequence continues at coordinate 202,189 of NZ_JAUETB010000001.1, read as the reverse complement.
ATGCCGATGCCGGAATAAGCGAACTCGGTCATGTTGGTGCGGCCGATCACGACGAAGCCGGCCCGGCGCAGCCGCACCACCGCCGGCGCATCGGCCTCGGCCGGCGCGGAATCCTCCAGCGCCCGCGAGCCGGCGCGGGTGACCTGGCCCTTGATGTCGAACAGGTCCTTGATCGAGACCGGAATGCCGGCGTAGGGCGACGGCGCCGCATTGGCCTTGCGCAGCGCATCCATGCCGTCGGCCGCCGCCAGCGCGGCCTCCTTGTCGACATGGATGAAGGCGCGCTGGCCCTCGCCGGCGGGATCGGCGATCCGGGCGAGACACTCCTCCACCAACTTGCGGGACGTGGTGCGACCGGCGGCGAGATCGTCGGCCAGCGCGGCCAGGGTCGGATTCGAAACGGTCATGGCATCCTATAGCGTGTCTGCGGCATCGGCCGCGATGTCCAGATCGAGCAGCGCGGAACTCAGCGACTTGCCGTGCGCATCCAGCGCGAGCGACCGGGTGACCCCGCCGCCGAGCGCCCGGCTCATCACGAAATTCAGCGCCGCAATGTTGGGCAGCTCATAGCGGACCACCTCGCCCTGGACAATGCCGGCGAAGTGCGCCTTCACCCGCTCGGCCGTGACTTGTGCGAGCAACAGCGGGTAATCCTTGGGGTCGTAGGCGATGACCGAGATGTTCGAGGTGTCACCCTTGTCGCCGGTTCTGGAATGGGCGATGTCACGCAGCTTCATCTCGGCTCCGATCATACTCCCAGCATCAAAGACCAATTTTCATCAGGCGGCAATTGCCGTCCAAACACCTCTGCGCCTCCCGGAGGGCCGCATGCGTGGCGTGATGGACCGTTGACGCGTCTGCGTCAAATGGCGCATCACGGATGCAAAGGAGCGGGCGACGGAGCCCGCCGCAGGGAGGATCAACCGGGATGGCCGAGCCTATGCGTGCACGCCCCAAACCGACACCCGAGACGCAGCATTTCTGGGACGGTACCCGCGCCGGCGAATTGCGGCTGCAGCGCTGCGACGCCTGTGCCCACGTCTACTTCCCGCCGCGCCCATTCTGTCCGGCCTGCGCCAGCCGCAAGGTCAGCGTCTTCAAGGCCACGGGCAAAGGCACGCTCTACAGCTACGTCATCAACCATCGTCCCCCTGCGCCCGGCTTCACGCCGCCCTACGCCATTGCCGTCGTGGCGCTCGAAGAGGGCCCGCGCATGATGAGCAACATCACGGGCTGCCCGCAGACACCGGAGGCATTGGAGCTCGACATGGCCCTCGAAGTCACATTCGAGAAAATGGACGAGCAGATCACCCTGCCCCTGTTCCGGCCGGCGAAAGGATAGCGCCATGCGTCGAAACCAGGTGGCCGTGGTCGGCGCGGCCGAGACCACCGAGCTCGGAATCATCCCGACGATGTCGCAGATCCAGCTGCATGCGGACGCGGCGCTGAATGCCATCGCCGATGCCGGGCTCAAGCTGTCGGACATCGACGGCTTCGCCACCGCGGTCGAGACGCCGCAGCAGATCTGCCATTATCTCGGCATCACACCGACCTGGGTCGATGGCACCTCGGTCGGCGGCTGCTCCTTCATGCTGCATGTCCGCCACGCCGCGGCTGCGATCGAGGCCGGCCTATGCAAGACCGTGCTGATCACCCACGCCGAGAGCGGCAAATCGATGATCGGCAAGCTGCCGCGCTCGATCCCGCCGGACAGCCTGCAGGGCCAGTTCGAGGCGCCGTTCGGCATCTCAGGGCCGCCCAGCATGTTCCCGATCCCCGTGCTGCGCTACATGAAAACGTACGGCATCACCCATGAGCAGTTGGCGATGGTTGCCGTCGTACAGCGCGAATGGGCGGCAAAGAACCCGCGCGCGATGATGAAGGACCCGATCACCGTCGAGGACGTGCTGAACTCGCGCATGATCGCCTACCCGTTCCGGCTGCTGCAATGCTGCCTCGTCACCGATGGCGGCGGCGCGCTGATCCTGACCTCGGCCGATCGCGCCAAGGATTTTCCGCAGAGGCCAGTCTATATTCTCGGCACCGGCGAAAGCGTGGAGACGCCGATGGTCAGCCAGATGGAGACGTTCAATTCATCGCGTGCCTTCAAGGTCGCGGGCCCCCTCGCCTTCAAGGAGGCCGGCATCGGCCATGCCGACGTCGACCATCTCATGATCTACGACGCGTTCGCGCATCTGCCGCTGTTCGGTCTCGGTGATCTCGGCTTCATGCCGCATGAGGAGACCGGGCCGTTCATCGCAGCCGGACACACACGGCCAGGCGGCAAGCTGCCGCTCAACACCAATGGCGGCGGCCTGTCCTACATGCATTCGGGCATGTACGGCATGTATGCGTTGCAGGAGAGCGTGCGCCAGATGCGTGGCATCGCCCCGGCGCAGGTACCAGGAGCCAAGATCTCGGTGTGCCACGGCGTCGGCGGCATGTTCGCCGCATCGGGGACGATCATCTTCACCAACGAGAGGTAACGACGCTCGCCGTTCCGGTCGCTCTCTTTCGTTTTGTCGCCATGGCCGGGCTTGTCCCGGCCATCCACGTCGTCCGGCGCCCTCGGAACGACGTGGATGCCCGGGACAAGCCCGGGCATGACGGAGCAACATATTGGCAGGCAGCCCGGCTGATCTGAGCCGTCTCGTCAAATGCAATAGCCCTGACGCAAACGGGGCAGGATGAACAGCACATCACGCTAAGGAGAACCTCTCATGACCAAATCGCTGCAGGACAAAGTCGTCATCGTCACCGGCGCCGGCCGCGGCATCGGGCGCGAGATCGCGCTGCTGTGCGCCGCCGAAGGCGCCAAGGTCGTGGTCAACGATCCCGGCGTCGCCTCCGACGGCTCGGGCACCAGCGCAGCGCCGGCGGAGGAAGTGGTCGAGGAAATCAAGAAGCGCGGCGGCACGGCGGTGGCGAATTTCGAGAGCGTGTCCGAAGCGATCCCGGCCAGCAAGATCGTGAAGGCCGCGACCGACCACTTCGGCAAGCTCGACGGCGTGGTCAACAATGCCGGCATCCTGCGCGACATGATCTTCCACAAGATGAGCATCGAGGCGTTCGAAGCCGTCATCAAGGTGCACCTGATGGGGTCGTTCTATGTCGCTCACTCCGCCGCGCGGCTGTTCCGCGAGCAGGAGAGCGGCTCCTTCGTCCATTTCACCTCGACTTCGGGCCTGATCGGCAATTATGGCCAGGCCAATTACGCCGCGGCGAAGCTCGGCATCGTCGGCCTGTCGAAGTCGATCGCGCTCGACATGGGCCGCTTCAACGTGCGTTCCAATTGCGTCTCGCCGTTTGCCTGGAGCCGAATGATCGGCACCATCCCGGCGGAGACCGAGGCCGAGAAGGAACGCGTCGAACGCATGAAGCGGATGGGGCCCGAGAAGATCGCGCCCGTCGTCGCCTATCTGCTCAGCGATGCCTCGAAAGACGTCACCGGCCAGATCTTCGCCGTTCGCATGAACGAGATCTTCCTGATGAGCCAGTCGCGCCCATTGCGCTCGGTGCACCGCGGCGAAGGCTGGACGCCGCAGACCATTGCGGAGCATGGCATGCCGGCACTGAAGCCGTCGTTCTACAAGCTCGATCGTTCCGCCGACGTGTTCGGCTGGGACCCGATCTGAGATTTGCAGCGCGCAAAGTCCATTCGCAGCGCACACACTCTCAAGTTGTTTTTTATCGAGACGACCCGCACGTCGCCACGATTCTGTCGTATGGTCGCCTCCCAACAAAAAAATGGGAGGACACATATGACGACTCCACGACACGACGTCGCGCAGAACTCGCTGGTCGGAGCAGATGGCTTCGACAGGCGCAGATTGCTGAAAGGAGCCGCGGCATTCGCCGCTGCCGCGGCAACCGTGACGTCAGCATCGGCTGCAACCGTCACGCCCTTCGGCCAGACCGGGGCACCGACAATCTCGACAGATCCGCTGCCTCTCGGTCCCTTGCCGGGCAGCCGCTATCCGGACTCTCACCTGGAGTCGTCGAAAAAGCCCAAGCTGTCATTCGGGCCAGCGGAGTTTCCGGCCTTCGCGGGCACGATGGCCGTAGAACGCGTCGCGACCGGAATGCGCTGGGCCGAAGGCCCGGTCTATTTTGCCGCCGGTCGCTATCTGCTGTTCAGCGACATCCCGAACAATCGCATCATGCGGTTCTCCGAGGACGATGGTCACCTCAGCGTCTATCGGCAGCCGTCGATGAATTCCAACGGCAACACCATCGATCGAGAAGGACGGCTGATCACGTGTGAACATAGCGGTCGGCGGGTCACTCGCACCGAGCTCGATGGCTCGATCACGATCATCGCCGACAGCTATAATGGAAAGCGATTGAATTCGCCGAACGATGCAGTGGTCGCGGCCGACGGCGCAATATGGTTCACCGATCCGGTCTACGGCATCGGTGGCTTCTATGAGGGCCTCAAGGCGGCGCCCGAGCAGGACAAGCACAATGTCTATCGGGTCGATCCGAAATCGGGAGAGGTCAAGGTCGTTGCCGACGACTTCGTCGAGCCCAATGGGCTCGCCTTCTCACCCGACGAAACGAAGCTTTACGTCATCGACACTGGCTTCACCGACGGGCCCGACAATCCCGCGCATATCCGCGTGTTCGACGTCGATCACGCCGCCGGCAAGCTGACGAACAGCAAGGTCTTCGCCGAAATGCCTAAGCCCAGCATCTCCGACGGCGTCCGATGTGATCGCGACGGGCGGGTCTGGTGCTCGGTCGGCTGGGGCGATCCGAACGAGGACGGCGTACGTTGCTATGCCCCGGACGGAACGTTGCTGGGCAAGATTCACATTCCGGAAACCGTCGCCAATCTGTGCTTCGGCGGCCAGCAGCGTAATCGGCTCTACATCTGCGGCTCGACGTCGCTCTATGCGGTCTATACGAGCGCGCAGGGTGCGCTGAAGCCCTGAAGATAGCGAATGGCGAATAGGGAGTAGCGAATAGACCCTCTATTCGCTACTCGCCACTCGCCCTCATCCCGTATTTCTCAACCCCGCCGAGATGCCGTTGATCGTTAGTTGAATCCCGCGCAGCACCTGCTCGTCCGGGTTCTGCGCGCGATGCTCCTTGAGCAGCTCGACCTGCACGTGGTTGAGCGGATCGAGATAGGGAAAGCGGTTGCGCACCGAGCGCTCCAGCAGCGGGTTGCCCTGCAGCAGCCGCTCCTGCCCCGTGATGTCGAGCAAAGTCTCGATCACCAGATTCCATTCGCGCCGGATGCGGCCGAAGATCTTTTCGCGCAGGGCCTCGTCCGGGACCAGCTCGGCATAGCGCGAGGCGATGGCGATCGAGCTCTTGGCGAGCACCATGTCCATGTTCGACAGCAGCATGCGGAAGAACGGCCATTCCTGATAAAGTTCGCGCAGGAACGGCATGCCCTGCTCCGGATTTTCCGCGATCCAGGTCTCGACCGCGCTGCCGAAGCCGTACCAGCCCGGCAGCATCAGCCGGCACTGCGCCCAGGAGAACACCCAGGGGATCGCACGCAGGTCCTCGATCGCGCGGGTTTTCTTGCGCGAGGCCGGGCGGCTGCCGATGTTCAAGGTCGCGATCTCGTTGATGACGGTCGAGGCCCAGAAATAGTCGACGAAGCCGTCGGTCTCGTAGACCAGGCCGCGATAGGCCTTGAACGCGAGCTCCGAGAGCCGGTCCATCGCGGTGAGATATTCGCGCTTCGGCGCCGGCTGCCGCGGATGCAGCAGGCTGGCCTCGAGCGTCGCGGCGGCGAGAATTTCCAGATTGTTACGTCCGACCTCGGCGTTGGAATATTTGCTGGAGATGATCTCGCCCTGCTCGGTGATGCGGATCTGGCCGTTCACCGCGCCGCCCGGCTGGGCGATGATGGCGTCGTAGCTCGGTCCGCCGCCGCGGCCGACCGATCCGCCGCGGCCGTGGAACAGCCTGAGCCGGATGCCGTGGCGCTCGAAGATGTCGACGAGGCCGATCTCCGCCTTGTAGAGCTCCCAGCCCGAGGTGACGAAACCGCCGTCCTTGTTGCTGTCGGAATAGCCGAGCATGACCTCCTGCACGGCGCCGCGGCTGTCGACCAGGCGGCGGTAGTCGTGCAGCGCCAGCATGCGGTCCATGATGCCGCTGGACGCCTGCAGGTCCTCGATCGTCTCGAACAGCGGCACGATGTTGACGGCGCAGCGGCCCGAAGGATCGATCAGGCCGACCTCCTTGAGCAGCAATGCCACCTCGAGCATGTCCGACATGCCCTTGCACATCGAGATGATGCACTGGGGAATCACGTCGGCGCCGAACGTCGCGTGCGCCTCGGCGGCGGCGCGGAACAGCGCGAGCTCGCCGACGGTCTCGTCGCTGTACTTGACGAATTGCGACACCAGCGGCCGCGCATTGCGCAGCTCGCTGACAAGCAGGCCGACCCTGGCATCCTCGCTCAGCGCCATGTAGGACATGCCGGGCATCGCGGTGTCGATCAGCTCGGCGACGGTGCGCTCGTGCACCGCCGAATTCTGGCGGATGTCGAGCCGGGCCAGATGGAAGCCGAAGCAATCCACGGCACGCCGCAGCAGCCGCAGCCGCCCGCGGGCGATCACCTCGGCATTGTTGGCGATCAGCGAGTGATGCAGCACGTCGAGATCATCCTGCATCTGCTTGACGCTGTCGTAAGGCGCCACCGCCGCCACGGGAAGGCGGCTGATCTGGATACCGAGCTTCTTCGCCGTCGCCGCCAAGCGCGCATAGATGCCGGACACCGCCAGACGATATGGCTCGCCGCGACGATGCGGCGACGTGTCCGGCGAGCGCTCGGCCAGCGCACGCAGCTCCTCGGAGACATCGGCGAGATGCGCGGCGATGGACAGCTCGCTGCCGAGCAGATGCAGTTCCTCGAGATAGTAGTGCAGCGCCAGGCTGGATTGCAGCTTGAGCGTCCCGCGCATCACCTCGGCGGTGACGAACGGATTGCCGTCCCGGTCGCCGCCGATCCAGCTCCCCATTCGCAGGAACGAGGCGAGATCGCCTGCCACCTCCGCTCCGTCATTGAGCCGATCCTCGAGCGAGCACAGCAGACGCGGCACCTCACGCAGAAACGTGTAGTCGTAGAACGACAGGCCGTTGGTGACCTCGTCGAGCACCGTCAGCTTGGTCCGGCGCAGCAGGTTGGTCTGCCACAAGGTCAGCACGGCGCGGCGCAGCGCCTCGTCATTGGCCTCGCGCTCGTCCGGCGTCAACTGCATCCGCTCGCGGCGGTCGAGCAGCATCGCGATCTCCATCTCGCGATCCATCGTGCTCTTGCGCCGCACCTCGGTCGGGTGCGCGGTCAGGACCGGACTGACCAGCGCCGTCGAGAAGAACTTGCGCAGATCGGAAGCCTCGAACCCGGCGGATTTGGCGTGAGCGAGCGTCGCCGCCAGCATGCCGGACCCGCCATTGGAGTCGCTCCTGGCACGCATGCGTCGGATGTTGTTCTGGTCCTCGGCAATGTTGGCGAGGTGCGAGAAATAGCTGAAGGCGCGGACGATGCGGACCGTCTCAGCCGTCGTCATGCCGTCGAGGATCTGCTCCAGCTCGCGCCGCGCCTGGCGGTCCTCGTCGCGGTGGAAGCGCACCGAGGTCTGGCGGATGCGCTCGACGAGGTCGAACAATTCGGCGCCTTCCTGGTCGCGGACGGTATCGCCGAGGATGCGGCCGAGCAGCCGGATATCGTCCCGGAGCCGCGCGTCCTCCTCCATGGCCTGCGCCTCGGCGGCGCGGTTGGGACGGATTTCCTCTGTCATGGCTTGCGGCGACATGGATGCGCTCTCCAGCAGCTGCCCATTTACGGGTCAGTCTGCCGTATCTATACCGCAGCGCAAGATCAAGAAAGAGGCGTTGCCTGCCCTATTCAATGTCGGTCTCGCCTCCTTTCGCCGCCAAGTGCGGGCCCATCATCATATTTTCCGCCCCGCCTGCTCCCAATGGGGATCGCGCAGCCGCCGCTTGAAGATCTTGCCGGAGTCCTCGCGCGGCAGCTTCTCGTGGATCTCGATGTGCTTGGGCACCTTGTAATCGGCCAGCGACGCTCTCAGCCGGGCCCTCATCTCCCCAATGTCAAGCGTCACGCCCGGCTGCGGCTCGACCACGGCCATCAGGGCTTCTCCGAACTCGGCATCTGGGATGCCGAACACGGCGCAATCATGCACGCCGGGCACGGCATGCAGCACGGCCTCGATCTCGGCGGGATAGATGTTTACGCCGCCAGAGATCACCATGTCGCGCTTGCGGTCGCACAGGAAGACGTAGCCCTCGGCATCGATGTAGCCGACATCGCCCGAGGTGATGAAGCCGTCGCGGTCGATCTCGGCACGCTTCTCCGGCTTGTTGTGATAGGTGAAATCCGGATTGCCCGCGATGCGCGAATAGATCTCGCCGATCTCGCCCTGCGGCAGGATGCGACCGTCCTCGCCGAGAAAGCGCAGCTCCGCGCCCGGCGAGACCTTGCCGACGGTGCCGGGCTTGCGCAGCGCGTCCTCGGAGGTCGCGAAGGTCACGGCACCGGATTCGGTCGAGCCGTAGAACTCGTAGATGACCGGCCCCCACCAGTCGATCATCGCGCGCTTGACGTCGGCCGGGCACGGCGCGGCAGCGTGAATGACATGGCGCAACGACGAGACGTCGTAGCGGCGGCGAACCTCCTCCGGCAGCTTCATCAGCCGGATGAACATGGTCGGCACCATGAAGATGGTATCGATCCGCTCTGTCTGGATGACGTCGAGAAACGCCTCCGGCTCGAAGCGCGGCATCAGCACCAGCGCGCCGCCGAGCCGGCCCGCCCGCAGGCCGAAGGCGTTCGGCGCCGAATGATACAGCGGCCCCGGCAGCAGCGCGCGCGCGTTCGGCTTCAGCCCGTAGATCAACGCGCGCATGCGCTCGGCCGAGGCGGCCTGCTCCACCGTCGGCGCACTGCGGCGGACGCCCTTGGGATGACCGGTCGTGCCGGAGGTGTAGATCATGTTCTGCGGCTGCGGCCCCTGCGGCCCTTCGTAAGGGCTCTGCTGTGTCAGCCAGCTTTCCAGGTCGGTCGCGAACTCCGGTGTTGCGAGCAGATCCGCACCGATCTTGTAGTTGGACAGGATCTCCGGCGGCGTGGGCACGCTGAGCGCCGTGACATCGGCCGGTATCGCACCGGCGAGCTGATGCAGCAGATCGGCGTGACCGATCAGCACGCGCGTCGCGGAGTCCTTGAGGATGTAGTCGATCTCCTCCGGCTTGAAGTGCCAGTTCACCGGCACGCCATAGGCGCCCAGCCGCATCGCGCCATAGGCCGCCTCGATGAAGGCGATGTCGTTGCGCATCAGCATGCAGACGCAATCGCCCTGGCGTACGCCGAGCTGCGCGAGGCCGCTGGCGATCCGCGCGGTGCGGTCGGCGATTTCGGCGTGGCTGCGCCGGCGCTCGCCGGAGATGATGCCGCAGAACAGGGAGGACGTTTCCATTTTCTTTGTTATCCGATCTGGCGTCGGTTTGAGTTTCCGCCATCAATCCGGGGCGATGCGCCGCGACAAACGGCGGTGCCGTTTTGCGCGGAGCATCGAACTCAGGTGCGCAGTTGCGCACCGGAGAATCTCGAGATTCCGGGCCTACTCCTTCGGAGCATCCCGGAATGACGGACTCAATCCGCAAACTTCGGCGCGCGCTTCTCGATGTTGGCGCGCACCGATTCGAGCTGGTTCGGGCTGCCGATCAGCTTCTGCTGCTCGACCGATTCGGCGAGCAGCGCCGGCCCCGGATCGACCGAGAGATTGTTCAGCATCCGCTTGGCGGCGCGGATCGCATCCGGGTTCTTGCCGGCGATCTCACGCGCGGTCTCCAGCGCAGCCGCGCGCGGATCGGCGCAGATGCGGGTGACGAGGCCGTAGGACTGGCCTTCCTCCGGCGAGAACACCCGGCCGGTGTAGGTCAGCTCGCGCAGGATGTCGTCGCGCATCAGGGTGGCCAGGATCGGCGTGCCCGCCATGTCGGGCACCAGACCCCACTTGATCTCCATGATCGACATCTTGGTGTCCGGCGCGACGTAGCGCATGTCGGCGCCGAGTGCGAGCTGGAAGCCGCCGCCATAGGCGACGCCATGCACTGCAGCAATCACCGGCACCGGCAACTGCCGCCAGCCCCATACCGCCTGCTGCGCGAAGTTGGCCTTGCCGTGGGTGCGAACGGTGAGGTCGCGCTTCTCGCCGCCGGGTATGCCGTTGCCGCCGGAATCTTTCATCGCCGCGAAGCGGCCCATGTCGAGACCAGCGCAGAACGCGCGGCCCTCGCCGGACAGCACCACCGCCCGCAGGCCCTTCTCCTTCGACAGCCGGTCGGTCGCCGCGACCAGCGCCTCGAACATCTCCATGTCCAACGCATTCATCTTGTCGGCGCGAACCAGGCGAACATCGGCGACGCCGTCCTTGATCTCGATCGCGAGGCGGTTGTCCATCGAACGGTCTCCCTACGGATGTCTTTGTGACTTTACAGAAGGCTGTCGGAGCGATTTAGTCAATCGACCAATTAACTCACAACATGTCAGGCGGAAACTCCCATGTTCAAGGACAATCTCCTCGAAGGTCGACGCATTCTGGTGACCGGCGGCGGCACGGGCCTTGGCAAAGCGATGGCTGCACGCTTCCTGCAACTCGGCGCCGAAGTGCATATTTGCGGCCGGCGGAAAATCGTCTGCGACGAGACCGCGACCGAACTGATGGACCTCTACGGCGGCCGAGTGACCAGCCATGGCGTCGACATCCGCAATGCCATGGCGGTGGAGGACATGATCGAGGCCATCTTCCAGGAAGGCGGTCTCACCGACCTCATCAACAACGCGGCCGGCAACTTCATTTCCCGCACCGAGGAATTGAGCCCGCGCGGCTTCGATGCCGTCGCCAACATCGTGATGCACGGCACGTTCTACGTGACGCACGCCGTCGGCAAGCGCTGGATCGCCGCGAAGCAGCCGGGCAACGTCGTGTCGATCACGGTAACCTGGGTGCGCAACGGCTCGCCTTACGTGGTGCCGTCGGCGATGAGCAAGTCGGCGATCCACGCCATGACGATGTCGCTCGCGACTGAATGGGGCCGCTACGGCATCCGCCTCAACACCATCGCACCCGGCGAAATCCCGACCGAAGGCATGAGCAAGCGCATCAAGCCCGGTGACGAGGCCGGCGCGCGGACCAAGGCGATGAACCCGATGGGTCGCGTCGGCACCATGGAGGAGCTGCAGAACCTCGCGGTGTTCCTGATCTCCGGCGGCTGCAACTGGATCAACGGCGAGACCATCGCGATGGACGGCGCCCAGGCGCTGGCGATGGGCGGCAATTTCTATCAGTTGCGCGACTGGAGCGACGACGACTGGACCAAGGCCAAGGAGTCGATCAAGGCGCAGAACGAAAAGGATCGCGCGACGCGCACGAGCTGATTGGCGCAATCACCCTGTTGATCGGCGACCTGCTCCCTGTAGACTGATCGAGAGATGCTTGCTCCGGCGCAATCCGGGGCGAGGACCACGACAAGACATCGAACAAAGAACAAGACGCAATCGGAGGGGAAACATGTCCGTCACGACGGCAGCGTCGACGCTCGTCGACGTCGTGCGCAGGCAGGCGGAAGCGCTTGGCTCCGCCACCGCCTATGAGTTCGAAGGCCGCCTCACCAGCTTCGCCGCATTCGACCGCAAGACCAACCAGGTTGCCAACGCGCTGAAGGCGATCGGCATCAAGCCGCATGAGCGGATCGCCTATTTCGGCAAGAACAGCGACATCTATTTCGAGCTGCTGGTCGGCGCCATGAAGGCCAACGTCGTGATGGCGCCGGTGAACTGGCGCCTCGCCGGTCCCGAGGTCGCCTTCATCGTCGAGGACTGCAAGGCGCCTGCCCTGTTCGTCGGTCCCGAGTTCATCACGATGATCCGCAACATCCGCGACCAGATTCCGAGCGTGCGGCACATCATCACCACCGAAGGCGGCGCGCCGGAATGGCAGGACTACACGGCTTGGCGCGACGCGCAGAGCGCCGACGCTCCCGGCGAGGCGATCACGCCGCAGGACATCGCGCTGCAGCTCTACACCTCCGGTACCACCGGCAAGCCGAAAGGCGCGATGCTGTCGCACGCCAACTTCCTCAACCTCGTCAACACCGGCAATCCCGAGGAGAAGCCGGACTGGAATAAATGGACGACCGACGACGTCTCGCTGATCGCGATGCCGATCTTCCACATCGGCGGCTCCGGCTGGGGCCTGATGAGCCTCTACCACGGCGCCCGCGGCGTGATCGCGCGCGAGTTCGATCCCACGAAGATCCTCGACTTCTTCGAACAGTCCGGCATCACCAAGCTGTTCATGGTGCCCGCCGCGATGCAGTTCGTGGTCCGGCAGCCGCGAGCGCGGCAGGTCGACTTCTCGCGGCTCAAATACATGCTCTACGGCGCCTCGCCGATCCCGGCGGCGCTGCTGAAGGAATGCATCGAGGTGTTCAAATGCGGCTTCGTGCAGATGTACGGCATGACCGAGACCACGGGCACCATCATCGCGCTGCCGCCCGAGGATCACGTCGAAGGGCTGGAGCGGATGCGCTCGGCCGGCAAGCCGCTGCCGGGCGTCGAAGTCGCGATCATCGATCCCTCGGGCAACCCGCTGCCGCCGCGGCAGGTCGGCGAGATCGCCACCCGCTCCGGCTCCAACATGACCGGCTACTGGAACCTGCCGGAGGCGACCGCACGCACGCTCGGTAAGGACGGCTGGCTGCGCACGGGTGATGCCGGCTACATGGACGAGGACGGCTACGTCTACATCCACGACCGCATCAAGGACATGATCATCTCCGGCGGCGAGAACATCTATCCGGCCGAGGTCGAGAGCGCGATCTGCGACCACCCCGATGTCGCCGAGGCCGCCGTGATCGGCATTCCCGACGACAAATGGGGCGAGGCCGTCAAGGCGATCGTCGTGATGAAGTCGGGCAAGTGCGCCACCGAGACCGACATCATCAATTTCACCCGCACCCGCATCGCCGGCTTCAAGACGCCGAAGAGCGTGGACTTCCTCGACGCCCTGCCGCGCAATCCCTCCGGCAAGATCCTGCGGCGGAATCTGCGCGACCCGTACTGGGCGGGCAAGGATCGGCAGGTGAATTGATCAAGAACGAGGTGCTCGCTGAGACATTCTGGATCGCTTCGCCACGCTCGCGATGGCGTGGAGAGAGGGTACGCCTTCCACGCCGTCATTGCGAGGCGCCCTTGCGCCGAAGCAATCCAGGGGCCAAACAACAAGGTCTGGATTGCTGGCTGACGCTCACGATGGCCGCCTTCAAACTACAACCGCCTCACCTCTTGTTCACCCCCATATACCCGAACAGGAAGCCCGCCACCTTGCGCATCTGGATCTCCTCGCTGCCTTCGGTGATGCGGTAGCGGCGGTGGTGGCGGTAGATGTGCTCGAACGGCTTGTGGCGCGAATAGCCCATGCCGCCATGAACCTGGATGGCGCGATCGGCCGCCTCGCAGCACAGACGGTTAGCCCAGTAGTTGCACATCGAGACCTTGTCGGAGAGTGTGTGCTCGACCTGCGCCTGGGTGAGCTGGTCCATCTCCCAGGCGGTCTTGCGGATCAGCAGCCGCAGCATCTCGGCCTGCGTCGCCAGCTCGACCAGCGGCCACTGGATCGCCTGGTTCTCGGCCAGCGCCTTCCCGAACGGTTTGCGCTCACGCGCGTAGTTCACGCTCTCATTGATGCAGAATACGGCCGCACCGAGCGAGCTCGCCGCCTGCCGGATGCGGTTCTCGTGCACGAAGCACTGCGCCAGCGACAGGCCGCGACCGACTTCGCCGAACTGCGCATCCTCCGGCACGAACACGTCGGTGAAGCTGACCCGCGGATGGTCGGTCGGCATGTTGAAGGTCCAGAGATACTCCTCGACCTTGACGCCCTCGCTCTTGGCCGGCACCAGGAAGCAGGTGATGCCGCGCGCATCGCCGTCATTGCCCGAGGTGCGCGCGAACAGCGCGCAATGGGTGGCGACGTGCATTCCCGTCGTCCACATCTTCTCGCCGTTGATCAGCCAGCCCTTGACGTTGTCGCGGGTGGCTGGGACGGCCTTCGTCTCCATGTGGGTTGCGTCCGAGCCGTGATGCGGCTCGGTGAGACCGAAGGTGATGCGGTACTTGCCGGTGATCGAGCCGTCGATCATCGCTTTCTGGTCGTCGCGGCCATAGCGGTCGAGCATGGTGACGATCGGCAGATTGCCGACGATCGAGTGCTCGTTCTGCAGGTCGTTGTGCAGGCCGAGGCCCTTCGAGGCGAAATGCTCGCGGATCACCGCCATCCAGAGGTTCGAGCCGTCCTTGCCGCCGTAGCGTTTTGGGATCGCGAAGCGCAGGTGCCCGGCCGCGTCGGCACGATCCTTGGCCTTGCGCAGCAGCTGCTCCCACTCATGCCGCGGCAGGCCGCCATTCTCGAAATCGGTGCGCGCCCATTCGCGACGATGATCGAAGAAGCGGATGTTGTCGTCGGCCTGCTCCAGCGGCTTGATCTCAGCGGCGATGAAGCGATCGAGCTCGTCGAGGTAGGCGACCAATTCCTTCGGCAAGGAAAAATCCATGGCGTGTCTCCCTGTGCGTTTCGTTGTTGTTCTTGGTCCTGATGGGCGCGACCTCCCGTCGCGCGCTTGTGGCGCGCAGCGCCGTTGCGTATTTGGATGACTGCGACACCTGCGCAGGCGCTAAGTTGATGCGCGACAACCAATCAGAAAACAGGAGGAACGGCCGATGGAGCTGAAGTTTTCGAGAGTGACGCGCAAGGGGCCGATCACGATCGTCACCCTGGCGCGCCCCGAGGTCTACAACGCCCTGCACATCGAGGCGCATTACGAGCTCGAGCGCGTGTTCGACGGCTTCGCCGCCGATCCCGAGCAATGGGTGGCGATCGTCACCGGCGAGGGCGACAAGGCATTCTGCGCCGGCAACGATCTGAAATGGCAGGCGGCCGGCGGCGCGCGTGGCTGGGGCAAAAGCGGCTTCGGTGGACTGACCTCGCGCTTCGATTGCGACAAGCCGCTGATCGCGGCCGTCAACGGCGTTGCGATGGGCGGCGGCTTCGAGATCGCGCTGGCCTGCGACCTGATCATCGCCTCCGAGAACGCGACCTTCGCGTTGCCCGAGCCGCGCGTCGGCCTCGCCGCGCTCGCCGGCGGGCTGCAGCGGCTGCCGCGCCAGATCGGTCTGAAGCGCGCGATGGGCATGATCCTGACCGGCCGCCACGTCGGCGCCCGCGAGGGCCACGAGCTCGGCTTCGTCAACGAGGTCGTACCGCAGGGCGAGGCGCTGGCGGCCGCGGAGCGTTGGGCCGAGACCATCGCCAAGAACTCGCCGATGTCGATCCGCGCCTCCAAACAGGCGATCGAGAAGGGCCTCGCGGTGTCGCTGGAGCAGGCCATCACCGAGCAGCGCGACTACGCGGCGGTGCAGGCGATGATCCACTCGCAGGACTATATTGAGGGGCCGAAGGCGTTTTCCGAGAAGCGACCGCCGAAATGGCTGGGGCGGTAGCGCATCGCCAAGGTGATCATTCCGGGACACGCGGAGCGCGCGCCCGGAATCCGTGACCACGAACGGGAGTCTGGATTCCAGGCTCGCGACTGCGTCGCGCCCCGGGACGACGGCCGAGGTGATCGCAACGCCTGTCCAGCTCCCGCCGCCGTCATTGCGAGCGAAGCGAAGCAATCCAGAGTCCCACCGCCGAAGCAGTCTGGATTGCTTCGGCGCTGGCGCTCCTCGCAATGACGGCGGAGAGCTAAGCATCGCTGGTGCCCCTCCCCGCCTCGCGCCTGTAGGACGCGTAGTTGGGCTGATCGACAGCGAGCTTGTCGAGCGTGGTCTGCCAGAGGTGGTCCTTCAGGCCCGGCGTGCCGAGATCGACGGCACCACTGGCGATCTGCTCGGAAAGCGCACGATTCAGTTCGAGCAAGTCACCGTCTCGTCTCAATAGCTGTTTCAGCCGCGCGTGCTCCGCGGCATCCGCCGGAGCAGCCTGCGTCAACTGCCGCACCACCAGATCGAGCGCGTTGATTCCCACGCGCAGCTTGAACGCCGGGTGCCCGGAGATCAGCGGCGCGATGTCGGTGCGCAGGAAATCCGCGACCGCCTTCGCCAGCTCCGTCGCCGTCGGTTCGTCCTGCATCAGCCCTCTCCTCTCGGCGCCAGCAGCCGCAGCAGATCGATCTCTGTCTCCGACGCGCGGCGGCCGATCATGGCGCGCTCCATCGAGTGGTCGGGACCCAAGCGAAACCGCTGCATCATGCCGCAACACATCACGCCCCAGCGCAACGTGCCCATGACCTCCCAGAACTTCACCCTGCCGGCATCGACCTTGCGGCCAGCGGCATCGTAGCCCGCGTACAGCTCCTCGCGCGAGCCAAAGCCGCCGACGGGCTTGTCGATCTCGCCGAAGCGCCAGGAGTTGACGCAGATCCAGCCGAGATCCTCCATGGGATCGCCGAGATGGGCGAGCTCCCAGTCGAGCACAGCGCGCACCCCGTCGGGGCCGATGATGAGATTGCCGTTGCGGAAATCGCCATGCACCAGCGTCACCTCCGCCGAGGGGCCGGGATCGTTGTGCGACAGCCAGCGCAGCGCGAGATCGAACACCGGGCGCGGCCAGTCGAAGCTTTGATATTCGCGCGCGAGCTCCGCGATCTCCCTGGTCGCGTTCATCTCGCGCAACGCGGGCAGCGTCTCGCGTCGAATCCCGTGGATGCCGGCAGCGATGCCGCCGAGCTGGCGCGCGAGGCGCGGCCGCGCCTCGGCGAATTCAGCATCGCGCAGGATCTTGCGCGCGATGGTCTCGCCCTCGACGCGGCGCATGATGAAACCGGCGCCGAGATCGTCCTCCGGCCGTAGCACGTGCAGTACCTCGGGCGACGGCACGCCGGCCGCACAAGCGAGCCGCATCAGCGCCGCCTCGTTGTCGAGCCCGGCGGCACGCCCGGGCGCGGCGCCGTAGCCCTTCGGCGAGCGGCGCAGGATGGCGCCGACATCACCACCGGGATGGACGATGTCGAAGCGCCACGTCTCCTGGCTGGCGCCGCCGGAGAGTTTCGCGGCGCCGCGCACGCCAGTCGCCCCCGGCATGAACGAGGCGACGCAGCGCGACAGCTTGGCCTCGATCATTGGCCCTTGAACTTGGCCGGGCGCTTTTCGAGGAACGCGGTGACGCCCTCCTTGAAATCCGACGTGCCGCCCGCGATGCGCTGCGACTGGAATTCGGCGTTGAGCTGCTCCTCGAACGAGTTCTCCGGGCTGTCCCAGTAAAGCTTGCGGATCTGCGCCAGCGCCACCGTCGGCCCGTTGGCGAGCTCGCGCGCGAGCTTCATCGTTTCCTCCTTGAGGGCCGCATCGTCATAGACGCGGTTGACGAGGCCCCATTGCAGTGCCGTCTCGGCCGGCAGCTTCTCGCCGAGCAGCGACAGCTCGATCGCGCGCGCCTTGCCGACGAGGCGCGGCAACAGCCAGGTCGAGCCGCAGTCGGGAACGAGACCGATGCGGCGGAAGGCTTGCAGGAAATACGCGGACTTCGCGCACAGGATCATGTCGCCCATTAGCGCGAAGCTCATGCCAGCACCGGCGGCCGGGCCGTTGACCGACGTCACGATCGGGCAATGTAGATTGCGCAAGCGGCGCAGGAACGGATGAAAGGCGGTCTCGAGCGCGGCGCCGGCATTGCTGCGGCCGGGCTTGGCCTGCGCATTGCGGCCCTGCAGATTGGCACCGGTGCAGAACGCTCGCCCCGCGCCAGTTACGACCAGGCAGCGCACCTCGGCCTTCTTCTCCTCGATCTCGTCGAGCGCCTCGGCGAGCCCGCCAAGCATGTCGATCGAGACCGCGTTCATGACCTCCTGATGATCGAGCGTGAGGACGGCGACGGGCCCGTCGAAATCGAGCGTGACGTGCTTGAACTGCATGTTTTCCTCTCAAGAGCTTTTCGGTCAGTGCATTCTTCGCCGCGGAAATTTGAAGCGCGGCATGGTTCTGTCAGCATATTTGATTTTTGCGCTTCGCTTGTCCATGGTTGGATCATCCCAATAACCGAAGCGGCGCGCAGCGCGCTCACATCATCACGGAAACGCCCAAGAGAACCCCATGAGCATGTTCGACCTCACCGGCCGTGTGGCCGTCGTCACCGGCGGCAATGGAGGCATAGGCCTCGGAATCGCCCAGGCACTTGCGTCCAGTGGCTGCAACGTCTCGATCTGGGGCCGCAACGCCGAGAAGAACAAGGCGGCTGCGGCGTCGATGGCCGCGGGGCCCGGCAGGGTCGATACCCATGTCTGCGACGTGACGAGCCCTGCTTCCGTCAACGAGGCGATGAAGGCGACACTCGACACCTTCGGTCGCGTCGACGGCTGCTTTGCCAACGCCGGCATCGGCGGCGGCGGCCGCAAGCCCTTCATCGAGCGCAGCGAGGAGGAATGGCGCACAATGTTCGCGACCAATCTCGACGGCGTCTTCCATGCCTTCCAGGCCGCCGCCAAGCACATGACCGCGCGCGCCGAAGCCGGCGATCCGTTCGGCCGCCTGGTCGCGACCTCCAGCCTCGCCTCGCTGTTCGGCACCGCGCGGAACGAGCACTATGCGGCAACCAAGGCGGCAATCAATGCGCTCTGCCGCGCGCTCGCCGTCGAACTCGCACGCCACGGCGTCACCGCGAATGCGATCCTGCCTGGCTGGATCAAGAGCGACATGACCGCAGGCATCATGGGAAACGAGAAGTTCGTTGCCAACGTCATGCCGCGTATCCCGGTGCGCCGCTTCGGCGAGCCGTCGGATTTCGGCGGCATCGCCGTCTACCTCATGAGCAAGGCATCGTCCTATCACACAGCCGACTGCCTCGTGATCGACGGCGGCTATACCGCATTCTGACCGGCAGCAGCGACCGGCGGGCCGGTGCTCCGGTCCGCCGACCCCGGATTTGTTCCACATCCGTATTCCAAGATTTCCGAAATTTAATGCTGTCCGGGCTGCCACGCCCTCGTGACCTCGGCGTTGTCCCTCATCACATGACGAGGAGAAGACGAGGGGAAGGAAGCCATGAAGCGCGGCGTGACGGTTTTGGCCTGTGTGTCTGCCCTGACTGTGGCCGGCTATTTCGCCATTGCGAAGTGGGGCATCCAGCACGAGAGCCGTGAATTTTTCGACGCCGAGCGGCAGCGGCCGATCACGGTCGACGTGGCCGTGCGCACGGATTACGAGATGAAGGCCAATGCCGGGCTGTGGCGGCTGCCGGTCGCCATCATCAGCAACGGCAACACAGTGAAAAACACCGAGTACTCCTTCCTCGCGAACGTGTTCGCCGCGCGCGGCTACCTTGTCGCCAGCGTCCAGCAGGACCTTCCGACTGATCCGCCGCTCGTCACCAAGGTCGGGATGCCTTATGTCGGCCGGCTCGACGTCTACCGGAAAGGCGAGGCCAACATCCTCTGCGTGCTGAACGAGATGAAGAAGCGTCATCCGAATGCCGACTACGATCACCTGACCCTGGTCGGCCACTCCAATGGCGGCGATACCGCGATGTATTTCGCCAAGGAGCATCCGAACATCGTCTCGCAGGTGGTGACGCTCGACAATCTGCGCGTTCCTTTCGTTATCAGGGACAAGCTCAAGATCCTGTCGTTCCGCTCGGATGATCCGCAGTTCAAGACCGACCCCGGCGTTCTGCCAACGCATGTCGACAAGAAGAGCGGCATCGACATCATCAAGACCGAGTTCCAGCACACCTGGATGAGCGACCGCGGCCCCTACACGGCGCGGGAACGGATCCAGGCGACGCTCGACAAATATCTCGGCGGCGATGCGACAAGCGAACTGGCCCCGGCAGACACCGACAATCTGATCGTGACCAACGGCGCAGCGGCCCTGCCCTGATCTGACGACACCTCAGCGCTGGCGTGCGATGGCAGCTGCGCGATTGCGCAGCTGCCATCGCAGGCGTCAGTCCTGCGGTTTCTTGGCCGGTGGGCCGTTCTTATTCCCCGGCATGCCCTTGATGTTCGACGGGTCCTGAGCGCTGACGTCCGGATTATGGCGGTTGATCGTGGACGAGCCGACGGTGCCGCCTTTCGTCTCAGTGCCCGGTCCGTTCTTGTTGCCAGGCGCGCCCTGGATGCCTGCTCCGGAATTCTGCGCACTCGGCGGCGGCGTGGTCTGTGGGCTGCCCTGCGCCAGCGCTGACGTCGCCGAGACGACGAATGCGCAAGCAACCAGACTGATCATTTGTTTCATGGGCGACCTCCATTTGTAGTTGCCGTGCTGTCCGAACGTGGCGCCGGCGGAGCCGTTCCCGGAAACATGGGAATTTCCCGCGACGACGCCGCGGTGCGCACCCCTGCCCGCTTTATTGGCTTCCGGATCGTGTCACGGCCCACTACGGTCGGGGAACCGACGCATCAGAGGCCACTACATGGAATACCTCGCCACCGATCTCAGTCCGCGCGAGCGCTACAAGATCCTGACCTCCTTCGTGCTGCCACGGCCGATCGCCTGGGTTACGACGAGAGGCGAGACCGGGGTGGTCAACGCCGCACCGTTCTCTTTCTTCAACGTGCTCGGCGAGGACCCGCCGCTGTGCGTGTTCGCGATCAACCTGCGGCCGGACGGCCGGATCAAGGACACGCTGGTCAACATCCGCCGCTCAGGCGAGTTCGTGGTCCACATCACCGACGAGCCCCTGGCGCAGGCGATGCACGAGACCGGCGGCGACTTTCCGCCCGAGATCGGCGAGCCGGATCACCTTGGGCTCAAGCTCACACCGTCCCGGATGATCGGCGTTCCGCGGTTGGCGGAGGCGCCGTTCGCGATGGAGTGCAAGACCTGGCAGCTCATCGACGTCAATGGCGATCGCGTGCTGGTGCTCGGCGAAGGCCTCGCCTTCCACATCCGTGACGAATTGTGGGACACCGAGAAGATGCGGGTCGAGATGGAGTTGTTCCATCCTGTCGGGCGCATGTTCGCCGACCGCTATTGCCGCACCGACGACCGGATGGATTTCCCGCCGGCGAAGGGCGCTGGCTGAACGCCCTGGCCGCCGGGCCCTGGCGTCAGTAGGTTGCGGCGAGATAGTCGACGATCTTGCCGACATCGGCAGCGTCGATCGGGGCGCCATAAACCTTGATCATCTTGGTGACTTCGGCCTGCCAGAACTCCTTCTTGTTCTGCATCGGCGGCTGCGTCTTGATGTAGTCGGAGGAGTGACAGGCCGTGCAGTTGCCCTGCACTACGGCGAGATCGGGCCCGGGCTTGAAGGCCGCAGTCTCCTGCGGAACCTGGTAGTTGACTGGCGCCGCGGTCAGGGCGATGGGGCTGCCCGCCAGGCAGCCAAGTCCGGTGGCTAGCGTGGCGATGAGGAAAAACGTCCGCTGCATGGGTGCTGCTCCTCAGGCCGCCGTGACGCGGACGGTTTCAATGACATTGCGCAGATAGCCGGCCGGATTCCAGCGCGGCGTCTCCGGCTGCGTCTCGCCGGAATTGCTGGTGGCACGCACCTTGAGATCGTGGGATCCCGCGGCAAGCTTCACCGCCAGCTTCCACTCGCGGAAGGAATATTTCCCGAGATCCCTGCCGAGCTTGGCGTCGGTCCAGGTCTTGCCGCCGTCGGTCGAGACCGCGACCTGCTTGATTCCCGCCCCGCCGTCGAATGCGATGCCGCGCAGCACCGCCCTGCCCGCCTTGAGCTTCGCGCCATCGGCCAGGCTGGTGATGAACGAGCGGACCGTGAAGCGGTTGATCGGGATCGTCGCTTTCGGCGCGGTGCCGGGCTCCACGGCGTTGTTCGGCGTGTCTGGAATTCGATAGGCCGATTTCATCCAGAAGCCGTCGAACACGTTGTCGATGACGGTGATCTCGTTGAGGTGCTTGACCCAGTAGGTGCCGTAATAGCCGGGCACGATCAGGCGCAGCGGAAAGCCGTTGAGGAACGGCAGATCCTCGCCGTTCATGCCGTAGGCCAGCATGACCTCGCCATTCATGGCGTGATCGAGGTCGAGCGCCTTGACGAAGTCCGGCGTCTTGTCGATCACCGGTCCGTCCAAGCCGCCGAAGGTGACCTGTCTGGCGCCGGCCTGGACACCCGCCATGTCGAGCACGGTCTTGAGCGGCACGCCCCGCCAGCGCGCATTGCCCATGGCGCCGTTGCCAAGCTGGCCACCTGCGACGCGCGGCTCGAAGAAGCCGCGGCTGTTGCCGGAGCATTGGTTGACGGCGACGATCTCGGTCGCCTTCATCTTCCGGATGTCCTTGAGCGACAGCTTGAGCGGCTTGTCGACCTTCCCCTTGATCGCGAGCGTGAACCTGTCCGGATCGAGATCGTAAGGCAGGCCCGCCAGATGATAGCGGACGAAGAAGGCATTGTTCGGCGTGATCACGCCGTCATTGAACACCCCAAAGGGCGTTTCGAGTTGCGGCGGCCGGCTGGTCAGGCCGATCATCGGCCGCTTCTGCGGATACTTCACCAGCGGGCGCTCGCCGTTGGCGAAGGGCAACGTCACGGTGTCCTCGGCCAGCGCGCGCGTCGCGCCAAACCCGCCCAGCAGCGCCGCCAGCCCTGCTCCCTTGAGCAGATCACGTCTGTCGATCATGGCTCTCCCTCCGGAGTGGTCGTTTTGAACCCGCGGTCATCACCGCCGGCTCTCATCGAAATCTGGCGGCATGCACGGCCGCTGCGAATTGATCGTTGCACATTCTCTCACTGCGAGAAAAGCCGCGAACGTCCGCAATCATAGCATCGCAGCGCGGCAACGGCCGAGACTTCGCACGTGCAACAAGAGCAATCGTGCATCGAACCGCAGGGGCGGGCAATCGGGGCCGTCAGGCGGCGCGTGCCCACCGACGGCGCCGGCGAGGGATGACGTTGGGCACGGCGCGCTCCACGGTTGTTGCACGTCGCGATGAGCTCGCCGCTCCTTTGTGCACCCTACACGCGCAACTACGTGCCCTGCCCGATCTTGTCCTGCGTCTTGGTCTCGAAGTCGCTGGCGTCGTGGCGCTCGTGGAGCTGGCTCTTGGGATCGCCGGAGACGCGGTTGACCATGCGGCCGCGCTTCACAGGGGTACGCTGCGCGATCTGGTCGGTCCAGCGCTGGACATTCCTGTAGTCCTGCACCGAGAGGAACTCGCCGCCTTCGTAGAGCAGGCCCTTGGCGAGCGCGCCGTACCACGGCCACACCGCGATGTCGGCGATGGTGTAGTCGGGGCCGGCGAGATACTCGCTTTCGGCCAGGCGGCGGTCGAGCACGTCGAGCTGGCGCTTCACCTCCATCGCGAAGCGGTCGATGGCATACTCGATCTTGGTCGGCGCATAGGCATAGAAGTGGCCGAAGCCGCCGCCGAGATAGGGCGCAGCCCCCATCTGCCAGAACAGCCAGGACAGGCATTCGGCGCGCTTGGCCGGCTCGGTCGGCAGGAAGGCGCCGAACTTCTCGGCCAGATAGACCAGGATCGCGCCGGACTCGAACACGCGGATCGGTTCCGGCCCGCTGCGATCCAGCAGCGCCGGGATCTTGGAATTGGGATTGATGGCGACGAAGCCCGAACCGAACTGATCGCCCTCGCCGATCCGGATCAGCCAGGCGTCATATTCGGCGCCGCTGTGGCCGAGCGCCAGCAGCTCCTCGAGCATCACTGTGACCTTTACGCCGTTCGGCGTTCCCAGAGAATAAAGCTGCAAGGGATGACGACCGACAGGCAATTCCTTCTCGTGCGTCGGACCTGCGATCGGCCGGTTGATGTTGGCGAAGCGGCCGCCGCTGGCCTTGTTCCAGGTCCAGACCTTGGGCGGCACATAGCTGTTCTGTTCAGACACGGCAGACTCCGGCGTGAGCGTCAGGAGCGAGCGTTTTAGGCGCATATGCCGTCGAGCGGAAGCCACGCTGCGCGCGGGCGCCATCAGCATTTTCTGCATTGCGCGGTCGAACCTGCGATGACAGAACGGAGACAAGACAACAATGACGGTCCGTCGCGGGCCGGCTCCTGGAAACGCCGATGACTGCAAGTCCCCTGCCCCCCGACCGCATTCCCGTGATCGTCGGCGTGGGCGAGATCGTCGATCGCCCCAAGGACATCGGCGACGGTCTCGAGCCGCTGGCGCTGCTCGAACAGGCGATCCGCCGCGCGGAAAATGACGCGGGCGCCAAGCTCATCCAGGACACCGGCTCGCTCGACGTCGTCAACTTCCTGAGCTGGCGCTACCGCGATCCCGAGCAGCTTCTCGCGCAGCGGCTCGGCGTGAGCCCGGCGCACTGCCACTACGGTCCCGTCGGCGGCGAGAGCCCGATCCGCTTTCTGCACGAGGCCGCCTTGCGCATCGCGCGCGGCGAATGCGAGGTCGCCGTGGTCTGCGGCGCCGAGGCGCAATCGACGGCGACCAAGGCCGAACGCGCCGGCGTGACCCTGCCGTGGACGCCGTTCGCGCATGATGTCGAGGAGCCGAAGCGCGGCGCTGCATTCCAGAAGCCGCTGGCGGTGAAGCTCGGCGTGTTCCGTCCGGTCACGGTCTATCCGTTCTACGAAGTCGCGAGCGCAGCCAAATGGGGCCAGACGACACGGCAGGCGCTCGCCGAATCCGGCGAGCTGTGGTCGCGCTTTTCCGCGGTTGCCGCCTACAACCCCAACGCCTGGCTGAAGCGGCACTTCGCGCCCGAGGAGATCACGACGCCGTCGGCCGACAACCGCCCGATCGCCTGGCCCTACACCAAGCTGATGGTCGCCAATCCCATGGTCAACATGGGCGCGGCGCTGATCCTGACCAGCCTGGCCAAGGCGCGTGCGGCGGGCATTGCCGACAGCCGCATGATCTATCCGCTCGGCGGCGCATCGGCGGAGGATCCGCGCGACTACCTCACGCGCGATCAGTTCGCCGAGAGTCATCCGCAGAACGCCGTGTTGCGGGCCGCGATGAACATCGTCGGCGGCAACGGGGCGGCGTTCGACGTCATCGAGCTCTACAGCTGCTTTCCCTGCGTGCCGAAGATGGCGCGGCGGATCCTCGGCCTCGGCGCTGACGTGGAGCCGACCGTCACCGGCGGGCTGACCTTCTTCGGCGCGCCGCTCAACACCTACATGACGCATGCCGCCTGCGCGATGGTGCGGCGGCTGCGCGGCGGCGCCAGGCGCGGCCTGCTGTACGGCCAGGGCGGCTTCGTCACCAAGCATCATGCGCTGGTGATCTCGCGCGAGCCGCCGTCATCGCTGTCGCAGGAGGTGAGCGTGCAGGCCGAGGCCGATCGGCATCGCGCCGCAACGCCGGAGTTCGTCAGCGACGCCGGCGGCGGCGGCAGGGTCGAGAGCTTCACCGCGCTGTTCGATCGCAACGGCGAGGTCGAGCATGGCGTGGTGATGCTGCGCACCGAGCAGGACACGCGCACGCTGGCGCGCGTGCCGGCGCAGGACGCAGCCACGCTGGCGCGGCTGATGGATCAGGACCGGTCGCCGGTCGGCGCGCTCGGCACGATCACGATGGCCGCCGATGGTGTGCCGGAGTGGCGGACGAATTAGTTCGCTTCCGTCGCCTCACACCTCCCGCGCCTCGTGCTGCCAGCGCGCATAGGCCGTCTCCCAATCGGGATCGCGCTCCGCCGCGAAGCCGAGCGTCCTGCCGCCACCGAGGTCGCGGAAGCCGATCATGGCGCGGCGGTGCGCGCCGCTTCTGACATAGGCGCGCATGCTGGCTTCGTCGGTCCAGACCGTCAGCGTGTGATAGATGCCATTCACCGGACGAAGCTCGACGCGCAGATTCCCGGGAGCCGCACGCGCCTGGCGGACGGCGCGCAGCGTGTGCCACCAGAATCGCGCCAGCCGCGTGAGGCCGCGATGCGGGCGGAAGCCGGTGACGGACACGTAGACGCTCATGGCGCGCTCCTGGATCGCAAGCCGCCGCGCGATGGAACGGTCGCGCCGACAGGTGTGAGCACAACGCTGCCCACCGCGTCCTGGATGTCGAGTGCGGATCACGGGCCGGCGCTCAGCGCCCACTTCGCCTGGGCTTCACGTTGGCAGGCACCGTGCCCGTGGTCTCCGCAGCCGCCGGAGGCGCGCTGTCGTCGCCCGCCAATTGCTGGTCGCGCTTGCGCGCGAGCGCCTCGTCACGCCGGGCGGCCGCGACCGCCAATTCCGGATCCAGCTTGAGCGCCTGGTTGAAGTCGGCGAGCGCGCGGTCGTAGTGCCCCTTTGCCAGCCACACCGTGCCCCGGTCGCTGTACGTTGCGGCATCGCTGAAGCCCATGCGCACGGCGTGGTCGAGATCGACAAGGGCTTCGTCGAGATCTCCCTTGCGCTGGAACGCAAGTCCACGATCGTGGAACAGCATCGGGTTGTGCGGATCCAGCCGGATCGCCCGCTCATAATCGCCAAGCGCCCGGTCGAAGCGACCCATGCGGACCAGATCCTTGGCGCGGTAGTGATAGAGATCGGCATTGCGGGGCGCGAGCCGGATTGCTTCGTCGAAATCGGCGACGGCGCCCTCGAGATCGCCCTGTCGGCTGCGGTCCATCGCGCGCTTCACCAAGGATGCGGCGGTCATCGGCGCAGGCGGCACGACCGGCTCTGCCGCTTTCGGCTCTGCCGGCGGAGGCGGCGCGGGGGCCTCCGCCGCCGGAGGCGGCACCGGGAGCACGGCTCCGGTCGCGTCCTGGACGGCAGGCGCCGGGACGGTCTCACCTGCGACCTTGCGCTGCGGCCCCGATCGGGCCTGCGGCGACGGTGTCACGATCGAGCGCGCCGCCTGCCTGCTCATCCAGTCACCGGCGGAGGGCAACAGCAGAATCTCGAGGCCGATCAGGACCGCGCTGAGCACGGCGGTCGCCGCGGTAAACTGCAGGATGGCGTCCCAGCGTTCGCGGCGGACGCGGTCGCGCTCGGAGGCGAGATGGGCGTCGTATTCGGCACGCAGGCCCGCGTCGCGCAGCACGTTGTAGGCGACGATGATCAGCTTGAGCTGATGCTCCGACGCCGCATCGGCGCTGCCCCGGAGGTCGGGATGGTGCGCCTTGGCGGCCTGGCGGAACGCCCGCTTGATCGTGTCGAGATCGGCCCGCGGCGATACGCCGAGCACCTCATAATGCGTCGTCATGGCGCGATCCCGAACCTCTCTTCCGAGGCCGGTCCGGGATCACGCGGGGAGCAGGTCGAGCGCATAATGGGCGCCATCGCGGGTGAGCCGACCGAACGCGGCCCACGGAAAATGAGATCCACAAACCAACATCTTTTCTGCAACGATACGATCGAGCAATCTGCGCCGGCTGACCTCGGCAGCCGCGCCGTCCTGGTCATAGGCGCCGTGCCATTCCGGATGGCGCAGGCACAACGCCGGCACATAGGCGGTGTCGCCGGAGATCATCAGTTGCTCCGCTCCGGAGCCGAGATGAAACGCGGTGTGCCCCGGGGTATGACCGGGGACGCTGACGAAGCGGATGCCGGGCACCACCTCGTCCTCGCCCTCGACCGGCAGCACGTTCTTCCAGCCCGGGATCACGCTCTGGATGCGGCGCGCCAGCGCCTGCCGCCACGGCGGCAGCCGGCTGGTCAGAGATGCATCGGTCCAGAATTTGTACTCGGCCGCAGCCACGATGATCTCGGCGGTGGGAAACACCGGCGCGTCGGTGTTCTCGCCGAGCAGGCCGAAGATATGATCGGGATGGAAGTGCGAGATCAGGATGGTGTCGATGTCTTCCGGGCGAATGCCGGCTGCTTTCAGATTGTCCAGCATGCGACCCGAAACGAAGATCGAGTCGGAATTGTAGCCCTGCACCTGACCACCGCCGCCGGCATCGCAGAGCACGGTCTTGCCCTTCAGCCGCACCACGAAGGTGGAGATCGGGACCGGGACGAAGGCTGGGCTCAGACCAGCGGCGCGCAGTGCGTCCTTCACGTCGCTGATGCTGGCATTGCTGATGAAGCCGGCCTCGTGCGGCTTTTCCCACACGCCGTCGTAGAGGGCGATCACCTCCGCCTCGCCGATCGTGATCCGGCGATAGCCGCGTGCGGGATCCTCAGTGCGGCGGTGCGGCTTGGCGGCAACGACGGCTAGTCCCGCATCGAGACCCAAAGCAGCCGCGGCCGTCGCGGCCGATAGCACCAGGGTCCTTCGCGAAAAACCACCCGCAATCACATTGCCTGCCACTCAAATATACCGTCGGTTGAATAAATGCCTAACACAAGTTAATCTCCGCACCTTAGCGGGATTATGGCGCGACAACGGCCTTTCTGGCCGGGGCGTCAGGTGTGGGGAGTCTGCAACGGTGGGGGATGATCCGGTCGAGCGGGGCGCCGCCTGACGAACGGCGCACGCATGAGCGTCGACGTGGTTCGCGGGGGCGTCGTCGGCTCTGTCCGCGGCTATCGGTAGGGCTGTGTCGTTCGACTATCGGATGCGACAGCGGCCAATCTCGGCCGCTGTCCTCCGCTTCGTCATGTCTTGGGTCAGGCGGCGCGAACCGATTGCAGGAAGCGGCTGACTTCCTGCTTGAGACGCTGGCTATCACCGGAGAGCTGGCGCGCGGCGCTGAGCACTTGCCCCGAGGTGTCGCCGGTCTCGCTGGCGCCGCGCTGGACATTGGAAATGTTGGCGGACACCTGCTGTGTACCCGCGGCGGCGTGCTGGATGTTGCGCGAGATCTCGGCGGTTGCTGCGCCCTGCTCCTCGACCGCGGCCGCCACCGTCGCGGCGATCTCCGACAGCCGCTCGATCGTCGTCGAGATCTCCCTGATGGCGCCGACCGACTCCTGCGTGGCCCCCTGGATGCCGGAAATCTGTTGGCCGATCTCGCCGGTCGCCTTGGCGGTCTGTTCGGCCAGCGCCTTGACCTCGGAGGCGACGACGGCAAAGCCGCGGCCGGCTTCGCCCGCCCGCGCGGCCTCGATCGTGGCATTGAGCGCCAGCAGATTGGTCTGCCCGGCGATCGTGTTGATCAGTTCGACGACGTCGCCAATGCGGGTCGCCGCCTTCGACAGCTCGCCGACACGATCATTGGTGCGGCGTG
This sequence comes from Bradyrhizobium sp. SZCCHNS3052, assembly GCF_032484495.1. Lineage (NCBI taxonomy): Bacteria > Pseudomonadati > Pseudomonadota > Alphaproteobacteria > Hyphomicrobiales > Nitrobacteraceae > Bradyrhizobium > Bradyrhizobium sp. SZCCHNS3052. The sequence continues at coordinate 173,164 of NZ_JAUETB010000001.1, read as the reverse complement.
CCTGCTCGACCGCATCGGAGGCGATGCGCGCGGACTCCTGCACCTGGCGGCTGATCTCACGGACCGACGAAGTGAGCTCCTCGGTCGCCGAGGCGACGGCCTGAACATTGGCCGACGCCTCTTCGGAGGCCGCAGCGACGGTGGTGGAAAGCTCCTGCCCTCGCACGGCGGTGCTCGACAGCGAGTTGGCCGAGCTCTCGAGCTCGCTGGAGGCCGAGGACACCGTATTGACGATGTTGCCGATGGCGCCTTCGAAACTGTTGGCGAGCTCCGACATCTCCCGCTTGCGCGAGGCGGCTGCTCGCCGCTCCTGCTCACCGAGCTCCCTGGCGTTGAACCGCACCATCGTCTGGACGGTCTGCAGGTTACGCAAGGCGCGGCCGATCTCGTCGTCGCGCTCGATGTGCATGCGGGTGTCGAGCTTGCCCTGGGTGATGCTTTCCATCGTCTCGTTCACATGATCGAGCGGCGCCACGATCACGTTCATCGTGCGCAGTCCGACCATGCCACACAGCACGACACCGGTAGCAGCAATCGCCACGGCGGTCATTCCGGCGAGCCCGCCCTCCCCGAACGAGATGACACCAAACACGAGCAGGAACAGCGTCTGCAATCCGACCAGCGTTCGCAGCCTTGCCGCGATCGTGCCGGTGAACATCGAGAGATGGTCGAACACCGAGCGGCGGCGGACGATGCCGTCGTCGATCTTGTAACCATGTGGCCGCTTTTCGCGGATCGCCGCATAGACCTGCTCGGCCTCTGCGCGCTGGTCGGCGGGCAGCTTGGTGCGCACCGAGGTGTAGCCGACGACTTGGCCGTCTTTGCAGATCGGCGACGCCGTCGCCAGCACCCAGTAATAGTCGCCGTTCTTGCGGCGGTTCTTGACCGCTCCGACCCAGGGACGGCCGGCCTTGAGCGTGGTCCAGAGATTGTCGAAAGCTTCAGGCGGCATGTCCGGATGACGCACGATGTTGTGCGGCTGCCCCATCAGCTCGGCTTCGGTGAAGCCGGCCGCATCGACAAAATCCTGGTTGAAGAAGGTCAACTTGCCCTTCGTGTCGGTCTTGGACACGATCAGCGTGTCATCCGTGATCGGATACTCGACGTTGGTGACGGGCAAATTCTTACGCATGGCGAGTCTTTCAATCGACGATGATGGCCGCGAGTCATGCCGGCATCGGCATGACTAATTTTGCTGCAAACGATGCATCGATTGTCGCAGTCGCCGATTAACCTAAGATAAAATGCCGCAACCGTTGAAATACGGGTCGCTGGACCCCGTTCACGGACGGCCGCAATCTCACAAGACCTGTCGCCGGCGTGTCTCCTCGATACGAGCCAGACAGAACGGCCCAACCATGTTGCCGCCGTTGATGCAGGAAACTGGATCAATCGGTGCGAACCGTTTGCAGGAAGCGCAAGAGCGCCAGCAGGTTGGTTCGGCCGGCGGTGATGTTGATCGGCTCGACGATTTTGCCGATGCGGGTCGCGGCCTTCGACAGCCCGCCGAGGCGATCGGTGGTCCCGCGCGCCTGGCCGGCTGCCTCGCCCGCCGTCCGCGCCGACCGGCCCACGAAAAAAGGGCGCGGCCTCGCGGCCACGCCCTGGTCTGGTCGGGATCTGCGCGCCGGGATCAGGCTGCGCGCACGGTGTCCAGGAAACGTCCAACCTCGAGCTTCAGTCGGTTGCTGTCGCCGGACAGCATTTGCGCCGCCGAGAGCACCTGGGACGACGCCGAGCCGGTCTCGCCGGAGCCGCGCTGCACCCCGGCGATAGCCGCGTCATTCCAGCTCGATCGGCTGATAGGCGCCGGTCTCGTCGAGCGCCGTGCCCCAGATCTTGTGCGAGGCCTGATGTTCGGCGGGGCCGAAGTTGAGCGAGGCGCCAAGACCGAGATCGATGTTGCGCATCGACTCCAGCGTATCGATCAGCCGCTCGGTATCGAGCTGCGGACCGGCCTGCTTCAGGGCCTGAACCAGGATACTCGCCTCGATGTAGCCCTCGAGCGAGGTGTAGTCCGGCGGTTCGCCGGGGAAGTGTCGAGCCAGCGCGGCCTTGTAGTCGAGCACCACGCTCGAATAGCCGGAGACGGCGGGAACGGTCTGGGTCACGACGACCCCGGCCGCGTAGCGCGAACCGAGCAGCATGAGCTCATTGGCAAGCGCCGATGCGCCGACCGCCGACACATTGACGAAGAGGACGCCGGGAAGCGCATCGCGCGCCTTTTCGATGAACTTCGCCGCCGCGCGCGAGGTCGCGACCATGATGACCGCGCGGACGGGCACCTTCTGGGCCTTGAGCTGGTTGATCGCCGGCTCCACATCCACGGTGTTGCGGGTGTAGTTGACGCGCAGGATCGCGGCGTCGCTGAGGCCGAGGACGCGAAACGCCTTTGCCACGCCGGCAAAGCCTGCATCGCCGAACGAATCGTCCTGCGCGAACAGCGCAATCTGGCGTGGCGGCACGCGGCGCAGCTTCACCAGGTAACGGACCAGCGCATCGGCTTCTTCCGAATAGCTCGGACGATAGTTGAAGACGTAGCGGTCCGGCGGATCGTGGCGCGAGACGTTCGCACCGGTATAGGGGCTGAAGAACAGCATCCGGCGCTCGAGCGAATATGGGATCGCGACGGCCGCCGTCGCGGTCCCGAAACTGCCGACGAAGCCGAACACGCGCTCCTTTTCGTAGAGCTGCTTCATGGCGTCGAGCGTGCGGTTCGGATCATAGCCGTCATCGGCGACGACGAGCTTGAGCATCCGGCCATTGACCCCGCCGGCGTCGTTGGCGCGGTTGAAGGCGGCTTCGATGCCGACCTTGAGCAGCCGGCCCGATTCCTTGTTCGCGCCCGACAGTGGCAAGACGCTGCCGAACGTGATGTCGCGCTCCGTGACGCCGCGAGCCGATGGAGCAGGCACGGCGCTCGTCGCACCAGCTGCAGCGATGGAGGGCGCAGAGTCCGGCAGCGCGCCGGCCGCCGTTGCGGGCGCGCCGATCGATCGCTCGATGTCTGCGAGCTGAAGCTCGGCCCGCCGGCAGTCCTGGCGGCCACTCGCCACGGCCGCGCGACCGTCGGCGATGGAGCGGTCGAACTCGCGCGTCAGCTCGTTGCGATCGCCGTCGTCGCTCGACGCCTCCCGGATGACGGCCTGGAACTTGCCGATGATGGCCTGGATCCGCGGCCGAGGGATCTCGCTGCAGGCAAGGGCCGCTCCGATGGCGGGACCGATCCTGCCGCCGAGGTCGCGCACGACGGCGAGGTTGTCGCCGGGCGCGGCACCGACCGAGGTCGTGAGCATGAGGGTGAGGATGATCACCGAGGAAGTCGCGAGCGATCGGATCCGGTTCACCACCTCGTGGCGGGGCCGGAGGTCAAGGAAGGCCATCATGACGGGATTTGAACTCGTTGAGACACGCTGGTCGGATCGTTGATTGAGCTAGTGAGATTGCCGCGGCCTGTCAGGCCGCGCGGACCGTCTGCAGGAAGCGGCTGACCTCGCGCTTGAGGCGGTTGCTGTCTGTCGACAGCCCCTGGGCCGCCTCCAGCACCTGGGTCGAGGCCGAGCCGGTCTCGGTGGCGCCGCGCTGCACGTCGGTGATGTTGACGGAGACCTGCTGCGTGCCGTGCGCCGCCTGCTGCACGTTGCGCGAGATCTCCTTGGTCGCGGCGTTCTGCTCTTCGACAGCGGCTGCAATCGTCGAGGAAACCTCCGACAGCCGCTCGATGCTGCCGGAGATCAGCCTGATCGCCGCAACCGATTCCTGTGTCGCCGCCTGGATGCCGGCCACCTGCTGGCCGATCTCATCGGTCGCCTTGGCGGTCTGCTCCGCCAGCGCCTTGACCTCGGCGGCGACCACGGCGAAGCCCCGCCCCGCCTCGCCGGCACGCGCCGCCTCGATCGTGGCGTTCAGCGCCAGCAGATTGGTCTGCCCGGCAATGCTATTGATCAGCTCGACCACATCGCCGATGCGGCTCGCCGCGCGCGACAGCTCGCTCACCCGCTCGTTGGTCTTCTTCGCCTGCTCGACCGCTTCGTTGGCCATGCGCGCCGATTCATGCACCTGGCGGCCGATCTCGGTGACCGAGGACGTCATCTCCTCGGTGGCCGAGGCGACGGATTGCACGTTGGTGGACGCTTCCTCCGACGCAGCCGCCACCGTGGTTGCGAGCTCGCCGGCGCGGACCGCCGTCTTGCTCAAGGTATCCGCCGAGACTTCCAGTCTGGACGAAGCCGACGAGACCGTCTCGACGATCTCGCCAACGGCGCTTTCGAAGTCGTCGGCCATCTTGTGCATGTCGGCCTTGCGGCGGGCCAGCGCCCGCTGCTCGGCTTCCTTCTGCTCCGCTTCCAGCGCGTGACGTGCGACCGCATTGCTCTTGAACACCTCGACGGCGCCGGCCATCTCGCCGATCTCGTCGCCGCGTCCTACGCCGGGGACCTCGACGTCGAGACGGCCGCCGGCGAGGCTCTTCATCGCGCTGGTCATGCGATGCAGAGGGCTGGTGATGCCGCGCCCGACGAGCGTCGACACGACGAGCAGGATCAGCAGCACGATCCCGGCCGCCATCAACGACTGCCGCGTCGAGGCCCAGGCCTGAGCCGAGAGGTCATCGATATAGACGCCGGTCCCGACCAGCCAATTCCAGGGTGCGAAGCCTGCGACATGGGTGAGCTTGGGCTGCGGCGTCTCGGAGCCGGGCTTCGGCCAATCGTAGTCGACGAAGCCGCGGCCATGCTGGCGAACCACGTCGATCATCTCTTGGAACAGCTTCTTGCCGTTCGGATCCTTCATGTCCGCGACGTCCTGCCCGATCAGCTTGGTCGAGATCGGATGCATCAGCATCTTCGCGGTCATGTCCGTGACGAAGAAATACTCGTTGCCGCCATAGCGGAGCTGGGAGGCGCGCTCCAGAGCGCGCTTCTGCGCGTCGGCGACCGAGATCGTCCCCTTCTGCGCGGCTGCATGCTCCTCGGCGAAGATGGCGAGCGCGAGCTCGGTCAGATGCCGCAGCTCGAGCTGCTTCTGCTGCTTGAGGCCGGCGGCGAGCTCACGGGAATTGAAGGCAGTCAGGCCGATCAGACCGAGGAAGCTCAGACCGATCAGGGCGTAGATCTTGATCCCGATGGTGAGCTTGAGGCGATGAGGCATTGCAAACGACATGTCAGTCTCCACGGGCGCGACTCATGCTTGGGGCGCTCGGGGACAGATCACGTCGACGGTCGAGGGGCTCGCCCTCGTCGTCGCGCAAACGGGCCCGCAGCCCACGCGTGGAAGCTACGGAACCCAATATTAAGTCTGGTTAAGACGATGTCCGTGCAAATACGGAGCAACGATCGAAAACTGATCGTTGCCCGTCCAGATCGGTAACGCGCTCCGGCTTGCCGTGCGACGCGTCGTCTCGTGCCATGCGACCGAACCAGAGAAGCGCCGTCTGCCCGTGGGACTCGACTGCGCGTTGGCCGCGAACGTCCAGACCCTACGCGCCGATTCTTAACACAAGTTAAAAACGCAGATTGACTACGCAGGTTAGTTTGCCGGCGTCGATGCAACGCGAGACAACGCAAAAGGCCGGAGCGTTCGATGCTCCGGCCGTTTAATCCCCTGCGCGACCGGAGTTGGCCGCTTCCGCGTCTCGGCGTTACGCCGCCCGCACCGAACCGAGGAAGCTCGCGACCTCCTGCTTGAGACGATTGCTGTCGCCGGACAGCGCCTGTGCCGCTGAGAGCACCTGGGCCGAGGCCGACCCGGTCTCGGCCGCGCCGCGCTCGACGTCGGCGATGTTGGACGAGACCTGCTGCGTGCCATGCGCCGCCTGCTGAACGTTGCGCGAGATCTCCTGCGTCGCCGCGCCCTGCTCTTCGACGGCGGCTGCGATGGTCGAGGAGATTTCCGACAGCTTCTCGATCGTGGAGGAGATCTCCTTGATCGCGCTGACCGACTCCTGCGTTGCGACCTGGATGCTCGAGATCTGCTGGCCGATCTCGCCAGTCGCCCTCGCGGTCTGCTCCGCCAGCGCCTTGACCTCCGAGGCGACGACCGCGAAGCCGCGGCCGGCGTCGCCGGCGCGTGCGGCCTCGATGGTGGCGTTGAGCGCCAGCAGGTTGGTCTGGCCGGCAATCGTGTTGATCAGTTCGACGACGTCGCCGATGCGGGTGGCAGCCTTGGACAGCTCGCTGACGCGCCCGGTCGTGGTGCGGGCCTGGCCGACGGCGTCGTTGGCGATGCGCGCCGATTCCTGCACCTGGCGGCTGATCTCGGTGACCGACGAGGCCATCTGCTCGGTCGCAGACGCCACCGACTGGACGTTGGTCGTGGCTTCCTCCGAGGCGGACGCAACCGCCGTCGTCAAGCCTTGCGAGCGCATCGCGGCCTGGGTCAGCGTGGTGGCGGACTGCTCGAGCTGGCTCGAGGCCGACGAGACGGTGTTCACGATCTCGCCGACCGCGGCTTCGAACTGCTCGGCCAGCCGCTGCATGTCGGCCTTGCGCTGGCGCGCCGTGATCGCGTCCTGCGCGCTCTTTTCCTCGGCCTCGGCGCGCGCCTTCTCCTCCGCATTGCCACGGATCACCGTTACGGTCTTGGCGAGATCGCCGATTTCGTCACCCCGCGATGCGCCGGGAATGGCGATGTCGAGCCGGCCGCGCGCCATCTCGCCGAGCGCCGCGTTCAGCCGCGTCAACGGCCGCGCGATCCCGAGGAACGAGAACACGACCGAACCGATCACCGACAACAGAACCGCCAATCCGACAAACAGCGTGATATAGCTCGCTTGCGCGGCGACCTGGTCTGCCTCGAACCGGGCGCTCGCGTTGCGCGCGCGCGCGTCCTGGATCGCAGAGGACATCAGCTCGCCGGCCTCGCCGAGATAGATGAGCGTGCGGTCGCGCAGCACGGCCTCCTTGATCCCCTCGGTCTTCACCACCTCGTCGTTCGCGGCGACGAAGTCCGAGGCGAGGCCATTGAGCTTGGTGATCGTGGCCTGGATCTCGCGGTCGTCGGCCAGCATGCGGGCGTCGGTCAGCGAGCTCTTCAGCCCCGGCACCGTCTGCTTCACCGTCAGGATCGTCGCGGCATCGCCAGTCATACCGAACCGCCAGGCCTGCGACCGCATGTAGTTCAACTTGGCATCGGCAGCGTGAAGCTGGCGCTCGACCCGCTCGCGGAAGGCGAGCTTCGGCAGCGACGGCGAGGCGAGCAGAGCCTTCAGGCTGGTGTTCCAGTCGTTGGAGACAGCACTGCGCTTTTCGATCTGCGTCAGCAACTTCTTCTGCGCCTCGGCGAGATCGACCGCTCCTGCGGCATAGCTCGTCATCAGCTCCTTGATCCGGGTCAGCCGGGCGCGATTGTCGGCGGTCGACACGTTGGCGAGCGCGGCGTCGATGTCCGTCACCATCCCGGTCGAGAACTGCTGAATGTCGGCGGCTGCCTTCTCTGCCTCGGCCGGCGCACGCGCCAGCCGCGCCGAACGGCCACCGAGCTGGGTCTGCTGCATGTTGATGCTGGCCGACAGCACGCTCTCGACGACGCGCCGCGCGCGCTCGGCCTGCTGATTGGCGTGGTTGACCGCTCTTTCCGCCATCAACTGGTTAGTGATCATGCCGACGGCGAGAGATGCGCCGATGGCGCCAGCGAGCCCGAGTTTGTAGCCGATCCGATTCAGTTTCATTGCCCTACCCACAGATGAACGCGTCACGCGACGGTCCGTACTGGAGGTATAGCGGTGAGGTCCCTAGAGACCGTTAATTTACGGGAGTTATCGGGCATTACACGCAAAAAACTTCTGCTTTTTCAGTGTGCGTCCCGATGCTTATGGCGGCACGACGGCGCTGCCGCGCCGAGCGACGGCTCACAAACTAAGCAGATGATGAGATCGGGACCGAGGCCAAGCACGTCGTTCCAAAATCCGGCACGGGCCGACGCAGCCGGGAGTCGGCTGACGCGCAGTTAGCGCATCAGCCCGAGCGCGTCGGCGAAAAACTGCGGCCCACCGAAATTGCCGGACTTCAGCGCCAGCAGCATGTCGCCTGCGTCGGCGCCGATCGTGCGAAGCACGGGCACGCCGGCCGCGATCTCCGGACCGACGAGGAAGCCCGGAATCCCCAGCCGATCAACGACAGCGCCCGAGGTCTCGCCGCCGGCGACGATCAACCGCCGCACGCCGGCCTGGATCAGCCCCTCGGCGAGATCGGCCATCGCCTGCTCGATGGCGTGCCCCGCCGCCTCGCGGCCGTGCCTGGATTGCAGCGCGCTGACCTGATCCGGCGTCGCGCTGGAGGCAATCAGCACAGGCCCCTTGGCGATGCGCTCACGCGCCCAGGCGAGCGCGCGCTGCGTCTCGTCCGGACCGGCGACCAGACCCGCCGCATCGAGATGCAGCACCGGCATGATGGTCTCGGCCTGCGCGATCTGCTGCAACGTCGCCTGCGAGCAGCTGCCGGCGAGGCAGGCGGCCAAGCCGCCGACGGGGGCATCGGCGTGATGCGCCAAGCCGTGGGAATGCACGCGCCCGGCCTCGACCAAAGCGCGCGCCAGACCGAGCCCGATGCCGGACGCGCCGACGGAGACCCGGCTCTTCAAGGCGGCCGCACCGATCGCGGTCAGGTCCGCATCGAACACGGCGTCGACGATCGCGGCACCCATGCCCTGCCCGGCCAGTTCCTGCAGCCGGTGGCTGATCGCCTCCGGCCCATGCACCACGGTGGCGAGATCGACCAGACCGATCTTCCGTCGGCTTTGCCGGCCGAGCACGCGCACCAGATTGGCGTCATGCATCGGGTTGAGCGGATGATCCTTGAGCGGGCTCTCATTGAGCGGCACGCCGCCGACGAACAGGTTGCCCTGGTAGACGGTCCGCCTGGTTTCCGGGAACGCCGGCGTCACCAGCACGATCGTGTCACCGGCATCGCCCGCCAGCGCGTCCATGACAGGACCGATATTGCCGGCGTCGGTGGAATCGAACGTCGAGCAGATCTTGAACAGCACGTGGTCGGCGCCCCGTGCGCGCAGCCATGTGTCGGCCTCGCGTGAGCGGGCCACGGCAAGCGACGCCTCGATCGAGCGGCTCTTCAGCGACACCACGACGGCATCGACCTCGGGCAGCGTGAGGTCATCAGCCGGTACGCCGATGGTCTGCACCGTGCGCAGGCCGGCGCGGGTCAGGGTGTTGGCGAGATCGGAGGCGCCGGTGTAGTCGTCGGCGATGCAGCCGAGCCTCAGGCTCACGGCTTCACTCCCTTGTAGGGCGCGAACCAGCCGAGCCCGTCCTCGGTGCGGCCGCGCGGATTGTACTCGCAGCCGACGAAGCCGGCATAGCCGAGCCGGTCAAGTTCCGCGAACAGGAACGGATAGTTGAGCTCCTCGCCGTCGGGCTCGTTGCGCGAGGGAATGCTGGCGATCTGGATGTGGCCGATGATGTCCATCATCTCGCGCAGCCGCATCGTGACGTCGCCATGGATGATCTGGCAATGATAGATGTCGAACTGCAGCTTCAGGTTCGGAATCTTCAGCTCGCGGACCAGATCGCGGGCGAAGCCGAAATCGTTGAGGAAGTAGCCGGGCACGTTGCGCGGATTGATCGGCTCGATCACGACGTCGAGGCCGTGGGGCGCGAAGAACTCCGCCGCCCAGGCCACCGACTTGGCGTAGGCCTCCACGGCCTTGGCGTCGCTGCGCTCGGCGATCCCCGCCATCATGTGCAGCCGCTTCACGCCGGTCGCCATGGCGTAGGGCAGCGCGGTCTCGAGGCTCGCCTTGAGATCGTCGAAGCGCTCCGGCAGCGCCGCAAACCCCTTCTCGCCGGCATCCCAATTGCCGGGCGGCAGGTTGAACAGCGCCTGCGTCAGGCCGTTGCCGTGCAGCCGCTTGCCGACCTCCTCGGCCGGATGGTCATACGGAAACAGGAATTCGACCGCAGTGAAGCCGGCCTTGGCGGCGGCCGCGAAGCGGTCGAGGAACGGATGCTCGGTGAACATCATCGAGAGATTGGCGGCGAAGCGGGGCATGGCGTGAAGACTCGTCGTGCTGCTACTTGGAGGGGCCCGGCAGCGTCGTGCCGGTGACCTGCGCATACATCCGCGCCACAGAGGCGTCGTCATCGCGGCCCATGCCGGCGGCCGACGTCATCAGGAACATCTGCAGCGCGGCGGCCGAGATCGGCACCGGAAAACGATGGCTGCGTGCCATGTCCTGGATGATGCCGAGGTCCTTGACGAAGATCTCGACCGCGCTGCGCGGCGTGTAGTCGCCGTCGAGCACGTGCGGCATGCGGTTCTCGAACATCCAGGAATTGCCGGCCGAGGCGGTGATGACCTCATAGACCTTTCTGATATCGAGACCCTGCTTGGCGGCGAAGGCGATGGCCTCGCTGGCGGCAGCGATGTGAACGCCGGCGAGAAGCTGGTTGATCATCTTGAACGCAGCGCCCTGCCCGGCGGCATCGCCGAGCTCATAGAGCTTGGCCGCCATCGCATCGAGCGCCGGCCGCGCCTTGGCAAACGCCGCCGCGCTGCCCGAGGCCAGGATCGTCAGCTCGCCTTGGGCGGCGCGCTGCGCGCCGCCGGAGATCGGCGCGTCGAGGTAGTGCCAGCCGGCGGCTTCGAGCTGCTTCGCCAGCCGCCGCGCAACGTCAGGATCCATGGTCGCGGAGGAGACGAACACGGCGTCCTTCGGCATGGTTTCGGCAGCACCGCCGGGGCCGAACAGGATGGCTTCCGTCTGCGCCGCATTGACGACGACGCTGACCACGATATCGGCGCCATCAGCCGCCTCGGCGGGAGTCGTCGCGCCCTTGCCGCCGTCGGCCACGAAACGCGCCACCGCGTCCGCCGAGACGTCGCATCCGGTCACCTCGAAGCCTGCGCGCTTCAGCGAGGTCGCCATGCCGAATCCCATCGAGCCAAGCCCGATCACGGCGACTTTCAATTGCGATGGCGACGGCATGCGGCAGATCCCTGAAGCGTTTCCCGGAGATGTCCGGTTGCCCCGGACTGCACTCTGGGTATCACGGCTTGGCCGCGTTGCCAAAGCGTGAGACAAAGCGGCAAAACAGCGACATGCGAGGAAAGACCCGTGGCGGAAACTGCGATTCGCGAGGCCATCTGCCGGTTCGGCCGCTCGCTGTTCGAGCGCGGACTGACGCCGGGCTCGTCCGGCAACATCAGCGTGCGACTCGATGATGGCGGCTGGCTGGTGACGCCGACCAATGCCTCGCTCGGCTTCCTCGATCCGGCCCGTTTGTCGCGGCTCGATGCCGAAGGGCGACTGGTCTCGGGCGATGCGCCGACCAAGGAGGTGCCGCTGCACACGGCGCTGTACCAGACGCGCGACGCCGCGCGCGCCGTCGTGCATCTGCACTCGACCCATTCGGTCGCGATCTCGATGCTGCCGGAGATCGATCCGCGCGCCGCGCTGCCGCCGCTGACACCTTATTACTTGATGCGCTGCGGCCAGACCGCGCTGGTGCCCTATCATCGTCCGGGCGATCCCGCGGTAGCCGATGCCATCAAGGGTCTCGCCGGCAAATACGCCTCGGTGCTGCTCGCAAATCACGGGCCCGTCGTGTCCGGTGACACGCTGGACGCCGCCGTGTTCGCGATGGAGGAGCTCGAGGAGACCGCAAAGCTCTATCTGCTGCTGCGCGGGCTCAACCCGCGTCATCTGTCGCCGCAGCAGGTCGACGATCTGGTCAAAGTCTTCGGCCTCACCCTGCCCGATCACAACGGTCATCACTGATCCCGCCGGCGGATGGATGGGCATGCAATATTTCGCAACAACGCCGGCCGAGATCGATGCCGCTGCCCGGGTGCTCTACGAGGAGGCCCGCTTCTATCGCTGGTTTCCGATCGCAGCCGACTCCTATGACGCGTTCGCCGCCTCTGATCCGATCGCGGTCAGCGAGCTGCGCGGCATTGCCGAGCGCATGCTGGTGGCCGCCGCGCAGGCGAGATCGCGGGCACGGCGGATCTAGCGTCCCGCCAGCCCGGCCTGCATGCGAGGTAGCCTGCGCCGCCTTGTCGCTCATCAAGCTGCCTTGCCTCGGGAGGACAACGATGCCTAATATTCAGGCAAAGTGCGACTTCGGCAGCAATCAGGGACGGATCGGTCGAGCAAGGACAACACCGGCAGCTCATCGCTGCCGCGGCGCGAGGATGCGCCCCGCTCTTCCACCATCGATTGCAGCCTATCGCTGAGCACGCCCGGAGCACGAAAGGACAGGGCAAAATGCCTCCACATCGGCGTGGGCGCGGCTGTTTGGCCGGATCGGCGGCCCATCTGAGCGGACTGACGCCGGGACCGGGGAATGCCCTTTCGAGCGTTGCATACGCATCTCATCCAGCGCGCAATCTTCACGCGCTGCTCCGCGCCCACGGCGACCCTTGGCATATCCGTTGCAGACATCAGACGGGCCGGATCGCGGGCGCCCGACGGAGCGAGCTGCGATCATGACCGACACGGGACAGGACGACGGAGGGCGGATGGCGGCGGGCGCGAGCTTGGAACTGGTGAAGGTGACGAAGATGTACGGTCACGTCACCGCCGTCGACGCAATCGACCTGCGGATTCCCGCCGGCTCCTATTGCTGTCTGCTCGGCCCGTCCGGCTGCGGCAAGACCTCCACCCTGCGCATGATCGCCGGCCACGAATCCGCGACGTCGGGCGACATCATCGTCGGCGCCAGGAACGTGACCGAGCTGCCGCCCGCAGGACGCGGCACCGCGATGATGTTCCAGTCCTATGCGCTGTTTCCGCATCTGTCGGTGATCGACAACGTCGCGTTTGCATTGAAGATGAAAGGCGTGTCCAAGCCCGAGCGCCACGCCAAGGCACGCGAGCTGCTCGAGCTGGTGGACATGCAGAGCTATGCTGGCCGCCTGCCGGCGCAGCTTTCCGGCGGCCAGCAGCAGCGCGTGGCGCTGGCCCGTGCGCTGATCACCTCGCCGCAGATCCTGCTGCTCGACGAGCCGCTGTCGGCGCTCGACCCGTTCCTGCGCCTGCGCATGCGCGCCGAGCTGAAGCGACTGCAGCGCGAGCTCGGGCTCACCTTCGTTCACGTCACCCATGGCCAGGACGAGGCCATGGCGCTGTCCGACCTCGTGGTGCTGATGAATGGCGGCCGCATCGAGCAGCAGGGCAGCCCGCGCGACATCTTCAATCATCCGCGCACCGAATTCGCCGCCCGCTTCATCGGCGGCCACAACGTGATCCCGCTGAACGGCGAGACCTTCGCCGTGCGCGTCGACCACATCCAGCTCAAGGCGCCGAATGCGGCGATCGACGGCCCGGTGGTGCCCGGCACCATCAGCAAGATCGAATATCAGGGCACCTATGTGCTGGTCGCGGTCGCGACCGACGGTGGCCCCGAGATCTCGGCGCAGCTCAGCGACGATCAGTTCGATGCACAGACCCACAGCATCGGCGAGCGCGTCGTCGTCACCTGGAACATGGCCTTCGCTGACGCACTGACGCCCCGCCCTGCCGCAGCCGCTCCGGCTGCGGAGCTGGTCACCTGATTTTCGTTTGCTCGTTCTTTCCCAAGGAGATGATCATGACTGATCGATCGAAGACGACATCCATCAGCCGCCGCTCGCTGCTCAAGGGCGCGGCGGGCGTTGCCGGTCTCGCCGGCTCCGGCACGCTGCTCAGCGCGCCCTACGTCCACGCCGCCGACGCCAAGGTGCTGCGCTATCTCGGCACCGCCGTGAACGAGGGCGACGAGATCTCCAAGAAGTGCCTCGCCGACACCGGCATCAAGATCGAATACATCACGGCGACGACCGACGACGTCACCAAGCGCGTCATCACCCAGCCGAACTCCTTCGACGTGCTCGACACCGAATATTTCTCGCTCAAGAAGCTGGTGCCGTCGGGCAACATCTTCCCGCTCGACGCGCGCAAGATCAAGGAATTCGACAACATCACGCCCGTCTTCACCAAGGGCGAGCTGCCGAACGGCAAGAAGATCGGCGGCCAGGGCACCGCGCCCTGGAAGGTGCTCTATCTCGACGGCGCAAACTCCAAGACCTTCTCGGCAACCCCGACCGAATGGGTCACGCTGATCCCGACCGTCTACAACGCCGACACGCTCGGCATCCGCCCCGACCTGATCAAGCGCCCGATCAACTCCTGGGCCGAGCTGCTCAACCCCGAATTCAAGGGCAAGGCCTCGATCCTCAACATTCCCTCGATTGGCATCATGGATGCCGCCCTCGTCGTCGAGGCGACCGGCCAATACAAATATGCCGACAAGGGCAACATGACCAAGGCCGAGATCGACCTGACGATGAAGGTGCTGACCGAGGCCAAGAAGGCCGGCCAGTTCCGCGCGTTCTGGAAGGACTTCAACGAGTCCGTCAACCTGATGGCCTCGGGTGAGACCGTGATCCAGTCGATGTGGTCGCCGGCCGTCACCAAGGTGCGCTCGATGGGCATCCCCTGCGTGTTCCAGCCGCTCAAGGAAGGCTATCGCTCCTGGGCCTCGGGCTTCTGCGTCTCCAAGGCGGTGGGCGGCAGCCCGAAGCTCGACTGGGCCTATGAGTTCGTCAACTGGTACCTGTCCGGCTGGGCCGGCGCCTATCTCAACCGCCAGGGCTACTACTCGGCCGTGCTCTCCACCGCCAAGGCCAACATGACCGAGGACGAGTGGGGCTACTGGATGGAAGGCAAGCCGGCGAAGAACGACATCAAGGCCCCCGACGGCACCCTGATGGAGAAGGCCGGCGCCGTGCGCGACGGCGGCTCCTACGAGGACCGCATGGGCAACGTCGTCTGCTGGAACGCCGTCATGGACGAGAACGACTACATGGTCCGCAAGTGGAACGAGTTCATCGCCGCCTGATGTGACCGCCATTGCTGCCGCGCCCGCGACGTCGTGGGCGCGGCAGCTCGTCTCAGACGTTTCGAAACATCCGCACCGGACGACAGGTTTCCCACGTGGCCGTGACGATCGACAATTCGCCCGACACCGTAGCGCCCGCGGAGAGCACCTTCCGCAAGCTGAGCCAGCGCTCGATCGCGTGGCTGCAGGCCGGCCCGATGATGCTGGTATTCGCGCTCTTCTTCCTCCTGCCGCTGGTGCTCGTCGTCGTCGTCAGCGCCTGGGACTACAACGAATATGAGATGATCCCGGCGTTCAGCTTCCGCGGCTATACCGACACCTTCGAAGGCTGCGTCGCGAACCTGCCCGAGTTGTGCACGATCCTGAAGACCTATCTGAAGACGCTGAAGCTGTGCCTGCTGACCTGGGGCCTGACGTTGATGATCGGCTTCTGGGTCGCCTATTTCCTCGCCTTCCACGTTCGCAGCAAGACCTGGCAGATCGTGCTGTCGCTGTTGTGCACGATCCCGTTCTGGACCTCCAACGTGATCCGGATGATCGCCTGGATCCCGCTGCTGGGACGCAACGGCCTCGTCAATCAGGGCCTGCAAGGTGTGGGCATCGTCAACAAGCCGATCGAATGGCTGCTGTTCTCCGAATTTTCGGTGGTGCTGGCGCTGGTGCACCTGTTCACGTTCTTCATGGTGGTGCCGATCTTCAATTCGATGATCCGCATCGACAAGCGCCTGATCGAGGCCGCCTATGATGCCGGCGCATCGGGCTGGCAGACACTGGTCAACATCGTCATTCCGCTGTCGAAGCCCGGCATCGTGATCGGCTCGATCTTCGTCATCACCATCGTGATGGGCGACTTCGTCACCATCGGCGTGATGGGCGGCCAGCAGATCGCCTCCGCCGGCAAGATCATCGAGTCCCGGCTGTCGGCACTGCAATTCCCGGCCGCCGCGGCCAATGCCGTGATCCTGCTCGGCATCACCATCATCATCATCTCCGCGCTGACGCGGATCGTCGACGTGCGCAAGGAACTCTGAGATGGGAGACAAGCGCCCCCGCTCCTTCTACATCCTTGCGGCCTTCTTCGCAGCCTATGTGCTGTTCCTGTACGGGCCGATGATCGCGATCTACATCCTGTCGTTCCAAGGACCGGATGGCGGCCTGACGTTTCCGATGAACGGCGTGTCGCTGACCTGGTTCGGCAAGGTGTTCTCCGGCGGCGGCATCGTCGACATCGGCGCCGCCTTCAAGCGCTCGCTGGCGCTCGGCCTGGTGGTAATGGTAATCACGGTGGTGCTGTCGGTCGCGGCCGGCATGGCGTTCCGCAAGCCGTTCCGTGGCGCCCCGATCCTGTTCTACACAGCGATCGCCAGCCTGATCATGCCCTCGATCATCACCTCGCTCGGCATCGCGCTGGAGTTCCGGCTGATCGACGACTTCGTCAACAAGCACGGCGCCGATGTCGGGCTCGGCTGGCTCGCAGACGGCTACACCACCGCGATGGGCCTGTTCACCTCGGGCCTCGGCGCGCATCTGACCTGGACCTTGCCGTTCGGACTCCTGATCATGTTCGCGATCTTCAACCGCTTCGACGGCCGGCTGGAGGAAGCCGCACGCGACCTCGGCGCCACGCCCTGGCAGACCTTCCGCCACGTCGTGCTGCCGATCATCCTGCCATCCGTTGTCGGCATCGGCCTGTTCGGCTTCACCCTGTCCTGGGACGAACTCGCCCGCTCCAGCCAGGCGATCGGCTCGGTGAATACGCTTCCGCTGGAATTGCAGGGCCTGACGACGACCGTCACCAAGCCCGACATCTACGCGCTGGGCACGCTGACATCGGCGGTGTCCTTCGTCGTGATCTTCGCCGCGCTGTCGGTGATCCTGGTCCTGCAGGCCCGCCAGCGACGGCAAGGCTCGGATGCCGGCAAGGGGATGGTGTAGCCGCGGCGGCTGGCCGAACAGTCGCCGCTGTTGCTCGACATCTTAGCCAAAGAGACCTTTGCCTTGGCCCCTGGATTGCTTCGCTGCGCTCGCAATGACGGTTGTGGCGGGCACAGCATATCCCACATACTCCGTCATCGCGAGCGCAGCGAAGCGATCCGGGGGCTG
The DNA here is from genome assembly GCF_032484495.1 of Bradyrhizobium sp. SZCCHNS3052. Taxonomy (NCBI): domain Bacteria; kingdom Pseudomonadati; phylum Pseudomonadota; class Alphaproteobacteria; order Hyphomicrobiales; family Nitrobacteraceae; genus Bradyrhizobium; species Bradyrhizobium sp. SZCCHNS3052. The sequence continues at coordinate 156,228 of NZ_JAUETB010000001.1, read as the reverse complement.
CAGCAAAGATTCCAAGTTATACTCTCCCGCCCCGCTTGATATGTTGGGTGTGCTGATGAAATGGCCTCACGTGTACATCGTGGCAAGCGGCCGCAACGGAACGCTCTACGTTGGCGTCACGAGCGACCTACCCAAGCGGGCTTACGAGCATCGCGAGGGCCTGGTCCCCGGCTTCACCAAGACCTACGCCTGCAAGCTCCTGGTCTGGTACGAGCCGCACGAAACGATGATCGCCGCCATCGAACGCGAGAAGCAGATCAAGTCCGGCAGCCGCAAGAAGAAGCTATTGCTGGTCGAAGCGCTCAACCCGCAATGGCTCGATCTTTACGAGACGCTGATCTGAGTCGAATCTCAACGTAAACCGATCAAGTGGCCCTGGATTGCTTCGCTGCGCTCGCAATGACGGTTGTGGCGGACACCGCGCCTTCCACGAACGCTGTCATCGCGAGCGCAGCGACGCGATCCAGGGGCCTCGGACGGGACTCTAGATGGCTTCGCTACGCGCCGCGAACACAACGACGCAGAGCAGGCAATTGAACATATCGCCTCACAGCCCCAAATACGCCTTCCGCACGTCCTTGTTGCCGCTGATCTCCGCCGACGTGCCCTGCATCAGCACACGGCCGGTCTGGAGGATGTAGGCGCGGTCGGCGATCTCCAGGCATTCGGCCATGCGTTGCTCGACGATCAGCACGGTCATGCCGGCGTCGCGGATGCGCTTGACGGCCTGGAAGATCTCGTCGACCAGCTTCGGCATGATGCCCTGCGACGGCTCGTCGAGCATCAGAAGCCGCGGCCGGGTCATCAGAGCGCGGCCGATCGCCAGCATCTGCTGCTCGCCGCCGGACAAGGTCTCGGCGCGCTGCTCGAGCCGCTCGGACAGCCGCGGAAACAGTGTGAATACGAAGTCGAGCGGCTCCTCGCGGTTGGCCTCGCCGCGATAGAGATAGCTGCCGAGCCGCAGATTGTCGCGCACCGAGAGCCGCGGGAACAGCCGGCGGTTCTCCGGCACATAGGCGATGCCCCTGGCCGTGATCAGGTGCTGCGCCATGCCGTCGATGCGGCTGCCGTCGAAGGTGATGCTGCCCGCACGCGGCCGCTCGGCCCCGGCGATCGACTTCAACAAGGTCGACTTGCCCGCGCCATTGGCGCCGGCGACGCAGACGATCTCGCCCTTCTCGACATTGATCGAGATATTCGAGATCGCAACCAGGCCCTGATAGGCGGTGGTGACGTCACGCACCGACAGCATGGCGGTCTCCGAGATAGGCGGAAATGACTTTGGGATCGCGGACGACGTCCGTGGGCTTGCCTTCGATCAGCACCTTGCCGAGATCGAGCACGATGGCGCGATCGACCAGCGGCATCACGATCTCCATGACATGCTCGACCATCAGCACCGTGATGCCGGTGTCGCGCACGCGGCGCACGAGCTCGACGCCCTTTTGTGACTCGACCGGCGTCAGGCCGGTCAGGACCTCGTCGAGCAGCAGCAGCTTCGGCTCAGTGGCGAGCGCACGCGCCACTTCCAGGCGCCGCTTCTCCGAAGGCACGAGATCGCTGGCGAGCACATCGGCGCGGGCGCCGAGGCCACAGAACTCCAAGACCTCATGCGCCTTCCGCCGCGCCTCGCGCATGTTGGTGGTGCGGACGAGCGCGCCGACGATGACGTTCTCGATCACCGTCATGCTTTCGAAGCTTTTCACCACCTGGAAGGTGCGGCCGATGCCGCGCTGGCAGCGCTCGGCGGCTGGCAGCGCGGTGACGTCCTCGCCGTTGAAGATGATGGCGCCTTCGGTCGGCTTGAACGCACCGGCGATCAGGTTGAACAAGGTCGACTTGCCGGCGCCGTTCGGACCGATCAGGCCAACGATCTCGCCGCGCCCGACCGAGATCGAGACGTCGGAGTTCGCCGTCAGGCCCGAGAAGCGCTGGGTGATGTTGCGGGTTTCCAGCAGCGCGGTCATGACGCCACCGCCTCTCGCACCGGATTTGCGGCCGGCTTCGGCTTGCGGGAGAACAGGCTGACCAGACCTTGCGGCCGCGCCAGCGAGATCGCAACGATCAGGCCGCCATACACGATCAGGTCGACGCCGCGGCCGGAGCCGCCGATGAAGGAGCGGGTCAGCTCGGTCAGCGGGATCAGGATGACCGCGCCCAGCATCGGTCCCCACAGCGTGCCGATGCCGCCGAGCACGGCCGGGAGCGCCATCAAGAGCGAGAACTGGAATCCCATCACGCTTTCAGGATCGATGTAGGACACGAACTGCGCATAGAAGCTGCCGCCGATCGCGACCAGGAAGGCCGAGACGGCCGCCGCGCCCATCTTGGAGTTGAACACGTCGACGCCGAGGCTCTCGGCGGCGACCGGATTGTCCTTCACCGCGCGCCACCAATAGCCCCACTTCGAATCCTCCAGCCACCAGGTCACGAACCAGGCGACGCAGGCGAGCACGAGCGCAAAGTAGAAGTACGGCAGCTTGGAGCGGGTGAACTGGAAGGTCAGCCACGAGTCACGCCGCACCGGAATGTCGATGCCGAGTGCCGCCCCCGCCCAATCCCAGTTCTGGAACAAGAGCAGCGTGATCTCGGCGATGACGATGGTTGCGATGACGAAGTAATGGCCGCCGAGCCGGAAGCAGGGATAGCCGAGCGCCATGGCGATCAGCGCCGAGATCAGACCGCCGGCGAGCATGCCGAACCACGGCAGCACGCCGAACTTGGTGAACAGAATTGCGGTGGTGTAGGCCCCGAGCCCGAAATACAGCGCGTGCCCGAGCGAGATCTGGCCGCAATAGCCGGACAGGATGTTCCAGCTCTGCGACAGCGCCGCGTACATCAGGGTGAGCACCATGATGTTCTGGACGTAGACGTCCTTGACGAAGAACGGCACGACGGCGGCGATGGCCGCAAGGAAGGCGGCGAGGACGAGGTCGCGCCGACGGCGTTGGATGAATGCCTTGTCCATCAGATCGATCCGAACAGGCCGCGCGGGCGGATGAAGACGACGAGGAGATAGACCCCGTAGATTCCGACAGTCTTCAGCGACGGCGGCAGGATCAGCGTGGTGATGGCCTCGACGAGGCCCACCACGATGCCGCCGGCAAAGGCGCCGAATACGCTGCCGAAGCCGCCGAGCGCCACCGTCACATAGGCGATGGTCGCGAACGACGCGCCGACGTCGGGAAAGACATAGAAGAAGATCGCCATGACCGCACCGGCAAGGCCGACCAGCGCCGCACCAAGGCCCCAGCCGAGTGCGAACACCTTGTTCTTGTCGATGCCGACCAGCGCCACCGCGCCGGCATCCTCACGCGTCGCCTCCAGCGCGCGGCCGAAATCGGTGCGGTGGATGAAGAAGTACAGGCCGGCGAAGGCGGCGATCGCAATGAGGGCACCGACCAGCTGCGGCTGCGGCAGATAGATGCCGGCGATCGAGATCGTCTTGCCGCCCAGCCAGGAGTGCGGAATGCTGCGATAGTCAGGGGTGAAGAAGTACTGCGCGACACCGCGCATCAGCACCGCAAGGCCGAAGGTGGAGAAGATCTGCACCATGCCGGTATTGGCCTTCGCCCTGACCGCAAATCTGACAATCAGAAGATAGACCACCGCGCCGAACACGAAGAGAGCAGCGGCGACGATCGGCGCCGACAGCAGCGGATCGAGCGCGAAATACGCGAACAGGAAGAAGGTCGCGTACATCGCGATCATCAGGAACTCGCCGTGGGCGAAGTTCACGACGTCCATCAGGCCGAAGATGAGCGCCAGGCCAACGGCGATCAGCCCGTAGAGCAGGCCCATCAAGAGGCCGCTGGCGAGACTTTGGATGATTGTTTCTGCTGTCACTTCACTTGCTCCCCGTCATTGCGAGCGAAGCGAAGCAATCCAGACCTTCTTTGCGGCCCCTGGATTGCTTCGTCGCTGCGCTCCTCGCAATGACGGAGCACGACAGATGCTCCGCCATGGTCTCCCCGCCCCTCGGGCCGAAGACGCTTACTTCATCGGCCAGGTGGCTTGGGCCACCGCGGCCTGGGTCGGGAAGATGGTGACGAACTTGCCGCCGACATATTGCAGCAGCACCGGATCGGCGTCGTTGTTCTGGCCGTTCTCGTCGAACTTCACCCGCTTCCACGGCATGATGGTCTGCTCGCCCGGCATGTCGGTCGCGGCCAGCGCGTCGCGGATCTTCTCGCCGTCGGTGGACTTGGCGCGGTTGATGGCGTCGGCCATCACGATCAGGCCCATGAACTGGCGCGACGAGTAGTCGTTGAAGTCCTTGCCCGACTTGGCCTTGAACATGTCGTTGATCTTGCCGACCATCGGCCGCTTGGCGGCGAGGTCGAGCGAGAACGAGCCGCGCGAGATCACGCCTTCGAGCTTGTCGCCGACCGCGTCATACAGCGCCTTCTCGGAGAAGCCGGCGTCCTGCGCCACGATCGCATTCGGCTTGTAGCCGAGCTCGGCCATGGTCTTGACCAGCAGGATGCCGTCCGTGGTGTAGCTCGACGGCATCAGCACGTCGGCATTGGCGGCCTTGAGCTGCTGCACCTCGGCCGACAGCGACGGCGAGTTGGCGCGGTACTTGATGTCGGCGACGATCTTGTAGCCGCGCTCGTTGGCGAGCTTGAGCTGGGCATTGCTCGAATCGGTGCCGAAGATGGTGTCCTCGTGGAACAGGGCTAGCGTGTCGATCTTGGTGCCCTTCTTCTTCATCGCGTCGAAGAAGTCGAACATCGCCTGCGAGAACATCTCGTCATGCGGGGCGGCGCGGAAATAATACTTCAGGCCGCGGCGATGCAGGCTCGGCGAGGAATTGTCGGCCGACAGATACGGAATCTGGTAACGCTCGCAGATCTGGCTCGCCGTCACCGCGACGGCGCTCTGATAGGAGCCGATGACGGCTGCGACCTTCTCCTGGGTGATCAGGCGCTCGGCCTCGGCGCGGCCCTTCTGCGGGTCGGCCTGGTGATCGGCGAACACCAGCTTGATCTTGGCGCCGCCGAGGCCCGGCAGACCCTCGGTACGGGCCAGCGGCAGGTCGTAGTCGAACTTGCCGTTGATGATCTCGGCCGCCGTCTCGAACGCCCGCTGCGCGTCGACGCCGATCTGGGCGCTGGCGCCGGAGAACGGATAGATGACGCCGATCTTCACTTCCGACGTCTGGGCGCGGGCGGCGATCGGACCGAGCGCAGCGGCGGCGGTGGCTCCAAGCAGGACGTTTCGGCGCGTGATGGTCATGGCAAGATCCTCTGATGAAAGCGCATCGATGAAGCGGTTGAGGTCGACGGTAAAGGCTCAATGAGCAGCATGGCTGCCTGATTAGAGGACGGCGAGATCCTTGTTCTTGAGATCGGTGATCAGCATCAGGCCCGGTGCGTGGGTGATGGCGAAGGGCAGCCTGGCCGCAGCGATGACCGCCTGCGGCGTCACCCCGCAGGCCCAGAAGACAGGAATTTCGTCGGCGCCAACCGGCACCGGGTCACCGTAGTCCGGCTTGCTGATGTCGGCGATGCCGATCTGGTCGGGATGGCCGAGATGCACCGGCGCGCCGTGCACGGCGGGAAAGCGCGTCGTGATCTGCACCGCGCGGATCGCCTGCGCCGGCTTGAACGGACGCATCGACACCACCATCGGCCCCGCGAACGGCCCCGACGGCGTGCAGGCGATGTTGGTGCGATACATCGGCACGCGGCAGCCCTGCTCGATGTGGCGGATCGGCAGGCCGTCGGCCATCAGCGCCTCCTCGAAGGAAAACGAGCAGCCGAGCACGAAGGCGACGAGGTCGTCGCGCCAATGCGCCATGAGATCGGTCGGCTCCTCGACCATCTCGCCATCGCGCCAGACGCGATAGCGCGGCACGTCGGTGCGGATGTCGAGATCGGCGCCGAGCGCCGGAATGTGCGGATTGCCCGGATCGGACATGCCGATGATCGGGCACGGCTTCGGGTTGAGCTGGCAGAAGCGGTGGAAGGCGCCGGCGTACTGCTCGGGGATAACAGCCAGATTGCCCTGGACGAAGCCGTGGGCGACGCCCGCCGTGCTCCAGCCCCTGCCCGCGCGATAATCCAGGCGGGCCCGATGGCTCGGGAGAAGATCCGTCTCGCCGGCTGATTGCTGCACTGCCGCAGAAACAGTCATTTGTGCCACTTGCCTAATATCTCGACAAACTCACTGAACATCAGCCATGCTATAAAGTCTAATCTTCGTTTTTAATCAGGATCGATAAGACAAATTGATCCGAGCGGGGCGCGATGCTGGATTTCCGTTCCATCGAGACCTTCCTCTGGGTCGTGAAGCTTGGCAGCTTCCGCGGCGCGGCGCAGCGCCTCAATACGACCCAGCCCGCCATCTCCCAGCGCATCGCCCAGCTCGAGCGCGAGCTCGGCGTCAAGCTGCTCAACCGCGATCATCGCGTGGCGTCCCCGACCGCGAGCGGCCGGCAGATGCTGGTCTATGCCGAGAAGCTGATCGGCCTGCGCGCGGAGATGCTGGCCGAGGTCGGCGACCGCTCGGCGATGCGCGGCGTGCTCCGGCTCGGCGTCGCCGAGACCATCGTGCACGACTGGCTGCCGCGGCTGATCAAGAGCGTCAACGAGAGCTATCCGAATCTGTCGCTGGAGATCGAGGTCGACGTCACGCCCCATCTGCACGCGCGGCTGCTGGCGCAGGAGATCGAGCTCGCCTTCGCGCTGGGCGCGCCCTCCGAGTCCGGCATCCGCAGCCGCGTGCTGTGCGACTATCCGATCAGCTTCCTCGCCAGCCCTGCCCTCGGCTTCGGCACGGGCGTGGTCACCGCCGAGCAGATGGCGCGGTTTCCGATCATCACCTTTCCGCGCAACACCCAGCCCTATGACAACGTGCGTTCGCTGTTCAACCGCCCGCATCTGCCGCCGATGCGGCTGCACGCCAGCGCCTCGCTGGCGACCGTGATCCACATGGCGGTCGAGGGGCTCGGCGTCGCCGTCATTCCGGCCGCGATCGTCGCCAACGAGATCGAGAGCGGCCGCCTGCAGGAGTTGAAGACGGACCTGAGGATTCCACCGCTGACCTTCACCGCTAGCTGGCTGTCGTCGCCCGAGATGATCGCGATCGAGCGCGTCGCCGAGCTCGCAGTCCGGACGGCGCAGACGGCCAGCCATCCCTCTGCATCGGTTGACGGGCTCGTCGCGGCGCGCGATGGACAGGATGCCGGAGTACAGGGAATTCAAGCATGAGCCGCGCCGTCACCAATCTGCAGATCGATTCCGCCCGCCTCTGGGACAGCATCCACGAGACCGCCAGGTTCGGCGCCACGCCGAAGGGCGGCGTGCGGCGGCTGACCCTGAGCCAGGAGGACAAGCAGGTCCGCGACTGGTTCCGGAAAGCCTGCGAGGATGCCGGGCTCGAAGTGCGCGTCGACACGCTCGGCTCGATGTTTGCACTTCGCAAGGGGCGCGACATGGCGAAGCCGCCGGTCGGGCTCGGCTCGCATCTCGACACCCAGCCCACGGGCGGCAAGTTCGACGGCATTCTGGGCACGCTCGGCGCGCTGGAGGTGATCCGCACCCTCAACGACGCCGGCATCGAGACCGACGCGCCGCTGTGCATCGTCAACTGGACCAATGAGGAAGGCTCGCGCTTCGCGCCGGCCATGATGGCCTCGGCCGCCTATGTCGGCGACTTCACGGTCGAGGACATTTTGTCGCGGACAGATGCCGCAGGCATGACCGTGGGCGCGGCGCTGGACGAGATCGGCTATCGCGGCGCGACGGCCGTCGGCACGCAGAAATTCTCCGGTTTCGTCGAGCTGCACATCGAGCAGGGTCCGATCCTGGAGGCCGAGAACAAGACCATCGGCGTGGTCGACCACGGCCAGGGCGTGTTCTGGTACGACGGCAAGGTCACGGGCTTCGAGAGCCATGCCGGCTCGACGCCGATGCCGCTGCGCCGCGACGCGCTGCTGGCGCTGTCGGAGTTTGCGCTGACCCTGGAGCAGATCGCGCTCAAGCTCGGGCCGAACGCGGTCGCGACCATCGGCGAGGCCGTCATCGCCAATCCCTCGCGCAACGTGATCCCCGGCGAGATCGCCTTCACCATCGATTGCCGCAGCGCCAATGCCGAGACGCTGGACGCACTCGATGCCAGCCTGCGTGCGGCGGCGAACGAGATTTCCAAGAAGCGCAAAGTCGAGATCGTGATCGACCAGGTCTGGCGCAAGCCGCCGACGCATTTCGATCCGAAGCTGGTCGACGCCGTCGAGCGCGCCGCCGGCACGCTCGGCTATTCGCACCGCCGCATCACCTCCGGCGCCGGCCACGACGCCTGCAACCTCAACACCATCATGCCGGCCGCCATGGTGTTCGTGCCCTGCAAGGACGGCATCAGCCACAACGAGCTCGAGGACGCGACGCAATCCGACTGCGCCGCCGGCGCGAATGTCCTGCTGCACACCGTCCTGTCGCTGGCGGGCGTGGCGTCGTGATCTACTGCTTCAATCTACTCCAATATCAATGATCAATCACAAGCCTGAATAGCGCGGGCACGCTGGGCTCCCCTCCCCCTTGCGGGGAGGGGTCGGGGGTGGGGGTCCACAACGGCGGTGTCGCCCGGGGCTACCCCCTCCCCAACCCTCCCCCACAAGGGGGGAGGGAGTTCGCCTCTGTTGCCGCACTAGCCAGGCAGGACAACTAGGAGGTATCCGTGCGCGGAGTATTCATCGACGCCAACGACTCGCTGGCCGAGATCTTCGAGCGGCAGCGCAAATCGGGCGATCCCGAGATGCGCGTGCATCTCAACCCCGACATCAAGCCGGAGGACTGGCCGGCGATCCTCGACGGCGCCGAGATCGGCGTGGTCGATCACACCGCCCTGCCCACCGAGGTCGCGAAGCAGTGCAAGGGCCTCAAGCACGTCGTCTTTCTCGGCACCGGCGCGCGCAGCTACATGAACCCCGAGGAGCTTAGCCAGCTCGGCATCACCGTGCATTTGATCAAGGGCTATGGCGACACGGCGGTTGCCGAAGCCGCCATTGCGCTGATGTGGGCCTCGGCGCGCGGCATCGCGCAGATGGACCGCGAGATGCGCGCCGGCAACTGGCTGCGCGACGACGGCATGCAGCTGACCGGCAAGACGCTCGGCCTGATCGGCTTCGGCGGCATCGCCGCCGAGGTCGCGCGCATCGCGTCGGGCAGCGGCATGAAGGTGATCGCCTGGAACCGCTCGCCGAAGAGCCATCCGGGCGTCGACTTCGTCAACCTCGACACGCTGCTGCAGCAGAGCCATGTCGTCTCGCTGCACCTCCTGCTCAACGACGAGACCCGCGGCTTCCTGTCGCGCGAGCGCATCGCGCAGATGCGCAAGGGCGTGATCTTCGTGAACACCGCCCGCGCCGCCATCATCGACGAGGCCGCGATGATCGACGCCCTGCGTTCCGGCCACATCCGCCACGCCGGCCTCGACGTCTTCAACACCGAGCCGCTGCCCGCCGGTCACGTGCTGACCACGATCCCGAACGTGACGCTGTCCGCGCACTCGGCCTTCCGCACCCCGGAGGCGAGCGAAAACCTGATCCACGCCGCGTGGGAGCACTGCCGGCGGGTGGCGACAGAGTAAACGCTCTCTCCTCCGTCATTGCGAGCGCAGTGTTCAGCCCGGGGACATAGCTGACGGGTGTTCGGGGAGATGGTTGACACTTCAAAATCGGCTCGATTCGTCAAGCAGAGGGGCGAGCGATGCCGTGGCGAGAGGTGTCTGTCATGGACCAGCGACGAGAGTTTGTGATGCTTGCCAAGCAGGAAGGGGCGAACCGGCGGGAGCTGTGTCGGCGGTTCGGCATCAGCCCTCAGACGGGCTACAAATGGATCCAGCGGCATGACGCTGGGGACACGGCGCTGGCGGATCGGTCGCGGCGGCCTCATCGAAGTCCGGAGCGCACCGCGGCTGCGACCGAGCAGCAGATTGTCGCATTGCGCGATGCTCACCCGGCCTGGGGCGCGCGCAAGCTCGCACGGTGTCTTGAGCGTGATGGTCAAGCTGTCCCGGCGATATCTACCGTGCACACCATCCTGCGCCGCTACGATCGAGTGGTCGAGCCTGCAGGCGCGCCCGGACAGCCCTACACGCGGTTCGAGAAGGATGCGCCCAATCAGCTGTGGCAGATGGACTTCAAGGGGCACAGTGCGCTGGAGAACGGTGTGTCCTGTCATCCGCTGACAGCGTTGGACGATCACTCCCGCTTCTCGTTGTGCCTGGCGGCTTGTGACAACGAGCGCGGCTCTACGGTCAAAGGACATTTGGAGACGACGTTCCGCCGTTATGGACTGCCGGATGCGATGTTCGTCGACAATGGTGGCCCCTGGGGATTTACCCTCGAAGACCCCTGGACCGCGTTGACGGTCTGGCTTCTGAAGCTCGGCGTTCGAACGATCCACAGCCGGCCCTACCATCCTCAGAGCCGCGGCAAGAACGAACGCTTCCACCGTAGTCTGAAGGCCGAGGTGTTTGCCTTCAGGCGCTACCGTGATCTTCCCGATGTCCAGCGGGCACTCGACGGATGGCGCTCCATCTACAATCTCGACCGGCCGCACGAGGCCTTGAACTTCGACGTGCCGGCAAGCCGCTATCAACCGAGCCAACGTGCGATGCCAGACCGGCTTCCGATCGTCGAATACGACGAGGGTGAGAGCATCCGTTCCGTGTCGAGCACGAAGGCCTACGTCAGTTTCGAGGGGCGGCTCTGGAAAGTCCCGCAAGCCTTCCGAGGTGAGCGGCTGGCTATCCGGCCACTCAGTGCCGACGGAAAGTTCGGAATTTTCTTTGCCGCACATCAGATCGCAGCGATTGATCTGCGCGACCCCAAAACTGTCAACTATGTCCCCGAACAGGTGTAAGCTATGTCTCCGGGCTGAACAGCAGCGAAGCAATCCAGAGTCCCGCGGCGACCCTGATTGCTTCGTCGCTGCGCTCCTCGCAATGACGTTGTTGGTCGAGCTGTCGCCTAAACTACCGCTGTCGTCCCGGCCAACGCAGGCAACCTATACCGCGTGATTGATCGAGAGCGGACGGTGGCAATCGCGTAGGGCGGATTAGCGGAGCGTAATCCGCCGTCGTCCAGCAACGATGAGTAAGGCAGGTTACGCTCCGCTAATCCGCCTTACGAACCGTGGCTATGCAACCCGGCGTCCGCCGGAGCGACGACAAACAGCGTTCCTAATCCACCATCTCCGCGACCGCCTTGCCGCACGCCACCGTGTCGGCATTGCCGCCGAGATCGCGCGTGCGCAAGGTGCGCTCGGCCAGCGTGCGCTCGATCGCGCCGACGATCGACTGCGCCGCGGTCTTCTCGCCGAGATGCTCCAGCATCATCGCGCCCGACCAGATCATGCCGATCGGATTGGCGATCCCCTGCCCCGCGATATCGGGCGCCGAGCCGTGCACCGGCTCGAACACCGACGGGAAATAGCGCTCCGGGTTGATGTTGCCCGACGGCGCGATGCCGATGGTGCCGGTGCAGGCCGGGCCGAGATCGGACAGGATGTCGCCGAACAGGTTGGAGCCGACGACGACGTCGAACCAGTCCGGGTGCAGCACGAAGTTCGCGGTGAGGATGTCGATGTGGTACTTGTCCCACTTCACGCCCGGATAGTTCTTCGCCATCGCCTCGACGCGCTCGTCCCAATACGGCATCGTGATCGAGATGCCGTTGGACTTGGTCGCCGAGGTCAGATGCTTCTTCGGCCTGGACTGTGCCAGCTCGAAGGCGAACTTCAGGATGCGGTCGACGCCGGTGCGGGTCATCACCGTCTGCTGCGTCACGAACTCGCGGTCGGTGTCCGGAAACATGCGGCCGCCGACCGAGGAATACTCGCCCTCGGTGTTCTCGCGCACCACCCAGAAATCGATATCGCCGGGCTTGCGGCCCGCCAGCGGCGACGGCACGCCGGGCATCAGCCGCACGGGCCTGAGATTCACGTACTGATCGAACTCGCGGCGGAACTTGATCAGCGAGCCCCACAGCGAGACGTGGTCCGCGATCTTGGCCGGCCAGCCGACGGCGCCGAAATAGATCGCGTCATGACCGCCGATCTGCGCCTTCCAATCGTCCGGCATCATCTGGCCGTGCTTCTCGTAGTAGTCGTAGCTCGAGAAGTCGAAATGGTCGAACTGCACGGCGACGCCATGCTTCTTGGCGGCGGCCTCGATCACGCGGATGCCCTCGGGCATGACCTCCTTGCCGATGCCGTCGCCGGGAATGACTGCGATGCGATAGGGCTTCTTGCTCATCGAGCGGATCCTTGAGTGTTGGCGCCGGTTGTCCAGGCTGATTTGTCGATCGCCTGAATGGACCAAACGGCCGGGAAGCGCAACGCTGCGGTGCAAGATTGACCGCATGGCTGACGCGCCCGACAATCCGGTCTCCCTCCCCTCAGCGAGAGCCTCCATGGACCTTCATCTGCGCGGCAAGCGCGTTCTCATCACCGGCGCGTCCAAGGGAATCGGCGCCGCGGCGGCCGAAGCCTTTGCCGAGGAAGGCTGCCACGTCCGGCTCGCTGCGCGCAGCGGCGATCGCCTTTCCGCCCTGGTCGAGCAGCTCCGATCGAAGCACCAGATCGATGCAGCCGCGCATGTGGTGGACCTGCGGAAATCCGAAGACGTCGCGCGGCTGGCGCAGGAGGCGTCCGACATCGACATTCTCGTCAACAATGCCGGCGATATTCCGGGCGGCGCGATCGACAAGATCGACGAGGCGGCCTGGCGGCATGCCTGGGACCTCAAGGTGTTCGGCTTCATCAACCTGACCCGGCTGGTCTATGCCCAGATGAAGGCGCGCGGCGGCGGCGTGATCATCAACGACATCGGCGCGGCCGGCGAGAAGTTCGACGCCAACTACATCTGCGGCAGCGCCGGCAATGCAGCGTTGATGGCCTTCACCCGCGCGCTCGGCTCCAAGAGCCTCGCCGACAACATCCGCGTCGTCGGCATCAATCCCGGGCCGGTCGGCACCGATCGTCACGTCACCCTGTTGAAGACGCGGGCCCGCGACCTGTTCGGCGACGAGAGCCGCTACACGGAGTTCCAGAAGAGCCTGCCGCTCGGCCGCCCCGCGCATGTCAGCGAGATCGCCGACCTGATGGCGTTCCTGGCCTCGGACCGTGCCGGCTACACCTCCGGCGTGATCTATACCGTCGATGGCGGCATCAGCGCAGGGTGGGGTTGATCGCCGCGACCTTTCCACCTCAGCCGAAACGTGATCTACAGCGAAGCGCCGGGACGCTTGCCATCAGGAGAACTAAGCTTTGGCCGACCAGGGATTGATCCGCGAGAGCGCCTGCGCCGTCGTCGACAAGTTGAAGTCCGGCAAGGTCACGCCGCTGGATTGCCTCGACGCGCTGGAAGCGCGCATCGCAGCCGTCGACGGCAAGGTCAATGCGCTGCCGACGCTGTGCTTCGATCGCGCGCGCGATCACGCCAAGGCGCTGATGCAGAAGCCGGCTGCCGAGCGCGGCGTGCTGGCCGGGCTGCCCGTGCCGATCAAGGATCTCACCGACGTCGCCGGCGTGCTCACCACCCAGGGCTCGCCGATCTTCAAGGACCGGATTCCGGAACGCTCCGATCTCATGGTCGAGCATCTCGAAGCCAATGGCGGCGTGATCTACGCCAAGTCGAACACGCCGGAGTTCGGCGCCGGCGCCAACACCTTCAACGAGGTGTTCGGCGCGACGCGCAATCCCTGGGACACGTCCCGCTCGGCGGCCGGCTCCTCCGGCGGCGCCGCGGTGGCGCTCGCCACCGGCATGGCCTGGTTGGCGCACGGCTCGGACATGGGCGGCTCGCTGCGCAATCCCGCCAGCTTCTGCGGCATCGTCGGCCTGCGCCCGAGCTTCGGCCGCGTCGCGAATACGCCGGCGGTGACCATCGACCGCAATCTCGCCGTCCAGGGCCCGATGGCCCGCAACGTCGCGGACCTCGCGCTGCTCTTGGACGCGATGAGCGGCGAGCACGTCGCGGATCCGATCTCGCTGCCCTCGCCTGCGACGTCGTTCCCGGCCGCCGCGCGCTCCGGCCAGAAGCCGGTCCGCGTCGCCTACTCGCCCGATCTCGGCATCACGCCCGTCGATCCCGAAGTCGCTGCCGTCACCCGCAAGGCGGCGCAGCGCTTCGCCGAGCTCGGCGTGATCGTCGAGGAGGCGCATCCCGATTTCAGCGAGGCGCATGAATGCTTCCGCGTGCTGCGCGCGCTCGACTTCGCGATGAGCAAGGCGGAGCTGCTGCGCACCAAGCGCGACCTGCTCAAGCCCGAGGTGATCTGGAACATCGAGGAAGGGCTGAAGCTCACGGTCGCCCAGATCGCGCGCGCCGAGGCGCAGCGCATCGCGATCACCGCGCGCGCGGTGAAGTTCTTCGAGACGTATGATCTGCTGCTGGCGCCGGCGACCATCGTGCCCCCCTTCCCGGTCGAGAACCGCTACGTCGCCGAATGCGCCGGGCAGAAGTTCGACAACTACGTGCAATGGCTCGGCATCGTCTATGCGATCACGCTGGCCTGCTGCCCAGCCCTGTCGCTGCCCTGCGGCTTCACGGAAACGGGCCTGCCGATCGGCCTGCAAATGATCGCGGCGCCGCGCGCCGACGCCGAGCTGCTCGCCGGCGCCAAGTTGCTGGAAGATGTTCTTGGCGTGGCCAGCTCGACCCCGATCGATCCGCGCGCGCCGAAGGGCTAGTTTGGTCGGCGGCCTCATGGTTCGAGAGGCGCCTTGCGGCGCTCCTCACCATGAGGATCGGGACTTGCTTTCGTGGCGCGATGGCCGACGAACGGGGCTTTTTTTCAAGGCCGCCATCCGCCGAGTTCCATGCTCTGAACATGGGACCCATGTCCGTTATCGGCTGTTGGCAATCCGGGCGGCTGCCGTAGAAGGGCCGCAAATCATGCTTGCCGGAGACCGGATATGACAGACCAGGCGCTGCCGCCTGCCGCGGACACTACCACATTCACCGACGTCGAGCGGCGCATCAAGGCGATCCTGATCGGCTCGGCCGGCAACCTGGTCGAGTGGTACGATTTCTATGCCTATACGGCGTTCGCGCTGTACTTCGCGCCGGCCTTCTTTCCGTCGAAGGACCCGGTGGTCGAGCAGCTCAACGCCGCTGTCGTGTTCGCCGCGACGTTCCTGATGCGCCCGCTCGGCGGCTGGCTGTTCGGCTATCTCGCCGATCACCATGGCCGGCGGCTGTCGCTGACCGTCTCGGTGCTCTGCATGTGCTTCGGCTCGCTGATCATCGCGGTGACACCGACCTATGCCACCATCGGCATCGCCGCGCCGATCATCCTGGCGCTCGCCCGCGTGATCGAAGGCCTCAGCCTCGGCGGCGAATATGGCGCCAGCGCCACCTATCTCTCCGAGGTCGCCGACGCCAAGCATCGCGGCTTCTATTCGAGCTTCCAATATGTCACCCTGATCGGCGGGCAGCTCACCGCGATCATCGTGCTTTTGCTGTTGCAGAAGGTGTTCCTGACCCCGGAAGAATTGCGAGCCTGGGGCTGGCGCATTCCGTTCGCGATCGGTGCCGGCCTCGCAATCTTCGTCGCGGTGATGCGGCGGAACCTGCACGAGACCGAAGCCTTCGTGGAGGCCAAGAAGACCGTAGGCCCTTCCGGCTCGATCACCGCCCTGTTCAAATATCCGCGGGAGCTGCTGCTGGTGGTCGGCCTGACCGCGGGCGGCACCGCCGCGTTCTACACCTTCACCACCTACATGCAGACCTTCGTGAAGCTCTCGGTCGGCCTCACCGAGGACCAGACCACGATGGTGATCTTCGGCTCGCTGCTGTTCGCCTGCGTGCTGCAGCCGCTGTATGGCGCGATCTCCGACCGCATCGGTCGCAAGCCGCTGCTGATCTTCTTCGGCGTCGCCGGCACCTTGTCGACGATCCCGATCCTGACGGTACTGAAGGGCACCAAGGAGCCGTTCACAGCTTTCCTGCTGATCTGCGGCGCCTGGATCTTCACGGCGGGCTACACCTCGATCAATGCGGTGGTGAAGGCCGAGCTGTTTCCGACCAATGTCCGCGCGCTCGGTGTCGGCCTGCCCTATGCAATCACCGTATCGCTGTTCGGCGGCACCGCGCCGGCGATCGCCCTCTACTTCAAGAGTATAGGGCACGAGACGTGGTTCTATTATTATCTCACCGGCGTGATCTTCCTGTCGCTGCTGATCTATGCGACCATGCGCGACACCAAGCATGCGTCCGCGATGCACCGGCACGAATGAGCCCGCACGAAAAAGCCCGCACGAATTGACGAGGTGTCGAGATGGCCGACGAGTCCAGCCTGCCGCCCGAGAGCAAGCTGACCCGCAGCAAGGAACGCTGGGCGCGCGAGGGCAAATTCCTGACCGGCCGCATCATCAGGCCGGAGGACCAGCGCCTGCCGCCGGGGCAGCATCTGACCCGCGACTGGCCGGTGCTCGACCTCGGCCTGACACCGTCGGTCACATCAGAGCGCTGGCGACTCGATGTCTATGGCGCCGTCGAGAACCCGCTGTTCTGGGACATGCGCGCCTTCCTCGCCCAGGAGCAGCGCCAGTTCGTCTCCGACATCCACTGCGTCACGACCTGGTCGCGCTACGACAATCAATGGGAAGGGCTCGCCACACGTGACCTGCTCGCCGCCTGCCGGCCGCGTGACAGCGCTGAATTCGTCGTGCTGCATTCCTATGACGGCTACACGACGAACCTGACGCTCGAAGACTTCGCGACCGAGGATGCGTTGCTCGCGCATAGCTGGTCCGGCGCGCCGTTGACTGGAGAGCATGGCGGCCCCGTGCGCGTCGTCGTGCCGCATCTGTATTTCTGGAAGAGCGCGAAATGGCTCAAGGCGATCGAGTTTCTCGAGGCCGACAGACCCGGCTATTGGGAGGTGCGCGGCTATCACAACCGCGGCGATCCCTGGGCCGAACAGCGCTATTCGGACTGACGGGCCGACAGGACCGTAGGGCGGGCAAAGGCTTGCAGCGTCGTGCCAACCCTCGCCTGTTCTGAATAAAGCTGAATGGGAAAAGAATGGTGGGCACGCTTCGCTTTGCCCACCCTACGGACTGCATGCTATCGCTTCCGACCCGAAGCGCGGTCACCGCGATATCCGAACGTGCCAGAGATTCAGCATGGAGTTCACTTCAGAAACCGGCAAGATCCCCAAAGGCTATGGGTACCTTCTCAAGCCGAGCGTCATCCTCGCCGCACTGACCGCAAGAGATCTCGGCGGCATTCGCATCCACCTCGTTCGCAGCCACGGCAGGCGCCTGTTCGATGCGCGATATCGGCCGCCGGACGGCGACATTCCTTATGAGCGTCTCAACATCAAGGTCGGCACCGCGCACGAACGCGACCTGCCCCCGCTTCGCCGGCGCGCGAAGGAGGAAGGCCTTCCCACGCTGATCCAATGGATTTCCAATCTCGTCGCCCAGGACCTGCCGACAGCGATCCGCCGCGGCGAGCAGGAGATCGAGCTGCTGCCTCCGCGGGAGTGATGATTGCTACGTCGCGGCGCGCGAGGGAGGCCTCCCCCGCCCCGCAAGGCTATCGCATTTGACGGTCGCAGTTCGTTCGATCGTCTCTCTCCACGTCGTCATGGCCGGGCCTGTCCCGGCCATCCACGTCGTTCGGCATGCTGGGAACGACGTGGATGCCCGGGACAAGGCTGGGCATGGCGGAGTAAACCCATGAGCAGCCGCCGCAAGCGGGCAAAACGAGGGGGACCACATCATGCCGACCGAACGTTTCCAGTTTGAAGGCGCAGGCGGCGACAAGCTCTCCGCGGCGCTCGATCTGCCCGATGGCGCGCCGCGGGCCTATGCGCTGTTCGCGCATTGCTTCTCCTGCGGCAAGGACACGCATGCGGCGCGGCGCATCGCCATGGCGCTGACGGCGCATGGCATCGCCGTGCTGCGGTTCGACTTCACCGGCCTGGGCTCCAGCGAAGGCGACTTCGCCAATACGACGTTCTCCTCCAACGTCGCCGACCTCGTCCGCGCCGCCAATCATCTGCGCGAGACCCGACAGGCGCCGGCGATCCTGATCGGCCACAGCCTCGGCGGAGCCGCCGTGCTGGCCGCCGCCGGCGACATTCCCGATGCGAAAGCCGTGGTGACGATCGCGGCGCCTTCCGACCCGGGCCACGTCACCGCGCTATTCAAGGACAGCCTCGAGGCGATCCGCCGCGACGGCTCGGCCGAGGTCTCGCTCGCGGGCCGTCCGTTCCGCATCAGCAGCTCGTTCCTCGACGACGTCATCGAGCAGCGCCTGCTCGACAGGGTCAAACATCTGCACAAGGCGCTGCTGGTGATGCACTCGCCTGTCGACGACACCGTCGGCATCGACAACGCGACGAAGATCTTCGTCGCCGCCAGGCATCCGAAGAGCTTCATCTCGCTCGATCACGCTGATCATCTCATCAGCAGGAAGGAGGACGCAGCCTACATCGCCGAGGTGATCGCGAGCTGGGCCGGCCGTTACGTCGCGCCGGCGGCCGCCGAGCCGGCGCCCGCGGATGGTCCGCGCGACGTGGTCGTGCGCGAGACCCGGTCGAGCAAGCTGCAGCAGGCCATCGCGCTCGGCCCGCATCATCTCACCGCCGACGAGCCGCTCTCGGTCGGGGGCCAGGACACCGGCCCGGGCCCCTACGACCTCCTGCTCGCGGCGCTCGGCGCCTGCACCTCGATGACGATGCGGCTCTATGCCGACCGCAAATTCCTGCCGCTCGACCGCATCACGGTCACCTTGCGCCACAGCAAGATCCATGCGGAGGACTGCGCGGAGTGCGAGACCAAGGTCGGGCTGATCGATCAGCTCGACCGCGAGATCCACCTGGACGGCGCGCTCGATCAGGAGCAGCGCAGGAAGCTGATGGAGATCGCCGACAAATGCCCGGTGCACCGGACGCTGACGTCGGAGATCCGTATCGTCACGCGCGCGACGGAGTGAGCTCATTCGACTGAGTCAAACCACCGTCATTCCGGGGCAAGGCCGTGAGGCCTTGAACCCGGAATCCCGAGATTGCCTTGCGTCCATTTCCGGCAATGTCGAGATTCCGGGTTCAATCGCCGACGCGCAGCCGCTTCGCGACTTCGCATCGACGATTGCCCCGGAATGACGGTGGTCGTGACACAATGAGACTAACGCGCCGCCTGCGGCTCGCTCTTCAACGGCCTGACGCGCAACGCTCCGCGCAGGCCGGCCGCCGTGCCGATGAAGATTCCCGCGATGGCGACGAAGGACGGCAGCGCCAGGGTCGACAGCCCCGTCAGGCCCTGCCCGACCGAGCAGCCCAGCGCCATCACGCCGCCGATGCCCATCAGCGCGGCGCCGCCAACCGAGCGCAGCATGTGATGCGGAGAGTGGAAGCCTTCGAGCCTGAAGCGCCGCGTGGCCACCGCGGTGACGAGGCTGCCGGCGAGCACCCCGGCCACGGTGGCGATGCCGAAATTGGCAGTCGAGCCGGTCGACAGCATGATGTATTGCAGGGCATCGGCGATCGGCGCGACGAAGGTCAGGGACGCGACCGGCACGGGGTTGAAATCGTCCGCGCCGAGAGTGCCGGTCGCGAACCAGCCGGCCGCGATCAGCAGGCCGACGACGAGACCGGCGAGCATCTGGCCGGGCGCGCGCCGGAATGGCGCATGCGCAAGGGCGAAGACGATCAGCGCGCCGCCGAGCCCGAGGGCCGGCAGCAGCCGCGCCGCTGCACCATGCAGGCCACCGACCGACAGCACAGCCGGCAGCGACGTCGCGGTCGCCGTGGTCTGCGAGCCCTGCATCAGCGCGATGCGCAGCGGCGCGATCAGGCCCTTCAACGTCATCTCCGCCGCGATCGCGAGCACGGTCACGACGACGAAGGAGCGCAGATTGCCGCGGCCGAGCAGCACCAGCGCGCGCGAACCGCAACCGTTGGCGAGCACCATGCCGTAGCCGAACAGAACACCGCCCAAGAGCATCATTGGCACCGAGAACGTCGGCTGCAGATAGATCGACTTGCCGAGATCGACGGCCCCGTTGGCCGCGAGCAGCTGCGTGGCGATGATGGCGATGCCCATCGCCAGGGCGTAAGTTCGCACCAGCCGGCGGTCGCCGTCGGCCCACCAGCCGCGCAGGCTGCTCATCATGCAGAAACCGCTGAGCAGCCCCACCACGCCATAGACCAGGCCGATCATGAGACCGGCCATCATGGACAGATTGGCGGCTTCGGGCACGTTCGGGATTCCTTCCGGTTGCGGACAACACGCGCGTTGCGCAGGCAGCGCTTTCGCTTGACGCGCGCAGAATATTTGCCACGATGTCGCACCTAACTAGATGAGAATGCTTGTTCCAACAAGCATCGACGGGAGAGAACGCCGTGATTTCAGAAGCGCATCCTGAGGGGTGGCCGACGCATTGCGCATGCATGGAGGCCGCACGGTGAGCGGCGTGGCGACACTTTCCGCCGACGCTCTCGCCCGCGCCTGCGCCGACGCCATGTGGCAGGACGACCGCGCCAGCCAGGGGCTCGGCATGCACATCGTCGAGATCGGCCCCGGACGCGCCACGCTGCAGATGACGGTGCAGCCGCACATGGTCAACGGCCATGGCATCGCCCATGGCGGCTTCATCTTCACGCTGGCCGATTCCGCCTTCGCCTTTGCCTGCAACTCGCACAACGACCGCACCGTGGCGGCGCAGGGCAGCATCAGCTTCATCCGCCCCGGCAAGCTCGGCGACGTTCTGCTTGCTCGCGCGCACGAGGTATCCCGCAGCGGGCGCTCAGGCATCTATGATGTCCGCGTTACGGCAGGCGACACGGTGATCGCCGAATTCCGCGGCCATTCCCGCAGCATCGGCGGCACGCTGGTCCCGGCCGCCGCGAGCTGATCCGCTTCCCCATCGCCCCGCGCCCCTGCCGGAGGACCTGACCATGACATCGACCAAGCTTCAATCGACCGGCAGCTACGTTCCCGAGATGGACGCAGCCGAGCGAGCCTCGCGCGACGAGATCATGGCGCTGCAGACGAGCCGGCTCGCCTGGTCGCTGAAGCACGCCTACGACAACGTCGCCCATTACCGCCGCGCCTTCGACAAGGCGGGGGTGCATCCCTCCGACTTCCGCGAGCTCGCCGACCTCGCCAAGTTTCCGTTCACGGTGAAGACCGACCTGCGCGACAATTACCCGTTCAACATGTTCGCCGTGCCGCGCGAGCAACTGGTAAGGGTACACGCCTCCTCGGGCACGACCGGCAAGCCGATCGTGGTCGGCTATACCAGGAACGACATCGCGACCTGGTCGGCCGTGATGGCCCGCTCGATCCGCGCCGCCGGCGGCCGGAGCGGCATGATCATCCACAACGCCTACGGCTATGGCCTGTTCACCGGCGGCCTCGGCGTCCATTACGGCGCCGAGCAGCTCGGCTGCACGGTGGTACCCGTCTCCGGCGGCATGACCGAGCGGCAGGTGCAGCTGATCAATGATTTCCGCCCTGACATCATCACCGTGACGCCAAGCTACATGCTGGCAATCCTCGACGAGTTCAAGCGTCAGGGCCTCGATCCGCGGCAGAGCTCGCTCAGGATCGGCATCTTCGGCGCCGAGCCGTGGACCAATGCGATGCGCGCCGAGATCGAGGATGCGTTCGCGATGGACGCCACCGACATCTACGGCCTGTCCGAGGTGATCGGCCCTGGTGTGGCGCAGGAATGCCTGGAGACCAAGGACGGGCTGCACATCTGGGAGGATCATTTCTATCCGGAGATCGTCGATCCCGACACCGGCAAGGTGCTGCCCGACGGCGAGATGGGCGAACTGGTGTTCACCTCGTTGACCAAGGAGGCCTTTCCCGTCATCCGCTATCGCACCCGCGATCTGACGCGGCTGCTGCCGGGCACCGCGCGGCCGGGAATGCGACGGATGGAGAAGGTCACGGGTCGCTCCGACGACATGATCATCCTGCGCGGCGTCAACCTGTTCCCGTCACAGATCGAGGAGATCCTGCTGTCGACCGAGTGGTGCGGCGGCCATTTCATGCTGGAGCTGACGCGCGAGGGCCGCATGGACGAGCTGACCATCTACGCGGAGTCGCGCCCCGAGCATTGGGACGAGAGCGGCCTCGGCGCGCACGCCGAGCGCATCTCCATCCACATCAAGAACACCATTGGCCTCACGGCAAAGGTGAAAGTCGTCCCGCCCGACACGCTGGAGCGCTCGGCCGGCAAGGCGAAACGGATCAAGGACAAGCGGCCGGTGGGGTAATTGTTGGTGTCGCGAGTGTGAGGTTCGGCAAATGGTCGCGGCTCGTCCTTGCGAGCGAAGCGAAGCAATCCAGGGCAGCGCGAAGATTCTGGATTGCTTGGTCGCTTCGCTCCTCGCAATGACGGCGAGCGTAGTTCCTCACATATGATCGTAGTCCACCACCACCCGCTCCGTCACCGGCCTGGCCTGGCACGTCAGCACGAACCCCACTTTCAGCTCCCAAGGCTCGAGCGAGTAGTTCAGCTCCATCTCGGCCTTGCCCTCGACCAGCTTGGCGCGGCAGGTGGAGCACATGCCGCCCTTGCAGGCGAAGGGCAAGTCGACACCGGCACGCAGCGCGGCGTCGAGGATGGCTTCGCCGTCGGCGACCGGAACCTCGCGGCGCTTGCCGTCGATGATCAGGGCGGCGATGGCCTTCGGCGGCGCCGAGTCCGGAACGACCATCTTGGGCCGCGGCTTGCCGCCGGCGCCGGAGACGAAGCGCTCGACATGGACGCGGTCGTCGGAGATCCCGAGCGCGCGGCAGGCGGCCTCGATATCCTCGCTCATGCCGGTGGGGCCACAGATGAAGACGTGATCGACGCTCTCGGCCGGCACCAGCGAGCGCAGCAGCACGCGCACCTTCTCGCCATCGAGCCGGCCGTGCAGGATCGGCAGATCCTGCTCCTCGCCGGAGATGACGTGGAACAGCGAGAAGCGGTCGAGGAAGCGATCCTTCAGCTCCTCGAGCTGTTCGCGGAACAGCATGCCTGCGGTGGTGCGGTTGCCGTAGAACAGGAAGAAGCGGCTGTGCGGCTCCCGCGCCAGCACGGCCTTCACGATCGAGAGGATCGGCGTGATTCCGGAGCCCGCCGCGAAGCCGACGTGGGTGCGCGCGGCCTCCGGCTGCAATGCCACGCCAAAACGTCCAGTTGGCGTCATCACGTCAATCTCGTCGCCGCGCTTCAGTTCGTCAGTGACGAAGCTGGAGAACGCGCCTCCATCGACGCGCTTCACCGCGATGCGGATCTCGTGATCATCGGGGCCGGAGCAGATCGAATAGGAGCGCCGCACCTCCTCGCCGCCGAGCGTGGTCTTCAACGTGAGATATTGCCCCGGCGCGAACTGATAGTCCGCCGCCAGCTCGTTCGGAATGGCAAAGGTCAGCGACACGGCATCGGGCGCCTCGCGGCGCAGGTCACGGATAGCGAGACGGTGGAAGCGTGGCGTGGTCGACATCGGGTTCATCCTCCCGTCATTGCGTGGAGCGAAGCGACGAAGCAATCCAGGACCGCGCGCGGGACTCTGGATCGCTTCCGCCTACGCCCTTCGGGCTTCGGCGGACAAAGTCGCTGCGCTCGCGATGACGGCTGCTGCATCAGTGACACTTGAAATAATCGAACGGCTCGCGGCACGATCTGCAGCGCCACAGCGCCTTGCACGAGGTCGAGCCGAACTCGGCGAGTTGCTCGGTGTCGACGGATCCGCATTGCGGACACGCGACCTCGGCCACGCCAAACAGAGCGCGGCGCCCGCTCGACGGCTGCGGCGGCGCGATGCCGTACTCCCGCAGCTTGCGCCGCCCCGCCTCGCTCATCCAGTCCGTGGTCCAGGCCGGCGACAGCACCGTGCGAACGTGGGCATCACGGAAGCCGGCGCGCTCCAGCGCCAGCTCGATCTCCAGCGCGATCATGTTCATCGCCGGACAGCCGGAATACGTCGGCGTGATCGCGACCTCGACGCGGTCGCCGACGACCTCGACCTCGCGCAGGACGCCGAGATCGTCGATCGTCAGCACCGGAATTTCCGGATCGGCCACCGATGCCGCGGCGTCCCAGGCGCGCTGGCGCAGCTCGGCCGGGCTGAAATCCGCAACTACCATGTCGCACCGGGAAAGCTGCGCTGCATATATTGCAGCTCGCTGAGAAGATGGCCAAGATGCTCGCTGTGGCGGCCGTCGCGGCCGCCCTGCTGCATCCACTCGTTCTCCGGCAGCACCAGGGTCGCCTCGCGCGCGACATGCGACACGCTCGACAGCCATTCCGGCAGCAGTTGCGTCGGATCGATCGCGATACCCGCGTCGATCAGACCGCGCTCACTCTCGTCGACGCTGAACATCTCGCCGGTATAGGCCCAGAGGTCATCGATCGCGGCTTGCGCGCGGGCGTGGCTTTCGTCGGTGCCGTCACCGAGCCGGATCACCCATTCGCTGGCGTGGCGCAAATGATAGGCGCATTCCTTCTCCGACTTGGCCGCGATCGCCGCCAGCGTCGCATCGGTCGAGTCCATCATGCCGCGCCAATACAGATCGGCGAAGGCCGCGTAGAACAGCTGCCGCACCATCGTGTACGCGAAGTCGCCATTGGGACGCTCGACCAGCAGCAGGTTGCGGTACTGCCTGACATCACGAAGATAGGCGAGCTTGTCCTCGTCATTGTCGTGACCCTCGACCTTGGCGGCGTAGCCATAGAGCTCGCGCGCCTGGCCAATCAGGTCGAGCGCCATGTTGGAGAGCGCCATGTCCTCTTCGAGAACAGGCGCATGGCCGCACCATTCGGAGAGGCGATGGCCGAGGATCAGCGCATCATCGGCGCGGCGCAAGGTGTAGAGCACCAGCGGCGTTTCGCAGACGGTGATCGAGGGAGCGGTCATGGTTGTGATCCGATCAGGCCCGCCACGAACTCAGCCATTGCGAGCACAGCAATCCAGGGATTCATCCGAGCCGGCAGTCTGGATTGCTTCGCTGCGCTCGCAATGACGACGGCTGACGGCCGTCCGCACTTACATATGCCCGACTTCCTCGGGCACCTCGTAGAACGTCGGATGCCGATAGATCTTCGACTCCGCCGGCTCGAACATCATGCCCTTGTCGGCAGGATCGGACGCGGTGATCGCGCTCGACGGCACCACCCAGATCGACAGGCCCTCGCCGCGGCGGGTGTAGAGATCGCGCGCCGCCTGCAATGCCATGGTCGCATCCGGCGCGTGCAGTGAGCCGCAATGCTTGTGCGCAAGCCCGTTGCGGCTGCGGATGAAGACTTCCCACAACGGCGTGTTCGGCGTCGCCATTTCGATCTCCCTGTCCTATTCGGCAGCCTGTGCCATCCGGCGCCGCGCGCGCTTCTCGGCGTAGGCGGTCGCGGCCTCGCGCACCCAGGCGCCCTCGGCATGCGCCTTGCGGCGCGCGGCCATGCGATCGCGGTTGCACGGGCCGTTGCCGGCCAGCACCTGCTTGAACTCGCTCCAGTCGATCGGGCCGTGCACCCAATGGCCCTGCTCGTCCTGCGTCATCTCGGGATCGGGAATGGTGAGCCCGAGATACTGCGCCTGCGGCACGGTGGCATCGATGAACTTCTGGCGTAGCTCGTCGTTCGAGAAGCGCTTGATCTTCCACTTGGTCGAGGTGTCGCTGTGCTGGCTGGCCTGGTCGGGCGGGCCGAACATCATCAGCACCGGCCACCACCAGCGGTTCAGCGCATCCTGCGCCATCGCCTTCTGCTCGGGCGTGCCGCGGCAGAGCGTGAGCATGATCTCGTAGCCCTGCCGCTGATGGAACGATTCCTCCTTGCAGACGCGGATCATCGCGCGCGCATAGGGACCATAGGAACAGCGGCACAACGGAATCTGGTTCATGATCGCGGCGCCGTCGACCAGCCAGCCGATCACACCGATGTCTGCCCAGGTCAGGGTCGGGTAGTTGAAGATCGAGGAGTACTTGGCCTTGCCGGCGAGCATCGCATCGACCAGTTCCTCGCGCGAGGCGCCGAGCGTCTCGGCGGCGGCGTAGAGATACAGCCCGTGGCCGCACTCGTCCTGGACCTTGGCGAGCAACGCCGCCTTGCGGCGCAGGCTCGGCGCGCGCGTGATCCAGTTGCCCTCGGGCAGCATGCCGACGATTTCCGAATGGGCGTGTTGCGAGATCTGCCGGACCAGCGTCTTGCGATAGGCCGCTGGCATCCAATCGTTCGACTCGATGCGCTCTTCGGCATCGATGCGCGCCTGAAAGCGCGAGGCGCGTCCAGCGTCCTCGGCGAAGCTGCCCTCCTCGGGCGAATTGAGCGCCTGCGTGTACATGCGGCGGCGTCCTCCCAGGACTTGGTTGACGCCAATATATAACGAGATTTCATCCGTGCAATCGAATTCTGTAATATATCAACGGACCTCATTCTCAACGGCGAAACGCCGCAGCAGCGCCGCTCCGGCCGCCGGCAGAGGCCCCTCTTCATTTGTCGCATGCGCGTCGAGCCAGCGCTCGGAACCCGGCAGCAGCAACCGATAAATCTCGCCGCACAGCGCCCGGGCCTGCCGTCCAGGCCAATTCCCCGGCAGCAGCTCGGCCGGCAGCAGCGGATCGCGCAGCACGATGCGCCGATAGTGGTGGATCAGCAGGATCCGGGCGGTGAAGGCCTGCCCGTCGGACAACACCTCGCCGCGCGCGATGCTGTCCTTGAGCGGCGCAAAGGAGGCGCTGAACTTGCGGTACGCCTCCGCCGTCCGCTCCAGCGCCCAGCTCTCGGCGACCAGCCGTCGCGCCATGTCGGAGCCGGCGGACGCCTGCAGGCGGATGGCCCCCTCCACTGCGTCAGGGACGGCGATGCTCGAGGGGGCCACGAACACACCGGGCAGCGGGCTGCCGAAGCCCGCATCGCGCAGCGCAGTCCGCGCCTGCTCGCGATCCTCGGCGCTGCCGATGAGCAGCAGTTCGAAGCTGCCGTTCCATTCCGCCGGCGGCGAATCGTAGATGTGGCGGGTGGCGCCGGCGAAGGTCTGCTCGCCGCGCCGGGTCAGGCGATAGAAACTGTTGCGGCCCATTCTGCTGCGCTCGAACCAGCCTTCCGCCGTCAGCCGCGACATCGCCGTGCGCACCACGCTGCCGTCGATGGCGAGCCCTTCGAAGAAGGCGAGCAAGCTGCCGAGCCAGACGCTGCCGCCCCGCGGCACGATGGCGTCGCCGAACACGGTGATGATCAGCGAGCCCGTGCGCGACGGCTCGCTCTTCAGTTGATTGACGATGCGGGACAGAGGCTGCGCCATGTCTCCGCTTTATCCGGTTTCGCCTGGTCACAAAAGAAAAGGCCCGCACGATGCGGGCCTTGCAGGTCGATCGGCTGATGCGCGAGGCGATCAGGCGGTCTTGTTGTAGGCCTTGGCCATGTTCTCCTGGGCGAGCTTGGCACCCTCGGTGACGAGCTTGCCGACATACTCGCTGGTCGACTTGGCGCGGGCGACGAGCGCCTCGCCACGGGCACGGGCCAGCTCACCCTGGATCTGAACGGCTTCGCTGATCGACTTGGCGGACGCCAGCCGGTCGATGCCGTCGAAGAAGGCCTCGGTGTCCTGATACAGCGCCTGCTGAATGTTCCGGCTGATCTTGCCGGCCTCGGTCACGCCGTCGAACACGGCGGTCTCGATCGCCGACGTCACCTTCTCGGAGCCAGCGAGGGCCTCCGCAGCGCGCTCCTTGGCGGTCGACGCGGTCTTCTTGACGAACTCCCGCGCGGACTCCGGCACTTCCATCGTCTGCAGGTTCTTGAACGCGTCGGTCACCGGCGCAAAGGCGTCTTTGACGGTGTCGAACACGGTGTTGGTCTCGGTGGTCATGGCTGTCTCCATCCTCAATGCTTCTGAGCTATGGCTCGCTCCGTCCCTTATGAAACCGGAGTGACTCAGCTATATCATTCTGAATGGTGCAACGCAACATAAATGTTGCAACGCACCATCCCGGGATGGGAGGAAAGAACTGGCAACCGCTGAGCGACCCGCCGCACGTCGGAACGTTCGGGTGAACCTCAGTGCTCGGCAGGGGCGCCGCCGTGCTTTTTGTTGCGGTTCTTCCCCGACCGGGCCGGCTCGGCCGGCTTTGGAGCCGCCTCATCAGCCTTGGGCGCGGCGTCGACGGGCTGAGACGGCTTCATCAACGTGTCGAGCATGGCCCGGATCTCGCGCAACTCTGCCTCGATCGCGACTGTCGGTGACGGATCGGGTGCTTTGGCAGCGTTCAGCGTCCGGTCGAGCAATGCTTTGATCTCGCTCAACTGGGGCGTGACGTCGACGGCGGATTTTGCCGCCGGTTGCGGAGCCTTGGTCGCGGCAAGAAGCTCGTTGAGCAAGTCCTTGATCCCCTTCAAGTCCGGCGTGACGTCGCGCGGCGGCGCCACGACTGGCGCCGGCGCCTTGGACGCGGAGAGAAGCGAATCCAGCACGCTCCTGATCTCGTTCAATTGCGGAGCGAGATCGGCGGGCGTCGTCGCGGGCACCTGCGCGGAAGCCAGCAGCTCCTTCAACAACACCCGTGTCTCCGCCAGCTCGCCCTCGATGGAGGCGAGCCGCTCATTCAAGGCGGTGAGCTGACCACGGCTCGGCACGTTCATGCCGGCGAAATAGTTTTCCATCAGATCAACCATGGGCTTCTGTCCGTTTCCTGAACCAGTTGCGGGACCGTCGGAGGATGGACGGGGCGTCACACCCATCGGGCGCAGCCGCGTGAAGGCGCTGAAGCTCTTCTGCATCTCTCCGACCATCTGCTGCCAGAATGCGATCGGGTCGCCAGCTTTGTTCGCCATCGGCACGCTCCTTCAGACCAATACAAGACTCAAACACAACTTATCATAGCACGCCTTCGCTGCGATGCGGGAGAACTTGTAGCTTGCTTCTCTCAACCAACAGAACCATGCCATAGAGGGTTCCAAGGCCTTGAACGAGGGATCAAGTGACTGCAACTGCTCATCAGCCGCCGCAGACTGTGCGCGCCAACGGTATCGACATCTGCTACGAGATCTTCGGCGACCCGGCGGCCCCTCCCCTCATGCTGATCATGGGCCTCGGCGGGCAGATGATCATCTGGTACGACGAGTTCTGCGAACAGCTCGCAAGCCGCGGCTTCCGCGTGATCCGCTTCGACAACCGCGACATCGGCCAGTCGAGCAAGCTGCATGGCGGCCGCCGGCTGACGCCGTTCGAGCTGATCAAGCTGCGCTTCTTCAACATTCCCGTCTCCGCGCCCTACAAGCTGCTCGACATGGCCAAGGACACGGTCGGCCTGATGGACGCGCTCGACATCAAGTCGGCGCATCTGGTCGGCGCGTCGATGGGCGGCATGATCGCGCAGGAGATCGCGATCTCCTTTCCGCATCGCGTGCGCTCGCTGACGTCGATCATGTCGACGACCGGCAATCCGCGCATCCCGCCGCCGACGCGCGAGGTCGCGATGCTGTTGATGGCACCGCCGCCGAAGACCAAGGACGAGTACATCAAGCGCTTCCAGAAGACCTGGAAGGCGCTGCGCGTCGGCTCATTTCCCGAGGACGAGGCAAATGACGTGGCGCTCGCCGAACGCTGCTTCGCGCGCGGCATCAATCCCGCCGGCGTCGGGCGTCAGTTGCGCGCGATCCTGGCCTCCGGCAGCCGCAAGCCGCGGCTGCATCTGGTGACGGCGCCGACACTCGTGATCCACGGCAAGGTCGACCCGCTGGTCCATCCCACCGCCGGCAAGGACACGGCGGAGTCGATTCCGAATGCCAAGCTCCTGATGATCGACGGCATGGGTCACGCTACTCCGCGGCCGATGTGGCCGCAGATCATCGACGCGATCGCCGAGCACGCGCACGGCGCGAATGCGCAGGCGGCGTAGGAGAGCCGACGCGCTGCGTCGGCAGGCTTGACGACATCTGTTGTTGTTTGGCTCGGCCGCAGCCTCTCACTCGGACGTGCAATCTGCCTCGGCCGTTCTTCAACCGAACCGTCGCCGCCGCCATTCGATCAGCTTGGCGCTGACCTCCGCGGGCTGCTCCTGCTGCGTCCAATGGCCGCTGTCGCGGACGAGATGTTTCTCCAGGTCCGGCACCAGCTTCTCCATGCCGTCGGCGGCCGAGGGCGGCAGCACGGCGTCGTTCTCCGCCATGATCATCAGCGACGGCACGCGCACCGTTTGATCGAGCCCTTCGGCGCGCTGCCAGTTGCGCGTCATGTTGCGATACCAATTGATGCCGCCGGTGAAGCCGGTGCGCGTGAAGGTGTCGACGAACACCTGCTTCTCCGCCTCCGACAGGATCGGCTGCCGCGTGTCCTTGGCGGCGTCATAGGCTGCGATCATCTGCGGGAACGCCAGGTTGAGCGATGGCGAGGCTGCGATCCCGCCGTCCGGCGGCTCCGTCGGCGGCGTATCGCTGCGCGGCAGCGGCTTGCGCATGAAGGCATCGAAGGTCTCCTCGACACGGCTGCCGAAGATGCGGTCCGGCTCGCGTGCGGGATCCTGGAACTGCACGATGTACATCATGTCGCCGAACCGCTTGCGCATGATGGCGATGGGATCGGCGGGCGCGCGCGGCAGATGCGGCGTGTTGATGCCGACCACGCCCGCGACCCGGTCGGGGTATCGCAGCGGCATCTGCCAGACGACGAAGCCGCCCCAATCGTGACCGACGAAGATCGCCTTGTCGATCTTCAGATGATCGAGCAGGCCGACGAGGTCGGCGGTAAGATGCTCGAGGTCATAGGCCTCGACCGGCTCCGGCCGGTCGGTCGCGCCATAGCCGCGCTGATCGGGTGCGATGACCCGGATGCCGGCCTCGGCCAGCGCCTTGATCTGATGCCGCCAGGAGAAGGCCAGCTCCGGCCAGCCGTGGCAGAGGATCATCGGCGGCCGGTCGCTGACGGGGCCCGCCTCGTAATAGCCCATGCGGATGCCGTTGGTCGTCGCGAACTGCAGCGCCGGCATCCAAGACGGATCGGTCATGCGTCCTCCCCTGAAGTGTTCAGCCGGTCTTTTTCGACCGGTCTTCGGCGCCGGCATGGAGCCTGCTCCATGCCGTGACGTCACGCCACACGTCCCTTCGGAGTTCCGCGCAAGCGTAATCCGTGCGGCCGTCGGCCGCGTCAGGCCGACTTCTTGTCGTTCGAGCGGCTGCCGCCGAGGCCTGTCATGGTCAGCATCAGGTCCTGAAACCGTTCGGCCAAGCGGGGATCGAACGTGAACCAGCTCTGCATGATGGCTTCGGGCGTGAGCTTGTCGATGTTGCTCGTCATCTGGTTCTGCAGCCGGTCCATGACCGCAGCCTGCATCGGACCGACATCGGGAAGTCCGAAAAACTGCCGCGCTTCGAGCGGTGTGCAATCGATCTCGATATTGACTTTCATGTCCGCTCCGCTGTTCGAACCATCCCGACGCGAGCCCCGGGGCCGGGCTCCCTTCACCAGGAAGACCATCCCGGACTCGCGGCAGGGGGTGTCCAGTATCACCGCGCCGGCCCCCCTCTAGCAAGCGGCGCGTTGCTGCAGGTGCGCAATTCCCGGGACATGGTCAATCCGGCGAGCCCTCAGCCCCATCCCGGAAGCCGCCGCTCGCGTGCGCCGCACAGCGGCGGCGGGGGGATAACCATATCGTTTAGGCTTAAACAAACTGCACTTGTGTGCCGCCGCTGAACTCTGGCAACATATTCGGATCGATCTGCCGCGGGTCGTACGACGCACCGCCAGGCCAGAGCCAACGGGATCAGTTCATTCCGGCGCGGCATCAGACTTGCAAGCATATCGCCCGGCGTCTTGTTGCTTCTTGAAGTTCGTGCAAGAGGCGCTGCAGACAACACGAACTTCGAAGCAAAACAGGCCGGACACAATCGCGCCTGCCGAAAAACCAAGCGTCAAACGCGGAGAATTTGGACATATGTCGGGACGCAAATCCCTGCTCATCGCGGCAGCGGTCGCATTCGGCCTCGCCGTCATGCCAGCTTCGGCCCAGACCCTGCGCTATGCCAACCAGGGCACCCTGAAATCGCTCGATCCCTACACCTTCAAGGAATCGACCACGATTGCGCACCATGCTCACGTCTATGAGGGGCTGACCGCGCGCGACAAGGATCTGAAGATCATCCCCGCGCTGGCCGAGAGCTGGGAAACGCCCGAGCCGACCCGCTGGCGTTTCCATCTGCGCAAGGGCGTCAAGTTCCACAATGGCGAACCCTTCACCGCCGACGACGTGATCTTCTCCGCCGATCGCGTGCGCGCCACCGGTTCCAACTTCCTCTCCAACGTTCCGCCGGACGCAAAATTCATCAAGGTCGACGACTACACCGTCGACGTGAAGCTCGATGCCCCCAATCCCATCCTGATCTCGCAATGGGATACGTGGTACATCATGAGCAAGAAGTGGTGCGAGGACAACAACTCGGTCGCGCCGACGCCGGTGTCGGCAACCACGCCGAGCTACGCCGCGCTGCATGAGAACGGCACCGGCCCCTTCATCATCGAGAGCCATCAGCCCGGTGTGAAGACCGTGTTCAAGGTCAATCCGAACTGGTGGGGCAAGCCCGAGCACAATCTCAAGGAGATCGTGTTCACCACCATCGCCTCCGACGCCACGCGCGTCGCCGCGCTGCTGTCCGGCGAGGTCGACGTCATCGAGCCGGTCCCGGTGCAGGATATCGGCCGCGTCGATTCCAGCCCGAATGCCCAGGTCCTGAAGGGACCGGAGCTGCGCACGATCTTCCTTGGCATGGACGAGACGCGCGACGAGCTCTTGTACTCCAACGTCAAGGGCAAGAACCCGTTCAAGGACGTCCGCGTCCGCGAGGCCTTCTACAAGGCGATCGACGTCGAGCTGATCAAGACCCGCGTCATGCGCGGCCTCTCGACCCCGTCGGCGCTGATGATCGCCCCGCAGCTCTATGCGCTGTCGAAGGACTTCACCCGGCCGAAATATGATCCGGACGCCGCCAAGAAGCTGCTGACCGAGGCCGGCTATCCCGACGGCTTCGAGGTCGGCATGGATTGCCCGAACGACCGCTACGTCAACGACGCCGCGATCTGCCAGGCCGTGGTCGGCATGCTCGCCCGCATCGGGGTCAAGGTGAACCTGAACGCCCAGCCCAAGGCGCAGTACTTCGCCAAGGTGCTGAAGCCCGGCGGCTACAACACCTCGTTCTTCCTGCTCGGCTGGACGCCCTCCTCGATGGACGCGCACAACGTGATGCACGACATCATGGGCTGCCGTGACGATGCCAAGGACCCGACCCGGGGCGAGGCCAATCTCGGCAATTACTGCAACAAGGAGTTCGACGCCCTGACCGACAAGGTCCTGGTCGAGACCGATACCGCCAAGCGCAATCAACTGATCAAGCAGGCCTTCGAGATCGGCATCAAGGATTACGGCTACATCCCGCTGCATCAGCAGGCGGTGGCCTGGGGCGTCTCGAAGAAGGTGAAGATTCCGCTGCGCGCCGACAACGCCGTGCTGCTGTTCCTCGCCACCAAGACCGAGTAGTCCAGACGCAACGACAAGTCCCGGAAAGCAGAACTGCTTTTCGGGACTTTTCATTTCCTGCGGCAGGTGCTACGCGCCGCCGCATCTCGAAGGACCTGAAAGGATCAGATGCTCGCCTTCGCGCTTCGCCGAGCAATGCAGGCCATCGGCGTCATGATCGCCGTCGGAATCATCGCGTTCGCCATGTTCCGCTTCGCCGGAGACCCGGTGAGCCAGATCGTGCCGATCGACGCGTCGGCCGCGGAACGGGCCAGCATCCGCCAGTCGCTCGGGCTCGACGATCCCTTCATCGTGCAGTTCGGTCGCTATCTGTTCGACGCGGCGCAGTTCAAGTTCGGCGTCTCCTATCAGTTCCGGCAGCCGGTCTCCGATCTGCTCAAGGAGCGCATGCCGGCCACCCTGGAGCTCGCGGTCTGCGCGACGATCCTGGCGCTGTTCTTCGGCATCCTGATGGGCGTGTTCTCGGCGCTGCACCGCGACTCCCTGCTCGCCAAGCTGTTCCAGATGCTGTCGCTGATCGGCATCTCCCTGCCGACCTTCCTGATCGGCATCCTCCTGATCTACCTGTTCTCGGTCACGCTGGGCTGGCTGCCGTCGTTCGGCCGCGGCGACACCGTCAGGTTCGGCTGGTGGACATCGGGCCTGTTCACCGTCTCCGGCTGGAAGGCGCTGATCATGCCCTCCATCACGCTCGGCCTGTTCCAGATGACCTTGATCATGCGGCTGGTTCGCGCCGAGATGCTCGAGGTGCTGCGCACCGACTACATCCGCTTCGCTCGAGCCCGTGGGCTGACCACGCGCGCGATTCATTTCGGCCATGCCCTGCGCAACACGCTGGTGCCGGTGATCACCGTGGTCGGCCTGCAGTTCGGCTCGGTGATCGCGTTCTCGATCATCACCGAGCAGGTGTTCCAATGGCCGGGCATGGGCCTGTTGTTCGTGCAGGCGGTGCAGAATGTCGACATCCCGATCATGGCGGCCTACCTGATGATGGTGTCGCTGATCTTCGTCACCATCAATCTCGTGGTTGATATCCTCTACACCGTGGTCGATCCGCGCCTGCGCGCGACCATCAGCCGTCCGGCCTGATCATGAGCGACGCAGCCCTTCCCCACCCCACGCCCGTCGAGACGCCGCGCGCCGACGGATGGCTGAAGCGTGCGCTTGCGAGCGACCTGTTCTACTCGTTCCGCCGCTCCAAGCTGACGGTTGCCGCGGCCGTGATCACGCTGCTGTTCTTCCTGCTGGCGATCTTCGCGCCGCTGCTGTCGCCGCAGAACCCGTTCGACCCGGCCCAGTTGCAGCTGTTGAATTCGCGGATTTCGCCGCTATGGACCGCCGACGGACAGAGCCCGTTCTTGCTCGGCACCGACGAGCAGGGCCGTGACGTGCTCTCGGCCATCCTCTACGGCCTGCGCATCTCGCTCCTGGTCGGCATTCTCGGCGTCGCCTTTTCCGGTGCGCTCGGCATTGGCCTCGGACTCATCGCGGGCTATTTCGGCGGCCGGGTCGACACCGTGATCATGCGCATCGCCGACGTCCAGCTCACCTTTCCGCCGATCCTGATCGCGCTGCTGGTCAACGGCATCGCCAAGTCCGTATCCGGCAACCGGCTGGACTGGCTCAGCATGCTGGTCGTGCTCGTGCTGGCGATCGGCCTCTCCTTCTGGGTGCAATATGCGCGCACGGTGCGGAGCTCGGTGCTGGTCGAGAAGAACAAGGACTACGTCGCCGCAGCACAACTGATCGGCCTGCCCGCGCCCGTCATCATGCTGCGCCACGTGCTGCCCAACACCACCGGTCCCGTGCTGGTGATCGCCACCATCAACCTCGCGCTGGCGATCATCACCGAGGCGACCTTGTCGTTCCTCGGCTCCGGCATGCCCGAAACGATGCCGTCGCTCGGGACCCTGATCCGGATCGGCAACAACTATCTGTTCGCCGGCGAATGGTGGATCGTCGCCTTCCCCGGCATCGCTTTGGCCGGACTGATCCTCGCCATCAATCTGCTCGGCGACTGGCTGCGCGACGCCCTCAACCCGAAACTGCGATGACCCGCGTGAATGCGTCCTTCCGAGGCTTGAGCTCATGACCGCCCCCGTTCTGTCCGTGCGCAACCTGCAGGTCGAGTTCGCGACCCGGCGCGGCACCCTGCGCGCGATCGACGGCGTCTCCTACGACATCGCCAAGGGCGAGGTGCTCGGCGTCGTCGGCGAATCCGGTGCCGGCAAATCCGTCACCGGCCTTGCCGTGATCGGCCTGATCGATCCTCCGGGCCGCATCTCCGGCGGAGAGATTGAGCTCTCCGGCCTGCGGATCGACAACCTGCCCCCGGAGGAGATGCGCAAGGTGCGCGGCAAGCGCATCGGCATGATCTTCCAGGATC
Source organism: Bradyrhizobium sp. SZCCHNS3052 (assembly GCF_032484495.1). Taxonomy (NCBI): domain Bacteria; kingdom Pseudomonadati; phylum Pseudomonadota; class Alphaproteobacteria; order Hyphomicrobiales; family Nitrobacteraceae; genus Bradyrhizobium; species Bradyrhizobium sp. SZCCHNS3052. The sequence continues at coordinate 120,357 of NZ_JAUETB010000001.1, read as the reverse complement.
CGCTGACCTCGCTCAATCCGCTGTATCGCGTCGGCGACCAGATCATCGAGACCATCAGGACCCACACCAACCTCACCGAGCAGCAGGCGCGCAAGCGAGCCATCGACCTGCTCGCCGAGGTCGGCATATCGGCGCCCGAGAAGCGCATCGACGGCTATCCGCACGAATTCTCCGGCGGCATGCGCCAGCGCGTCGTGATCGCGCTGGCGCTGTGCGCCGAGCCGGAGCTGATCATCGCAGACGAGCCGACCACCGCGCTGGACGTCTCCGTGCAGGCGCAAATCATCTCGCTGATCAAGCGGCTCGGCCGCGACCACGGCACCGCCGTGATGCTGGTGACCCACGACATGGGCGTGATCGCCGAGACCTGCGACCGCGTCGCCGTGATGTATGCCGGCCGCGTCGCCGAGATCGGCCCGGTGCAGGAGGTGATCAACAACCCGCTGCACCCCTACGCCAAGGGGCTGATGGGCGCGATCCCGACGCTCGCGGGCGAGGAGAAGCGGCTGGTGCAGATCCCAGGCTCGATGCCGCGACTGTCCGCGATCCCGCCCGGCTGCTCGTTCAATCCGCGCTGCAGCTTCGCCTTCGACCGCTGCCGCGTCGACCGGCCGGAGCCGCTGCGCCAGGGCACGCAGGCCGTCGCCTGTCATCTGTACGATCGCGCGACGGAGACCGCGGCATGACTGATTTCGTCGAGGTCAAGAACCTGCGCCGGGTCTTCGACGTCTCGAAACCCTGGCTCAACCGCGTGATCGAGCGTCAGCCGCAGGAGTTCCTGAAGGCGGTCGACGGCGTCAGCTTCGGCATCAGGAAGGGCGAGACCTTCGCGCTGGTCGGCGAATCCGGTTCTGGCAAGACCACGGTCGCGCGCATGGTGGTCGGGCTGCTGGCGCCGACGTCGGGCGAGGTCATCATCGACGGCGTGTCGATGAGCGAAGCGCGCCAGGCCCAGGTGCGGCGCAAGCTGCGCCGCCGCATCCAGATGGTGTTCCAGGATCCTTACGCGAGCCTCAATCCGCGCTTCCGCGTCGATAGCATCATCGCCGAGCCGATCCGCGCCTTTGACATCATCGAGGGTGAGCGCCAGATCAAGGACCGCGTCGGCGAGTTGCTGACGCTGGTCGGCCTGCATCCCGACGACGGCCAGAAATTCCCGCACGAATTCTCTGGCGGGCAGCGTCAGCGCATCGCCATCGCGCGCGCGCTCGCCTCCGAGGCCGAGTTCATCGTCTGCGATGAGCCGACCTCGGCGCTCGACGTCTCCGTGCAGGCGCAGATCCTCAATCTGATGCGCGATTTGCAGGACAAGTTCGGCCTGACCTATCTGTTCATCAGCCACAATCTCGCAGTCGTCCGCCACATGGCGAGCCGCATCGGCGTGATGTATCTCGGCCGCATCGTCGAGATCGCCGATGGCCGCACGCTGTTCAGCGACCCGCGCATGCCCTACACCAAGATGCTGCTCGGCGCAGTGCCGGACCTGTCGATGTCCGGCCGCCAGCGCATTCCGGTCAGAGGCGAGATCCCGAACCCGATCAATCCGCCCTCGGGCTGCACCTTCAACCCACGCTGTCCCCTTGCATTCGATCTCTGTCGGCAGCAGTCGCCCGAACTCATCGGCGGCGTGGCCTGCCATGCGGTGAACCAGCCGGCGAGCGCGGCCGTTCCTGCATGAGGCAACGAGTCGTGGTGCGGACGGACCGATCATCAGAATGAAAGTCACATGAGCTTCATCAACCCCGATCCCTTCACGACCCGCCCCGAGATCGACGGCACCTTCGGCGTCGTCACCTCCACGCACTGGCTCGCCACCGCGGTGGGCATGGCGATGCTGGAGCGCGGCGGCAACGCCTTCGATGCCGGCGTCGCGGCGGCCTTCACCCTGCAGGTGGTGGAGCCGCATTTGAACGGCCCCGGCGGCGACGTGCCGATCATCCTGCACGACGTCAGGCGCGGGCGCACCGAGGTGATCTGCGGCCAGGGCCCGGCGCCATCAGGCGCCACCATCGCGCACTACAAGAACGAAGGCCTCGACATGGTGCCCGGCACCGGCCTGCTCGCGGCCTGCGTGCCCGGCACGTTCGAGTCCTGGATGCTGCTGCTGCGCGACTACGGCACGATGCGGCTGCGCGACGTGCTGGAGCCGGCGATTTCCTACGCGCGCGACGGCTATCCGCTTGTCGAGCGCATCTCGGCGACGATCCAGACCGTGGAGCAGCTGTTCAAGACGCATTGGCCGACCTCGGCCGCGCTCTATCTGCCCAATGGCGAGGTGCCGAGGCCGGGCACGCTGTTCACCAATCCACAGCTCGCGGAAACCTACGCACGCCTCCTGAGTGAAGGCGAAAGCGCGGGTGCTGATCGCGACGCGCAGATCGAGCGCGCGCGCAAGGCCTGGTCGCAGGGCTTCGTCGCCGAGGCTATCGACCGCTTCTGCCGGACGCAGGAAGTGATGGACGTCTCGGGTTCGCGCCACAAGGGCGTGCTGACAGCCGACGACATGGCGCGCTGGCAGCCGACCATCGAGGCACCGCTGACCTATCAGTACGGCCGCTACACCGTGTGCAAGGCCGGCGTCTGGAGCCAGGGCCCGGTGCTGCTGCAGCAGCTCGCGCTGCTCAAGGGCTTTGCGCTCGACGGCCTCGATCCGACGGGTCCCGATTTCATTCATTGGCAGATCGAAGCCGCGAAGCTCGCCTTCGCCGATCGCGAGGCCTTCTACGGCGATCCTGCTTTCGCCGACATCCCGATCGAGACGCTGCTGTCGGATGCCTACAACGACGAGCGCCGCAAGCTGATCACCGACAAGGCCTCGCTCGAGCTGCGTCCCGGCACGCTCGACGGCTACGGCGCCAAGGTGAAGTTGCGCGAGGCCCAAGGCCGCCGCGAGGCCGTCGGCGCAATGGGCTCGGGCGAGCCGACCGTCGGCCGCTTCGGCGAGGTGCGCGGCGACACCGTGCATTTCGACATCATCGACCGGGACGGCAACATGATCTCGGCGACGCCCTCCGGCGGCTGGCTGCAATCCTCGCCCGTCATTCCCGAACTCGGATTCTGCCTGGGGACGCGCGCGCAGATGTTCTGGCTGGAGGAGGATCATCCGGCCGCGCTGGTGCCGGGCAAGCGTCCGCGCACCACGCTGTCGCCGACCATGGCGCTGCGCGACGGCGAGCCTTATGTGGCCTGGGGTTCGCCCGGCGGCGACCAGCAGGACCAGTGGAACACGCAGTTCTTCCTGCGCCACGTCCATGCCGGCATGAACCTGCAAGAGTCGATCGACGCGCCGGCGTGGCACTCCGAGCATTTCCCGATCTCGTTCTGGCCGCGCACCGCGCGCCCCGGCGTGCTCGTGGTCGAGGGCCGCGTGCCCAAGGCGACCGTCGAGGAGTTGCGCCGTCGCGGCCATGTCGTCGAGGTCGGGCCGGACTGGTCGGAAGGCCGGCTCACGGCCGCATCACGCGTCGGCCGCCGCCGCCGCGCCGCGGCCAATCCACGGGGCATGCAGGGCTACGCCGCCGGACGATGACAGCGAGACGCCGATGACCTGGTCGATCATTGCCAAGGACGATCTCACCGGCCGGATCGGCATCGCCGTCGCCACCCGCTTCTTCGCCGTCGGCGCGCGCGTGCCCTTCATCGTCGCCGGCCACGGCGGCATCGCCACACAGGCGCTGGTCAATCCCTATTACGGCATCGACGGCGTCACGCTACTGCGCGACGGCCGGCATCCGCGCGAGATCGTGCAACTGCTGACATCTGCCGATCCCGGCCGCGAGAGCCGCCAGCTCCACGTCCTCGATCACAACGGCCAGATTGCCGCCCACACCGGCCGCGACTGCATCGACTGGTGCGGCCATCTCGAAGGCCGTGGCTTTTCGATTGCCGGCAACATGCTGGCCGGCCCGCAGGTGCTGAACGAAACCGCGAACGCGTTTATCGCCAGCCACGCCCTGCCCTTCGCGGAGCGTCTGATCGCAGCCATGAAGGCCGGCGAGGCCGCCGGCGGTGACAAGCGCGGCAAACAGTCGGCCGCTCTTCTGGTCCACGGCAAGGAGGAATGGTCCGAGCTCGATCTGCGTGTCGATGATCACCCCGATCCGCTGGCAGAGCTCGAACGACTGGAGGGCGTTAGCCGCAAGCATTGGGCCGTGTTCCGGCAGTTCATGCCGACGCGCGACAATCCGGCAGGGATTACGGATCGCGCCACGATTGATGCCGGCATCGCCGCCGCGCTCGCGAACCAGACATGACCGAGCCGGAAGGACGGCGCGTGATCGGGGTTGGTATTGATAGTGCAACAACGCAGGCTGCATTCGCGTGAGGGACATCGGATGATGAGGAACTGGTGCTTGGCCGCGGTCGCGGCCGTTGTCGTGGCCTCTTGGGGGCCGGTCGCGCAGGCGCAGACCACCTTGCGCATCGGCCTTGCCGAGGACCCCGACGTTCTCGATCCGACCATGGCCCGCACCTATGTCGGCCGCATCGTCTTCGCCGCGACCTGCGACAAGCTGTTCGACATCGACGACAAGCTCAACATCGTGCCGCAGCTCGCGCTGTCGCAGCAGACCTCGGCCGACGGCAAGGAGGTCACCATCAAGCTCCGGCCCGGCGTCAAGTTTCATGACGGCGAGCCGTTCGACGCTGAGGCCGCCAAGTTCTCGCTCGACCGCCATCTCACCCTCCCCGGCTCGTTCCGCAAGCCGGAGCTGGCCTCGCTCGATCATGTCGACGTCGTCGATCCCTTGACGATCAAGCTGGTGTTGAAAGCGCCGTTCTCGCCGCTGATCGCCCAGCTCACCGACCGCGCCGGCATGATGGTGTCGCCGAAGGCGGCCAAGGAGGCCGGCGACAAGTTCGGCCTGCATCCGGTCTGCGCCGGTCCCTACAAGTTCGTCGAGCGCGTCCAGCAGGACCGCATCGTGTTCGAGAAGTTCGCCGACTACTGGAACAAGGACAACGTCTTCATCGACAGGATCGTCTACCAGCCGATCGTCGACGCCACGGTGCGGCTGGCGAACCTGAAGTCCGGAGCCCTCGACCTGATCGAGCGCGTGCTCGCCACCGACATCAAGGACGTGCGCGCCGATTCCAAGCTTGCGCTGTCGACCGCGATCGAGCTCGGCTATCAGGGCATCACGCTCAACATCGGCAAGGACAAGGCCAAGGGCCCACTCAGCCAGTCCGCGAAGGTGCGCCAGGCGCTCGATCTCGCGATCGACCGCGAGGCGCTCAACCAGGTGGTCTTCAACGGCGAATTCATGCCGGGCAACCAGTGGGTCAATCCCTCGCATCCCTATTATCAGAAGGCCTTCCCGGTGCGTGCCCGCGATGTCGAGAAGGCAAAGGCGCTGCTGAAAGAGGCCGGCGTGACGACGCCTGTCGCGGTCGACTTCATGGTACCGAAGGGCGCCGAGACCGAGGCGGCCGCCCAGGTCGTACAGTCGATGGCCGCCGAGGCCGGCTTCGACATGAAGATCCGAGTGACGGAGTTTGCGACCTCGTTGAAGCAGGCCGAGGCCGGCGACTATCAGGCGTTCATGTTGTCATGGAGCGGCCGGATCGATCCCGACGGCAACAGCTACGTGTTCCTGCACAGCAACGCGCCGCAGAACTACAGCGTCTGGGCCAACGCCGAGGCCGACAAGGCGCTCAGCGACGCACGGCTGGTGACCGACATGGCCCAGCGCAAGGCGCTTTACGAGAAGCTGACCAAGCTCGAGATCGAGGACGAGCCGATTCTCTACCTCTACCACCGACGCATCCTGATCGCGCACACCAAGAAGCTCGAGGGCTACAAGCAGATGCCGGACGGCCTGGTGCGCGTGATCGGCCTGAAGCTGAAGTGAGCAGTCACTTGGCCCCCCTTCGTTGGGACGCGACCGCGACGCCTCGCGCGCGCTGCGCTCCCTCGCCCCTTGTGGGGGAGGGAACGCTGGGAGCACGACCGGTTTCCGATGACGCGCCGGGTGACTGCCGCGAGGGACGCAGATCATGCTGACGTTCCTCGCCCGCCGCATCGCCCAGATCATCCCGACGCTGATCTTTGTCTCCATCCTCATCTTCTCGCTGCAACAGCTCCTGCCCGGCGATCCCGCGCTGGTGATGGCCGGCGAGGAGCGCGATCCGGCGGTGATCGAGCAGATCCGCAAACAGTATCGGCTCGACCAGCCGCTTCCGGTTCAGTACGGCTACTGGATCAAGGGCGTGCTCTCGGGCGATTTCGGCGAGTCGCTGCGCATCAAGATGCCGGTACGCGACCTCATCCTGCAGAAGCTGCCCGTAACCCTGCAGCTCGCCTCGATGGCGATCGTGATCGCGTTCCTGATCGGCATTCCCGCCGGCATCGTTTCCGCCGTGAAGCGCGGAACGGCCTGGGACTATGCCGCCAACCTGTTTGCGCTGTGGGGCATCTCGACGCCGAACTTCTGGCTCGGCATCATGCTGATCTTCCTGTTCTCGATCCAGCTCGGCTGGCTCCCCGCCTCCGGTTACGTCTCGCCCGCCGAGGACTGGCGGGCCAGTCTCGCCGCCACCATCATGCCGGCCTTCGTGCTCGGCAATGCCATCGCCGCGATCCTGATGCGCCACACCCGCAGCGCGATGCTGCAGGTGCTGGGCAGCGACTACATCCGCACCGCGCGCGCCAAGGGCATCTCCGAACGCCAGGTCATCCTGCGCCACGCGCTGCGCAATGCCCTGACGCCGGTGATCACGCTGGGCGCGCTCGAGCTCGGGACGCTGTTGTCCGGCGCCGTGCTGACCGAGCAGATCTTCTCGATCCCCGGCTTCGGCAAGCTGATCGTCGATGCCGTGTTCAATCGCGACTACGCCGTCGTGCAGGGCGTCGTGCTGGTCACCGCCACCGTCTACATCATGCTGAACCTGATCGCCGATCTCGCCTATGTCCTCGTCAATCCGCGGCTGAGGAGCTGAGATGGCCGAGACGACGCTGTCAGCTCCGCACGGGGCACGCGCCCTCGCTCCGCTCGAGCGGCCGATGCAGCGCACCTTGCGCCGACTGGTGAAGCGCAAAGGCGCCATGGTCGGGTTCTGCCTGATCACGGCCTTCATCCTGCTCGCCGTGCTCGCGCCGGTGGTGGCGCCCTACGATCCCATCAAGACGAGCTGGGCGCTGGTGCGCAAGGCGCCGTCGGCGGCGCATTGGCTCGGCACCGATGATCTCGGCCGCGACGTGCTGGCCCGCGTGATCTACGGCGCGCGGGCCTCGCTGCTGGCCGGAGCGATCTCGGTCGCCATCGCGCTGGCGATCGGCGTCCCGATCGGCATGATCGCAGGCTACCGCGGCGGCTTCCTCGATGCCCTGATCAGCCGCATCACCGACGCGATGCTGGCCTGCCCATTCCTGATCCTGGCGATCGCGCTGGCGGCGTTCCTGGGGCCGAGCCTCGGCAATGCCATGATCGCGATCGGCATCTCGGCGACGCCGATCTTCGTCCGGCTGACCCGCGGCGAGGTGATGAGCGTCAAGGTCGAGGAATATGTCGAGGCCGCCCGCAGCGTCGGCGATACCGACCTGCAGATCGCGGTCAGGCACATCCTGCCGAACATCATGCCGGCGCTATTGGTGCAGGCGACGTTGTCGGTCGCCGCCGCCATCATCGCCGAGGCCGCGCTGTCATTCCTAGGCCTGGGCCAGCAGCCGCCGGCCCCGTCCTGGGGCAGCATGCTCAACGCCGCCCAGCGCTTCCTCACCAACGCGCCATGGATGGCGATCTGGCCGGGGCTTGCGATCTTCCTGGTCGTGCTGTCGCTCAACCTGCTGGGCGACGGCCTGCGCGACGCGCTCGATCCGCAGCAGGAGGAGTGAGCGAGGTCTCTCCATGCTAGCTCGAATGGCTGAGGATCTCCTGCGATTGTTGACGATCGTCGACATGGGGGCTGGCGTCGTGATCTGGGCGCTGGCGTTTCGCGAGCGGGTCTTGATGGCGAGCCATGCACCGGAATGGCGCGGCTGGTTCACGCTCCGCCGTGTGACTGCCGACGAATATTCCCGCGCCTATCGCGCGCACTTCCATCGGTCCTTGCACTACGCCTTCGCGTTTCTCATCATCATCGGCATCGCCGCTCTGCTGATCCTGCTCGACCATCTGTTCTTTAAGAGGCCGCTGTGCTGAGCGCCGCGGCGGGCGCCGCCGGCCGTGACGACAGTAAGGGGAGAAAGAGACGGCCCGACAAAAACGGCGACTGCCAGGAGCAGCCGCCGTTGATCTTCAGCCCCCCAAAGAAACTGCCCGCTCACGTCGCCTTCAGCGCGTGGTCGGTCTCGGCGTCGAACTGGGCGATCTGCCGGGCGCGCAGCGACTTGGCGGCGGCCTGGTGGTTGGTGGCGATGACGGTGTAGACGGCCGGCAGCACGAACAGTGTGAACAAGGTGCCGATCGACATGCCGGCGACGACGACGAGGCCGATCGAGAAGCGGCTGGCGGCGCCGGCGCCGGTCGCGGTCAAGAGCGGGATCAGGCCGGTGACCATCGCCGCCGTGGTCATCAGGATCGGCCGCAGGCGGATGCGCGCGGACGTCTCGATGGCGGTGCGGCGGTCCATCCCCTCGTTGAGCTGCAGCTCGTTGGCGAACTCCACCATCAGGATGCCGTGCTTGGTGATCAGGCCGACCAGCGTCAGCAGGCCGACCTGGGTGTAGATGTTCATGGTCGCCAGCCCGAAGAACAGCGGGATCAGCGCGCCGACGATCGCCATGGGCACGCTGATCATGATCACCAGCGGATCGCGCAGGCTCTCGAACTGCGCCGCCAGCACCAGGAAGATGATGACCAGCGCGAAGCCGAAGGTGATGGCGAGCTGATTGCCCTCCTGGACGTATTGACGGGCGTCGGCGAGATAGTCGTGGCTGAAGCCGGACGGCAGGTTCTTGGCCTGCTTCTCCAGGAAGTCGACCGCCTGCCCGACGGTGACGCCCGGCATCGGCACGGCGGAGAAGGTCGCCGAGTTGAGCTGGTTGAAATGCGTCAGCGAGTTCGGGTCGGTCGCGGTCTCGATGTTGACGACGGTCGACAGCGGCACCTGCTGGCCGGCCGAGGTCGCGACATAGTAGCCGGACAGCGATTCCGGCGAGATCCGCTTGTCACGCGGCACCTGCGGAATCACCTGATAGGAGCGGCCCTCGAGGTTGAAGCGGTTGATGTAGTTGCCGCCGAGCAGTACGGCCAGCGTGTTGCCGATCGACTGCATGGTGATGCCGAGATCGCTCGCCTTGCTGCGATTGATCCAGACCTTGACCACCGGCTGATTGAACTCGAGGTCGCTGTCGGAGACGATGAACATGCCGCTCTTGCGGGCGGCGTCCTTCAGCTTGGCCATCTGCTCATAGACCGCCTGGAAGCCGCTGGTCGAGCTGATCACCATCTGCACCGGCAGGCCGCCGGGGCCGCCCGGCAGCGCCGGCAGGTTGAAGGCGAAGGCGTTGATGCCCTCGATCTTGGACAGCTCCGCCTGCACCAGCGGCTTCAGCTTGATCGAGGAGCGCGTGCGCTCGTCCCAGGGCTTGAGCAGCATGCCGGCAAAGCCGCCCTGCGGGCCGAGGATGCCGTTCAGAACGAAGCGAAGGTCGGTCTCGGGGAACTTCTGGAACGCCTTGTCGACCTTGTCGGTGTAGAAGTTGATGTAGTCGATGTTGGCGTATTTCGGTGCCTTGGTGATCGAGAACACGATGCCCTGATCTTCCTCCGGCGCCAGCTCCTTCGAGGTGTGCATGTAGAGGAAGCCGACGAGGCCGAGGATCGTCAGCGCGAACAGCGCCGTCACCGGCCGGTAGTCGAGCGAGCGGTCGAGCTGCCGGCCGTACCAGCGCGTCATCGCGCCGAACACCCGGTTGACGAGCCGCGCGAAGCGGCCCTCCTCGGCGCTGCGCAGCAGCACCGAGCACATCATCGGCGACAGGGTCAGCGCGATGACGCCGGAGACGATGACCGAGCCGGCGAGCGTGAACGCGAATTCGCGGAACAGCGAGCCGGTGAGACCGCCGAGGAAGCCGATCGGGGCATACACCGCAGCCAGCGTGATCGTCATCGAGACGACGGGACCGACGATCTCGCGGGCGCCCTGCAATGCGGCCTGCACGGGCGCTTTGCCCTCCTCCAGATGGCGATGGATGTTCTCCACCACCACGATGGCGTCGTCGACGACGAGGCCGATCGCCAGCACCATGGCGAGCAGGGTCAGCAGGTTGATGGAAAAGCCGAACGCCAGCATCATCGTGCAGACGCCGATCAAGGACAGCGGGATGGTTACGACGGGAATGATGACCGAGCGCAGCGACGCCAGGAACAGGAAGATCACGACGATGACGATCAGCACGGCCTCGCCGAGCGTGTGCTCGACCTCGTCGATCGACGACTGGATGAACTTGGTGGAATCGTAGGCCACCTTCATCTTCATCGACGGCGGCAAATTGCGCTCGAGGTCCGGGAACAGCGCGCGCACGCCCTTGACGATGTTGAGCGGGTTGCCCTGCGGCGTCGCGTCGACGCCGATGAAGATCGCGCGCTCGCCGTTGAAGGCGACGCTGGCGTCGGTGCTCTGCGCGGCGAGCTCGACGGTGGCGATGTCCTCCATGCGGACGAAGCCGCCGTCCTTGGCCTTGACGATCATCCGCTTGAACTGGTTGACGTCGGTCAGGCCGGTGTTGGTCGTGACGTTGGAGACGATGAAATAGCCCTTGGCCTGGCCGGCCGCGGACTGGAAGTTGTTGGCGGCGATGGCCGCCGCCACATCGGTCGGCGACACGTTGCGGCCGGCCATCTTCTCCGGATTGAGCCAGATCCGCATCGCAAAGGTCTGGCCGCCCAGGATGTTCGCCGCGGCGACACCATCGACGGTCGACAGCACCGGCTGCACCACGCGCGTCAGATAGTCTGATATCGCCGAGCCCGACAGCTCCTCGCTGGAGAAGCCGAGATACATCACCGAGGTCGTCTGTCCCGTCGTCTTGGTGACGATGGGATCGTTGGATTCCTTCGGAATGAGGTAGCGGACCGAGTTCACCTTGGCGAGCACCTCGGTGAGCGCCTGGTTCGGATCGAAATTGAGCTTGATGAACACCTGGATCGTGCTGGTGCCCTGCACCGAGGACGAGGTGATGTAGTCGACGCCCTCGGCGGATGCGACCGCCTGCTCCAAGGGCGTGGTGATGAAGCCCTGCATCAGATCGGCGGAGGCGCCGGGATAGACGGTCGTCACGTTGACGACGGTGTTGGACAGCTTCGGATATTGCCGGATCGGCAGCACGAAGGCGGCGCGCAGGCCGAGCAGCAGAATGAGCAGGCTGACCACGACCGACAGCACCGGGCGCTTGATGAAGATATCGGTGAAACGCATCGCGGCAATCCCGTCAGCAGAAGTCAGATGAGGTCCGGGCGGGCCGCCTCAGGGCGGCCCGCCATTGGATCAGAGGTCGCTCAGTAGCGCGGCGGCTTCGCCGGGACCGGCGGCAGCGGATCGGTGGAGATCGCGACCGCGGCGCCGGACTGGATCTTGAGCTGGCCGACGGCGACGACGCGATCGCCTTCCTTGAGGCCCTTGAGGATCACCGCGCGGCCGTTGATGCGGTCGCCGGTCTGCACATAGATGCGGTCGGCCGTCAGCGCGGTCTTGCCGTCGTCGGTCTTCTTCTCGTTGATGACGAACACCGAGTCGCCATACAGCGTGTAGTCGACCGCGGTCTCCGGCACCGTCAGCACCGGCGGCTTGTCCGGCAGCACCACGGTGGCGGTGGCGAACATGCCCGGCTTCAGGATGCGCTCCGGATTGGCGATCGTCGCCTGCACGCGGATGTTGCGCGTGTCGGTCGCGATCTGCGGCTCAATCGTGGTGATCTTGCCTTCGAAGGTCCGGCCCGGATAGGCATCGACGCCGATGCGGACGGTCTGGCCGACCTTGAGCTGGCCGCTGTCCTTCTCCGTCACGGTGAAGTTCACCCACAGCTCCGACAGATCGGTCAGCGACACGATCTGCGTGCCGGCGCTGAGATACTGGCCAACCTCGACCTTGCGGACGCCGAGATCGCCGTCGAACGGCGCGCGCACCAGCTTCTGCGCGATCAGCGCCTCGGTCTTGGCGATGCCGGCCTGGGCCTGGTCGTAGGCGGCCTGGGCCTGGTCGACGGTCGCCTGCGGCCCGAACTGGCGCGACGCCAGCTGCTTGGCGCGATCAAGCGACAATTGCGCCACAGTCACCTGGGCCTTGTAGTTGGCGAGATCGCCCTGATCCGGCGCGTCATAGAGCTGCACCAGCGGCGCGCCCTGCTTCACCGTGGAGCCCGGCGTGAACATGATGTCGGTGATGCGGCCGCTGACGTCCGAGGTCACGTTGACCTGATGCACGGCGGCGAGATCGCCGACTGCGGTCAACAGGTTCGGCACCGTCTCCGAACTCGCCGTCGCGACGCTGACGTTGAGCGGCGGCGGCTTCATGTTGGCGAAGAACTGCGCGATCATCTTGTCGCGGAACATGTTGAACCATACGAGACCGCCGACCAGCGCCACGAGCAGGCCGCCAACCACGATGAACCACAGCACCGGGCGGGTGCGCTTGCGCGGCTTGCCGTGGACCGGCTTTCCTGAGAGCTTGGGTTCCGTCGCAATGTTCATGTCATGCACTTTCTGCCGTCGCCGGCCGGGCCGGAGGTTGCGACAATTCGTGATCGAGGTAGCACGCAATGGCGGCGTCGGTCAGTCCGATGCCGCGCAGGATGAATTCGCTGAGCTGGCGCTCCAGGCTCGCCGCAGTTCCATACGGCACACAGGGAATGGATGGAAGCCGCGTCAATGCCGCCATCAAGACCGTGTGATGCGCGAACCAGAACAGATCGCGCGGCGCGGCCGCCAATCGCACGGCGTCACCGGAGGCAACGGCGCTGTCCAGAGAGTTAACGAACTTGGCGCCGATCAGATCATCGATCTTCGTATACAGCAGCCTTGCGAACTCGCCATCGTCGAGATGGCTCGACGCCATCAGCCGCAGCCGCTGCTCTTCTTCCTCATTGGGGCCGTCGGCAATGCCGAGGAAATGCCGGACCATCCCGGCCATCAGCATGACCAGCGTCGCGGTCGAAGGTTCCTGGCTGAGCAGCACCTCGAAATCCGGATCGGTCTCGCACTCCTCGGTGAGGATCTCCGCATAGAGCGCCGCCTTGGAGGGGAAATGTTTGAACAGCAGCGCTTCCGAGATCGCCGCCGCGGCGGCCACGCTCTTGGTCGTGGTGCCGGCATAGCCATGACGCGCGAAGCAGCGCTTGGCTGCACCGAGGATCAGCTGCCTGCGGAGATCGCTTGTCATGCGCAAAGTGGACATCGGCCGTGAGTAAATACTCACTTGATCTGTGTCAAGAAAGATGCCGCGGCGCAGCAGGGTCGGCGGCCAAGTCCCTGAAATTGCAGGCGGGATTTCACCGGCGCCAAAGGCAATTTTATACCTCTCAAAGCGGCGGATCTGGGGCACCGCTCCATCGGTGGACGCAAGGCCGCGCGGAGACCACCGCGGCGGGCACATTTTCTTCCGCCGCTCGCCGTGCGACGGTCGCCGGGACAAAAACAAGAATCGGCCGGGAGGACCAGACATGACCGACGACGCAGCGCTCGCCAGCCAGTTCGATCTCGAGAGCCTGACGCCGGAGTTCTACGCCGATCCCTACCCGACCTATCGCGCGCTGCGCCGGCACGCCCCGGTCAAGCGCATGCGCAACGGCTCCTATTTCCTCACCCGCTACGACGATCTGATCACCGCCTACAAGGCAACCAGGACGTTTTCGTCGGACAAGAAGCGCGAGTTCGCGCCCAAATACGGCAACTCGCTGCTGTACGAGCATCACACGACGAGCCTCGTCTTCAACGATCCTCCGGCGCACACCCGGGTGCGCCGCCTGATCATGGGCGCGCTGTCGCCGCGCGCGATCGCCGAGATGGAGCCGGCGCTGATCGCGCTGGTCGACGGACTGCTGGACTGGATCGCCGCCAAGGACCGCTTCGAGCTGATCGAGGATTTCGCCGCGGCAATTCCGATCGAAGTGATCGGCAACCTGCTCGGCGTGCCGCACGAGGAGCGCGCCCCCTTGCGCGACTGGTCGCTCGCCATCCTCGGCGCGCTCGAGCCGGTGCTGTCGGCCGAGCAATTCGCCCGTGGCAACCAGGCGGTCGGCGACATGCTGACTTATCTCAAAGACCTGGTCGCGCGGCGGCGCGCGGCTCCCGGCAATCCCGAACGCGACGTGCTGACCCGGCTGATCCAGGGCGAGGCCGACGGCGAGCGGCTGAGCGAGACGGAGCTCTTGCACAACTGCATCTTCCTCCTCAATGCCGGCCACGAGACCACCACCAATCTGATCGGCAACGGCCTCGTGCTGCTGGGCCAGCATCCGGCCGAGCGCAGGAGGCTGATCGAGGCCCCCAACCTGATCCGCACCGCGGTCGAAGAGATCCTGCGCTACGAGAGCTCCAACCAGCTCGGCAATCGGATGACGACGGAAGCCGTCGAGCTTGGCGGCATCGCGTTGGCGCCCGGAACATCGGTCACGCTGTGCATCGGCGCTGCCAACCGCGATCCCGCCCAGTTCGACGATCCCGAACGCTTCGACATCACCCGCCTCGCCAACCGCCACCTCGCCTTCGGCACCGGCGCCCATCAATGCGCAGGGATGGCGCTGGCAAGGCTGGAGGGCGCCGTGGCAATTGGGCGGTTCTTGGCGCGGTTTCCGAACTATCAGCTCGAGGGCGAGCCAGTGCGCGGCGGCCGGGTGCGGTTTCGCGGGTTTGCGAGTGTGCCGTGTGTTGTTGAGGGCTGAAGTGTGATAGCAACTGATTGAACCGATACCGCACTGGCTTTAAACTTGGAGGGCGACAACGTGCGCATCTTCATCGATGAGAGCGGGACATTTAGCGGATTTCAAGCCAATTCTGTCAGCCTCGTTGGGGCGCTGGTGATCCCAGACGTGTTGCTGAGTAATATTGAAAAGAAGTATGCGAAGTTCCGGGACGGGTTGCCGAAAGAAAACGGGGAGGTGAAGGGAAAGCTCCTCAACGAAAGACAAGCAGACAAAGTCGTCACGCTCCTCATGCGCAACGAGGCACTGTTTGAGATAACGGCGCTTGATCTCGGCCTGCATCAAGAAGATGCGGTCCGCAATTATAAGCAGAAGCTCGGCGAGCAAATGCTGGCGAAGGTAGCCAATTTCAGAGAAGATGTTCGCCCGGAAGTCCAAGCAGCCAGCGAATACATCCTGCAAGCCCCGCTGAATCTGTTTCTGCAAGCGCTCACAACATTCAATGTGCTGCACCGAGTTATCAGCCGCGCAACGACATTCTTCGCGCAACGAAAGCCGTATGAGCTTGGCTCTTTTTCGTGGATCGTGGACGGGAAAGAACCGGCCAAGGTCACCAGATGGGAGGAATGGTGGGCGCACTACGCGCAAGGCGCGCTTTCGAGCATGTCAAAGCGACGCCCGGCATGGATGCTGCCCGAATCCTTTAATGCCGATTACTCGTTCTATGAGAAATTCAGTTATGAAGATGAAAAGGGTAGCGCAGGAACCTCGCTGAAGCTGTTGCTCAAGGATATTACTTTTTCTGCACAAACATCACATGGTCTTGAATTCGTGGATATTCTGACGAACGGCGTTCGGCGGGCGCTCACGGGGAATTTGCAGCGGGAAGGCTGGCAGAACATGCATCGCCTGATGATCCACGAAAACGGCGAGCCCTATATCTCGTTCGTTCTGTTTAGCGAGGGCGAGGACATTATTCACGCTGCTCCCTACACAGACGTGGTCAACAAGGGTTTTTCGAAAAATGGACGACCGATGCTGACTAAGCGCAATCTCAGGCTTGCATTGAATGCACAAGGCGGCAGACCGCTGATAGCGGTATAAAGACGCTACCAACGTCTCGTCCGGACTAGTGTGTTACCTAATGGATCGCACCGAATCGGCAAGAGTTCTGGAATGCGCGCAGCTTTGCGTTCCTTGAGCGAAGATGTCCGCCTGCCCGACCCGACGGGCAAATCGCTCCCGCGCAAATGGCCGGCACGAATGCGCGATGACCCGGACCAGCCTGCTGATCACTCGTCAATCGTCGCCCAAACGGCCTGCGCTGAAAAACTCAGTTCGCAAGGCGCCTCAATCAGATCTCCCTGTTCAGCACATCGCACAAAAATATTCCTCTTTCTTTTTTCCGGAAATCATGATTGTATGTCGCCGTCCCGTCTCACACGAGGGACGCTTCGCGGTCGTCACGAACGTCGAGGCGGGATGCGGTGGGCGTGTCGGTGCTGCGGCGTGGGTTTCCACCCGGACGAACGGCATCGATGCGCACGGTCAAGTCGCGTGGTCCTGACACCCCGACGCTGGTGTCCCGCGCAAATGCGCGCAAGCGCATTGTCGCGATACGGTGGCCAGAAAGCCCGGAGCACCGGGGAGAACGCGAAGCAGCCGTCAAACCATCGCGCGGGGAATGCCGGGTGTTCTCGGCTGAACCTGTGGTTCCTGCCGCCTGCATTTTTTCCGCAGGCGGGCCATGGGTGCGGCCAGCGCCCGGCATTCCCCGTGCCCTCTTCTCGAAGAGGGCAGGACGAACGGTAAAGCTCGGACGCGAAACGCGCCGCGAGAAGAAGACCGCATGTCTCATCTCTCCGTCATTGCGAGCGAAGCGACCTGTCCGCCAAAGCCCGAAGGGCGACGGCGGAAGCAATCCAGGGCCGCGCCCGCGACTCTGGATTGCTTCGTCGCTTGCGCTCCTCGCAATGACGCGGAGAGATCGAGGTTAAAACACAGCGTGATCGCCGCGCTCGGCGGTCGCCTCGCCGCGGATCAGCCTGGCGTAGTAGTCGAACAGCGTCTCCGATCCCGTCGACGGCGTGGCGTCGGCGTCGTAGCGGCCGGTGGCGGGATCGAGCACCAGCATGGATTCGGTCGCGTAGTAGCGGCCGATGCGGGCGAGCTCCGCCTTGTCGGCCAGCGACGGCACGATCCGCTTGGCGACATCGAGCCCGCCGATGATGACATCGAGCAGCGCCACCGGGACGTGCCGGAAGTGCGGCTTGCGTCCGAGCAGCGCGAACAGATGCTCGCCCTGTTCGATCGGCGTGATGGCGGGGCCTGGGCCGCCGATCGGCAGCACCCGGTTCCAGCGGCGCTCGTCATCGAGACATCCGGCCAGATAGTCGCCGAGGTCCCCGTCGCTGATCGGCTTGCACGCCGTCAACCGGCCGTCGCCGAACACCAGATAGGGCCGGCCCTGCTTAACCCGCGCGACCTGCCCCGACAGCGACTTGAAGAACGCGGTCGGGCGGACGATCGAGTAGGTCAGCCCCTGCTCCATCAGATGCGCTTCGAACGCCAGCTTGGCCCTCTGAAACGCCAGCAGCGGCTTCTGCACGCAGATGGCGGACAGCAGGACGAAGTGACTCACACCGGCACTCCGCGCGGCATCCAGCACGTTCACATGGGCTTCGCAATCGATCGCCTGGGCATCCCTGGGCACGCCGGTCCGCGAGGCCATGCAGGACACCACGGCGTCGAACCGCTCACCGCCAAAGCCGTCACGTGCGAGGGAGGCGGGATCGGTGACATCCCCCGTCCTGACGGTGGCGCCCGCGATCTTCACGGCGTCATGGCGCGGACGCACCAAGCAGACCACCTCGTGCCCGCGCGCGACGAGCCCGCGTACGGTGGCACGGCCGATCGTTCCCGTCGCGCCGAGCATGAAGATGCGGCGTGGACGGGACACAGTGGCTGGAGCCGGTTCGGAAGGAGAGATCATCGGCGTGGCAAAGACTCCGAATGCCGTTCCGACCTATATCACGGGCGGCTGGCCCATGACGCCGTCGGCTCCGCTTCGACCTCACTGCGCCGCGCGCGGCGTCTTCTCCAGGATCAGCGTATGGATGCCGCAGGTGCCGCTGTAGAGGCTCATCACCCGTGTGCCCGGCTTTCGACCGGCGCGCGGCTCGGAGACCTGCAGGCCGGCGGCGAGCAGCCGCGCGCGCGTCGCCTCGATGTCGGCGACGCGCCAGCTCAGGCCCCACAGCTTGTCATTGGCCTTGTCGTTGCCGGCGACCGGCCGCTTCACCACTTCGACGATCAGGTCGCCGCAGCGGAAGAACATCAACTGGCCCCATTCCTGATGGCTGCGGTCGAGCGCCATGTCGAGGCCGAGCCGCGCGCCGTAGAGCGCGGCGGCGCGTTCGGGATCCTCGGTCGAGATCACGATATGGTCGAGGCCGAGCACGGCCGTATCGGCGGTCTTGACGGACGGCGGGCGCGGCTCGGCGAGCTCAAGGAAGAACATGCGCACGCCACGCGTGAGATCGGTCATGGCGCGGGTGCGCTTCCAATGCAGCGTCTGGCCCGAGATGCGATCGGTGTTGTCAACCTCGGCAATCGGATCCGGCTTCAGCGCGACCCGCTCGAGCCGCCGATGCATCTTGCCGATATCCCCGGTGGCAAAGCAGATACTGGCGAGCCCCTCGCCCCAGATCTTGATGACGTTGCGGATGCGGTCGGCGGCCACGCCCTGGCCCGCCGGCGCCATCAGCTCCAGGCTCATATTGTCGAGCGTGAACAGGACGCGATCGGCGCCCTCGCCCGAATTCTGCCAGGACGGCTTGCGCGCCAGCAGCGTCTCGAACGCGGCGCTGCCGGCCTGGATGTCCTGCAGCAGGACGACGACGTGGTCGAGGCCGGTGATCACGGAAACAGCCCTCGCGAGTTCTTGGCGGCGCGCACCTTCTCCACGCCGATCGCCATCGCCGCGGTCCGGTGGGAGATGCCGTCGGCCTTGCCGCGCGTCAGCATGCGCTCGAAGGCACGGTCAAGGATCTGGTACTCCCTGCGCATCACCTCCTCTTCCTCCCAGAACAGCTGCTGCAGGTCCTGCACCCATTCGAAATAGCTGACGATGACGCCACCGGAATTGCAGAGAATGTCGGGAATGAGGAAGATCTCGTTGCGGCGCTGGTCGAGCACCAGATCGGCGTCCGGCGTGGTCGGGCCGTTGGCGGCTTCCGCAATGACGCGGCATTTCAGGTTCGCCGCCACCTTGGCGTCGATCACCCGCTCGACCGCGGCCGGCACGAGGATGTCGCAGGCCAGGGTCAGGATCTCCCGCGGATCGAAGGCGAGCTCGGTGGAAAAGCCGGCGATGCTGCCGTGCCTGGCGGCGTGCGCCATCAAGGCCGGGATGTCGAGACCGCGCGGATCATGGAGGGCGCCGGTGTGATCGCTGACCGCAATCACCTTCATCCCCATCTGGTGGAAGCCGAGCGCGGCAAAGGAGCCGACATTGCCAAAGCCCTGCACGACCGCGGTGGACTTGGTCGGGTCGATGCCCAGCTCATCCATCACCCGCCGCGACACATGGGCGACGCCGCGGCCGGTCGCCTCGCGGCGCCCCAACGTGCCGCCGGAGAACACCGGCTTGCCGGTCACGATCTCCATCACCGTCTGCCCTTGGTACATGGAATACGTGTCCATGAACCACGCCATCACCTGCTCGTTGGTGCCCATGTCGGGCGCCATCACGTCGGTATGCGGGCCGACGAACGGGATCATCTCCTGCATGTAGCGGCGCGACAGCGATTCGAGCTCGCGCTTCGACAGCTTGGAGAGATCGACGTTGATGCCGCCCTTGGCGCCGCCATAGGGCAACCCGACCAGCGCGCACTTCCAGCTCATCCAGATCGCGAGCGCGGCGACCTCGCCAATGTCGACCGTCGGAGCGAACCGCGTGCCGCCCTTGGTCGGCCCCATCGTCAGCAGATGCTGGACCCGGTAGCCTTCATAGACCGCGATCGTGCCGTCATCCTTGTGGATCGGACACGAGACGGTGATCGCCCGCTTCGGCAAGAGCAGCCGGTCCCGCTCGTCGGCTGGGATGCCAAGGTGGTCGGCGATCACGTTGAACTGATTGGTGGCCATCTCGAAGACCGGACCCGCATAGACAGTCATATTCCACTCCCGAATCTGCGCTTCTGCAGGCCGGCAACCATAGCGCGACCCGAGCGCCGGCGGCAGGGGGCCACCGGTAGCAGACGGCCGATCTCAACCACCAAGGTGACGATTTGACGAAGAATTTCAGCGTTGATCCGCTTTGACCGCTTGCTAATCTGCGGCGCCGGGGCCGCGATCACCCCTTAGTGAGACAGAAATGGCAATGCAGGCCCTCTTCATCGGACAGACCTACATCGACGTGACGTTCATCACCGACCACATGCCGACGGGGGACGAGAAGCACGTGGCATCCGACTATGCCGTCTCGTTCGGCGGCAATGCGGTGACTGCGGCATTTTGCTGCGCCAAGCTCGGCATCGTGCCCGACCTGATCGCCACCGTCGCGAATGACTGGCTCGGGCGGATGTTCCAGGACATGACCGCGAAATACGGCATCTCCGTCCATCCCCGGAAGGTCAATGCCTCCTCGCTGTCCTTCATCATGCCGAAGGACGGCAAGCGCGCCATCGTGCGCTGCCGCGACGATGCGCATATCCACCCGTTCCCGCTGCTCAATCTCGGCAATTGCAAGGCGCTGCATGTCGACGGCCACCAGCCCGACGCGGCGTTGCATTATGCCAAGCTGTGCCGCGAGGCCGGCATCCTGACCTCGCTGGACGGCGGCGGCCTGCGCACCAACACCCATGAGCTCCTGGAATATATCGACGTCGCGATCGTGGCCGAGCGGCTGTGCGAGCAGATGGACCTCACGCCGGAGAAGATGCTCGACTACCTGAAGAGCCGCGGCTGCCGCATCGGCGGCGTCACCCAGGGCGAAAAGGGCCTGCTCTGGTATGACGAGGTCGGCGCCGTGCATACGCTGCCCGCCTATCCGATCCCGCGCGAGCGCGTGATCGACACCAACGGCGCCGGCGACGTCTTCCACGGCGCCTATGTGTATTCGTACCTCGCCAATCCTGCGAAGGGCTGGAAGGAGCATTTCGAGTTCGCCCGCGCGGCCTCGACGTTCAAGATCCAGAAGCTCGGCAACGAGGCCGGCCTGCCGACGCTCGCCGATATCGAGCTGGTTCGGCAGGAATTCGAGGCTCGCGTCTAGCGGTTGTGGGGAGCAGGCGGATGGGGCGGGTCGTCGTCGCCGGCAGCATCAACATGGATGTGGTGGCTGCGGCCGAGCGCCATCCGCGCATCGGCGAGACCGTCGCCGGCCGGTCGGTGATGTACTTTCCGGGCGGCAAGGGCGCGAACCAGGCCGTCGCCGCGGCCAAGCTCGGCGTGCCGACGGCGCTGATCGGCCGGCTCGGCCGCGACGCCTTCGGGGAGCAGTTGCGCGCATTTCTCACGGCTCAGGGCATCGATCTCACCGCCGTGAAGGACAGCGCCAGCGCGTCGACCGGCACCGCGATCATCACGCTGGCCAAGGCCGACAACACGATCGTGGTGATATCAGGCGCCAACGCCGAGGTCAGCGCCGACGATGTGGCGCGGGTGTCTCTCGCCTCGGGAGACGTGGCCGTCAGCCAGTTCGAGATCCCGCAAGCGACGATTGCCGCGTTCTTCCAGCGTGCCAAAGCGGCCGGCGCCACCACGATCCTCAACCCCGCCCCCGCGAGCGCCTTCGACAGCACGCTGTTTGCGCTGGTTGATGTCCTCGTGCTCAACGAAACCGAGCTCGGTTTCCTGGCCGGCATCGAGCTCGGCGACGCGCCGACGCCGCAGCAGGTGAATGAGGCGGTTCGCGCGCTCAAGCCTCGCGACGACCAGACGGTCTGCGTCACGCTCGGCGCGCGTGGCGCGGTCGCGGTTTCTGGTGCCGAGGCCCGGCTGGTCGAAGGCCGCGCGGTGAAG
Source organism: Bradyrhizobium sp. SZCCHNS3052 (assembly GCF_032484495.1). Taxonomy (NCBI): domain Bacteria; kingdom Pseudomonadati; phylum Pseudomonadota; class Alphaproteobacteria; order Hyphomicrobiales; family Nitrobacteraceae; genus Bradyrhizobium; species Bradyrhizobium sp. SZCCHNS3052. The sequence goes on along the minus strand of NZ_JAUETB010000001.1, from coordinate 98,534 downwards.
GCCGTCGACACTACCGGCGCCGGCGACTGCTTCGTCGGTGCGCTCGCCGCGCGGCTGTCGCAGGGCGCGGCGATTGCGGATGCGATCGGCTATGCCAACGTCGCCGCGTCGATCTCGGTGCAGCGCATGGGCGCCGGCCCGTCGATGCCGACCGAGGAGGAGGTTCGCGCGTGGCTCTAGGCCAGAGCGCTCTTCAGGTCGAAGCTGGGATCAGCGGCCTTGGCTGCATCCAAGGTGCCGCCCGCAGCCAGCAACTTGCGGCCGAACATATGGTCGCCGGCGCGGTTGACCGACTCGATGCCGACCAGCCGGCCCTCCTTGTAACAGAACGCGGAGAATGCCTTTTGCGCCGGGTCACCGCGCAGAACGACCTGGTCATAGCCGGTGGTGAGCCCCGCGATCTGGAGCTTGTCATTGCCCTGGTCGCTCCAGAACCACGGCTGTCCGTCATAGGGCTTGACGTCGCCCGTCAGCCGCGCCGCGACGCAGCGGGCGTGATCGGTGGCGTTCTGCACCGACTCCAGCCGCAGCGTCCCGCCGAAGCGCTGGCTGACGAACAGGGCGCAGTCGCCGATGGCCGAGATGTGCGGATCGCTGGTGAGCAGATATTCGTCGACGACGATGCCGGAGGCGACCTGCAATCCAGCCTCGGCGGCGAGCTCGACATTCGGCAGCACGCCGACGCCGACCACGACGAGGTCAGCGGGGATGTGCCGACCATCGCTGAGGCTGACGCCGGTGACCTTGTTGCCGTCGGCCTCGATGCTGGTGGCCTGCACGCCGAGATGGATGCGCACGCCGGCTTCCGCATGCTGCTTCTGGAAGTAGTCCGAGATCTCGGCGGTCACTGCCCGCGCCATCACCCGCGCGCCGAGCTCGAGCACGTCGACCTCGAGGCCCTTGATCCGCGCAGTCGCTGCGAATTCAAGACCGATGAAGCCGGCGCCAATGACGACGGCCCGCTTGGCATCGGCGAGCAAGCCTCGCAGCGCTTCGCTGTCGTCGAGAATGCGCAGATAGCGCACCGCCGGGAGATTGGCGTTGGGAATGTCGAGCAGCCGGTTGCGCGCACCGGTCGCGAACACGAGGTGCCCATAGTCGAGCGTCCTACCGGAGGCGAGCAGCACCCGGCGCTGATCGCGCTGAACAGCGACGGCACGATCGTAGACGAGATCGATGGTCTGGTCGGCGTAGAACTTCTGCGGTCGGAACATCAGGGTCTCGGGACCGCCGGTGCCCTTCAGATACGCCTTCGACAGCGGCGGGCGCTGATACGGCAGATGCGACTCGTCGTTGATCAGATGAATCGGATCGGCAAAGCCTGCCTGACGCAGCGAGGTCGCGAGCTGGAATCCCGCATGCCCCGCACCCACGATCACCACCGGTCCCTTCGTCACTGCACCCTGCCCCATTCAGTCATTGTCCACGCCGACGGAACCGGGTTTTGGCAGACTTGTCCGGCATTGTCACCGGTCCCGCCGTACGGTTTAAATGCGGCAACAAAAGCCACGCCCCGGGAGGTATGAATGTCGGACGCCGTAGCGGAACCTGCCCGCCTGAGCATCGAAGGTCCGATCGCGACCATCACGCTCGACCGCCCGGCAGCGTTCAACGCCATCAACCTTGCGATTGCGAAGCGCTTGGAGCTGCTTGCGGCCCAGGTCGAGGCCGACGACACCATCCGCGTGCTGATCCTGAAAGGCGAAGGCCGCGCCTTCAGCGCCGGCGGCGACCTGCAGACGATCGGCGCTGCCGCTGAGGCCGACGCCATCACGCCTGTCGTCAGCGAACTGCTGCATCACTACCATGCCTTCATCGCGAGCCTGCGGCGCATGCCCAAGATCGTGCTGGCGAGCGTGCACGGCTCCGCCGCCGGCGCGGGGATGTCGCTCGCCTTCGCCGCCGACCTCTGCATTGCCGCCGAGGACGCGCGCTTCACGCCGGCCTATGCCAAGCTCGGCGTGTCGCCCGACGGCGGCGGTACAGTTGGCGTGGTCGCCACTGTGGGCATCAGGCGGGCGCTGCAGATCTTCCTGGCGGAGGACAGCTTCACGGCCGCGCAGGCCCGTGAATGGGGCTTGGTCGCGAAAGTCGTCCCCGCCCCCGAGCTCGCGGCAGCCACCGACGCGCTGGCGCAGCGGTTGGCGCAGAATGTGCCGGCGGGGATCGCGGCGACCAAGGCGCTGATCCATCGCGCGCCAACCAGCTCGGTCGAAGACCAGCTCGCCGCCGAGCGCGATGCCATCATCAACTGCATGCACACGGATGAATTCCGCGCCGCCGTGAAGCGGTTCACCAGCAAGGGAAAGTAGGACTGCGCTCACCCCTTCCCTTTCCGGCGCATGAAATCGAAATCGCAGCCGTCGTCGGCCTGCAGGATCGTTTCATGGAAGAGATGCGCATAGCCGCGCTCCGCCCATTCGGGCGTTGCGGCTTGCTTCAGCGCAGCGCGACGCCGGTCCAACTCGGCGTCGTCGACCAGCAGGTCGATGCTGCGCTTGGGAACATCGAGCCGGATCATGTCGCCGCTCCGCACCAGCGCCAGCGGGCCTCCAACCGCGGACTCCGGGGTGATATGCAGCACGATGGTGCCGAAGGCGGTGCCGCTCATGCGCGCATCGGAGATGCGCACCATGTCCTTCGTGCCGCCGCGCGCGAGCTTCTTCGGGATCGGCAGGTACCCCGCCTCCGGCATGCCGGGTGCGCCTTTCGGCCCGGCGTTGCGCAGCACCAGGACGTCGTCGGCCGAGACGTCGAGATCGGGAGCATCGACCCGCAAGGTCATGTCCTCGATCGACTCGAACACGACGGCGCGCCCGGTGTGCTGCAGCAGCTTGGGGCTTGCCGCCGAATGCTTGATGACCGCGCCGCGCGGCGCCAGATTGCCGCGCAGCACGGCAAGGCCGCCTTCCGGCTTGATCGCGTCGTCGCGCGCGCGGATCACGTCCTGCCCCGGCACGTCCTCGGCGGCGGCCACGATGTCGCGCAGCGATTGGCCGGTGATCGAGCGGCAATCGAGATCGATGAGATCGCCGAGCTGCTTCATCAGCTTTGGCACGCCACCGGCGTGATGGAAATGCTCCATGTAGTGATCGCCGGACGGCTTGAGATCGACCAGCACCGGCACCTCGCGACCGATGCTGTCGAATGCATCGAGGTCGATTTTATGCGGCGTCCGGCCGGCGATGGCGGTGAGATGCACGAGCCCGTTGGTCGAGCCGCCGATCGCCTGCAGCACCACCTGCGCATTCCGGAACGCCGCAGGGGTCAGCAGTTCGCTCGGCTTCGGTCCCTTCACCTTGGCCATCTCGGCCGCGACCCGGCCGCTGGCCTCGGCCGAGCGGAAGCGCTCGGCATGCGGCGCCGGGATGGTCGCGCTCATCGGCAAGGACAGTCCGAGCGCCTCGGTGATGCAGGCCATTGTCGAGGCCGTGCCCATCACCATGCAGGTGCCGACCGAAGGAGCGAGCCGGCCGTTGACTGCGTCGATCTCGCTGCCGTCCATCTCACCGGCGCGATACTTCGCCCAGAGACGTCGGCAGTCGGTGCAGGCGCCGAGCACCTCGCCCTTGTGATGCCCGACCACCATCGGCCCGACCGGAATGACCACCGTCGGCAGATCGGCCGACACCGCAGCCATGATCTGCGCGGGCAGGGTCTTGTCGCAGCCGCCGATAACCACCACCGCATCCATCGGCTGCGCGCGGATCATCTCCTCGGTTTCCATCGCCATCAGATTGCGCAGATACATCGAGGTCGGATGCGCAAAACTCTCGGCGATCGAGATGGTCGGAAACACGAACGGCATCGCGCCCGACAGCATGACGCCGCGCTTCACCGCCTCCAGGATCTGCGGCACGTTGCCGTGGCACGGATTGTAGTCGCTGTAGGTGTTGGTGATGCCGACGATCGGGCGATCGAGCGCGTCGTCCGAATAGCCGGCCGCCTTGATGAAGGCCTTGCGCAGGAACAGCGAGAAGCCGGCATCGCCGTAAGCGGTCAGTCCCTTGCGCAATCCATCGGTCATGGTCTTCTCTTCTTTCATTCTCAACGTCATTCCGGGGCGCGCGAAGCGCGAACCCGGAATCCAGACATTGTCTTGCGCTCTCACATCGAGATTCCGGGTTCGCGTCCTGCGGACGCGCCCCGGAATGACGAGGTCGGATCAACCCCAGTCGATGATCCGGCTGGTGTCGCCGTCGAACTCAGTGGTGCAGAACGCGCCGCCCTGGAAATAGTCGCCGATCGGATCGGCGGGCAGCTTGGCCTGCTCGGCCAAGGCGTGCTCACGGAAATCCTCCGCGCGGCCGGTCGGGCGATAGCCGAGGTCATAGGCACGCTGGTTGTCCCACCAGGCGCGCTCGTTCAGCGATGCGCCATAGAGCACTTCAAAATGGATGTCGGGATGCTCAAGGCCGATGCGGCAAAGTTGCACCAGATCTTCCGGCTTGAGCCAGATCGACAGCCGGCGCTTGTCGAGCGGCTTGTCGCCGAAATTGCCGATGCGGATGCAGGTCACCTTCAGCCCATGCTTGTCGGCATAGAGCGAGCCGACCGCCTCACCGAACACCTTGCTGACGCCGTAGCGGCCGTCGGGGCGCGGCTGCACCTCATTGTCGATCTTGCGGTGCCGCGGGTAGAAGCCGACCGCATGGTTCGACGACGCGAACACCACGCGCTTGACGCCCTTGCGGCGGGCCGCCTCGAACAGGTTGTAGCCGCCGATGATGTTGGCCTGCAGGATGTCGTTCCACGGTCCCTCGACCGAATAGCCGCCGAAATGGATGATGCCGTCGACGCCTTCGCACAGCGCCTCGACCTGAGCGAGGTCGGCAAGATTGGCCGCCTTGAAGGTCTCCTGGCTGGAAAGATCGGCAGGCGGTTTCAGGTCGCTGAGCAGAAGGTCCGGATAGATCGGCGGCAGCAGCTTCCGCAAGGAAGTGCCGATTCCACCGCTCGCACCGGTCATCAAGATACGTGGCATTTCATCCCTCGTGTTGGGTCCGCAGGTTTGCGGTTGTGGCGAGCCAATGATAGCAGAGATCGCAACCGCGCAATAACAGGACCGGCCAAATGTCCGACGGAAACGCTCACGCGCAGGGCTGGCGCCCTGCCACCTTCTATCCCGATCCGGCGATCCAGGCGCTGGATCCGCGCTTCGAGAAATACTGGCTCAAGCTCTCGGCCGTGGAGCGGCTGGCGACCGGCCTGCGCTGGGCGGAGGGGCCAGTGTGGTTCGGCGACGGGCGCTATCTGTTGTGCAGCGATATCCCCAACCAGCGCATCCTCAAATGGGAGGAGGAAAGCGGCGCGGTCTCGGTGTTTCGCAAGCCCTCCAATTTCGCCAATGGCAACACCCGGGATCGCCAGGGCCGTCTCGTCACCTGCGAGCACGGTGGCCGCCGCGTCACGCGGACCGAGTATGACGGCTCCATCACCGTGCTGATCGACTCCTTCGACGGCAAGCGGCTGAACTCGCCAAACGACGTCGTCGTCAAATCGGACGACTCGATCTGGTTCACAGATCCGACCTTCGGCCTGCTCGGCAATTACGAGGGCTACAAGGCCGAGTCCGAGATCGACGCCAACGTGTACCGGATCGACGCGGCCACGGGCCGGGCGACCATCGTCGCCGAGGGCGTGCTGGGACCGAACGGGCTGTGCTTCTCGCCCGATGAATCCATCCTCTACATCGTCGAATCCCGCGGCGTACCGAACCGCAAGATCCTCGCCTATGACGTCTCCGCCGATGGCAGCAAGCTCGCCAACAAGCGCGTCCACATCGATGCCGGTCCGGGCACGCCGGACGGCATGCGCTGCGACGTCGACGGCAATCTCTGGTGCGGCTGGGGGATGGGCTCGCCCGAACTCGATGGCGTCATGGTGTTCGCGCCCGACGGCGCCCCGATCGGCCGCATCGCCTTGCCCGAGCGCTGCGCCAACCTCTGCTTTGGCGGCCTCAAGCGCAACCGGCTGTTCATGGCCGCCAGCCAGTCGATCTACGCGCTCTACGTCAACACGCAGGGCGCGCTGGGGGGATAATTGGCCGTCATTGCGAGGAGCGAAGCGACGAAGCAATCCAGACTTCCTTCCCGGCCCCTGGATTGCTTCGCTGCGCTCGCAATGACGGAGACCAATCAAGCCGCGTTGTAGCCCGCGATGGCCTTGACCTCGAGATACTCCTCGAGACCGAACCGGCCCCATTCGCGGCCGTTGCCGGACTGCTTGTAGCCACCGAACGGCGCGGTGCGGTCGTTCGGGACACCCTGCAGGTTGACGTTGCCGGCGCGGATCTTGCGGCCGACCTCGCGGGCCTTCTCGATCGTCGGGGCCGTGACGTAGCCGGCAAGACCATAGGGCGTGTCGTTGGCGATACGCACCGCCTCGTTCTCGTCCTTGGCGCCGATGATCACGAGCACTGGTCCAAAGATTTCCTCGCGCGAGATCGTCATCTCAGGCTTGACGTCGGCGAAGATGGTCGGCCGCACATAGAAGCCCTTGTTGACGCCCTCCGGCAGGCCCGGGCCGCCGGCGACGAGGGTCGCGCCCTCCTCGATACCCTTATTGATGAGGGCCTGGATCTTGTCCCACTGGCCGCGATTGACGACCGGGCCGATCGTGGTGCCCTCGCCGCGCGGGTCACCCGCCTTGGTCTTGTCGGCGACGCCCTTCGCGATGGCAGCGACTTCCTTCATGCGCGCGGCCGGCACGATCATGCGCGACGGCGCGTTGCAGGACTGGCCGGAGTTGTTGAACATGTGCATGACGCCGCCGGTCACCGCCTTCACCAAGTCGGAGCCCTCCAGGATCACGTTCGGCGACTTGCCGCCGAGTTCCTGGCTGACGCGCTTCACGGTCGGCGCCGCGCGCTTGGCGACGTCGATGCCGGCGCGGGTCGATCCGGTGAACGAGATCATGTCGATGTCCGGATGCTCGCTCATCGCAGCGCCGACCTCCGGCCCGAGGCCGTTGATCAGGTTGAACACGCCCTTCGGCACGCCGGCTTCATGCAGGATCTCGGCGAAGATCAGCGCCGAGGTCGGAGTGAATTCCGACGGCTTCAGGATCATGGTGCAGCCCGCGGCCAGCGCCGGCGCGACCTTGCAGGCGATCTGGTTCAGCGGCCAGTTCCAGGGCGTGATCATGCCGACCACGCCGACCGGCTCGCGCACGACCACGGACGCAGGCAGCGTCTCCTCGAACTCGTACTTCTTCAGCACGTCGAGCGTCGACATCAGATGGCCGAGGCCGGCGCCGGCCTGCAGCTTCTCCGCCATCGGCAGCGGCGCGCCCATCTCGTCGGAGACGGCGGCGCCGATCTCCTTCATGCGGCCCTTGTAGATCGTGATGATCTTCTCGAGCAGCGCGACGCGCTCCTCGCGCGAGGTCTGTGAGAAGGTCTCGAAGGCGCGCTTGGCGGCGGCGACGGCCTTGTCGACATCGGCCTTGGAGCCCAGCGCAACCTCGTACATCGCCTCCTCGGTCGCCGGATTGATGACCTGGGTGGACTTCTTGACGACCGGATCGACCCAGGCGCCGTCGATGTAGAATTGCAGGCGATTGACCATCGGAAAACCTCTTCACGTGGAAGCATCTGGAGGGGGCGGCAGCACGCGGCCGGCATCCTGGCACGCGCGATCCGCGGGATGAACCCGCCACATGCGGGGACCGGGGTTGCGTCCCGCGGATATAGGAGCAAGGCCGCGACCGGCGCAAGCCGACCGGCCTGCGTTTCGTCGCCGATCCATTTTGCATCGCAGCAACCGCGTGTCCCCTTCGCCCCCTCCAGATCGCCATCATTCCGGATGGCAGAATTCCCGCCGTCGAAGATTCATTTCCAAGATGTGAACTGCTTCACATCGCCGTTCGATCGCTCTGGCTAATCTCCTCTTCATAGATATCCCGGCATCTCGAAAGGACGCCGGATAAGATTTCAGAACCGATATTTTCGCCAGTTCTTATTGCGCAGCCTTTCAGTACGTAGACATTTGATCCAAGTTGCGACGCCGTCTCCTTCATCCAGGTGAGGGAGACGGCGTCCCCGTTTTTGGCCCGCCCTCACACTGCCATCTTGCGATGCCGCACCGGCGCGCCAGTGAGGCTCTCGGCCGCATCGATGATCGCGTTGGCGTCCATCCCATTGTGGCGATAGAGGTCGTCGATCGTCCCGGTCTGGCCGAATTTCTCAACCCCCAGCGCCTCGACGCGATGGCCGCGCACCGAGCCGAGCCAGCCGAGCGTCGCCGGATGGCCGTCGATCACGGTGACGATGCCGCAATCGCGCGGCAGCAGCGCCAGCAGTTGTTCGATGTGGCTGAGATGTTGCACGCCGCGCCGATGCCGCCGCAGGCTGCGCGCCGCCGTCCATCCGGCATGCAGCCGGTCCGCCGAGGTGATCGCGAGCAGGCCGACGTCGCGGCGGGACTCGCCGATCAGGCCGGTGGCCTCGATCGCCTCCGGCGCGACCGCGCCGGTATAGGCGACGATCACCTCGGCATTCGGTCCCGGCTTGCGCAGCCAATAGGCGCCGGCGGCGATGTCGGATTCCAGCTCCGGCGTCATGATCCGCTGCGGCTGATCGATGGTGCGCGTCGACAGCCGCAGATAGAGCGAGCCGCCCTCGCCTGCCTCGCGCTGCATGTGGGCAAAGCCCCATTTCATGATCGCGGCGAGCTCGTCGACGAAGGCCGGCTCGAACGACGACAGCCCGTCCTGCGCCATGCCGATCAACGGTGTCGCGATCGACTGATGCGCGCCGCCCTCCGGCGCCAAGGTCACGCCCGACGGCGTGGCCGCCACCATGAAACGCGCATCCTGATAGCAGGCGTAGTTCAGCGCATCGAGGCCGCGCTCGATGAAGGGATCGTACAAGGTGACCACCGGCAGCAGCCGCGCGCCGTTGATGGCGTGCGACAGGCCAAGCGCCGAGGCCATGATGAACAGGTTCATCTCGGCGATCCCCAGCTCGATATGCTGGCCCTTCGGCGAGGCCGCCCAATTGAAGGTCGACGGGATCTTCTCGCTGCGGAACAAATCCGCCTTCTCCGCGCGGGCGAACAGGCCACGGCGGTTGACCCAGGCGCCAAGATTGGTCGAGACGGTGACGTCGGGCGACGAGGTCACGATGCGCGAGGCCAGCGCGGTGTCGCTGCGGGCGAGATCGTTGAGAATCAGGCCAAAGCCCTGCTGCGTCGACATCTGCGCCGCCGCGGTGAAGGTCAGCCGCTCCGGCACGTCGAACACCGCATCATCGAGCCGGCGGCCATCGCGATTGAACGGCACCGACGCGAGGAACGACTCCAGCGTCGAAGCATCCTGCGTCAGTCCCTCGAACTTGTCCCACTCATGGCCCGGGCGAATGTTCTGCTGCGCGCGCCACTTCTCCATCTGGGCGACGGTCATCAGGCCGGCGTGATTGTCCTTGTGGCCCTGGAACGGCAGGCCGACGCCCTTGATGGTATAGGCGATGAAGCACACCGGGCGGTCGTGGTCGATGGACTCGAAGGCATCAAGCATGCTGGCCATGTCGTGGCCGCCGAGATTGCTCATCAGCGCCAGCAACTCGTCGTCGGTGCGCTTGTCGAGCAGCCGGGTCACGTCGCCCTGATCGCCGATCTCGTCCTGGATGTGCTTGCGGAAGGCAGCCCCACCCTGGAAGCACAGCGCCGCATAAAGCGCGTTCGGGCAGTTATCGATCCAGCGCCGCAGCGCCTCGCCGCCGGGTTCGGCAAACGCCTCTCGCATCAGCCGGCCGTATTTCACGATCACCACGTCCCAACCGAAATTGCGGAACATGGTTTCGAACTTCTCCCACAGGCCCTCGCGCACGACGGCGTCCAGGCTCTGGCGGTTGTAGTCAACGATCCACCAGGTGTTGCGCAGGCCGTGCTTCCAGCCCTCGGCCAGGGCCTCGAAGATATTGCCCTCGTCCATCTCGGCGTCGCCGACCAGCGCGATCATGCGGCCCTCGCGGCGGCCCTTCATCCAGCCATGCGCGTGTACGTAGTCCTGCACCAGCGAGGAGAACAAAGTCTGCGCGACGCCGAGGCCGACCGAGCCGGTCGAGAAGTCGACATCGTCGACATCCTTGGTGCGCGACGGATAGGATTGCGCGCCCTTGAAGCCGCGGAAATTCTCCAGCTTCTCGCGCGTCTGCCGGCCGAACAGATATTGGATGGCATGGAAGACGGGGCTCGCATGCGGCTTCACCGCGACGCGGTCCTCCGGGCGCAGCACCGAGAAGTACAGCGCCGACATGATGGTCGCGAGCGAGGCGGAGGAGGCCTGGTGGCCGCCGACCTTCAGGCCGTCGGTGTTCGGCCGGATGTGGTTGGCGTGATGGATGGTCCAGGACGACAGCCACAGCGCCTTGCGGGTCAGCGCGTTCAGGATGTCGAGACGGTCTGACGATGCGGATGGCGTGGCCATGGCGCGCTGCTCCCCGGGGCCTTGTTGGATTCGCCGATTTTAATCCTGTCGCACCGGCCATAATTCTCAATTTTTCGCGTGCAGTTGCCGATTGTTGAGATATTTTCCCATTCAGAATCCACTTTGAGCGATTTTATCCCAATGCCCGAGCTCGACGCCATCGACCGCAAGATCCTCGGCCATCTCCAGGCCGACGGCCGCATCACCATGCAGGAGCTCGCCGACAAGGTCGGGCTGTCGGTCTCGCCCTGCCACCGCCGCGTCAAGCTCTTGGAGGAGCGCGGCGTCATCACCCGCTATCTCGCGACCGTCGACCAGAAGGCGCTCGGGCTGCACGTGTCCGTCTTCATCTCCATCAAGCTCGCGCGGCAGAAGGAGGAGGACCTCAAGCGCTTCGAAAAGGCGATCTCGGCCTGGCCCGAGGTGCTGGAATGCTATCTGATGACGGGAAATCGCGACTATTTGCTGCGCGTGGTGGCGGCTGATTTGTCGTCGTATGAGGCGTTCCTGAAGAGCAAGCTGACCCGCCTCGACGGCATCGCCTCGATCGAGTCGAGCTTTGCGCTGAGCCAGGTGAAGTACTCCATCGCGCTGCCGGTGTGAGCCGGGTCCCATCCACGACCTCAGCTGTCGTCCCTGCGAACGCAGGGACCCATACTCCGCGGCAGACGTTGCGAAGAACGACTGGTCCAACATCGTGCGCAACAACATCTCCCTGGGGTTATGGGTCCCGGATCTGCGCGTGCTGCGCGCGCTTGTCCGGGACGACAGCGGAGAGCCAAGCGAGACTTTCGGCCGTCTCTGGCGCTCGGCCATGAGAGACCTCGCATGAGCCCCTCTCCCCGCGCCGTCATTCCGGGGCGCCCGCAGGGCGCACCGCTGCGCGACGCGTCCCGGAATGACGACCTTTGTTGTGTCATCGGATTTGCCACAATCGTGAGTCCAGGACCGACCGGGATGGTCACATGCGTTCTCACTCCCGCGGCGCGCTGCGCCCGAGGTCATGCTGATCTCATCGCCCTCATAACAGAGGGCGCAGGGAAGGCCGGGCGCTGGCCGCGCCCGTGGCCCGCCTGCGGAAGAAAGTGCAGGCGGCAGGTACCACAGGTCTGGCCGAAGACGCCCGGCCCTCCCTGCGCGATGGTTTTGACGGCTGCTTCGCGTTCTCCCCGGTGCGCCGGCTTTTGGCCACCGTGCGCGACGACGCGCTGTCCGCGCGCCGCCGCGGGGACACCAGCATCGGGGTGCCAGGACCGCGCGACTTGACCGTGCGTGCATCATTGTTCGTCGGCGCGAATGATCACGCTGCAACGACACACGCCCATCGCATTCCGCTGCCGACGTCCATGACGACCGCGATACGTCCCCTCCGACGCAACGGAACGGGCTGGACTGTAATGCTGATTATACGAAATCGGCAAGCGATTTAATTTTTGCCTGACGGCTGGACAGGATTTTAGCGCGCGATCTGATTTGCCCGTCGGGTCGTTATGGCAGCGTCGAAATCATCTGCGCACTGCCCTGATCACGCCCGAACTACGTCACAGCCGAGGCCGTCATTGATCCAGATCAAACGATCTGGAAAAACTGCTCCAGCCCCCGATCAAATCCTTGATGTTCCTCGATTTGATCCAGATCAAACGGCCGCAGGCCGACCGCAGCATGGCCCAGGGACGTCCATATTGGCCGTCAAAAAGCGCCACATCTCGCCGTCAGATTCTGCGTCACAGCATGCGCTGCGACACGAAGTCACAGGGATTGCGGGACTAACAACTCCGCGCCTGTGAACGTGACGTCGGCGCGATCGTGAAGACCAACTCGCGTCCTGGAAAGCAATGCAGAACAACAGCGCTCAACGTTCGCCCCGACACGACTACGCTTCGCAACATCGAGATGCCCGGCCGCTCGCGCACGTGGCGGTGAAGGTGGCTCCCGCCAGGTATCAGCCGGCCGCACAGGCCGGCAGCCGCAGCACCGGACGGGCCGAGCGGCGATTCTGGCTGACGATGCAGACGGTCATGCTGGTCGTCGGCGTGCTGCTGGTGAACCTGCTGCTGTTCTTCCCTCCCCTCGGCATCGCCCTGATGTGGAATCTCCTGATTCCGATCGCGCCCGCGCTGGTGACGATCTCGCCCGGCCTGTGGCGCAACATCTGTCCAATGGCGACATTCCATCTGCTGCCGAACAAGATGGGCATCTCGCAGAACATCCGGATGCCGGAATGGGGCGCGGCGACGCTCGCGGTGATCAGCGTGACGCTTCTTTTCATCGTCGTGCCGATGCGACGAATCGGACTCAATGTCGACGGTCCGCTGACGGCGGTCATGCTGCTGTCGGCCGCGGTCATGGCGTTCGCGATGGGCTCTGTGTTCGAAATGCGCTCGGGCTGGTGCACCTCGCTGTGTCCGATCCACCCCGTCGAGCGGCTCTACGGCACCAACCCCGCCCTGACCTTCAAGAATGCCCGCTGCAACATCTGCGAGGCCTGCAGCAATCCGTGTCCCGACTCCACGCCCGAGCTGACGCCGACGGCGGGCGTGCCCACCAAAGTCCAGCAGTTCCTCGGCAACTTCCTGATCGGCAGCTTCCCCGGCTTCGTCTGGGGCTGGTATCAAGTGCCGGACTATCCGCCGCAGCAGGTCGACCAGGCCGCGATCATCACCGCCTATGTGTGGCCGCTGGGCGCCGCGCTCGTCAGCTACGTCGTCTTCAGGGTCGGCGAGCACATCCTGCGCTACAGGCCCGCCGCCCGCACCCGGATGCATCGCATCTTCGCGGCGGCCGCGATCAGCACCTACTACTGGTATCGCCTGCCCGGCCCGGCATCCTTGCTGCCGGACTGGTTTCCGCTGGTCTCGCATCTCATCACGACGCCGTTCTTCTTCTGGTTCCTGGTGCTGCGTTCGCCGAAGGTGAGCTGGCTGAAGCGGCCGGTGATGGCGTCGAACTACTGGTCGAGCCGGTTCGAGAGCACCGCCAACAAGAATCTCATCCGCGTGTCGCCCGGCAAGGCGTGAATCCCCGCGGTCTCATCCCACCATCGTCACAGCGTATCCGATCGAGGAGTGAACCATGTCGAACTTCAGGACCGTCACCGTCAAGGGCCGCCAGTTCCGCGTCCGCGCGGGTGACGTGCTGCTCGATGGCGCGCTCGCCAACGGCGTCGAGATTCCGTTCGACTGTCGCGCCGGCACCTGCGGCACCTGCATGGTTCACGTCTCCAAGGGCCAGACGGTGTGCGGCGAGACGCATACGCAGGGCATGATCTATGCCTGCCAGGCGCGCGTCGTCTCCGATCTCGACGTCGAGCTGGAGGACGTGCCGGAAATCGACACCAGCAAGGCGCGGCTGGTCGGCCTGCGCGAGGTCGCGCCCGACATCATGGAGCTGATGATCGCTCCGGAGAAGAGCATCAGCTATCTGCCCGGGCAGTACTTCAAGTTCACCTTCAACGGCTATCCGGCACGCGCCTACAGCCCAACGGCGTCGTTCGACGGCCGCATCGGCGGCCGCGTCATCCATCTCAACATCAAGCGCGTGCGCGGCGGCCGCGTCACGACGGCGCTCGGCAGCGGCATCCGTCCCGGCCATCGGCTGCGCATCCAGGGGCCGTATGGGCATGCGTTCCTGCGCCCGGGCGGCACCGGCCGTCTCGTCCTCGCCGGCAGCGGCACCGGCTTCGCGCCGATCTGGGCGATCGCCGCGATGGCGCTGCGCGAGTCCCGCAACCGGCCGATGGTGATCATCGCCGGCGCCAAGAAGCTGCCGCAGCTCTACATGACGCCGATCCTGGCGCAATTGGCGCGGCTGCCGAACGTCACGATCATCCCGACGGTCGAGGAAGGTCCGGTCAATCATCCCTCGATCCGCACCGGACGGATCGAGCCGCACATGCCGACGCTGACGGCCTCCGATGTCGTCTATGCCTGCGGCTCGCCGCGCATGGTGACCGCGCTCGCCGGGATGGTCGAGAAGGCCGGCGCGACGTTCTATGCCGACCCGTTCGATTCCGCGCCACCAGAAGCGCCATCCGGCCTGATCGGCCGCATCAAGACGCTCGTGGCGCGACGTCCGCCCGAGCCTGAGCCGGGCCGTGACGGCGGCAGGGGGCGTGACGCGTCGCTCGATCCGTTCGAGCGGGCGCTGTCGCTGGTGCCGAAGGATCCGATCGACGACGATCTGGGCCTGCGCCGGTCGGAGCCACGGCGCAGCACGGCCGCCGAACGCGACCACGCACTCTCGCTGGTGCGCGAGCGCGCGCTGGGCGACGCCTCATCGCTGCAGGAGCGCCCGCGCCGCGCCGCCAGCCAGATGGCCTCGGGGCATGTGTGAGATGACGCAGGAGCCCCCCAGTCTCTCCGTCACTCCGGGGCGCTCGCGAAGCGAGCGAGCCCGGAGTCCATAACCACCAGCCTGCGTGATGGAGCGCGATCGTAACTCAGGCCGTCTGCCTCACGAGCGCTGCGGCGTATGGATTCCGGGCTCGCGCTGTCGCGCGCCCCGGAATGACATCGTGGGTGTGGAGGCTGCGTGCCTCAGATCAGCTTCCGCCGCGCCAGGCTGCGCATCAGCGCACCCACGCCGAACGTCCACGGCTCGCATTCGTCGCTGTTGCGCATGCGGTTGACGAGACGACCGAGTTGAGGCGCCGAGATCGTGACGATGTCGTCGCGCTTGTGGGTGAACCCCTGGCCCGGTGCGTCGCGATCCTTGACGGGCGCGAACATCGTGCCGAGGAACAGCGCGAAGCCGTCGGGATATTGATGCACGGCACCGATGGTCTGGGCGACGAGGTCGGTCGGATCGCGGCTGATCTTGCTGATGGAGGAATGGCCATCGAGCACGAAGCCGTCGCTGCCGGTCACGTTCAGCGCCACGTCCATCTTGCGGACGTCATCCAGCGTGAAGGTCTTGTCGAACAGGCGCAGCAAGGGGCCGATGGCGCAGGAGGCGTTGTTGTCCTTGGCTTTCGACAGCAGCAGCGCCGAGCGGCCCTCGAAGTCGCGCAGGTTGACGTCGTTGCCGAGCATCGCGCCGACGATCCGGCCGCGGCTCGACACCGCCAGCACCACCTCCGGCTCCGGATTGTTCCAGGTCGATTTCGGATGCAGCCCGGCATCCATGCCGGTCCCCACCGACGACAAAGTCGGCGCCTTGGTGAAGACCTCGGCATCGGGGCCGATGCCGACCTCGAGATATTGGCTCCAGGCGTTCTGCTCGATCAGCACCTGCTTGAGGTGCATCGCCTGGTCGGAGCCGGGCTTGAGCTTGGAGAAATCGTCGCCGACCAGACGCACCACCTCTTTCCGGATCGCCTCGGCCGAGGCCGGATTGCCGCGCGCCCGCTCCTCGATGACGCGCTCCAGCATCGAGATCGCGAAGGTGACGCCGGCCGCCTTCAGGACCTGCAGGTCGACCGGTGCCAGCAGCCATGGCTTGGCCGGATCGCGGCGATCCGGCGGGGTGTTGGCGAGGATGGCGGCGAGGTCGCCGATGCGCTGCCCGCCCATGCCGCGTAGCGCCGTCGCCGGATCATCCTGCTCGCACAGCGCGCTGACGGTGGGGAAAGCCGAGGTGACGTCATAAACACCGTCATCGCGCACCGCGACCACGGCCGGTCCGTCCACGTCGGGGCGCCAGACCCGGCCAACCAGCGTGCCGCTGGTGCCGTCGTCGGGCAGGACGGTCTCGGGCGTCAGGTTGATCATGGCGTCGTGCTCCCTGTTGTTCTTGTTGCTCAGCGCACCCCTAGCATCGGTGCACGCCGGCTCCAAGCCACACGACGTCGCGCAATCACCAACTGTAGCGCACCACGCCCTTGCCGGCGTAGGAGCGGCTGATGGACGAGAATTCGCCTTCGAAGGTCGCGACCGCCGACCAGCCGTTGCGCCAGGCGATTTCGGCCGAGGCGGTGGTGAGCGCGAGGTCGCGCGACTGCGCGGCGCCGTTGACGACGAAGCTCGTGCCCGGCAGCGCCTCGAAGCCCGCGGTCATGGTGCGATCGGGGTTGAAATTGTGCGCCCAGGCGGCGCGGCCGCGCAGCGACAGCACGCCGTCGGCGAGCGCAAACGACCGGTCGACGCGCGCGCCGAGCTCGGTGCGCGCGTCCGTCACGGTCTTGCCGGCATAGCTCAGCGCGAAGGTGCCCGCGCCGGAGAGCACCTGCTCGGCATAGGACGGCAGCACGTAAGCCGTCGCCTGGCCGCCGAGATAGGGCGTGATCCCGCCCCACGGCGTGGCATAGCGGCGGCCGGCCTCGAGGCGGGCCGAATAGGCCGACGCATCGAAGCGGGCGCGGAGCTGGTCGACGCCGGCGACGGTCACGGTGCGGTCGGTGGTCACGTCGTGCCAGCCATAGGCGAGCGCCGCGGAGAGATAGTCCGGACCACTGCGATAGCGGGCGAAGGCGCCGGCCTGGAACAGGTCGGAGCGGCCGCTGCCGCCGCCATTGACGCCGAAGCTGGTGCCGCCGCCCGACAGCGCGAAGCCGGCCAGCCAGTTCGGCGACACGATGTAATCGGCGCCCGCGGCGAAGCCGACCTCGCGGATGGTGGCGTTGTTCGAGCCGAGCGCGGCATTGCCGTCGGCGAACGAACCGCCACCGAACGGCGCCGCCCAGGTGCTCCAGCGCTCATCGAAGCGCCGGGCCGGTGCGGCCTTCACCGGCATGCGGGCGAAGGCATCGCGCGGCGCGGCGCTCTGTCCTGCGTCGGCGAACGCTGCAGCCGGACCAGATGCGTTCGCGCTGCGCCCGGCGACAAAGGGATCGGTCATCAGGCCAAGGAAGATCTTCATCGAGTCGAACATCGCCTGCTGCGAGGCGGTGGCGATCTCGCCGGACGCCTGTGTCAGGCCGGCTGGGGTCAACGCGCCGAAAGCGAGCGGGATGCCGCCGGTGCGGTTGAAATAGCCGGTCGTGGTGTCCGTGACGTTCTGCTGGTTGGTGTTGGTCCCGGCCGTGCCGAGCGTCAGGTTCAGATAGACGTTGTTGGCGTCGTAGCTCAGGCTCGAAGAGAAGTTGGCCGGCAGGCTGGTGTTGATCAGCGTGTTGAAGGTGCCGCTGATGCCGCCGGCGGCGTTGACGATCGTGTACTGCTTGTTGACATAGCTGCCAGGGGCGAACGCCGCCTGCACCGTGGCGCCGCCGAGCGTCGCGGTGCCCGTCACATTGACCCGGTCGGCATTGGCCGGCGACACCTCGACCATGTAGCTCGCGGCCGCCGTGAACACGAGGCTGCCCTGCACGGTGAGCAGCCCGATCGAATTGCCCGGCGCGAGCGCGCCGCCATTGACCAGCGTGCTGCCGACGATGCCGTTGCCGCCGAGCCTCCCGCCGGCATTCACGGTGACGCTGCTGCCGGCGATGGCGCCGTTGACGGCGAGGATGCCGCCATCGACCGTGGTCGTGCCGGTGTAGGTGTTGATGCCGGACAATATCAGCTTGCCGCTGCCGACCTTGGTCAGCGAGCCTGGGCCGATGGTGCCGCACCCGCAAGGATCGGTGTCGCCGATCACGCCGGAGACCTCGGTGGAGAGATTGTTGCCGCCGACCACCAGTGTGTTGAAGGCGCCGATGTAGTAGTTGCCGGAGCCCGCCAGCGAGCCGGCGGTGATGCGGCCGTCGCCATTGACACCCATGCTACCGGAGAAATCGACCACGCCGGTGCCATTGGTGACGAACTGGGCGGTTCCGCCGGTCGTATTGTCGAGGAAGCGGGTGCGGCCGCCATCATTGGTGATGATCGTGGCGGAGCCGGCGCTGGCGTGATCGAAGAACAGCGTCGATCCGCCGTCATTGGTGGTGACGGTCGCGTTCGCCGCGGTGGAATGGGCGTTGAACTGGACCTGGCCGTTCATGTTGTTGATGATGGTGGCATTGCCGGCCGACGGGGTGTCGCTGCCGAAGCCGATCCCGAACATCACGTACGAATTGCCGCCATTGGTGATGACCGCATTGGCGGCCGTGGCGGCATTGACGAACGCCAGCATGCTGAACGTATCGTTCGTGATCGTCGCATTGCCGGCGCTGGTGTTGGCGTTGAACAGCGTGCGGCCCTGATGGTTGGTGATCACGGCGTTCCCCGCCGTGGCCGTGTCGGTGCCGCCGGCGACGCCGAACGCGGTCGTGGCGATCGACTGGTTCACGATCGTCATCGCACCGGCGGAGCTCGCGCCGAGGAAGTTGGTGGTGCCGCCGTCATTGGTGAGCGAGGTGATGCCGGAGGTGTCGGCCCTGACGATGTTGAAGATGCCGAAATTCGACACGTCGCCGATGATGCGGGCGGTGTGGGTGGCGTCGCCGAGTTGCAGCGTCGCGACGCTGCCGATGAAGGTGCCGCCCGAATAGGAGTTGGTGCCGAGCAGAATCGTGGTGCTGTTGCCGAGCAGCTCGGCGCGCACGCCGGCAACGGTCTCGCCGAGATTGTTGCCGATCATGATCGTCTGGCCGGAATTGGCGTTGTTGATGAAGCCCCAGCCGGAGCCGGCGACGCCGAAATTCACGTCGGCGCCGCCAATCGAATAGGACTGGGCGTTGCTGAGGAAGATCCAGGAATCCGGATTGATCGGCGCGGTGACCGTGATGGTCGATGCGCCGGTGGCGCCGAACAGCGCCTCCTGGCCGCTCGATGCCGGCGGCGCGCCGGCCGGCGGGCTCTCCCAGTTGGTCGAGAGATTGTAGTCGGAGGTCGCGGTGGACGAGCCGGTGCCGCCCCAGGTGTAGTCGGTCTGGGCCAGCGCCGACGTCGTCAGCCCGAGCCCACAGAGCCCGAGCATGAGCCCCAGCGCGCCCCACACGGCCCGCGCCGTCCGACACACCGCCGTTTCGACCCGCCTCCGCACGCAATCCCCCGATCTTGCTCTGCACCCGTGATGCAATCCAAGACCTAGCAGGCGCACGGCGCCCGCCGAGATCGACGGCGCTCCTGTTTCTTGTTTGAAATCAGTGCGTTACACGTTTGATCGTGGGTGTAGCGGACACGCAACGCATCCACCCAAAAAGTCGCTCCCCCGTAATGGCCCGGGGGCGTGCGACCGATGGCTCACGGATTCGGCGAGCTCTCGCCGGCGACCTGGAGCAGTTGCGAGCGGCGGACGCGCTCGCGATGGGCGGTGTAGAGGCCGCTGGAGACGATGAAGGCGGCGCCGACGATGGTCCAGACGTCCGGCACCTCGCCGAACACCAGGAAGCCGAGGATGCTGACCCACAGGAGCTGGGTGTAGGAGAACGGCGCCAGCACCGAGGCGTCGGCATAGCGGAATGCCAGCACGACGATCCACTGCCCCATGGTCGAGGCGACGCCGACCAGCACGCCGAAGCCGATGTCCTGCCAGGACGGCGTGGTCCACACGAACGGCACGATTGCCGTGAGCACGCAGACGCCGGCAATCGAGGAATAGGTCATGATGGTGATGGCGTGCTCGCGGCCGCTCATCATCCGCGTCATGATCAGCGTGCAGGCCCAGGCGAACGCCGAGACGATCGGGAACAGCGCGGCAAGATGGAACGCGCCGGTGCCGGGGCGGAGGATGATCAGCACGCCGCACAGCCCGACCGCGGTTGCGACCCAGCGGCGCAGGCCGACCTTCTCACTGAGGAAGATGATCGACAGCGCGGTGACGAACAGCGGCGCGACGAAGCCGGTCGCGGAGGCCTCGGCGATCGGCAGATAGCGTAAACCGGTGATGAACATCAGCGACGAGCCGAGCAGCGCAACGCCGCGCAGCAGCTGGAACTTGAGCTGCTCGGTGCGCATCGCGAACAGCGGCGAGCCCGGGATCATCGCCGGCACCATGATCAGCGAGAAGACCACGAAGCGGATCCAGGTGATCTCGATCGAGGGCAGCGTCTTCGAGAGATATTTCGCGGTGACGTCCGAGGTGCCGAGGAACACGGTCGACAGCAGGATCAGCGCGATGCCGCGGAACGGCCGGTCGGCCCGCGCGGGCGCGCGCTTGCGCTGAGCCTGCGGCTTCTCCTGCACGGATGTCGGCACATCGTCGAGGCGCGCGGCGGCGGCCGCACTCGGTGGCGGGGTCACGGTCGAACTCGGACGTTTGGAGACAGGACGATTCGGTGAGTGGCGACAAAACGCCAATCGCGACGCCGCGACAACCCATCGAAGCGGGCAGCACTTATGCGTTGCTACGCGCCGGGGTAGCAAACATCCGTAATTTTCCGTGATGCTGCATTACAGCATGGGCAGCCCACGGGGCTTCGGCCCGCGCGGAAAGGCGCGATCGATCGCGGCGATCTCGGCCGCGGTGAGCTCGATGTCGCCGGCCGCCGCATTCTGCTCGGCATGCTCGGGCCGCGACGCCTTGGGGATCGCGAACAGCGACGACGCCCGCGTCAGGAAGGCGAGCGCGACCTGGCGCGGCGTTGCGCCATGCTGCTCCGCGATCCGCTGCAGCACCTCGCCGCCGGCGCTGCGGCGTTCCGGAAAGTCGTCATGGCCGAACGGCGAGTAGGCGACCACGGCAACACCATGCTGGCCGCACCACGGGATGACGGCATGCTCGATGGCGCGCTCCTGCAGATGATAGAGCACCTGGTTGCAGGCGATCTTGCCCTCGCCTGCGACCTCCAGCAGTTCGTCGAGATCGTCGACGTCGAAATTGCTGACGCCCCAGGACGCGATCTTGCCGGCCGCCTTGAGCTCCTCGAACGCCGCCACCGTCTCCGCGAGTGGATAGGAGCCCGGCCAGTGCAGGAGATAGCAGTCGAGCCGGTCGGTCTTCAGCCGCTGCAGCGAGCGCTCGCAGGCGGTGACGGTGCCCTTGCGCGAGGCGTTGCTCGGCAGCACCTTCGACACCAGGAACACCTCGTCGCGTCGGCCGGCGATGGCCTCGGCGATGACGAGCTCGGCATCGCCATACATCTCGGCGGTGTCGATGTGGCTCATGCCGAGATCCAGGCCGCGCCGCAGCGTGGCGATGGCGCGGCTGCGATCGGCGTGGTCGAGATACCAAGTGCCCTGCCCGATGACGGAGACGCCGCCGCCGCCGGTTCCGAATGTCTTGTGCTTCATGCGCGGGAGCATAGTGGATGAGGCGCACGGCGTCGATTGGGTGCCCTCCCTGCTCAAGGCATCTGACACGCTTCCACACCCACGTCATTCCGGGGCGACGCGTCAGCGTCGAACCCGGAATCCCGAGCTTGTCTTGCGCTGTTTCATTTCCACCATGTCGAGATTCCGGGTTCGAGGCCGTTGGCCTCGCCCCGGAACGACAGTGTTCTCGGCTAGCTCGCCGCCGCGATGGGCGGGGCGTCCGTGGCCGTCTGCGCGATCAGCCGCTTCATCTCCGGAATGCACGAGCCGCAATTGGTGCCGGCCTTGAGCTGCGCGCCGATGGCGGCGGGCGTGCGCGCACCTGCCGTGATCGCATCGCAGATGGTGTCGCGGCCGACGCCGAAGCAGGCGCAGACGATCGGGCCGCCGCCGACGCCGTCGGGCGCGCGGCCGGACAGCAGCGTGCGACGCTGGTCGTCGTCGAGGCGGTCGGCGGCGAACATCGTCTTCACGACGTTCCAGTCGCCAGCATCATGGCCGGGGCCGACGAACAAACAGGTTTCGATGCGATCGTCGGCGAACGACGCGGCGCGATAGACGCCGCCGCCGACATCCATGTAGTCCGTGACATCGTCGGTGGCGCGCGCCTTGAACCAGGCCGGCCAGCGCGACAGATCGCCGTTGTCGGCGAACAGATAGCCGAAGCCGCCCTGCACCGTCGCGCGCGCCCACCACAGGTTGGACGGCAGCGTGAGCTCGTTGCGCGACAGGATGAAGCCGCGGAATACGTACTCATAAGAACTGATCGCAGCCGGGGTCGCCTTGGCCTCGGGCTGGCCGGAGAACGGATCGGTGTAGGAGGCGACCAGCGCGCCGACGCGGCCATGCGATGAGTTGGTGGCGCTCCAATGGATCGGCGCGAACAGCATGCCGCGCTGCTGGCGCTCGCTGACGACGACCTTGAGGATGCACTGGCCGTGCTCGGTCGTGACCTTGACGAAACCGTCATGCATCAGGCCATAGCGCAGCGCGTCATCCGGGTGCACCTCGACGAACGGCTCCGGCAGATGCGCTGATAGCCGCGGGCTCAAGCCGGTGCGCGTCATCGTGTGCCACTGGTCGCGGATGCGACCGGTGTTCAGGCGCAGCGGGCGGGCGGCGGTGGTCTCGCCGCGCAGCGCCGGCACCTCCGGCGCGACGAAGCGCGCTTTGCGATCGTTGGTGAAGAAGGCGCCTTCGGCGAAAAAGCGCGGCTCGGGCGGCTTGCCCGCGCGCGCCGGCCATTGCACCGGCGCCATCGCGTCGTATTCGTCGTCGGTGAGCGTCGCCAGCGCGCCGATGTCGAAGTCGCGCGTGCCGTCGTTCTCGAACGCCGACAACGCCGCGTGCTCGCGGAACACGTCCGCCGCAGAGTTGTAATTGAAGGCGCCCGCGTGGCCGAGCCGTTTGCCGACCTCGCTCAGGATCCACCAGTCCGGCATGGCCTCGCCGGCCGGCGCAAGGAAGGCGCGCTGGCGCGAGATGCGGCGCTCGGAGTTGGTGACCGTGCCCGATTTCTCGCCCCAGGCCTGCGCCGGCAGCAGCACGTGGACGCCAGCATCGACGGTGTCGTTGGAGCGGACGTTCTCGGACACGACGAGCAGCTCGAGCTTCTTGAGCGCGGCGCGGACCAGATCGGCGTCCGGCAGCGACACCGCGGGGTTGGTGCCGATCACCCACAGCGCCTTGATCTCGCCGCGCGCGATCGCCTCGAACATCTGCACCGCCTTGAGACCCTCATGGGTGGCGATGTCCTTGGCCTTCCAGAAGCGGCGGACGCGGTCGATGTCCGGCGGCGTGAAGCCCATGTGGGCCGCGAGCTGGTTGGCGAGCCCGCCGACCTCGCGGCCGCCCATCGCATTGGGTTGGCCGGTCAGCGAGAACGGCCCCATGCCCGGCTTGCCGATGCGCGCGGTCGCAAGATGGCAGTTGAGGATCGCGTTGACCTTGTCGGTGCCCTGCGCCGACTGGTTGACGCCCTGCGAATAGAGGGTGACGACCTTGGGAGTATCGCGGAACAGCTTGAAGAAGGCGGCGACGTCGACCTCGGACAGGCCGGTGGCGAGCGCGGTCGCCGCGGCGCTGCCGGCGAGGCTCCGGGCGCGGGCCAGGGTCTCGTCGAAGCCGCCGGTGTGAGCGTTGATGTAGTCGTGATCGAGCGCACCGCTGTCGGCGAGATGCACCAGCAGGCCGGCGAACAGCGCCGCATCCGCGCCGGGCTTCAATCCCAGGAACAGATCGGCTTCGCTCGACGTGTCGGTGCGACGCGGATCGATGACCACGAACCTGGCGCCGCGCGCCTGCTTGTTGGCCAGCATGCGCTGGTACAGCACCGGGTGGCACCAGGCGGCGTTGCTGCCGACGAAGACCAGCAGATCGGCCTGATCGAGATCCTCATAGGTGCCGGGCACGGTGTCGGCGCCGAAGGCACGGCGGTGGCCGGCGACCGACGAGGCCATGCACAGCCGCGAATTGGTGTCGACATTGGCCGAGCCGAGAAAGCCCTTCATCAGCTTGTTGGCGACGTAGTAGTCCTCGGTCAGCATCTGGCCGGAAAGATAGAACGCCACAGCGTCTTCGCCGTCGCGGGCGACGATGTGCTTCAGCCGGGTCGCGACGTGATCGAGCGCATCGCTCCAGGCCACCCGCTGCATGCCGCCCTTGCAGCGGATCATCGGGTACAGCAGGCGGCTATCCAGCCCGAGCGTCTCGCCGAGCGCCGAGCCCTTGGAGCAGAGCCGGCCGAGATTGGCCGGATGCGAAGGATCCCCGGAGATCGCCGCGCCGCCGCGACCGTCGGGCGTGGCGAGCACGCCGCAACCGACGCCACAATAGGGACAGGCGGTGCGCACCATCGGCAGCTTCGGATCGAGCGTCGTCATCGTCGTGCGTGGCCCCTTCTCACGCTGCCTGCGGCCGCGCCCCCGCGCGGCCGAACATCATCGCTGTCCGGATCGCTGCGACCGGTTCGCGGCTCCGGATCAGGTCGCGATACCACAACGCGTCCTGAGTCTCACCGATCAGCACGGCGCCGGTGAGGCGTCCCTCGGCGATGACGAGCTTCTTGTAGATGCCGCGCCTGGCGTCGTTGAGCACGATCGCCTCGCTGCCCTCGGCGCCCATGAAGTCGCCGGCCGAGAACACCGACACACCCGACACCTTCAGATTGGTCGAGACGACGCTGCCGCCATAGGCCGCCTGGCGGCCGGCGAGATGCCGCGCCAGCACCCGCGCCTGCTCATAAGCAGGTTCGACCAGCCCATAGCAGGTGCCACGGTGCTCGGCGCATTCGCCGAGCGCGAAAATGCCGGGCGCCGAGGTCTGCATCGCGTCGTCGACGACGATGCCGCGGTTGACCGCGAGCCCCGCCTCCTTCGCCAGTGTCACATTCGGCCGGATGCCGGCCGCGAAGACCACGGCGTCGGTGGCAAGGCGCCGCCCATCGGCCAGCTCGACTCCTTCGACGCGACCATCGCCATGGATGGCCGCGGTGCTGGCATTGAGCAGAACCTCGATGCCCTTGCGCGCCACCAGCGACTTGAGCAACGCGGCGGCCGGCGCATCGAGCTGCCGCTCCATCAGCCGGTCCATCAGATGCAACAGCGTCACCCTGGCGCCGGCACGCGCCAGGCCATAGGCCGCTTCCAGCCCGAGCAGCCCGCCGCCGACGACCACCACGCGCCCCTTCTTCGCCGCCAGCGCCAGAAGCACGTCCGTGTCCCGGCTGTCGCGGAATGTGTGCACACCCGGCAGATCGGCGCCCGGCACCGGCAGCCGCAGCGGCAGCGAGCCGGTGGCGAGGACCAGGCGCGAGAACGCCACGTTCTCGTCGTTCTCGATCCGCAGTTCGCGACGGCCGACATCGATGGCGGTGACGCGCGCACCGTATTTCAACGTTACCCCGCGCTCGCGCCACCAGGCCGCCGGCTTGAGCTCGATCTCGTGGGACGCGGCCTCGCCGGCCAGCACCGACGACAGCAGCACGCGGTTGTAGGCGAGCCGCGGCTCCTCGCCGATGACGGCGATCGCGTAGCGGCCGAGCGCAGTCTGCGACAATTCCTCGACCAGCTTTGCGGCAGCCATGCCGTTGCCGACGATGACGAGCGGTTCACTCAAAGCGCCTACTCCGCCGCCTGCGCCTTGCCATGGGCTTCCGCGATCATGTAGCCGGACAGCGTGCCGTAGGCCGCGGTCCAGGCATCGGCGACATCGGGCGTCCAGCCGTCGCCAAGTCCCTTCTCGAGGGTCCACAGCAGCGCGGCGCCGACCACCGGATAGTGCTCCGGCTTGGCGCCGTAATCGACGTGGCGCTTGGCGAGCGCGCTTGCCGCCGGCAGGATCGCGGGCAGATTCGTCAATCCATTGACGACGACCGCCAAGGTCGCCATCAGCTTCTTGCGCTGCTCGGTGAGATCGTCGGGAAACATCGCGCGCACCTGCGGCGCGACCTCGAACAGCCGATCGTAGAAGATGGTCGCGGCCTGATCGGAGATCGGCGCGACCCTGGCAAAGCTATCCTGAACCAATGCGATCTGAGACGGCGTCATGGGAAATCCTTATGATGGAAACGAGAACCCGTTAGTCGCCCGACGCGGAGAGCGGTTCGATGCGCTCTCCGCTTTCCAATCGTCACGCCGCCTCGACGTAGCGATGCCGCTCATACAGGAACTCCAGCACGCGCTGGCGACACTTGACGTAGGTGGCGTTGGTCGCCAGCTCGAGCCGCTTGCGCGGCCGCGGCAGGGCGACCTCGAGCACCTCGCCGATATGCGCGCTCGGGCCGTTGGTCATCATCACGATGCGGTCGGACAGCAGCACCGCCTCGTCGACATCGTGCGTGATCATCAGGATGGTGTTGCCGAGCTTCTGATGCAGCGCCATCACCGAGTCCTGCAGATGCGCCCGCGTCAGCGCGTCGAGCGCGCCGAACGGCTCGTCGAGCAGCAGCACTTTCGGCTCCATGGCGAGCGCACGGGCAATGCCGACGCGCTGCTTCATGCCGCCGGAGACCTCGTTGGGCCGCTTGTCCTTGGCATGGGCCATCTGCACCAGGTTCAGATTGTGCATGGTCCAGGCGTCGCGCTCGGCGCGGGTCTTGGTCTTGGCGAACACCTTGTCGACGCCGAGCCGCACGTTCTCGTAGACCGTCAGCCAGGGCAGCAGGCTGTGGTTCTGGAACACCACGGCGCGGTCGGGTCCCGGCGAATTGACTTCGCGCTCCTCCAGCAGCACGCCGCCGGTCGTGGCCGTGGTGAGCCCCGCCACGATGTTGAGCATCGTCGACTTGCCGCAGCCGGAATGGCCGATGATCGAGACGTATTCGCCCTTGTTGATCGAGAGGTTGATGTCCTTCAGCACTTCGGTGGTGGCGGTGCCGCGGGTGAAGGTCTTGTCGACGTGGTCGAGCTTCAGATAGGCCATGATCTCTACCTCTCAATTCGTCGCGGTGCCGCGGGTGACGATCTTGCCGACGACCGCAATCAGGCGGTCGAGCACGAAGCCGATGATGCCGACATAGAACAGCGCCAGGATGATCTCGCTGATATGCGAGGAATTCCAGGCATCCCAGATGAAGAAGCCGATGCCGACGCCGCCGATCAGCATCTCGGCCGCGACGATCGCGAGCCACGACAGGCCGATGCCGATGCGCAGGCCGGTGAAGATGTAGGGCGCGGCCGCCGGAATCATGATCTTGGCGAAGAACTCCAGCGGATTGAGCTGCACCACCGCGGCGACGTTGCGATAGTCCTGCGGAATGTTGCGGATGCCGACCGCGGTGTTGATGATGATCGGCCATACCGAGGTGATGAAGATGACGAAGATCGCCGACGGCTGGCCGTCGCGGAACGCCGCCAGCGACAGCGGCAGCCAGGCGAGCGGCGGGATCGTGCGCAGCACCTGGAAGATCGGATCGAGGCCGCGCATGGCCCACACCGACTGGCCGATCAGCGTGCCGACACCGACGCCGACGACGGCAGCAATCGCGTAGCCGAAGGCGACGCGGCGCAGGCTGGCCTCGAGATGCCAGAACAGTCCCTTGTCGATGCCGCCATGATCGAAGAACGGATCGAAGATCAGCTCGCGGGTATCGCTGAACACCCGGGAGGGCGGCGGCAGCGCCGAGCCGGCCCGGCGGCAGACCAGCTCCCAAATCAGCAGGAACAGCGCCAGCACGATCAACGGCGGCACCACGCGCACCGCGGCCTCGCGGGCCATCTCTTCATAGCGTTCGGCTTTCGGCGCCTGCTTGGGCGTCATGGTCACGATGGACGCCGAGGTGGACGCCGCCGCGGTCGGCACGACCTGGGGAGCGCTATCGTTGGTCAACGCTGGCATGGACATCGGAAATCTTTCTCCGTGCAATGAGAGAGGCCGCGCGCCTCGCGCGCGGCGGGAGGTCCTGATCAGGCGTCGACGCGCTTGATCGACAGCGACTTCAGGTAGGCGGCGGGATCTTCCGGATCGAATACCTTGCCGTCGAAGAAGGTCTCCTTGCCGCGCGACTTGGAGGTCGGAATCTCGGCGGCGGCGACGTTCATCTCCTTGGCGGCCTCGCGCCAGATGTCCTCGCGGTTGACCTTGGCGATCAGCGACTTGGCGTCGAAGCCAGCCTCATACTTGCCCCACCGGATGTCCTCGGTGATGAACCAGAGATCGTGGCTCTGGAATGGATAGGACGCGAAGTCGCGCCAATACTTCATGATGTGCGGCGAGTTCTCGACGACCTTGCCGGTACCGTAGTCGAACTTGCCGGCCGTGCGTCCGGCGACGTCCTCGACCGGGCAATTCATCCACTGCCGCTTGGCCATGATGGTCGCAAGCTCCTGCTTGTTCTCCATCTTGTCGGCCCACTGCTGCGCTTCCATCACCGCCATCGTCAACGCTTTCGCGGCCTTCGGATATTTGTCGACAAAGGCGGCGCGCATCGCGAAGGATTTTTCGGGATGCTTGTTCCAGATCTCGCCCGTCGTGACGGCGGTGTAGCCGATACCCTGGTTGACGAGCTGCGCATTCCACGGCTCGCCGACGCAGAAGCAGTCCATGGTGCCGACCTTCATGTTGGCCACCATCTGCGGCGGCGGCACCACGATGGTCTCGATGTCCTTGTCGGGATCGATGCCGCCGGCGGCGAGCCAGTAGCGGATCCAGAGATCGTGGGTGCCGCCCGGGAAGGTCATCGCGGCCTTCACGGACTTGCCGGAGGCCTTCTTCTTCTCCAGCGCGGCTTTGAACGGCGCGGTATCGAGGCCGAGCTTGAGGTCCGCATATTCCTTGCCGACCGAGATGCACTGCGCATCGAGATTGAGCCGCGCCAGAATGTACATCGGCGTCGGCTGGTTGTTCTGCGTCACCTTGCCCGAGGAGATCAGGTACGGCATCGGGGTCAGGATGTGCGCGCCGTCGATGCCGTTGCCTTCAGAGCCGAGCACGAGGTTGTCGCGCGTGGTGCCCCACGAGGCCTGCTTCTGTACGTCGACGTCGGGCATGCCGTATTTGGCGAAGATGCCCTTGTCCTTGGCCACGAACAGCGGACCGGCATCGCTGAGCGCGATGAAGCCGAGCTTGGCGCTGGCGACTTCCGGCCCCGCCCCCTGGGCGAACGCTCCGCCCGGCAAGTTCAGCTTCGCGGCTGCTAGCAGCGCAGCCGTGCCGGCGCCCGCCTTGAGAAGCTGACGACGGCTGAAGCCGTCGCGGCGAGCAGGATTGGCAGTCTTCGTCATGAGTGCTGTCGTCCTTTGTCTGAAGAGCGCTCGATGGGTGAAAAGGCCGTCCGTTGCGGGTCGCTGCGCCACGCACGAAGGCGCGTGTTCCGAGGTGGCCTCGGAAGGGGCAGCGTCACGATTCGGATGAGGATTGCGCGGACGGCATCGATGGCGTCGCAAATGCTCTTTCAAGCTTCGTGCCAACGCATCAGTTTTGAATTCAGGAACTGATTCAATCGCTTAGCTGTGCACAGCAATCCATCAGAGGCAGAAGCCCGCATCCAAAATTTGCGATTCGCCCACTTTGTGTGCGCCGCACACAAAGTGGGCATGGCGCGATTGTTCCATGAGCACCAGGACAGCAAATCAGCCCTTTCAAGCAGCCGCGGCCCGGACGTCCAAACGTAATCGATTGAAATCGATGATCTTTTGATTGGCGTCAAAATTGGCACAGGCATTGCTTCGACGCCTACAAGTCAACGATGACTGCGGTTCGCCGGACTGTCGAGGCCGATGGCGCCTGATCTCCGGGACGGACGCGCGCTCGCGACTGGGGTCACCTCGGCGCGGTCGTCGTGACGCCCTTCCCCGCATTCGACATCCGATCCGCCTGCCCGTGGCGATGTCCCGCGAGAGCCAGAACCTCTCGCAAGGCAGCGCGCAATCTATTCCCGAGAGCAAACAAAGGACGTTTGAATGTCGTACCTCGCGCCTTCAGAATTCGTGACCAAGATGGTGGACGCAGGTGAGTCCAAGATCTTCATGTCGACCCGGGACACCGTCATCCGCGCCTACATGGCTGGCGCGATCCTGGCGCTCGCGGCCTGGTTTGCCGTCACCATCAATGTGAACACAGGCCAGCCGATCATCGGCGCGCTGTTGTTTCCGGTCGGCTTCTGCATGCTCTATTTGCTGGGCTTCGATCTGCTGACTGGCGTGTTCGTGCTGTCGCCGCTGGCGCTCATCGACAAGCGTCCGGGCGTGACCCTCGCGGGCGTGCTGCGCAACTGGGGCCTCGTCTTCATCGGCAATTTCGCCGGAGCACTGACCGTTGCCTTCATGATGGCATTCGTGACCACGTTCGGCTTCACGCAGGAGCCGGACAAGGTCGGCGCTGTCATCGGCAATATCGGTGAAGGCAGGACGCTCGGCTACGCGGCGCATGGCGCGGCCGGCATGGCGACGCTGTTCATCCGCGGCATGCTGTGCAACTGGATGGTCTCCACCGGCGTGGTCGGCGCGATGATCTCGACGACGGTCCCGGGCAAGGTGCTGGCGATGTGGATGCCGATCCTGGTGTTCTTCTACATGGTGTTCGAGCATTCGGTGGTGAACATGTTCCTGTTTCCGTCGGGGCTGATGCTCCATGCGAAGTTCTCGATCATGGACTACCTGATCTGGAACGAGATCCCGACCGTGCTCGGCAATCTCGTCGGCGGTCTCTCGTTCACCGGCCTGACGCTGTACGCCACCCATGTCAGGACGCAGCCGAAGCGTGATGCCAAGATCGCAGCCCGCGTCGCGGCTTGATTTCCGTCTCCCTTGGAGAGCCCGGCTTCAGTTAAGGTCGGGCTCTCCTCAAATCGCTCGATAGCCCAAATGCCATTGCGGATCACCATCGGAGCGCATTCCGACAAAGGGCAGAAGCCGGGCAACCAGGACTTCCACGGCGCACTGATTCCCGATGAGCCGGCGCTCAGCCTGAAGGGCATCGCGATCGCCATCGCGGACGGGATCAGCAGCAGCGAGGTCAGCCACATTGCGAGCGAGTCGGCGGTCAAGAGCTTCCTGACCGACTATTACTGTACGCCGGATGCCTGGTCGGTGAAGACCTCGGCGCGACGCGTGATCGCCGCGGCCAACTCCTGGCTCTACGCCCAGACCAGAGCCAGCCAATACGCCTATGACCGCGACAAGGGTTACGTCTGCACGCTCAGTGCGATGGTAATCAAGGCGGCCACGGCGCATCTCTTCCATATCGGCGATTGTCGCATCTATCGCCCCGCAGGCCACTCGCTCGAGCAGCTCACCGACGATCATCGCGTCATCATCTCGTCGCAGCAGAGCTATCTGGGGCGTGCGCTCGGGGTCAATCCCGAGGTCGAAATCGACTATCAGGCCATTCGGATCGAGCGCGGCGACATCTTCGTGCTCGCGACCGACGGCGTTCACGAACACGTAGGCAATCGTTTTGTCGCCAACGTGTTGAAAGAGAATTCCCACGACCTCGACCAGGCGGCCCGTATCATCGTCGCTGAGGCGCTGGCGCAGGGCAGCGCGGACAATCTCACGATCCAGATCGTGCGGATCGACGAACTCGGTGCCGGCGATGCCGCCGAGATTCCGGTCCAGGCCGAGCAGCTGCCGCCGGCGCCGCTGCTGGACGCGCGGATGATCTTCGAGGGCTACCGGATCGTGCGCGAGATCCACGCCAGCAGCCGCAGCCACATTTATCTGGCCGTCGACGTCGAGACGGAGCTCGCCGTCGCCCTCAAGGTGCCTTCGATCGACCTGCGCGGCGACCCGGCCTATCTCAAACGGTTCCTGATGGAAGACTGGATTGCGCGGCGGATCGACAACCCGCACGTGCTGAAGGCCTTCCCATCGACGCGTCGCCGCGATCATCTCTACGTCGTCACCGAATTCGTCGAAGGCCAGACCCTGGCGCAATGGATGATCGACCATCCCAAAGCCGATCTCGATACCGTCAGAGACATCATCGAGCAGATCGCCAGGGGGCTGCAGGCGCTGCATCGCAAGGAAGTGCTGCACCAGGATCTGCGGCCTGCAAACATCATGATCGACCGGACCGGGACGGTGAAGATCATCGATTTCGGATCGGTGCGGGTCAGCGGCGTGGTCGAGGCCGATCCGGCTGCCGACCACGACAGCATCCTCGGCACCCAGCAGTATACGGCGCCGGAATATTTTCTCGGCGAGGGCGGCTCCGAATGGTCCGACCAGTTCTCGCTCGGCGTGATCGCCTACCAGATGCTGACGGGCCGGCTGCCCTACGGCGCGCAGATGGCACGTGCACGAACCCGGGCGCAGTTTCGCAAGGTGCTTTATCACCCGGCCTCCGGCGATGACCAAACCGTCCCGCTCTGGATCGATGGCGCACTCCGGCGCGCCGTCCATCCCGTCGCCGCCAAACGTTACGAGAGCCTCTCGGAATTCGTCTTCGACCTTCGGCACCCCAATCCCGCCTATATCGGCGGCGGCCGGACGCCCCTGATCGAGCGCAATCCGCTGCTGTTCTGGAAGGCGACGACTGCGCTGCTCGCGATCGCAGTGATCATCCTGCTCGCGGCTCGCCACGGCGGCTGGTAGGCGGACCTGCCAGCCGCGGATCAGGCGGGTTCAGGCGCGATCGCGCCAAGCGGCCTCGGCGCCACGCCCGCTCCCGGCTTCATGCGGAAATCATAGGTCATCAAGTGCCATGGCCCGATGGCCAGCTTGCCGTCCGGCATCACCGCGTCGCTGCGCCGCTCGACCTGGGCGATGAGCTCGTCCTTGACGCCAAAGACGACGTCGCTGTCGAGATATTCGTCGCCGCCGACGAAGACATGGGTGATGAGCGGCTCGTAGCCCTTGGCGTCCACCAGGAAATGCACATGGGCCGGGCGCATCGGATGACGCTTGGTCTCGAGGATCATCCGTCCCACCGGTCCGTCGGTCGGGATCGGATAGCTGCAGGGCAGGATGGTGCGGAAGAAAAAGCGGCCATCAGCATCGGTGATGAAGCGCGCCCGCGACGACGGACCATCGCTTTCATAGGACGGCCGCTGCGAATCGTAGAAGCCCTCGTCGTCGGCATGCCAGACATCGACCGCGGCGCCTGCCAGCGGGGCACCCGCCAGATCGGTCACCCGTCCCTGGACGAACATCTTCTCGCCCTTGAGATCCGCCGAGATGTCGGTGCCGTGGGGCGTCACCTTGTGCTCGCCGACGTAGAACGGGCCGAGTACGGTCGTCTCCGTCGCCCCTGCCCGGTCGCGATGATTGATGGCGTCGACCAGCATCGACACGCCGAGCACGTCGGACAGCAGGATGAACTCCTGCCGGCTTGCGGTGCAGGTCTGTCCGGTGCGGGTGAGAAAGTCGATGGCGGCGGCCCATTCGTCGAAAGTGAGCTCCGTCCGGCGCACATAATCGTGCAGCGACTTCACCAATTCCTGCAGCAGGAATTTCGCGCGCGGATCGGGTGTCCGTTCGAAGCTCGCGACGACGGCCTCCGTGAGCTCGCCTTCATTGAATTGTGTCATTGCCAATTCCTCCCGGCGCAAAGGGTACACGACGCATGCCTGGCCTGCCATTGGACGCGGCGCGATTTTCGGCTATCACCCGGAACAAACGGGATGCGCGGCCGATCCTCGCGCAGGCCGCCAGAAACCGATCATAGCGGAGACGCCCGATGCTCGCCCCGACACCCGCCTCGCCCGAAACCGTC
The DNA here is from genome assembly GCF_032484495.1 of Bradyrhizobium sp. SZCCHNS3052. Classification (NCBI taxonomy): domain Bacteria; kingdom Pseudomonadati; phylum Pseudomonadota; class Alphaproteobacteria; order Hyphomicrobiales; family Nitrobacteraceae; genus Bradyrhizobium; species Bradyrhizobium sp. SZCCHNS3052. Next base: position 64,902 of record NZ_JAUETB010000001.1, on the reverse strand, counting down.
GGCATGTCGAAAGCCGCGCTCGATCGCATCGATGCCCATCTGCGGCAGCGCTATGTCGAGGCCGGCCGCTTTCCCGGGACGCAGTTGATGGTCTATCGCCGCGGCAAGATCGTGCATGCGAGCTCGCTCGGCTATGCCGACGTCGAGCGCAAGGTCCCGGTCAGGGACGACACGATCTACCGCATCTATTCGATGACCAAGCCGATCACCTCGGTCGCCTTCATGATGCTGGTCGAGGAAGGCAAGGTCGCGCTCGACGAGCCGGTCGCGAAATACATTCCGGAGTGGAAGAATCTCGGCGTGTTCGTCGCCGGCACCGCGCCGGCCTTTGTCAGCCGGCCGCCGTCGCGGCCGATGCTGATCGTCGACCTGCTGCGCCACACCTCCGGCCTGACCTACGGCTTCCAGCAGCGATCGAACGTCGATGCCGCCTATCGCGACGCCAAGATCGGCGCAGTCGAAAAGGCGGGAACGCTGCAGTCGATGATCGATGATCTCTCGCGTATTCCGCTCGAATTCTCGCCGGGCGAGGCCTGGAACTACTCGGTCTCGACCGACGTGGTCGGCTATCTCGTCGGCAAGATCGCCGACCAGCCGTTCGAGCAAGTCCTGAAGCAGCGCATCTTCGATCCGCTCGGCATGAGCGACACCGATTTCCACGTGCCCGCGGCGAAGGCGCACCGGCTGGCGGCGTGCTACTCGGCCGATGCCGGCGGCGCCTTGTCGTTCCACGCCGCCGATCGCAAGGGCGGCCTGACCTTGCAGGACGACCCGGCGACCAGTTCGTTCCTGAACCCGCCCGACTTCATCTCCGGCGGCGGCGGCCTGTGCTCGACCACGGCCGACTATCTGACGTTCTGCCGCGCATTGCTCAATGGCGGCGAGCTCGGCGGCGTCAGGCTGCTCGGACCGAAGACGCTGAAGCTGATGACCTCGAACCATCTGCCGGGCGGCGTCGACCTGCCGGCGCTGTCGCGCTCGATGTTCGCGGAAGCAGCCTATAACGGCATCGGCTTCGGTCTCGGCTTCTCGGTGACGATGGATCCGGCCAAGACGTTGATTCCCGGCAGCGCCGGCGAATATGCCTGGGGCGGTGCGGCCTCCACGGCGTTCTGGATCGACCCGGCCGAGGAGCTGATCACGATCTTCATGACCCAGGTCTTGCCGTCGAGCGCCTACCCGATCCGCCGCGAGCTGCGCACGATGGTGTACGCGGCGATCACCGAAAGCAACGTCTAGGAGCGGCGTCGTGGCGGTAAAGCCGCTCAGGGAACCGGCGATCCCCGCGCGTTGCGCTTGGCGTGCACGCGGTGCTCTCTTATGCTGACAGTCATGTGAACGGCTGCAACCGCCGAGCCCTTGCGGAGGCAGCCGCTCCAGCCTGATATGCGCTCGCCGCACAAATTCGCCTCCGCCCGACGCGTCTCCCGCCTGCGTCAGTCCCAACGGCGATCAGCAGCGCCAGCTCAAACGGGGCATCCGTGCCAAAACTCTCCCTGCCGATCCGGCTTGCTCTTCTGGTCGCAGGGACCACACTGCCGCTCATCCTGTTCGCAGGCGGAATCGTCTTGCACAGCTACATGCAGGATCGCAGCGACGCCCGTCAGCGCGTGCTGGAGACGGTGCGCAGCATCCGGCTGACGCTCGATGCCGAAATGCAGCGCATGACCGGCGGCGTCCAGGTCCTGGCGCTGACCGATGCTCTGACCACCGGCGATTTCGAACGCTTCCGGCCGATCGCGATGGGCTTCCTCGAGCAGTACGGCAAGAACGGCACGATCGTGGTCGCCGACCGCAACGGACGCCAGCTGTTCTCGTCGGCGACGACGGATACGGCTCACCTGCCGACGCGCAACAACCGCGAGATCACCCGCCGCGTGTTCGAGACCCGGCAGCCGCAATATTCCGACCTGTTCTACGGCGTCGTGAAGAAGAGCCTGATCGTCACCGTCGAGGTGCCCGTCTTTCGCGACGGCGAGGTCGTCTATGACATCTCGTTCAGCCCGCCGATCGAGATGTTCCAGACCATCCTGGAAAAGCAGCGGCCGAATCCGGACTGGACCTTGTCGCTGCTCGACCGCCAGGCGACCGTCTTCGCGCGCGTGCCAAATCCGGCGGAGACGATAGGCAAGCAGGCCTCGCCCTCGGTGTTTGATCGCATGCGCAGCGAGCAGGAGGCGACGCTGTCGAGCGTATCGCTCGAGGGCGTGCCGCTGCTGTCGAGCTTCACCCATTCCACCCTCACCGGATGGACCATCGGCGCCGGCATCGCCGAGGATTCGCTGGTTGCGCCGTTGTGGCGCAACCTCGCCGTCACCAGCCTGCTCGGCGGCATCATGCTGGCGATCGGTCTGGCCTTCGCGGTGCGGATGGCGACGACGATCGCGCGCGCCGAGATGCTGCACGACCTGCTGATCGAGGAGCTCAATCACCGGGTCAAGAACACGCTGGCGATCCTGCAGGCGATCGCGGTGCAGACCTTCCGCAGCGCCAGCCGCCTTGAGCGTGAGAAGTTCGAGGGCCGGCTCGGCGCGCTCGCCGAGGCGCATAATCTGCTCAGCAAGGAGAAATGGCAGGGTTCTGAGCTGCAGGACGTGATCGAGCGCGTGCTCAAGCCCTACCGCCTCAACACGCCCGACCGCATCAGGATCTCCGGCCCGAAGGTGGCGCTGTCGCCGCGGCTCGCCGTCGTGCTGTCGATGATCGTGCATGAGATCGCAACCAACGCCGCCAAATATGGTGCGTTCTCCAACGACACCGGCACGGTCGATCTGTCCTGGGAGCTGGCGAACGCGGCCGACGCGGCGAAGAAGCTGCCGGCACGGCTGCGGCTGGTGTGGCAGGAAACCGGCGGCCCGGTGGTCTCGGCGCCGATCCAGCGCGGCTTCGGCTCCCGCCTGATCGAGCGCAGCGCGCGCGATCAGCTCGGCGGCGAGGCCACGGTCGACTTCCTGCCGCCGGGCGTGGTCTACACCATCACCTGCAAGCTCGACGATTGAGCCGCGTCAGCCGAACCTCTGCAGCGCCGGGAACGTCTCGAGCAGCCAGATGCTGAAGGTCGAGACCGCGCCAGTGAGAAAGCCGATGCCGGTGGCGATCATCAGCACGCCCATCGCGCGCTCGATGTTCACGAGATGGCCACGCATGCGGATGAACAGCGCCGAGAACTGTTCGATCATGAACGCCGCGACCAGGAACGGAATGCCGAGGCCGGCGGAATAGACGGCAAGAAGCCCGGCCCCCTTGGCGACCGTCGTCTCCGCAGCTGCGATCGAGAGGATCGCCGCCAGGATCGGCCCGATGCACGGCGTCCAGCCGAAGGCGAAGGCGAGCCCCATGACATAGGCGCCCCACAGGCCGACCGGCTTGGGGATCGGCAGCCGCCCTTCGCGCATCAGGAACGAGATCCGCGTCAGGCCGAGGAAGTGCAGGCCCATCACGATGATGACGACGCCGGCGAGGATGGACAACTGCTCCGACCAGGCCCGGATCAGGCCGCCGATCAGCGAGGCGCTCGCCCCCAGCATCACGAACACGGTGGAGAAGCCCAGCACGAACAGTGCGGCCGAGATCATCACGGCGCGACGCGACGCGGCCGGAGGCTCGTCGCTCTCGATGTGCTCGATCGTGGCGCCGGTGAGATAGATCAAATACGGAGGAACCAGCGGTAGCACGCAGGGCGAAAGAAAACTGACCAAGCCAGCAATGAACGCGGCCGGAATCGATACGTTCTGGATCATGCGAGTCCCGCGATACGCCCCTCCAGGCGCAAGCCGGGGCACGACGCTTCTTGCCGCCGATGCGGGGAATACGCAACAGACGTGCCGAAGTTACGGCGGTCAACGATGATCACGGCCTGCGGGCTTTCGCCAGGATAGAGCCCGACGTCCCCGGATCGGGGCCTCATTGGCGAAGCCCCCCGCCCCGATGGGAGTGTCGCCTCGCTTCAACCGGCTCGTCTGCGAGCCGGCGCGCGCCTCACCGTGGGATCACGACATATCACAAATGCGCCAAATGCACCCTTGTGCACACACCGAACTGTGCTATTTCACCACTCGAAGCAACGGTGGCCGGCGCTGACCTGGCTGCAGCTTCGCATCGCGCAGCTTGTCGGGATTGTCGGCTTGAACCATCTCATCGCAAAGCGATTTCAGATCGTCCTCGCTCAGACGGTTCAGCTTCATGCGCAGGTCGAGGATGGCAACCGAGACCAAATGCGCCGATTCGCGATTGCCCGTCGCCGCGAGCATGGCGCGGCACTGCTCGAGGGACGCAAGCACTGCAAGCATTTGTTCGTCTGAATTGGCCACAGGCGTCGTTTCCGTTCTAGTAGCGTGCGACGAGATGGAGCCGAGCAACTCCCGACTCGCGGATGGCTTCCAAATACGTCATGTCGTTGCTCCCCTGCGCTTTGCCGATGCGGCTCAGCCGAGCCATGCACCTACCCCCTGGGACGGCACGACGGCGTCCTGGCATGACGCAGGGTGAAGAGACATCACCGCTCCCCGGCATTCGATGAATTAGCGCCACGATCCGTTCATCACGATAGCATGACAACGGCCCATCTTCGAATACCATTTCATTGCGGTCGAGGCAAAAACCGTCGATCTTAGGTTCGACTCGCGTTAAGCGTGTCCCTGTCCTACATGATGTGTCAGACCGCGCATCTGCTGGCGGTAAGACCATGCTGCAGAGAACTGAAGGTGGCAGACTCATCGACCCTCGATCGCTCAACCAAATCATGGCACGAACGTGCCCTGCCCGTAATTTATCGGAATCACTCTAGCAGGCGGAGAGAGCTTGTATGCGCGTTGCGGCGGAACGGGGCGTTCCTCAGAAGGAACGCCGGGAACTAGCCGAGACCCCTGCGACGCTGGCACCAGGGGAGCACGGCGGCTCGTCTGCTGGGGCAGGATCGAGCATTGAACTGAGCCGAGAGAGTGGCGGCGCCAAGGGCGCAACGGCGAGCAAGCCGGCAAGAACTGCGACGGGCCGGGCCGCCCCGGCCAAGTCGACCGTGAGCAAATCGGCGCAGGCAAGCCTCACCGACTGGGATGCAGCGCGGATATTCCTCGAGGTTGTCAGGGCCGGCAGCTTTCGCTCCGCGGCCGAGCGGCTGACGCTCTCGATCAATGCCGTACGGCGACGCATCGATGATTTCGAGCGGCAGATCGGCGCGACGCTGTTCACGCGCGATGTCCACGGCGCTCGGCTGACCGACGAAGGCGCGCTGGTGGTCTCCGCCGTCGAGCACATGGAGGCCGCGTCATTCGAGTTGCTGCGCGCGGGCGATGGTCTCGCCGGCGCTGCGTCGGGCGAGGTCCGGGTCGCGGTGACCGAGGGGCTCGGCACGTTCTGGCTGGCGCCCCGGCTGGTCGAATTTCAGCAGAGCTTTCCCAACGTCATGGTCGATCTCTATTGCGCGATGCGCTCGGCCGACGTGTCGCGTCACGAGGCCGACGTCGCCATCCACCTCTCCCGGCCGGCGGCGCTCGACGTCAAGCTGGTCCGGCTTGGCCGCATGCACCTGATGTGCTTTGCGAGCGAGAAATATTTGGAGATATTTGGCATCCCAAAGACGATTGACGATCTCGTCAAACACCGTTTGGTTCTGCAGGTGGCGGACGAAGCCGCCGCCAATGCCGCCTTCGCCACCATCTTCCCCGGTTTCGAACAGCGGGACCTGATCGCGATGACCACCAATGTCTCGAGCGCCAATTACTGGGCCGTGGCGCACGGCGCCGGCATCGGGGTCTTCCCAACCTATGCGAGTGCCCTGGGCGGGAAGATCATACCACTGGAGGTTGACCTCAAGTGGTCCTACGACATCTGGCTGTCTTATCATGCCACCACCGGACGCATCCCTAGGGTGCGTCACATGATCGACTGGCTGGTCGAGGCTTTTAACCCTGGCAAATACCCGTGGTTTAAAGACGAATTCATTCATCCACAGCAACTTAAAACAGTATATATGGGTGAACCCCTGACCCATCTATTCGGGGGCTTTCCGATGGAAGGACGGTAAAATCAGTATGAACAAATCAGCGGCAAAGAAAATGAAGCAGCGCAGTGCGGGCAAGCCCGACATCGAGCTCGGCAAGCGGATTCGCCTGCGGCGTGTAGAGCAGAAGATCTCGCAGGCCGAGCTCGGCGAGAAGCTCGGCGTGAGCTTCCAGCAGGTCCAGAAGTACGAGAAGGGCGTCAACCGGGTCGGCGCTGCGCGTCTGCAGCAGATCGCCACCGCGCTCGACGTGCCTGTGACGTTCTTCTACGACGGCGACAGCAAGGCGCGCGAGGTCGAGAGCCTCCTGTTCCTGGACTCAGCCTTCAGCCTGCGGTTGCTGCGCGCCTACAGCAAGATCAAGGACCAGACCGTGCAACGTCAGCTGGTATCCTTGATGGAATCGATCGCAGCGAACGAAGAATAGGCAAGGCTGTCTGATCCGTCAGACAGGTCTGCCCGTGATGGATATGGGCCATCTTCGCTCGAGGGCGCAACTTGGGGGCGCCAGGCGCTCTGCCAGCTCGGGCGAGTTCACTGCCTCGGCTCAAGGCCGAGCGATCGGCGCGGCCGACACACCGGCCCTTCTCGTCCGCACAGCGATCGCTGCGCGGTCTGAGGCTTCGTCGCTTTTATAATCTCGTGCTCTCTGCCGTCATAGGAAGTGGCCGCATGCCGGCGTTTCGGTTCCGTCCGGCCGACGCTGATCATGAACGCTGCGCGTCCTCTCCTGGGCCACCCGTGCACAGGTCGAGAGCTCGGCCCGAACGTCCCTTTGCCTGCCCATCATGTCCTGAACTTGCATTGACGCCGTCACCGGCGCGGTGAACGATGCCGGCCGCCTGCCCTCCTGCGGACGGACCCACATGCCGACTATCTCCGAGCTCCCCACCACCTTCGCCGGGGACAAGATCCTCATGACCAGAGCGGGCGATGGCGTCGGCATCATCACCTTCAACAACCCGGACAAGCGCAATGCGATGTCGCTGGAGATGTGGGAGGGGCTTGGCCAGGCACTGGTCGCGCTGCGCGACGATGACGCGATCCGGGTCGTGGTGCTGACCGGCGCCGGCGGCAAGGCCTTCGTGTCCGGCGCCGACATCAGCCAGTTCGAGCAGAGCCGCCACAATGCCGCGGCCTCGGAGGCCTATGCCGAGCGAAGCGCCGCCCAGCGGGCGCTGCTCGCCGGCTACCCGAAGCCGACGATCGCCTGCATCAGCGGCTTCTGCCTCGGCGGCGGCCTGCAGATCGCGATGCTGACCGACATGCGCTTCGCCGCCGCGGACAGCCAGTTCGGCATCCCCGCCGCCAGGCTCGGCATCGCCTATGGCTATGACGGCCTGCGCAACCTGGTGTCACTGGTCGGCCCGTCGCAGGCGCGGCTGCTGCTCTATACGGGCCTGCGGATCGATGCCGCGGAGGCGCTGCGGATCGGCCTCGTCGACCGGATGATGAGCAACGACGAACTGCTGCCGGCCACGCTGGAGATCGCCCGCACCATTGCCGTCAATGCGCCGCTGGCGGTCAAGGCCGCCAAGATCACCATCGCCGAGGTGCTGAAGGACGAAAGCCGCCGCGACATGGAAGCCATCAAGCGGATCGGCGACATCTGCATGGATTCGGAGGATTTCCGCGAGGGCCGCCGCGCCTTCATGGAGAAGCGCAAGCCAGCCTTCAAGGGACGTTAGAGCGCCTCCAGCACCGCCCTGGTCACGTCGATCGTGCCGGCATTGCCACCGAACTCGAATGGCTTGAGGCCGGATGCGTAGACCTGGTCGACGGCCTGCTCGATCCGCTGGGCCGCCTCGGCTGCCCCCTCGATGCCATGGGTGTCCGCCAGCCAGTCCAGCATCATCGCGGCCGACAGGATCATCGCGGTCGGGTTGGCCTTGCCCTGCCCCATGATGTCGGGCGCGGTGCCGTGGCAGGGCTGGAACACGGCTTGGCGATCGCCGATGTCGGCCGACGGCGCCATGCCCATGCCGCCGACGAGACCGGCGGCGAGATCGGACAGGATATCGCCGAACATGTTCTCGGTGACCAGAACGTCGAAATCCCACGGGCGCTTCACCAGCATGAGCGCGCAAGCATCGATGTAGAGGCGGTCCGTCTTCACGTCCGGATGAAGTTGAGCGACCTCGTCGAAGATCTTACGGAAGTAGGCGAAGGCCTTGAAGACGTTGGCCTTGTCGACGCAGGCTAAAGTCCCCGAGCGGCCGCGCGCGCGGCGCCGGGCGGCGAGCTTGAAGGAGAAGTTGAACAGCCGCTCGGATGTCTTGCGGGTGATGACGAGGGTCTCGCGCGCCTCCTCATGTGTCACGACACCTTTGCCCATCGAAGCGAACAGGCCTTCGGTGGACTCGCGGATCACGACGAAGTCGATGCCGCGCTCGGCGGCGCCGACGATCGGACTCGGCACGCCCGGAATCAGCCGCGCCGGCCGCACGCCGGCATAGAGGTCGAAATGGAAGCGCAGCTCGATCTGCGGCGCGATCTCGGTGTTGTCGGGATAGCGCACCGACGGCAGCCCGCAGGCGCCGAGCAGGATCGCGTCCGCCTCTTCGCACAGCCGGATCGTGGAGTCGGCGATCGAGACGCCGGTCGCGAGATAGTTGTTCGCACCGGCCTGGGCCTCGGTGAACCGGAACGACAGGCCGGCCTTGGCCTCGACCTTGCGCAGCACTTCAAGTGCCGGCGCCATGACCTCCGGCCCGATGCCGTCGCCGGGGAGGACTGCGATGTGGAGTGCGTTGGTGGAGGGCATGCTTTTTTCTTCGTCACACGAGGGATTTAGCGCCGTCATTGCGAGCGAAGCGACTTGTCCGCCTTAGCCCGAAGGGCGACGGCGGAAGCAATCCAGGGCCCAGGTTGAGACTCTGGATTGCTTCGTCGCTTCGCTCCTCGCAATGACGATGGAGAGGGTGTGTCCTACGGCGTCAGCACGGCGCGGCCGACCAGCTGACCCTTCTGCAGCTCACGCAGAGCATCGTTGGCCTTGGCGAGCGGCATCGGCGTCACCGGGATCGGCGCGATGTGCTTGGCACGGACGAGGTCGAGCAGCTCCTTTGTCTCGCGGAGATTGCCGACATAGCTGCCCTGGATCGTCACCGCCTTGATCGGAATGAGCGGCAGCGCCCACGGCGCGCCGCCGCCGAACAGGCCGACGATGACCAGCTTGCCGCCCTTGGTGAGGCAGTCGAAGCCCAGCTGCGCGGTGGCGGCATTGCCGACCAGGTCGATGACGGCCCGGATCGGCTCGCCTGCGGCCTTGTTCAGTTGCTCCAGCGCATCCGGCGCCTTGCCGTCGACCGCCGCCAGCGCGCCGGCCGCCAGCGCCGCCTCGCGCTTGCGCGCGTCGATATCGACCACGATCGCACCCTTGCCGCCCATTGCCTTCAACAGCGACAGCGCCATCAGCCCGAGGCCGCCGGCGCCGAAGATCACGATCGGCGTGTCGAAATCCTTCTCGACCTTCTTGAGCGCGCTGTAGGTCGTGACACCGGAGCAGGCGTAAGGCGCGGTCGTCACCGGATCGAGCCCCTTGAGATCGATCAGGTGGCGCGGATGCGGCACCGTCATGTGGTCGGCATAGCCGCCGTCGCAATAGACGCCGAGCGAGGCCGGCTTCAGGCACATGTTCTCGTCGCCGGCGAGACAGGTCGCGCACTTGCCGCAGCCGATCCAGGGATAGACCAGCACGACGTCGCCGACCTTCAGCCCGCCCTTCTCCGCCTCGGTGACCTCCGGCCCGAACGCCACGATCTCGCCGGCGCTCTCATGGCCCATGGTCCGCGGCAGCGACACGCCCCGATCCTTGAGGGACAGCGGCTTGCGGCCGTGCCCGAGATCATAGCCGCCTTCCCAGATGTGCAGATCGCTGTGGCAGACGCCGGCCGCCTTCACCTTGATCAGCACCTGTTTGCCGAATGGTTGCGGTGTCGGCTCGTCGACCTCGGTCAGCGGCGCATTGAAATCGGTGACCTTGAAGCTCTTCATGGTTTCACTCCCGTAGTCCGGTGCGGGCGCGACCGGACGGCGCATCGACGGGACGAGCGGCGAGGCTGCGCGCGGCAACGTCGCCTTGGACCTCCTCCCCGGCATGAGCGCGTCCGGCTGGTCCGGACTGTTCTTGCGATATCGCGACATTGGCTGGAAACGCGAGGAGCGGCAAGGCTGCGCGCAGCGCCTGCGGTCATGGCAGCCCTGCAGCGTTTTGCCTTAGCGGGCTCAAGGTTTTGCAGCGTCGCCTACGCCAGCCCCCCCGCAGGATTTCCACGGTGTGCTCTCCGAGGCTTGCGGCCCGCGGGCCGGCCGCAACCTTCGCTTCCGACATCCGAAACGGCAGGTTGACGACCTTGAAGCTGCCGGCGGCATCCTCCACATCGGCCAGCGCGCCGCGATGCGCGATCTGCGGATCAGCCAGCGCATCGGCCACACTGCGGTAGGCCGAACTTGGCACGCCGCCCGCATTCAATGCCTCCAGGCATTGGGCGACGGTGAGCCGGCGCGACCAGGCTTCCACGCCATCCATCAGCGCCCCCCAGTTTGCCCGCCGGTCGGAATATTTTGCGAATCTGGGATCATCGACCCAGTCCGGATGGCCGATCGCGGTCATCAGGTTCTGGAACGTCTTCTCGCTGGCGATGGCGATCATCACATAGCCGTCGCGACACTCCGCCGGGCCGAAGGTCGGCCGCGACGGCTGCGCGACGGGAAATTGCGACCATTGGATCTCGTTCAGTGTCAGGCTCAGCATCGATTCCAGCATCGAGCAGTCGATGTGCTGGCCGCGCCCGTTGCGTTCGCGCTGATACAGAGCGGAGGCGATGGCGCCGAACGCGTAGGTCCCGGTGACGACGTCGGCATGGTAGATGCCGCAATAATCGGGTCGGCTGCGCCCCGGCTGGTAGGCGAGATGCGCCATGTCGTAGCCCGAAGCCGCATGGATCACCGGGGCGTAGGCCGGGAGTTCCGCCGATGGGCCGGTCTGGCCGTAGCCCGAGATCGAGCAGTAGATCAGCCGCGGATTCAGCGCGCTCAAGGCCGCATAGTCCAGCCCGAGCCGCTGCATCACTCCAGGGCGGAAGTTCTCAACCAGGATATCGGCCGATGCGACCAGCCGACGCACCGCGGCGACACCGTCGCGCGACTTGAGGTCGAGCACGACGCTCTTCTTGCCGACGTTGAGCTGACCGAAAGCGGTAGAGCAGCCATGACGCATCGGAGGCCGGGTGCGCATGGTTTCACCTTCGACTGACTCGATCTTGATCACCTCCGCTCCCATATCGGCAAGCATGCGGGCACAGTGCGGGCCGGCGATGGTGGTCGAGAAGTCGAGGACGCGCAGTCCCTCGAAACATCCTGTCAAACGGCTCTCATCGTTTCCCACTAGACTCACCCTGGCAGCTCCCTGGTTTGAACTCTTCTCGCTCGGCACCGAGGCCGAAGGTCCGCTTTGCCGTCGCGGATTCACAAAGCGTAAGCCATCGATCGTCGTGCAGGTCGTTTCTAGATCGAACCATTCGATGTCGAAAGCGTTTGGCGTTCCGCCGCGGTGCGGCAGCGCCTTTCTTCATGACTGAATTTGGACCTTTTCTTGCATAGGACGAACATGGGGCTTGATCGAGGACATCTCTTGCGGGTTCTGTTCGTTACGACCGAAATGGACGATTTCGTCCGGGTGGGCGGACTGGCTGCCGTTTCGGCGGCACTTCCCCGGGCGCTGCGCTCACACACCGATGTCAGGATCATGCTGCCCGGCTACCGGGACGTGATCGAGCAACTCACTCACATCGAGATCGTCGGCCACTGCGCGCCCCTGGCAGAGATGCCGGGCTGCGCGCTGGGACGGTCGTCGACCCGCGACGGCCTGCCGGTCTACGTCCTGCTCTGCGACGAGCTCTACGACCGGCCGGGCAACCCCTATGGCGACGAGAACGGGCAGGACTGGGCGGACAACGACATCCGCTTCGGCCGTCTCGCCGCCGCCGCCGCCGAGCTGGCGGCGGGCACGCTGGACAGGAACTGGGCAGCCGATCTGGTCCACGCCAATGATTGGCAGGCCGCATTGGTGCCGGCCTATCTGGCGTGGCGCGGGGTCGACGTGCCGTCGATCCTGACCATCCACAACCTCGCCTATCAGGGCCTGTTCCCGCGCGAGTCGCTGCGCCGGATCGGCGCCCCCGAATCCTCGTTCCACATCGACGGTCTGGAGTTCTACGACAAACTGTCCTTTCTCAAGGGCGGTCTGATCTATGCGTCGCATCTCACCACGGTCAGCTCGACCTATGCCCAGGAGATCACGACGCCCGAGCTCGGCTGCGGGCTGGAGGGCCTGCTCCGGCAGCGCTCCAATGCCCATGAGCTGACCGGCATTCTCAACGGCATCGACGAGAGCTGGGATCCCCGCTACTGCCAGCAGCTGGCGCAGCCCTTCGCCGCGGGCGACTGGAAGGGCAAGAAGGCCAACGCCGACTACGTCCGCAAGCAGTTCGGCCTCGCCGTGTCGCGCGGTCCGATGTTCGGCATCGTGGCGCGCCTCGTCCATCAGAAGGGCATCGACCTGGTGCTGGAAGCCGCCGACGAGATCGTCGGCGCCGGCGGCCAGATCGTGGTCACCGGCACCGGCGAGCCCGCCATCGAGCGCGCGCTGATGGAGGCCCACCGCCGCCGGCCGGACGCGATCGGGGTCGCCATCGGCTTCAACGATGCACAGGCGCGGCGCATCTTCGCCGGCAGCGACTTCACCCTGATGCCGTCGCGCTTCGAGCCATGCGGCCTGAGCCAGATGTATGCCCAGCGCTTCGGCTCGCTGCCGATCGGCCACCAGACCGGCGGCCTCGCCGAGACCATCACCGATGGCGAGACCGGATTCCTGTTCGAGAAGCCGTCGGCGGAATCCTTCCTCGGCGGGGTGAAGCGCGCGTTTTCGGCATTCACCAGCACCGAACGGCTGAACGAGATGCGGCTGTCGGCGATGGCACGCTCATTCAGCTGGAACCTGTCGGCCGCCTGCTACAACGCACTGTACCGGAAGATGCTGGCGTCGTAGCCCGCTTGAAAGGACGGCTTCTTACGCTGCGCGGACCGCTTCCAGGAAGCTGCCGACCTCCCGCTTGAGGCGGTTGGAATCTCCAGCCAGCGACTTGGCCGACGACAGCACCTCGGCGGAGGCCGAGCCGGTCTGCGAGGCGCCGCGCTGCACGTCCGTGATGTTGGACGAGACCTGCTGGGTGCCGTGGGCGGCCTGCTGCACGTTACGCGAGATTTCCTGCGTTGCCGCGCCCTGCTCTTCGACCGCCGCCGCAATGGCTGCTCCGATCTCGGCAAGCCGCTCGATCGTCGAGCTGATCGCCTGGATCGAATTCACCGATTCCTGCGTCGCGGCCTGCACGCCCGAGATCTGCTGTGAGATCTCCTCGGTCGCCTTCGCCGTCTGTTCCGCGAGCGCCTTCACCTCGGTCGCGACCACCGCGAAACCGCGGCCGGCGTCGCCGGCGCGCGCCGCCTCGATGGTGGCGTTGAGTGCGAGGAGATTGGTCTGTCCGGCAATGCTGTTGATGAGCTCGACGACGTCGCCGATGCGGGCTGCGGCCTGCGACAACTCGGCGACGCGCCCATTGGTCTGGCGCACCTGCTGCACGGCGTCGCCGGCCATGCGGGCCGACGCCTGGACCTGACGGCTGATCTCGGTCACCGACGAGGAGAGCTCCTCGGTGGCGGAGGCGACCGACTGAACGTTGGCGGACGCTTCCTCCGACGCAGCCGCCACCACCGTGCTGAGCTCCTGCGAGCGGCTAGCGGTGTTTGTCAGCATATCCGCCGACGTCTCGAGGCCCGAGGCCGCCGACGACACGGTGTTGACGATGTCGGCGATCGTCGACTCGAAGTTGCGCGTCAGCGCATCCAGCCGCTGGGCCCGATCGATCTGCGCCTGCGCGTCGCGCTGCGCGGCCTCGTCCGAGGCCTTCTTGGCGATCAGCGCGTCCTTGAAGATCTTCAGGGCGCGCGCCATCGCGCCGATCTCGTCCTTGCGGGACTCGTTCGGAATGTCGGCGCTCAGCTCGCCATTGGCGAGGCGCAGGGTCACGCCGGTCAGCCCGACCAGCGGGCCGATGACGCCGCGGACGACGCCGATGACCACGGCGACCGACACGATCGCCACCAGCAGCAGAACGCCGAGCGCGATGAACAGCCGCAGCCGCGCCGCGCCGATCGCCTGATCGATGGCCTGATGCGCGGACTTCAGCGCCGCATCGCGCAGCACGATGACGTTGTTCAGCATCGGCGTGGTCCAGCGGCCCCATTCCTCAGCCGTGACCGGCGACGGCTGTCCGTCGCGCCCCGCCGTGACGATCTGACGGTAGCGCTGTTCGCCAGCACCCATCAGGGTCGTGCGCACGTGCTCCAGCGCGGCGGACACCTCCGGCGTATTGCGAACGCTGCGCGCCGCGAGCTCGATCTGCTGCCACAGCAGGGTCACCTGTCCGCTCTGCTCGGTCACCTCGGCAAGACGCGCCGGGGTCCAGCTGACGTTCTGGATGAAGAAGCGCAGCACGGCGGAGCGCGCGCCGTTGATCGTGCGCATCGATTGCGACAGCTGCGCAAGCTGGGCCGAAGGCAACAGGTTCTCGACCTCGCCGCCGGCCCCCGACAGCTCGATCGCGGTCTCGTCGATGGCGGCATTCAGGGACTCGGCCGCCCGACCGAGGCCATCCGTGGTCGTCGCCTGGATGTTCGCCGGACGTTGCGCGGCCGGAAGCGGTACAGCGTTGCGCGCCGCCGAACGGACGCCACGCAGTGTCGTCGCTGCGGCATCGATGTTGGTGGTCGGCAGGCCCGCAACTTGCGCGGCGGTCTTGGCCCGTGCCAGCGACTCGTCCGTCGTGGCGATGGCCTTGTCGAGCTTGGCGACATCATCCGCCGACGCGGACCCGGCCGCCGCGAGCAGATTCCACTGGCCGCGCTCGAGCGGGATCTGCGCATTGACCTTCAGTGCCAGCTCGAAGGCGTCCAGAACCTGCTCCGCCCGCTCGCGCTTGCGCAAGTCGCCCCACCCGCTCCATGCGAGCGCAAAGGCGAAGGCCATCGCGAAGAAGCCGGTCAGCAGATTGCCGGCAAGAATTTTCCATTTGAGACTGACCGCACCGGTCTCCGGCTTGATCGTCTCATTCTGCAGCACCGCGCGCTCGGACATCGGCCGTTCCCAATCAAATATCGCTGCCCGGCCGGTCACGCTCGCATCGGCCGATGCGCGCTGGCGCAGCGGCCTCCGGCGACGTCCCCGCGCGGTCGGCAAACACGAATCGCGGCGATGCTGCCGCGCCATAATGATTAAGAACGAATGGCGACTAATCCCTTAAACCGAGCTGATCCGAGCGGTATCGGAATGCCGCGATACCGCGCCAATCGGATCGACTCGGCTCATCGGGCCCTCTACTCCGCAGCCGCTGCAAGCGTCACCGAGGGATCGTGCAACACCACGCCGGAGAGCGGATCGTGCTCGCCCGACCAGGGCCTGCGCTGCAGGACCGATCGCGTGTGCTGATAGCCCGCAGTCCAGCGCGCGATGATGCCTCGCTCGGTGAAATCGATATCCTTGGTATGGCTCTCGCGAGCGAGTTGCGGGGCCAGCAGCCGGACGACATGCATCCGCGTCTGGCAACCGTGACTGACAAGATCGCGGATCGCCGGATCATTGCGGGCCGACTCCGGCAAATGAACCGCAAGCTGATTGATGATATGCCGCAGCCGATGCGTCTGCTGCTGGCGCGCGATATGGCTCGAGATCCGGCTCGAATATTGCGCGTCCTTGTGGCGGTTGAACACCTCCGCCATGGTCGTCGGCTCGGCTCCCTCGGGATTCCACAGATGCACGGCGAAGATCAGCGAGTCCTTTCGCGGATTGTCGTCGAACACGACCTCGGTCGGCGTGTTCGACAGGATGCCGCCGTCCCAATACAGTTCGCCATCGATGCGAACTGCCGGAAACGCGGGAGGCAGCGCGCCCGATGCCAGGATGTGGCGGACATCCAGCACCTCGTCGCGACTGTCGAAATAGCGCATCCGGCTCGTCCTGACATGCGCCGCCCCGACCGTGAGGCGTAGACCGCCATTGTTGAGACGATCGAAGTCGACGAGCTCCTGCAGCGTTTCGCGCAGCGGAGCGGTCGAGTAATAGCCGGCCTGCTCGGCACCGAGCGGATAGGACTCCCCGGCATGCGCCAGGGCGTTGGGACGGAAGAAGCCCGGAATCCCATGCGTCACGGTCGTCCAATAGGACAGCCGCTCGTTGAAATCCGGAAAGGCCGTGCGCACTGTCCAGGCTGGCCGCCGGTGCATCCGCTTCCAGAACTCCCGCAGCCGCGTCATGCGCTCCTGCACCGGGCTGCCGGCGATGAGAGCGGCATTGATGGCGCCAATCGATGTCCCGATCACCCAGTCCGGCTCCAGACCAGCCTCGTGCAGCGCCTGATAGACGCCGGCCTGGTATGAACCGAGCGCACCACCGCCCTGCAGGACGAGAACCACCTGCCCAGGCAGCCTGCTGCGATCGATCATCGCGCACATCGTGTCGTCGACGTCGGCCATGTCTCCCTCCTCATGTCTCCCTCCTGATGCATTGTCCTGTTCGCAGTTTTCCCGTCGCTGTTACATCGCCCAACCGTCAATGTGCGGTCCAACCACCATCGACCGGCAGGGCAACACCGGTGATCGATGCGGCGGCATCGCTGGCGAGAAAGACGGCGAGCGCACCGATCTCCTCCACCGTTGCAAAGCGCTTGTTCGGCTGTTGCGCCAGCAGGACATCGCGGATGACCTGATCGCGGGAGATGCCGTGCGCCCTGGCCTGTCCGTCGATCTGCGCCTCGACCAGCGGCGTGTAGACGTAGCCTGGACAGATCGCATTGCAGGTGATGCCGATCTCGGCCGCCTCCAGCGCCGCGACCTTGGTCAAGCCGATGATGCCATGCTTGGCAGCGACATAGGCCGATTTGAACGGCGACGCGACGAGGCCATGCGCCGAGGCGATGTTGATGATGCGACCGAAGCCATTCCGCCGCATCGACGGCAGTGCCAACCGCATCGTGTGGAACGCCGACGAGAGATTGACCGCAACGATGGCGTCCCACTTTTCGACGGGAAACTGCTCGAGCGGCGCGACGTGTTGAATGCCGGCGTTGTTGACCAGGATGTCGATACGGCCAAATTCCTGCAGGGTACCGGCCATCATGCGCGCGATCGCTTCCGGCTGCGTCATGTCGGCCGCAGCATAGCCGGTGCGAACACCGAACTCCGCAGCGATCTGCGACCTGATGCGGCCGATCTCCTCGGGAGCTCCGAAGCCGTTCAGCATCACGTGCGCCCCGGCACCGGCAAGTGCCTGCGCAATCCCCAGACCGATGCCGCTGGTCGAGCCGGTGATCACCGCCACCCTGCCGGACAACGGAGGTAATGTGGATCGGGCTTTCAGTGAATCTACAGCCATGGCGTCGCCTTCGTCCGAGCAGTTGAGCCCCGTGCCTGCACAAATTGCCGGGCCGCCATGACCAATGGAAATGCCGTTTGGCTCACCACACGATAGGTGTTCGCTATCGCAATCGCTGGTGCCAAGCCCCGCTTGGTAGGATATTGCACCCGGGGACGTCGGCCCGATCGAACGGAGCACCTCGATGGAAATGCATCAGGTTCGGTATTTTCTTGCCGTTGCCCGGCTGCTGCACTTCACGCGCGCGGCCGAGGAATGCAACGTGACGCAGCCGTCGCTGACGCGTGCGATCAAGCAGCTCGAAGCCGAGCTCGGTGGCGACTTGTTCCGGCGTGAGCGGCCGGCCGCGCAACTCACCGAGCTCGGCCAGCGCATGCATCCACTGCTGAAACAATGCTACGAGGCTGCCGTTGGCGCGCGAACCCTCGCCTCGTCCTTCAAGAGCGGAGAGCTCGGCACGCTCCGGATCGCGCTCGCCGACTCGGTCGACCTTGCGCTGCTGATCCCGCTGCTCGATCAGCTGCAGCGCCAGTTCAACCAGCTCGAGCTCAGGTTTCTACGCGGCAGCAGCCGCATGATCGCAGAGCATCTGAAGAGCGGCGAAGCGGAGCTCGGCATCGCCTCGGAGATCGACGAGACCTGGGATCGGCTGGATGTCTGGCCTCTCTTCACGGAGGACTTCGCGCTCGCCGTGAGCAGCCGGCACCGGCTGGCCGGGCAGGATCCGATCGCGATCGATGATCTGGGCGGTGACGCGTTGCTGTGCCGCAACTATTGCGAACATGCGGACAGGTTGCGCACGCTGCTCCGCGAACGCGGCGTCGACCTCGGACGAACTCATGATGTCCACTCCGAACGCGACCTGATCGCGCTGATGGAAGCCGGAGTCGGCATCGGTGTGGTGCCGCAAACGACCACGCTGCCGGAGACCCTGCATCGGGCCACCGTCGACGGACTCGACGTGCGGCGCACCGTTCATCTCTACGGCGTTGCTGGCCGTGAACGCACGGCGGTTGCCTCGACCGTGATGCGCATGCTGCGCGGCAGGAACTGGCAGGAATGGCTCGCTCAGCTGTCCTGAGCCGCGGCCTGGCGAAGCGCTTCGACCAGATCGTCGATTTCCATCCGCTTGCGGAAATCGGGATCGACGAAACGCGCCTTTACGAGACCGTCACGCCCGACCACGAAGGCAGCCGGAATGGGCAACACCCAGCCGTCATTGCCGTGGAAGCTCGCCAGGTCCTGGTGCGCCAGTAGTTGCTGGATCTCACGACCAAGCCAGATCGCGAGGTTGAGCGACAAGGCATAGCCGTTGTCGAGATCCGTCAACACAGGGAAGGTGGCGCCGGCGTCCGATTTGAACTGCTGCGTGAACGCCTGCAGCTCCGGCATGATCGCGACGATCGCGCCGCCCGCGGCGTCGATGCGCTCCTGCGCCTTGATCACCGCGCGAACGTTGAGCCGGCAATAGGGGCACCAATGGCCGCGGAAGAACATCACGGCGACCGGCCCCCGGACGAGGCAGGATTGCAGGCTCACCAGCCGGCCAGCCTCATCGGGCAGGACGAATGGCGGCATCGTCTCACCGGGCCGCGGCGCAGTCTCGCCGCCGCCGTTGTCTCCGAGCCGCGCCACCAGGCGGTCGACGGCGGATGCGTAGGCCGGAAAGATCTCGCGACCCGCAGCGGCATAGGCCTCGAGCTGCTGACGCAGGGTGCCCTGCATCTCCCTGCATTGCAGGAAGGCCTGTCTGAGCCGCTCGGCATCCGCGGGTGAAAGCACTGTCATGAGCAGCTCCGGCAGGTTCAGGACCCCAACCATGATAGTTTCCCGGGCAAGCCGACCACAAGGGCGGCCTGCCCGACCGTCGCGCTCAGGGCCGATAGAAATTGCCGGTGGGATCGAGCATGCCGGACGCCGAATAGAGCTGCCCGTCGCTCATGAAGAAGACGGTGTTGTTCGGCACCTTCCTGGCGTGGCGCATCATGGCCCGATGATTGGCGTCGCCGGCGGCCATCGTCATCATGCTGGTCTTGCCGGCGCTGTAGACATAGGCCATGCCGGGCGCGAGATCGAGACCGCCTTGCGCAATGGCTGCGGTGGCAGAGACCGCGACCACGGCCGCGGCGATCAAGGTCTTGGACAGGCGGGTCATGGATATCTCCTCCTCATGAATGCTGTCGCCCGTCATCGGGCGTCCGCATTACAAGCGCGACCTGCTCTGCTTGAGAAATGCCGTTGTCCAATCGCGAGGATAGCGTCCGCCTATCGATAGCGGCGGTCTATCGGCTCCAGAGAAAGGATGCATTTCCATCATGTCCCCTGCTCCCCGATGGTGCGCCTCGCGATGCCCGCTGGGCGCGGGCCGCTGTTCCATCAGAGGAGACAATGACATGTTGATGCAGATCGCACCTACACGCGCGCGCCGCCTGAGCGCTGCTTTCGTCCTGGCCGTTGCTACGACGGTGATCGCGGCGTCCGGCGCCCGCGCCGGCGAGTGTCCGGCCGACAAGATCAAGGCCGGCGTACGTGAGAAAGCCGACGTCAAGGCGGTCGGCGTTACCGACGTCACGCTTGGCGCGATCGATCTCGCCAAGCAGCCCGCCAATATCAAGGACCGCGAGTTGCGCTTCCGCAAGCTGACCATCGCGCCCGGCGGCATCGTGCCGTGGCACAGCCATGACGATCGCCCGGCGCTGATCTTCGTTCAGCAGGGCGAGATCATCGAATATGCCAGCAACTGCGCCGAGCCGATCCTGCACAAGGCCGGCGATCTGAGAGCCGAGGTGTTCGGCACGTCGCATTGGTGGAAGAACGACGGCAAGGAGACGGTCATCCTCTATGTCGGCGACGTTCGCAAGGATCCGCACGATCACAACATGTAGATCGCGGGCCTCCGCCAGCCGCCTTCGGATCGCCCCCTTCAGGCAGGCGATCCGGATACGGCCGCGTTGCCTGTGGAGCCGAGGAGATTGCCATGACGGATCTGTCCGCACGGTTGCCGATTGGAGCCGCCGATGTGAATGCACGAAGGGCGGCGCGGCGCGCGGTCCTGGTCGGCCTGCTCGCCTTTTTCAGCCTCGTCGATCTGTTCGCGGCGCAGGCGATGCTGCCGGTCCTCGCGCGCTACTATCAGGTCAGCGCGGCCGAGATGGGGCTTGCCGTCAACGCCTGCACGCTGGGAATGGCGATCGCGAGCCTGGTCATCGGCCTGCTCAGCCCGCTGATCGATCGCCGGATCGGCATCGTCGCCAGCCTTGCCCTGCTCGCCGGCTTCACCGCCTTGCTCGGCAGCGCGCCCGACCTGACGGTGTTCGCAGGCTTGCGCATCCTGCAGGGCCTGTGCATGGCCTCGGCGTTCGCCCTCACCCTTGCCTATCTCGGCGAGCAGTGCACCGCCAGCGAGGCCGGCGGCGCCTTCGCGGCCTATATCACCGGCAACGTCGCCAGCAATCTGGTCGGGCGCCTGCTCTCGGCCGGTCTCACCGGTGCCCTGGGCCTCAAGCCGACCTTCTACGTCTTCGCCGCGCTCAATGTCTGCGGCGCCCTTCTCGCCGCATTCGCGGTCGGAGGCGCGGCCATGCGTGCGCAGGGAACGATGCGGCTGCGCGGCGGGGCCATCGCCGATCACCTGCGCGACCGCCGGCTGCGCGCGGCCTTCGGCGTCGGCTTCTGCGTCCTGTTCGCCTTCATCGGCGCCTTCACCTTCGTGAACTTCGTGCTGGTGCGACCGCCGCTGTCGCTCGGCATGATGGAGGTCGGACTGGTGTATTTCGTCTTCCTGCCCTCGATCGTCACCACGCTGCTCGCCGGCCGGACGGTCGCAAGGATTGGCACACAGGGCGCGATCTGGGGCGCACTCGCAACCGCAGGCCTCGGCCTCGTCCTGATGCTGTCGTCACAGCTCGGGGCGGTGCTCGCCGGCATGGTGCTGGTCGGAGCGGGCACGTTCTTCGCCCAGGCCGTGACCACAGGTTTCGTCGGAAAGACCGCCGCCCACGATCAGGGCGTTGCAAGCGGTCTTCACCTCGCCAGCTATTTCGCCGGCGGCATCATCGGAACGGCCGTGCTCGGCCAGTTGTTCGACCGGTTCGGCTGGACGGCTTGCGTGGCAGGCATCGCCGCCGCGCTCGCGGTCGCGGGATACCTGGCGCGTCGGATGACGCTGCCAGGCGTTCAGGACCGGCTCGGCGCGGCCTCGGGCTGAGCCGGCGGGGCCTGCTCATCGTCGTCGGCGATGGCGCGCCAGGCCGCCCCTTCGAGATCCTCATACTGGCCGCTCTTCAGCGACCAGAGAAAGCCGACCAGGCCGGCAAGGCCGAGCGCCAGAGCGAGCGGGACGAGAATGATCATCACTTCCATGACGCGGCCTCCCCGGCCACCTTGCGGGCACGCAGCGCATTCAGCATGACGATGATCGACGAGCCGGACATCGCGGCTGCCGCGATCAGCGGGGTGACGACGCCGCTGATCGCCAGCGGCACCGCCAGGGCGTTATAGCCGACTGCGAGCCACAGATTCTGCCGCATCAGATGCAGCGCCTTGCGCGCGTAGTCGATCGCGGCCAGCACCGGCGCCAGGGGACGACCGAGGAAGACGAGATCCGCGGCGGCTTGGCTCAGATGCGCGGCCGAGATCGGCGACATCGAGACGTGCGCGGCGGCGAGCGACGGCGCGTCGTTCATGCCGTCGCCGACCATCATGACCTTGACGCCCGCGCGCTTCAGCTCCTCGATGCGCGCGATCTTGTCGGCCGGCGTGACGCCGGCGCGCCACTCGCCGATGCCGAGCGCCTTGGCGGCCGCGGCCACCGCCGCCTCGCGATCGCCCGAGAGGATCTCGACCTTGATGCCGCGCCGCTGCAGGCCGGCGACGATCTTGGCGGCGTCGGGGCGCAAGCCCTGCCGCACCGAGAACAGGTACTTGCTGTCGCCGCGGCTGAAGGCCACCACCGAGGCCTCGGGATCGACGCTGCCGGTCTGCGCAACCCGCGCCTCGGCGCCGCAGAAGGTTGGACGTCCCAGCCTGATCTCGACGCCGTCGACGACGGCGCGGACACCCTGGCCCGGCTCCTCGACCGCGCCCATCAGCGGCGACCGCGCATTGGCGGCCTGTGCCACCGCCGCGGCCACCGGATGATGGCTCGACAGCGCGAGCTGGCCGGCCAGCGCGAACACATCTGCAGGGATGTCGGCGGCGTTGACGACCTCGAGCTCCGGCAGCGTCAAGGTGCCGGTCTTGTCGAAGATGACGTGATCTGCCTCGGCGAGGCGCTCGATCGCATCGCCCGCATTGAGCAGCACGCCGGACTTGAACATCGCGCCCGACGCCACGGTCTGCACGGTGGGAATCGCGAGCCCGAGGGCGCAGGGACAGGTGATGATCAGCACGGCAATGCCGGTGACGATGGCGTCATGCCAGCTCGCGCCCATCAGCACCCAGCCGAGCACGGTGAGCGCCGCTGTCGCGTGCACGACCGGCGCATAGAGCCGCGAGGCGCGGTCGGCGAGGCGCATGTAGCGCGAGCGGGCCTGCAGCGCGTTGTCGAGCAGGCGCGTGATCTCGGCGAGCAAGGTGCCCTCGGCCGCGGCCGACACCCGGACGCGCAGCGTGCCGGAAATGTTGAGCGAACCCGCATAGACCGCGGTACCCTGCTCGGCCGGCACGTACAGCGTCTCGCCGGTGATCAGGCTCTGGTCGATCTCGGAGCGGCCCTCGACCACGACGCCATCGACGGCGCAGCGCTCGCCGGGTCGCAGCAGCACGAGATCGCCGGCGCGAACGGCGGCGACCGGTACCTCCGAAATCTCGTCGGGGCCAATGAACTTGGTCGCGGTCTCCGCCTTCAGCGCGGCGAGATTGCCGGCGACGGCGCGGGTCCGCCGCCGCATGTTCTGGTCGAGATAGCGGCCGACCAACAGGAAGGTCAGCAGCATGATCGCGGCGTCGAAATAGGCGTGCTCGGCGTGGTGGAAGGTCTCGACGACCGACATGCCCAGCGCCAGGATCACGCCGATGCAGATCGGCACGTCCATGTTGACGTTGCCGCTCTTGAGCGCGCGCCATGCCGAACGGAAGAACGGCTGGCCGGCATAGGCCGCGGCCGGCAATGCGATGACGGCCGACAGCCAGTGGAAGAAGTCGCGCTGCTCCGGCAGCATGTCGCTGACATTGCCGGACCACACCGGGATCGACAGCATCATCACGTTCATGGTCGCGAACGCGGCGACGCCGAGACAGCGCAGCAGGAAGCGCGATTCCTCGGCCTCGGTGGCCTCGGCGCTTGCCTTCTCGAACGGATAGGCCTTGTAGCCGAGCTCGGCGAGGCGGTCGATGAACTTGGCCGGATCGAGCGTGCCCTGCTTCCATTCCAGCGCGACGCGGCGGTCGGTCAGGTTGACCCGCGCGAGCGTCACGTCGGGCAGTGCCGAGAGGCCGCGCTCGATCTTGGCCATGCAGCCGGCGCAGCTGACACCCTCGACCGCGAGGTCGATGTGCTTCAGGCCGGCGCCGAGATCCTTGACGTAATGGGAGAAGTCACGCGTCACATGCATGATCGGAAGTCCCTTCAGTTCAGCAGCACGCGGTTCTTCGACATGAACAGGCGGCGGCCGCTGGAATCACCTTCGAGCACGAGGTCCCACTGGCCCGGCGCGATCGCCTCCGCCGTGCCGCGATAGATGCCGATGCCGACCTCGGCGAGGGCGACGTCCTGATCGGCGCGCTTGTCGGCGGGACGCTCGAGCCGGCCCTGGAAGGTCAGGCCCGAGACGGGATTGCCGCTCGCGTCGCGCGCGTTGACCTGCAGGATGGCGGCGCCGCCGGCGCCACGCTCGATATGCGCCTCGACCTGCCACCGCCGCGCCTCCTGGGCGCGCGCCGCCGCGATCTCCTTCTCGTAGCCGAGGCTGGCGCTGTAGGCGCTGTCGACCTCGGTGCCCGGCAGGGTCGAGATCGCCATCTTCATCATGTAGACGTTGACGCCGATCACGGTCCCGAAGAAGGCGAGGAGCATCGCGAGCACCATGCCTCCGGTCAGCTGGAAAGAAGGATTGGAACGGCTGGCCATTGACAGGCTCCTTAGCTCTACGGGCTGACGAAATTGTCGGTGGCGGAGGCGACGACGCCGAGACCGATATCCGTCACATGGAACTTCACTGGGATGGACTTCGCGGGATTGTTCTCCTCGGGAGCAGTCACCAGGAGGCGCAGCTCCTCGGTCTGGTCGCGCCCGATCACGATCATCGGCCGGTCCGGCGTCACCGAATCCGCACCGACGACGTGGACGGTCGAATTGGCAGGCCCCTCGATGTCGATGGCGATGACGCGATCGAAGCCGTGCTTGTTGAGGACGCGCACCGTATAGGCATTGCGGATCGAGCCGTCGGACAGCTTGATCGCGATCGGATTGCGATCGTGCAGCACGTTAACCTCGAGCAGCGACCGGGTCGCGAGCTTGTAGACCATGGCGCCGCCGACCACGGCGATGATCGCGGCATAGACGATGGTCCGCGGGCGCACGAGCTTGTAGATCGGCGGCTTGCCTTCCTGTCGACGATGGATGTTGATGTCGTTGTCATAGCCGATCAGCCGCGTCGGGCGGCCGATCTTGGTCATGACGGTATCGCAGGCGTCGATGCAGAGGCCGCACTGGATGCAATCCATCTGGGCGCCGTCGCGGATGTCGATGCCGGTCGGGCACACCGCCACGCATTGCTTGCAATCGATGCAGTCGCCGGCCGGCTGGCCGAGCGCGCGCAATTCGGCGGCCTTCTTGACCGACATGCGGCTCTCGCCGCGGTCATAGCGGTAGGTGACGTTGAGCGCCCATTCGTCGGTCAGCGCCGCCTGGATGCGCGGCCACGGGCACATATAAACGCAGACCTGCTCGCGCATGAAGCCGGCGAGCGTGTAGGTCGTCGCGGTCAGGATCGCGATCCAGACATAGGCGAGCATCGGCCCCTGGAAGGTGATGAGATCCTTCACGAGCGTCGGCGCATCGCTGAAATACAGCACCCAGGCGCCGCCGGTCCACCACGCGATCATCAGCCAGATCGAATGCTTGAGCACGAGCTCCGAAATCCGCTCCAGCTTCATCGGGTCGCCGGAGGCATCCTTCTTCATGCGCTCCCGCCGGTCACCCTCGATCAGGCGCTCGACGGCATAGAACAGGTCGGTCCACACCGTCTGAGGGCACAGATAGCCGCACCAGATACGGCCGCCGATCGCGTTCATCAGGAACAGGCCGATGGCGGCGATGATCAGGAGGCCGGTGAAGTAGTACACCTCCTGCGGCCACAGCTCGATGAAGAAGAAATAGAAGCGGTGGTTCGAGAAGTCGATCAGCACCGCCTGGTCGGGCGCGCCGAGGCCGCGATTCCAGCGCACGAACGGCAGGAAATAATAGACGCCGAGGCAGAAGCCCATCAGGCCCCATTTGATCCGGCGGAAAGTGCCCGAGACGCTCTGCGGATAGACCTTCTTGTGCGCAGCATAGAGCGGACCGTAATCGTCCACGGGCTGCAGGTCCTGAGGCTTCAGGTCGTCCGGTCTTACCGTCTGGTTCATGGCTGGCGGATCATGGCTGGGGGTCTTCTCGCAGTTGCGGCCGAAGGTATGTCCACCTCCGGCCGCTCAGTTGATCCAGCTCAATCGAAGGGAAAGTTCCGTTGGATTTCCGTTACTTTCCGCCACCGAGCGAGTGGACATAGACCGCCATCGCCTTGATCGTGGTCGGGTCGAGACGGCCCTCCCAGGCCGGCATGACACCGGCGCGACCATTGGTGATGGTCTCGATCAAGGTCGCCTCGTCGGAGCCGTACAGCCAGATCTTGTCCGTGAGGTTCGGCGCGCCGAGCTCCGGATTGCCCTTGGCGTTGTCGCCATGGCAGGCCACGCAGTTCTCGGCGAAGACCTTGGCGCCGGCCTTGGCGTCATAACCCGGCCGGGTCGGCAGGCCCGCCAGCTCGCGGACGTAGTTGGCGACCGTGACGATCTCCGCCGGCTTCAGGACACCGTCCTTGCCGAAGGCGAGCATCTGGCCCTCGCGCGTCTTCGGGTGACCCGAGCGCACGCCGTACAGCAGGGTCTGCTGGATCTGCTCCAGCGAGCCGCCCCACAGCCAGTCGTCGTCGTTCAGGTTCGGGAAGCCCTTGGCGCCGGCCGCGCCGGTCCCGTGGCAGGCGGCGCAATTGTCGCCGAACACGGTCTTGCCCTTGGCACGCGCCAGGGCCAGCATCGCCGGATCCTTCTCGATGTCGGCGAGCGAGGCGGTCGCGAGCGCCGCCATCTTGGCGCCGCGGATCTTCTCGAGATTGGCAAGCTCGACCCCCACGTCCGCACGGGACGAGTAGCCGAACAGGCCCTGAGTGTTGCTGGAGATGGTCGGCCAGGCCGGATACACGATCCAGTAGCCGATCGCCCAGACGATGGTGATGTAGAAGGTGATCACCCACCACCGCGGCAGCGGGGTGTTGAGCTCCTTGATGCCGTCCCAGGCGTGGCCGGTGGTGGGGGTGCCGGAGACACTGTCGACTTCGGTATGGTCAGCCATGATGAATTAATCCTCCCGCAACGGCATGCTCGCCGCCTCGTCGAAAGCGGCCTTGTTGCGAGGCCAGAGGGCATAGGTCACGATCGCGATGAAGATCGCGACGAAGATCGGGGTCCACAGCGTCGTCACGAGTGACGACGCGATGTTTTCGACTGCAATGATGGGCTTCATGATGTTCGCCTCTGATCTCAGCGCAGATTGGCTTTTTCGTTGTAGATCTTGAAGTCGACCAAGGTGCCGAGCATTTGCAGGTACGCTACCAGCGCATCCATCTCGGTCGGCGCACCCGCCTTGCCGTCGAAGTTGCGCACCACCGCCTTCGGATAGCGTTTGGTGAGCGCCTCGGCACCGGCACCATCCGGATCGACCTGCGCCTTGAGGTCGGCGGCGGCGTTGGCGATCTGGTCGTCGGTGTAGGGCACACCCACCGCCCGCAGCGTCTTCAGGTGATCGGCGACGTTGTCGGCGTTCAGCTCGGCCTCCTTCAGGAAGGGATAGCCAGGCATGATCGATTGCGGGACGATGGCGCGCGGGTTGGTCAGGTGGGTGACATGCCAGTCGTCGGAGTACTTGTTGCCGACGCGGGCAAGGTCAGGACCCGTACGCTTGGAGCCCCACTGGAACGGATGGTCGTACATGCTCTCCGCGGCGAGCGAGAAGTGGCCGTAGCGTTCCACTTCGTCGCGCAGCGGACGAACCATCTGCGAATGGCAGAGATAGCAGCCCTCGCGGACGTAGATGTTGCGGCCGGCCAGCTCGAGCGGCGTATAGGGACGCACGCCGTCGACCGCCTCGATCGTGCTCTTCAGGTAGAAGAGCGGAGTGATCTCGACGAGGCCGCCGATCGCGATCACCAGCAGGATGCCGATGACCAGGATGATCGAGTTCTTCTCGAAGACTTGGTGTCGTTGCCAGAAAGACATGGTTGATACCTCACTCCGCCGGCTGAAGGGCGACGGGCGACTGAACTTCTTCCTCACCGACACGGACCGTCATCCAGAGATTGTAGGCCATGATGAGTGAGCCGATCAGGAACAGCGCGCCACCGGCGGCACGGATGATGTAGAAGGGGTGCATCGCCTCGACGGTCTCGATGAACGAGTATTCGAGGAAGCCGAGCGCCGTGTAGGACCGCCACATCAGACCCTGCAGGATGCCCGAGACCCACATCGCGGAGATGTAGAGCACGATGCCCAGCGTGGCCGTCCAGAAGTGCCAGTTCACGAGCTTGAGGCTATAGAGACCCTTGCGGTTCCAGATCCACGGCACCAGGCAGTACAGCGCGCCGAAGGAGACGAAGCCGACCCAGCCGAGCGCACCGGAGTGCACGTGACCGATGGTCCAGTCGGTGTAGTGGCTGAGCGAGTTGACCACCTTGATCGACATCATCGGACCTTCGAAGGTCGACATGCCGTAGAAGGCGACCGAGACGACCAGCATGCGCAGCACGGGGTCCGTCCGCAGCTTGTCCCACGCTCCCGACAGGGTCATCAGGCCGTTGATCATGCCGCCCCAGGAGGGCATCCACAGCATGATCGAGAAGGTCATGCCCAGGGTCTGCGTCCAGTCCGGCAGCGCCGTATAGTGCAGATGGTGCGGGCCGGCCCAGATGTAGAGGAAGATCAGCGCCCAGAAGTGGATGATCGACAGCCGATACGAGTAGATCGGACGCTCAGCCCGCTTCGGGATGAAGTAGTACATGATGGCCAGGAAGCCGGCGGTCAGGAAGAAGCCGACCGCGTTGTGGCCGTACCACCACTGGAACATCGCATCCTGCACGCCACCCCAGGCGATGTAGGACTTGGAGCCGAACAGCGACACCGGAAGCGCCGGATTGTTGCCGAGGTGCAGAACCGCGATCGTGACGATGAAGGCAAGATAGAACCAGTTCGCCACGAAGATGTGCGGCTCCTTGCGCTTGATGATCGTCGTCAGGAAGACCAGCAGGTAGACCACCCAGACGATCGTCAGCCAAAGATCCGAGTACCATTCGGGCTCGGCATACTCCTTGCCCTCGGTGACACCGAGCAGATAGCCCGTGCCCGCGATCAGGATGAAGAAGTTGTAGCCGATCACCACGAACCAGGGCGCGAGATCACCGGCGAGACGCACGCGGCAGGTTCGCTGCACGACGTAGAACGACGTCGCCAGCAGCACGTTGCCGCCGAAGGCGAAGATCACCGCCGAGGTATGCAGCGGCCGCAGGCGGCCGAAGCTGGTCCACGGCAGGTCAAAGTTCAGCGCGGGCCAAGCCAGTTGCGAGGCGATGATGAGTCCGACCGTGAAGCCGGCGATGCCCCAGAACATCGACATGAACGAGGCGAACTTGATCGGACCGAGATTGTAGTTCGGCCGACCATTGATCTCCTGCGGAGGCAGCTCGCGGCGCTCGAAGTAGCGGTTGAGGATGAAGAAGACGGACGCCGCGCTGGCGGCAGCCGCGAGCGAGGCGTGGAACGCGAAGGCCGTATCCAGTGCCTTCGCCGCAGCGAAGACGCACAGGAAGGCGGTGACGGCAAAAGTGAGCGACAAGCCACTTTCGCCGATGGTCATGGATTTTGTGGATGAGGACGCGCTCATGCGGAATCTCGCTGAAAGAACACGAGCCCAGCAACCACAATCGTTCACACGTGGAATTGATCGAAATCAACTTTGCGACCAGTTCGCCGGTAAACAGGCGGAGTGTTGCACGACGACGCGGTCCGACGCGGTTTCGCTCGCAGACACGGCGACGGCCGGCATGCAGCGATGCATGCCGGCCGTCATTAGACGTTCGTAGCAGGCTTCGGACTCAGCGCGCCGCGCTCAATCCTTGGCGGCAGCCGCCAGCGCTCGCACGATGTCCTCGCGCGCCACGATCCCGACCACGCGGTTGTCGGCATCGGTCACGGGAAGGCTGCGGATGCGATGCTCGACCATCAGTTGCAGCACGCGCGTCAGCTTCGTATCCGGCCTGACGTAGATGAACTCGGACGTCATCACGTCGGCGACCGTCCGGTTCATCAGGTCGCTGTAGCGCGGCAGCATCTGATTCGGCGTGAAGGCAAAGCATTTCAGCACGTCGAACTTGGTGACGATGCCGATCACCTCGTCGTTCTCGACGACGGGGTAGGTGTTGAAATCGTCGCGGTCGAACATCTCGCCGAGCTCGCGGATCGTCGTCTCCCGGGTCACGGTCGTGACGTTCCGCGTCATGTAGTTGCCGGCGGTTTCCTCGAGAAATCTGTACAAGGCGGCAATCCTGTTCTCGAATGGAGCGGGTCGAATTTCAGTGCGACAGCAGAACGCAACGCTCGCTGCGCGTCATCAGATGCTCGGTGACCCCGCCGAGCACGAGCTCGCGGAATCGGGAATGGCCATAGGCGCCCGCCACGACGAGACCGGCCGAAACATCGGCGGCGACGGCGTCGAGCGTAGCCGCAACGTTGCGCCCCTGCCCCGGTTCCGCGACGCGCGCCGATGCGACGATCTTGTGACGGCCGAGCCATGCGACGACGTCCGCAAGATGCGCCGCGCAGGCGTCATATTCCGAGGCGGTTTCCGGGATCTCGGCGACCACGACGCCGCTCGCCTTGGCGAGCAGCGGCAGGGCATCGGTCAAAGCGCGGCGCGCCTCCGGCGTCTCCTTCCAGGCCACCAGCACGGTCCCGAGATCGAGGCTGCTGACGTTGTCCGGCACCACGAGCAGCGGGCGCCCGGCCTGCATGACGAGATCCTTGGGATTGGCGACCGCGAACGCATCGGACACCCCGGGCGGCACGCCGCCGGTGACGAGAATGTCGGCGGCACGGGCCTGCGCCAGCACGTAGCGCGCGGGGAAATCCACGGCGCTGCGCCAGCTCAACGACGCAGCCCGGTCACCCACTGCGGTGCGGAACTGCTGCTCGAGCTCGGCCAGTCGATTCCGCAGCGCGGCCTCACCCTGCTCGATCAGATCCTGCGCCTGCTCGCCGGTCGTGAAATACAGCGGCGGCGCGAATTCCGCGGCCGCCACGCCGATGACACCTGCGTCAAAGCGCGCCGCCAAGTCGGCCGCGACCTGAAGGCGGGCCTCATTCGGCTGACTGAGCGCAAGGCTCACCATGACAGTCGCGAACGTCATCCCGCCTCTCCAAACATTGCTTCCATGCAGCTCTTAGAGGTGAAATCACCTGCCGTGATGAGATAGATCAAGGTGCGGCGGTGAAGCACGGGCGGCAGGACACCGTTGGAACCCGGCCCAGGATCGGAGAAAGCCTTGAATTGTCGAACCAAAGTTTAAGTCGGGCCGGGTTGCAGGGGCGCAATCTGGTATAGGATACCGCGGTGGTCGGCCTCCCGGCCGCGGCGGCAACGGCGAATCGGACAACGGCGAATCGATCAAAGGCCTCGAATTGCGCGACTTCACCCACCCCTTCCCGGATGCATCCGCCAGGCTCGACGACGCTCCCGAGGACGCTCGGAGGCTGGGCTTCGGCGCGTGGGATCTCGATCTGGCCTCGGGCGAGTTCTACTGGTCGGTGACGACGCGGAAGCTGTTCGGCGTGGCGGCCGATCAGCCGGTGACCTACGGGTCCTTCCTGGCGCTGCTCGCGCCCGAGGATCGCGCGCCGGTCGAGGCGGCGATCGAGGATTCGCGCCATCGGAGCACCGGGTTCGACATGTCGTTCAAGGTGTCCGGCGGCGGCCACTGGATTCGCGTGCTTGCCGGCGTGGTCCCCGACGAGGCCGGCGCGCCGCATCATCTGCGCGGCATCGCCCTCGACATCGACCAGGAGAAGCGGCTGGAGGAGACGCTGCGGCTGCGCGAGCAGCATTTCCGCTCGATCCTGGACACCGTGCCGGACGCGATGATCGTGATCGACGGCAGCGGCACGATCCAGTTCTTCAGCTCCGCGGCGGAGCGGATGTTCGGCCTCACCGAGGCAGAAGCGGTCGGCCTTGACGTCAGCGAATTGATGCCCGAGCCGGACCGCTCGCGCCATGCCGGCTACCTCACCCGCTACCATGCCAGTCGCGAGCGCCGTATCATCGGCATCGGCCGCATCGTGACCGGCCGCCGCCGCGACGGCACGACATTCCCGATGCATCTGTCGATCGGCGAGATGCAGTCCGGCGGCAAGCCCTATTTCACCGGCTTCGCCCATGATCTCACCGAGCATCAGCAGACCCAGGCACGGCTGCGGGAACTGCAGTCGGAACTGGTCCACGTGTCGCGCCTCAGCGCCATGGGCGAGATGGCCTCGGCGCTGGCGCATGAGCTGAACCAGCCGCTCGCCGCGATCAGCAATTACATGAAAGGCTCGCGTCGGCTGCTGGCCGGCAGCAGTGATCCGAACACGCCCAAGATCGAGAGCGCGATGGACCGCGCCGCCGAGCAGGCGATTCGCGCCGGCCAGATCATCCGCCGTCTGCGCGATTTCGTCTCGCGCGGCGAATCGGAGAAGCGGGTCGAGAGCCTGTCGAAGCTGATCGAGGAAGCCGGCGCCCTCGGCCTTTCCGGCGCCCGCGAGCAGAACGTCCAGTTGCGCTTTCAACTCAATCCGGAGGCCGATCTCGTGCTCGCCGACCGGGTCCAGATCCAGCAGGTCCTGGTCAATCTGTTCCGCAATGGACTCGAGGCGATGGCTCATTCCGAACGCCGCGAGCTCAGTGCGACAAATTGCAGACTCAGCGACGACTTGATCGAGGTCTCGGTATCCGACACCGGAACGGGATTCCACGACGACGTCATGCCCAATCTCTTCAAGACCTTCTTCACCACCAAGGACACCGGAATGGGAGTCGGCCTCTCGATCAGCCGGTCCATCATCGAGGCCCATGGCGGGCGCATGTGGGCCGAGAACAACGAAGCGGGAGGCGCGACGTTCCGCTTCACCCTGCCGGCAGCCCCAACCAAGGTTGAGCACGATGGCTGAACGGGCCAAGGTCTATGTGATCGACGACGACGAGGCGATGCGGGATTCGCTCAACTTCCTGCTCGATTCATCAGGCTTTGACGTCACGCTGTTCGAGAACGCGGAGATCTTTCTCGGCCGACTGCCGATGCTCCCTTTCGGCTGCGTCGTCTCGGACGTGCGGATGCCCGGCATCGACGGCATCGAGCTGCTCAAGCGCATGAAGGCCGCCGGCAGCAGCTTTCCGATCCTGGTGATGACCGGCCATGGCGACGTGCCGCTCGCGGTCGAGGCGATGAAGCTCGGCGCGGTCGATTTTCTGGAGAAGCCGTTCGAGGACGAGCGACTGGTCGCCATGATCGAAACGGCAATCCAGCAGGCCGAGCCGGCCGCGAAGAACGAATCGGTCACGCAGGACATCCTGGCGCGCGTCGCCAGCCTGAGCCCCCGTGAGCGCCAGGTGATGGATGGACTGATGGCCGGTCTCTCCAACAAGCTGATCGCGCGCGAATACGACATCAGTCCGCGCACCATCGAGGTCTACAGGGCCAACGTGATGACCAAGATGGGAGCGAACAGCCTCTCCGAGCTGGTGCGTCTGGCGATGCGCGCAGGTGCGCTGAAGGATTGAGCTAGATCAAGCTACCTTGACAGAATCGAGTGTTATCTTGCGCCTCGGTTCAACATCACATTCTCGCGGCACGTGCGATGTCGGCTCACACAAAACCTACGGTCTACGTAGCCGACGACGATGCTGACGTCCTCGGCTCGCTGCGCTTCCTGCTGGAGGCCGATGGCTTCGACGTGCGCACGTTTCGCAGCGGCACCGCACTGCTCAAGGCCTCGGACCACGCGCCCGTCGACTGCTTCGTGGTCGACTACAAGATGCCGGAGATCAACGGCGTCGAGCTCGCCGAACGGTTGCGCAAGCAGGGGGCGACCGCGCCGGTGGTGCTGATCACGGGGCACTACGATGACCGGCTTGCGGCGCGCGCGGCGGCCGTCGGGATCCAGGATTTCCTGCTCAAGCCGTTGCTCGACGACAATCTGGTGAAGCGGATCCGCAAGGCGATCGCCAACGATCATTCCGGTACCGCCCAGCGGGTCTCCTGAGCGGGCCGGCTACGTATATCTACGTAAGGAACCCCCCTTAAGATAACGGCCGAAATGTCCTTAACGGGAGCCGCCGTGTACCACATCGCCATCCGCCGCAAGGAGATGGTCATGCTCAATCAGTCGATTACCAATTCGGTCGTCAACACCAACGCCCCCCACGCCGTCCCCTCTGCTGTCGTCTCTCCTGCCGCCAATCCCTTTGCCGAGATCACCGGCCATGCCGGGCTCATCGCCAGCGAGTTCTCCTACAAGAAGGACGAGGAGATCTATGGCGAGGACGAGCCGGCCGAATACGTCTACCAGGTGATTTCCGGCGCCGTTCGCAGCTACAAGCTGCTCTCCGACGGCCGCCGCCAGATCGGCGCCTTCCATCTTCCCGGTGACGTTTTCGGCCTCGAATTCGGCTCCATGCACCGTCTCGCCGCCGAGGCCATCATCGATACCACCGTGCGCCTGGTGAAGCGCCGCAGCCTCGAACAGGCAGCAGGCGTCGACGTCGCGGTCGCCCGCAAGCTCTGGACCATGACGGCCGGCGATCTCCGCCATGCCGAGGACCACATGCTGCTGCTGGGCCGCAAGACCGCGATGGAGCGCGTCGCGACCTTCCTGCTCGAGATGGACCGCCGCCTCGCCGTCGCCGGCATGATGGCGCTGCCGATGTGCCGCCGCGATATCGGCGACTATCTCGGCCTGACCCTGGAGACCGTGTCGCGCGCGCTGTCGCAGTTGCACAGCCAGGGCGTTCTCGGCTTCTCCGGTGCCCGCCAGATCGTGCTGCGCAACCGTCAGCGCCTGCGCAGCATGGACGCCTGAGCGCCCTGCCCGTTCACGCCCTGCGCTCGCGCTGCCCGGTCTCCGGCATCAGCAGCGCGATCAAGAGAAGACCCGTCAGCGCCACGCCTGACAGACCCATGAAGGCGGTGGCGCTGCCGTAACGGTCGCTGGCGAAGCCGGCGACGACGGTGGACAGCGATCCGCCGATCCCGGACGCCGTCCCGACGATTCCCTGCGCCAGATTGAAATGCCCGCTGCCGAAGGCGACGTCGGCCACCGTCAGCGGAATCATGACGGCGAACACGGCCGCCGTGACGCCGTCGAAGATCTGCACCGCCACCAGCACGTAGGGATCGTGCACGACCGCGAACAGCGCGCCGCGCATCGCGAGCGCGGCAAACCCCAGCATCAGCAGCGGCCTGCGGCCCCATTGCTGCGCGACCGCGCCGACCGAGGGCGAGGTCAGCGCCACGATCGCCTGCGGCACCACGATGCAGAACGCGATCAGCATCGGCGCCCATTCGCTCGATTTCGTCGTCACCACGCCGGCCATCAGCGGCAGCATCGCCGCATTGGCGAGCTGCAGCAGGAACACGCCGAGCGCGAACACGAGCAGCGCGCGCTGGCGCAGCAGGCCGAGCAGATTCGACAGCCGCGCGACCTCCTTGTCCTCGTGATGGGCCCGGCCGTGCGCCCGCGCGACGTCGATCTCGCGCTCGCGGATGCGCGACAACGCGATCAGCGTCGGAAAGGCGAGAATGAAGGTGACCAGGAACACGGCGCGGCTGGACAGCAGATAGCCGCAGGTGCCCATCACGGCCGCAGCCACGCCATTGCCGAGCGACGCGAACCGCGCATTGCGGCCGAGCCGCTCCGCCATGCCGCGCGGCCCGACCAGGCCGAGGCTGATCGCCGCGATCGCAGGGCCCAGCACGCAGCTCGCCGCCGCATGCAACGTCGCGGCACCCGCGACCACGGGAAAGATCGGCCAAGCGGCATAGGCCAGCGCGCAGCAGCCGATGGTCGCGATGGCAAGACCGGCGACGCGGCGCTCGGATCTGGCCGCATCGATGATCGCGCCGCCCGGCATCTGCCCGATCAGCCCGACGATGCCGCCGATCGACAGCACCAGGCCGATCTGGGCCTGCGTCCATTTCTGCGTCGTCAGATAGACCGCGATGAAGGGACCGAAGCCGGTCTGCACGTCGGCCAGGAAGAAGATGAACCAGTCCAGCCCGCGCAGGCTCTGCCGCGACGGCGCCGGTCTCGCAGTCGACTGGCCATGATCCTGCCCGGCATCCGGACGCGCGCCCGCCTCTGCCGCGCGGTCAGGCTCGGGCTCCCGGTCAGGCGATCTCGACGGCCGTGCAATCGGCATGGCTCTCACATCTCAACTCATCTCAACTCGTGAGGCTGACGGGACAGAACATCCCCACCGTGTTCCGCTGCACGCGCAGGCCGGACCGGCAATCGCACACATCAACTCAATGATCGAAATCCCAGGGTGACAGCTTGCCGGACGCGCCGAGCACGACGACGGCCTTGTCCTCCTTGTATTCGGGCGCGGCCTTCACCTGCTCCTTGGTGAGGTCGAGCGTGACCTGGTCGCTCTTCTCGGCGATGTGCTTGAAGTCGAGCGCGGTCCAGTCGACCACGATCTTGCGGCTGCCGACACCGAGGAAGCCGCCGAAATCGATCACCGCGGCTCGCACCGTGCCGGTGGAATCGACGATGACGTCGACGATGTGGCCCATGTCCTCGCCGGTCGAGCTGCGCACGTCGCGACCGAGCACGCCATGCGCATCGCGCGCGCCGAGGATGGTGACCGAGGGCGGCGGTGCCGGCTCCTTCGCGGGCGCCGCGGCATCCTTGGCAGGCGGTGCCGGCGACGGCTGCTGCGCATGCC
Source organism: Bradyrhizobium sp. SZCCHNS3052 (assembly GCF_032484495.1). Taxonomy (NCBI): domain Bacteria; kingdom Pseudomonadati; phylum Pseudomonadota; class Alphaproteobacteria; order Hyphomicrobiales; family Nitrobacteraceae; genus Bradyrhizobium; species Bradyrhizobium sp. SZCCHNS3052. The sequence continues at coordinate 28,188 of NZ_JAUETB010000001.1, read as the reverse complement.
CGTCGCCGACATACGGACCGATGAGCAACGGCAGCGTGACGAGACAGCCGCAAGCAGCTCGGTGGAGAGCGGGTTTCAACGCCATCATTGCGCCAGCACCAGCGAGACCTGGATCTGACCGCGCCGCCGCAGCACCTCCATGGAGATGTCCTCGCCATGGCGGCGAATGCGCAGGTCGATCGTGGAGCTGCCGAGCCTGAGATCGCGCAGCACCACCCAGTCCAGGAAGGCGGGCAGCCGCGGATTGCGCAGACGGATCTCGCCGCGCGCGGCGTCGAACTCGAGCCCGAGCGCCGCCTCGAGCAAGGTGAACGGCGTCGCGCTGGCCCAGGCCTGCGGCGCGCAGGCCACCGGATAGAGCGTCGGGCCGCGATGCTTCTCGCGCCGGAAGCCGCAGAACAGCTCCGGCAGCCGGCGCAGATCCATGTAGGACGCCGCTTCGAACAGGCCGCCGAACACCTGCTCGACCGCATGCTTGAGGCCATAGCGCGACAGGCCGAGCGCAATCAGCGCATTGTCGTGCGGCCAGATCGATCCGTCGTGATAGGACATCGGATTGTAGCGCGCTTCGCCGCAGGCCACGGTGCGGATGCCCCAGCCCGAGAAGAAATGCGGCCGCAGCAGTTCGGCGGCAAGCTTGCGGGCGCGATCCTCGCGCACCATGCCGCTGAACAGCAGCTGCCCGGCGTTGGACGTCCGGACGCGGCAGGGCTGCTTGTGGCCGTCGAGCGCGAGCGCATAGGTGTTCAGATCCTCGCACCAGAAGGCGTCCTCGAACCGTTCCGCGAGATCAGCGGCCTCGGCCTGGAGCCGGTCCGCCATCTCGGCCTTTCCGAGCCGACGGGCGCAACGCGCCGCCAGCTGCTTGCCGGCAAACACATAGCCCTGCACCTCCGCAAGCGCGATGTAACCTTCCGCGAGACGTCCATCGGCATGGAACACCGCGTCGTAGGAGTCCTTCCAGCCCTGGTTGGCGAGACCCTGCTCGGAGGCGCGCTGATATTCCACGAAGCCATCGCGATCGGGATCGCCGGGGCCGTCGATCCAGCGCAACGCCAGCTCGATCGCCGGCCATAACTCCCTCAGGGTGTCGATGTCGCCGGTGCGCTCGATATAAAGCCCGGCGAGCAGCACGAACAGCGGCGTGGAATCGACGCTGCCATAATAGCAGCCGAACGGCACCTCACGCAGCGCCGCCATCTCGCCGCCGCGCATCTCGTGCAGGATCTTGCCGGGCTCGGCATCGGACAGCGGATCGGTCGTGCGCGCCTGATGCACGGCGAGCCGGCGCAGGACGCCGCGGGCAATGCGCGGATCGACCCACAGCATCTGCATCGCGGTGATCAGCCCGTCGCGACCGAATGTGGTCGAATACCAGGGAATGCCGGCATAGGGATAACGCCCCTCCGGCGTATCCGTCATCAGGATGTTCAGATCGGCCGCTGCCTGGCACAGCACCTCGTTGAGGATGTCGTTGGAGGTCTCGATGCTGGCGGCGCCAACGGTGCATCGGCGCATCTCTCGGCGATGGGCGAGCAGGCTGCGGAAAAAGGGCCGGGGCCGCTCGCCGGCCTTGGCGTTGCACATCACGGCCACGAACAGCGAGGCCGATTCCTGCGGGGCAAGGTCGAAATGATAGGTTGCGACATTGACGGTGAGATGCGTCGGACGCGGATCGAAGCTCACGTCGGTGGTGCGCAGGACATTGTCCAGGCCGCGATAGTGCAGGACCACCTCGGACGGGTCCACCAGCCGGCTCGAGCCGATGCCGCGCCGCGGCCGCACGGTGCCTCGCACCTCGAAAAGGTCGGCAAAATCATTGTCGAATGTCAGCTTGAGATCGAAGCTGGCATGGCGATCGCCATGGTTCTGCAGCCCGATGCGCTGATAGGCCGTGCCATGCCAGAGAAAGATCGTGCGCACGATGTGCAGCATATCCTTCGGCAGCACCAGGCGGCCCTGGCTGTAGATGTCGGGATTGGTGAGATCGACGGTCAGCGCGGAGTTGTCGTCGCGCAGGCTCGAGCCGAGCAGCAGGGGCTGAACGTCGTCCAGCGTCAATTCGAGCCGCGCGAGATAGCGCGTATCGGCGTTGAAGAGACCGTCCGGTCCGCCGGCCGAGGCGCCGATGTCGCCATGGCCGTCGAGGACGATGAACGTATCGTCGTGCTTGAGCGAGCGCCGCGGCCGGGACGCCGGCCCCGTCATGGGAATATAGAACGGCTGCTCGACAGGCTCGTCCGTCTGGGTGATCAACGACAGTGTGCTTGCGACTTCGGCGGACATGTTGGCCTCATGCGATGTTGAAGTGCCCAGACAACCGAGAGTGCACGTTCTCGACGCGACCCGACGCTACGATCAGGCGGCGAACTTGGCGAGCCGGTTCATCTCCTGGGTGACGAGCTCACGATACGGGCCCTCGTCCTGCATCAGCCGGTCAGGCGCTCCGTCCTCGATGATCCTGCCCGATTTCAGCACCACCACGCGGTCAAAATTCCGCAAGGTCGCAAGGCGATGCGCGATCGCAATGACGGTGCGGCCGCGCATCAGACGACTCAACGCCTCACGTATGGCCTCCTCGGACTCGCTGTCGAGCGCGGCGGTGGCCTCGTCGAGCAGAAGGATCGGCGCATCCTTGAGGAAGGCGCGCGCGATCGCGATGCGCTGGCGCTGCCCGCCCGAAAGCTTGACGCCGCGATCCCCGACCATTGTCTGCAATCCCTCCGGCAGCGTCTCGACGAAGTCGCAGCGCGCCGCGATCGCCGCCCGCAACACCTCGTCGTCGGTCGCACTCGGACGTCCGTAGCGAATGTTCTCCAGAATGGAGCGATGAAACAGCGAGATGTCCTGCGGAACCACCGAGATCGCCTCGCGCAGGCTCTGCTGGGTGACCTTGGCGATGTCCTGGCCGTCGATCGTGATATGCCCGGCTTGCGGATCATAGAACCGTTGCAGCAGCGTGAACAGGCTCGACTTGCCGCCGCCGGACTGTCCAACCAGGCCCACGCGCTGGCCCGGCTGCAGGCGCAGCGTGAAATTCTCGAACAGCTTGTGACCGCCAGGATAGTGGAAGGTGATGTTGTCGAAGGCGATGGCCGCACCGCTCTTGACCAGCGGCTCGGCCTGCGGGTCATCGCGCAGCTCGTGCGGCTGCAGCAGGGTCGCGATCGCCTCGCTCATGCGCGCCACGTGCTGGGTGACATCGACCAGCGCCACCGCCAGATCCCGCGTCGCGTTGAGAATGCAGAGGCCGAGCGTGCAGACCAGCACGACGTCGCCGGTCGTCGCCCCGCCCCGCTGCCACAGCGAGATCGCCCACGCCATGAGCGCGATCGTCAGCACGATCGTCACCGTCGCGTGCAGAATGCGCAGCTTCTCGAGGTAGCGGAGACTGCGCCCGCGTGCCTCCAACTCCCTGTCGACCGTCGCGTCGAACCGGTCGTGCTCGTGGCGCAGGCCGCAGAACGCGCGCACCAGCGGCATGTTCGAGATCACGTCGACCATCTCGCCGTCGACCATGGCCGCCTTGTCGGCGAAATCGTCATGCAGCGGCTTGCCGGCGGCCGCCAGACGGAACATCGCCGCCACCATCATCGCCGCGATCAGCAGCAGGCCGATGGCCATCGGGCCGCTCACGGTTCCGATCAGGCAGATCGCCGCGACCGTGGCGAGGCATGGCGGCAAGACGTTCCAGACGAACATGTTCTCCACGGTGAACACGGCGTTCGACGTCGCCGTGATGCGGCTCGACAGCATGCCGGGCAGACGGTCGCCGAAATAGCTCGGCGAATGCCCGGTGAGATGACGGAAGATGTCGCGCCGGAGATCTCCGGTGACACGGACGAAGGTGAAGCTCGCGATCCAGCTGGCGACACGCCAAAGAATGTTGTCGGTCGCGATCAGCGCCATCAGCAGCACGAACGCGGCCCAGACGTTGCCGCCGCCCGCAGGCCCTGCCGAGAGGCTGTCGACGAGCGATTTCACGCCATATTGCGTGCCTACCGAACAGGCAACCGCACCGATGACGGCCATCAGAATCACGAGGTGGGCGGTGGGGCGCTTGCGCAGATAGCGCATCACGAAGGGAAAGGGTCGGTGCGCGTAGCCAGAAAGCTGATCCATGGTCTTCCCGTTGATGAGCGAGGTCGTGGCGACACCTGATGCGGCCAGATGAACGACGAACGGTTTCTCGGGTTCCGTGCGCCTTCGCGGCGCAAACCTGCCCTCCGACGATGCCGCGGCAGCAGCGTTGGAGAGCGGGGATGGCATCAATGAGACGGCACGGAACACGTTGTGTCGAAGAAAGAGTGATCGCGTGAATGGAACTTCGCACATGCGACAACGTTCCCGCTGTGGCAGTGCCGGTGCCATTGGGGATTCATCCATGATCGGTCACGAACAGGAGACGATGAGATGCGCATTGCGCAAATAGCTCCATTGACGGAGGCCGTGCCTCCGAAGCTCTACGGCGGCACTGAGCGGGTCGTCCATTGGTTGACCGAAGAGCTCGTTGCCCTCGGACACGACGTCACCCTGTTCGCCAGCGGCGATTCGCAGACCTCGGCGAAGCTCTCTCCGACATGGCCGAAAGCACTGCGCCTCGACGGCTCGGTGAGGGATCCGAACGCGCTGCACATGGTGATGCTCGAAAACGTGCGGCAGCAATGCGACGACGAACAGTTCGACATTCTGCACTTCCACCTCGACTACTACCCGTTCTCCCTGTTCCACCGGCAACCCACACCGTTCCTGACCACCTTGCACGGCAGGCTCGATCTTCCGGAGCACCAGCCGGTGTTCTCGGTCTTCAAGGATGTTCCCGTCGTCTCGATCTCGGACTCGCAGCGCCGGCCGGTGCCGAATGCGAACTGGGTGCGCACCGTGCTGCATGGACTGCCCGCAACGCTCCTGATTCCCAAGCCGGTGACGCCGAGCTATCTCGCCGTCCTCGGACGCATCGCCCCGGAAAAGGGTGTCGACCGTGCCATCAAGATCGCCATGCGCTGCGGGATTCCGCTGAAGATCGCGGCCAAGATCGATCGCGCCGACCAAGACTATTATGAGCAGACGATCCGTCCCTTGATCCACGGCAATCCGCTCGTCGAGTTCATCGGCGAGATCAGCGATCACGAGAAGCCGGAGTTCCTGTCCGGCGCGCTCGGCCTGCTGTTGCCGATCGATTGGCCGGAGCCGTTCGGCCTGGTGATGATCGAATCGATGGCCTGCGGCACGCCCGTGATCGCCTACAACCGCGGCTCGGTTCCCGAAGTGATCGACGACGGTGTGACCGGCTTCATCGTCGAGGACGAGCTCAGCGCGGTAGCGGCCGTCAGTCGCCTGCCCGAGCTGAGCCGCGCCCGCGTGCGCGCGCAGTTCGAGCGACGCTTCACCGCGCGCCGGATGGCGCTCGACTATCTCGCGGCCTATCGCAGCCTGATCGACATCGCTGCGCCGCGCATCCGGCTGGTCAGCAGCGCCGAATAGCATGAGGAGGCCGGGCAAGTTCGGCGAGCCCGGCCTCCGCCTCATCTCAGGTGACGGCAGCCCGCTTCGGCTCGACGATCTCGAACATACGCGGGAACTCGTCCATCAGCGACATCAGCTCGGCCAGCCGCATCGGATTGCCCGCGAAGCTGATCTTCCCGGCGGCGACCGCTTCCGGAAAGCTCGTGGCCTTGGCAATGACCGCATCGAGCGTCGAACGCGCCAGCGTGAACCCCGCATCGGCGGTCGACGCCTGCACGCCGACCGCATAGGTCAGCGCACAATTCTGCAAGGTGAGCACGAAGCGCTCGCCGGTGTCGGTGAACGTCCAGTTCAGCACGATATGCTTGCCCTCCGCCTTGGGCCCGTTCAGCCTGACCCCGAGCACGTCCCATAGCTGCTCGGTGCGCAGCGCCGCCAGCGTCTCGCGCGGCAGGCCGGGCCGAGCCGGAACCTCCGGCATACCCTGGCGCAGCTCCTGCGCGCCGAACAGATAGGCATTGCGCCAGGTCGCACTCTCGGCGGCATAGCCGAGCTGCTCCAGCGTGTCGGCCAGCAGCGCGCGCGCCTCGGCATTGTCCGGCTCGGCGAAGACGAGATGACCCACGACCTGCGCGACGAAGCGGAATTCGCCGTTGGCAAAGTCCGCGCGCGCCCGCGCCAGCAGCGCCTCTGTCCCGCCCATATAGGAGACGTATTTCCGGCCGGCCTCGACCGGCGGCAGCGGATCGAGATTGACCGGATTGGCATCATACCAGCCGAGATATTTCTGGTAGATCGCCTTTACGTTGTGGCGGATGTGGCCGTAATAGCCGCGCGCATGCCATGCCCCTTCGAGGCTCCGGGGCAGCCTGATCTGCTCGGCGATCTCACTTGCGGTCAGGCCATGATTCATCAGCCGCACGGTCTGGTCGTGGGCAAATTTGTAGAGATCGCGCTGTTCGCGGATCATGCCGTCGACACGGCTCGCGCCCCATATCGGCCAATGATGCTGGCCGCACATCACCTCCGCCTTGCCGCCCCACAGTTGCAGCGCCTCGCCGAGATATTTCGACCACGCCAGCGCATCGCGCACGTCGGCGCCGCGAAACGGCAGCAGGTTGTGGAAGTTGTGCGTGCAGTTCTCGGCGAGGTTCAACAGGCGATAGCGCGGCACGAAGAAATGCATCTCCGCCGGCGCCTCGCTGTTCGGCGCCATCTGGAATTCGAAGGTGAGACCGTCGATGACCCGGGTGTCCCCGGTCGCCATGATCAGGTCGGTCGGCCGCAGCAGCGCAACGGCTCCCGCCGCCATGGTCTTGCCGAGCCCACAATCGACATGGCCCTTCGGCCCCTTCGCGAGCAGCGGCCCGAACTGATATTGCGCCCGGCGCAGCATCGCAGGGCCGGCGATGATGTTCTCGGAGACCGCATGCTCGATGAACAGGTTCGGCGCGATCAGCGGCACGCGGCCGCTGGCCATCGCGTCGTCGTCGACCACGCCGCGCGCGCCGCCCCAATGATCGGTGTGGGTATGCGTGAACATCACCGCCGTGACCGGCCTGACGCCGCGGTGCTGGTAGTACAGCTCCAATGCGGCCTGCGCGCCCTCGATCGAGGTCAGCGTGTCGACCACGATCACGCCGGTGTCCCCCTCGATCAGCGTCATGTTGGCGATGTCGAGCCCACGCACCTGGTAGACGCCGGGCACGACCTCGAACAGGCCGTGATGCATGTTGAGCTTCGCCTGCCGCCACAGGCTGGGATTGACGGTCGGCGGCGCCTGCTCCGCGTCAAGGAAGTGGTAAGGCGCGAGGCTCCAGACGGTGCGCCCCTGCGCCGTCGTCACCTTGGCCTGATCGATCGTGCCGAGAAAGCCGCGGGCGGCATCATCGAAATCGGCGGTGTCGCCGAACGGCAGCGCCTCCAGCACGGCCTGCTGCGCTGCGCTCACGGCCGCGCTGGCCTCCTTCGGATCCTTGGTGCCATCTCCGCTGACCGGCGCGCTCATGACTGTTTCCTCCGCAACGACGTTGGCACGATGCTAGTGCGCGGGATCGCGGAGCGCAAATCGCGGGCCGCAGAACAGCCCCTCAGAGCACGTGATCGACGGCCTCGTCGATGGCGGCATAGACCGTCTCGACATCCCCGGCGGTGACGCAGTAAGGCGGCATGACGTAGATGGTGTGGCCAAGCGGACGCAGCAGGACGTCGCTGTCGCGGAAGAAGGCCTGCAGCTTCGGGCCGACCTCGGCGAGGTAGCCCGGCTCGTCGGCATGGAGATCGAGCGCGGTGATGGTACCGCAGCGCCGCAGGTCGGAAAATCGCTCGTCGTAACGCAGGCGGTCGAGGCAGCGCTCCTGCGCGGCCGCGACGGCGGCGACCCGGGCCCGCGTCTGCGGCTGCCGCCACAGCTCGAGATTGGCGCTCGCTGCCGCGCAGGCGATGGGATTGGCGGTGTAGGAACTGGAGTGAAAGAACGTGCAGGCGCGGTCGGTCGAATAGTGCGCCTCGTAGATAGCGGGACTGCACAGCGTGACCGCAAGCGGCATCGCGCCTCCAGTCAGTCCTTTGGCGTAGCAGGCGATATCGGGGGCGATGTCCGCCTGCTCGCAGGCGAACAACGTGCCGGTGCGGCCCCAGCCGGTCATCACCTCGTCGGCGATGAACAGCACGCCGAACGCCTTGCAGATCCTGTGCATCTCGCGCAGCACCTCGGCCGGATACATCAGCATGCCGCCGGCGCCGAGCACCAGGGGCTCGACGATGAAGGCGGCCGGCCGGTCCTTCTCGCAAATTGTTGCGAGCGCATCCAGAGTCGCCTGTTCCCGGCCCTGCACTGGAAACGGGACGACGGCGACGTCGAACAGCAGCGGCTCATAGGCCGCATTGAACACGCCGCGCGCGCCGACCGACATCGCGCCGATGGTGTCGCCGTGATAGGAATGCTGCATCACCACGATGCGCGAGCGCGGCTCGCCGATGTTCTTGAAGTAGCCGAGCGCCATCTTCAGCGCGACCTCCACGCTGGTGGCGCCGCTGTCAGAGAAGAACACGTGCGTGAGGCTCGGCGGCACCAGCGCGAGCAGCCCGGCGGCCACCTGCTCGGCCGGCTCGTGGCTATGACCGGCGAAGATGACCTGATCCAGCCGCTCGGCCTGGTCCTGGATCGCGCGCACGATATGCGGATGGCAATGGCCGTGCGTGACCACCCACCACGACGCGATCGCGTCGATGATCCGCCTGCCGTCGGCGGTGAAGAGATAGGCGCCCTCGCCGCGCGCGACCGCCGTCATCTCGGGCTGGAGCGCATGCTGCGTGAAGGGATGCCAGATCGGCGAGGTTGCCTTGCGCATCATGGTTCGAAATCCGTGCGCTGGAATTGGGTGGCGAACACGTGCTGCAGCGATCGCGCCGTCAGCGGCGTGACCCAGGGCAACCGGCCAAGGCGCCTCACCTCGCCGAGCCGGCAGATCGTATCTTCGTTGTCGTCGTGGCCGTCGCCGATGAAGGCGATGCCGAACACGTCGATGCCGCGACTGCGCAGCGCCGCCAGCGACAGCAGCGAGTGATTGATCGTGCCGAGACTGGTGCGCGCGCAGAGCACGACCGGCAGCTGCCATCGCGCGAAGACATCGAGATAGAGCGTTCCGGAATCGAGCGGCACCATGACGCCGCCGGCTCCCTCGATCACGACAGGCCGGCCGGCGGCCCGCGGAGGACGGAGGCGGAGCGGATCGATGCTGATGCCTGCGAGGCGTGCCGCGCGATGCGGCGAGGCCGGCTCGGCCAGCCGATAGGCTTCGGGCAGCACGCGGTCGTCGCCGAGCTCGGCGAGCCGCTGGACGCAGCAGGAGTCCGTCTCCTCGGCAAGGCCGGCCTGAACCGGCTTCCAATAGCAGGCCCCGAGCAGCGCCGTGAGGCCGGCGGCGAACACCGTCTTGCCGATCCCGGTGTCGGTCCCGGTGACCACGATGCGCAGCGTCATGGGCGCAGCCTTCCGATCTCGTCGGCGAGCGCGTCGAGCAGCGCCGCGATGGCCGCCTCGTCGATGTTCAAGGTCAGCGACAGCCTGAGCCGCGCCGTGCCCGGCGGCACCGTCGGCGGGCGGATGCCGCGGACGTCGAAGCCCCGCGCCTGCAGCGCGGCAGCCAGGTTCATCGCGCGCGCATTGTCGCCGACGACGCAGGGAATGATCTGCGACGGCGACCAGCTTTCACCGAAGCGCGCGGCGATCGCGCCATGGGCGAAGGCAACGAGCTGCGCCAGCCTCCGCTGCCGCTCCGGCTCTTCCCGCAGGATCGCAAGCGCCTCCATCACCGCCACCGCCATCAGCGGCGACGGCGCCGTGCTGAAGACGAAAGGCCGGCAGCGATTGATCAGCGTGTCGCGCAGCACGCGGCTTGCGGTGACCAGCGCACCGGCTGCGCCCAACGCTTTGCCGCAGGTGTGAACGGTCACGACGCTCTCGCGTCCCTCGTAGGCTGCGGCCAGACCGCGGCCCTGCGCGCCGTGGACCCCGGTCGCATGGGCCTCGTCGATCAGCAGAAAGGCATCGTGGCGCTCGGCGATCGCGATCAAATCCGCCAGCGGCGCGAGATCGCCATCCATGCTGTAGAGGCTTTCGACGACGATCCAGGGCCGGCCCACCCCGCCGCCCCTGCGCCAGATCAGGATCGCGTCCTCAGCCGACTGGGCGTTGTTGTGGATGAACTGGCACGTCTCGGCACGGCCGGCGCGCGCGCCTTCATGGGTGCTGGCATGAACCAGCGCATCGAGCACCAGCAGGTCGTCGCGCTGCGGAAGCGTGGTCAGCACGGCGAAGTTCGCCATGTAGCCGGAGCCGAAGAACAGCGCACTCTCGGCACCGAAGAAGCGTGCCGCCTCCGCCTCGAGCCGCTCGTGCTCCTCGCAATTGCCCCGCAGCAGGCGCGAGCCGCCGGCGCCGACCGGCGTGCCGGCCTCCATGGCCGCGGCGACCGCGCGCTTCATCCGCGGGGCCTGTGCGAGACCGAGATAGTCGTTGGAGGAGAAATCGAGACCGGCCCGTGGACTGAGGCGCCGCAACCGGTCATCGGCCGCGAGTCTCTGCAGACCGTCGGAATAGATCGCCAATCTGTCGGGCCGCATGGGCATGGCTCCGCTCTCTTTCGGTCAGCCGCGGACGTGGACCGGCACGACAAGGCAGTTCCGTGGGCGCCGTCGCGCCGAGATCGCGCTGAGGGTTGAATCAGGCCGGGGACGAAGCCTCCGCGCCGTCGCCGGCGGCGATCGGCGCGCCCGGGCGCGCCGACAGCGACGATGTCATGCCGAGCCGCGCGAGCAGATCGGCATCGCGGTCGCGTTGCGGATTGGCCGTGGTCAGCAGCACGTCGCCGATGAAGATGGAATTGGCGCCGGCGAGCAGGCACAGGGTCTGCAGCTCGTCGCTCATATATTGCCGGCCCGCGGACAGCCGCACCACGCTGGCCGGCATCATGATCCTGGACACCGCGATCAATCGCACGAGCGCAATCGGATCGGGCCGCGCGGCCGTAGCGTTGACCGGCACGCCCTTGACCTCGTTCCACATGTTGATCGGCACGCTGTCGGGATGCTCAGCGAGATTGGCCAGCAGCACCAGCATGCCGAGCCGATCATCGACCTCCTCGCCCATGCCGATGATGCCGCCGCAGCACACCTTGATGCCGGCCTGCCGCACATGCGCGAGCGTGTCGATGCGGTCCTGCAGCGTGCGCGTGGTGATGATGCGGTCGTAGAATTCGGGCGAGGTGTCGACATTGTGGTTGTAGAAGTCGAGCCCGGCCTCCCTCAGCCGCTGTGCCTGCGGCGGGGTCAGCATGCCCAGCGTGACGCAGGTCTCCATGCCCAGATCCTTCACCGCGCTGACCATGTCGCAGACCTGATCGAGGTCGCGGTCCTTCGGACTGCGCCAGGCGGCGGCCATGCAGAAGCGCTCGGCCCCGGCGGCCTTCGCGCGCCGCGCGGTGGCGACCACCTCGTCGCGGTCCATCAGCTTGGTCGCCTTGAGCCCAGTGTCGTAATGCGCGCTCTGCGAGCAGTAGCCACAATCCTCCGGGCAGCCGCCGGTCTTGATGCTGAGCAGGCTCGCTGTCTCGACGCGGGTGGGATCGAACTGCCGGCGATGCGCCGACTGCGCCAGGAACATCAGGTCCGGAAGTGGCAGGCGATAGAGCGCCTCGGCCTCGTCTCTGGTCCAGTCATGACGGATGGCATTGCCAACCGCCATTCGATCAGGGCCCGCGCCGCTTTGATCCGCCATGCTCGCTCCACGCCAAATTATAGATTATCATAGACATTATCTATGATTTCTCTGTATTCGAGCACCGTATCGGACGAGAGCTTCCGCTGCATCGGTTTTTTCGATAGATAATCTATGACTATGCCGGACGAGAATCTCACCACCGCTCAGCGGATCGCCGAAGCGATCACCGATCGCATCGTCAGCGGTGCGCTGCCGCCCGACGCGCCGTTGCGGCAGGACCACGTCGCGCGCGAGTTCAACTCCAGCCACGTGCCGGTGCGCGAGGCATTTCGGCAGCTCGAGGCGCTCTATCTGGTGGTCGCGGCGCCGCGACGCGGCGTGCGCGTGGCACCGCTCGATGCGAAGTCGACCAGGGAGATCGTCGAGATGCGCACAGCGCTCGAGGTGATCGCGCTGCGCAATGCCGCGCCGCGCTACACGCCGGCGCATCTCGCCGCGATCGAGCTGGCGCTGATCGAGGCCGACAATGCCGAGACCATCCAGGAGTTCGAGACAGCGAACCGCGCCTTCCACCGCGCGCTGGTCGCGCCCTGCGCGATGCCGCGGCTGCTGGCGAGCCTCGACGGACTACGCCTCGCGAATTCGCGCCTCGTGCTGGCGATGGCCCGCAATGCCGGCTGGCGTCCGCGCACCAACCAGGATCACCGGCTGATCCTGCAGGCCCTGCGCGCCCGCCAGATCGGCCACGCCTGCGAGCTCCTGACGCGGCACAACCAGACGATCGAGCGGCTGGCAAGGCCGGGCGTGTAGCCGGCTTCAACCCGTTCCTTGCGACCGGGCGCATACCGCCATGCGCCCGCGACGGCTGGGGCGCTCGCCTGCTCCCGTGTACATGCTGATCCGGACGCGCCCCGCGAACCGAAGGTCTCCAAAGGTCTCCATGTCCAACCGCCACCACGCTTCGAGGCTCGCCGGCGACGGCACCGCCGACGGCCTGCCGCCGGGCCAGCGTCCCTGGGCGATCGCGGCGATCTTCACCGCGCTGTCGATGGCCTCGCTCGACGTCGCCATCGCCAACATCGCGCTGCCGTCGATCTCGGCCGATCTCCACGTCTCCCCGGCCGAGGTGGTCTGGGTGGTCAACATCTACCAGATCGCGCTGGTGGCGACCTTGCTGCCGCTCGGCGCGCTCGGCGAGATCGTCGGCCATCAGCGCATCTATCTCGGCGGCCTCCTGCTGTTCACGCTGGCCTCGGTCGGCTGCGCGCTGGCGTGGTCGCTACCGACCCTGGTCGTCGCCCGCGCATTGCAGGGCCTCGGCGCCAGCGGCATCATGAGCGTCAACACCGCGCTGGTGCGCTTCGTCTATCCCGGAAAGATGCTCGGACGCGGCCTCGGCCACAACGCGCTCGTGGTCGGCATCTCCTTCACCTTCGGCCCGACCGTTGCGTCCGCCATTCTCTCGCTCGGCTCCTGGCCTTGGCTGTTTGCGATCAACCTCCCCTTCGGCCTGATCGCCATCGCGATCGGCATGAAGATGCTGCCGCGAACGCCGCGCGCCGAGCATGGCTTCGACTTTCTCGGCGCCGGGCTCGCTGCGCTCTGCCTCGGCCTGTTCATCACCGGCATCGGCAGCGCAGCGCATGGCGCGACGCCGGCCATGGTGTTGGCAGAGCTTGTCGGCGCGCTCGTGCTCGGCGTCATCCTGACCCGCCGCCAGGCCGACCACCCGGCGCCGATGCTGCCGATCGATCTGTTCCGCCGCGGGGTTTTCGCGCTGTCGGCGGCGACCGCGGTTTGCTCCTTCTCGGTGCAGGGCCTCGGCTTCGTGTCGCTGCCGTTCTATTTCGAGGACATTCTCCAGCGTTCGCAGGTCGAGACCGGGTTCTTCATGACACCCTGGCCGCTCGCGGTCACGATCATGGCCCCGATCGCCGGGCGGCTGTCGGACCGTTTTCCCGCCGGCCTGCTCGGCGGCATCGGCCTGGTGATGCTCGGATCCGGCATGGCCCTGCTCGCCATGCTGCCCGAGAACCCGAGCGTCGCCAACATCGTCTGGCGCATGCTGATCTGCGGCATCGGGTTCGGCTTCTTCCAGGCGCCGAACATGAAGGCTATCATGTCAAGCGCCCCGCCCCATCGCAGCGGCGGCGCCAGCGGCATCGTCGCCACGGCCCGGTTGACCGGTCAGACCACCGGCGCGGCGCTGGCCGCCTTGTGCTTCAGCCTTGCGGGGCACGACGGAGCCACCCTTGCCTTGGCCCTCGGCGCAGGTTTCGCCGCGCTGGGCAGCGTGATGAGCTTTCTGCGGCTGGCCGTAGCTCCGCCGCGCGGCCCATGAGCCGAAGCAACTACAACCCCGGCTCATCACAAATCTTCCCGCGCGGCAAACGCATATTCTTGATTTGAAGGATGCAAACGTTCGCGCCACATTGCCGCCCTCTGTTCAACTGGCGAGTTGAACGAAAGGGATCTGCGATGGCAAACCTCACGATCAACGGACAATCCTATACTCTGGACGTCGAGCCCGACACGCCGCTGCTGTGGGCGATCCGCGAGAACGCCGGACTGACCGGCACCAAATATGGCTGCGGCATTGCACAATGCGGCGCCTGCACCGTGCATCTCGACGGCGCGGCCGTGCGCGCCTGTGGCGTCACCGTCTCCGAGGCCCAGGGCAAGCAGATCACCACCATCGAGGGGCTCGCGAGCGACAATGGGCTGCACAAGGTGCAGCAGGCCTGGGTGGAGAACGACGTTCCGCAATGTGGCTACTGCCAGAGCGGCATGATCATGGCCGTCGCGGCACTGCTCAAGGACAATCCGAAGCCGAGCGATCAGGACATCAACGACGCCATCACCAACATCTGCCGCTGTGGAACCTTCGCGCAGGTGCGCGAGGCGATCCACGCCGCGGCCAACGCCTGAGGAGGACGGCATGAACCAGCATGTGACGCCGCGCCTCGACCGCCGCGCCTTCGTCATCGGCACCGCCGCGCTCGGCGGCGGCCTCGCCCTCGGCCTCGATATCCCCTTCGGCGGCCCGCAGGTGGTGCGCGCAGCCGATGGCTCACCCGAGGTCAATGCATGGGTCGTCGTCCGGCCCGACGACACCGTGGTGATCCGCATCGCCCGCTCGGAAATGGGCCAGGGCTCGCTGACCGGGCTCGCCCAGCTCGTCGCGGAGGAGCTTGCCTGCGACTGGAGCAAGGTCACGACCGAATATCCGACGCCCGGCCAGAACGTCGCCCGCAAGCGCGTGTGGGGCGATTTCTCCACCGGCGGCAGCCGCGGCATCCGCTCGTCGCAGGACTACGTCCGCAAGGGCGGTGCCGCCGCGCGCATGATGCTGATCCAGGCGGCCGCCGACGAATGGAAGGTTCCGGCGGCCGAATGCACCGCCGCCAACAGCGTCATCACCCACAAGGCGTCGGGCCGCACGACGACCTACGGCAAGGTGGCGGAAGCCGCCGCGAAGCTGACGCCGCCTGCCGACGTCAAGCTGAAGGATCCGAAGGACTGGACCCTGATCGGCAAGGGCGTGAGACGGCTCGACACTGCCGACAAGGTCACCGGCGCGATGATCTACGGCGCCGACATGAAGCTGCCGAACATGCTCAACGCCGCGATCAAGGACTGTCCGGTCACCGGCGGCAAGCTGAAGAGCTATGACGAGGCCAAGATCGCCGGCATGAAGGGCGTCAAGAAGGTGGTGGCGATCGATGGCACCGCCGTGGCCGTGGTCGCCGACACCTGGTGGCACGCGAAGACCGCGCTCGATGCGCTGCCGATCGTGTGGGACGAAGGCGAGAACGCCAAGGTCTCCTCGGCCTCGATCGCCAAATGGCTCGCGGAAGGATTGGAGTCCGGCCCCGCCTTTGTCGGCAACGAGAACGGCGACGCCAAGGCGGCGCTCGCGAGCGCCGTCAGGAAGGTCGAGGCCGTCTACAACTATCCCTATCAGAACCACGCCACGATGGAGCCGATGAACGCCACGGCGCTCTACACGCCCGAGCGATGCGAGGTGTGGTGCGGCACGCAGAACGGCGAGGCGGCGTTCGCCGCGGTGCTGGAAGCCTCAGGGCTGACCGCCGACAAATGCGAGGTGCACAAGCTGATCCTCGGCGGCGGCTTTGGCCGGCGCGGCCAGACCGACTATGTCCGCCAGGCGGTGAAGATCGCCAAGGAAATGCCGGGCACGCCGATCAAGCTGTTGTGGTCGCGCGAGGAGGACATGACCCACGGCCGCTATCACCCGATCACGCAGTGCAAGCTGACCGGCGGCTTCGACGCCGACAACAATCTGACGGCGCTGCACATGCGCATCTCCGGCCAGTCGATCCTGTTCAGCCTGCGGCCCGACGCGCTGGTCAACGGCAAGGACCCCGCGACCTTCCAGGGGCTCGCACCATCGGGCGAAGCCACGATCGGCTACTCCGTGCCGAATTTGCTGATCGAACACGCGATGCGCAACCCGCACATCAATCCGGGCTTCTGGCGCGGCGTCAACGTGAACCAGAACGCGATCTATCTCGAATGCTTCATGGACGAGCTCGCCGATGCGGCCGGCCAGGATCCGCTGGACTTCCGCCGCAAGCTGATGGCCGATCATCCCAAGCATCTCGCGGTGCTCAACGCTGTCGCGGAGAAGATCGGCTGGGGCACGCCGGCGCCGGACGGCGTGTCCCGTGGCCTCGCTCAACTGCACGGCTATGGCAGCTACGTCGCGGGTGCTGCCGAGATCTCGGTGATCGACGGCAGCAAGATCAAGATCCACCGCATCGTCGCCTCGACCGATCCCGGCTACGTCGTCAACCCGGCGCAGGTGGAGCGGCAGATCGCCGGCTCGTTCGTCTACGGCCTCTCGGCGCTGTTCTACGGCGGCTGCACCGTGAAGGACGGACGGATCGTCGAGACCAACTTCGACAGCTACAACTCGATGCGCATCGCCGAGATGCCGAAGGTGGAAGCGATCATGATCCCGAGCGGCGGCTTCTGGGGCGGCGTCGGCGAGCCGACCATCGGCGTCGCCGCGCCCGCCGTGCTGAATGCGTATTTTGCCGCCACTGGGAAACGCATCCGCTCGTTGCCACTGCGCGACCAGAACATCACCTTCGCATGACCCGCGTGGCGGCGGCCGTTGGGAACAATGGCTGGCGCCGTGCTATTGCAGGATGATGACGATGTCCCGGCAGCGCACGCGCAGAGAGGTCGGCGGCCTGATCGCGGCGTCAGTTGCCATGATCGCCGCCCCTGCCGTGCTGCGCGCACAAGCGATGGCGCGCGTCGTCGTGATCGGCGGCGGCTTCGGCGGCGCCAGTTGCGCCCGCGCGCTGCGCCAAGCCGATGGCAAGCTCGACGTCACCCTGGTCGAGGCCAACACGACCTTCACGGCGTGTCCGCTCAGCAACGAGGTCATCGCTAGCCTGCGCGATATCAGTGCCCAGCAGTTCGGCTATGACAAGATCGCAGCCGAAGGCGTGAGCACTGTGCTGCGGGCGGCCACGGCGGTCGATGCGCCCGCCCACAAGGTCACGTTCGCCGACGGCAGCGCGCTGGCCTATGACCGCCTCGTGCTGGCGCCCGGCATCGACCTCGATTTCACAGCCCTGCAAGGCTACGACGAGGCCGCCTCCGCGGTCATGCCGCACGCCTACAAGGCCGGCGAGCAGACGCTGCTGCTGCGGACGCAGATCGAGGCGATGCCGGATGGCGGCACCGTCGCGATCGCCGTCCCGGCCAATCCGTCGCGCTGTCCGCCCGCGCCTTACGAACGCGCCAGCCTGATCGCGCATTATCTCAAGGCGCACAAGCCGAGGTCGAAGGTGCTGATCCTCGATGCCAAGGACAGCTTCTCGCAGCAGAAGCTGTTCGAGCAGGCGTGGCAGCAGCTCTACCCCGGCGTGATCGAACGCATTCCGCTGTCGCAGGGCGGCCGCGTCACCGGCGTCGAGATCGCCACGCGTACCGTTGTCACCGAGTTCGGCAATTACAATCCCGATGTGACCAACATCATCCCGCCGCAGAAGGCCGGCCGCATTGCCGCCCTCGCCGGCGCAGCCGACCGCACCGGCTGGTGCCCGATCGATGCCGCGACCTTCGCCTCGAAGCTCGTCCCCGACGTCCATGTCATCGGCGACGCCTGTCTTGGCGGCGGCATCCCGAAATCGGCCGGCGCCGCCCAGGCGCAGGGCAAGGCGTGTGCGGCCGTGATCGTGCGCGATCTGACGGGACGGCGGTCGGAGCCGCCGCCGCTGACCGGCATCTGTTACAGCATCGTCGCGCCGGACGACGCGTTCTCGCTCGCCGGCGTCTACCAGCCCAAGGGAGACATCTTCGCCGAGATCGAGGGCGGACGGGCCAGCCCGGTCGACGCATCGCGCGAGACGCGCGCGCGTGAGGCCGCCGCCGCGACGGCCTGGTTCAAGGCGCTGACCCACGATGCCTTCGGCTAGCCTTGTCATCGCCGCGCTCGTGGCCGCCCTGCCCGCCGCTGTCGCGGCGCAGACACTCGCGCCCGCTACGATCACCGGCGACGGCATCGCCTCGTCCCTCACCGGACGGCCTGGCGACGCCACCCGCGGCCGCGCACTCGTCCTCGCGCGCAGCTCGACCTGCATCCTCTGTCACTCCGGCCCGTTTCCGGAAGCGCGCTTCCAGGGCGATCTCGCACCCAGCCTTGCCGGGGCCGGCAGCCGTTCAACGATCCCGCAGCTCCGCTTGCGGCTGGTCGATGCCTCCAGGCTCAATCCGGAAACGATCATGCCGTCCTATTATCGCATTGACGGGCTGACGCGCGTCGGTTCCGCCTGGCGCGACAAGCCGATCCTGTCGGCAGAGCAGATCGAAGACATCGTCGCCTATCTCGCGACCTTGCGCGAGTGAGCCCATATGACCGGCATGTTCGAACCGTCCCACATGTCCCGCCGCCACCTGCTGCAACTGGCGGGAACGCTGACCGCCGCGGGCGCGCTGCCGCTGATCACGGTCCGGCCTGCGCAGGCGACCCCGGCGATGCTGGCGTCGGCGATCCGCAACCTCGTCGGCGAGGCAAAGGTGAACGCCGGCAAGATCCGATTAGACATCCCGCCGCTGGTCGAGAACGGCAACACCGTGCCGATGACCGTCAGCGTCGATCACCCGATGACGCCTGACGATTTCGTCAAGAGCATCCACGTCTTCAACGAGAAGAACCCGCAGCCCAACGTCGCCAGCTTTCACCTGATGGCGAGCGCCGGCCGCGCCCAGGTCACGACGCGCATCCGGCTCGCCGACACCCAGAAGGTCGTGGCGATCGCAAGGCTCTCCGACGGCTCGTTCTGGTCGGCGAGCGTCGACGTCATCGTGACCTTGGCCGCCTGCACCGAGGAGATGCCGTGATGCCTGCCGCCCTCGTCAACGTTCCCGCCAAGGCCAAGCGCGGCGCCGTCATCGAGATCAAGACGCTGATGAGCCACGTCATGGAGCCGGGCTATCGCCATACGGCCGCAGGCGAAGCCATCCCGCGCGACATCATCACCAGCTTCACCTGCCGCTTCAACGGCACCGAGATCTTTCGCGCCGATCTCTATCCGGCCATCGCGGCCAATCCGTTCCTGTCGTTCTTCACCACGGCTACCGAGAGCGGCCGCTTCGAGTTCGAATGGATCGGCGACAACGGGTTCGTCGCCACCACCGCCGCCGCGATCACGATCGAATGATGCGGTCTGCGTTTCTCACTGTCGTCACGGCAATCGTCCTGACCTTGCCCGTGCTTGCCGGCGAGATCGCTGAGTCCGAGCGCCGCTCCGGCTATGACTTCATGTCGTCGGACACCAGGGCGATGCAGGACGACGACACCGCCAATCCGGCGATGCTGTCGGTGCTCGACGGTGAGGCGCTGTGGACGACGAAGGCAGGCACGGCCAACAAGGCGTGCGGCGATTGTCATGGCCCGGTCGATGTCAGCATGAAGGGCGTCGCCGCGCGCTATCCCGCCTTCAATGCCACCAGCGGTGCGCCGGTCGATCTCGGCCAGCGCGTCAATCTCTGCCGCAAACAGCATCAGGAGGCGGCGCCGTTCGCAGCAGAGAGCCGCGAGCTGCTGGCACTGACGGCGCTGATCGCGAAGCAATCGCGCGGGATGCCGATCACCGCTGGCGACGATCCGCGGCTCCAGCCCTTCATCGCGCGCGGTCGCGAGCTATTTTTCCAGCGGCAGGGCCAGCTCAATCTCGCCTGCACCAATTGTCACGATGACAATTGGCGCAAGCATCTCGCCGGCTCCGCGATCACGCAGGGACAGCCGACGGGCTATCCGATCTACCGGCTGGAATGGCAAGGCATGGGCTCGCTGCAGCGCCGCCTGCGCGGCTGCATGACCGGGGTGCGCGCCCAGGCTTACGATTTCGACGCCCCCGACATGATCGCGCTGGAGCTGTATCTGATGTCCCGGGCGCAAGGGATGCCGGTGGAGGCGCCGGCGGTGCGGCCGTGAGCGGGCAAGGTCTCGCGAGCTATCAGGCAGTCGTTCGAGCTTGCAGAACGCCGCTTACGAACGAGCCGTGCCATGGGTTACGCGTCATGGCCGGCCATGACGGCATAGAGACCTCCGGCGACCCAATATGCTCAAGACCCTGCCTTCCGTCCCTTTCTCATCCCCGCCGCAGTCGGATCGATCGCGGCCAGAGGTCCGTCCGAGGCCTGCTTCATCAGGGGATCGGCGGCGATGAAGTCGATGAAGGTGCGGACCTTGGCGGAGAGATATTTTCGGCTCGGATAGACCGCCATCAGCGGCGCTTTGATCGTCAGCATCTCCGGCAGCACCGTCTCGAGCCGGCCGCTGGCGAGGTCGTCGGCCATCAGCCAGCGCGGCAGCACCGCCATGCCCATGCCGGCGACAGCGGCGTGATGCAGGAGCGTCTCGTTGGCGCTGATCAGCACCTCGTTGAAGTTGACCGTCACCTCGCCGTCCACGGTCGGCAGGATCATGGCCCGCAGCGGGTACAACGCGTATTTCAGCATTGCATGGCCATTGAGATCGGCCACCGCCTTCGGCCGCCCGGCGGCGGCGAGATAGCTCGGCGCGGCGACGAGCTGCATCAGCACCGGCGACAGCGGCCGCGCGATCAGCCCATCGCCGGGCGTGGCCGAGACGCGCAGCGCCAGATCAAACCCCTCGTCGACGAGATTGACCAGGCGTCCGCTGAGATCGAGATCGATCACCACGTCCGGATAGCGTGCGCGGTACGCCGCGAGCGTGCCGGCAAACAGCGGATTGGCGAACCATACTGGCGCGCTGACCTTCAGGGTGCCGCGCGGGATCACGGTCGCCTTGCTGACGACGGCCTCGACCTCGTCGAGAGACTCCAGCATCGGCCGCACCTGGTCGAAATAGACTTGGCCGGCCTCGGTCAGGCCGACCCGCCGGCTGGTGCGGTTGAGCAGCCGGGTCGAGAGCCGCTGCTCCAGCTGCATGACATGCTTGGAGGCCATCGCCGCCGAAAGCCCCAGGCGATCGGCGGCGGCCGCGAAGCTCTTGAGCTCCGCGACCTGGCAGAACACCCGAATACTGACCAGCGTATCCACTTATCATCAACCCATAGAAAATGATGGCTTAACGAAAAGCATAATGATCAAACCAGAAGAAATTATCAATGTCGGGCACCTTTTCATTTGGAGCTCCGACCATGTCCAGCACCGCATCGACCACCGATCTCAGCCCACTCCAGCCGCCGCTGGCGCTGCGCATCGGCCTGTGGGTCGCCCAGACCCTGCTCTTCGCCCTGTTCTGCTTCGCCGGCGTCACCAAGGTCTTCACCCCGATCGAGGAACTCGCCCAGATGATGCCGTGGACCGGCGAATATTCGGTGGCCTTCGTCCGCACCATCGGCCTGATCGATCTGGCTGGCGGGCTCGGCATCCTGCTGCCGTCGCTGACCCGCATCATGCCGCGCCTGACCGTGCTGGCCGCGATCGGCTGTGCCACGCTACAGGTGTTCGCGTTCGCCTTCCACATCTCCCGCGGCGAAGCGGCAGTCACGCCCTTGAACATCCTGCTGCTGGCACTGTCGCTGTTCGTACTGTGGGGCCGCAACGGCAAGGCGCCGATCGCGCCGCGCGGCTGATCCGAGCATCGCCGGCGCTGGCCATCCAGCGCCGGCGCATCGCGTGCTTTGAAGGAAGCCATGATGAGCGAACCGATCCCTGACGTGTCGCGCCGCGGCTTTCTCGCTGGCGCGACGGCCCTCGGCGCCCCAGCCCCTGCCGTCCCGGCCGTCGCCCAGCATCGCGCCGGCATTGTCGTGCTGATCGACCGCAACGACCCCCATGTGATGGGTCACGCCATCAGCTATTCCGGCAATCTGACGCGGCATTTCGCCAGTCTCGGACAGACCCCCGCGATCGAGGTCGTCGCCAACGGCACCGGCATCGACGTATTTCGCGCCGACAAATCACCGCTCAAGGAGCCGCTCGCGGCGCTGCGGCAGATGTATCCGCATATCGGCTTCAGCATGTGCGCCTCGTCGAAGTCGATCGCGGAGAGCAAGGAGAGCCTCACGATCCAGCTGATCGACGGCGCCAGGCTGGTGCCGTTCGGCATCGGCCGCGTCGTCGAGCTGCAGCGCAAAGGCTGGGCCTACGTCCATGGCTGAGGCTTTGAGCGCGCCCGCACGGCGCGATCTGCTGCTGGCGGCGGCCAGCCTGCTGCTGCTGACAAGCAGGCCTGCCTGCGCCGGCGCACAGGACCCGAGCCCGCCGGTGTTCCGCAGCGGCCGCACCCAGTTCATCGTCGAGCGGCCGCGCCAGGCGCCGCCGCCGTTGAAGCTGCAGGACATGGGCGGCAAGGACGTGACGCTCGCGCCCAAGCCCGGCCATGTCACGCTGGTCAATCTCTGGGCGAGCTGGTGCGCGGCGTGCAAGGTCGACCTGCCGACTTTGGCCGGGCTCGAGCGGATGCGGATTCCGACGCTCGACGTCTGGACCATCTGCACCGACCGGCGCGACATCAAGAGCATCCGCCGCTATGCCGAGGCGATCGCGATGCCCCGCGCCTCCTACGCCGATCCGCATGCGCAAGCGACCAATCCGGCCAATGCCGATGCCTCGATCTTCGCGACGCCGGCGATGCCGATCACCTATCTGATCGGCACGACGGGATTGATTGAAGGCTATGTCACCGGGGCGGCCGAATGGCTGTCCGAGCCGGGCCAGGCGCTGCTGCGCTATTATCTCGATCAGCCGGGCGCGTGAAAATCATAACCGGCGGCCATGCCGCCGGTTGTCGTTCTCGTTGAAAAGATACCTATTCTGCCGGCGCCGCATGCATGTCGGCATGCGCCAGGTAGCTCTCGGACATGCCGAGCCGCCCCAGTGCGAACAGCCCGCCCGCGACCACGACATAGGCCAGCGCCACCGCCGGCGTCACGCCGAAGCCGCCTCCGATGCCGACCGCCTCGCCATGCATGAAGCCGAAATAGGTCATGACAGCACCCGCGAGCGCGAACGCCGCGGCCTTGGTGAAGTCGCGCTCGATCACGAAAACGCCGATCGCGCCGAGCACGAGGCCGGCGAGGATCGAGCCGCCGCCCATCACTTCGAGCCCGTGATACAGCACGCCCTGCTGCGGCAGCGCCGCGATCGCAGCGGTCTTGACCGCATCGACCTTGTCGGCCGCGAGGCCGCCGACGCTCTGCGCCGCGGCCACCGTCGAGGCCAGCATGGTGTCGATCTGCAGCTTGGCCCAGGCGGCGAGATGCGGCGTGAAGGCGAGCACGATCGCGGGCGCATGCTTGACCGGCGTGGTCTGGAACGCCTGCGCACCGATCAGCATGCCGATGTAGAGCAGGATCGGCGAAATCGCGACCACCGGCACCAGTGCCAGCAGCACCGAGATGATGCCGAGCCAGGACAGCACGATCACCATCAGCCCGGTCGCCGCGGAGTAGCCGATGCGGCCGCCCATCGCCTTCCAGCCGGGATGGCCGATATAGACCGCGTTGATGAAAGGATTGCCCATCATGCAGCCGATCAGGCTGACGATGCCGTCGGCGGTCAGCACCCGCGTGGTCGGATATTCGTCGCCCGCGGCTTCCGCGCTCTCGACGTTATCCATCGCCTCGACGAGGTCGTAGATGCCGAACGGAATCGCAGTCACCAGGATGATCCCGAGATATTCGAAGCCGGAGAACACCGTGCCGAAGGCCGGCAGCGGCACCGAGAAGCCGAAGTTCGCAAAGGCGTCGCCGACGCCCTTGACGCTGAGGCCGCCGAGCCCGAGGCCGAACAGATTGGAGCCCCACGCGATGATCATGCCGACCGCGATGGCCACGAGGCCCGCCGGCAGTCCCTTTGGATATTTGACGCCGCCGAACCAGCTCACGAGGATGATCGCGAAGCAGACCAGCCCGATCTGGGGCGTCATGTACATTTCCAGCGCCGGCCGCATCGAGATGAAGGTGACCGAGACGCCGGCGAGCGTGCCGAGCAGCGCCGCCCGCGGCGTGATCTTGCGGATGTACGGCGCGACGAAGCCGCCGATCATCAGGATGAAGCTCTGGAAGAACACCCAGACGAGGCCGGCCGACCAGCCCTTCAGCGGATCGCCGGTCTTGAGCGTGATCGGCAGCATGATCACGAAGGTGACGATGAACATATGCGGGACGCTGACGCCCGAGGGCAGCGCGCAGACGTCGCTGCGTCCGGTCTTCTGCGCCAGGCGATAGGCGAGGAAGGCGTAATACAGGGTCGACAGGCACATCATGAGGCCGAGCGCCGGCAGGATGCGGCCGAACACCAGGCTGTCCGGCATCTTCAGCACGAAGCGCAACAGCCCGGTGAGGACGAGCATGTTGACGAGGATGTTGGTGCCGAAACCGAAGAACGCGTTCCAGTCGCCGGGCGTCCACAGCACCGGCTTGAAATCCGCACTTGTCAAGCTTGCCGTCCCACTTCCGCTCATCGCCTTGCTCCCCTGTTTGCCGTCAGCGACTACATGATCGAACTCATTCGTCTCGACTCGTCTCTCAGCTCTCTCTCAGCTCATGGCCTTCAGCACCGCGGTCGACTCCGCGACCCAGCCGAAGATGCCGCCCTGCGCCTTGATCATCTTCAGGCCCATCTCGTGGAATTCCGGGAAGTAGGACGCGCAGCCGTCGGAGATGACGACGCAGCGATAGCCCCGGTCATTGGCCTCGCGCACGGTGGTGTTGACGCAGACCTCGGTGGTGACGCCGCACACCAGCAGGTTTTCGACGCCGTGATGCTTCAGCACGTCACCGAGTTCGGTGGCGTAGAAGGCGCCCTTCCCCGGCTTGTCGATCACGACCTCGCCGTCGACAGGATAGAGCGCGGGAATGATGTCGTGGCCGGCCTCGCCGCGGATGAGGATGCGCCCCATCGGACCGGGATCGCCGATGCGAAGTGACGGCGCGCCGCGCTCGACCTTGGCCGGCGGCGCGTCGGAGAGATCCGGCGCGTGCCC
The DNA here is from genome assembly GCF_032484495.1 of Bradyrhizobium sp. SZCCHNS3052. Taxonomy (NCBI): domain Bacteria; kingdom Pseudomonadati; phylum Pseudomonadota; class Alphaproteobacteria; order Hyphomicrobiales; family Nitrobacteraceae; genus Bradyrhizobium; species Bradyrhizobium sp. SZCCHNS3052. The sequence continues at coordinate 3,037 of NZ_JAUETB010000001.1, read as the reverse complement.
CTCGCGCGTATGGATCACCAGCATGCCGCTCATGCGTGCCGCCGCCAGCACGTTGGCAATCGGGACAACCGCACGGGCGAGCTGCGAGACGTCGTTGCCCAGCGTCTCGCCGAATCCACCCGGCTCCATGAAGTCGCGCTGCATGTCGATGATGACCAGCGCGGTCTTGAAGAGATCGAGCGTGATCGGCTCCGGCTCGGCCGTGATCGTAGCGGTTGCCGATGCAGATGAGTTCGCCATACCAGCCGCTTGCCTCTCCACGAGAATGCCTCGCAACAGACGAAGCAAGCGCTATGCCATTGTGTACAATCCCCGGCATCGCCGCAGGCCGGACGAAGTCCGAACTCATTCAATGACTTGAAAGGGCAGCTGACAACGGGGCGGTCGCCGGGCCGCGGGCTTCGCGAAGGCAGCGGCTCATTTCCTGGGCGGTCGATGCATGCAGCGCTCGCGCTGCGGCGCGTCCATGCGCCATTGGGTGCCCGACTCGGGAAGAACCCGCGCCGGCGGGCTAAGGTGCCGTTCCAGGCTCGCTGGACTTCTGCGATCGGCCCGAGGCCGGCGTTTCGAGAAACGTCCACCGATCTCTGCTTTTGACCCTTGACCGAGTTCGGTTCGTGGGCAGGCCGACGGCATCGGCGCGGTGCTGACGAGGTGAGATATTTCGACTATCCTGATCAAGGCAGGGCCGGACAGAGCCCACGAGAGGGAGATCGATGAGCACAGTCAGAAGCGCTCTGGCCCAGAAGAGCGGCGCCCTGATCCATGTTCGTTCCGGCGACATGGTCGTCGAAGCCTTGCGCCAGATGCGCGACAATCGGGGCCGGTCGGTGCTGGTCATCGACGACGGCGTGCTGGTCGGCATCGTCACCCAGGGTGACTGCGCCATCAAGGTGCTGCTGCCCGGGTTCGATGCGAAGCAGATGCCGGTGAGCCAGGTAAATGACGCGCGACCCGGTGACGGTCAAGCCGGACCATCCGCTGGGCGGTTGCATGGCGATGATGGCTCAGCGCAGCTTTCGCCATCTGCCCGCATTGGACGCGGCCTAGGCCGTGGGCGTGATCTCGATCGGAGACGTCGTCAAGAACATCATCCGGGATCTGGAGCACAACGTGGACGGCCTGATGGGCTACATCATGAAAGACGGTCCCGGGGGCTGACGAACGAACCGCGATACCGTCACCCCCACGTAGGTGTGCTTCTGACCCGAAGCGCCCACCCGTCCATAGCGGACGGGCGCTTTACGCGACTGCGCCGTATCGCATTCTTGGTGATGAATTATCTTTGCGTGTGATGACATCAGCTTATGAACGCGAGAATCCCCTTGCTGGCCGGCCTGTTCGTACTTCTATTGGCTTCGGCGTCTTTCTCATATGCGCAAACGGAAAGTGTCGGCGCTCAGGCAAGCGCGCTCGAAGCGTGGAAAAAGAAGATTGTCATACTGTTAGTTAGCAAGAGAACGTTTCCGCCCGGGGCGGCCGGTCAAAGTGGCACGGCCAAGGTCAAGTTTGTCATCGATCGGCAGGGAAAACTGATTTCCAGAGAACTGGTGGAAAGCACCGGCTCCGCGTTACTCGATACGGCGGCCCTCAGTATGATTGAGCGAGCGGAGCCATTTCCGGAGCCGCCCGCAGAGTTGAGCGACGATAGCTTCGCCTTTACATTACCCATCAACTTTGCAGGCGGGAAGCAGTTGCCTTGGGCAGGCGGACATTGGCCTGCTGAGTGGGTCGACGAGCAGAAGAAGATTGACGCAAAAATTCGCGGCATCTGTCGTGGCTGCTAAGGCGTGACTGAAACTCACGCGCAGCAACACTGAAGCTGCGCCATCCTGCAGCGCTTAGGTCGACTGATGGCACTCGAAGATTGGAAGAAGATCAGCGGCGTCCGTAGCCGAACTTCTCAAGAAGCGCGGATTCCGAAAGAACGGGCTGCGCTTCTCGGCCGATCGCGGCGACGCGAAGCTCCTTGTCGAGTTCCAGAGCAGCCAAATGAGCGACAAGCCCCGCCTATTGATCACGATCAACCTGAGTATACGGCTTGGCAAATTGGACCGCGACCCGAGCATCTTCCCAGGTGATGGGCACTGGCGGAAGCGAATTGGTGAGTTTATGGACAAGCCGAGCGACTATTGGTGGACATGCCGAAATAGCGAGGACGCTGTTCAGCCGGGAAAGAGGATCGCGATGTTGCTTGAGACGGCCGCTCTGCTGGAGATGGAGCATCTCGCTTCTGCCGAGGCGCTGGCCGCCCTTTGGGCGTCAGGCCAGTCACCCGGCCTCACCCAAATGCAGAGGGACGGATACCTCGCGAAAGTGGCCGGCCAGCCAACCTGACCGGACCGATTCCTATTGCGCCGACAGATCGTGCCCCATATGGCGAAGAGCAAAATTTGAGCGCAAGGTCGGTCGTGGGCCTGTCCCGAACCCTGCAGGTCGCGCCAAGGATGTCCGCTCTCGGCCCCACAGCGGACGCAATGACGGACTGCGGAGCAACGGATATTGTCCAGCCGAAGGCGGCCACCAGGGGAGCTAGATCGTGGATCTTTCGATTGTCGTTCACGATGCCGAGGAGGCCGTGCGGGTCTCAACGCTTGCAGAATTTGAAAGAGTAATCCGCATGGCTCGCGACGAAGCGCGAACGCTGGACAAGTTGAACATAATCTCCCTCCAGGCCCCAAACGGTAATGATCTTGCGTTGGTCGTGGGTGGCGACGAGACCGTCCTCGCTTTTCAGTTCGGTCACCACAATCCGCCGTACTATGTAAGTCGCGGCGATCAGTCCAGCACGCATCCGGTTATGACTTGCTACGTCGGGCTCGCTCATCACACGGAGTTTCCGCGCGAATATGTGATACCCTTTGAAAAGGGCCTAATTGCCGCTCAAGAGTTTGCTGAATCTGAGACGCTCCCGAAGTCGATAGAGTGGATGGAGACGTGATCGACTGTCCGCTTCTGGTCGATTCCGTTGAAAAAGTCGGCAGTAGTTTCGTCGTGAACGCCATCTGTTTCGAGGACGAATTGGCGCGTTGTGGTT